>JAJPKE010000041.1 GCA_021323855.1 Chloroflexota bacterium | reverse complement strand
TTCGCCGTATCTTCTCGCGTTTCGACAAGTTGGACCGCTCCTACCTGGGCTTCGTCCACTTCGTCTGCGCGCTCGTCTGGTTACGGTAAAATGTCAACAGAACCTAACAAGGAGCTCAGAAATTTCCCTGAATTCATAGAATTCCTTCAAAGAAGGAGAGCATACACACCTTCTAGGGAAATTTCTTATGCGGCTGATTTAAATGGGAATAGGCCAGAAGAAATCACAGCCGGCCTAAATGGTTCTACAGTTCTAGAAGCATCCGAAACTAGAGCGACACCTTACGACCTGCTTCAAGCAGGTATTGAGCAAATAAATCAGAATCTGGCCTCCGAATTGCTCAGCAAGATTGGAGCATACACTCCTGACTTCTTTGAGAAGTTGGTTGTTGATTTACTGCTTGCTATGGGATATGGCGGATCTCGTGAAGATGCTGGCGAGAAGATTGGCAAATCTGGCGATGGTGGAATAGATGGCATTATTCGAGAAGATCGCCTGGGATTAGATATCATCTATATCCAAGCAAAGAGGTGGAAAAACAATGTTGGCCGTCCTGAAGTTCAGCAATTTGTTGGGGCTTTGCAAGGCCAGCGGGCAAGAAAAGGTGTCTTTATCACCACATCAGATTTTACGCGTGAAGCGCGCGAATATACGCTGGGTAGTGACACCAAAATTGTACTCATAAATGGGGATGAACTTGCCCATTTCATGATTGAACATAATGTTGGCGTATCACTGGTCACAACTTACGACGTAAAGAGGCTAGATTCTGATTATTTCTCAGAAGATTAGCAAGCGACAATAAGGGATGTTCCTTAACTGGCGCTTACCCAATACTTTCGTCACCCAGGCGTTCCCAGAGACCCAGGCGGCGTAACTCCTGCTCCGCCTCGAAGCCGAAGACGTGGCGGTTGATAGCGCGACCGGAGCGAATCACCAGCCCGCGCAGCATCTCGATGCACTCGGCCTTCGTCTGCGGGTCCGTCTCGAAGGGGATATGCTGCGCCAGGCGCTCGATGGCCTGCTGATCCAGCCAGTGCTGCTGCGAGTCCGCCATGAACGCCTGCCTTCCCCTTCACAACGTTCGGATATCGCGGCTGTAAACAGCCAGCTCACGCACCTACTGAACTAAAGCCCGTTAACGAGCGCGCCCGGCAAGGCTTCAGCCTATCGTACCGTGCCCCGGCTATGAAAAGCCGAGAACGCCACATTTCCGGATGGTACGCATGGTAGCACGTGCGCCCACAGACGACAAATGATTATCTCTCATCGCTGTCCCCCATTGCTCCTATGAAAGCGCCGTTTTCCTTGACCCCTTCCTGGCTGCCGTGTATTCTGCGGACTGCATACTCTCGACATACGATCAGGAGACGACCCCTGCCACGAGTGATGCCTAGCGTGACGGAGCCGCCCATTTCATTGCTCTAGTAGCTCTAGTACTAGATCGGTTTATATACGGTTCACTGAACCAGCCGTTGAGGAGGACTTTCTATGGAGTGTGACCAGTGTGGCGCACGGCGCCCGCGATCAGGGCCATGCCCTGAGTGTGGCGCGCCTGCGCCTGGTACGTACTCTTCAATGCGCCAGTGGAAAAACGATGCGCGCACCGGCCAGGGACCGGCGGTTGGGCGCGGCTCCGGTGCAAACTGGGGTGGTGGCAATGCCTCCAGTTCGCGTATGCGCAATCCGCGCGGCGGCTGGGATGAGGGCGGCTATGAAGACAATGCGCCGCCGATGCGTTCCAGCGGACGCAATCGCCGTCCCGCGCCGGGCTATGAGGAAGTGGACCTGGAGCGCGCGCTGGTGGCCACGCCAAATAACATGCTCCCAATGGATGCTGGCGCGATGAGTGTTGGCGCTGGTCTGCCCGCGATCCCCGGCATCCCGCAGACCGACGAGGAAGAGCGCGCCATTGGCATCCGTCGCCCGGTGTATATTCCTGCGACCGGCGAGAAGCGCAAGAAGAAGCTCGGCTCCTGGCGTGTCGTCAGCGGCGTACTGAGCGTGATGCTCGTCTGCATTGCCAGTTGCGGCGCCGCCGCCTTCTTCGGCCACAACCAGATCGCCAATTTCCTTAGGGGAGCGGTCGTTATCAAGAATACCGCGCAGCCCTATTCGACGGCAAACGTGCCAGTGACGCCAGTGGCAACGCCGGGGCCGCAGAACAAGTATGTGAGCAACATCGTCACGGCAGAGGGGCACGACAAGAACTTCGTGGCCGTCAACGTCACCTCCCACTTCACCGTCGGCCAGGTGGTGAACGTCGTCTGTAATGTGCGCGGTATCCCCAAAGGGCAATCACACACCATCTCAATTCACTGGTTCCTCGATGGGCAGGATATTGGCATCAACAACACCAATACCTCGGTCACGGTTACGAGCGACCAGAACGTCGCCTTCACGTTGACCTATCCCACCGTGGGCCTCGGTATGGCAAAGGTATTTGTGGATTTGCCCAGCGGTGATAATGGGACGCAGGCAAACGACCCGTACCTGGCAGGAACGATTTATTTCGCCATTGATGCGGCGACCGGCGGCGGCACACCTGTAGGTACCGGCACACCAGGCGGAACTGCCCCGCCATCGGCTTCACCGACCTCAACGCCCAAGAAGTGAGCCGATATATCGTTCGCCTTATAATCGCCTTTCATGATGGGCAGGTCGTTGTAGGATTCGGGGGAACGTAGAGCGATGTCACAGTTTCGTGGAATACCGCCGCTCGGCTCGCTGGGCGGTGGCGGCAACAACGACTGGGACGATTGGGACCCCGACCGTGCCAAACGCGGCTACACCGGCCATATTCCGGCGCTACGCGACCTTGATCTGCGCCGCGATCCGCTGATTGACCTGCCCAACCCGGTCGTCTCGCAGCCAGCGACCAGTGGTAGCAGCACGCTCAGCCCGGCGGGATTGGCGGCCAGCGCCCGCGCCGAAACTGCCGATTACCTCACCGTAACCTATGATCTACGCGACCCAGGCTTCGTCGAACTCTATGACGCGTTGATCGTGCCGCAATGGTCCACGCCGTTCGGACGGCTGCTGCTCAGCGTCTTCTTGACATTGCCACGAGATGCCGGTTGGCAGGTGTTGGATGTCGCCTGCGGCACTGGCTATCCGACGCTGGAACTGGCGCGTTTCCTGGGACAAGACTGCGACCTGGCCGGTATAGATGTGTGGGAAGATGCGATTCAAGCGGCGCGGCGCAAGGCCAGCGATGAGTGGCTGCGCAACGTGACCTTTCTCGTCGCCGATATCATGGAGAACAACCTGCCGGAGCGCACCTTCGATACGCTCACCTGCAATCTCGGCCTCTCCAGCTTCCCAGACCGCGCCGGTGCGCTGGGCGCGATGTGGCGGCTGTTGCGTCCACAGGGGCAACTGTTGCTGACGATTCCGCTGCAATCGGCGCTACGCGAGTTCCTCGACACCTATTATCTGACGTTGCGTGATCTCAAACTCGAAGACTATATGCGCGCCTTCGGCCAACTGGTCGCCGCGCGGCTGACTGTGGAGGAGACGCGCCGGTTGGTCGAACGCGCGGGCTTCGAGGTGCGCCGCATGGTCACTGACACCTTCGTCATGCGCTTCCCCGATCCGCTCGCCTTCCTGCGTTCGCCGGTCATCCAGACGACGTTTATGGTCGGCTGGCGCGCCATCGTTCCCGACCCCACCATCCGCCGCCTCGTCTTCAATGAGGTGGAACGCCGCCTCACCGCCCGCGCCGGCGCCAACGGCGGCGAACTGACGATGACGGTGCCGATGCTTTGCGTCTCCGCCGTGCGCGGGTAGGCGACCCTCATCTTTACCTTCTCCTCTGTGCGCGGGAGTGGGTTGCCAGAGAGCCATAAACCGGCAGGGGATGGAAGGAGCGCCTACGCAGGGTTATTCTGGACAACAAAAATGGTCGCTGTTTGCCAAAGATCGCTTTAGCAAGTGGGGAGCAAGGAACCATCAAATTGTGCAGGCAGGTACACCAGGCAAAAATGAGGGGCATGAAACCGCATCAATTCGAGGTGGAGCGGGAGACGGGACTCGAACCTGCGACGCCCTGCTTGGAAGGCAAGCCTCTACCAACTAAGTTACCCCCACATGAAACCACACCAGTGCTAGCCCGTGTGCTTTGTGGTTGCCATAGCCACCATAACCTATCATATTAGTTATGTCGCTAAGCCGAGGATGATTCAAAAGGAAAGCTTATCTGGTAAGGAGCCAGGGCAGATAATCTCGAACAGCTTGGCATAATCTAACAGAGAAAAGGTACAGGCCATGTCACAAACACCACCCCCTACGCCGGACCACGCTCAACGATTGCAGCAAGAACTACAACAAACGAATCGCCCGGGTAGCAATCGCCTCCATCCCAGACAGACGCCCGATCACAATCGGTCTTCATCACAGGTGAAAGCTGGCGGACAGGTTGTCGAGAAGGCTGTGGAACAGGTCGAACACGAACAACGCCCCCGTTGGCGGGTCATACGTCGTGGGCGACTATGGATCGGAGTTTGTATCGCTGCCGTGATTGCCCTGTCTGTCCTTGCCGTTGCCGCTCATACTAGCAGCCTCCTTCCTGGAGATCTCCCTTTCACCCGTGAGTTTCAAGAGAACCGTGCCCCTCTGCTCATGGATCTCATGTATGCGGTTTCCTTCATTGGGACTGGCATCGTGCCTGTCATTATTACCACTCTGGTCCTACTCCTGCTCTGGATTGCCCGGCTGCGGATCGAAGCCCTATTTTTGGCGCTCGGCCTCCTTGCCGATTTGTTTGGCGCGGCGCTCAAATCTCTGGTCGGTCGCCATCGGCCAACACCGAATCTCGTCCATGTCGCACAGCAAATTACCAGCCCTAGTTTTCCAAGTGGGCATACGCTTCACTATACGGTGTTCTATGGCTTCCTAGCGTTTGTCATGGTGATTAATTTCCGCAACTCGTGGCAACGCAATGTCCTCATTGGAGTATGTATCGCGCTCATTTTGCTAGTTGGACCTTCCAGGGTCTACCTCGGCGAACATTGGCTCAGCGATGTGGTGGGCGGTTATTTGTTGGGTGGCCTATGCCTTGTCATGCTCAGTGCAGGATATCTTTGGGCGAAAGCACACTTTGAAATTGTGATTGGTCCACCCTGGTTACGCCGTCTCCCTCGTAATATATGAGGCGTTTTGGCCTTGTTGACATCCTAGAGGGCAAACAGCCGGAAGGAGGACAAACGGAGGCGATAGAGGTTAAAGGTCACGCCGAGCAAGAGCGCCTGGTGCTGCTGCATGGTA
>JAJPKE010000002.1 GCA_021323855.1 Chloroflexota bacterium | reverse complement strand
TTCGCCGTATCTTCTCGCGTTTCGACAAGTTGGACCGCTCCTACCTGGGCTTCGTCCACTTCGTCTGCGCGCTCGTCTGGTTACGGTAAAATGTCAACAGAACCTAATCTCGAATATCATATGATGCAGGCGCGTCAGAAAGAATACACCGAATATCGGCAATTCATGGATCAATCAAGCGCATCTTCCCAACAGAGTACAGAGCGCGCCGTCGGCATCGAAATCGCCGATAGCGCCACCTCGCTGAGCGTCTACTGTGAAACGCCTGCCGGACCGCGCAGGCGCCATCGCCGTTTCGCCACGCCGCCAACGCCGGGGGAAACGCTTGCCGCGTTGCACGACCTCATCGTAAGCGCCGTTGCCGATAGTGCGCCTGCGAACTCGCTGCCGGATGCCGTCCGAGCCGAATTGTCAGCATGGCGGCTGGGCGTGGCGATCTGGGCACATTTGGACCGCGATAACGGCGTTGTGCTTGCGCTGCCGCAGAATCCCGGCTGGCGCAACTTCCCGCTGGCGGCGGAACTCAGCGCCCGTACCGGCGCCAGTGTCACGTTGGAAAGCGCGGTCAATGCGGCGGCCTGGGGCGAGATGATGAACAGCGTCGCAACCGATTCAGCCAGCGGCGCGGGCACGCTGCTCTATGTTCACCTGGGGCGCGAGGTGGCGGCGACGACGATTCACGACGGGCGTTTGCTCATTGGCCATCGCGCGCGAGAAGAAGCGTTCGGCCACACGACGATAGAGACAGTGGCGGAGGGTGGACCGCGCTGCCAGTGCGGCGGCTATGGGCATCTCACGCCGATAGCCTCGGCGCAAGCGCTCGTGCGCCGCATGATTGGCCGCGCCAGTGACGACGATGAGAGCCTGGCGCGTTTGCTCACCATCAGCGGCGGCAGAGCGGAGGCGCTGACCGCGCTGCAGGTGGTGCAGCTTGCCGGTGCGGACGATCTGATTGCGGAGGCCATCGTCGTAGAGGCGCTCGATGCGCTGGCACTCGGTCTCGCCAATGCGGCGCTGCTACTTGCGCCGGACCTCATCATCATTGGCGGACCACTGGCCGAAACGGGCGATCTCTGGCTCGAACCACTACGCACGCGCATAGCGGCGCTGCTGGGCCATGTCAGCGACGCTCCTACGCTACGCATGGGAACGCTGGAGCCGTTCGCGGCGCTGGTGGGAGCGCGTGCGCTAGCCTTGCGAGATCAATAACGAATACCCTCCACTTCATCGGTTGCTACAAGGTTTGGCGCAACCACATGCTGTGAGTCGCTCTGGTTCCCCCTCTCCCGCGAGGAGAGGGGGTCAGAGGGTGAGGTCTCATAATAGCCCTTCCTGGTATGGGCAGGGGACAACGTGGCATAATGCCTGTGATTGTGGCTGCCATAGTTCATCTACTGGCGGCAAGCGGATCGGGTTGGTTGTGGTTGGTTAGTGGTCGCGTGCGCGCGGGTGGAGAGCGGATTGATACCTCAAGAGAGCCATACAGGAATACTCCTGGCTGAACGCTATCAACTGGGCGACGTATTAGAGAATGGCGCGCTCTGCACCATCTATCGCGGTCAGGATACCATCCTTCGCCGTCCAATAGCCGTCAAAGCCATTTCCCCCGAACATGCCGCCGTGTATCATGCGGCGTTGCAGGCCACCGCAACACTAACACACCCAGCTATTGTCGCCACGTATGACGCCGTGGAATCCGGGGGCTGGCTCTTTCTCGTGCAGGAACTCGTTGCCGCGCGCCCACTGGCGCTCTATCTGCGCAACGGCGTCCCCTCTGAACGCGCGCTCGACCTTGCCAAACAACTGGCGCGTGCGCTCGCCTATGCCCATAGCCGCAATGTCATCCACGGCGACCTGACTCCCTCAGCGATTCTGGTTGATCGCCGTGCCATCGTGCGCATCAACAATTTCGCGCTGCCACCGGATAGGGCGTATTTCATGGCAATCACCGCCACATTACCTCAAGCAGGCGATGCTCAGCCTGCGCCAGTAGATGCGCAAGGCACTGAAAACGAGTGGGCAACGCCAGCAGGCGATGTGCGCGCGGTTGGCCTTTTGCTCTGGCAGATGCTCTCAATGCCAGCGGCGGGCACAGCGGATACATCAGATTCATCAGATTCATCAGATGCCACGGATGCGGCATCCGAGGAAGAAGAGACGATCACACTGAAGCGGCGCTTCCGGCCCGATGTGCCTGACGACGTATGCGAACTGGTGCGACGCTGCACACAGCCCAACCATTCACGCGCCATCAAGGATGCGGAAACGCTGACGCTGGCGCTGGAGATGGAGGGGCGCGCGCTGGCGAGCGAACGGCCAAAGCTCTCGGAACAGACGCCACCGGCATTGCGCGCCGCCCGCGAAGCGATTGCGCAGATGGCCGCCTGGTCTGTGGAGGAGACGCTGGGGGTGCTGCCAAGCTGGAACGGACCCGAACATATCAGCGCAGGCCACACGCGCGAGGCGGACCCCTTTGCTGGCAGCGCGCCAGGGCAAAAACGAGCCAACCTGCCGGAACGAGCTGCCCGCACCGCCGTCGAGACGCCTGAAGCGCCGGTCGGTCCGCCCCGGCTACGGCTGCCCTCGCGGCCTGTCGAAGACCCACTGCCCACGCCCTATCACCAGGCAGCTTCCGCCCCACAATGGCCGGTGCGAGGAGCAGCCTCTCAACCACCATACGCCAACCGTGCGAGCCAGGGAAACTATGCGAGCGCAAGTGTTACTGAGTATGCCGGTCTGCCGCCAAAGACCGCACGCGCGGGATTGACGATGCAGTTAGTGGTGCTCATTGGCCTGGCGCTGTTCTTGATCGCGTTCCTCGCGGGCTTCTTCTTGCCTGCGCTGTTTGGCGGACACTAACATACCTGCATATTTTCCCGACATGAAAGGTTATTCCGGCATATGGAGCATCTTTGGGCGCCCTGGCGCATGACCTATATTGGCAGCGGTGACAAGAAAGACGATGGATGTATCTTCTGCGCGAAGGCGGCAGAGAACCGCGACGAAGAAAACCTCTTGCTCTATCGCGGCGCGCATTGCTTCGTCATCATGAATCTCTATCCCTACAACAACGGACACCTGATGATTGCGCCATACGCCCATGTGCCCACCATCGAAGAACTCGACGCGACCGTCCTCGCCGATATCATGATCACAGCGCAACGCTGCCTCTCCGCGCTCCGTGGCGCGATGCACCCGGACGGCTACAATATGGGCATCAATCAGGGTGCGGTGGCTGGCGCGGGCATAGCCGATCACGTACATTTGCACATCGTGCCGCGCTGGAACGGTGACACCAACTTCATGCCGGTGCTTGGCAACACCAAAGTGATGCCTGACTACCTCAACAACACCTATCATCAACTGCTGCCATTCTTTCAGGCTGCTCCAGAGGACAAAGACGCGCAGGGCCAGTAGCGCGATTCCTGCGATTGCACCAGCGTGCGTCAGTGCCCCATCACGGTCTTACGCCTGAACTTGCGCGGCATGCGCCGGACACACTATGATGAAACGGCGTGCGGTGTCGCTGTCGCCGCACGGTTCGTCTGAGGTGCTATAATGTCGGGGTTATCTAAGCAATCCGGCCAATCTGCGCAACTGCGCGCCTTGGCACATGGCTACGTGCAGGGCGTCGGGTATCGCTTCTTCTCGCGGCGCGAGGCGCTGGCGCTCGGCCTGCGTGGCTACGTGCGCAATCGCGGTGACGGCACGGTTGAGGTGGTCGCGGAGGGCGAACGGTCCGCACTGGAACGCTATCTGCTCCGGCTCGAACGCGGTCCATCGGAGGCGGAGGTCGAGTGGGTAGACGCGACCTGGACCCAGGCAGGCGATAGCTTTAGCGATTTCCAGATACGGCACTGAATAGCTTAGCCTTGCAGTACGAGTGCAGCATTTCGATACCGTGGGAGAGAGGAACATATGAGCATTGACCGCGAAACCGTGGACCATGTGGCGCTGCTCGCCAGGCTCGCCTTGACGGAGAAGGAGCGCGAGCAGTTGAAAGAGCAGCTTTCGGCCATCCTCGAACATATCAATGTCATCAGCGAGGCCGATACCAGCCAGGTGCCCGCGACCGCTCATATCTTGCCGCTCGAAAACGTGATGCGCGCGGACAAAGCCGTCCCCTGGTCCGATACCGCAGAACTCGTACAGAACGCGCCCTCGCACGAAGATTCCTATATCCGCGTGCGCGCCGTCCGCGACTGATTTCTTATCTACTGCTACCGCGTTTTGCCGATCCATAGCGCCAAACGCTCATCTTTTCTCGATTCAGGAGTGATCCCGTGCCAGAACTATGGCAACTCAGCGTAAGCGAGGCCGCCGATTTACTGCGCCGCCGCGAGATTTCCGCCGTTGAATTGACCCGCGCCCATCAAGAGCGCATCGCCCAGGTGGAGGGCAATGTGCGCGCCTTCGTCACCACGCTGGACGATCAGGCGCTGCGCGACGCCGAACGGCTGGATCAGCGCCGCAGCGAGGGCGAGCAGCTTGGGCCGCTGGCCGGTATCCCCATCGCCATCAAAGACAATCTCTGCACGCGCGGCGTAACGACCACCTGCTCATCGCGCATCCTTGAGCATTTCACGCCGCCCTATGATGCAACGGTCGTCGCGCGCTTGCATGAGGCTGGCGCGGTCATCCTGGGCAAGACGAACCTCGATGAGTTTGCAATGGGGTCGTCCACCGAGAACTCAGCCTTCTTCCCGACGCGCAACCCCTGGGATTTGGGGCGCGTCCCCGGCGGCAGCAGCGGCGGCTCAGCCTCGGCGGTCGCGGCAGGCGAGGCGATGGTTGCGCTTGGCTCAGATACCGGCGGCTCAGTGCGCCAACCCGGCGCGCTCACCAACACCGTCGCGCTCAAGCCCACCTATGGCCGTGTCTCGCGCTTCGGGCTGGTGGCGTTCGCCTCGTCGCTCGATCAGATCGGCCCTTTTGCACGCTCCGCGCGCGACGCCGCGCTGCTGCTCCAGGCAATTGCCGGGCACGACCCATTCGATTCCACCTCAGTTGATGCGCCGGTGCCAGACTACGCGGCGGCGCTCAGCGGCGATATCAAGGGGTTGCGCGTCGGCGTTCCGGCTGAATATTTCGTGGAAGGCGTGGAGCCGGGCGTGCGGCAAGCCGTGGAAGAAGCTATCGAGACGCTGAAGGCGCAGGGCGCGGAGGTTGGTGAATGTTCGCTGCCCCATACGCGCTACGGCGTCGCGGCCTATTACATCATCGCGCCGGCGGAGTGTAGCGCCAACCTCGCGCGTTACGATGGCGTCAAATACGGTTTTGCGCTGCGTGGCGAGGCCGACGACCTGATTGATTTCGTCTCGAAGACGCGAGCGCATGGCTTCGGCGCCGAGGTCAAACGTCGCATCATGCTGGGCACCTATGCGCTTTCGTCCGGCTATTACGATGCCTATTACCTGCAAGCCGAGAAGATGCGCACGCTCATCAAGCAGGACTTCGATCAGGCGTTTGAGCAATTCGATGTGCTGGTTGGTCCCACTTCACCCACGGTCGCCTTTGAGCTGGGCGCAAAGACCGCCGACCCATACGCGATGTACCTCAACGACGTGTTCACCATTCCGGCCAACCTCGCCGGTATCCCTGGTATCTCGATTCCTGGCGGCTTCAGCGAGGGGCTGCCGGTCGGCCTGCAATTACTGGCGCCTGCCTTCGAGGAGGCGCGGCTGCTGCGCGTGGCCGATGCCTTCGAGCGTGTCACCGACTATCACACGCGCTGGCCGGAGGCGCTCAACGCCAAACGCGGCGCCCGCAAACGCCGCTAAGCCTGGCTATTTGGCTATTCGCACCATGACGAGAGATGAGCGCCAGCTATCGGACGAGCAGCAGCCCTTGCCGCTGCCAGCGACAGAACGCCGCTGGGGACTGCTGCTGGCGCTCCAATTCCTGACGGTAGCGCCTATCTCCTTGCCCGATGGCCAAGGCGCTACCGGCGATACAGCCGCCGCTTCCGCTGCCTTCGACCTCTCGCCTGCGTTGCCCTGGTTTCCGCTGGTTGGCGCGCTCATCGGTGTGCTGCTAGCTGCGCTGGATTGGGCGCTGACGCCGGTGCTGGCGCTGCCGGTGCGCGACGCGCTGCTGCTGGCTGTCTCCGCGCTGGTGACGGGCATGCTGCACCTGGACGGCTTTGTGGATTGCTGCGATGCGCTGCTGGGCGCGCGCTCGGTCGAGCGGCGGCTGGCGATCCTGCGCGATAGCCGTGTTGGCGCATATGGCGCACTGGGCGGCGCGCTGCTGCTGATTGCGCGCTTCGCCGCGCTCGGCGCCTTGACCTCACAGCCCTTGCGGGCGCTGGCGCTGATCGTTGCGCCAACGCTTGGCCGCTGGGGCATCGTCTACGCGGTTACACGCTTTCCCTATGTGCGCCAGCAGGGGGTGGGATCGGCATTCCAGGCAACCGCGCGCCATCTCGTCGCCGCCACTATCGTCATGCTCGCAGTGCTGGCGCTGTTAGTGTTGGCTGCGCAGTCGCTCTTCACGCGGACGCTCCCGCAAGCGGCTGCGCTGCTGGTACTGCTCATTCTGCTGGCGCTGGTCATTACGCTCGCCTGGGCATCCTGGGCCAGCAAACGGCTTGGTGGCGGGCTGACTGGAGACACCTACGGTGCGCTCAACGAACTGGTGGAATTGGGCGTATTGATATTGGCGCCGCCGATGGCGCTGCTTGTCCTTCATTTGTTTTCACTTCTGCGATAGAGGTCATGTGTATTTTATGCGGCTACTGATTGTGCGCCACGGCGCGACGCTGAACAATGCCCAGGCGCGCTACACCGGGCAGAGCGATGTTCCCCTCAACGCGCTGGGCGAGCGGCAGGCGGAGGCGCTGGGGCTGCGTCTCGCCAATCAACGACTCGATGCCATCGTCTCCTCTGATCTCCAGCGCGCCCGTGTCACAGCAGAAGCCATTGCACGCCACCACGACCAGCCCATCCAATTCGATAGCGACCTGCGTGAGATTTCGCTCGGCGAGTGGGAAGGCCTGACCTATGCCGAGGTGCTGATACGCGATCCAGATCGCGCCGCTGGCTGGCAGGCGGACTCATTGACCATCGCGCCGCCTGGCGGCGAAACGACCATCGAGTTCCGTGATCGTCTGCTGCGCGCCTTTGACCGCTGGCGCACAGCCTATCCCAATGAGACGGTCCTCTGGGTGACGCATGGCGGCGCTATTGGCATCTTGCTCTGTCACCTGCTCGGCATGGACCTGGAACGGCGCTGGCAGTTCCGCCGCGACAACACCGCCATCACCGAATTCGATATCGGCCCGAACACTGGCCGCCATGCCAGCCAGTCGCCCTACTATGCGATTCTCATGCGCCTGAACGACACAGGCCATCTCGCCGGCATCGAAGACGGACACCAGAGCGAAGAGCGGCAGGTTCTCTGAACTCACCCCTAGCCCCTCTCCCACGAGGAGAGGAGGAACCACACATATCAGGCGACGCCTACTGCGACGATGCCGTTTTGTGTTCCTACGAAGATGCTGCTCTGATAAAGCGTTGGTGTAGCAAAGCGGGTGGTTTGGCCAACGGTGATGCTGGCGCGTACCGTACCCGTCGCTGCGTCGAGCGCGTAGAGGATGCCATCAGACGAGTCGAGGCTGTAGACCGTCTGCCCGCCAACCACCGGCGAACCATTGATTTGTTGCGCGGCATGCCAGCCGGTGCTGAGATGTACGCCGGAGAGCTGGAGCTGGCGCACGCCGTCGCTGCATGGGATGAAGAGCGATTGGCCGCGTACCGCCGCACCTCCAAAGGCCACGCAAACGTGCAGCGCCTGAAGCTGTCCGCCCACTCCCCCAAGCTGGTTCGCCTGCAAGAGATAGCCCTCGCCGGATTTCCCGTTAGCATAGAGCAAGCCATTGGGCAGCAATACCGGTCCCATCGAGCCAAGATCGGCGTCCGTCGCATTCTCCTGTTGCCAGCTAGTGGGCGCGAAGCCATCTTCCAGTTGCAGCGACGGCGAGAGGCGCAAGATCGAGTCGCTATAATCCCAGTCACCCTGGGTGACAGCGCCATTACCGACCGATACGTAGAGATTGCCCTGCGCATCAATGGATGGCCCTGGCGGCGTCCAGATGCCACCCTCACGTGGAGTCGGCACCTGATAGGTGAGCAGCGGGCCGGTTCCGTCCGGGCGCGAGGCGACAATGAGGCCGTGGTAATCGCCGCAGTCACCGGCCAGCCCACCGAACGCCACATAGACGAGGCCATTGGCGAGCGCCAGCGCGCTGCGTTCCTGCTCCACGCGCGCATCTATGCCGGGCGGGTCTATCGGGCGGCGCACCTTGACCTGTCCTGTAGTCACGTTCACGCCGACCAGCAAGTGCGTGAAGCCCTGCACCTCGGCCACAGCAAAGACCAGTCCTGTCTGCGGGTCGTAGACCGGCGTGCCGGTGATACCCAGCGGATCAATGTCGCCGCAGGGTAAGATGGAACGCGCGACTGGAACACCGACATTCGTATGCCACTGCACAGCGCCCGTCGTGGCGTCCAGCGCATAGAAGGTATCGTTCTCCGTCACCACGATCACCCGCCCGTTGACCACCAGCGGTTCCGCATAGACACTTCCATCAAGCGATTGTTGCCAGAGGGGCGTCAGATTGTGCGGGTCCGGCATGTTCGCCAGATAGCCGGTTCGCGCTGGATTCGCATGATAGGTCGTCCAATCGCTGCTGGAGATGGGCGGCACGGTGCTGTAGATGCGGGGTGTGGTGGCGCCGGCATCGCAACTCGCCAGAAACAACAAGAGCAACAGGCAAAACACCGTCGTAAGCAAACGCAAAGGAGTGGTACGTATCCTGACAAGGGGCGTGATTGGCATGAAGTGATGGCCCTTCTATTGAAATGCCTATCAATCGGTACGATTCACGTTACGGTACACGAGATATCTGTTATTGTCTGCATAAAGGCGGGAAGAAGGCAATGGGCATTTTCGCGTTAGCATGATAGCCTGAAATCACCCGCTCGCTAATCGAAGCGGGCAGTACATTCTCCTAGACTGCTTTACGCCATCGCTTGTGTCGTGATATACTGATGATAACCATAGTGTCAAAGCGACCAGCGGGACGAGTACCCGGTATGGACCGGCAGCGAGGGATGGTCAGCGGCTGAAAGCCATCCTCGGTTCTCATACGGCGAATACCACCCGCTAGCCCGGCGTCGAAACCTCTCAGCGCGAGAGCGGAATAGAGCGTCGCGGCAGGCCACCGTTACCGGCCAAACAATGAGCGCGCACTTCGCTCTATCGGTTTGCGTGTGCGCGAAATGTGGGTGGAACCACGAGCGGTCTGTGTGCCCCTTCGTCCCAGGTGGATGAAGGGGCTTTTGTATTTTCCCCGCAAGTTTCATAGATGCCTCGCAGGCAGCCTATTGGATACGCGGAGAAAGGGTTGAGATGATGCAACGCTACCATCATGCGTCTGCGCCAGAAAGCATGTTCCTCCGCCGGTCAACCGCCGGCGGCGCCACCGCCTGCTCGAAAGGCTCAACTGAGTCAGACGGCTCGAAGAGCAACAATGGTATGGCAAGTGAACATATCAGCAGATGCGACAACAGAGGAGCAACACGGGATGGTAGCCTTCATTCAACAACAGCAGCATCAGATTGACCATGAGCGAGCGGCGCAACCATTCGCCGCCAATAATATCTACAGCGTCCATAACGCGCTCATCGAACGGGCGGCAGCGCTACTTGGCGCGGGACAGCCAGACCGCGCGGCGCTGTTGCTCGACGGTCTGGCGCAACAGATCGCGGCGGGGTGGTTTCAGCAGCAGGGCGAGCCAGCGCCCGATTCCCTGTACCTGCTGGTGGCGCTGGAAGAACGAGTTCCGGCGCTCGCCTGGCAATTGCGGCTGGCGCTCCGCGCGCCAAGCGTCGAGACGCGGCTCGTCCATTGCCAGCACCTTTTAGCAAGCGTATCAAGTCCGTCAAACGTGGCAGCGCAACCATAAACCGGCGTACACGGCGCGTATGCGTCCGCTTCACAGCGAAAGGAACACATCAGTATGTCAGTCGAAGAAGAATTGAACTTATCGGTCGCCTATACGCCGATTCAGCGTATGCGCCACAGCGCCGCGCACGTCATGGCGGAGGCCGTGCAAGACCTGTTTCCCGGCGCGCGTTTCGCCATCGGGCCGGCCATCGAAGACGGCTTCTACTACGATATGGAGCTACCACGCCCGCTGACGCCGGATGACCTGCCGGCCATCGAGGAGCGCATGCGCCAGAGCATCGCCGCCAATCATCCGTTTGTGCAGAGCAAATGGCCGCGTGAGAAGGCGCTCGAATACTTTAAGCAGCGCGACCAGCCGTACAAGGTAGAGATCATCGAAAACCTGCCGGACGCCGAAGTTGGCATCTACCAGCAGGGGCCATTCCTTGATCTCTGCCGGGGGCCGCATGTTGCCAGCACGGGAGAGATCGGCGCCGTCAAGCTGCTGCGCGTCGCGGGCGCATACTGGCGTGGCGACGAGCATCGCCCAATGCTTCAGCGGCTCTATGGCACGGCCTGGTTCACGCAGGAAGAACTGGACGCCTATCTGGAGCGGCTGGAAGAGGCGCGGCGGCGCGACCATCGCAAGATCGGCAAAGACCTCGATCTCTTCATGATTAGCGATGAGATTGGCGCGGGCCTGCCGCTCTGGCTGCCCAAAGGCGCGACGGTGCGCCGCCTGCTGGAAGACTATATCGTCGGGGTGGAGCGCGCCCAGGGCTATCAGCATGTCTATACGCCCAACCTCGCCAAGCTGGATCTCTATAAGACATCCGGCCACTGGGAGCATTACCAGGATTCGATGTATCCGCCGATGGAGATGGAGAGCGGTGAAGAACTGGTGCTGCGCCCGATGAACTGCCCGCACCACATCCAGATCTACAAGCAGAAGATGCGTTCATACCGCGATTTGCCCATCCGTATCGCTGAACTCGGCACGATGTACCGGCTGGAGAAGTCCGGCGAACTGGCGGGGCTTTCGCGGGTGCGCGCAATGACGCTGAACGACGCGCATATCTTCTGCACGCCAGAGCAGATGCTTGGCGAGTTCATCGGGGTTGTGCGGCTCGTGCAGGAGACGTACAAGGTGATGGGCTTCGAGAACTACAGCTATCGTCTCTCGCTACGCGACCCCAACGACAAGGTGAAGTTCGAGCAGAACGAGGAGATGTGGCAGCGGTCAGAGGCGGCGCTCCGCCAGGCGCTCGACCAACTTGGCCTCAGCTACTATGAAGGCATCGGTGACGCCGCCTTCTACGGTCCCAAGCTGGATGTGCAGGTGGCGAACGTGCTGGGCAAAGACGAAACGATCTCGACGATCCAGCTTGATTTCACGCTGCCGGAGAAGTTCAACCTTGAATACATCGGCGAGGATGGGCAGGCGCACCGACCTGTGATGATTCATCGCGGCATCCTCTCGACGATGGAGCGGTTCATGGCGTTCCTGATTGAGAACTACGCTGGTAACTTTCCGGTCTGGCTGGCGCCGGTGCAGGCGGTGGTCATCCCAATTGCGGACCGCCACGCCGGCTACGCCAACCAGGTGGCGGCGGCGCTGAACGCGGCGGGGCTGCGCGTGGAAGTGGACGGGCGTTCGGAGCGCATGAACGCCAAAGTGCGCGACGCCCAGATGCAGAAGGTGCCATATATGCTGGTCGTGGGCGATAAAGAGGCGGAGTCGAACGCGGTCTCGCTGCGCCTGCGCACGAACGAGAACATCGGCGCGGTGCCGCTGGCAGACTTCGTGGCGCAGGCCAGCCAGCTCAACGCCAGCCGCAGCCGCGACCTCTGGCCATCGGTAGCGGCGTCTGCACAATAAAGCGGCAACGTTGGAGCGCAGGCAGCGGGAGTAACCATCCTATAACCTGCGCTCTTTTGCTGCCCGTTACGCATTTGAGAACAGAATTGACAATAGACTCACGATACGCTATCCTTGCTCCTAAACAACTATGCAGCGATACCGTTTGTCTCAATGGGAGTGAGCATGACATGTCGTACTATCCGCCGCAATATCCACAACAGCCCAATCAGCCCTACCCGTCGAATCCCTATCAACCACCAACTCAACCTCAGTATCCCACGTATCCATCGGCGTACGGCCCACAGCCTAAGCCAATGCCACCGATGCCGCCACAACCGCCAAAGAAGCCAGGCATGTCCACTGGCGCTATCATTGCCTGGACGGCCATTCCAACTTCGATTGTCCTAGCTCTGTGCATTGTCCTGGAATTGCTCAGCACCCATGTCGCCAATCAAACCGCTGGTATCTTTCCCACTGCTACGGCCACCATTGCTGCCACCCCAGCCGGGTCGCACATTATCACTGGCGCTGTATTTGGCGGTACCCAAGATGCTTTCACTGCTGCTTACGGTGATCCACAGATGACTGGCCCTACCGCACACTACAGCTTCACCTTGCCTGATGGCAGCCAGGGTGCTGTCTGTTTCTGTGGCACAAAAACCGGCCTCGATGGGCAACAGCATCTTGATTTCATCCATGTCGGCCCTGATGTTGCTCAAACCTGGAGCCAATCGCAGTTGACTACAGCGGCCAAACTCTTCATGCCCACAGATGCCATCTATCAACGTACTATCAACGACCCACAAGTCGGCCCGATTCTCGTCTACAAGAGCGCAGATCTTGCCAAAACCTTCCCAGCCAGCGAGTTCACCGATAGCGTGAGCGGCGCAACCTTGCCACCAGGAACCTTCTCTGTCGCTTGCTCTATACCCGGCAATACTGATTGTAGCATCGTCACTGGCACATAGGCGACATAGACAGCGGCCAGTGAAGATATGGGAAGCCACACACGAGTACCGCACAATGGCATCAGCGTGCCGGATATCAGACATCGTGTGCTTGACAGTGAGGCACTTTTTCCGTATGCTCGATGCAGGTATATCAATTGCGGTGTATCCAGCGGATTCTCTCACATCGAGGAGCATTGAGCATGTCTACCGCTCGTCTCGTTCGCGCCATCGGCGTTGTACTGGCGTTTATAGTGTTGCTGGCCGGCACCATCCTGGTATTCGCGGCGTTTGACCGCCATTCGCATTCCGCCAGCGATACGCTACGGCCATTCATTATCACGATGGCTCCGGTCTGGGCGCTCTCGCTTGCAGCGGCATGGGTGCTGCTCAGGAAACCGGCTTCGCCAGATGAGGCGTGAACAGCCCTCGCAATATACGTCAAGAGCCAGGAGATATCGCGCTCCTGGCTCTTGCATAAACCCTACCATTTGGCGCGCCCGAAGGGACTCGAACCCCCAACCCCGTGAGCCGAAATCACGTACTCTATCCATTGAGCTACGGGCGCATAAGGAGAACGAGACGCCAGTTATTTAAGCCGATACCGATATGTACCCGCTCGTCTGGCCGTTCTTCTTCGATGACAGTTTGCGCATACAACCTCACACTTGTCAATCTCTCTTTGGATTGCCTCTATAGAGTACCCGCCGCGAGCCAGTACCGAAACGTCAGCAACTTTGTCGCGCAGGTGATCAAATTCCAGCACAATGATGTCACTCTCCCCACAATCCACACAAGGGTGGTTGCTCAGGTATTCAATCATAAACTCGGCATTTATCTGAGTTTGCTTGGTGTTCCGCACACGAGCTTTCTCGATATACATTGCGCGGTTGGCATGATAATGCGCTTGCACATACTGGCTCTGGCACTTCCTACAAATATATTGCCGCCCACCAGTTTTCCGATTGCGCATGGCGAAATTTTCTATAGGCTGTGCTGGTGGCCCGCACCTCGTACAAACTTTCATTTCGGTATTGTCACCATGAGATTCGGCATCTGACATATAAGCATTGCTCCCAAGTCCAGTATACTGCTCCCTGGCTCAGAGTATAGCGCATGCGAAAGCTGTTCGCAAGGCAGTGCAATGTACCTCCCTGGCAATCCAGAAGCATCCTCCCATTGAACTATCGGCCAAAGTAGGGCATAATACGGCGAACAGTGAGCGGATAGGCGAAGATCATATTGTGGCAAACATGCTATGACAATGGGGGGTATTATGACGCTTTTATTGCACAACAGTAGAGTCATCAACGTCACGACGCTTTTGCTCGGCTTTCTCTCCGGTCTCTACGGCTTCAACAGCATCCTCGGCAAGCGCGGCGGAATCCTGCGCCAGCTTATCGTCGCCCTTCCGGCGGCGCTGCTCTTCGGTGTGGCTGGCTATCTGCTCGATGTGTGGTCAAACCATCTCTACTCTGCGATCATTCAAGAGGCGCTCCAACCGCCACATGGGGTTGATCCCGCGCTCCTGGTGGCGGCGGAGACCGCTATCGTCGGATTTCTCACCTGCCTGCTCGTGCCGAATCTCGGACGCAGCAAAGAGTCCTATCAATCGCAATCCATCTTCGCCTATGCGCTCTATATGCTTGCCCTCTTTGGGTTAACCTGGCTCTCGTATGCCACGCTGCTGCTCTACCTGGGTGCGAAGGGCAAAGTGCCGTTCGGGCTACATCTCTCCCGCCCGGAAATCATCATCGGCTCGGCTGTCGTTGCCATTGCCTATTGCATCTCTAATGCCCAATATACCTGGAGAAGGCCGGTGAATCCCGCAAATCAGGGGAACGATACTCCGCTGGCATTTACCATTGTCGGCTGCGTTGGTTCGCTGATCGCGTTCGCTGTGGGGTTGATAATTGGCATCCCGCTCTTTGCGTTAGTAGGGTGGGGATTGCTCGTCTATTTCCTGATTCTTTTTTGTGTGGGCGTCATCGTTGCCATCTTGCAAGTGGCCGCCGATAATTTTCCGCAAAGTCGTCTGCTCTATCTCTCGCTCACCTTCTTCGTCCTCGCCGCCGTTTTGCAGATTTACCAGGCGATTGCGCTCTGATGATGGCGCTATGGTCTATAACTCGCGTTCGAGATCGGACAATTGCATCACGGGACTCAAAAGCGGGCGAATCGTTTCGATGGGCGGCGCGAAGAGCGAGGGCTGTTCAGGGTCGGCAAAGAGCGTGGCAAAGTCCTCGGCGCTGAAGGCCCGCGCCATCCGCGCCGCGAATGTTTCGCGCAGCAGGCGCACGTAATAGTTCGAGTCATAGTCGCGGGCAGCCTCGCCTTCGTGCGTCTCACGCAAAACCGCCGCTTTGTTGCCGCTGGCGCGATAGATTTTGATCTGCTCGCCCACCTCCCAGTGGTCGTTGCCATCGAGCAGCATCGCCTCGTATGCAGCTTCGCGCCGGGCGGAACGCGCCGCCAGATATTGCTTCGGCGTCTTCGTCAACCGCACCCGCGCCGCCACCTGCGCTGTCGGCAGGCTCCGTCTGCGTAGCGCCACCACCGTCTCGACATACGCCTCGCGCACGCCTTCGACATCATCCAGCAGCAGGCGACCAATCGCGCGGCGCAGGAAATCTTCGCCAAACGGCTCGGCCCGGCTGGAACGGAAGGCGACGCCGCGCAGCAATAGCGTGCCATCGTAGTGCAGCAGCGCGTAGTTCTTCGGCTCATGCGAGAGCATCGCCGCGTAGCGCCCCTCGAACTCTAGCCGCACGAGTGGCGGCAGCAGCGTGGCCACCTCTGCGACAATGGCGCGTTCGTCGCTCTCCGTCCAATCCGCTGGCGCTGAAAAGTATACGCCATCGGTATCAGCTTCAAGCAGCGTCGCCCCGCGCTGCGCCAGTTCGCGGCAGATCAGTCCCAGGATGGCGCGCCCCTGCCGTGTGACCTCATTCGCCGCGCGCACATCTGCCAGCCGCGTCAACCCTATCGCGCCAAGATAGCCGTAGGCCGAGTTGACGAGAATCTTCATGGCTGCGGAGAGCGCCTCGTCGGTATAGCGTTCTGACGAACCTGGCGGCGCTTTCCTGGCGCGTTGCTTCGCCGCCAACCGCTGCACCACTAGCCGGTCCACCAGCGCCAGCAACGCATTGATATGGTCTGTGCGCGGCCCAATGCGATACTGGCGCATCAGTGAGGGATACAGGCTCGATACATCTGCTTTGACGATATGTTGCGCCACGCCCGAAGCGAAGAGATAGAGTCCTGCGCCGCTATGCTGTGTGCCATCGCTGACGGAATAGGCGGGCAGCGCCTCGCCCGCGCGCAGATATGCCCGCACGATCAGCGGATCGAGGATGCCGGTGGCTGGCCCCGCATCTGCCAACCGCTCGTAACGGCGCGGCGCCATCCCCGCCAGCGCGAACGCTGCGCCACCGAGCAGCCGCGCTAACCCATCCACCTCGCGCACGTCGTCCAGCGCATAGCGCCGCACGCGCTCCGGGTCGCTGAGCCAGGTGGCGTAGATGCGTGGACCATCCACATATTCGCGGTCCGGCGTGGCAAGGCCGAAATGGCGGGCGACCGCCTTCAGCCCATGCCCCGGCAGATCGCGGGCGGCGAAGTCGTAGCGGCGCACGGCATCGAGCGTATCTATAATCTCGCGCCCGGGGATGATGAAGCGGTCGTAACGTCTGCCGCCGCGCTCGCCCTGAGAATCCGCGCGTTCGGTTTCGCCCGCTTCGCTGCGCACCGGACCGTAGCCACGCGAAGCGGCGCGACGACGCAGACCAGGGACACCAGCACGCCCCAACATCAGTTGCACATGTAACCGTTCGGCGCGCGCCGCCAGGAAGGGCAGGTCGAATCCCTGGATATTGTGGTTCTCGATGATATCAGGGTCGGTTTCTCGAATCAGCGCGGCTAGCCGGCGAATGAGATCAGCCTCGGCCTCCGGCCCGTCGAGTCCTTGCTCCTTGACATCGAGTACACGCTCCAGGCCCCGGTTATCGCGCACGGAAACGAGGAAGATGCGATCATGCGCGGGATCGAGTCCGGTGGTTTCCAGATCGAATTGCAGGCGATGCAGGTCATCGAAAGCCAACCCGCGAAAATACGTCTGCCCGGTGCTGACGAGGTATTGCTCTTCCGGTGAGAGTTGCAAGATGTCATCGTCACCAAACTCACCGATGCGCGTCACCGGCCGTCCCAGCCACTCGGAAGCGCCAGTCAGCACCGCCGTTTCGAGCATGCGCCCATCGCTGGCACTGACGAGATAGCGCAGATGGCCGGGTCCGCTTAGCTCCCGGTAGGTGATGGCTTTCGCCGGTGTCTCTGCTGTTCCTTCGGGCTGCAATCGCTCGCCAAGATGCGCCAGCGGTGCGAGCGAGGGCAGCAACAACCAGGGGCGAAAGCGTCGCTCCTCACGGAACAGGCGCAGTGTGCCGGGTTCGCGCCGCCAGAGCAACGCCCGCCCATCGCGTTCCGCCCAGACCGAGACGATGCCCGGCGTCTGGTCCCAGCCCCAGAGCCATTCCTCCTCCGCCTGCTGAACGTGAGTGTCGCCCTCCGGATCATCGCTCACCTGCGCTGCCCTTTCTCTATCGCTCATGTCGCTTGCCGCTACTTAACGGTATCACAGTGAGCGCGAGAAAGGCTAGACAAATGTACTAATTACCAGACGGGCACGGTGGAGAAGAGCGCAGCCGCTGGCAGGCTTTGGAGCAGCCGGTCCAGCAGTGAGCGGTCAACCGTGACGTGGGCCGCGCCAAGCGCCTCCAACAGCACGCCGACAACCGGCTCGTTGGGGCTGCGCAGCGGACGCACCGCTGGCGAGGCTGTGCGCACACGCGCCACGATGGCGTCTTCCAGCACGCCCGTCGGATGGCGAAATACGCCGCCAGCCAGCACCAGCGGATAGGCAGTATCTTCCAGCCCCACCCGCCGCGCTGCAACAATCGCAATATCGCCCAGCGCCGCACCATGCTCCTGCACCACACGCAGGGCCAGCGCGTCACCTGCGTGCGCCTCATCCAGCAGCAGCGGCGTCAGATGGTCAACGCTGATAGAAGCTGGACGTAGGCGATTGTGAAAGACATGCAACACCTCTTCCACCGATGGCACTTCCAGATAGGCGAGTACGCGGTCGGTCAGCGAGGTCGGCGGTTCAAGGCCCAGCGCGGCGCGATAGATAGCAAAGAGCGCCTTCTGGCCGAGATGCGTGCTGCCCTGCGCCTCGTCCTGCCAGAAGCTGCTGTGCCAGACGCGCCCATCGGCGGCGCGCGCACCGGTCGCTGCGCCCGTTCCGCAGACGATGGAGACGCCGGTGGCCTCCGGCGAAGCGGCGTAGAGGACGCCAATCGCGTCGTTCTGCACAATGATCGTGCGCCCAAAGCCGCGCATGGTCGCGGCATCCTGCCAGAAAGCGATATCTTCCGGCCAGTCAGCGCCGGCCATATTGAACACGCTGACGGTGATATCCGCTGGCGCAACCTGGGCGCTGTGCAGCGCATCATTGACTGCGTGCTCTAGATTTGCCAATGCCACCAACGCCGGGTCGGCAATGCCGTCTTCTGGAATCGCGTTATAAATATCGCTACAACCAGCACGGCCCGCCCCCAGGATAGCGCCGTCCAATCCGGCGACAATGGCGATGGTTTTTGTATTGCCGCCATCAACGGCTAAAACGCAGTGCATATGTTCTGTCTATCTCCCCGCTAGTGGAGCAGGCGCTGTGGCAGGAAATCATGGTGAGCCGCCGCCATCTCGTCATAGATCGCCTCGGCTTTGTGCAGTGACAGCACTAGCGGATGGCTCGCCAGCGCGCGAATGGCATCGGCGCGGGTGCCGCTCCAGGCGGCCTCGGCTGTCAGCGCTTGATACTCGCCAAGTAGCAGCACCAGCCCGACCACATGGCGTGGCAGATGTCCCATCGCCAGCGGCGCGATGCCGTTGCGGTCCACATAGCCCACCGTCTCCACCACCAGATCATCGGGAAAATCCGCAATCGAGCCACGATTGGGCACGTTGACATACCAGAGTTCCTTGCGGTCGTTGAAGATGGCGTCCATCACATCAATGCCCAGTTCGAGTTCATGGATACCCCCGCGAGAGCGCGCGGGATCGAGCTGTGGCTCGTCGCGTGCGGCCTGCTCACGGTAATGCGCCCAGTAGTCCGGCACGCTGGCCATGATGTCCTGCGCGCGGGTGGTCGGCTTGGCCTGCAACTCCGCCAGAATCTCATCCTTGAAGTAGTAATACTGAAAGTACGAACTGGGCAGCGATCCCATCGCGCAGGCAAGCTCCAGCAGGCGCAGGTCTTCACTCTCGATAGAGGGATCATTGCGCAGCCGCTCGTAACCATCGAGCAGGAGCGGCATAACATCCTGCCCGTCATAGAGATGGCGCACTGACCACGACGCATGATTGAGGCCGATAGAGATAGCGTCCAGTTTATCCGGGTCCAACCCGATGAGTTCGATATAATTGCGATTGGTGACGATTGGCCCTTCGCAGAGTGAAACCGTCGGGATGGCGGTATGGTGCGTCACCGCTTCAGAGACGATGTTCACCGGATTGGTGTAATTGAAGAGTCGCGCATTCGGGCAGACGGCCTCCATATCAGCGATGATGCCCTGCATGATATGGATAGAACGCAACGCCATGAAGAAGCCGCCCGGCCCCTGCGTCTCCTGACCGATCACGCCGTGCTTGAGCGGAATGCTCTCGTCTAGATACCGCGCCTCGAAGCCGCCGGGGCGGAAGCTGGTGAGAACAGCGTCGCAATCGCGCAAACCCGCGCGCCGGTCGGTCGTCGTGCGAATCGTCAGGTCCAGCCCGCGCGCTCGCGCCATCTTCTCTGTGATGGTGCGCACGACCGCAAGACGCTCTTCGTCCAGATCAACCAGCACCACCTCTGAACCGTTGAACTGCTCGCCCTGCCAGACGAACGAAGCCATTGTGCCAGCGGCGCGAGTGCTGCCGCCGCCGATATATGCCAGTTTGATACGTGCCATGAGAAACCGATGCTCCTGTCTATTGATCTTTTGCGTTATTGGTTGGGTAAAATGGTTGGCGCTGGCGGCGAAGAAGGCGAAGTATGAGCAGATGCCGTTGCCACAGCGTCGTGCGCGCTATCGCTCGTGTTCCCCTCGCCGTACAGAAAGCAGTGGGTCCAGTGGCCGCCGCCAAGCGCTGTGCGTCCCGGAAACCGCTCGCGGCAAATGGGCATGGCATGCGGGCAGCGTGGATGGAAGCGGCAACCGCTGGGTGGATTGATGAGGCTGGGAATCTCTCCGCGCGCCGACAACTCCGGCATACCGGCATTTTCGGACTCGATACGGTCCGGGTCGGGCGCGGCGGAAATCAACAACTGCGTATAGGGGTGCTTGGGCGCCAGGATAACTTCATCACTTGGCCCGCCTTCCATCGTCTGCCCGGCGTACATCACCATCGTGTCTTCGGCGAAGTAGCGTGCGCTGGCGATGTCGTGCGTGATGAAGAGCAGCGCCAGTTGTTCTTCTTCTTTGAGGCGCAGCAAGAGGTTCAGCACATCGAGGCGAATCGAAACGTCCAGCATCGAAACCGGCTCATCCGCCAGCACCACCTTTGGCCGCACCGCCAACGCCTGCGCGATGGCGATACGCTGCCGTTGCCCGCCGCTCAGTTGATGCGGATATTTTTGGATGAACTGTTCGGCAGGACTCAGGCTCACCCGGTCCAGCAGCGCCAATATCTGTTGTGTCTCTTCGCGGCGCGAATGCACATGGCCATAGAGCCGTAGCGGGCGGCTCAGATGATAACGCACGCTATGAATAGGGTTGAGCGAAGAGAACGGGTCCTGAAAGATCATCTGCACCTGGCGGCGATAGGCATGCAGACCTGCGCCGCTACCCAACCTGACTGGCTGGCCCGCAAAATTGATGCTGCCAGAAGTTGGCTCGTAGAGCCGTGCCAGCATGCGCGCGATGGTGCTTTTACCGCTGCCGCTTTCGCCAACCAGCGCCAGCGCCCGCCCCGGATAGAGCGCGAGATTGGCGTCTTCCACAGCATGTACGACACTACGCGGCCCAGTGATCTTGAACTGGCGCAACGGGAAATATTTGCGCAGATGGATCGTCTCCAACACCGGCTGGCCAGTCGGCGGTGTATACGCCATCTCATCGGAAGGTTTAGTTGACGAGGCAGCCTGGGTCATAGCATCTGCATTCAGGTAATCGGTGTTCATATGCGCGTTATCGCTTTCTCCCGCATGTCTCGCTTGCCTCATCGCCGCCTGAAAGTAGACTGCGCATAGGCGGCTTCGTAACTGGTGGCGAAGTCAGCGTTGGTTGGCACACGCTCTGACGAGAGCGCCACATCATAGAGATGGCATGAGACGAGCTGGTCCGGTGTTTCTTCGGCGGAGCGCCGCAGCGTTGGCATGATTGTGCTGCACGACTCATAGGCGAGTGGGCAGCGTGGATGAAAGGCGCACCCTGGCGGGATATCGCGCAGGTCCGGCGGCGAGCCGGGGATACCCGTCATGCGGTGGCGCGGTCCGCGCAGCGTGGGAAATGAATGCAGCATGCCATAGCTATAAGGATGGCGCGGCTGGCGCTGCAACTCGCGGCAGGTCGCCGTTTCCACGACGCGCCCGGCGTACATAATCGCAATCTTATCGGCTAGTTCCAGCAGCAAGGAGAGGTCATGCGTGATGAAGATGACCGAGAAGTTCAGCTTCTCGCGCAGCCGCACAATCTCCGTCAAGATTTCCCGCTGCACGACAACATCGAGCGCCGTCGTCGGCTCATCCATGATGATGATCTCCGGCGAGAGCGCCAGGGCAATGGCAATGATCGAGCGTTGGCGCATGCCGCCGCTCAGTTCGTGCGGATAGCTATTGATGCGGTCAGGCGCAATGCCGACCAGCCGCAGTAATTCGTGGGCGCGTTCACGCCGCTGCTGCGCGCTCATCTGTGGTTCGTGGGCGCGCAGCACATCGTCAATCTGCGTACTCAGGCGCAGCACTGGATTGAGCGCGTTCATCGCGCTCTGAAAGACGATGGACAGCTTGCTCCAACGGAAGGCGCGCAACTGCGATGGCGTAAGCTGAAGCACATCCACCGGCTGCGTGGCGTCCGAAGGATAGTACAACACCTGTCCACCGGTGATGACCGCTGGCTCGCGCAGCAAGCGTGTGATGGCATAGCCAAGAGTCGTTTTGCCGCTGCCGCTTTCGCCAGCCAGCCCCAGGATTTGCCCACGCGCCAGCGAAATGCTGACATCGCTCAGCGCGTACACGGTGCCGCTGGCGGCAGCATACTCCACACTGAGATGGTTGACTTCCAGTATGTTTGAGCTGGCGGCGGATGAACTATAGATCGAGCCGGTCGTCATTATGCCGCCTCCTCTTGCGTCTTCTGTGGCGTCTGCGGCACGCCGAGCGCCGCCTTCAGCAGCGAACGTTTCTGGCGTGGCTCCCTGCGCAGGCGTGGATTGGCAATCTCATCAATGCCAAAGTTGACCAACGCCAGCGCTGCCCCCAAGAGCGCAATGCAAATGCCGGGAGGCAGAAACCACCACCACGCGCCGAGCAAGAGCGCATCACCGTTCTGCGCGAAATAGAACATCGTTCCCCAGCTTACCGTGTTAGGATCGCCAAATCCCAGGTATTCCAGGCCAGCCTCGGCCAGAATGCAGTAGATGACCGTGCCCAGCAGTTCCGCCGCGACCAGGGCAATTTCATTGGGAAATATCTCGAAGAAGACGATGCGGAAGGTGCTTTCGCCTCTGGCGCGTGCCGCCGCTACAAACTCGCGGTTGCGCATCGAAAGCGTCTGCGAGCGGATCACGCGCGCGCCCCAGGACCAGCCGGTGACGGCGAGGACGATGCCGATGGTTAGCGGTCCCTTATACTTGATGTACGCCGCCAGCACGATAGCCAGCGGCAGCGTGGGCAGCACCAGGAAAACGTTCGTGACCAGCGAGAATAGTTCGTCAATTGCGCCGCCCAGGTAACCGGAGACCAGACCAACCACCACAGAGATGATCGTTGTCACAGCGCCGACGATAAAGCCCATCAGAATCGAGATACGCGCGCCAACGACCACCTGCGCAAAGACATCTTGCCCGCTCGGCGTGGTACCTAGCCAGTGCGCCGAGGAGGGCGGCTGCAACAGGTCTTCGCTGAGCGCCGCCGGGTCCTGGTGAACGATGACTGGCCCAAGCAGCGCCAGCAAGACAAAAAAGCCAATGATCGCCAGGCCGATGGTCACTTTGCGATTGGCGAGAACGAACCGCCAGATGCCGCGCGCGCTGCCGGCAAGTGTTCCGGCGACCGCCGGTGTGGGTTGCTCCATGACTGCCATCGCTAGCCCCTTTCGTGGCGCACACGCGGATCGAGAACGACATACGCCAGATCAGCCAGAAAATTCGCCACCAACACGGCGACAACGATCAGCAGGAAGATGCCTTCCATCAGTGGATAATCCAGATTATCCACCGCTTGCAGCAGGGCGAAGCCGATACCTGGATAGGAGAAGACGATTTCCGTTAGTAGCGCGCCGCTGACGACGAACCCCAGCGAGAGCGCAAAGCTGGTAATGTTCGGCAGAATCGCGTTGCGCGCGGCATAGGTCAGCATGATGCGCCGCTCCGGCAGCCCTTTGGCCTCGGCCATCAGCACATAGTCTTCCGAGAGCGTGGTAATCATCGTATTGCGCATGCCGAGTATCCAGCCGGCGATAGAGCCGATGATGATGGTGATGGCTGGCAGAATGGCATGTTGCAGGGCACTGAGCAGAAAATCAGGACTCCACCCCGGAACCGTCGTGTCGGCGTCATAACCGCCATAGGTGGGAAACCAGTTGTAGTAAAACGCGAAGAAATAGAGGAAGATCAGCGCCAGCCAGAAATAGGGAATGGCAGAAAGAAAAGTGAACACCGGCGGCAGAATTGTATCCAGCTTGGAGCCGTGGCGCCAGGCGACGAGCGCGCCGAGCAGTGTGCCGACGACGAAGCTAATGACCAGCGTCACCCCCACCAGGACCAGCGTCCAGGGCAAATCCTGGGCGATCACCTGCGAGACAGGCGTAGGCAGGTAGGTAATCGAGACGCCAAGATTGCCATGCAGCAGGTTATTGAGATACTGCCCGTATTGGGCAAGCAAAGAGTCATGGGTATTGATCCCCAGCAAGATGTTGATGGCGTGTATCGCCTGTGGCGACGCCTTTCCCTTCAGCCGGAAGAGCATCGCCTGGGCGGGATTGCCGGGTGCAAGGCGCGGTATCAAAAAGTTGAGAGTAACGGCGGCCCAGAGCGCGACCAGGTAAAAGGCCAGGCGTCGTAACAGGTGGCGCATCCCGATCCTCCTCGTCGAGTTGTTGTCTGGCGATGTCGGGTGATATCGAATAATGAGTGGCAGTGCGGAAGAGCCACGCGCGCAACCCTTCCGCACTGCGCGAGACAACACGAACGATCAGCTTACTGGTTGGAGATGCAGCAGCACCACCTCATCGTCTGGATAGGAGAACGGCGACGGCTCAGCATAGGCATGCTTTGGATCCGGCCAGCCGGTGTAGCTGGTGGTGGTGTACTCATACCAGTACGGCTCGTTAAGCAACGGGATGCTGGGCAGGTCATTGACCATGATCTGCTCGATGCCGGCCATCGCCTGTTGCTGCGTCGCCAGATCATTGGACTGCGCAAACTGATCGAGCAGGTGATCGGTGGTCGGGTCCATCCAGCGTTCATAGTTCGAGCTGGCCTGCTGGCCGATGGGCGCCGAGTTCGTGCTGCGCAGCAGCGCATCGAAGATGAAGTACGGCGTCGGGCCAGGATTGGTCCAGCACATCGAAAGGTCGAAGCTGCCCACCGTCAGATTGTTCGTCCAGGCGTCCTGCGAGATGGTGTTGATATGTACATCAATACCCAGCGTCTTGAGGTTGCTGGCGATGATCTGCGAACCACTCACCCAGTCCGTGAAGCTGGAGACAACATCCAGGTTGAGCGACAGCTTCTTGCCATTCTTGTCGGCATAGATGCCATCCGGCCCTTTGGTGAAACCAACGCTCTGAAGTTCCTGCGCCGCCGCGTTGAGATCCAACGTGAACTGGAGACCCTGATACTGCGGGTCAAGGTATTTCTGGTCATACGGCAACACCAGGCCGGTTGGGCTGGCGACCGGCTCATAGCCACTCTCCGCTATCTTGGAGAGCTTGCTGCGGTCAATAGCGTCGCTGATGGCTTTGCGCACCGGCACCAGGTTGAGCGGATACTTCGTTGTGTTCACGAAGAGCATCAGGATATCGCTTGGCGGGAACCAGTAATAGTTGTGCGCCGGGTCACGGTTGATGAACGTCTTGTGGATGTCTGCGGTATAAATGCCCGCCCAGTCAACACTGCCCTCGTCCATCGCCAGTTCTGCGCTGGTGTTGGAGTCGAAGGCTGGATAGTGCAGTTCCGTCACCTTTGGCTCGCCCGGCTGCCAGAAATAGGGATTCTTGGTCATGACGATCAATTGCGGCGTAAACGATTTGAGCATATACGGTCCCGTACCGACCGGGTTGGGGTCCGCATACTGGCTGCCATCGCCAACGCTCTGCCAGATATGTTGCGGCAGTATCCAGGTCTGCCCGCCGAGGTACCAAAGAATCGGCGTGAACGGCCCACTGAGCTTGACCACCACCGTCATCGGGTCCGGAGCCGTTACACTGGTAAGCTGTTGCCACAGGCCGTTGACATCCATCGCCGGATATTTTTTGAGCAGATTCAGCGTGAAAGCGACATCGGCGCTGGTCATCGGCTGACCATCGGACCACTTGACGCCCTGGCGAATGGTGAAGGTGATCTGGGTCAGATCGCTTGAGAATTGATAGCTGGTGGCCAGCCAGGGATTGATGGACCCATCCTGGCGATTGAAGAAGAGCAGCGTTTCGTAGACCACCCCCTGCGAGGTAGTGATGTTCGCCGTGTTGTACGGATTGAAGTTCTGCGTGTAGTCACCCGATGCGTTGGCTACAATCGTCAAAAAGTTGTGGCGTGGACCATGTTTGGCCGTGCCATTACAGGCGGCGAGGACCATCGCAAGGGACGCCAGGAGCAACAGCGTTGTTGCTCCCATCCTGGTGTGCCGGGCGAAGCGTGGATGATGAATTGCTGAAATCATCTGGAAGCCTCCATCGTTGGATTGTGCCCTCACGAGCGGTTTGCCTCTGAGACGTGGTAGCTTGCTCCACAGGATGCGCGTACGATCAGGGTGGTAGGAAGTTCGATACGAGCTGGCGGTTGGATACTGCTATCCGCTCGACGGGATTTGCCCAGGATGACCGGCTCATCATAGGCAGGTTCCTGAGCAGCGGATACCATTGACAGCAGAAGTTCGATGCCGCGCTGTCCCATCTCGAACGACGGCTGCCGCACAGTGGTCAGCGGCGGCTGCACATGCGCCGATGGCGCATCATCATCGAAACCGACGAGCGCGAGGTCCTGCGGCACGGCGATGCCACGCTCTTCCGCCGCCCGCAATACCCCGTAAGCCATCTGGTCGGCGGAGGCGAAGATAGCGGATGGTCGCTGCTCCTGTGGCAGATCGAAGAGCCGCTGCGCCGCAACATAGCCGGACTGTGGAAGGAAATCCCCTTCCAGGATGAGCGTGGGGTCGGGCGTAATACCGGCTTCTTCGAGCGCGCGCACGTAACCCTGGTGACGTTCGTGCGAGACGAGATACTCGCCTGGCCCCTGGATATGCGCGATACGCCGGTGGCCGAGGTGTAGGAGATGGCGCACTGCCTCGTAAGCGCCAGTCACATTATCGGCGCAGATCCACGGCGTGACCTGCTCCTGCTGGTCATCAATGATGACAACCGGAACGCCCTGCCTATACAGTTCGGTGAGCTGGTCCGCCAATCCGCCAGGGAAGACGCCAAGTATCCCAGCAGTCAATTGGGTTGCCAGCAGACGATTGACCACCTCGCGGCGATCCCGATGCAGGTCTTCATCGTTAAAGGTATAGAGAACGAGTTCATATGGCGTCTGCTTGAGTAGATCCGTGATGCCGCGCACGAGGTCTGGAACGGTGGGCCACGTAAACACTGGCAGCAGCATACCGATCAGGCGATTATGCCCACCGGCAAGACCGGAGGCCGCCAGACTGGGAACATACCGCTGCTCCTCGATAACCCGCAAGACATGTTCGCGGGTTTCGCGGTCAACATCAGGGCGATGATTCAAGACGCGCGACACGGTGGTGCGAGAAACGCCCGCCAGCCGCGCGATATCCTCAATCGTCGGTTTCTTTGCCAACGCGCCACCCCCCATCGGTGAGACGACGATTTTGTGAACGATTCCGGGCGGGATTCCGGAAGCGCTTCCGGAAGCGATTGCAAGCAATTATGCCAGAAGCACTTGCGTTTGTCAAGAGGGGCTTCGCATATTCCTCATTTTTGATGAGGACGCTAATGAGAACACTGAGAACACTGAGGACATCGAGAGCAACGTGCGCGCAGAACGAGTATACTGAACACACTGAATACGCCATAGGAGAAGAATTCATATGCACTCTGTGCAGCCCACTGGTCACAACTCTTCGGCGCTCGTCGTTGGCGGCGGCGTCATCGGCATGGCAACGGCCTGCGCGCTGGCGGCGCGTGGCGCTGATGTCACGGTGCTGGAACGCTACACGATTGCACATGACTGGGCCTCGTCGCATGGCTACTCGCGCGCCATCCGCCATGAATACGGCGCGAAGGCGCTCTACACCAAAATGGTGAGACGCAGCCTGCACATGTGGAAGGAACTGGCGGCGGAGACCGGGCGCTATCTCTACACCGAAGCAGGCGTGCTGACGCTGGGCCATGCCGACGACGGCTACACGCTCCCTGGCTATCAGGTCATGTACGACGAGGGGTTGCCAGTCGTGCAGTTGACGCGCCAGCAATGCCTGCGCGCATTTCCGCAGTTCCGCGTCTATGAATATGACGCCATCACCTACAATGCCAGCGGCGGCATGCTCCACGCCAGCGAATGTGTGCATGCGCTGGCGGACCGGCTGCGGGCGCGCGGCGGCACACTGCGCGAGGGTGTGCGTGTTAGTCGCGTCTTCCAGAAGGGCGAGCGCGCAGGCGTCGTCTTGCAGGATGGCTCCCAGTTGACCGCCGACCGGGTCGTCGTCACTGCTGGCCCCTGGATTCATGATGTGGTGCCAGAGCTAGCATTGCCGGTGCGGCCAGTGCGCGGCCAGGTGTGCTATGTCGAGGGGCTGCGGCCAGAGTTCTTCAACCCCGGCACATTTCCGGTCTTTCTCGCGGGGGCTGAAGCCTACGGATTTCCGATGCAAGGGCCAGGCTGGTTCAAGATCGGCTCGGATGGCAGGAGCATTCCTGCCAACCCCAATGTTCCCTACGGGCCGGACGAAGAGGATATCGAGGCGCTGCAACGCTTCATGCTGCGCGTCATCCCCTCGGCCAGCCGTGGCAAGCTGGTGGCTGTAGATTGCTGCATGTATGATATGACACCCGATGAGGACTTCATTTTAGACAAGTATCCTGGCAGCGACCGCATCATCATCGGCAGCGGCTTCTCCGGGCATGGCTTCAAGTTCGGTGTGTTGATCGGTGAACTGCTGGCGGCGCTCACCTTTGACGAAGAGCCTGCGTTCCCGCTCGATAGTTTCCGCCTTTCGCGCTTCTCGCAATCTTCAGGGCATTGAAAAAATAGAAATGAGGTAACTGAATGACCTTCGCCGAAAGTAAATGGTTTTCCCTTGAGAAAGATGCGGACGGCGAAGAATATATACAACCATCCAATAATGAGGCGCTCGTCGTAGCACTGACCACCGAAAACGTGGTCCTCTTCGCCCGCGAACAGTCCGCCGCGTTCGGGCAGCCCGCGCTGATTCTCCCTGGTGGGGCGGTCGAGCCGGATGAGCCGCACGCTGAAACCGCCAACCGCGAGTTGCAAGAAGAGATTGGCTATAAAGCGTTGCAACTCGATTTTCTTGGCGAGGTCTGGCCCTGGTCAAAGTATCTGGCGGTACGAACGTACCTATATCTGGGGCGCAATCTCGTTCTCAGCAAGCTGGATGGCGACGAGAAAAGCGCGATAGAAGTGGTGCAGGTGCCGCTAGCGGCCTGTGATGCGCTGATCGCCAGCGGACAGCTACGCGACGCTCGCGCTATTGCGGCGCTTTCCCTCGTGCGGACGTTCCTCGCACATGAACGTTCATGAATATACATGAGTCTATCCAAGTGGCCCATTACGCCTATAGATGCCTTAAAATACATCGCCCGCCTCTTGACAATCTGCTGAAAATGCGGCATGCTAGTGGGGTTGGGGAGTTTCCGTTTGCAGGATGCAATGACTACGGAACGATGGTAGCGGATGCCACCACTCCCCGCATTTCCCAGTTATTTTTGATGTCATCCAGGTTACAAGACCCCAACGCGGGGCAATGAGAGCATTGCTATGTGTGCTTAACCAGGTCGCTCGCCAGGCCGAAACAACATCACTGGTGCGCGAGTCGCCAATCTCTGGCCCAGATCGAACACACAACGCCGCGTTGGGCTGGCACTCCTCTTGAAATGAGGAGGCCAGCCTACGTTGTTTTGTCGGGGTGTCCCCAATAAGGAGGGCCGAATGCCAGATACAACCTCTCGAACTACCACCAGTGGATCGCCCAGCGCTGAGCGACCCGCGTCCGCCGCCCGCCAACAAACGACGGCGACCGCACGCCCAGCCGGCGGCCCAAATGGCGGCGGTGGCGTCCGCGCAGGCGCACCCCGCCCCCGTACCGGCGCATCGAATCCGGTGAATCCAAATGGCAACCGCACCGGCGCGCCCACCCGGCCAGGCACACCCGCCAGACCAGGCGCAGGTCGCCCGCCAGCGGGTCGTCCGGCGGGCGGCGGGAACGGTGGCCGGCCCGGTGGTGGCGCGCACCGTCCGAATAATGGACGTAACGGTCATGGCGGACGGGGGGCGAACGGCGGAGCAAGTACACGAGCCGCTGTCGCACCCAAGCCGACCGGCCCGATTGCCATTGGTCCACAGATTATGGTCAAAGACCTCGCGGACCTACTTGGCTCTTCGGTAAATGAGGTTATTCGCAACCTGATTGGTATAGGTATTTTTGCCAGTGTTAATCAGGTCGTAAGCTATGACGCGGCAGCCAAAGTAGCAACGGCTCTTGGCTTCGAGCCGGAAGAGGCGGAGATTGCCGCACCACCAACCATCATACGCCCAGAGGCTGCGCAGATCGGCGCGAAACGCAACGACGCCGACCGCATGCACCGTCCCCCGGTCGTTACGGTGATGGGCCACGTAGACCACGGCAAAACCTCGCTGCTGGATACCATTCGTAACACGAAGGTGGCGGCGGGCGAGGCTGGCGGCATCACCCAGCACATCGGCGCCTATCAGGTGGAAGTCAACGGGCGCAAAGTCACCTTCCTGGATACACCAGGCCACGAAGCGTTTACCGCCATGCGGGCACGCGGCGCGCAGGTGACAGATATCGCGGTGATCGTCGTCGCGGCTGACGATGGTGTAATGCCGCAAACGATTGAAGCCATTGACCACGCCCGCGCCGCGCATGTGCCAATTATCATTGCGCTCAACAAGATTGACAAGCCCGGCGCCAACGGCGATAAGGTCAAGCAACAACTGGTAGACCACGGCGTCGTCATCGAAGAGTATGGCGGCGATGTGATCTGTGTGCCGGTCTCCGCCAAGAAGAACATTGGCATTGACGACCTGCTGGAGATGATCCTGCTGGTCGCTGATGTGGAGGACCTGAAGGCCAACCCAAACCGTCCGGCGCAGGGAACGATCATCGAGGCGCGGCTGGATAAGAACAGCGGTGTCACGGCGAACGCGCTGATCCAGGAGGGCACGCTCAAGCTCGGCGATATCATCGTCGTGGGCACGATCTCTGGCAAGGTGCGCGCGATGTTCGATGACACGGGCGCGCGCATCAAGAAGGCGACGCCCAGCACGCCGGTTAGCATCCTGGGTCTCTCCGAGGTGCCGGCTGCCGGCGATCACCTGGAAGTGCTGGCCGATGAGAAGTCCGCACGCGCGCTGGTGGAGCAGCGGCGCTCGGCGGCGCACGACGCCACGCAGGCGAATATCACCCTGGATACGCTCTATATCCAGATGCAGGAAGGCAAAGTCAAAGAGCTGAACCTGCTGGTGAAAGCCGATGTGCAGGGATCGGTTGAGGCCATCAAGCACACCCTCTCGCGAGCGGGCGACGAAAATCTCAAAGTGCGCCTGATTCGTGACGGCGTGGGCAATGTCAGCGAGACCGATGTACACCTGGCCGCCGCCTCGAAGGCCATCATCATCGCCTTCAACGTCAAGGTGGATGACGCAGCGCAGCGTGTCGCGGCCAACGAGGGCGTGGATATCCGCCATTATAGTGTCATCTATAAACTGATGGACGATATTGACGCCGCGCTGAAGGGCCTGTTGGAGCCGGTGTACCGCGAGCAGGTGGATGGTCATGCCGAAGTGATGCAAACCTTCAAAGCCGGACGCCGCATCATCGCTGGCTGCCGTGTGACCGATGGCAAGCTCGTTCGTGCGGCGCAGGTGCGCGTGCAGCGCGATGGCAAAGTCATCCACACCGGCACAATCGAGTCACTACGGCGCGGCAAAGATGATGCGCGTGAGGTGCTGCAAGGCTTCGAGTGTGGCATTCTCATCGAAGATTACAACGACTTCCAGGTCGGTGATATCATCGAGACGTTCAGTATGGTCCGCGTGTAGAGCTGTAGATCGCCTGAAGCGCCTGAAAAGGCGCAACGAACGCCTGCAAGAACCGCTTTGCTGCTGCGATATGTCCTGTCGTGTTCGCATTCAGTGAACACGACAGGGTATGCTATGTGTAGAGCGGACACTCTCCCCGCTGTCGCGGACAGGCTATTGCTGTCCATTCCCCGGAGGTGTACTATGGCCAAGAATTGGCGACAGGATCAGCTCGGTGAAGTCATTACGCATGAACTGAGCGATTTGATTCGCATGCGCATGAAGGACCCGCGTATTGGTTTCGCAAGCATAACGGACGTTGAGGTTTCATCCGATCTCCGCCATGCCAAAGTTTTCGTCAGCGTCATGGGAGACGAGCAGGAGCGTCGCGCCACGCTCTCCGCACTCAGCCATGCCGCCGGCTTTCTGCGCCATGAACTCGCGCAGCGGCTAACGATTCGCTATACGCCGGAGATTAGCTTCCGGCTGGATGAATCCATCGCCAGAGGCGTTCATCTGCTCGACCTCATCAATCAGGTGAACGCCAGCGACGCCAACCGCCCGGATAGCGCAGAGACGGCGGCCCCGGCGAAAGAAGCCGTCACGACCAGAAGCGCCGACGAGTGAGACATGGGAGCGAAGAGCTATGAATAGAGCGCATTGCTAGTTGATTGTTCAGGCTACAGCGGACCAACCCTCTGCTGTAGCCATTTCTTTGGTGGAAAAGTGGCTCTTTGCCGATGGTTGAGGAAGAGTGAGCAGTGACTACCGACGACACAACGAAACAGACCATTTCACCTGCGACACAACAGTTGGCTATCGCAGCCGCACTCGCCACCGGCATTGACAACGAAAGAGCCGCCGCCGCCTGGCACCTGATCGCTGGCGCCATGCAGATCGTGCTGCTGGCGCACGAGCGCCCAGACCCCGATGCGCTCGGCTCCGCGCTGGGGCTGGCGCATGCGCTGGCGCCGCTGGGCAAAACCTGCGTTGTCGCCTGCGCGGACCCCGTGCCCGCCAACTATGATTCTTTCCTACCGGGGCACGCTTCGGTCGTCACAGAACTGCCGCATGAACGCTTTGATCTGGTCATCGCGCTCGATGCTGGCGAACTGAGCCGCTATGGTGCGCTTTATACTCGCCATCAGACGTTCTTCGACCACGCGACCATCCTCAACCTCGATCATCACATCACCTCGGTCGGCTGCGGCAAGGTCACGATCATTGATCCAGCCTCCGCCGCCACCGCCGAACTGCTGACGCTGCTGCTGCTCAATCGCGGCATCGAGATAAGTCTGGATGCTGCAAAGTGCCTGCTGGCGGGCATCATTACCGATACGCGCGCCTTCGAGTTTGACGCCACCACCGCGCGCACGCTGCTGGCGGGCGCATATCTGGTCGGTTGCGGCGCCGTGCCGGAGACCATCATCAAGCCGATGTATCGCATGAAGCCACTGGCAAAGGTGCGCCTCTGGGGTATCGTGCTGAACCGCTCGTTGGGCAGCGCGGCAGAGAACCGTATTGTCTGGGCATCGGTGCGCCAGCGCGATCTGGCGGAGGCTGGCGCAACCGCCGATATGGATGATGGACTGGCCAGCTACCTGATGGATATTGACGGCGTGGCTATCGCTCTCATCTTCAAGGAGGGCGACAGCAACAAGGGCAACGAGACCCGGCTCAGCATCCGCGCGCTCGCGCCATACGACGCGGCAGCCATCGCAGCGCACTTTGGCGGCGGCGGGCACATCCGCGCCGCCGGAGCCACCCTACCGATGGACCTCGAAACCGCCATCCACACGGTCATTCCCTATGTCGAAGCCACGCTCACAGAACAATGATAGAGACATCCGGCACGATATTCTCGATAGTAGTGATAACGAAACGAGGGTGAAGATGGCTGACAGGCTGAAGCTAGGGCTGTTCGGTCTGCACTGGATGCAGAACACCGATCCCGATACAATCATCAGGCAGGCGCAACTCGCAGAAGCGGTTGGCTTTGAGTCGCTCTGGGTTGGCGATCATATCGCGTTGCCGGTGGACGGCGCAGACCAGCCGCGCCTCGAAGCGGTGGTGGCGCTCACCTATCTGGCAGCCGCGACACAGCGCACCCGGCTGGGAGCAGGGGTGATCGTGCTGCCGCAACGCCAACCGGTCCTGCTGGCCAAGCAACCCACCTCGATAGACATCATCTCCAAAGGGCGGCTGACCGTTGGCGTCGGCGTTGGGCATGAAGCAAAAGAGTTAGCGGCGATGGGCGTGCCATACGCAGAACGTGGGCGGCGTACCGATGAATATATCGCGGCGATGCGAACACTGTGGCAGGAATCCTCTGCCTCATTCACCGGCCAGTTCGTCTCGTTTGAGGGCGTCGTCGAACATCCGCGCCCAGTGCAGCAGCCTCATCCGCCGCTGATTATCGGCGGGCAGGGGCCAGCATCCTACCGCCGTGCGGTCCAGGTGGGAAATGGCTGGTATGGCTGGGGGCTGAGTGTGGAGCAGACGGCGCAGGCGCTGGCGGAACTGCGTGAAGCCGCTGTGCGCTATCAGCGCCCGCCTGAACTTGGGGAGCTGGAGATTAGCCTCACCCCGCCGGAAGTGGTAACAGCAGAGACGGCACGCCGCTATGCGGAGATTGGCGTACACCGGCTCGTGCTGCAACCACCCGTTATGGATGGGGCCGCGCTGGACGATCTCATCAAGCAGGTGGCAGACACGCTCATTGGCCATATCTAGCGACCAATCCACCTACCATCGGTAGGGTGGACATTCTTGTCTGCCACCCTTGGCAAATGCAGACAAAAACGTCTGCCTCACCAATCATGAGATGCCAAGATTTATGATGCACCGTCGCGGTGGATGATATGTTGCGGCGTCGCGGGCAGATCGCGGAGCGCCCGCCGCAGTAGCGAGGGATAGAGTGGCAACGGCAGGCTATCGAGCGCATCTAGCGGAAACCACTGGAAAAACAGTGTCAGATGCCCCTCATGCCCGCGATGAATGCGCTCGCGGTCGCGCCAGGGACTCGCGGCTCCGAGCGTGAACTGATAGTAGAAGCCGATCTCGTGCTGCGGCTTGCCCTCCAGCGTGAAGTGATTCTCGATGATCCAGAGCAGCGGTCCAACCTGTGCGCCTGCCTCCGGCCCAAGCTCTTCCAGCAGTTCACGCTGCAAGGCATCAGCAGTGCTTTCGCCGATCTCAACACGTCCGCCGGGCAGCGAGAACCAATCATCAATCTCAGCGCGATGGAGCAGTACAAAGCCATCCTGCACGCAGACGCCAGCGGCGCGCAGATTGAAGCGCGCTCCCGCAATGTCAAGCGAAATCACCCGGCGGTCTCCTCTATTCCTCTCGTCACTTCACGCATATACTGGCTGGGGTCCAGCGTGTCGCCTTCGATGACGATCACCATCATGCCAGCAGCGCTCCCGGACTCATGCCACTCGCCCGCCTCCCAATAGGCGGCCTGTCCGGTGTGGATGAGCGTATGTTCCGGCTCCTCGCCGCGCACCCAGCCTTCGCCCTGCACGACGAGGAAGAGTTGCGGGCAAGCCGCCTGATGAGAGCCGACGACCCCGCCCGCGCCGATGTGCATGCAGCCGATCTGCACCTGTCCCTCGGTCCGCTGGATGGGCGAGATCATGAGGTTGACGCTGCCGAATTGCTCGATGGGACGGCCAACCGCAGCGTCGAAACGAAACAGGCGCATGAAGCGTTCTCCTCACTGAGATTATGAGCAGGCGAGATGAATCGTGCGCTGGCGCGGGCCATCCAATTCGACCAGAATGATGCGCTGCCACGTTCCCAGCGGTAGGCGGCGGCGCGTATAGGGAATCGCCACTGATGGGCCGATAATGGACGACAGCAGATGGTCCGGCGCGTGTTGCGGGTCATGTGGATGGCGATAGGTGAGCGGTGGCAGCAGATGGCGTAGCGCCTGAAGCAGATCGAGGTCTGTGCCAGGGTCCAGGTCCGCCGTGGTCAGCGCGCAGGTGGTATGCGCGACGAAGACCGTGCAGACGCCGCTCTCCTTCTCCGCCTCCTGGAGATACGCTTCAACCCTATCAGTGATGTCTATCACCTGATCTTTGCGTTCCGTCCTCACCGTCAGCGTTTTCATGATGATGTCCTCCTTCAGCTAATGATTGTATCAAAAAGCCCCACGAAAGTGCTTTCGTGGGGCATCTATGTGACACGTATTCACAGGTCTAGCAATGTGGTGACCCCGCTGGGAATCGAACCCAGATGACTGGTTTAGAAGACCAGTGCTTTGTCCATTAAGCTACGGGGCCGTGAAATGAACTGGACCGGCATTGCCAGGTTCATGCTCTGCCTCATTGTAGGCATATCTGGCATAGGTACGTCAACCGGCTCACTGATGCTACCATGCTACGAGTGCTTCGGGGTGCTGGAGACGATATGGATGTCGGCGCCCTGAACCGAACGCAGCAGCCGGTTGATGACGGAGCCGCGTAACATCTCTTGCCAGCGGTCGCGCTGCGGCGGTCCGACGACGATCTGCGTCACATGGCGCTCTTGGGCAAACTGCGCGATGGTGGCGGCGATGTCGCGTCCCTCCACGGTGACGGCTTCGGCGCCCAGGTCTTCCGCCAGCCGCAGGTACTCGCGAAGCTTCTCAGAACTTGCATCGCTCGCGCCTTTACCCCAGCCCGGCGGCACCACCGTCACAGCGAGCAACGGCGCTTTCAGGCCGCGCGCCAGCCGCCAACCCGCGCGGATGATATGTGGCGCCAGCGCACGCGCATCGAAGGCTACCAATACGCGCTCGGTCGCCGTCAGCGCCTTCGGCTGCTCCAATGATTCAGCCTCGGCGTCGCGCTCCATCAACGCTTCGAGTTGCGTCTCGGTCTTCTCCGCCATGCGCCGCAGCGCCAGCTCGCGCAGCGCCGTGAGATTACCCTGGCTAAAGTAGTTTTCCAGGGCGCGCGCCGCCTGCTCTGGCGCGTACACGTTGCCGTGCCGCAGCCGTGAGCGCAACGCCTCCGGCGCGATATCCACCAGCTCCACTTCATCCGCCGCGTCCAGCACCCAATCCGGCAGCGTCTCGCGCTGGCGCACGCCGGTGATGGACTCGATGATATCGTTGAGACCTTCGAGGTGCTGGATGTTGAGCGTCGTAATGACGGTGATCCCCGCCGCGAGCAGTTCGAGAACGTCTTCGTAGCGTTTGGCGTGGCGCGAACCAGGGACATTGGTATGCGCCAGTTCGTCCACCAGCGCCACCGCCGGATGGCGTTTGAGAATCGCCTCCGTGTCCATCTCTTCCAGGGCAATGCCGCGATACTCAACCCGTTTGCGTGGGATGATCTCCAGGTCGCCGATCTGCGCGATAGTCAGCGGACGTTTGTGCGTCTCCACATAGCCAATGACAACATCAGCGCCGCGCGATTTTCGCCGGTGCCCTTCATTCAGCATCGCGTAGGTCTTGCCCACGCCAGCCGCCATGCCAAGATAGATGCGCAATCGCCCACGTAGCGGCTTCGCGCCACTGCTATCCAGTGACCCCGCTTCCAATGGCTGGCTCGTGACTGGCGGCTGGCGCAGTTGGTAGCGGTCGAGCAGCTCTTCAGGGTCCGGTCGCCCATCGGCGCGGCTATGCTCATCCTTCATGGTTGATCGCTACCTCATACATGACATCGTTACTCAGCCTGCCGCGAAATCCCTGAACGCCAACTCCGCATCGCCGCAAACACCCGCAGCAACGATTGGCCGGACCATTGGCGCAGACGCACCGGCAGCGTGCGCCGTTGTTCACGCGCCAGGCGCGCTTCTTCGCGGAGCAGTTCCTCCTGCTGGCGCAGGCGCTCGACGGTATCCGGCGAGGCAGGTACGAGACGATTGCCCGTCCAGATCCAATACTCGATCTCATGCTCGCCGGTGAATGGATCGGGAAACGGCTCACCGCTGATCTGCTCGATGGCGTCGGTAATTGCCTCATCTATAGTATAGAGTCTCTCACCGGCTGGCCGCTCACCCGGCATTGACTGGATATCGTGTACATCAGCACAGGGCGGCTGTCGCGTCTGCTCACCATCTGCGCTCCGTAGATTATCCATTGCCTACCGTACCTGCCTTATCCAACAGGATGTTTTCCGATTTCCCCCGATGTTTCGTGATATGCGCCCTTCGTTCGTCAGGTTGTTAGTGGCGAACATCGGCGGTATGCCCAGCGCCAGCGTTGTTCGTGCTGCTAATGGAGCCAAAGAGCTGGTCCAGCGCCAGATTCAGCTCAAGGACGTTGATACGCGGTTCGCCAAAGATACCCAGGAAACGCCCCTGGATATGCTGGTTGACCACCTGCTGCACCTGCGCCTGGGTCAGCCCACGCGCTTTGGCGACACGCGGAATCTGATAATAAGCGGCGGCAACCGAAATATCGGGGTCGAGGCCAGAAGCAGATGCCGTTACCAGATCAGCGGGAATGGGCGTGCCCGGCGGCACATCGGGATTCTCTTTCTTGAGTTCGGCGATGCGCTGCTGCACCGTCTGAATCAGCGCGGCGTTGGTCGGCCCCTGGTTGGAGCCACCGGAGTTATCGGCTTCATAGGGCGCGGGCGTGCCGCTCAGGTTGACCGTATCCGACGGGCGACCGTGGAAATATTGCGGCTGCGTCCAATACTGGCCGATCAGTTGCGAGCCGATGGCCTTGCCGTTGACGTAAACGATGGAGCCATTGGCCTGCGAGGGGAAGATCACCTGCGCCACACCGGTCGTCGCCAGCGGATAGATGATGCCAAGCAGCAGCGTCAAGAGCAGCGTCAGCACAATCGCCGGGCGAAACTGGCGCAGGATGCCGCGCATGCCCTTCTCCTGCGGCTGCTGCTCCGCCACGCTGGCTGGCTCTGCTGTCGCCACTGCGGCTTCTGTTGTTGTTGGAAGTGATGGGTTATTGTGATTTGATGGATTGGATCTCCGAGCCATTGCCGGTTCCGTTCCTTTCTTGTATCGCACACCAGGTGTCGCTGGCTTAGTGCGTCAGGTTGAGCGCCACCAGAATCAGGTCAATCAGCTTGATGCCGATGAACGGCAGGATGATGCCACCGATGCCGTAGATCAGCAAATTGCGGCGTAGCAGCGGTCCCGCGCCAATCGGGCGAAACTTCACCCCGCGCAGCGCCAGCGGAATCAGCGCGACGATGATGAGCGCGTTAAAGATCACCGCCGAGAGTACGGCACTGTGTGGCGTCGCCAGGCGCATGACGTTGAGCGCCTGCAACTGCGGATAGGTGATGACGAAGACCGCCGGAATGATGGCGAAATACTTCGCCACGTCGTTGGCGATGCTGAACGTCGTCAGCGCGCCACGGGTGATGAGCAACTGCTTGCCGACCTCGACAATCTCGATCAGCTTGGTGGGGTTGGAGTCCAGGTCCACCATGTTGCCGGCTTCTTTGGCGGCCTGCGTGCCAGTATTCATGGCGACGCCGACATCCGCCTGCGCCAGCGCGGGCGCGTCGTTGGTGCCGTCGCCGGTCATCGCCACTAGCTTGCCACCGCTCTGCTGCTCGCGGATCAGCTTCATCTTGGTCTCAGGAGTCGCCTGCGCCAGAAAATCATCCACGCCAGCTTCCTGGGCGATGGCCGCCGCCGTCAGCGGATTGTCGCCGGTAATCATCACCGTGCGGATGCCCATGCGCCGCAATTCATCGAATCGCTCGCGCATGCCGCTCTTGACGATGTCTTTGAGATAGATCACACCCAGGATACGCGGCGGATTTGCGCCCGCCTGCTCCGCGACGACCAGTGGCGTGCCACCGGCGCGCGAGATGCGTTCCACGGTGGGCCGCAGGTCGGATGGGATAGCGCCCACTCCTTCGCTGACCCACGCGATGATGGCGTCGCCCGCGCCCTTGCGCAACCGGCGCGCGCCACCAGTTCCATTTGAGCCGCCGGCGGATATATCCACACCGCTCATGCGGGTGGTGGCGCTGAAGGGAATGAAGTTCATGTTCTGCTGGTTTGCCGGATGCCCGTCTTGTCCATTCTCCTGATGCGGCTCGCCCAGGTGATAGCGTTCGCGCGCCAGCACAACGATAGAGCGGCCTTCAGGCGTCTCGTCGGGCAGCGAGGAGAGCAGCGCCGCCTCGGCCAGTTCCTGCTCGCCAACGCCGGAGACGGGAATGAACTCGCTCGCCATGCGGTTGCCCAGCGTGATCGTGCCAGTTTTGTCCAGCAGCAGCACATCCACGTCGCCCGCCGCCTCCACAGCACGCCCGCTCATCGCCAGCACGTTGCGCTGCACCAGCCGGTCCATGCCGGCGATGCCGATGGCGGAGAGCAGACCACCTATGGTCGTCGGAATCAGACAGACGAGCAGGGCGATCAGCGCCGTCACCGAGACGGGCGCGCCGGAATAGATGGCGAACGGTTCGAGCGTCACCACCGCCAGCAAGAAGATGATCGTCAGGCTGGCGAGCAGGATATTCAGCGCAATTTCGTTCGGCGTCTTCTGCCGGTTGGCGCCCTCCACCAACGCAATCATGCGGTCGAGGAAGGTTTCGCCGGGATTCGAGGAGATGCGCACGATCACCCAGTCCGAAAGGACGCGCGTGCCACCCGTCACGGCGGAGCGGTCGCCGCCGCTCTCGCGGATCACCGGAGCGGATTCGCCAGTGATGGCGGACTCGTCCACCGAGGCGACTCCCTCGATCACCTCGCCGTCGCCGGGAATCAGGTCGCCAGCCTCCACCAGCACCAGATCGCCTTTGCGCAGTTCCGGCGCGGCGACTGATTCAGTCGGTGAGGTGTGGATGACAACCTCAGCGCCCTTTACGACAAAGCGACGGGCGAGTGTCTCGGTGCGAGCGCGGCGCAAGGTATCGGCCTGCGCCTTGCCACGACCCTCGGCCATTGCCTCGGCGAAGTTGGCGAAGAGGACGGTGAACCAGAGCCAGACGGCGACGCCGAAGATAAACAGCCGGTCGCCTGCCAATCCTGGGTCGAGCAGAGCGCGCACAAACTCGATGGTGGTGATGACGCTGCCGATTTCGACGACGAACATCACCGGATTCTTCATCTGCACGCGCGGGTCGAGCTTCTTGAAGGAGTCACCGATGGCGCGGCGCATAATCGTCGGGTCAAAGAGCGATGCGCCACGACGCGGGCGACGCGCTTTCGCCACAGGGCTACCAATGCGCCCATGTGTATCTCTGTCCTGCGTATTGTCCGCCGGAAGCGACTCCGGTGGAAGCACCGGAGCCGGCTCTTCACGGTCAATCATATGAAAACCTGCCTTAGAACGTCTTGCCGGCGAGCATCAAGAGATGTTCGACAATCGGCCCCAGCGCCAGCGCCGGGAAGAAGGTCAGTGCGCCGACGATCAAGATGACGCCGATCACCAGGCCGGTAAAGAGCGGCGTTGTCGTCGGGAAGGTGCCCGGGCCAGCCGGTACGATTTTCTTCTTTGCGAGCGACCCTGCCAGCGCCATCACCGGAATCAGGAACGCGAAGCGCCCGATTATCATGGCGAATGAGCCGGTCCAGTTATAGAAGGCGAACGATGGCGTTCCGACCGTGGTCGTGCCCAGGCCGGCGAAGGCCGAGCCGTTGTTACCCGTCATCGAACTGAAGGCGTACAGCACTTCGGTGAGGCCATGCGGTCCCGCGTTGGCGATGGCCGAATAGCCTGGCTTCAGCACAATGGCCAGCGCCGTAAATCCCAGAATCGAGAGTGGCAGAATTAGAATGGCGAGCGCCGCCATCTTCATCTCAAACTGCTCGATCTTCTTCCCTAGATACTCCGGCGTGCGCCCAACCATCAGACCGGCGATAAAGACGGAGAGAATGGCAAAGACCAGCAGACCATAGAGGCCGGAACCGACGCCACCGAAGATGATCTCGCCAAGCTGGATATTGACCAGCGGCACCATGCCACCGATGGGCGTGTAGCTGTCGTGCCAGCTATTGATGGCGCCGCAGGAGGCGTCGGTGGTGACAGTGGCAAAGAGCGTGGAGGAGCCGATGCCGAAACGCATCTCTTTGCCCTCCATGTTGCCGCCGGGCTGCGCCAGTGACCACTCATTCGCAGTTTGATTTACGCCCAGCTTCGCCAGTTGCGGATTGCCCGCCTGTTCCGCGCCCAGACAGATGAACGCGCCCAGCAGGAAGATCAGGCTGACCGCACCGAAGAGCGCCCAACCGTTGCGTGTGTTGCCGGAGAGCTTGCCGAACATGTAGATCAGTCCAGCGCCAAAAGCGAAGATTGAAAGCATTTCCAGGAGATTGCTAAAGGGCGTCGGATTCTCGAAGGGATGGGCGGAGTTGGCGTTGAAGAAGCCACCACCGTTGGTGCCCATCATCTTGATCGCTTCCTGCGAGGCGACCGGCCCCTGTGCAATCGTCTGCGCGAAGCCCTGAATGCCCGCGATATGCGTGTAGGCGTTGAAATTCTGCGGCACACCCTGCCATACCAGCACCAGCGCATAGACGAAGGCGATGGGCAGCAGGATATAGAGGCAGCAGCGCACCAAATCCACCCAGAAGTTGCCCAGGTTGCTGGCGCTGCGCCGCGTGAAGCCGCGAATCACGGCGACGGCAATGATGATGCCAACAGCGGCGGAGGTGAAGTTGTGGAAGGCGAGGCCAGCCATCTGCGTGAAATAGCTCATGGTCGTCTCGCCGCTGTAGTTCTGCCAGTTAGTGTTGGTCAGGAAGCTGACTGCCGTGTTCCAGGCGAGCGTAGGGTCCACTGGCCCCTGTCCCGCCGGATTGAGCGGCAGGTGATTCTGTATGCGCTCGAAGATATAGAGCGGCACCGTTGAGATGACGCTGAAGATGAGCATGGCGACAGCATACATCTTCCAGTCGTGTTCGCGCTGCTCGTCCACGCCGGCAACTTTGTAGAACAGCCGCTCAACCGGGCGCAGCACTGGATCGAGCCAGGTTTTGCGCTTCTCGAAGACGGCGATCAGATAAAGTCCCACCGGCTTGGTGATGAGGACGAGTATCACGAAGAAGACGAGAATCTGTGCGACGCCGTTAAAGGTAAACGACATAGCGTTGGTCCATTTCCCCCATAGCCAAAACCCTGGCTACAACGGCTAAAACCGCTAAAACTTATCGGGACGCAACAAGGCAATGGCGAGATAAATCGCCACCCCCAGCGCAACAAGTCCCGTCAGGAGATATTCCACCCCTGAAATGGAGCCACCGCCGCTACTACTTGCAGCGGCAACTGTTGACATGATTGATGCGAGATATGCCAAACTCATGACGCCTCCTCATAGGTGAACCGGCCAGCTAGAGCCGGGCGCAGGCGTATACAAAGCCAATCAGCACGATAAATGTCGCGGCTGTAACGACGAGATACAAGACATCAGCCATGTGGTTGCCTCTCTTTTGATGGATGCTTTTTGGATAGCTGCCTCTGCGGGCGCCCTATTGCCGCAAGAACCCATCGTTCAGCGCGGACTGATAGGCACTATTGGCATCCGGCGGATCGTTTGCGCTCTCGGAGTTGCCTGAATCATCCACGTTTTCTGCGTTATCGGCGTTATCTGGGTTGTTGTCGTCGTGCGCTACCGATGGCGACAGCACTCGTTCGACCAGGCGCACCAACGCGCCGATAGGGAAGGGTTTGAGCAGCAGCGCCGTCGGGTGAAATTCGTCCAGACGCCGCTGGCTGGGGTGAACCGCCGTCATCACGATGACTGGTGGCCGCGCCCGCTGGTCAGTGGTCTCGCCGCCAGCAGTCCCGGATGCGGGTAGCGCAGTATCCGGGGGAGCATTCAGGTGGCGCAGCACATCCCAGCCGGTGCTATCCGGCAGATTGATGTCGAGAACGATCAGATCGAACGGCGCGGCAAGCGCCAGCGACGCCTGATACGCTTCATCCGCCGAGGCGACGCTATCGGCCTCAATCACGCTGTGGCCGCGCCGCACGAGATTGAGTGTCATCACGCGCCGCAGCAAATAGTCATCTTCGACAAGTAGCACCCGCGCCATAGAATTTCCTGGATTCACTGCCTGGCAACTGAATAAGGGAAGCATCTGAGCGCATCCCCAGGGTCAAACCCCATTGAAGAAGTCTATCTGAGGCGTGGTCAGGGGAATATAAAGGAGTGTTAGCGGGGATATCAGGATTTTATAAAGATTTTTGCGCTAGCGGAGCCTCCTGCTCCCCCTTACAGGGGCAATCCCGCTGCTCAGAAGCGGCGCCAACGTGATGGCACCCATGTGAAGGGAGACCGGTTCTCTAGCCGTTGGCGAGCGCGATCAATCGCTTGTTCTAAATCCTCAAGTGCAAAGGGTTTGGGTAGCATTTTAATAGACAGCGCACGGAGCAATCGTTGGAGACGCAAGCGCCGGGAAAGATGCGGAACGGCGGACATGAGAATGAAGACATGTCGGCGACGCAGGCAGCGGTCGCGCAGGACGGCACGCAAAACCTCTTCGCCGGTGAGTCCCGGCATGAGTTCATCGAGCAACACCACCAGCGGCTCAGCGCTCGCGCGGAGGATAGCCAGAGCTTCGTCGCCATCGCCCGCTTCCTGGATGACATACCGTTCCTCACCAGTGATGTCAAAGGCGTCATCGAAGACGAGCCGTATAGACTCCCGAGTCGCCTCGTCGTCATCAACAATCAGCAGCGATACCGGTGTCTTCTCTACTACGGAAGGCACTCCTGCTGCGAGTGAAGCAGCCCCGCCCTCTGGTGGCTCCATTTGCATCAGTAGCTCGCCCCTTCTGGGGGGAAGGTAGAGATCTTCACTTCACCCCTGGCCTGTTTCACCATTATATCATTTTCACATATACAGATGGGCTAGTGTAGTGCAAAGCTACGTCTGCATATCTCTCTTGCGACATAGCAGAGTAGCGATCACTGCTGTGCAGCACGGCTCAACGGCGGAAGCGGAGAATAAACAGCACCATCGTTCGCATCGTTGGGAAATGAGGGAGGCATACTCCATGAAATAGTATAGCAGCATTTCTCATACATTGTGCGGACAATATCCTGTTTTTGGGAAACTATGTCCGGACAATGCCGTATCATGGCACAACATATGCAATGCTCTGTGAGAGTAGCGCACCAGGGCCGCTGGGACGCATCCGCTCAGGCAAGGGCGTTCACGGAAGTTGCCCGCAGGGAAGCAGGTTCGCGCCAGTATTTCTCCATCGCCTGGACATTGAGACGAGGAGAGAGCGGCGAAGCAGTATGAGCGGCGGTCTCCTGATCGCGCTAATACATTCTTGGCGCTGTCATGGCCACTACTCGCTGGCACGCAAGCGATAGCCGATGCCAGGTTCCGTCAGGAGATAGCGTGGGCGGCTGGGGTCCGGCTCGATCTTGCGGCGCAGTTGGCCGATGAACACGCGCAGATAATGGGCTTCATCCTCATACTCAGGTCCCCAGACGGCGCGCAGCAATACCCGGTGCGTCATCACCTTGCCGGAGTTGGTTGCCAGATACTTCAGCACCTCATATTCCGTCGGCGTCAGATGCACTTCCTTGCCATCCACTGTCACGAGGCGACGCTCAAAGTCTATGACGAGCGCACCTACCTGGAATCGCGCCTCCGTGCCTGCGCCGCCCGCGCTGTGCGCCGCATGGCGCAACGCCACCTTGATGCGCGCAATCAGCTCACCCATGCTAAAGGGCTTGGTCAGGTAATCGTCGGCGCCTAATTCCAGCGCCGTCACCTTATCGGCGTCGCTGCCGCGCACCGATAGCACAATGATCGGCACCTGGGTCCAGGTGCGCAGTTCGCGGCAGACCTCGATGCCGTCAATATCCGGCAACGAGAGGTCCAGTAGCACCACATCTGGGTGCCACTCCGCCACCAATTCCATACCCTGCTGCCCGGTCGGCGCCCACTCCACGGTAAACTCCGCACCGGCGAGCCCCGTGCGAACGGCGCGGCGAATCTCCGGCTCATCGTCAATCACCAGCACCCGCACATTAGCCATGTCGCGCCTCCGTCTCCGTGGGTGCCTGTGTGCCGGTGCCACTCTCGGCTTTGAAAAGCCGGGGCACGCGCGACGGGCTAAAGCCCACAGGTCCGCTTGCGGCCTCTATTTCCGGCTTCAGCCGGTCTGTAGCGTGCGCCGGCAGTTCACTGCCGCGAGCATCGTACACCGTTTCCTGCGCCAGCGATGCAACCTCTGGCAGCCTCCCTTGCGGGCCATCTGCGGGTATGGGCAGCGTAAAGACGATGGTGGTGCCTTTCCCTACCTGGCTCTCCGCCCAGATGCGCCCCTCATGCGCCCGGATGATGTTCGCCGTAATCGCAAGCCCCAGACCAGTGCCCGCCGGTGGGCGGGTGGACCAGGGAAGACGCACCTGCTGCACGCGATAAAACTTATCGAAGATATTGCCGAGTTCATTGGCCGGAATGCCGATGCCCTGATCGCTGACGCGCACCTCAAGTTCCGCTGGCTCCTTCAAGACACGCGCCGTAATGCGGATGGCGCTGCCGGCAGGCGAATATTTGAGCGCGTTCTCCACCAGATTTGTCACTACCTGCTCGATCTGCGTATGGTCCATCGGCACAAGAGGAACCGTCTCCGGGATGGCGACGGTGAGCGTATGGTCATGCGTCAGCCCTGCCAGGTCCAGCCGGTCCAGCACAGTCGCCACCACATCGCCAATCAGATACCAGTCCTTCTCCGGCTCAGCCACACCCGCTTCCAGCCGCGAAAGGTCCAGCAGATTGCTGACCAGCCGGTTCAGGCGTTCCGCGCTGGAATTGATGGATTCGAGAAACTCATGCCGGTCCGCCTCGCTCCACTGGACATGCTCATCCAGCAGACTGCTCGTTGCTGCCATAATCGAAGCCAGCGGCGTTCGCAGATCATGGGTGACGGAGCCAAGCAGCACATTCTTCAGTTGGTCGCTCTCGCGCAGCGCCTCGGCGTGAATGGCCTGCTGTTGTAGTTCGGCGCGGTCCAGCGCCAGCGCCATCTGGTCGCAGAAGGCTGCGAATAAGCGCGCCTGCGGCGACAACGCGGCGGTAGATGCTCCCAGGGCCGCCGTACCCTCTTTTGCGCCAGTGTGCAGCGTGCCAGCGATAAGCTGGCGGATGTCGCTGCTGCCGACGAGACCCAGGACGGCGACAATATGCTTGCCGCTACGCAGCGGAACGAAGAAAACGAGCGGAATGAGGTTTGAGGTTGCAGATGCCGAAGACGGCGAAGACGCCAAATGCGCTGAAGACTCTTGGTCGCTCATCACCGCGCCACCAACCGGCGCGCCACGGGTGAAGGCGTAGCTGGCCTGCGCCTCGTGTTCGCGCGCCTCCAACCGCAGTGTCGCCGCCAGAGGAGAACGCTGGCTATCAGGGGTCTCTTCCGGGGCCAGCGCCGCCAGCCTCGGTTTGCGCTGCTCATCCGGCAGATAGAGCGCGCAGGCCACGACACCGAAGGGCGCAAAGACGCGCTGCACTCGCGCGGTCAACGCCGCAACCAATGCTTCCTGGTCGGTGGTGGAGGCGATGAGTTGCGCCAGCGCATAGAGTGTCGCGGTGCGCTGCTGGCTCTCGATGGCCTCGCGCGCCCGCGATTGCACGGCGGCGGTGAGTTGGCCCAGCACCAACGAGGTTGCCAGCAATGCGCCCAGCGAAACCCACTCGGTCGGGTCGTCAATCGTGAAGCGGTGAAGCGGCGGAATGAAGTAGAAGTCATACGCCAGGAAGGAGATGAGCGAGGAGAGGATGGCCGGGCCGCGCCCATAGACGGCGGCCAACCAGAGAACGACGATCAGATAGACCAGCGAAATGTTGCTCACCCGCACAAGAGAGAGGATGACACCAATGATGGCTGTTGCCAGCGCTGTGCCCAGGATAGCGGCGCAATATCCTTCCCACCTGCGCCACTCAGGGCACTGTCGCCGCAGCGCAGCCAGTGTCTCCCAGCGTTGCGACCACGTAGGTGGCAGCCTTCGCTGTAATGACTGCCAGGTTGATGAAAGTCTGCGGCGAGAAGCACCGGATGGACGAGACATAGAAAACGTACTGGCCTCTTCAATTGCGCGGCTTTAATAAGCCGGCGCACGAGACGAGCGGCTAAAGCCGGAAACTGCCTCTGGCTATTTTGAACTTCAGGCTGTTGTGCGTGCGCCAGCACTTTAGTGCCGCAAAAGCATCAGGACCTCTCTCTGATGAGCTTGAAAGCGGCAACAGCAATATGATACACTATCCGCTAGGGCGGGGCACAGGGGCGCATGAGCCGGCAGTTCCCCGCCTGATCTCGTTATGGCTTATCAGGGCCAGCAGGGGACCAATACACATGGAATTAACCTGGCTGGGGCATTCATGCTTCCGCCTTCGTGGTAAAGACGCAACACTCATCACTGACCCTCCCGCTCCTTCCACCGGGTACTCACTCGGTCGCATCTCCGCCGACATCGTGACCATCAGCCATGAACACCTCGGGCATAACTATGTCAAAGGCATCGGCGGCGACCCGCGTATCGTGGAAGGGCCGGGCGAGTATGAAATTTCACAGATACTCATTACCGGCGTGCAAACCTATCATGATGAGGAGCGCGGCAAGCGCCTGGGGCGTAACACCGCCTATCTCATCACGATGGACGATGTGCAGATCTGTCATCTCGGCGACCTCGGCACGCTGCTCGATGATCGCGCGCAAGAAGCGCTGAGCGGCGCTGATGTGCTGCTGGTGCCGGTTGGCGGCGGCAATTCGCTGAACGCCGAACGCGCAGTAGAAGTCATCGCGCAGATCGAGCCGCATATCGTCGTGCCCATGCACTATGCGACGCCGGCCTATAAACCGGGCGAGGTGGCGTTAGACCCACTCGACCAGTTCTGCCGTGAAATGGGAGTGGAGGTGACGGACCCACTACCCAAAGTCGTCATCACCAAAGCCACCTTACCGGCGGAAACGCAGGTAGTGATCCTGGGATACAAGTCATGAAGAGAGAGCGCAGGGGCTGGGACCCAACAGTATACGGGTCCTGGCCCCTCCTCTTTTGGGCAATTGAGATAAGTAGTGGTCGGCATCGTAGTGCGACATGTGAGTGTGTAATGCGTATGAGTAAATGGCCCGCGCATGTGGGCGGGCTGGATGTGGAATGTGTTGGGTAGTAGCTAGCGGACAATGGACGGCAGGTTGCAGAGCAGCATGACAGACAAGGCAAACAAAGCGGGCAAGACGAACGGGGCGAGCGAGGCTAACGAGGCGAGCAGGCCAACCGTGGCAAACAAAACAGCGGCAATGGGGATTTCGGGAGAGCAACGCATGACGAAATATTTGTTTGTAACTGGCGGTGTCGCATCATCTGTCGGCAAAGGGATCGCGGTCGCCTCGATTGGCCGGCTGCTCAAGAGCCGTGGCCTGTCGGTGGCCATCATGAAGCTGGACCCCTATATCAATGTGGACCCGGGCACGATGTCGCCCTACCAGCATGGCGAGGTCTTCGTGACAGACGACGGCGCAGAGACCGACCTCGACCTGGGGCACTACGAGCGCTTCACCGACGAAGCTGCGAGCCAGGCCAGCAACGTCACTACGGGGCAGGTCTACGCGGCGGTGATCGGCAAAGAGCGGCGTGGCGAATATCTCGGTGGCACCATCCAGGTGATTCCGCATATCACCAACCAGATCAAGGAGCGCATTCATGCGCTGGCGCATACCAGCAGCGCGGACGTGGTGATCTGCGAGGTCGGCGGCACCGTTGGCGATATCGAGGGTGAGCCGTTCCTCGAAGCGATCCGCCAGTTGCGCAAGGATGTTGGGCGCGACGACGTGCTGTTTCTGCATGTGACGCTACTGCCATACATCGGCGCGACCAAAGAGCTAAAGACCAAGCCAACACAGCACAGCGTTAAAGAGTTACTGCGCGCTGGCATCCAACCGGACGTGATTCTCTGCCGCTCGGATTATCCCGTCAGCGACGATATCCGCGAGAAGATCGCGCTGTTCTGCAATATCGAGCAGCGCGCGGTGATTCCGTTGGTGACGGCGAATAGCATCTATGATGTGCCGCTGATGCTGGAAGACGCCGGCCTGGGCGATTTCCTGATAGAGACGTTGCGCATCCAGCAAGCGCATCCGGTGGACCTGACGGAGTGGCGGGCGCTGGTCAATCGTATCGAGGCGGAGAAGCCGGTGGTGCGCATCGCGCTGGTGGGCAAGTATGTGGCGCTACACGACGCCTATCTTTCGGTGGTTGAGGCGCTGCACCACGCAGCATGGGCCAATGGTGTAGATGTGCAGATCGAATGGATCAACTCCGAGACGTTGGAGACAGCCTGGGCCGAGTATGCGCCACTGCTCTCGTCGGTGGACGGCATCGTCGTTCCCGGTGGCTTCGGGCATCGCGGTATCGAGGGCAAGATCAAGGCGGCGGAACTGGCGCGCACCAGCGATATCCCATATCTTGGCCTCTGCCTGGGGATGCAGGTCGCGGTGGTCGAGTTCGCGCGCCATGTGCTTGGCCTGGCGGACGCCAATAGCTCAGAGTTCAATCCCGATGCGCATGATAAGGTGATTGATCTGATGCTGAACCAACGCAACATCGCCGATAAGGGTGGCACGATGCGGCTGGGCCAGTGGGTCTGCTGCCTGACGCCGGGGAGCAAGGTGGAGGCGGCGTATGGCAAGCCGATCATCTTCGAGCGCCATCGCCACCGCTATGAGTTCAACAACAGCTATCGCAAGCCAATGGAGGCTGCTGGCATGTCGCTCTGCGGGCAATCCGCAGATGGCAGCCTGATCGAGATCATTGAACTGAAAGATCATCCCTGGTTCGTCGGCACGCAGTTCCACCCAGAGTTCAAGAGTCGGCCCACACGCCCGCATCCGCTCTTCCGCGAGTTCATCGCGGCGGCGGTAAAGCGCGCAGGGCTGACGCCAGCCAAAGCGCAGCCAGCGCCAGCCACACACGCTGAGCAGGCGGAACAGGCGGAACAGGCGGAACACGCGGGCATCAACGGCCACGATGCCAGCGCAACCGGTGCGGTAGCTGGCGGCATGAGCAGCCTGAGCTAATATCACAACGCTCAGAGCGAAAATCCAAGCAGGCCAGCGGATACTTGATTGTCCACCGGCCTGCTTGTAACTGTTACCACCAGACCTCACCGTCGAATCAATGCGAATTTTTTATAGGTGTTCATTGGGAAGTGTCAGCTCGTCATCCGTGAACATAGCAAGGTATTCAGAATAAGCAAGCCGAATATATGTCCCAGCACGACCTTGCTTGAGATTCTTATTATCGGTATTCATCATTAGCTCTCCTCTTATTATCAGATAGGACACTTAAACGATAATAAGAATAGCATACTCCCAAATAAACATCCAGCAATCCATAGTTGCAAAAGAAGCTCTTCTCTTCTATAGGAGTATTTTACATCCTATCTTGACAGTTTTGCGTAGGATTCACTATCCTCTATACGGAAAAATGAAAGGTTTGAGAAGGTTTTCCGCATGTCATCTCTGCCATCTCTCCCCAATCCTACCAGCGAGGACTGGCTGAGCTTGCACGAAGCAAGCGCGATACTTGGCATTTCCCTCTCCACATTGCGCCGCTGGGCGGATGCCGGGAAAGTGCCGGTGCATCGCACGCTTGGTGGGCATCGCCGTTTCTTTCGGCAGGAGCTAGACGCCGTGATGCCGCGAACGAGCAGCGCCGCCATCGTGCCAGTTCCACGGGAGTTGTCCTGGAATGCAGATGGGCAAGAGATGGTGCAGCAGGAGTGGCACCGCAACATGAGTATGCGCCCTGCTGCTGAGCGCATGCGCGGGCTGGGGCAACGTCTGCTGGGGCTGCTGATCCAGCATGTACATAGCCGCAGCCACGAAAGCCGCTTTCTCAACGAGGCGCGCGCCGTCGGCACATCGTATGGCAAAGAGGCATTCGATGCGTCTATCAGTCTCTACGATACCGTCAACGCTTTCCTGTTCTTTCGCCGCACTTTCTCACAGTTGACCGCGCCCGCCGCAGGCATCGCGCATCCAGTGGATCTGGCGGAGGCCGCGACGCTGCAAGAGCAGATTGATGCGTTCATGGATGCAGTGCTGCTGGGCGCGCTGGCTGGCTACGAGAATCAGCGGTCAGCGCGGACTGGCAACGGTGCGCCATCTTCAACCGAGAACGACCATGTTAGCGACAAGGAAGGGCGACCGTGAAGCTGCTGATGCTAGGCGCGCACCAGCGGACGACGCCGGTAGCCCTCCTCGAACGATTCACCTTCAGCGCCGAGACGTTGCCGCGCGCCCTGGAAGAGTTGCGCAGCATCGCCGCCGAAAGCATGATCGTCTCGACCTGCAACCGCGTGGAAGTCTATGCACTGGCGCCCGACATTGCAGAAGGAACGCAGGCGCTAGAGCGTTTCCTGCATACCTGGCATGACACTGTCGCTGATGAGACGGATATCGCCTGGACGGCGCTCAGCGAAGAAGCCGTCGTGCGCCATATCTTCCGGCTGGCGGCGGGCCTCGATTCGATGGTGCTGGGCGACGATCAGATCATGGGGCAACTCAAAGCAGCCTATGCGGCGGCGCACGAGGCAGGCACCGCCGGCAAAGTGCTTCATCGCCTCGTCAGCAGGGCGCTGGCAAGCGGCAAGCTGGTGCGCACGCGGACGCGCATTGGCAGCCATCCCGTCTCGGTCGTCTCAGTCGCGCTCGATCAGGCGCAGCGACAATTCGGCAACCTCAGCGACCGGCGCTGCCTGGTGATCGGCGCAGGGCACATGGCACAACTGGCGCTCAAACTGCTCAGCGCGAAACAGGTCTCGCATCTCAGCGTTATCAATCGCACCGATGAGCGCGCTGAAACGCTGGCCGAGCGCTATCATGCGCGATCCTGGCGCTTCGCAGAGATGGAGCGGGCGCTGGCCGCGCATGACGTAATTATCTGCGCGACGGCGGCGCCGGGATTCGTCGTCACGCGCGCCATTCTCGAAGGCGCTGTACTAGCAGATCACCCAGACCACGCGCGGCTCTTCCTCGATCTCTCGGTGCCGCGTGGCATCGAGCCGGCTGGCCTTCATCGTCCACAGGATCACCTCTTCGACATAGACGCCTTGCAGGCGATCAGCGCACGCAATCACGGCGCGCGTGCGGCGGAAATTGAGAGCGCAGAGGCGTTGATCGAGCCGGAGGTGCGAGCGTTCATGGAGTGGCTGGCCGCGCAATCGGTTGTGCCGACGATTCGAGAACTGCGCGCCTACGCTGAGGACATTCGCGCCGCCGAACTGCGCCGCGCGCTGGCGCATCTGCCCACGCTCAGCGAAGAAGAGCAGCAGACCATTCAGGCGCTGACGACGGCCATCGTCAACAAATTGCTGCATCACCCGATCATGGCGCTGAAGGACCCCGCAGATGGGCCACAACTGGCGCAGACCTTGAACCGCGTATTTCAGCTTTCCCAGTCTCACGAGGAGAACATATGAGCGACGAATCCACCACTGCTACCCCAGCCCTGCAATTTGCGCAGTATCTCTGTTTCAAGGCTGACGATGAATGGCGGCGCTTGCCGCAGGCCAAACGCGAGGCCGGACGCGAGGCGTTCGCGCGCGTCGTCGAGGAGGCAGCGCCGGAGATCACGACCTACAGCTATAGCACGATTGGCTTCAAGAGCGACGCTGATTTGCTGCTCTGGCGCAAGGGATTCTCGCCGGACGCGATGCAGGAGATGACAGCGCAACTCTTGCAGACGGGCATCGGCGTCTATTTCCGGCCCACCCACTCGCTTTTCGGCTTTACGCGCGTCTCCACCTACACGCGCCGCCTCACCGCGCAGGAGCAGGCGATAGACGAGGCGCAGCGCAAGCAATATCTCGTCGTCTATCCTTTCAGCAAGACGACCGAGTGGTATCTGATGAGCAAAGAGGCGCGCCAGGGCATGATGAACGAGCATATGCGCATCGGCCACAGCTACGCCGACGTGAGCCAGGTGTTGCTCTATGCCACCGGACTGGATGACCAGGAGTTCGTCGTTGCCTACGAAACCAACGACCTTGCGCGCTTCCAATCGCTGGTGATTGACCTGCGCGACACCGAAGCGCGCCGCTACACCCTGCGCGACACGCCGATCATCACGGCGGTGCATAAACCGCTGCGCACGGCGCTGGCAATGATCGGCTGAGCAGTGAACGAGAAGGAGCCAGCGGCGTTGACCAAACTCACCAACATGACCGGCGAAGCAAGCGTCTTCCTGCGCGCCTGCCAGCGACAATCCGTGGAGCATACTCCCGTCTGGTTCATGCGCCAGGCGGGGCGCTCGCTCCCCGAATATCGCGCCATCCGCGCAAAGCACGACTTCATGACGATCAGCCGCCAGCCGGAGCTATGCGCCGAGGTGACGCTTCAGCCTGTGCGCCGCCTGGGGGTGGACGCTGCTATCCTCTTTGCGGATATTATGACGCCGCTGCTGGCGGTTGGTGTGGACCTCGAACTGGTCGAGCATGTCGGCCCGGTGATTCGCCAGCCGGTGCGCTCGCCGGACGATCTGCGGCAACTGCGCTCGCTCACGCCTGAAGAAGACGCGCCTTTCATCACGGATGCCATTCGCCTGATAAAAGCTGAACTGGGCGAACGCACGCCGTTGATTGGCTTCGCGGGCGCGCCGTTTACGCTGGCAGCTTATCTCATCGAGGGCAAAGGATCGCGTTCTTTCACTACCACGAAAGCGCTGATGTACCAGCAGCCGCAGGTGTGGCATGCGCTAATGAACCGCCTGAGCGACATTACCATCACGTATCTCAGCGCGCAGGCGCAGGCGGGAGCCGATGCGCTGCAACTCTTCGATTCCTGGGTCGGCTGCCTGAGTCCCGCCGACTATGCCACCTATGTCCATCCCTATGCGGAGCGCATCCTGGGAGCCTTGCGCGCCACCGGCAAGCCGCTGATTCACTTTGGCACTAACACAGCGACACTGCTGGACCAGATGCGCGATGAGGGCGGCACGGTCATCGGTGTGGACTGGCGTATCCCACTGGACGCCGCCTGGAATGTTATCGGCGCTGAGCATGCCATCCAGGGCAATCTCGATCCCGGCGTGCTGCTCGGCCCGTGGGAAATCGTGGAGCAGCAGGCGAAGGCAGTCTTGCGGCAGGCAGCCGGGCGCAACGGCCATATCTTCAATCTCGGCCACGGCATCTATCCGGAGACGCCGCTGGATAATCTGCTGCGGCTGGTGGACCTGGTTCACGAATACAGCGCAGAATTGGCAGAATTGGCAGGCGCCCAATGAGTTCGACGAGTACAAGCAAGACGATGATACGGCAGATTCGCATCGGCACGCGCGCCAGCAAACTCGCGCTGGTGCAGACGGCGCTGGTGGAGCAGGCGCTACGCGCCGCCCATCCAACGCTGGATATCCAGATCGAACACATCACCACGAAAGGCGATGTCGCGCTGGACCGTCCGCTACGCGAGATTGGCGGTACAGGGCTGTTCGTGGCAGCCATCGAAGAAGCTCTGCGGCGTGGGCTAATTGATCTGGCGGTGCATAGCGCCAAAGACCTGCCCTCAACACTGCCCTCTGATATGACGCTGGCAGCATTCCCGGCGCGCGCCGATGCCCGCGACGTGCTGATTTCGCATGAGGGGCTGCGGCTCACCGAACTTCCGCAGGGCGCACGCATCGGCACCAGCAGCCCCCGGCGCATCTGCCAACTGCTGCACCTGCGCCCGGATGCGCGGGTACTCGACCTGCGCGGCAATGTGGATACGCGGCTGCGCAAGCTACACGACGGCGAATACGACGCCGTCGTGCTGGCGAAAGCGGGACTTGACCGGCTGGACCTGACCGAAACGATCACCGAGATATTGGAGCCAGAGGTGATGCTGCCAGCGGTGGCGCAGGGCGCGCTGGCGCTGGAAACTCGCGCCGACGATCCTGCTATCGCCTCATTGCTGGCGCCCCTCAACGACGAGACGACACGATTGGCTGTGCTGGCGGAGCGCGCGTTCCTGGCGCGCATTGGCGGCGGCTGCCATGCTCCGGTTGCCTCGCACGCAGTGATCGCTAATCATGCGCTCAGCATCACCGGGCTGCTCGGCGCGCTGGATGGCCGCATCGTGCGCGGAACCGAGCGGGGCACGCTTGGCGAAAACGAGGATGCAGCAAAATATGCGGCGGCGCTAGGCGTGGCGCTGGCGGAACGTCTGCTGGCTAGTGGTGGCGCGGAACTGCTACGCGAAGGAGGCGACGATGCCAGCAAATGAGAACGAAAACCGGCCGCTCGCAGGGAAGAGCATCGCCATTACACGACCAGAAGGGCAGGCCGACGCCGTGATGGAGCGGTTACAATCGCTTGGCGCGCATCCCATCGCCACCCCGACCATCGCCATCGTGCCGCCTGAAGACTTTACCCAACTCGACGCTGCTATTGTGCAACTGCCGTCCTATAATTGGTTGTTGTTCACCAGCGTCAACGGCGTTGAGATTTTTTTCGCGCGCCTGTCCGCGCTGGGCATCGGCTCTGACATGTTGCAACACCTCAACATTGGCGCAATTGGCCCCGCCACGGCACAGGCGCTCGCAGCGCACGGCGTTGCCGCCACCTTCATGCCGACCGCCTATGTCGCAGAAAGCATCCTCGCGGAGATTGGCGATGTGGCCGGGCAACGCATGCTGCTGCCGCGCGCCGAACTTGCCCGTCCGCTGCTCGCCGCAGGATTGCGCGAACGCGGCGCGCAGGTGGATGAAATCGCCGCCTATCGCACGGTACCGGGGCGGGGCATTGCACCACTCGCAGCGTTATTGCGCAACGGGCAGGTGGACGCCGTAACCTTCACCAGTTCATCCACCGTGCGCTTTCTCTGCGAAGGGCTGATCGAGTCCGGCATGCGGCCATCCGACATTCCTGCATTGCTGGCGCGGACTGCCGTTGTCTGCATTGGCCCCGTCACCGCCAAGACGGCCAGCGAGGCGGGTATACAGGTCGCCATCGTCGCGGAGAGCTACACAATGGATGGGTTGGTCGCGGCGCTGGTAGATCATTTCAAGAGGATTGCAACGGTCGGCTCACAAGCACGATAAGCCAATAAGCCACGAAAAGCGCGAGCGGAGGAATATACCATCATGTCTACACCATCACCTGCCAGGCGTCCGCGCCGGCTGCGGCGCACACCGACGCTGCGACGTATGGCGCGCGAAACCACTCTGCAAGCCAGTGACTTCATTGCGCCGCTCTTCATCGTTGAGGGACGCGATATCTTGCGCCCTATCTCCTCGATGCCAGGGCACGCGCAACGCTCGCTCGATCATCTCGCGCCGGAGATAGACGAACTGCGCGAGGCTGGCATCGCTTCAGTGCTGCTCTTTGGCATTCCCGCCGAGAAAGACGCCACTGGCAGCGGCGCGTGGGACGAAAATGGTCCCGTGCCTCAGGCGATCCGCGCGATCAAGCGGCAGGCGCCGGAGATGGTGGTCATCGCCGATGTCTGCCTCTGCGAATACACTGCGCATGGGCACTGCGGCGTCCTCTCGGAAGACGGCGCGGTGCTGAACGACCCGACGCTGGAACTGCTGGCGCGTGCCTCCGTTGCCTACGCCGGGGCCGGAGCCGATATTGTCGCGCCATCCGCCATGATGGACGGCCAGGTAGCGGCGATTCGCGCCGCGCTGGATGACGCAGGCCATCAGGATACCGCAATTCTCGCCTACGCCGCCAAGTTCGCCTCCGCCTTCTATGGACCCTTCCGCGAGGCCGCCGAATCCACCCCGCAGTTTGGCGACCGCCGCGCCTATCAGATGGACCCGGCGAACGGGCGCGAGGCGCTGCGCGAGATGCGTCTGGACGCCAATGAGGGCGCTGATCTGTTGATGGTCAAACCGGCGGGACCGTATCTCGACATTCTTCATGCCGCGCGCCAGGAGTTCGATCTACCGCTGGCGGCCTATCAGGTGAGCGGCGAGTATGCGATGCTCAAAGCGGCAAGCCAGAACGGCTGGCTGGACGAAGAGCGGGCGATGTTCGAGAGCCTGACCGGCATCAAACGGGCGGGCGCTGACCTCATCATCACCTATTACGCAAAGGAAGCGGCGCGCAAACTGGCAGCCTGGGAGGCGAAGGCATGACGCTTGATACAAGCAATACAACGCGCTCCGAGCAACTTTTCGTAGAGGCGCAACGTCTGCTCCCTGGCGGCGTGGATAGCCCTGTGCGCGCCTTTCGCGGCGTCGGTGGCGTGCCGCGCTTCATCGCACGTGGCGCAGGCGCATGGCTCACCGATGTGGACGGCAACCGCTATATTGACTATGTGTTGTCCTGGGGTCCGCTGATTCTGGGGCATGCGCATCCGGCAATCGTCCACGCCATCACCGAACAGGCCGCGCTCGGCGTCACCTATGGCGCGCCAACTGCACTCGAAAGCGAACTGGCGGCCATGATTCAGCAGGCGATGCCAGCGGTGGAGATGGTGCGTTTCGTTTCATCGGGTACTGAGGCGACGATGAGCGCAGCGCGACTGGCACGGGCCTATACAAAGCGCCCGAAAGTGGTCAAGTTCGCTGGCTGTTATCACGGGCATGCCGATAGCTTTCTGGTGCAGGCGGGGTCCGGCGTGGCAACGCTCGGCCTGCCGGATAGCCCTGGCGTCACGCCTGCCTCAACCGGCGACACGCTCAGCGCGCCGTATAACGATCTCGCCGCCGTGCAGGCGCTCTTCGCGGCGCATCCCGACCAGATTGCGGCGATCATCGTCGAGCCGGTAGCCGGCAACATGGGCATGGTGCTGCCGGTTGAGGGTTTTCTCGCCGGACTGCGCGAACTGGCGACCGAATATGGCGCGCTGCTGATCTTTGACGAAGTGATGACGGGCTTTCGCGTGGCCTATGGTGGCGCGCAGGCGCGTTTTGGCATCACGCCAGACCTCACCTGTCTGGGCAAAGTGATCGGCGGTGGATTGCCAGCGGCGGCCTATGGCGGGCGCGCGGAGATCATGAGTATGGTCGCCCCCGCCGGTCCGGTGTATCAGGCGGGCACGCTCTCCGGCAATCCGCTGGCGATGGCGGCGGGGCTGGCGACGCTGCGCCTGATCCGCGAGCCAGGATTCTATGCGCAGTTGGAGCAGACGACGAATGCGCTGACCCAGGGCTTCGCAGAAGCGGCGCGCAAAGCGGATATTCCGTTGCAGGTGGCGAGCGCGGGCAGCATGTGGGGCTTCTTCTTCAACGATGCGCCAGTCACGGACTATGTCTCAGCGAAACGCTCAGACACCGCACGCTATGCACGCTTCTTCCACGCAATGCTGGGGCGCGGCGTCTATCTCGCGCCCTCACAGTTCGAGTCCGCCTTCGTGTCGAGCCTGCACGACGCGCAAACCATCGAAGAGACGATTGCAGCGGCGGCTGAGGCGTTTTCTACCCTGAACGAGCAGGCGAGGTGACAGACTGATGAGCGCAGAACAAATACAGCACCCCTATGATGCAATACTCGTCGTCTCGTTCGGCGGACCCGAAGGCATGGACGATGTAATGCCGTTCCTCGACAATGTGCTGCGCGGCAGGAATATACCACAGGAGCGCAAAGAAGAGGTCGCTCATCACTACGCCTCATTTGGCGGCGTCAGCCCACTGAACGAGCAGAACCGCCAACTGATCGCCGCGCTCAACGAAGAGCTACGCGCGCATGACCTGGCGCTGCCGGTCTATTGGGGCAACCGCAACTGGCGTCCGTACCTTGCCGATACGATGCGCCAGATGGCCGCCGATGGCATCACCAATGCGCTGGCGTTCATCACCTCCGCCTATAGCTCGTATTCCGGTTGCCGCCAGTATCTCGAAGATATCCAGCGGGCGCGCGCCGAGGTCGGGCCGGAGGCTCCGCAGGTGAGCAGGCTGCGCAAGTTCTACAATCATCCTGGATTCATCCTCCCCAACCGCGAACGGTTACACACTGCTCTCAACCAGCTTCCAGCGGAGCAGCGCGAGCAAGCGCATATCGCCTTCACGGCGCACAGCATTCCGCTGGCGATGGCGAAGGCCAGCCGCTATGAGGCGCAACTCCACGAGGCATGCCGGCTGGTGATGGAAGGTGTTGAGGGTGATGCCCACCCCTGGCAATTGGTGTATCAGAGCCGTAGCGGTTCGCCGCACCAGCCCTGGCTCGGACCCGATATCTGCGACCACCTGCGCGATCTGCATGGCCGGGATGTCAGCAGCGTGGTGATTGCGCCGGTTGGCTTCATCTCCGATCATGTCGAGGTTCTCTATGACCTCGATACCGAGGCGCGGGCCTGCTGCGAAGAACTGGGCATGACGATGGTTCGCGCTGGCACCGCCGGCACGCATCCTCTATTCGTCAGTATGGTCCGCGAGCTGATCGCTGAGCGCGTGCGCCCCGGCACGCCCGTGCGTTGGCTTGGCACACTGGGCGACAACGAAGACACCTGTTACGAGGGCTGCTGCCTGCCAGCATAATTTCCCCTACTCTCCCCTCTCCTCGCAAGGAGAGGGGCCGGGGGTGAGGATTTTCTATGACAACAGCGCAACCGCCAGTGGTCGTGATCGTCGGCGGCGGCATCACCGGCCTCAGCGCCGCCTATTATCTGCTGCGCACAGCGCGCGAGGCGGCGATACCCCTGCGCGCGCTGGTGATCGAGCGCGACGAACGGCTGGGCGGCAAGATACGCACCGATATCATCGGCCAACAGCGACAGTTCATTATCGAGGGCGGACCGGATGCCTTCCTGGCGCAGAAGCCCTGGGCCAGCGACCTCGCGCGTGATCTGGGGCTGGGCGACGAACTGCTGCCAATCAACGTGCGCAAGCCGGCGACGAGTGTGCTGGTGCATGGCAAACCAATTCCGCTGCCGGAGGGACTGCGACTGATAACGCCGGCAAAGTGGCTGCCGTTCCTGCTCTCGCCGGTTCTCTCACCCTGGGGCAAAGCGCATATGTTGCTCGATCTGGCGCTGCCAGCCCGAAATGTCCAGGGCGACGAAAGCCTGGCAGCGTTCGTGCGTGCGCGGCTCGGTGACGAGGCGCTGGACCGGCTGGCCGAGCCGCTGATGTCCGGTATCTATAACGGCGACCCAGCAGAGCAGAGCATGCTGGCGACCTTCCCGCAATTTCGCGCCACCGAGCGACAATACGGCAGCATCATTCGTGGCACGCGCGCCATGCAGAAGAAAGCGCCAGCCAATGATAGCAGCAATAGCAGCAGTAACAGCCCGTTCCTCACGTTGCGCGGCGGCATGGGCACGCTGGTTGATGCGCTCACTGCCGCGCTGGACGGGAATATCCTTAGCGGACGGCGTGTGCAGCGCATCACGCCCAATGCTGGGCAGCCAGCAGGCTATCAGGTGCAACTGGACGACGGGACAGCGCTCGATGCCGATGCTGTCATCCTGGCGACGCAGGCGTTCGTGGCTGCCGATCTACTCTCTGAGTGGCAACCGGCGCTGGCGGCGAAGCTGCGACGCATCCCGTATCTCTCCACCGGCACGATGTCGCTCGCCTTTCACCCGGCGGATATCCGGCGTCCCTTCGCTGGCTTCGGTCTGGTGATTCCGCAGAGCGAGCATCGGCACCTCAACGCCATCACCGTCACCTCAGAGAAGTTTACGCATCGCGCGCCGGAGGGCGATGTGTTGCTGCGGGTGTTCTTTGGCGGCTTCCGCAATCCCGACCTGGTGGAGAAGCCGGACGCGGAGCTATTGGCGCTGGTGCGCCAGGAATTGCGCTCGCTGATGGGTATTACCGCGCTGCCGCGTTTCGCGCGCATCTATCGCTGGCGCGACGCCAGCCCGCAATATCACGTAGGACATCTCGATCTGGTACGCGAGATCGAACGGCTGGCTCCGCCGCGCCTGCTGCTCTGTGGCTGCGCCTATGGCGGCGTCGGCATCCCCGATTGCCTGCGCCAGGCGAAAAACGCGGCAGCGCGCATATTCGCGCAGGTACGCGATACAGTGATGGTATCACCAGCATCTTAGGCAAAGATACGGTACATTCCCTATTGCGCCGGAGCGATGGCTGCCGCTATAGTCGGTGTGAACAGTTCTCATCAGATCATCAGAGTCAGTGCGCATATTGTCGTTACCCCGCGCATGACTTCCAACACTTCTCGGAGGAGCGCCCGTGCAGAGTTTCATCCTGAATCTTCATCAGGCGATGGTATGGGTTATTCTGGCGGTGGCCGGCATCACGCTGATCTGCGGCATCGTCCTGTTCTTCCTGGCCCGCAACAATGCCGCATCACTTGGCAATGTGCAGCGTATCTTCCGCATCTTGCTGAGCATCACCGCTGCCCTCGGCGTGCTACAGGCCATCTTCGGTGGATTGCTTTTCCTGCAAGGGGGACGGCCAGGGGAAGGCTTGCACTACGTCTACGGGCTGATCGTGCTGGGCGCCATTCCGGTGGCCTATGTCTATAGTGACCAGAAACAGGTGCGCCGCGACATCATCATCATGGTCATCGCCGTCGTCGCCGTCATCGGCGCCGCCATCCGCGCGCTGGCGACGGGCGCGCCATAGTCATTCACTATTTGCTCTGCGGTCGGTTGATACAATCACAACCATTGCAACCTGGCGACGCCCGGAGGCAGAAGCATGCGGTTTACCGTTGAGGAAAGACCGTCGGATTCGCCGTTCGTCGAGCGTATCTGGCGTACACAAAGCGAGCGCACGGGCACATTTATCTCTCAGGCTGCAAGTCACTGGGAAATGGTTGTGACGAGACACGAGGGCAAGGCGGTGTTCACGGTGCGCGGGCCGGAGACGAAAGCGACGCCCATCGAATGCCAGTGGACGGAAGGCGAGTTTTTGGGCATCTCGTTCAAGCCAGGCATATTCATGCCACATCTGCCACCGGAAAATCTCAGAGATTGGCGAGATGTCAACCTGCCCGAAGTTACGGACACTTCTTTCTGGTTGTATGGGTCGGTATGGCAATTTCCAGACTATGAAAACGCCGATACATTTGTGGACCGTCTGGTCCATGATGGTCTGCTTGTTCGTGATCCGGTTGTGGAGGCGGTGTTACAGGGCCAGCCACATAAGATGTCGCTCCGCACCGTGCAGTATCGCTTCTTGCGCGCAACCGGCCTCACGCACAACGCCATCCAGCAAATCGAATGCGCGCGACGGGCCGCCGCGCTCTTGGAGCAAGGACGGCCTATCCGTGATACCATCTACCAACTTGGCTACTTCGATCAGCCGCATCTTACCCGCTCGCTGAAGCGTTTCTTGGGGCGAACGCCGGCTGAAATCGTGCGCGCCAGTGCGACCAGCAGGTCAGCCTGATTGACTTGCGTTTTTATGCAAGACCTTACCGTCTTTGTCACCCTATGATGCCTCCTGTTGAAGCCTAGTGAAGCCCAACGGCAACAGGAGGATAGTATGAGAAAAGTCGTCATTTCCGTCTACACCACGCTGGATGGTGTCATGGAGGATCCAAGCTGGTCCGGTCAGTTCTGGAATGAAGAGCATGGAAAGTTCGCCCGTGATCTGCTCTTCGCGTCGGATGCCCTGCTCATGGGCCGCAACACCTATGAGGGCTTTGCCGCCTCCTGGCCCATCAGGACGGCTGCCGATGACGCGCCAGGCGCACCAGGTTTTGTGGACCGGATCAACAGCATGCCAAAGTTCGTTGCCTCAACGACGTTGCATGAGCCACTCGCATGGGCCAACTCACATCTGCTCACGCAGCCCGTTGCAGAAGCCGTCGCTACGTTGAAGCAGCAACCCGGTCAGGATTTGCTGATGTACGACGCCGGGCAACTCGCGCATACGCTGATGCTGCACAACCTGGTTGACGAACTCCACCTGTGGGTGTATCCGCTGGTTGTGGGAAATGGTGGGCGTCTCTTCGGCGGCGCGAACGATGTGCCTGCGCTGAAGCTCGTGAATACGCGACCCTTCAGTTCAGGCGTTGTCTTGCTTACATACCATCCAGAGAAAAAAGCCTGACGATCCGCAACAAGTGGGTTCTGACGCTCTATGAGCAATCAGCAGAGGAAGCAGGTGGCACCACCTGCCTCCTCTGTTTGCCTCTCATAGGCGCCGATGGGCGCGATACTTCTCAGCATTTTCTAATGCGCGTTTTAGCTGGTTATCAGGGGAAACCAGTATCGTTGATGGTGCGAAGGTCACAGAACCGAGTGTCCAGCGCCCCGTCGCCAGAAGATAGCCCCTTCACCTGCACTTCCCCCCTCGATGAGGCTATCTTTCGGCGATTTCTTTTGCTCCTCTTGCCTCTTTTTGCCTTTTTTGCCTTTCATCACGCCTCCCCGCCCATATCATCTACGTGCGATAATCTCAGCAGACCTGGCACGTATTGCAGCAAAGAGGCAACGCATGGCTGAATCTACTGGCGACCGACACACTCACTTGAACTACCCGCGCGCCACCTGGCGCTTGCTCATCGAAACGACGCCGCGCACCGGCGCCTGGAATATGGCGATAGACGAAGCGATCATGGAGGCGGTGGCCGTAGGCAGCGCGCCGCCGACGCTGCGCCTCTATCAGTGGCAGCCGCCGTGCGTCTCGCTGGGCAAGCGCCAGCCACTCTCCGGCATAGACATCGCGCGTTGCCGGGAGGATGGCGTGGATATCGTGCGCCGCTCCACCGGCGGGCTGGCGATTCTCCACACCGATGAGTTGACCTATAGCATCGTCACCAGCCCCGATGATCCGCGCGCTGCTGGGGCTGTTCTCGACTCCTACCGCAAGCTCAGCCAGGGATTGGTTGCTGGTCTGCGTCTGCTGGATGTGCCAGCGGAGATGCAGCCGGTCAACCTCGATGGCGCTTCACACTACGCCAGCGCCGCCTGTTTCGAGGCGCCATCCGCCTATGAGATCACCGCTGGCGGGCGCAAGCTGATGGGCAGCGCACAGACTCGTCCACACGGAAAATTGCTTCAGCATGGGTCGCTGCCATTATATGGCGACATCACCCGTCTTATAGAGTATCTGACGTTTGCGGATGATGCCGAGCGACTGGCACTGCGCGAGCATCTGCGCCAGCGCGCAACCACGCTCCGCGAAGTACTTGGCCGCGAGGTCAGTTTCGAGCAGGCGGCGAAGGCGCTGGCGCAGGGATTCCATGATGCGCTCGCTCTAGACCTCGAACCGGGCGGACTGCGTGACGACGAACTGGCGGCAGCGGAACGGCTGGCGCAGGCAAAAGCGACCGTTGAGTAAAGCGAATAAGTGAGCGGTATAGGGAGCAGGCGATGAGCAAGAAAATCCGGGTGGGGGTGGTCTTTGGCGGTCGCTCCGGCGAACACGAGGTATCGGTGGCCTCCGCTGCCTCGGTGATGGAGGCGCTCGACAAAGAGAAATATGAGGTCGTGCCGATTGGCATTACGCATGAGGGGCGCTGGCTCGCGGGCAGCGATCCCCGCCGCATGATTGCCGGCGTGGCGATGGAAGAGGCAGGCCAGGATGATACGGTAACGGCGGTGGTCATCACCGGCGACCCCACGCGCAACGGTCTGGTGCCGGTGGACACTTCGCAGGCGCAGCAAGAAGCGGCTGGTCCGCTGGATATCGTGCTGCCGGTGTTGCACGGCACCTATGGCGAGGACGGCACCTTGCAGGGTCTGCTAGAGATGGCGGGCGTGCCCTATGCAGGCTGTGGCGTACTGGGCGCGGCGCTGGGCATGGACAAAGAAAAGGCCAAAATGGTCTTTCGCGCCGCCGGTCTGCCAGTGGTGGACTGGCTCACCGTGCGCCGCCATAACTTCGAGCAGGACGCCGATGCGGTCTGCGCGCGAATCGAGGAACGCTTCAGCTATCCCGTCTTCGCCAAACCCGCCAACCTCGGTTCAAGCGTCGGCGTTGGCAAGGCGCACGACCGCGACGAACTGCGCAAGGTGCTGGCGACGGCACTGGAATTCGACCGCAAAGCCATCGTCGAGCCAGGCATCAACTGCCGCGAACTGGAATGTGGCGTGCTTGGCAACGATCAGCCGATAGCGAGCATTGTCGGTGAGGTGGTCTCCAGCGGCGAGTTCTACGATTACCGCGCCAAGTACATTGACAACGCCTCACGCCTCTATATCCCCGCTGAGATTCCCGCCGAGACGATGGAGGCGATACGGCGCATGGCGGTTGAAGCATTCCTGGCGCTGGACCTCAGTGGACTGGCACGAGTGGATTGCTTCCTCGATAAAGATTCTGGCGCAGTCTATATCAACGAGGTCAACACCATGCCCGGCTTCACACAGATCAGCATGTATCCCAAACTCTGGGAGGCGACGGGCATCCCCTATCCTGAACTGTTGGACCGGCTGATTCAGCTTGGCCTGGAACGGCACGCCGACAAGCAGCGCAACCGCACCAGCTTCTCGCCGGAAGAGGAGGCGTGATGCGGTCTGAGGAATCTATGGAGCCTATGGAGACGCCGGAGCAGCAGGCGATACTTAGCGAGGCCGAGGCATTTGCGCGTGAGCAGCTCAGCCGCGACGCCAGCGGCCACGACTGGTGGCATATCCAGCGTGTCGTCACCCTCGCCCGCCGCATCGCCCGCGAAGAAGGTGCAGACGCCTATATCTGTGAGCTGGCCGCGCTGTTGCACGATGTCGCCGACTACAAGATTGCTGGGGACGAGGAGACGGGCTTGCGCACCGTGCGCGACTGGCTCAGCGCGCATCAGGTGGAGGACGCTATCAGCGAACAGGTCATGGAGATTATCAGTACGATGTCGTTTGGCGGCGGCAATCGCCCGCCAATGCGCACGCTGGAGGGCCGCGTGGTGCAGGACGCCGACCGGCTGGACGCCATCGGCGCGATTGGCATTGCGCGCGCCTTCGCCTTTGGCGGCTCGCGTGGGCGCGCGCTGTACGATCCCGGCGAAGCGCCAGCCAGCTACACCAGCGCCGAGGCGTATCACCAGAGCGGCAGCTCCACCATCAATCACTTTCACGAGAAGCTCTTGCTGCTGAAAGATCGTATGAACACGCCCTACGCGCGCACACTGGCGGAGGCGCGTCACCAATACATGCTGGCATTCTTAGAAGAGTTTACCGCTGAGTGGAATGGCGAACGCTAGGCTTCCGGTGAGATTCGCGCGCCGGTCAGCGTACCAATCTGTATGTTCAGTTCCGCCCAATAGGAGATACCGCTGATGCCGCGCTCAAAACCCTCACAGACCATGATAACGTCTGTCTCCGCTGAACCGCTCAACATCCCACTCTATGAGCCGTTTACCATCTCCACCGGGCGTGTAACGGCGCTCCGCAATGTCCTCATTCGCGTCACGCTTGCCGATGGCACGGTCGGCCTGGGCGAAGCGGCACCCTTTTTCCCCAGCGGCGGCGAGACGCAGGAAACAGCGCTAGCAGCGATACACGGCATGATTCCCCTTGTGCAAGGCCAGGATGCTGCTCACTGGCGCGCGCTCGCCATGCACCTCACCGATAGCTTTGAGCTTCAGGAAACCGCGCGCACCGGCATGGAGATGGCAGTGCTGGACGCATTGACCCGTTCATGGGAAATCCCGATGTATCAGTTCTTTGGCGGCGCTGAGACTCGCATCGAGACGGATATCAGCATTCCTATCGAAGCGCCCAAACATATGGCGGAACTCGCCCAACGCTACGCGGGCAGCGGCGCGGGCGTCCTCAAGCTCAAAGTTGGGTCGCAGGTGGATGACGACATTGATCGCGTGCTGGCAGTGGCCGAGGCTGCGCCCGACTGTGATCTGATTCTCGATGGCAACCAGGGATTCACGCCAACTGAGGCGCTCGATCTTATCGAAGGGCTGGCGGACGAGGATGTTCACCCCATCCTCTTCGAGCAGCCAGTGCATCGCCATGACCTCGAAGGGTTGCGCTTCGTCACCGAGCGCGCAGGTGTTGCCGTCGCCGCCGACGAGAGCGTACATACGGCGGCGGATGCCCTGCGCGTGGCAAAGATGGGCGCAGCCAACGTCGTCAACATCAAGATCATGAAATATGGCATAGTGGAGGCGTTGAACATCGCCACCGTCTGCCGCGCCGCCAACATCGGCCTGATGGTTGGCGCGATGATCGAATCGCGGTTGGGAATCGCGGCTTCGGCACATTTTGTGGCCGGTTTCGGCGGATTTCGTTATGTAGATTTAGACACGCCAATGCTCCTGGCCGAAGACCCATTTGCCGGCGGCTTCGAGCAAGACGGCATGGTCTATGATCTGGAACAGGTGCGCGCGGGCCACGGTGTCACCTTGAAATAGCGGATTGCTCCGGCCCGGCTGTTGCGCCTGAAGATGGTATGTGTCTTGCGGGTTGGGTGCCAGACACCCAGCATCGAAGGAGGCTGCGCGATGACGCCGCAGCAGGCGCACGATACAGTCGCCAGTGATCAACACCCACAGCGCCAGTTCCGTATCAATCGCGGCGCGCTCGCCATCGGCACCGATGGCACGCTCGGCACTATCGAGCAAATCGTCGTGGATAGCGTCAGCGCAGAGTTGCAGGCGCTCATCATTCGCACCAGCCGCACCGGAGAGTTGATCGAACTGCCGGCAAGCCATATCCTGCATGATCGCGTTGACGGCGAGAGCGTCTATCTCGATGTCGGCAACGCCGATCTCGCCAGCCACCCGGCGCTGGCTCGCCCTTATCGGCGCGGCCAGTACGTTCCGGTGCGACAGGAGGAGGCAGCGCAACGTTTCTCCGCCGAACCAGCCAGCCAGGTGATGGAGCATCCCATCGTCACCTCAGTAGAAAGCGACGCGGCGCAACTGGTGCTGCCAACAAAAACACATATAGAGGCGCCACCAGCGAGTGAGACGGCTGAGACAACGGATAGGGCCGGGGAAAACGTGAAAGATATGGGCAATATGGGCGATACAAACGAAGATGCAGAGGAGGAGCAGACGCCCACGCTGCCTATGCGCACGATACCCCGCCCGCCTGAAGAGCTATTAACGACATCAGAGCCAGTGGAGTCAGCGGAGTCAGCGGAACCATTGGAAGAGCCAGTGGCCAATGACGATACTCTCGGCGCAACTAGCCATGATGAGGAGGAAGAGGAGCAGGAGATGAGGAACGAACAGGAGACACGCGCAGATGATGCAAACACTATGCCAGCCAGCGCGCAACTGGAGGCAGACCAGGTACAGGCAACATCACCTATAGACGAGGTGCAAACGGCGCAGGAGCGGCTATCCACCTATGAGACGGGCGAAAGGGCAGCCTCGTCCACAGATCAGACGACCGAGGCGGTTCCGGCGTCGCTCATCGCAACACTGGCGGCGGCTGGCGCAGGCATCGGCGCGTTGGGCGGCGCTATCGCGCTGGTGGTTCAGCGGCGCCGCGCGAGACGCCTGGATGTGCGCGACATGCAGGGGATAGCAGATCAGGCGCGCGATACTCTCGCAAGTGTGGGGCAGAACGCCGGACAACTGGCGGAGTCGGCGCGCCAGACGTTGACCCAGACGCGCAAGCGTGCGCGCCGCGCCGCACGGAGAACCACGCGCCGTGTGCGCTGGTTCAGAAATGGGTTGATCGCCGGAGCAATCCTTGCCATTCTCTTCGCGCCGATGCCCGGCGAGCAACTACGCGCCCGCATCAAGCAGACGAGCGAACGGCTACGCCGGAAGCTACCTGACTAGGCACGCACTCGCTCAGCCGCCAGCATCTTTGTGGATGGAGAGACGCGCCGCGACATATCGCTGACGTAGCGCCATGACACCAGCGAAGAGCGCAGCCGTCGCCAGTCCGTACCAGAGGCTCTGGAAGCCCGCCACCACGAGTATCAGAATCGCCAGCGAGGAACAGAGCAGCGCAGCCAGATAGCGCCGCCCGGCGAGCAATCGCCACGCCGCCAGCACAATCAGCACATAGGTGAGCAGGAAATTGGCGCTGGAAAGCTGGATGTATGTCTGGATGGAGACGCCGAAGACAATCTGAATGACGAAGGCTACTCCCCAGGCGAGGCCGAGCGCCAGCGCCGCTCGTCGTGGCGAGCCGGTCGCTGCATGCACCCGTGTCAGGAAGCGCGGGAACAATCCCTCGCGCGCCATTGCATAGATGAGCCGTGTGCCACTGCGTGTCCAGGTCAGCATAAACATGAAGAGCAGCACCACGGCAATCACTGCCGCGACCCGCGTGGCGGCCACGCCCAGCGAGAGCCGCGCCAGGTCCGCGAGCGAGGCGTCGCTGGTAGCGATCACTGCGCGGCTGAGTCCGCCAACGACCGTCACGCCCAGCAGCACAAACAGCGCACCCACCACGGCAACCGCCAGCCCCAGCGTCCGCACGAGGGTACGCGGATCAGCGAACTCCTCGCCGGAAAAGGCAGCGTTCTCCCAGCCGACGAAGGCGAAGAAACATATCAGGCCGGTGGAGGCAACGCCAGTGAGATCGTAGCCCTTCACGTCGGTAAGCCTGGCTGTTGTGACATGCGGCAGCGCCAGGATAATCGCCAGCGTGACGGCGGCGAGGCAGCCGAAGAACACCCAACGTTGCAGCCGCATGATGCGCGAAACATCGAAGCAGCAGAGCAGTACGAGAACCACCATGACCGCAGCCGCCACCAGATAGCGCCCCTCAGTGTTCAGCGGCGCCAACTTAGCCACATACTCGCTGAAAACCAGCGCTGTCGCCGGTCCGCCCACCACCATCGCCGCAAGGTACAGCACGCCGGTAAGCCAGCCGATAGGCTGCCCGAGGCCGTGGCCGATAAACGTAATGACACCGCCTGCAGAGGGGTAGCGCGCGCCCAGCTCTGCCATGATGCGCGCCAGCGGATATGAGACGGCAGCCAGCATCGCCCAGACGAGGATGGACCACGGCCCTGCATCTCTGGCGGCGATGGAGGGCAGCACGATCAGGCTCTGCCCCAGGACGGCGCTCGTATATAACACGAATCCATCCGCTAACGACAAGTGTTTGCGTAAGACCTGTTGCGTTGCCATAGCACTTCTTTCATTCGGGCGATTTCATTTGGGCAGCCAGCGCAAACGCGCTTCCAAAGGGAGCATAGCGCCGCATGTGGATGATATTCGCCCTGATTGAAACAGGACTTTTCTCAACGAAAATAGAAAAACGGACCACTGCCAATTGGTTGCAGTGGTCCGTTTCTAAGAGGACGTGTCTTATGAGGCAAGGCGGCTGCTGGCGATTTCGCCGTTGATCTGGCGCTGATGGGCGATGTAGGCGTCGAGCGCGCGCAGATAGGCGTCGTACATGCGCTCAAGCACGTGCGCAGGCTGGCCGCGCTGCTCCGCCATCGCCAGATCATACCAGCGCCGCTCCATGCGCTTCTCCAAACGCGCCAGTTCGCTCATCATCTGGGTATCCTGCTGCTCATTCTTTGCCTTCATGAATCGCCTCCGTTGATGGCGCCACCATTTAATTGCCACTACCTGCCAGTAGTCATACATCTGCGCCTGTACAGATTCGTTCTCTCCACATAAGACAAAAACGGAAATTGCGCGTCTCTATTCTCCATTCCCCCCTATCTCTGCTCAGCATCATGCCATGTTGTGTCAAAGTCACACGTCAATTTGTAAAATATCCTTGACAATCTGTAGCGGAGGCTTTACACTATGGAGTGTCAAGGTTCCTTGACATGTCAAAAGCATGGGTACAGGGTAACAGAGATGTCCAAACGGCAACTTCTCGTTATGGCGATTGGCGGGCTAGTATTTTCGGCGCTGGGCTGGGTTAGCATTGCGCTGGCGTGCGGCTGGGCGGCGACAGGTATCAGCCTCTCACACGCCGGAACGCCGGTCGGGGTGCTTAGCTCGCTCTGCGCGCTCGGCGGCCTGATCGTCTCGCTGGTTGGCGTTGCGACGGCGTTGATGCAGTCCCTCACGCGCCGTATCTAAACGCTCTGGCGGTCTCGTACCAACCGGCAATTGTACCATCTATTACACACCCGGAAAGAGAGTTACGATGAATAAAGCGACGAGACGATATCTCATCGAATTCTGCGCTTCAATAGCGGCGTATTGCGTCATTCTGGTGCTTTCACTGCTGCTCATCGGGAATAATCCTACTGCGGCTTGGTGTTTTCCGGTGGTGCTGACGCCGGTAATCCCCACCGGCTTTGAGCTGGTGGTGTTCCTGCGCTACCTGCGTCATATTGATGAATTGCAGCGCCGTGTGCAACTCGAAGCGATTGGCTTCAGCTTCGGCGCCACTGGCATGCTGACCTTCGCCTATGGCTTCCTGCAAAATGTCGGCTTCCCGCAGGTGAGCTGGCTCTACATTTGGCCATTGATGATAAGCTTGTGGGGCATCGGCTCGGTGATCGCTGCGTGGAGATATAGATGAAAAACCGGCTCCATGTGCTGCGAGCCGAGCGCGACTGGTCTCAGGGAGAACTGGCCGAGCGGCTGAATGTCTCGCGGCAAACGGTGAATGCGCTGGAAAACGGCAAGTATGATCCCAGCTTGCCGCTAGCCTTCAAGATTGCCCGGCTCTTCGGCCTGACCATCGAGCAGATCTTCCAGCCGGACGAAGAGCAATAGTAAGCGATAGGCACACGAAACAGCAGGAGCAAGCTAATTCTATGCAACTCACCACCTTCCCCGATGTTGCGCAGTTCTCTCAGCGCGCCGAGCCATTTCTGATGACTCATGAGGCCGAACACAATCTGTTGCTTGGCATCTGTAGCGGTCTGCTGGCGCAGCCAGCGCCTCAGCCAGACGATGCGCCGCCGTACCTGGCTGTGATCGAAGACGACGGCGAGGTGATTGCCGTGGCGGTGCGCACGCCGCCGTTTCCGCTGGTGCTTTCGCTCATTCCCCGCGCTGAACTTACTGAAGAGGCACTGGCGCTGCTGATTGAAGATCTGAGCCAGTCACAACCCGACCTCAGCGGCGTTACGGGGCCAACGGCGCTGGCGAAAGCCTTCGCAGATCGCTGGCACGAGCGCACCGGACATTCATATCATCTGCGCGACAACCAACGCATCTACAAGCTGACGGCGGTGCGTCCCGTGCGTGGCGTGCCAGGAACAATGCGCCGCGCGGCAGCGAACGACCGCGACCTGCTGGTGCGCTGGATTGCTGCCTTCAACGCTGAAGCGTTTCACCACGAGCCAGACGTACCGGAGGCTGAACGCTGGGTGAATCTGTTCTTCCAGGGGACGCAGCGCGAACTCTACTTGTGGGAAGATGGCGGCCAGCCGGTATCGCTCGCTGGCTGCACTGGCCGCACTCCCAATGGTATGCGCGTCGGGCCGGTCTACACGCCGCCGGAGTTACGCGGCAGGGGCTACGCCAGCGCCTGCACCGCCGCCGTCAGCCAGATGTTGCTGGATCGCGGGCTGCGCTTCTGCTTTCTCTTCACCGATCTCGCCAATCCAACGTCTAACCATATCTACCAGCAAATCGGTTACGAGCCGGTCAGCGATGTGGATGCCTACCTCTTTGATTGAACAGTTTTGGGCTGCTCCATCGCGCGCAGCGCCGGATTGACCAGCAGGCTCAGCGTGGCGATCATATAGCACGCGCCAAAGATGAGCAGCACTGGGCGGATGCCCAGCCAGCTCGCCAGTACGCCGCTGAGGAGCGCGCCAAGCGGTGTGCCGGCCATCGCACCCGCAGACATCACGCCGAAGACCCGCGCCCGCATGCGTGTTGGGATGCGCTCATACGCGACAGTGCTGAAGAGTGGATTGACCGGACCTATGCAAAATCCGGCAAAAGCGGAAACAGCCACAAGAACAGGCGCAAAGGGGACCAATGCCAGGGTCAAGTAGCGCGTTGCTCCGCCAAGTGTAAAACCGATGCCAAGCGTCTCGCGGCGGGGCAGGCGGTGGCCTACCGCGCCGAAAACCACGGTGCCGATGAAGGCAGCACCTCCAAAGGCAGCGATGATGCTCCCCAGCAGTACCGCGCTGCCAAACACCTGCTTGATATAGGCAGGCGCCAGCACTGAACCAAAACCTGCGTCGAGGAGATTCGTTACCAGCACCGTCAGGATGATGCTCAGCAACAACTGATCGCGCCCAAGAAAACGTATGCCCTCGCGCAAACCCGACAGATAGGACGTGGACGCTTCCAGGCCGGCTTCGGCTTCTTTGGTTGCCTGCGCTTCACCAGACTGATTAGCCGCCTGGCTGTGCTTCGCCAACGTGCGCCGCCCCGGCACCAGCAGCCCAATGAGCAGCGCCGAAACGATGAATGATGCGGCATCCAGCCAGAGCAAATTGCCAGAGCCGACGAACGCAATCATAACGCCAGCCAGCGGCGCGCCAAAGAAGCGGGATACCCGACTGATGCCGTCCATTGCGGCGGTCGCACGCTCCATTCGCATCTGCGCCAGTTCCGCCAGGTCCGGCGTAAGGACATCGCGGGCAGTGCCACCAGGGGTAGTCACAAGGCCAGCAACGAACACCAACACCAGCAATTCCCAGAAGGCCAGTCCCACCGTGTAATAGAGCAGCGGAATCAGCGCCACGGCAATGCCGCTGGCGAAATCACTGACGACGCTGGCGCGCTTGAACCCCAGGCTGTCCACCAGCCTGCCGCCAAGCAACGCGGCGAGAATCAGCGCCGACGTTTCGCAGGCCGCTGTGAGGCCAACCTTAGCGACATTGCCCGTCGTCTGAAGGACGAACCAGGGAATGGCAAGCAGCATCAGCGTATCACCAATGTAGGAAATCGCGTTGGCGGCGAAGAGCGCATAGAGCGGGAGGCGGTTGCGGCGCGGTTTTGGCACATTGATCTGCTCATCTGCCTCAGCGAGCGCGGTCGTCTGAAGGCTCATATTGCAGACACTCCCCGCTCGTGGTAGACGCCAAGCGTTTCCAGCGTGGCAGCGGCGGAAACTATTACCAAGCGTTCATGATCGCCGATGCTCTCGAAGCTGGTGACGAAGGCGGCGCGTCCGTCGCGCTCAACCGAATAGACCGGAAGAATGCGGAAACGTGGATGCGCCTGCTGGAAGCGCCGCCCTTCCGGCTGCGCCAGCAGATAGACATGCAGCGACTCGTAGCTCCACTTCTCCCGATCACAGGACAAACAGGTATGGTAGAAGCCCAGGAAATCCTCCCCAAGCAACGAGGAGATGCCGGCGGGCACCACTGCCGCAGGCGAGACGACAATGAGCGGCGTATTGCGGCCACAACGGACACAGGCAATAGTGCGCGTCTGAAGCGCAGAACGATATGTGCGCTCCACCCAGGCGAGGAGACGGGCAAAGGCGCGTTGATAGCCTTTCACTCCACCGAGTATGGCCAGCGAGTTCGTATGAATGATGGTGTCGTTCGGGCCATCACAGCAGGAGGGGCAGCGCAACCGCAACTCGCCTTTCTCTGCGTTATACCGGCCCTGCCAGTGGCGCTGGCCGCAGAGCATACACCAGAGGCGTGTCTCTTCCCACGGCTGGCGTGACGCCACGGCGACATCATAGGCCGTCAGTTCTTCGCTGAATTCGGCGGCAAGGACACGGCGCATTGCCTGTCGCCCTCGCTGCAAACGCATAGCAACGGCGCTGGTCCGCAGCCCCAACTGTTCGCTCATCTGCGCCAGTGGCCGCTCTTCGATATAGTGCTGGATCAGCAGGTGGCGCACGTCCGGTGTCAGCAGCGCCAGCGCGCGGCCCAATAATTCCGCCAGTTCCTGCTGCTCCAGATCAGCGATGAAGTCCGCCTCATCCGCCAACCACGCCTCGATGCTCTCATTGCTCCCATACCCAGCGGATGCCTCGACTGCTGTGGGTAGGTGTTCAGGCGCAATGAATCGTTGCCGGTTGATAGCGGTCGTCCGTGCCCAGCGCAGGCAAACATTCCGCGCGATGCCCATGAGCCATTGCGAGATGCGTTCGGGTTCGCGCAGAGCATCATAGTGCCGCCATGCCTCCAACAGGGTCTCCTGCACTAGGTCTTCAGCGATGGCAGAATCGCCGGTTTTCCTGGCGCAGAACGCCAGCAGGCGTGGCCGTTCGCGCGCCAGCGTGGCTTGCAATAGATCGTCGTGGGTCTCTGGTTCGATCATCATCTATGCTCCTGCGCCGCTGTATCTATCCCCTCATCGGGTGTATCAGCGGCGCCAATCTTCTCATGTTGGCCTTTACCCCTCTATGTCGCGCGCAGGAGCAAGATGATAACGGCAGTTCTCGACATCGCGGACCATCGTGAAAAAAAGAGAGGGGATAGATTCTATCGCAATGAGCGAACGAAACCTATCCCACATCCAGAAATGTGCGTGAATAGTTCAGACGGCGCGCTATTTCATGCTATCTCGCGGCGGCGAGGCTCGGCGCACCAGCGAAGTCCGCGATCAGCCCCCCAACCGCTTCGGCGGCGTCATCCAGGATGAGATGTCCCGCGCCGCGCACGACCTCCAGCCGCGCATCGGGAATCTCGCGTTGCAGGCGCTGGCCCAGCGAAAGCGGCGTAATCTTGCCGGCTTCGCCCCAGATCAGCAGCACCGGAATCGTCAGCATCGGTAGATTCGATGAGATCGAGTTCATATAGAGAGGATTCATCAGCCGGATGTGCTGGAGGAGCAGATCTTTCCCCAGGTCGGAGTTCCATTCATCGAGATAGGCGCTCAGCTTGCTGCCGGCGAGATACTGCGCGTTGGCCGCCGCCAGGGGCAGTGTCTTGCGCAGGTCTGCGATCATCTGGTCGGTAGGCGTGTGCATCGGGGCTTCGGGGTCACGCCGCTTCTCCATCTCCGGCAGCGGCCAATCCGGCGCGTAGGCATATTGATAGGCGTAGGAGTTGATGAGGACAAGCCTGGCAGTTTCTTCGCGGTAGAGCCGTGTCGCCAACACCTGCGCCACTGCACCGCCAAGCCCCACGCCCACCAGCACGATATCACGCAGGCCGAGTCGCTTGAAGGCATAGGAGAGGTTATCCGCATGGCCCCAGATAGAGGTATCCGACGGCCAGGGACGGTCTGACTGGCCGTAGCCAAGCAGATCGAAGGCGTAGACCGCGCGCCCGGTTCCCGCCAGCCTCGGCAGCGCATCCGCCCAGGTAAATGCCCCGCCGGGAAGATCGTGCAGCAGCACAATAGCGCCGCGCGGTCCCTGCGCCTCATTGCGCACGATATAGCTGAGATTATAGTGGATGGTCGGCACTGTGCCACGCTGTTCGGACTTCTCAGAATTTGCGGGCGGGGTGGCCTGCGGCTGTTTGGCCGGCGTCGCGGCACTGCTGGCAGTGTTGCCTGCGGTCGCGGCTTCCTGCGCCGGTGGTGGCGTGTCAGCCGGTGTATGCGCGCCTGCGTTCGTGGCTGCGGGCTGTGTATCTTGCGTTTCCGGAGTGTCTTTGGATTCCATGAAGTTCTCTCGCTCTCTATAACAGTAGAGATTTTGCCAGGTTTACGCGCGGCTGGCCAGCGCGGGCACATTGTAGAAGGCGGAGAAACCGGCATAGCGGGCGCTCTCACCCAACTCTTCTTCAATCGCCATTAAACGATTATACTTCGCCACACGCTCTGAACGCGCAGGCGCGCCGGTTTTGATCTGCCCGGCGTTGGTCGCCACGACCAGATCGGCAATCGTCGTGTCTTCGGTTTCGCCGGAGCGATGCGAGACGACTGCGCTAAACTTCGCACGTTTCGCCATTTCGATGGCGGCCAGCGTCTCGGTCAGCGTGCCAATCTGGTTGAGCTTCACCAGAATCGAGTTGCTCACGCCCTCGCGGATACCACGCAATAGCCGTTCGGTGTTGGTGACGAAGATATCGTCGCCAACCAGTTGCACCTTGCCACCCAGGCGCTTCGTCAGTTCGGCCCAGCCCTGCCAGTCGTCCTCTTGCAATCCATCTTCCAGGCTGATGATCGGATAGTTGCCAATCCATTGCTCATAGAGGTCAATCATCTCACTGGCGGTGAGCGTGCGTCCCTCGCGCGCCAGCACATAGTTGCCGTTGTCGTAGAACTCGCTGGCGGCGGCATCTATCCCCAGGCAAACATCTTCGCCGGGCTTGTAACCAGCTTTCTCTATGGCCTGCACCAGCACATCCAGCGCCTCGCGGTTGGAGCCGAGCGACGGCGCAAAGCCACCCTCATCGCCGACATTGGTGTTCAGCTTGCGGTCATGCAACACTTGCTTGAGGCTGTGATAGACCTCTGAACACCAGCGCACCGCCTCTGCAAACGTCGGCGCGCCCACCGGCAGCACCATGAACTCTTGCAGGTCCGTCGAGTTTTCGGCGTGCTTGCCGCCATTGAGAATATTCATCATCGGCACGGGCAATGTCCGCGCGGCGACACCGCCAATATAGCGATAAAGCGGCATCTCCTGCGCGACGGCGGCGGCATGCGCTAGCGCCAGTGAAACGCCGAGGATGGCGTTGGCTCCGAGCTTGCCTTTGTTGGGCGAGCCGTCCATCTCAATCATCTGTTCATCGAGCGCCGCCTGATCGAGCGCATTCAGCCCGGTCAGCGCATCCTGTATCACTTCATTGACGTTGTTGACGGCGGCCAGCACACCCTTGCCGCCGTAGCGATTCTTGTCGCCGTCGCGCAGTTCCACCGCCTCGTGCTTGCCGGTGGAGGCGCCGGAGGGAACCATTGCCGTGCCCTGCGCGCCATCCATCAACGTCACAGTCACCTCGACGGTGGGATTCCCACGCGAATCCAGAATCTCGCGCGCATAAATGTCTTCGATGATTGTCGCATCGCCAGTACGTAGCACGGTCGGCCTCCTCACGCACGCCTTTGTGCGTTTATGTGGTTTTACTGTTCTAGCTGTTGGGAAAATATGGCGCTCTCCGCCGGACCAGAATGGTCGCAGGCCGGTAAACACCCCGCGCCGATTATAGGCAGCGCGCCGAGGCAGCGTCAAGGGATAGGCGAGCGGCGCAAGGCGCACATAGCCTCATCGGGAGCGGCGTTGTGCAGGCGCACCACCTGGCTCGTCATGATATGCAGATAATACAACCGTTACATCCAGCACAACATGCGCTATACTTGAGAATAGAGCGCAAGCGTGCGAAAACAGGGCGTCCACTGCCGGGCGCCCGACACTACTCGCTGACGAGGAGCAATGAGGCGATATGCTGAAAGATACGATGCTGTTCCTGGCGCGTCAGGATAGTATTCGCCATTTTGTGAGTTCCAATCCGGCGGCGCGGCGAGTCGCCAGGCGTTTTGTCGCCGGTGAAACACTCAGCGAGGCGATGGAGGTGGCGCGGTCGCTCAATCAGCAGCATATCAGCGTCTCGCTCGATCACTTGGGGGAAAACGTCGCAGACGCAGCGGAGGCGCAGGCCGCTGCACGCGACTATATTCAGACGCTCAAGCGTATCCAGGCGGCTGGCGTCGAAGCGAACATCTCGATCAAACTGACCGCGCTTGGATTGGACATCAGCGAAGACCTCTGCCGTGAGAACGTGGCGAGCGTCTTGCGTTGCGCGCAAGACCTCAATATTTTCGTGCGCGTGGACATGGAAGGCTCGGACTACACCCAGCGCACGCTCGATATGGTGCTTGATTTGCGCCGCGAGTTCGAGCAGGTGGGCACGGTGATGCAGTCCATGCTCTATCGCACGCCCAAAGATGTGGAGAAGCTGATCGCCAGCAGAACGCGCGTGCGGCTGGTGAAGGGCGCATACCTGGAACCGGCCTCGCTGGCCTACCCCAAGAAGGCAGATGTAGACGCCGCCTATCTCGATCTGATGCACACGCTGCTCGAACGCGGTGTCTATCCCGCCATCGCCACGCATGATGAGCAGATCATCGCCGACGCCCGCCGTTTCGTCGAGCGCAAAGGCATTTCTCGCGCACGCTTCGAGTTTCAGATGCTCTATGGCATCCGGCGCGATCTGCAAGAGCAGTTGGCCGAGGAAGGGTATAACGTGCGCGTCTACGTTCCCTACGGCACGCAGTGGTACCCCTACCTCACCCGGCGCATGGCTGAGCGCCCCGCCAACCTGATCTTCGTCATGAGCAACGTCATCCGGCGCTGAGAATCCGTTACTATTGTCCTGAAGTTGCTCTCTGCTCTACACTGTAAACTAGAACAGAGAGTGACTACAGTTGCGTGGATTCTTCTCTCGCAACAGAAATTGCATGGCAAAGGAACAAGGAACCTGGTTATGAGCAACCGAGCTAGCAGCAGCAATGGCGTCCAGGTTGGTGACACCGCCCCCGATTTCACCCTGCCCAACCAGGCGGGCGAGCCGGTGCGCCTGGGTGATTACATCGGGAAGAAGGCTGTTGTGCTCTACTTCTATCCCAAAGACAACACCGGCGGCTGCACAGCCGAAGCCTGTGCCTTTCGCGATAGCTACGAGGTCTTCAAGGATGCCGGCGCGGAAGTCATCGGCGTCAGTTCGGATTCCACGGAGTCGCATGAGCAGTTCGCCGCGAAAAATCATCTGCCATTCATTTTGCTTAGCGATTCCGGCGGAGCTATACGCAAGCTCTATAAGGTTCCGACGACGCTTGGCCTCCTCCCCGGACGAGTGACATACGTGATTGACCGGCAGGGTGTCGTGCGCCATATCTTCTCGTCGCAGATGCAGTTTGAGCAGCACGTCAAAGAAGCGTTGAAGACACTGCAATCGCTCTAATTTCCTGCTGGTCTCGTTGTCGTCTCCCAACTGAGGCATCACCCCATTTACATAACAAGAAACGCGGGGCATATACTGCCTTTGCTGTCACCATTTGTCGGCGGGCTGTGTTGATACGTGAGAAGGGAAAATCATCATGAGCGAACAGGAACACAACCAGAACACTCAACGCGATCAACGGATCATCGTCGTCACTGGCGGTGGCACTGGCATGGGGCGCGCCATCGCCGCCATGTTTGCGGCAGAAGAAAATAGCGCGCATGTCGTCATTCTGGGCCGGCGCGAGGAGGTGCTGGCACGCACGGCAGCTCAGCTTCAGGAGACGGCGGCAAAGACGCGCATCCACTGGCGGCGCTGCGATGTTGGCGAACCCGATCAGGTCGAGGCGTTTCGAGATTGGCTCAATGGCGAAATCGGGCCAACCGTTGATGTGCTCGTCAACAATGCCGGCGGCGTCGCCAGTATCGCAGACGATGCGCCGCTCCGCGATCTGGCGGCGTATGCGCGCAATCTGCTGGCGGGAAACCTGGTAGGAACGTATCTCATGACACGCGCGCTGTTGCCGCACCTGCGCCGGCCAGGGGGGCGCATCATCAACATCAGTTCGATAGCGGCGCTACGCGGTGGTGGCGATATGTATTCGGCGGCCAAAGCTGGTGTACTGGGCCTGACCTATTCGCTGGCGGGCGAACTTGGACCAGAAGGCATCACGGTCAACGCCGTGGCGCCAGGTATGGTCCTTGATACTGAATTCTTCGGCGACCGCATGACCGATGAACGACGCGAGCGCACTGTGGCACAGACGCCGATGCGCCGGCCCGGATATCCTGACGACATCGCCGCCGCCGTTCGCTACCTTGCATCGGAGGGAGCGTCGTTTGTCACCGGCGAAGTGCTGCACGTCAACGGTGGCTGGCTCTTCGGGCGCTGATGTGCCATCATCATGACTATTGATGAGCGAATGAGAGAAAGTTGCCTACATGCCCCTGCAAAACCGGGTGACGCCGTTTGGCGAGATTGTCGCGGTTGCCGAGCGTGGCCTGTTGATGGGCAATCGCGGCATTTTGCACGACGATTCCCGCCGCCTCGTGCGCTCCTGGCAGGTGAAACGCTGGATCGCCTGCCGCACGGAGTTTCGCGGGCGCCAACGCCAGGTGATGCGGCCCCACTCGTATACCGAGTTGTTCTTTTTGGATGAAGCAACCGCTTTTGCCGCCGGCCATCGTCCTTGCGCCGAGTGCCGCTACACCGACTATCAGCGATTCAAAGCAGCTTGGTCGGCGTGGTCCGGCGCATCTGCCAGCGCAGATGAGATGGATGCCGTGCTGCATGACGACCGGCTGGAAGGTCGCGGCGCGCGGCAACGCAAACGCACCTATCAGGAAGATATCCGTTCGCTCCCGGATGGTACATTCATCAACATGGACGGCACGGCGTGGCTCCTCTGGCAGAGTCGTCTGCTGGCTTGGTCGGCGGCAGGCTACACCTCACAGCGGGCGCGCCCTATCGCATGCAATGTCGAAGTGTTGACGCCGCGCTCGCTCGTCTCCGTGCTGCGCGCAAGCTATCAGTTGGCAGTGCATCCCAGCGCGACGGCGTGCTGATTGCCCACCGCTGCGCCAAACCTTACCTCCTCCACGCGGCTTATTCTCCGACATGCTGTGCAGCGGCGTCCAGTTCTTCGGGCGACATTGCGCCAGATAGTGAGCGCACCCGTGGTAGCGGCGTCGCAAGCAGCAACACCACCAGAATCACGAGGAAGCCAACCGCCGCCAGCCAGAGCGTCGCCCGCAGGCCGATCACACTGCCGAAGAATCCAGCGAGCAAGACGCCCAGCGCGCCCAATCCGTAGGAAATCAGGCGGACGCTCGCGCCAGTGCGCCCCAGCAGGTGCAACGGGGTAATCGTCTGCCGCAGGGTGGTCGTCAGCACCGCCCAGAGGCCCAGCCCGATATGCACCAGGAAGAAGGCGATGGCATACGCGCCAGCTTCCAGCCATTGCGACCCGATCACCAGCGGCATCACCACCCAGGGCAGACAACCGAAGCAGAAGGCGATACCCAGAATGGGACCGAAGCGCCCGCGCTGCACCATCGCTGTGGAAGCCGCCGCGCCGATCAAGCCGCCAACTGCGCCAATAGCGAAAACAGCGCCCAGCGTACCCGGAGCAAGACCGCGCTCGCGGATGGCATACAGCAGAAAGGTCGTCTCGGCAATCATATCGAGACAGTTCCATAGCCCGCTCATAATGGCAATGGCGCGCAGGCGGGTATCATCCCAGACGATACGCAGCCCCACACCAATCTCGCGTAACAGGTGCGGTGATTCCGCCACCTTTGGCGCTGGCTCCGGCGTGCGAATTAATAGCAACGTGGCGACGGCGACGACATAGGAGAGCGCATCGGCAAGCATCGCCAGCGGCGCGGAGAACCACTGCACGAGCAGACCCGCCAGCCCCGGCCCCGCCACCTCAGAGGCCGCAGAACTGGTGGACATCCTGCCGTTGGCTGCCACCAGGTCACCCGGCGCAACCAGCGTCGGCACATAGGCCAGCCAGGTCACCTCGAACAGCACACTAAAGACGCCAGCGGCGAAGGCAATGATGCCGAGATTGACCAAGTTTAACAGGTGCATCAGCGCGAACAGTGGTACCAGACCGACCAGCGCAGCGCGGGCGGCATTCGCCAGCACCAATACCGGCTTGCGGCGGCGGCGATCCACCCACGCGCCGAAAACCAGCGTGCATACAATAAACGGCATAACGCCAAGAAAGCGGATCCAGCCCAGTTGCGCCGCCGTAGCGTGTAGCGTCAGCACGGCGGTCAGCGGCAACGCCAGCGTCGTCACCTGCGTGCCGAACATCGAGACCGTTTCACCGGACCAGAACAGCGTGAAACCCCTATAGCTCCATAGCCCCTGGCGCGAACGCGAGCGAACAGTTGCGCTGGGAGTGGGAGGCGAGACTACAGACATCGTATAAACCACACTTTCCTCGTGAGCATTCCGCCTATTTCCACTCAGGAATAGCTCCTATGCAGCCTCGTTTATTGGCTGTCTCAGTTGTCATATTTCAATGGGTATATTCCTGATATTTCCACTATATCTGGCATAATGTGCCATCTGTATGTCATATTTTTGGAGAAGGTGTGAGCGATTGTTGGAGAGGAGCGCGCGCCGTGAAAAATATTGATCGTGTCTTGGGCATTTTGCTGCTGTTGCAGGCGCAACGCTCCATCTCAGCGCGCCAGCTTGCCGCGCAATTTGAGGTCTCCACGCGCACGATTTATCGTGATTTGCAGACATTGAGCCTGCTGGGTGTGCCAGTCTATGCGGAACGTGGCCGCAACGGTGGCATCCGGCTGCTGGAAGGTTACTTTCTGCCGCCGCTGATGTTTTCGCGTGGCGAAGCGATTACACTCGTGTTGGGGCTGGCGTTGCTGAGAAACCTGCGCGCCGCGCCGTTTGCGGACGAAGCGATTACGGCTACGCAGAAGTTGCTGGCCGCCGTTCCTGAACCGCTGCGCCTGACGCTGGCGCATCTTGAACGCACGCTAGGCATCGAGCGCGCCTCTGCAGATATATTTCATGCCGAAGCAGAGCGAACAGACACACCAGAGGTGTGGTCTTCCACTGAATCCAACGGAGGCTCGCTATCCGAAAGCCGCATCGTCAGCATCTTCCTCCAGGCATTGCTTGACGGCAACACGCTTAAATTGCGCTATAGTTCACCTTACCGTGAAACAGAACGTGAAGACCTGGCGCAGCCGCTGGGGCTGTTCTGGGACCGTGATCGTTGGTATCTGGTCGGACTGGTACGCGAGGAGCAAGGGCAACAACATCAGCAGCAGCGCATCTGGCGCGCGGACCGCGTGGTTGATCTGGCGCTCCACAGACCGCAAAATGGCGCGCAATCGCAGCAGGGTGACGCTTTTGATGTGCGCGAACTGCTTGGGCATGCGTGGCTGCGGGAAGCGATGGAGGACTGGCGCCGAAACAGGCCGGTGCACCTGCGGATTACCCGCGAACAGGCGCACCGGCTGCAACAGGACTGGTATTACCGCTATGCGCAGTACGAGCCAGCGGCAGACGGCGCCATCATCATGACATTCGGTGAATCCGACCCGGCGCTGGTGCTGCCACTGTTGCGCTGGCTGGGACCGGGAGCCGAACTGCTCTCCCCCGAACCCTGGCGTGACCTGTTGCGCGCCGAACTGACGCAGATGCTACATTCGTACAATCTCTCCTCTCCTCGCAAGGAGAGGGGCCAGGGGTGAGGACTCCCTAGCGCACGCCCCAGACGAGCGCCGAGCCATCGTCACAGCCCGTCGCCAGGTGCAAGTTGTCGGGCGACCACGCCGTCCCCCACACACCAAGACCGCCCGCCGCGCCGGAAAACCGCTCCCGCCCGGCAGTGACATCCCAGACCTGCATCAGTCCAGTCTGCCGCGTGATCGCCAACATGCTGCCATTCGGCGACCAGGCAATCGCATATGCCCAGCCAGCCTCGGGATGCGCCAGCAGCGTGCTGGTGTTGGTGAATGTACTGGCGGACCAGAGTTGCACGGAGCCATCGTCGCTCGTCGAGGCCAGCGTTTTGCCGTTCGGCGACCAACTGGTGCGGTTGGGGCCGTAGTGCGGCGTCAGCGTATTCACACGCTCGCCAGTTTCCGCATCCCAGACGAAAAGGTAGCCATCGTAACGGGTAGAGGCGATGAAGCGGCCATCCGGCGACCACGAGACGCCATACGACGCTAGCGGATACCGTCCTTGAAGCGCGGTCGCATGTGTGGAGGGTCCATACCAACGCGCCAGATTCGCGCCGCTCGCTCCATCCCAGATTTCGAGCGTGCCGTCGCTGCTGCCCGTCGCAAACGCGCGCTGATCCGGCGACCAGGACACGGCAAAGATGGTCGGTGAGTGTCCCGCAATTTTAGCAACCTGCCGCCGTACTTGCACATCCCACAGTCGTATCTTCCCCTGCTCGCCGGTGGTGATGAGTTTCGCACCGTCATGCGACCAGGCGATGTCGTAGATCTGGCTATCAGTGCCGGGGAGCGTTCCCGTCCAGCGATGCGCCGGCACATCCCAGAGATGCACATCGCTCTCGACGCCAATCGCCAGCGTCCGCCCATCTGGTCCCCAGGCGACACTTCTGATGGTCAGCGACCCATTTTCCAGCGTGGCAAGCTGCGTCAACTGCGCAACATTGGCTGGCGTCATCGGCTGCGGCGGACGGTACGGCGTACTCGTCGGTAACGAGGGATTCTGGGTTGCCGGAGCCAGACCGCAGCCTGCGACGCAGAGCGCAGCCCCCGCAACGAGGAAGCTCCGGCGCGAGAAGCGGTAGGCGGTGCGAGGGTGATTGTAGACATGGTGGGTATGATCGAGCGATTTGTGCTGCGTATCGGTCATGGGGCAAGAAGCCTCCTCATCCAATCATCCGGTTATCATCGGCGCTCTTCGTAACGTCACGGCTCATGGGTGTTCATACGCCGTTGATGCAGCGCGCCCGACCGCATAGGCGCATGACGTTTCTCCTCCTATATCAATAATGATATAGTAGTGGATAGGGTAGCATGCGCTGGCTGGATCGTCAAGAGCGTTGCCAGTCCTACCGGCCTGTGCTACCATTTGGTATCGCTATGCTCCCAGCGTTCAGTTGCCTGGCCTTGTTCGCTGATAACCTATTGTGACCCAGCCCTCCTGGAATCTAGCTCGCATCCAGATGGAGGCTTCGATGGATAACTGGCCCACTGACCCTATCACTTATCCCGCTCCCATTGCCGCGCCGCCTGCATACCCTGTAGCGGTGCAGGTGGCTCCTCAGCCGCGACTGCGCATGTGGCCGGTGCTGCTGACGCTCTATTTCCTCTCGCCGCTCATGGCCGAAGTGCTGTCGGGGTCCACCGCGCCGCTGATGTTTATCCAGCCGTTCGGCCTCATTTTCATTCCGCTGCTCTATGGGTCCAGCGCCATCCTGATCCGCGAGATCCTCGTGCGGCGTCGCTTGGGTTGGGGCAATGCGCTGCTGTTGGGGGCAGCGTTCGGCGTCTTCCAGGAGGCGCTGGTCGTCCAGACATGGTACAACTTCATCGCCAAGAGTTCTCCTTCGCATTCCAACGGCTTCTATAGCGTCTGGCTGGGAACGAACTGGGTCTGGGCTCTGAACCTGACAATCTATCACGCCGTCATCAGCATCACGCTGCCATTGATCTTGCTCAGCCTGCTCTTTCCCCGGCGTGCCAACACGCCAGGGCTGCGCAGGCGTGGCGTCATCTTGTTCTTGCTCTGGCTCATCATTCCCTGCGGCCTGCTCGCAGTCGCGACAGCTACGGCCCAATACGCCAAAGAAGGCTATCATGGGCCACCGCTTGCCGGCTATCTCATTGCATGCGCGCTCCTGGTGGGATTGCTCCTGTTGGGCAGCTTCGTCCGCATTCCGGCGCCGCGACCGCAGATAGGGAAACGCGCGCCAGGCGTGTGGAAGGCGCGACTTACGATGTTCGGCCTGACAACTCTGTTCTTCCTGCTGATGTTTATTCTCCCCGCCACAAAACTGCCGCCGCTGCTCACGATGGCGATTGCCGCTGGCCTCTTCGGCTTCGGCCTCTGGCGCATCGCAAGCTGGTCGGCGCGCGATGGCTGGAATGCGCGGCACTGGCTGGCGCTGGTAATGGGTCTGCTAGGGTGGTATCTGTTGATCTGGGGGCCGCTGGTGGAGTTCGCGGTGCGTTTGCCGCTCCGCCAGGGATTGACGCTGGCCAACCTCATCACAATGATCGTCCTCTTCATCTTCGACTGGCGACTCAAACGCCGCCTCACGCAACCTGCGCCAGTCGCAATGGGCAGGAGCAGTGCAGTATGATTACGCTTGGCTATGCGCTGCTTGGCCTATTGGCCCGGCAATCACGCTCCGGCTATGACCTGATACAGAGCATGGAAAATCCGGTCGGCTTCTTCTGGCATGCGCGGCGCAGCCAGATCTACCCGGAACTGGCTCGTTTGGAAGAGGCCGGGCTGGTGACGCATGAGCTGGTGGAGCAATGGGACCGCCCGGATAAGAAGGTCTACACCATCACGGAGACCGGGCTGGCGGCGCTGCGTGAATGGATGACGGCGCCAATGGCGCGCGCGCCGGACCGCGATGAGTTCACGCTAAAGGCGTTCTCCGTCTGGGTGAGCGATCCCACCGCCGCCGCACCGCTCTTTCGCACGCATGAGCAACTGCACCGCGAGCGACAAGCGATCTATGAGCAAACGGTGCGCGAGATGGAGGAACGCTGGGGGCGGGCGGAGTTGCTGCGGCTGGATAGCCCACGTTTCGCCTCCTACGCCACGCTCCGGCGCGGAATTGACTACGAACGCAGCTATGCCGAATGGTGTCATTGGATGGTAGAGATGCTGGAGGGACAGCATGCAAAGGAAGGAGACGAGTCATGACTGGCAAACGCATCGCGTTAGTAACCGGCGGCAACCGGGGCATCGGCTTTGAGACCTGCCGACAACTGGCACATGCAGGGCTGGAAGTCTTCCTGGCCAGCCGACAACGTGGCGAAGGAGAACAGGCGGCGCAGCAGTTGCAGGCTCATGGTTTTGCTGTAAAGCCGCTTCAGTTAGACGTAAGCGACTCCGATAGCGTTGCCCGTTGCCTTGCCGGGTTGGCGCGCAGCGGCGTGGAGATTGACGTGCTCATCAACAATGCGGGCGTCTACCCGACCACGCCAATCACCGATGCCTCTGAGCAGGAGTTCGCGCTCGCCCTTCAGGTCAACCTGCTCGGCGCATGGCGAATGGCCAAAGCAGTCTTTCCTGGCATGTTGCAACGGGGATATGGTCGTATCGTCAATGTGTCGAGCGGTTTGGGGCAGATGAACCAGCCAGGTGGCCCTGGTGCGGGAGTGTATGGCATTTCGAAGGCGGCGCTCAACGCCTTGACGCTTGAACTTGCCAACGCTGCACGCGGGGACATAAAAGTAAATGCGATGGACCCCGGCTGGGTGGCAACCCGCATGGGTGGCCGGGGTGCGCCCCGCAAGCCAGAAGAGGCTTCGATCACAATTATCTGGCTCGCTACCTTGCCGCCAGATGGGCCAAACGGTGGATTCTTCCTGGACAAACGGCCTCTTGAATGGTAAGCTAGTACATTTATGTTAATTAGCTCGCCAGCAATGTGTATTCTCGCTGCACGCGGACGCGATAGATGCCACGCGGCACGACAAGCGACTGGCCATCCTCATGAATAATCTGTGTGCTATCCGCGATCACCTGAAGATAGAGCATCCCATGATCTTCCCAGAGTTCAGCCGTCAGCATGCTCTCGATGCGCTGGCTCCGTCCGGTGGTTTCGTCACGGCTCAACGTGAGATTCTGCCGCTGTCTGGCCTGCTCCGGCAGTGCCACTACTCGATCAATCAGGACGTTATCATGGCGTAACATGTCGGTTCCCCTTCGGGTGTGGATGAACATGAACTAAGCATGATGGGAAGGATGATCGTCTAGAGGTCTATTCTTTGCATTGCGCGGCAAAACGGAAGTCATTTATGCAGGAGCAATGGGCAACAGAATGGTATACTGAATAGGATTGAGCAGATATCATGTGGATATCATCAAGTATCATTTCCGGCGTTCAACTCCTTCGCAAGCGAGGTATCCATAATGTTCGAAAGTCTCACACAGCGGCTCGATAACATCTTCGACCGCATGCGTGGCAAGGGCAAGATCACTGAAAAAGATGTTGCCGATGCCATGCGCGAGGTGCGGCAGGCGCTACTCGAAGCCGATGTCAATTTCAAGCTGGTCAAGCAGTTTGTCAACAAGGTGCAGGAGCGCGCGCTTGGCGCGGAAGTGCTGGCAAGCCTGACACCGGCGCAGCACATCATTGGCATCGTCCACGATGAATTGGTGGAGATGCTGGGCGGCGATGACCCCGAAGCCACGAAGATTAAGTTCGCCGGTGAGCCGCCGACAATTCTGATGCTGGTTGGTCTGCAAGGCTCCGGTAAGACGACGCACGCCGCCAAGCTTGCCGCTTACTTCCGCAAGAACGGGCAGAAGGTGGGCATGGTGGCCGCCGATATGCAGCGCCCCGCCGCCGTTCAGCAGTTGCAGCAGCTTGGCCGCCAGCTCGACATCCCCGTTTATGCGGAGCCACAGGGAAACAAGCCAGTGGACATCACACAGCGCGCCGTCAGATGGGCGCGCGAGCAGGCGCTCACGGTGCTGATCCTCGACACCGCCGGTCGCCTGCACATAGACGATGCGCTGATGCAGGAAGTGGCGACGATTCGCCAGCGCACTCAGCCGCAGGAAGTGTTGCTGGTGGTGGATGCGATGACCGGCCAGGACGCGGTGCGCGTGGCTGATGAGTTCAATAAAACCGTCGGGCTGACCGGCCTGATCTTGACGAAGATGGATGGCGACGCGCGTGGCGGCGCGGCGCTGTCGGTGCGGCAGGTGACTGGCGTGCCCATCAAGTTCATGGGCACCGGCGAAAAGACCGACGCACTGGAGCCGTTCTACCCGGACCGGCTGGCAACGCGCATCCTGGGCATGGGCGACGTGATGACGCTGATCGAGCGCGCCCGCGAGCAGATTGACGAGAAGCAGGCCCTTCAGATGCAGAAGAAGATGGCTAACGCTTCATTCGATCTGGAAGACTTCTTGCAGCAGATGCGGCAACTGCGCAAGATGGGTTCGATGTCACAACTCCTGGAGATGATTCCTGGGGTTGGCAAAGCGCTGCGCGACCCTGAGATGAAGGCTGCGCTGGAAGACGGCAAAGAACTCAAGATAGCCGAGGCGATCATCCTTTCGATGACCGCCGAGGAGCGCCACAATCCCGATATCATCAACGGCAGCCGCAAACGTCGCATTGCGCGCGGCAGCGGCACGACACCGCAAGAGGTCAATCAGTTGCTCTCGCAGTTCAAGGACGCCCAGAAGATGATGAAACAGGTCATGGGCATGCAGAAAGGCATGGGCCGTGGCCGGCTGAAGCAGCTACGCCAGCTTGGTGGTCTGGGTGGACTTGGCGGCATGGGCGGCGGCTTCGGCAATTTCGGCGGACCGGGGGGCCTCGGTTTGTAGCGCCGCTTGTAGCGCGGCTGGTAACGCAAGGCCGTACCACACAGTGAGTCATGAGCTGGCAGGCAAAACTGCCAGCTTTGGCTATACTTCCCCTTTTGATGTTACTCAATAGCACAAGCGAACGTGTAAAAATGGTAGAGCAGAGGAATACTTGTATTTCCTGCAAGCTCCATTGTGCCAGTTTCCGGCGGTTAGGGGGCCGCGCTAACCTGGTGGGTAGGGACGTTGAGGAGGTACGGCCTGGGTATGTGGCAGAGGCATAGTAGCACATCTAGTACTGCTGATGATGCGAGGAATAGTGCAAGAGGCGCCGATGTAACCCGCAGTGCGCGGCCATTGGTCCGGCGGCTGCCTGCCTTCTTTGTGCTGGCGACGGGATTGGTACTGCTGAGCATGCTGTTGGCCTCCTGTGCCAGCAGCGGCGACCAGGCGGCGGCGCAGCAGAGCAAGTCAAAGCTGGATCACGAGCTGACGCATGCGCATAACGACCTGGGCATCCCTAATTCGCTCTTGCAGCCCATCGAGTCTCAGGAACAGAAGATTGCTTCTGGCGCTGGTGGCTTCAATTACAACTACCAGGACGCCGCCACCAACTATAACTTGCTCTACAACCAACTGATCGGCATCGAGCAGACGGCGCCGCAGGTGCTACAACAGCAGACCGGCAAAGATATCCAGGCGTTCAGCAAGATTCTCAACCAACGCCGCAGCCAGGGATTCAGCGAGGCGAACGTCTACCAGGCGCGCTTCGATCAGGCAAGCGCGGACTTTGGCAACGCTAAAACGGCCAAAGATTTCGCCACGATTGATGCGCTGGTGCAGGCGCAGACAGCAGCTCTCAACGCGCTCTGGCCCGCCTACCAGCGGTTGCAAGACTTCAAGGCGGTATTGCAGGCAGTTCATAACTCCGGCATCAACTCGGCGCTGGCGCAATATAACTATAATCAGGACCTCGCCGCATTCGACGCTGCCTCACCACCGAAACGCTATCAGGCGCTGGTCGGCGTGATTGACGGCCAGATCAATCAACTCATGGCAGACCAAACCGAGACGATGCCTTATATCGGCTCGACACTGCTGGATGCGTTCCAGGCGCGCATCAATCTGTTGCACACCTACGGCGAGAACGCCGCCGCCAAGCAGTTCCAGCAGGAACACGACGGCGACGCGACACTGCTGGCAAATGCCAGGACGCTGGCCGATTATCTGACCTTCTCGCAGACAATCAACCAGCAAACGAACGATATGACGCTGCCGCTGGTGCGCGGCAAAGCAAACTACGATCTGAATCAGTTGAAAGCACTCATCAATACGGTGCAAGCGCAGAATCCGCTGAACGCCTATGAGTACGCCAGTTCCAACGTCGGCATCGGCGCTCCTGGCAACATCGGCAGCCCGATAGGTGACACACTGGCCGCGTCCACCGTGCAGGAGTTCGAGAACGCCGACGCCGAGACGACGATCATGATGACCAACCTGCGCGCTCTGGTAGATAACCTCAATGACCCGACGCCGCCGTGGGAGCCGCATGCGACCGACCTCAGCCTGATGCAGCAGTATGGGCTGATGCAGGGCAGCGTAGTGGTGGTTTCGCTGCGCGAGCAAACGGCGCGGCTGTACACCAATGGTAAACTGGTCTACTGGTCATACGTCACCACTGGACGCCCGGAGGCGCCATCGCCGCCGTTCCTCTGGTATGCGATTGACCACGAATATCACACCGAGTTCAAATCAGGCGATCCAAAAGGATCAGCCCTCTGGTATGCGCCAACGCCGATCAACTATGGCGTGCGCTATGCGCCGGGCGGCTTCTTCCTGCACGATGCGTGGTGGCGCTACAAGTTCGGCCCAGGCTCGAATCTGCCGCACTGGGACCCGCTGGCCTTCAGCGGCGGCTCGCATGGCTGTGTCAACTTCCCCGAAGACAACATGGCCTATGTCTACTATCACGTCGCCGACGGTGAGCCAATCATCCTGTACTAGATGACCACCCTTCGCCGCGTGTTGCGTCTTCCAGCCAGCGCTCACCGACATGGGTATAGGCCAGCAGCGCGCCCTCGCGGATGCCGCGCTTGCGGATGCGCAGCGAGTCCGCGCCAAGCTGCTCCATCGTGGCGATCAGCACGGCGACGCCTGCGCCCAGCAACAGCGCGCGATTGGGGTCAATATCATAGCGGCGGGAAAGGTCGGCGGCGGACTGCGATTGAATCAGCGCGCGTAGCCACTCCATGCGTTCGCGTGTCAGATAGCGGATGCGGCGCGTGCCATTGCTGGTGAGCTTATCGCCGGGGTGTGCGGTAGGATGCACATCTTGCAACACTCTCCCAGCCAGCGCCGCCAGTGTCGTCGCCGTGCCGCCGCAGGCAATCGCCTCGCGGACGGGCAGCGGCGGAATGTCCAGTAACAGCGTCTCCCGCACCACCTGCTCGATAGTATCTAGCTCTGCAGGTGTGTTGGGGTCTGAGACAGCATAACGGCTGTGCATAACGCCGGAGCCGAGCGGCAACGACGTGCGCCAATGAATCCGGCTATTCGTCCCCACCACGATTTCCAGGCTACCGCCGCCTAGATCGAGGACCGCGCGCTGCTCACGGATAGAGCGTAAGCCGCTAGTGCCGCCCCAATAGGTCAGCGACGCCTCCTGGTCGCCGCTAATCATCTCGATATGCACGCCAGCCTCCGCCTGCGCGCGTTTGATGAGTTCCTGGCCGTTGGAGGCGATGCGCACTCCTTCGGTGGCAATGCCGAGAATTGTATCAGCGTGGTGCGCGTGCGCAACCTCTGCCTGCGCACGAATGACGGCGAGCGCGCGGGCCATGCGTTCGGGGCCGATAGTGCCGCTGGCGCTGACATCGGCGCCCAGGCGCACCAGTTCCAGTTCATCGGCGATATAATCTACGTCATTGCCATCATGAGTGATGCGCGCGACGATGAGGTGAATCGTATTGCTGCCAACATCTATGGCAGCCAGGGGTTTCGTGATAGTATGCACGGAGCCTCTCACTTCCGCAGGCAATCGCAGCAGAGCCAGGATAATCAGGATAGCGGTTGCCGGTGGCTGGCGTATTAAATCACAGTGGTTGAGACGAGATTGCAGCCTTTTATTTTATATCACTGCTCTGCTATAGCTTAGCCCGTTCATCTGTTTCATCTGTTTCATCTGTTTCATCTGTTTCATGCGGTTTGGGCGGTATTTCCGCCATCGCTTGACGTTTCTGCGTGCGAGCGGATACGCTGACAGCAGTACAGCACAAGATGGCCTCCGTTTCCAGGCAATCAGCAGGGCGGAGGCCCAGCGGAAATTATCAGAGACGACCAGGGAGCGCGAATGGCAAACATTGCAGATAGTGACCAGCAGCACGAGCCAGTACCTGCGATTGCGACCGTATCCATCGTACCGGCGGTATCAGCGGCGAAACCAGAGCCGCGCGAAGGGCTGGTCGTCGCTATCTCTCGCGGCTTCTTTGAGGTCGCAGCCAACGGCGAAACCTATCTCTGCACCCTGCGCGGTCGCCTGCAAAAGTCTCGCCAGCAGCCGCCCGCTCCCCGGCAATCCGCCTCCAATGCCACCCACGCGCGTCTCTCCCGTCCGCTACGCCAGCCATCCTCCTCAACGGCTCCCATCCCGCCGCAGAATAGCAGCTCGCGCAACAGCGCCAATGACACTAATGACACTAATGACACCAATGGCAACAGCGCGCCAACACGCATCGCTCCTGGCGACCATGTGCGTTTCACCGCGCTTGGCGGCGGCCAGGGCATCATCGAAGAGGTGCTGCCGCGCCGCACGGTGCTATCGCGGGCGCGCAGCGAATCCGGCGACGAGCATGTGATGCTGGCGAATCTCGATCAGGCGGTGCTGGTCTTTGCTGTGCGCGAGCCGGAGCCGCACTTTGGCATGCTGGACCGCTATCTCGCCCTCTGCGAACATGCGGGCATCGAGGTGACGATCTGCCTGAATAAAGTAGACCTCGGCATCAGCCCGGAGATTGCGGCGGCGGAGACGCTCTACCGTGGCCTGGGCTATCGCACGCTCTATACCAGCGCCGCCACAGGTAACGGCGTGGAGACGCTGCGCGATTACCTCAAAGATCGCACCTCGCTGCTGACGGGGCCGTCAGGCGTGGGCAAATCGTCGCTGATGAACGTATTGATGCCGGAGGCGAACCAGCGCACCGCGGAAATCAGCGATGCAACGGGCAAGGGCCGCCACACCACAACCGGCGTGCGCCTGCTGCCGCTGAAAGAGGGTGGCTGGCTGGCCGATTCCGCTGGCATCCGCGAGCTGGCGCTCTGGAATGTGCCATCTGAGGACCTGGCACGCGCCTTTGTCGAACTGCGTCCCTTTGCCGGTGAATGCCTCTATGAGAACTGCGACCACTCCGAGAACGAAGAAGGCTGCGCGCTGCGCGAGGCGCTGGCGACAGGGAAGATCACGCCTGAGCGTTTCGCCAGCTTCGAGCGGCTGCTGGAAGAGGCGCGCGAAGCCGAAGCGCCCAAGTGGTAACTCCGTAGTGGTCCCGCTTTGCTTGCAGGCATAGGCTGAGGGTGAGGTCGCTCTGGTTCCCCTCTCCCGCGCACGAGGGTGGGGTCAGGGGTGGGGCATCTAACCACGATGCGCAGATGACCCCTTCTCGCCGCTGCGTTTCCGCTCAACAGATTGCACGCTGGGCACCTCGCGTAGCGCCTTGATGACGGCACTGAGTTGATCGGGGCGCTGAATCTCCAGCATGGCGGTGATGGTTGCGCGGTTCGATTTCGTCACTGTCGTCACTTTGAGCATATTGATCTTCATGCCGGTGATGAGGCCGGTAACATCCGCCAGCAGGCCGGTGCGGTCGCGCGCCTCGATGACGATGGGCGCGCGAAAATGCTCATGCCCATCCAGCTTTGTCGGCCACTCGACGGCCACCGCGCGCTCCGGCTCCTTCTCCAGCAGGTGCGCCAGATTCGCGCAGTCCGCCCGATGGATGACGACGCCACGCCCGCGCGTGATATAGCCCATCAACTCGTCGGTCGGCAGCGGATTGCAGCAGGTGGCGAGCCGCGTCAGCATGCCGGAGAGACCGCCGACGCTCGCGCCGACCTGCTGCTCGCGCGCAGGTGTGGTCGCCTCGCCAATCTCCGCCTCCACAGCGGCAGGCGGAAAGAAACGTTCGCGTACCTTCGCAATCACCAGCGACACCCGCAACTTTTCACCGCCGATGGCCACCAAGAGCGTATCCAGGTCCGGCTGATCGAAGGTCGTCACGAGCCAGGCAAGATCGTCATCACTCAACTCCTCGAAACCCTTGCGCAGCCCGATGAGGCGTAGCTCGCGGTCCAGCCGCTCACGCCCGATTTGCAGGTCAATATCGCGTTCATGTGCCTTGAGATAACGCTGAATCTTGTCGCGGGCGCTCTTGGTGCGCGCGACATGCAGCCAGTCGCGCGTGGGGTGGGCGTCTTTGCGCTTGATAACCTCAATGACATCGCCGTTCTTGAGTTCATAGTCCAGTGGCACCAATTTCTTCACCAGCCGGCCATTGCTATCGGTGGTGGAGATGCGTACCCCGGCGACATGGTTGCCCACGTCGGTATGCACCAGGTAGGCGAAGTCTAGCGGTGTCGCGCCTGCTGGCAGCTCTTTCACGTCGCCTGCCGGTGTGAAGACGAAAATCTGTTCCTTCACCAGCACATTGTCTCTGGCAGATTCAATCGCCCGCTCAGCGCGGCCACCAGGGAGCTGAATGTCTTGCTGCCATTCTTTGACCTGCTGCACCCAGCTTTGCAGCGACTTTGCCTGCGCAGAGGCCGAATCGCCGACATCTTTGTAATACCAGTGCATCGCCACGCCATATTCCGCCTGCTCGTGCATCTGGCGCGTGCGAATTTGAATTTCCGCCAGCCGGTCGTCCAGGCAGAAGACCGTCGTATGTAACGATTGATAGCCGTTGGGCTTGGGGTTGGCAATGAAATCCTTGATGCGCCCCTCCATCGGCTTCCACAACCCATGCACATGACCAAGCGCCATGTAGCAATCCGCTGTCGTCTCCACGATGATGCGAAAGGCCAGGATATCATAGAGCGTGGAAAGGTCATGGCTGGCCATGCGCTGCACCTTCTTGTAGATGCTATAAAGGTGCTTGACACGCCCGGATATCTCGGCGTTTAACCCGATTGCGCGCATCTCTTTGCGCAAGATGTCGCAGACGCGCTCGACATACGCGCCCCGCTCCTGGATATAGTTGGCAACGGCATCGCTCAGCCAGGCATAATCATCCGGCTCCAACACGGCGAAAGCGAGGTCTTCGAGTTCGCCCTCCACGCGCCCCATGCCCAGCCGACCCGCCAGCGGCGCATAGATGTCGCGCGTCTCCTCGGCCATCATACGGCACTCATCTGCGGTCCATTGGGGGGCAGGTTGCGGCGCGGCGGCTGCCAGCGCATCGGCAGGCTGCGTCAACTGCGCCTTGTCGCGCGCATACCAATAATCTGCTGCCTCGCGAACGGCGCGCATCAGCCGTAACTGATCGGCGATCTTGAAGACGGCGACACGCGGGTCTTCCGTCATGGCGACGAACATCTTGCGCAGATTCTCAGCATCTTGCTGGCGCTGGCGTTCGCGGCTGCGCCTGCGGTCGCGCGTCGTTTCTTCGGTTTCGGTGGCGGCGGCATGGCGGCGTAGCTCTTCGCGCGGGCGCTGGAGCGAATCGAAGCGCTCGATGTTGGCGATGGTCTGCGCGACCGCCTCGCCAAACTCGCCCGCCAGCCGCATGCGCACATCATCCAGCGAGACCTGTTTGTTCTCGACGGCCTGATAGAGCAGTACGGCGGCCAGGCTGATCGCGTCAATATGGATGGCGTCCGCCAGCGTCTGCGCGACGCCGAGGACGTAGCTAAAATCCTGCTGTATGGCAGTTGCTTTTGCCTGTCCGGCTGGCTCAGTCTTTTCAATCTTTTCAGTCTTTTCAGCCTTTTCAGCCTTTTCGCTCTTTTCGGCCTTCTCTCCTCTGGCCGCTTTTTCGGTCTTTTCAGCTTTGGCAGTGTGGGTGGGCGCTTGAAGCAGTGCCAGGCGGCGCAGCTCACGCAACTCGCGGGCATAGTCCAGCACACGCCGCACATGCTCGACATCGCCGGGGCGCTGGTAGCTCTTGACCGTCTCGATGAGATTGGTTTCTTCAGTTGATGGCGCCATCGGCATGGGTACAGTCCCCAATCCACCATCCGGCGTGGGCGTCATATGGTTTGCGTGTATCATAACGGTAGCTCTGGCTCACAGCCTTTGCTGGTATCTCTGCGGATACTGGTAATGCTTGGAACGGCGCGCTGCAAGCGGTGCATCACCGGCTCATGGCGCATGCCGGGCGGAATGTCCAGCGTCAGCGTGACGGCGGCTTTGTAACGGGACTGGTTGGCATCGGCCTTCGTTCCGGAAACGTTCAGTCCCATGCGCGCAGCGCAGGCGGAAAGCTCATACATCAATCCAGCGTGATCTTCCCCGCCTATCAATAAGTGTACCCTATACGTGAGGGGTTGTATCTCCTGCCAGGCGACGGGAATCGCCTCAGCATAGGCAAGGCCGGCCCTGGCGCGTTTCTCCAATGTCCGTTTGAGCGTATGGCAACAGGTGCGATGAATGGCCACGGCATTGCGCGCTTTGGCAACGCCGACAATCGCGTCACCCGGACAGGGATAACAACAGCGCGCCAGTTCGACACGCGCCAGTTTGCCGGAGGGATGGCGCAGTGGCAAAGGATAATCCGGTTCCAGGGGAACTGTCTGGTCATTGGTGTGGCGGGTGCGGTCGGCGGTGATATCGGCGGAGCGGCGAAGCAGGCGAAGGGCGCGGCTGATACGTTCCTGGGCGTAACGGGTCTGGGCGATGGTCAACCAGTTTGGATTCGGATGGGTCTCTGGCGAGGTCATAATGCGCACAATATCGCCTCGCTGAAGCACGTAATCCACCGGCACATGATGCGTCACCAGGATGCCTTGATTGCTGTTGGTGCGAATCTGCGCGCCGGTGGCGTGGTCGCCGATGTCAGTATGGATGCGATAGGCGAAATCCAGCACGGTTGAGCCTTCGGGCATCTCGCGCGCCTCGCCTTTGGGCGTAAAGACCACCACCTGCTCTTCCAGCAGGTCTCCCTGGATGGTGGCGACGTAGGCTTCGGCGCTCAACCCCAGTTCTTCATGCCAGGTGGCCAGTTGCGTCACCCAGCCAAGCACCTGCTCGACACGAATCGGCGCTTTCTCATCCACCCGCTCGCCTCGCGCGGCGCGCTCCAGCCAGTAGGTGGCGATGCCATGCTGGGCGGCGCGGTGCATACGATGCGTGCGAATGTGAAACTGCGCCATGCGGCCATCCAGGGCGAAAACAGCGGTGTGGAACGATTGGTAGCCGTTGATCTTGGGGTTCGCAATGTAATCGCGGATGCGGTCGCCGTAAGGAAGCCAGAGGGAATGAATCACACGCAACGCCTGGTAACAGTCATCTTTGGAATTGACCAACACACGAAAAGCAATCAGATCATGCAGTCCGCCGATGTCCATGCCGTTATCCTCGGCTTCGCGGTGGCTGCGATAGGGATGCTTGAGTCGCCAGTTCACACAGGCGCGTATTCCCTGCGTCGCCAGTTCTTTCTCGGTCCGCTCACACATGCGTCGCGCCCAGCTGCCGCGTTTCATCGCTTCGTCTGCCAGCCGCGCCTCCGCCCGCGTATACGCCTCTTGATCGAGAAAGTAAAACGCGCGGTCTTCCAGTTCAGATTTGATGAGATAGAGACCAATGCGTCCGGCAAGCGGGGCGTAAATATCGAGCGTCTCGCGCGCCTTGTTTTCGCGCTGGCGTGGCGACATCGCCTCCATCGTGCGCAGATTGTGCAGGCGGTCGGCAATCTTGACCAACACCACCCGTGGCTCCTGGCTCATCGCCAGCAACAGCTTGCGCACCGTCTCAGATTGTTGACGTGCCTTGCGTTCGCGTTTGAGGCGCGCATCTTCCATTTCATCGCGTGTATGGTGATGATGAGGGCGTGGAGGGCGAGAGTCATCGGCGGCAAGTTCTGCTGCCTCCGCGCTGAACTTGGTCACGCCGTCCACGATGCGCGCAACCACAGGGCCGAACTGCGCCTTCACCGCATCGAGTGTCAGCGACGTATCCTCAACGGTATCGTGCAGCAGCGCGGCGGCGATGCCGGAGACATCTATCGCAAGCTCAGCAAGGATAGTGGCGACGGCGATAGGATGCTCGATATACGGCTCGCCGGAGACGCGCCGGACGCCGGCATGCGCGGTATCGGCAACAGTGTAGGCGGCGCGCAGCACGTCGAGATCAGCGGGCGACATGTAGCGGGCACACAGGTCCAGCAGGGCACGCAGGGATTCGGTTGGTGGCGTGTCCGTCATCGTCTGCACCCTCCCGCCAGTAGGCTTCTTTGCCGCCTGGGGAGTCTTATCCGATTGTCCATCGAGCGCAGTCGCGCGCATGATGCCCCTCCACTACGCATCCGCATCACTTCCCAATAGAAGAGGAAGCACGGCATTTGGGATCGAAGTCGCGACGAATCAGGCCTGGCACATCTGGCTGTATTGCTATGAGCTGTTAGCTATTGGCGCGAGTATAGCGAACGACGAAAAGGCTGAGCAATAGCGATTAGGGAATGGCCTGCTAGAACGGCTAAAACAGAGCGCGCGGGTGGCTCCCGGTCTCATTGCCACCCGCGCGCCCGTTCGTCGTCTTTGACCTCGCGCGTTCACTCGTATTATCGCCTGTCCGCGAATACTACGTCAAGCGCAGTGGGACAAGACAGCCAGTTTGATAGACCAGTGAGCCATCCAGAGTCATCCAGAGTCATCAGCCGGGCGTTTTACGCTTTGTCCAGCAGATCAAGAACGGCGGCGAACCGCTCGACGCCGCTCACATCTGTCGGCTCGACCTGCACCACCAGGTGCGTGACGCCCGCATCAGCGAAGGCGCGCAGGCTCGCGGCCACCTCTTCCGCCGTGCCGACGATGGGCTTCTCGTCGGACTTTGGCTGTTCGCCGGGAGCAAGGATATGCGCCAGTGTGCCAGCAGTCAATTCGAGCGTCGCAGGGTCGCGCCCGACACGCTGGCAGGCTTCCAGCATCTTGGCGTACTCCTCGGTCACACGCTCTGGCGTCCGGTGCCAGACGGTATTCCAGGCGTCGGCATGCTGGGCCACCAGATCGAGCATGCGCGGGCGGCCAGCGCCAATCCAGATCGGCGGGCCGGAGCGCGAAGGACCACGCGGGCGCAGCACACAATCGCGCGCCGAATAATATTGGCCTGCAAAGTCAACATGCCCTTCTTTCAAGAGCGGCAGGATGATGTGCAGCGCCTCCTCGAAACGGCTGGCGCGGTGATCGAAGGGAAAACCGAACGCAGTGTATTCCGGCTCGTGCCAGCCTGCGCCCAGCCCCAAAATGAAGCGTCCCTCGCTGATTTCATCCAGGCTATCGGCCATCTTCGCCAGCAGCGCCGGTTCGCGGAACGAGGTGCAGGCGACCAGCGGGCCAAGCGCGATACGCGAGGTGACAGCGGCGATGCCACTCAGGAAGGTAAAGACTTCCCATTGCCCCATCTCAGCTTCATTGGGAAAGCGGAAAAGAAAGTGGTCCGCCAGCCAGAACGAATCGAAACCAACCTGCTCCGCCGCCTGCGCCAGCGCCTGAATATCACGGAAACGCGGCGTCTGCCCGCCAAACGATTGCTCTTCGAGTCCGGGCATAAGGCCAATCTTCATCCGCCGCCCGCTCGTATTGTGTGCCATGTGTTCTCTTATTCTCCCCCGATGAGTGAGGCGCACCAAACCAGCGCCTTGCACAGATCATAGCAAAGGCATGCGCGCTCGCGGCACTGAAGTGCCGGCGCACGCAAATAGTGGACTGAAGTGCCAGCACACGCAAATAGTGGACTGAAGTCCATTGTTGATGTGGCGCGGCGTCCATGTGGCTTTAGCCTATCGCATCCGTGCGCCGGGTTTTCAAAGCCGCGTCCCTATTCTTCTATCTCCGCCGGGGAGACCTGGATGGTATGCTCGCGCTCATAGATCACCATGCCAGGGCCGCCGCCCTTCATGTGGCGCACATAGCGTTGCTGCGTGATATCTACCGGCACGCTGCCAGCAGCGCGCGACTGGCTGTAATAGGCGGCCAGCGCAGCGGCCTCACGTTCTGTGGTCTGCGGCACTGGCCGCCCGCCGGATTTGATAATGACATGCGCGCCAGGGACACCACGCGCGTGCAGCCACAGATCGTTGGCGCTGGCCTCGCGGAACGTAACTTCCTCGTTCTGGCGGCTGTTCTTGCCCACCAGCAGCAAAAAGCCATCGCTGGATTGCCGGCGCAATGGCGAACCACCCTCCGCGCCACGTTTGGCCGCCTGCCCTGCGTTGCCGCTTTTACCACCCTTACCGCCTTTGCCGCTTTTGCCTGCCTTGCCGCCTTTTACTCCTTTGTTTAACCGATGGAGATTTCCCGCATCTTTCGCGCCACGCAAGTACCCGGCCTCAGCCACCTCGGCACGGACGAGCGCAATCTCGGCTGGCGTTTCAGCAAGCGCCAGGTCTGTGCGCAACTGTTCGATATGCGCCAGTTCCAGCTCGTTGGCTTCGATCTGCGGCGGGATACGGCTGCCGGCGCGTTGGAGCTTGTGGTAGCGGTCGTACTTTTTGTTGGCGTTTTCCACCGCCGAGAGACGCGGATCGAGCGCAATAGTCACTGTCTGCGCGTCACCCTCGCCCGCTGTGAAGGGATTTTCGATGCGAAAACTGCTGGCATGTTCCGGCACCTCCTGCTGGAAGGCGAGCAAGATATCCGCCTCCTCGCGGAGTTGTTGCATCTCATCCAACAGCGCCAGTTCGCCGCGTAGCGCCTCATCTTTGCGCAGGCAGCGGTCGCGCTGCGTCTGCAATGCGTGCCGCAACTCCTGCTTCGCGCCTTCGACGGCGTTGTACCACTCGGCATCCTCATAATAGGTGGCGAGCATCTCATTCACGCTTGCCGCCGGACGCAGGATCGCCCCGTCACCATACTGGCGCGGCGGATAGACGGCGAAGGCAAAAGGGCGCGCATGTTCATCGGCGCTGCGGTACACCAGCGTTGGCTCCCAGGCTTTCGTCGTCGAAAGCGTCGCCAGTTCGCGCGCCTCGTGAGCGACGCGATTCCAGCGCACACCGGTGGTGAGCGGCGCGTCAGGCGCGCCCAGCGCCCGCGCCACCGCCTCCCCAGCCAGCTCGCGCCCAAAGCCTGCCAGATGCGCCATCAGCACATCGGCAACGATCAAGGGCTGTGTGCGTCCGGCAAGGCCTTTACGCCCGGCGCGTCCGCGTGGTTTCGGTCCCGCCGCCAGCATCTCGGCTCCCGCTTCCTCTAATTCGCTGGCGGTGACGTTTTCCGGCTCGATGCGTGGCATTGTCTCGCCGTGGAGCGCGCGCGTCTGCGGCGGCGGATAGCGGTAAGGGATAGTGGGCGCAATCGTGCGATAGCGATTCTCGCCAGCGCCGACATGCCGCAGCGAGCCAAGAATCAGGCCGTTGTCATCGCGCAGAATGAGGTTGCTGACACGCCCCATAATCTCAACGACGAGCCAGACCCGGCGGTTTGCAGCCTCCTGCGGCCCACGCACACAGCCAATCTCGATCAGGCGCTCCCAGGCTGGCTGCCGTACTTCGCTGACTCGCGTGCCTTCCAGATATTTGCGCAGCAGCATAACGAAGGCTGGCGGGTCCTGCACCAGCTTGCGTGGCTTGCGTTCGATGTAGTGGACACGGGCAAGCTGGGGGTGCGCTGAGGCGATGAGCCAGCGATTGCGTCCCGCGCCATACGTCTGAAGCGCTACGGCATGCGGCGTCGGCTGGATCACATCATCTATGCGCGCGCCGATCAGCGTTTCGTGGAACTCACCAACCAGCGCGGTCAGCGTCAGAGCATCTACATTCATGGCAGCAAACCTGCTCGATTTCCCTTGTTTCTGCGCGTTTCCCGCCGCTGGAGCGCCACGAGGCGACACAGGGCGGCGCTATAGTATAACATGTAGGATATGTAGCATTGGCGAGACAAACGAGACAATCAAGACAATCAAGGCAAACGAGACGATGCCCAGGGCAAGACAAGAGGAGCGGGTGAGGCCGTGAGAGACGCCGGTGAGAGTCCCCTTTCTGAGAAGTTATCCCTCGTGCAGGTGAAGCGCTGTCCGCTGCTGATGGTGCTGTCCGGCCCGTCCGGCGTTGGCAAGACGACCATTACCAAAGCATTGGTGGAGCAAGGCTGGCCGGGGTATATCGTCGTCACAGCGACCACCCGCCGCCCGCGCGACGGCGAAATTGACGGCGTGCATTATCATTTCCGCACACATCAGCAGTTCCAGCAGATGATCGTGCAGGGCGAACTGCTGGAATTTGCCGAGGTGCATGGCAATCAATACGGCGTGCCCGCTGCGCCGGTGCGCGAGCAGCTTGCGGCGCAACGTGATGTCATCCTGACGATTGACCCGCAGGGCGCGCAGACCATTCGCCAGCGCACACGCGGAGCCGTCTTCGTCTTTCTCGCGCCCGAATCCATTGAAGACCTGACGGCGCGGCTCGATCTACGCGGCCAGGATTCGCCGGAGCAGCGTGCGCTGCGCCTCATCAACGCTGAGCGGGAGATGGCGCAGATGCCCAGCTATGATTACGTCATCGTCAACCGGCGCGAACGGCTGCAAGAAGCCATCGAGCAACTGAAAGCCATCATGCTGGCGGAGCATTGCCGGGTCAACCCGCATTGCCCGGAAGTGTAACAGTGGAGGTGACAACTATAAAGGTTATCAAGGCACACAAAATCCGGCTGCATCCAACTGCTGAGCAAGAGGAATACTTGCGCCGTGCTTGTGGTACCCGCCGCTTTATTTTCAACTGGGGGCTGGCCGAATGGCAACGCCAGTATCAGGCCGGTGAACAACCTGCGGCGTTTGCACTCAAGAAACAATTCAACGCCATTCGTGGCAGCGAGTTTCCCTGGACCTATGAAGTCACAAAGTGTGTAGTTGAGGGAGCGTTCGACGATCTGGGCAACGCCTTTCGGAATTTCTTTGCCAAACGGGCGAAGTATCCCCAATTCAAGAAGAAAGGGCGGTCGCAGGAATCGTTCTATCTGGCCAATGATAAGTTTACGGTCGGCGATCATTGGGTGCAGGTGCCACTCTTGGGTGAGTTTCTCGTGCGCCAACGGGAAGCCAAAGGAGAACCGATCACCAAACGGACGCGGATGAAGCGCAACTTGGGCAAGGTTAATCTGGCGGAGAAACTGCGCTTTTCTGGGAAAATCATGGGCGCGACAATTCGCCAGGAAGCCGGTTGGTGGTTCTTGAGTGTACAGGTGGAAGTAGTAAGTGCCCAAACTCCGGTGGATGGACCACCCGTGGGCATTGACGCTGGCTTCATGCGGTTAGCCACACTGAGCGATGACACGCGGTTTGAAAACCAAAAACCACTCCGTCATCTCTTAGCCCAAGTCCGGTGCCTGAATAAGCAATTGGCACGTCGCCAGAAGGGCAGCAAGAATCGCGAGAAGACCAAACGGAAGCTAGCGAGACTGCATTATCGCATCCGCTGCTTGCGCGATGACTTGTTGCACAAAGTCTCGTACTATGTCACTGAACGCTATGGGTTCATCGGCTTGGAAAGCTTAAATGTACGCGGCATGTTCCAGAACCGCAAACGAGCGCTCTCTGCATCGGATGCCTCGTTGGGGAAGTTGGCGTACTATATAGAGACGAAGGCGCAAGCGCATGGCACAAAGGTGCAGCGAGTGGGTCGGTTCTTCCCCTCCACCAAACGCTGTCATCGCTGTCATCATGTGCGCGAGATAGACGAGCGCGAGCGCATCTATATATGTTTTAACTCGGCGTGTGGCTGGGTCGGTGACCGCGACCTGAACGCAGCACTCAACATTTTGGAAGAAGCCCTCCGCTTGGCAAGTCTCACTGTCCAATAGTTGAGGCAAAACGAGCGGCGTTGCTGGTACTGGCTCGGAC
>JAJPKE010000037.1 GCA_021323855.1 Chloroflexota bacterium | reverse complement strand
TTCGCCGTATCTTCTCGCGTTTCGACAAGTTGGACCGCTCCTACCTGGGCTTCGTCCACTTCGTCTGCGCGCTCGTCTGGTTACGGTAAAATGTCAACAGAACCTAGGTATTAGGCCGTATTTGACCAGAAGCTCGCAAAACCACATAGGCTGTATCCCCGTGTCGTACTTCTTAGCGGTGAAGTTTCTCGCTCACATGACCGCAAACGGTCTTTAACGGCGTCGTACAGGACAAACAGGCAGGGCATTTGCACATCGCCATCAACCTCGCTATGATGCCTGCGGATAGTCGGACGGTCTCAGATAGTCGTTAACCAGTCTTGTTAGTCTTTGATAGACAGCCATTGCAGCACACAATCAGGCGCAACTGAAGGACAATCTTTCAGAGGGGTACAGGTCAGCAATGCAGGACCAACAACTAGCATTTGCACGGCTCGTCGGCGCGAAGATACAGTCGTATCTCATCGAACAACTCGTGGAGCAGAGTGAGCTTGGCGCGCTTTTCCTTGCTCGTGCCACAACACAAGGGACGCAATGTCTCCTCCGCATCCTCTCAATCTCTGTAGACGGTCGGGCATCCGGTTTTGGCGCAGCCACAGGCGCCACCGATGCTCCTGGTAACGCGCTGGATGTTTTCCGGCGCCAAGCGAATAGCATTGCGGCGCTGCAACACCCATATATTCTGCCGCTGAGCGACTACGGAGTATTCGAGGGCATGCCGTATCTCGTCTGGCCGTTCGTCCCCATCCGTCCGCTGAGCAACCGGCTGGCGCAGAGCGGAACATTGGACACGGTGACGGTAGGACGCTATCTGGATCAGACGGCGGCGGCGCTCGAATACGCCCACGAACACCTGGTGCTTCACCGCAGCCTGACGGTAGACTCACTGTCGCTGCAACGCGACGGGCGCATTCTCGTCTCGGATTTCGGTGTGCGGCGCATGCTGGAGCAGGGCAGGCACGACGCGCAGTGGTATGTTCTCCACAATTGGAATGAGGCATGCGCACCGGAACAAATTCTCGGCAGGCCTGCCACCCCCGCTACTGATGTCTATGCGTTGGCGGCGGTCGTCTATCAATTGCTGACCGGCCAACCGCTCTATAGCGGCGCCACCCGCGAAGACATTGCTCACCAGCATTTACATGCGCCAATCCCATCTCTGCGGCTCTACCGACAGGACATCCCAGAAGAACTCGATGCGCTGCTGACAAGGGCGCTGGCCAAAGACACCGCGCAGCGTATCAGCCAGCCGGGCCTGTTCGCTAATGCCTATCACGACATCGTTTCCCCGCAGGATAGCGCGCGCGTGCCATTCAAGATGCAGCCGCCGCAAGCAGTCACAGCGCGCGCCAATGCGATACCAGATCGTAGCACGGTAGCGCCTTTCGGCCCTGCCGAATTGCCACAGCCATCGCCGCGAACCGCAGCCACCATCTCAAGTTCACAGAGGGGAACGGGCCAGCAGTCTGCCCAGCGGACCACTGCCCCGCGCGTAATGATTGCCGCGAGCGTGCTGGTTGCCCTGTTGTTGGCGACAGTCTTCACCGTTGCCAGGCTCCAATCAGGAGCCGCGCAGGTGCCAACCGGGCAAGTAACCTTTATGGATAGCACAACGCCCATCTCCGGCTTAAGCAATGCGCTGACTATCCACGCGACAGGCCTTAGCGCGCCAGACAGCGGCTACACCTACCGCGCTTGGCTCATTAACCAGCAGGCCGAGCAGGTTCTCCCGCTGGGCACGCTCACCAAGCACGGGAATGGGTATACCCTCTCGTATCGCGGCGCCACCACACCGGCAGGCGGGGCAGGCAGTAACTTGTTTGCGACGGGTAATCTGTTAGAGGTGACTCTGGAGCATGAGCAGGCGACGCTTCCGGTCGGCAAAGTGGTGCTTGCGGGCACCTTCCCGCCACAGTCGTTTGTGCATATTGGCCATCTGCTCGTGAGTTTTCCCACCACACCGGGAAAGATCGGTCTGCTCGTCGGCGCAGAGAAAGAAACCGCCCTCTTGCAAACCGAGGTGCATGCGCTCGCTACCGCCGCATCGAACCAGGACATTACTGCAGTAGACTGCGAGACACAGAATATCCTTGACACAATCGAAGGAACCGAAGGGCCGAATTATCAACCGCTTTCGCAGCCATGCCTGGCGCAAATAAACGGAACGACTGGGGATGGCTTCGGCCTCTTGGGCGCCAGCGATGCGCAATATCACGACCTGACGGGGTACCTGCCCAGCGCCTCAGAGCATGCGGCGCTGGCGGCAACCCAGCCGGATGCCACAGCGAATCTGCGCGCGCATGCGCATACGCTTGTCAACGACATCACCAACGTCGAGCAATGGGTGACGACAATCCAGCAGGATGCGCTGTTGCTGCAAAAAACGCCGTTTGCGCAGTCGCTGATACAAGATATGACGACACTCGCCAGCAACGCCTGGAATGGCGCTTCAGGGAAACCCGGCGTCGTCGCAGCGTACATCGAAGGGCAAGACATGGCAACCCTCACGCTTGTTGCCAAATCCTGATCCTGAACTCTTGAACTCCTGATAGAAGCCGATGCGCCGGTTTCTCCGGGGCAGCTCATTGCTCGCGGGGTTGCTGGCGAGCAGGCTCCTGGACGGATTGGTTATACGCCTGATCTACCTGCACGCGAACTCTCTGGTCTGGCGGGCTTTCGTCCTGGCTTTCTTGGCGATGATGTGTGTGATGATGACGATGGTAATGCGCAGCAACACGAGAGAGCGCCATACGCCCCCAGAGGTGATGCAACACGATGATAACGACGACACCAGCCACGAGCACCAGCGCCCCGGCGATGCCAAGTTGATCAAGCAGATGTAATGGTTCGCGATACTCTTCGCCAAGCTCCGTACCGAGCGCCAGCCAGAAGGCGCTATAGCAGCCCGCACCGATGATAACGCCAAGAATGAAGGCAGAGCGTGCAACCTGCGCCATACCCATCAGATAGCCACTGAACGTGCGTAACATTGGGCAGACAGAGGCCACGATAACGCCGAGCAGTCCGCGACGCCGCAGCCAGAGATCGAGGTGGTCGGCGCGCGCCTGGGTAAACCCAACATAGTGGCCTGCTCGCACCAGCGTCTCCCCCCGAATACGCCGCCCAATAGTATAGGCAAGGCTGGCGAAGAGCAGCGCGCCGAAGGTGGCGCTCACAAGCGCCAGCGCCAGCGATATCCTGCCCTGCGCCGCCAGCGCGCCGGTAAAGAGCAGCACCGGCTCCATAGGGACTGGTATGCCGGCGCAATCCACCCCAATCCACAGCGCAAGGATGAGATAGACCACAGGCGGCGGCACGTTTCCCAGCAGGGTGAGAATCTGCGTGACCAGATTGGTAAACAGATGAAACCTCCTCAAACAAAGCGAGCGGCGAACAACCAACATCACCCATACTGCCATCTCGCTTATCGTATCATGTATTTCGCGCAACGTGGTGAACTCATCAGCAAAAGCAGAAATAGCGAGGGTGCTATTCATGGACAAGTACCCCTGATTCCCTTATAGCCTGGACACCAGGGCGAACAAAGCGATATACTACGCGGCGGCATCGCCCTCCATATGGCGATGCGCCACACGGCGGGCAACGGCGCCCATCTGCGGCAATCACCACAAGGTAACACTGTTTATGCGTATCAATATTCTGGGCGTGCCAATGGACCTCGGCGCAGACCGGCGCGGTGTAGACATGGGGCCAAGCGCCATTCGTTATGCCAACATCAGCGAGCGGCTGCGTCTGCTCGGCCACGAGGTCGAAGATCTCGGCACAATCCCCGTCGAAGGGCGCGAAACCCGCCCACACGGCGATCCTAAGCTGAAATACCTCGATCAGATCGTCCACTGCTGTAACGAGCTAGCGGCCCGCGTGACGAAGAGCATCAACGATGGCGCGCTGCCAATTACGCTTGGCGGCGATCACAGCATCGCCCTCGGCTCCGCCAGCGGCGCAGCGAACGCGCTTGGGGAAATCGGCGTCATCTGGTTCGATGCGCACGCGGATTTCAACACCAACGAAACCAGCCCCTCCGGCAACATTCACGGGATGATCCTCGGCGCACTGGCCGGCTTTGGCGACGCTCGCCTCGTCAACACGGCGAATACAAGCGGAAAAGCGCGTCATGTAGACCCGCGCCACATCGCTATCGTCGGCGCACGCGATCTGGACCCTGGCGAGGTGTTGCTGCTGCGCGAGGCAGGTGTACATGTCTTCCCGATGTCTGAAATAGACCGCCGTGGCATCTACGAGGTCACGCGTGAGGCCCTCGAACTGGCTGCGAGCAACACAAAGGGTATTCACATTAGCTTTGATATGGATGTCGTAGACCCATCGGAGGCGCCGGGTGTCGGCACGCCCGTCCACGGGGGCATCACCTACCGCGAAGCACACATGGCGATGGAATTAGTGGCCGAAAGCAGCAAGATGGTGAGCCTGGATTTCGTGGAAGTCAACCCGATTCTCGACCAGGCGAACCGCACCGCCGTCCTGGCAACCGAACTGGCGCTTTCTGCCGCCGGAAAACGCACATTTTAAGCGTTGAGTAGTGCCAGGGAGACGCCTTGCTATCCAGATTGCATCTTGACACGTTCTTGCTTTCAGGCGTATCGTTGGGGTAGAGGTGGCGACAATCGGCTGTATGGATTGCTGCGCCCTTTCTACCTGGGCCGTAGGCAAAGCGCGCCGACGGCGAAAAGCCCATTCCCCATGTAGCGGCAACGGCGCCAACACAGAGGAGGCATGTGAACGTGTCCAACACGGCTGCTCTTTCGCAGCGAACTGACATGGTGGTATTCCTGAACGGCGAGTTCATTCCCGCCCATCAGGCGCAAGTAGGCGTGATGACCCACGCATTGTCGTATGGAACGGGGTGCTTCGAGGGGCTACGCGGCTATTGGAACACCCAAACGCAAGAAACCTACATCTTCCGCGCGCGCGAACACTATGAACGTCTGCATCGCTCCTGTCGCATCATGAACATCGCGCTCCCCTATTCGGTGCAAGAACTGGTAGACATCTCCGCCGAACTGGTCCGCCGCAATGGGCTGCGTGAGAACTGTTATGTCCGCCCGTTTGCGTATAAGGCTGATGAGATCATCGGCGTCAAACTGCATGAGTTGCACGATCACTTCACCATGTACGCCGTCCCGATGGGCGATTATGTCTCGACGACCGGGCTGCGCTGCGGTGTTTCGTCCTGGCGGCGGGTGGATGACAATATGATTCCCGCGCGGGCAAAAATCTCCGGCGCATATGTCAATAGCGCCTTCGCCAAAACCGAAGCGTTGCAGAACGGTTTCGACGAGGCCATCATGCTCACCGCCGAGGGACATGTCAGTGAGGGCAGCGCCGAGAATATTTTCCTGGTCCTGGGCAGCGAGCTGGTCACGCCGCCGCCTTCGGAGAATATTTTGCTGGGCGTTACGCGCGACACGGTGATACAGCTTGCACGCCGCGAAATGGATCGCATCACTCGCGAGCGTGTGATTGACCGCACCGAACTCTATGGCGCCGATGAAATCATCCTCACCGGCACCGGAGCGCAGATTGCGCCGGTTGTGGAGGTGGATCACCGCCCAATCGGTAGCGGCAAGGTTGGTCCCGTTGCGAGCGAGATTCAGCGTCTCTACGCGGAGGTCGTTCGTGGCATGCGCCCGGAGTATATGGATTGGTGTACACCCTGCTTCGGCGCCACCAGCACTGCGACGCGCGACGCCGACCATGCCGTCGCTAGTGAGCAGAGCAGCCACAATGGGCATACTGGGCACAACGGGCACAACGGCCATGTGAAGTCGTCAGGGTCACGCAACAAAGTTGCGCGCGCTAGCAAGAGTTAGCCGTCCACCTGGTAGTATTCCCTCTTCACTTTCAGTCATGCGAGTGAAGAGGGCACTTTTTATGCTACATCTCATGATGCCGGCTCTCGAATGGCAAACAGTTCGCAGTGGCGAGCATACGGAGAGCGATCAAATCAGTACGTGAGAAACAGTTCAGTTTTGGCGTATAGTATTCAGGCTCTTGTGTTCTTGCACAGGATTTGTTCGCCTGATATAGTAGTACCCATCACTTATGCTCCACGCCTCATCCTTCCTTCCGCGTACTGAATGTCCCGGCGTGGAGCGATCTATCTACCAACGATGGTAGAAGGGGAGACTTATGAAACGTTCTCGTTTGCAATTCGTCGTCATTGGCGCGCTCTTGTTGCTGCTTGTGCCGGCGCTCGCCGCCTGTGGCAGTGGCGGTAACAGCAGCAGCGGCCCAAAAGTCAAGGTTGGTCTGGTAACTGATACCGGCGGCCTCAACGACAAAGGGTTCAACCATCTGGCCTATGTAGGTCTGCAAAATGCTATGCACGACTTCTCTAATGTAGTCGGCAGCGTCAAAGAGTCCAAGAGCGACGCAGATTATATCCCGAACCTCCAGGGTTTCGCTTCGCAGGGCTATAATTTGGTGATCGCCGTTGGCTTCTTGATGGCGCAGGCGGTGGCAACGGTGGCCAAGCAATACCCCAACGTCCACTTCGCAATAATTGACTCTACACCAAGCGACGCCAATGGCAACAGCCTGACACTGCCAAATGTCGAACCGCTGCTCTTCCATGAGCAGGAGGCTGGCGCATTGGTTGGGGTAATTGCCGGAATGCTGGAGAAGGGTGGCACGACCAAGCTCAAGAAGAACACCATCAGCGCCGTTGGTGGCGTCAGCATTCCGCCAGTGGACAAATACATCGCCGGCTACAAGTGGGCTGCGCAGATGGAAGATCCGGGCGTCAATGTCCTCGTCGGTTACTCGCAAGACTTCTCCGACCCGACGAAGTGTAAAGCAGTAGCAAATAGCCAGATTGGTCTGGGATCGGATATCGTCTTCCAGGTCGCCGGTGGTTGTGGGCTTGGCGCGCTCCAGGCAGCCGATACGGCTGGCGTCTATAGCATTGGCGTAGACACCGATCAGAAGGCAGACGCGCAGAATGTGATCGCCAGCGCAGTGAAGCGTGTCGAAGTTGCCACCTACCTTGCCATCAAAGACGTGGTGAATGGTCACTTCCAGGGCGCCAACGAGCCAGCCTTCACGCTGCAAAACGGTGGCGTTGGCTTCGCTCCTGGCAATATCACCCTCAGCAGTGACATCACTGCCGAAGTCACCAAAGTTGAGAACGCGATCAAAGCTGGCACGCTGACGCCACCGACGCAGCGAAGCTGGTAAGCACGAAAACATGGGGTTGCCGCTGCATCTCTTGATTTTCCATAATACAGGGTAAGATACGTCGGTAACACCAGGAGGCGGGTACGATGTGTGCCCGCCTCCGCTCTTCAGAGTAGCCTCAGCATCGCAAGATGCTCAGGCGCAACATCCAGGAGCGTTTTATGGCTGCACCACAAGCGCCGACCAAGCCGGCGAAACCAGGCGAAACGTCCATGCCGGTCATCTGGGCAAAGCAGCTTGGCCGCCTCATCGGTGCGCCGATTGGCTCAGTGATCTTTGCGTTCATTATCGGCGCAATCATCGTCCTCATCACCGGCGGCGACCCAATTCAGGCGTATCAGGGTCTCTTCTGTGGTGGCATCGGTCTCTTCTGCACTGGTGACCTCTACAGTTCGATTACGCCCGCTCTCGAAATATCCAGTACGATTGTCTTTGCCACTCCGTTGATCTTTACTGGCCTCGCGGTTGCGCTGCCGTTCCGCGCCGGCCTCTTCAACATCGGCGCGCAGGGACAACTGACGATGGGCGCGATAGCCGCCGCCGCCGTCGGCATTCACTACGCCAGTTGGCCTGGATTCATTCTGCTGCCGGCAGTGCTAATCGTCGGAACGCTGGCAGGCGCAGCCTGGGGTGGTATCGTCGGCGTCCTCAAAGCCTTTACCGGCGCGCATGAAGTCGTCACGACAATCATGCTAAACTATATTGCTGCCTTTTTCCTCTACTATCTCTTACGCGGCGGCCCCATGCAGCTTGCCGGCCAGCCAGAGATTTCAGCCAACGTTGGCGCAGGAGCACAATTACCGCATTTCCTCAACGGTAACGGCCAGTTGTTTGGCCAACCGATAGGCGTCTACCAGGCGCATACTGGCATCCTGATTGCCTTTGCTGTTGCCGTGCTGTTCTATATCCTGCTCAAACGCACGGCGCTTGGCTATGAGATTCGCGCCGTCGGACAGAATCAGCGCGCGGCGCGCTATGCGGGCATCAGCGTCAAGCGCACGCTCATCATCACCATGTTAATCGCCGGCGCGTTTGCCGGACTCGCGGGCGGCGTTGAAATCGCAGGTCTGAGCCACCAACTCACCATTCGCTATGCCACGGACAGCACTGGCTTCGATGCCATCGCCGTTGCACTGCTTGGCGCCAATGCGGCCATTGGCATCATTCTCGCAGCATTCCTCTTCGCGGCATTGCGCGTCGCCGGTCCCGTCATGCAGGGCAACGCCAACGTCTCACAGAACCTTGTAGATATCATCCAGGCGGTCATTCTCTTCAGCATTGCCGCGAACTTCCTGCGCACCTTCAAGATTCGCCTTCCTGCGCTCCGCCAGACCCCGCCGGGTGAAGACGCGCCGATGGTCGCAACAACCGTGACGGAACTCGAAGATACTGAACCATCCGAACCGGCAGAAGTCGGCGATACTGCCTGATAGCTGCGAGAAATGGAGGAATTGCTATGCAACTCATCGGGCAGATACTACACCTGCTCATCACGCCGGCTCTGTGGCAAACAACATTGGAGTCGGGGGTCCTCTTGCTTCTGCCTGCGCTCGGTGGCGTCATCTCCGAGCGGAGCGGCGTCGTCAATATTGCAATGGAAGGGATGATGCTGACCGGAGCCTTCGCCGCCGTAGCGGTGGCTGAGGTGACGGGCAATCCCTGGATTTCAACGCTCGTTGCCATTGCTGCGGGTGGCTTGATGGCAGTGATTCACGCGGTCGTTTCGATTCGCTTCCGCGCAGACCAGATCATCAGCGGCGTTGCCATCAACATTTTTGCCTTTGGCATCACCGCTTTCCTCAACAGCAAGATCACCAATTTCCAGGGTTTCAATCCCGTCAAGCCCTCGGCGCAGTTGCCCTACCTGCATATCCCGATTCTGGATAAGATTCCCTTCTTCGGCCCGATCTTCTTCGACCAGAATATCATCGTCTATGTTGGCCTTTTCCTGCTGGTAGCTGTGCAGTTCATGCTGTTCCGCACACGCCTGGGCCTGCGCATCCGTGCCGTTGGCGAGCACCCACAGGCAGCGGACACAGCCGGCATCAACGTCTATTCGATTCGCTACGGCTCCGTCATCGCCAGCGGCCTGCTCTCCGGCCTGGCCGGCGCGTTCCTGGCCATCGGCATTACCAACGTCTTCAACGACGGCATGACCGACGGACGTGGCTATATCGCGCTGGCAGCGATGATCTTTGGCAAGTGGACGCCCATCGGCTCGTTCGTCGCCTGCCTGATATTTGGGCTTGGCACGTCCATCGTCGCCAACAACTCGACGCTGAACGTCTCCCGCGATCTGTTGAGCATGCTGCCATACATCCTCACCCTGGTCGTATTGGCTGGCCTGGTCGGCAAGAGCATACCGCCCGCCGCCGACGGTCAACCATATACGCCTGGGTCCGAGTAACCGACGAGAAGATGAAGGTTGATGAAGGTATAGTAGGGTACAACAATGAGTACAACAGCACCGGAGACACCGCAGGCGATGACCGGCGATGAAGGAACCATCGCCATCGAGATGCGCAATATACGTAAAGCATGGCCAGGGGTCGTTGCCAACGATAATGTGAGCTTCACTGTGCAGAAGGGGGAGATTCACGCGCTGGTCGGCGAGAACGGCGCCGGCAAATCCACGCTGATGAACGTCCTCTACGGTCTGTTGCGCCCAGATGCCGGTGAAATCTATGTCAATGGCAAGCTGGCGCACATCTCTGGCCCACGCGACGCCATTGCGCTTGGCATCGGCATGGTGCATCAACACTTTATGCTGATCCCGCCATTGACGGTGGGTGAGAATATCACGCTGGGTCGCGAGCCAGTCTACAACGTTGATGTCTTCGACACAGCCAAAGCTAACGCGAATATCCGCGAACTTTCGGCGCAATATGGGCTGGCGATTGATCCCAGCACCCGCACCAGCGATCTGCCGGTTGGTTTGCAGCAACGGGTCGAGATTCTCAAAGTGCTGTATCGCGGCGCCGATATCTTGATTCTCGATGAGCCGACCGGCGTGTTGACGCCACAGGAGACCGACGATCTCTTTGTCGTGTTGCGCGGATTGGTGAAACGCGGCAAGACGATTATTTTCATCACCCATAAGCTGCGTGAGGTGCTGGAAATCTCCGATAATGTCACGGTGTTGCGCCGGGGCAAGGTGGTTGGCCATCTCGTAACCAAAGAGACGAACCAGGAAGAGATTGCGCGCATGATGGTGGGGCGCGACGTGCTGCTGCGGGTGGAGAAACCACCGGCAAAGCCAGGAGAACCACTGTTGCGCGTTGAGCATCTGAATGTCACCTCCGAGCAGGGTATTCCTGCTGTGCGTGACCTCTCACTGGAGGTGCGTAGCGGCGAGATTCTCGGTATTGCTGGCGTGGAGGGCAACGGCCAGAGTGAACTCGTTGAGGCGCTGGCCGGAACACGCCAGGTGGTGAGTGGACATATTCAGATCGGCGACGCGGCCATCACCAACATCGGCGCGCGTAAAATCCGCTCGGCAGGCATGGCGCACATTCCAGAAGACCGGCGCGAAAGTGGGTTGGTGCTGAACTATTCGATTGCGGATAATCTGATCTTCGGCCACCAGCGTGACGACACATTCACCTGGAAAGGCATTATGCTGCGCCTTCAAACGATTCGTGAATGGGCAGAGCGGCTCATCAAACAGTTCGATATCCGTACACCATCGCCTGATATAGCGGCGCGCGCGCTCTCCGGTGGCAATCAGCAAAAGGTGGTCGTGGCGCGTGAGCTTTCGAGCAAGCCAAAAGTCTTGCTCGCGGCGCAGCCCACACGCGGCGTAGATATCGGTGCCATCGAGTTCATCCATCGCCAGCTCGTTGCCGAGCGCGATAGCGGCGCGGCGATTCTGCTCGTCTCCGCCGAATTGGACGAAGTGCGCTCGCTCTCCGACCGCATCGCCGTGATGTATGAGGGGCGCATTGTCAGCTTCGAGCCAGCAGACGCCACTGAAGAGCGGCTTGGCCTGCTGATGACCGGCGGCGGCCAGAAACAAGAGCATGCCTCTGCCTGACCTGTGGGACTACCACCAACAGGCGGAATGACTGACAACTGGCTGAACATTTGGCGGGTGGGTGGCTGCGACCCTATGCGTTGCGCTATTCTCTCTTGGGAATGCCCACCATCAGCGTCCTTCACTATTTCAGGACATCCAGGGAGCATGAGCGCGTGAATCGTTTTGCCCGTATCGAGTTGTATGCCGCTATTGCGTCGGTCGCGCTGGCTGCGCTGGCCGGCCTCTATCTCATCATCACAACATACGCCGCCAATGAAACCTGCTACGGTATGAGCGGCGCCAAAATACAGTGCCACCCGCTCACCAGCGACAATGCCGCGCAGACCGGCTTCCGGCTGATTGTAACACTGGGCATGGTGCTGGTGCTGTACGTGTTCGGCGCGCTGGCCGCGCGCTGGCAGGGGCGCACCCGCCAGAGTGACGCGCGTGTCACGGCTTATATGGCGCTGGTGACATGCAGCCTGACGACACTTTTCATCACCGTCCCGGCGATCAGCGGCGTCGGCTTCTTCTTCATCCCCAGCACGCTGCTCGCGCTTGTGGCGGCAATCGTCGGGCTGGTGGCGCTGCTTCAGGCGCCGAAAGATACGCCGGATGCCGGTCAGTCGTCCTCGTCTTCCAGTTCTTCTTCCAGGAAGCCGAACCGTTCGGCAACTTCGGGATCATCCGTCACCAGGAAGCCATAATCATCCTGCACCGGACCTTCGAGTTCGATGCCTGCAAGGCGCATCTCGTCAAGCTCTTTTGCTGCGCCAAGCAACTTTTCGGTCATTTCGCTGAGCGTCTCTGCATCATCGGTCAGCCACTTTGAGCGCCAGATGCGAGTAAATCGAGCCATACCGTTTCCTCACCCTTCTCTTGTCAGCTCTATAGCGGGCAGCCGCAGAAGATACCGTTCTCCCCTGTCCGCCGCTCTCATTCATGCTATCACGCGCGAGGCCATGTAGCTCATCCATTTTGACGTATGCTCTTTCTTTTGCTCATCAGGAGTGATATACTGCGAGTCTGCTGTGGCAAGGAGCCATCAGAAACCATAGCCGATCAATCGAGAACCGATTGAAACGACCTGTTCGGGATAGTGAGCATACCCTACTGAAGGGAAGGCAATAACATGGCACGACTCAATCAGATTATCGCCGTCGAAAAAGGCGTCAAGAGCCAGTCATTTCAAGAACTGACCGAAGCACATCAGTCAGTGCAGAAGCCGGCGCTGCTCTCCGGCATTGCGCGCACCTACCGGCCAAAAGATGAGGAGGGCGAACAACTACCGCCTGAATCTACGCGGGTGCAACTCAAAGCGGAAGAGGTGATCCGCCAGACCACTGCGTCACTGACCCGCCTCTTTGATGTCACGGCGACGAAGGACTGGGCCAACTGCAAAGCCAAAGCCAATATTGTTGTGGATGGCAAAACGCTGCTCGCGGACGTTCCGGCTACCTATCTGCTGTTCCTGGAGAAGCAACTGGTAGACTTGCATACCTTCGTCAAGAAGTTGCCGGTGCTGGACGCCTCTGAAAGCTGGACCTTCGATTCGTCTGCGGACTGTTGGGCGACCGAGCCGGTGCAAACGTTGCGCACAAAGAAGGTGCCGCGCAACCACGTCAAAGCGGAGGCAACTGAGAAACATCCGGCGCAGGTCGAAGTCTACTATGAGGATGTCACCATTGGCTACTGGCGCACGGTGAAGTTCTCCGGCGCGCTCCCAGCCCAACGGATCAATGAGCTGCTGGCGCGCGTCGAGCGGTTGCAAGAAGCCGTCAAATACGCGCGCGAAGAGGCCAACAACCTCGAAGTCGAAGATATAAAGGTTGGCGAACAAGTCTTCCAGTACCTCTTTGGCGAATAATACACATTCAGCCCGCCTCTTTACGCAAGAAGCGGGCTGAAATGGCTCGATGCCCTATTGTTTGCTCGCCGATAGACCGTTGCCCTTGAAGACCTTGAAAAGCAGCCAGAGCGACGGCAACAGCAAAACGAGACCCAGCGGCAGCGAGAACAGCACAAAGCGTAGCGTTGCCTCAGAGCCAGCCGCCGCGCTGAGCGTCAGGTCTGGATAAATCAAATAAGGATATTGGGCAAGCCCCCAGCCAGCCAGTAGGCAAACAACCTGTATAATGGCGCTGATGCGCGCGAGACGATAGCGCCGACGTAGCAATGCCCAGCCGGAAACTAGCGCAGCCGCCACCCCCAGCAACACAGCGGGCAACGCCTGCGGGCGCAGCAATCCCTGCCAGAGATGCGGCGCACCCAACGCCAGCAATGGCAACAGCATCAGCGAGAGACCAGCCATCGCCGTGCCAGCCAGCAACGCGCGTCCACGGAAATCTTCACGTAGCCGCCCGGTCGTCTCATTTGCCAGATAAGTAGCGGCGAGATAGGTACAGAGTGCCAGCGCCAGCATGCCAGTCATGAGCGCCAGCGGCGTGAGCCACGGTGGTATCCCGCTGATGACCACCTGCCCGCCCACGATGCGCAAGCCTCCCGCTGAGACGGCTCCCAGCGACATGCCCAACAGCAGCGGCGTCATCGCGCTGGCGACGCCAAAGATCACGCCCCAGCGGCGCGCCATCGGTGATGGGGCAACTGATTGGCTCCTATGTGGGCTATACGCGCGGAAGACGAACGATGCGCCGCGCAGGATGATGCCTAGCAGCGCCAGATTGAACGGGATGAACAGCCCAACGCCCAGCGCCGCGAAGCCAACCGGGAACGCCGTAAACAGCAGCACGATGACGAAGATCAGCCAAACATGATTCGCCTCCCAGACCGGCCCCATCGCCTGCTCGATGGCTGCACGTTGCTGATTGCGGCGCGGTCCACTGGCAAACAAATCCCAGATGCCGCCGCCAAAATCTGCCCCCGCCAGCACAGCGTAGGTGATGATGCCGCCAAGCGCAACGGCGGCAACGATGATCTCAGGCGACATGCTGCACCTCCCGCTTCTCCTGTTTCTGTGGCTTCTCTTGCTGGCCTTCCTGCTCGCGCGTCGGTTCGGCAGGCATACTCGCAGGCTGCGGCGCGCCGGTCGCCAGGCGGCGCAGCAGATACGCCAGCGCCAGGCCGAGCGTCGCATAGAGAACGCTGAAGCCGAAGAAGGTCAATGGAACTCCGGTGGCAGGCGTCACGCCATCAGCGGTGCGCATGATGTGGTAGATGATCCACGGCTGGCGGCCAACTTCTGTGACCATCCAACCGGCTTCCAGCGCCACAAAGCCGAGCGGCGAGCCGATCAGAAGCGCCCGCAGGAGCCAGGTGTTGGGCTTGCCCCAGCGACGCCAGCGCGCCCACCAGAACCACAGCGCCAGCCCGATCAATGCAAAGGCGCTGCCGACCATAATCTGAAATGTGATATGGGACAGCACCACATCCGGACGCTGATCCACAGGGAAGGCGTTCAGGCCGGTGATCGTCGCGTTGAAGTCATGCGTCGCCAGGAAGCTCAAGAAGTGTGGCAGTTCGACGCCAAAGCGCACTGTGCCGGTCGCTGGGTCCGGCAGACCGCCTATCAGCAGCGGTGCGCCCTTCGTTGTGTTGAAAAGAGCCTCCATCGCCGCCAACTTTGCAGGCTGTTCCTGCGCGACGCTGCGGGCGCTGAGGTCGCCACTGAGCGGCATGACGAAGGTGGCAACGCTGGCGACGACCAGCGCCAGCGTCAACGCCGAGCGATGATAGGCATCACGCCTGCCCCGCAACAGACCCAGCGCATAGACGCCTGCGACTGCGAATCCAGTGGCGATGTAGCATGAGAGCGAGGAGTGCAGCGCCATCTGAATCCAGGCGGGACTCTGAAACGGCGCGAACGGCGAGATGTTAGCCGGCTTGCCATTCACCAGCGTAAAGCCGGTGGGCGTCTGCATCCAGGCATTCGCCGCCACCACCAGGATGCCGGAGAGCAGACCACCAAGCGCGACGGGAATGCCCGTCAGCCAGTGGACGCGCGGCGAGAGCCGGTCCCAGCCATAGAGATACAGCCCGACGAAAATGGCTTCGATGAAGAAGGCATAGCCTTCCAGCGCGAACGCCGGACCAATGATATCTCCTGCAAATGCCATGAAACGCGGCCAGAGCAGGCCAAACTCAAAGGAAAGCGCCGTGCCGGAGACCGCGCCAATGGCGAAGGTCAGCGCGGCGGCCTTGCTCCACTTGCGCGCAAGGTCGCGGTAGTGTTGTTTCTTCGTGCGCAGCCACATACCCTCGGCCAGCAGCATCAGCAACGGTAAGCCGATGCCAAGCGCGGCAAAGACCATATGAAACGCCAGCGAAACCTCCATCTGGGCACGAGCAGCGGTGAGTGTATTCATGATGCGGAAAACTCCCCCTTCAGATCCCGCCGGGTCCATCGCCTTCACTGCGCATGGCCCGGCTTCATACACCATCAGCATAGGGCAGAAGGCTATCGCATGGTGTCAGGGGTGTTCCGACACTTCTGTCGGGAATCCTTTGGAATCTATTGGTGATTTTTGCGCTAGCGATGGTTATTGACGAGCGCGCTGATTTCTGGCATGCTAGCCGGCAGGCAGGGGACAAAATATTTCAATAGAAAGTGAATAGAGCATGCTCAACCAGACCACGGTTGACACAATCGTCAGGCAGCGTACGGCGCTCGTGGCGCAAAACTTCGATATTCAGCAGTGGAAAATTGAGGACCGATTACGCCGATTTCTGTGGACTATCGCCATATTTCTTACGATTGATTTTCTCTTTATCGCAGGAATAACGGCAGGGCAAATTTGGGTAGATTGGCAGACTAAAGATTGGCACGACTACTCCAATCAAACGAATGAAATACTTCCCATGCTCGCAGGAATGTTTTCGTTTTTCCATATCATTTTAATGCGAACTGCCAATAATAAATACCGCGCCGCAGTTCTCGCGCTGCGGCGAGCGGCAGCGCGCGGTGATGAACGGCTGACACCCATCGCAGCCGTCCAACCTGCGCCACTCGCGGTAAGTGAATATGTTTATGGCATAGAACGCATTGGCCCATTACGCGGGCTGGTTGATAGACGCCGTAGCGGTTTGACGATACTAGGAGCGGCGTTGCTGTTCTTCTTTGCGTTCATGTTTGGAGGAATCGGCACCTGTTTCCTCATTTCCCTGCCACAAGTCCCAACGGGCGATCAGCAACGTTTCCTGCAAATTGTAGTCGTAGCAGTGTCAGGCTTTCTGGTAGTTGCGGCTGTTGTTTCATGCGGGTTTGCGGTACGTTTTATTATCAGAGGCAGGCAAATTGGCAAAGGGATTATCGTCGAGGCAGACGAGATGGTGCTGCGCTGGCAGGATAAGCGTTGGGGCACAGGAAAGCACACGCTGGCCTGGGGCGATGTGCAATCATTCGTGACCTGCCAGTACCAGGGCCTCGATTGGCAACAGACGACATTCTACGCACTGCAAGGAGCCAATGAGACGTTTCTCTGGTCAACGAATTATCTTATGCCTGATGCAGAAGTCGCCAACGCAGAGCGTCTCTGCCGCCTTGCCGTCTCGCGGACGAAAAAGCCGTTGCGCGTCATCTCGTATCCTGTGCGCGGCTTGGCGCTAGCCTCCTACCTTGCCGAACTCAGGAGGCGACGAGCATCTGCCATCAAGCATAATCTCCATCCAGGCGACATTGCGGCGCTGACAGCCGTTGAAACGATCTATACGCCGTTTTCCCAGCGCCGCATGATACGTTCTACGATCATCTTAGTCGCCATATTTTGGGTGATGTTTCTTTTGTTCGTCCCCGGTCCGTGGCTGCTCCAACACCTGCGCTGAGGAAAGAGCGAGATAGCCGCGCTATAGTATGACAGGAATTACAAACTCTACTCAAGAGGAGATCATGTTGCTGATTGTGTTGTAGTGGTATGCGTTCTCTACTGTGCAATCAGCGCAGGCTACCATGACAGGAGTGAGTACACAGAATGAGCGCCATTCCTCCGCCATCCGGCTATCCGCTTACCAGTACGGCAGCATTGGATGATGCCAGTGCGATGAGACAACGCCGCATGGGCAAAGTCGTCTTCTTTATCCTGGCGATTGCGACAGTGGCATACGGCACGGCCTGGCTCCCGATCATGGGCAGCATAGCCAGCTCCATGCGACAACCGATAGAAAATTACTCCGCTCCGCCTGGGGCCGAGCAGCAATTTACGCTTATCATGCTGGCGAGTTTCGTCCCGCTCATCATCCTCATCGCATTCGCCATCAAACAAGGAAGGATGGCGTTCAGAGTGCAGCCTGGACATGCAGCCAGCACCAGAGGCGAATACTGGGCTATTGCCCTGTCGTTGCTCTCGCTGCTGCTGGAAAGCCAGATATTGCGCCTCCTCGGAATATTGGCAGTTGTGTTGTCACCAATCACCCAACTCTGGCAGTTTCTCGTGAGTCTTTTGCCAATTCCTATTCCTATGGTGGGTGGTGTTATCGTTGTCGTAGCGTACTTGGGCATCGCGTCTACGCTGCTCGCCGTGCTGATTGGGGGTATCTCGCTCCAGCAAGCAGCAGGCACGCTGCTACAGCGTCTCCCGCAATATCTGATGCGAGTGGCTTTCATCTTATCCATCGGCGTCCTGCTGGGAGTTTTTACCATTTTTGCTTTCCTCCTGTTGTTTGCCTTTCACCCGCTCCATCTGGTCTGGTAGCATCATCTCAAGAGAGACAGCGGGTTGACGCTACCAATTGCGATGTCGTATGCTGCTGGCAGCATTTCCGGCTGTTCAATCATCAGGAGCAGGCAATTCATGCACCCGGCGGGTTTTCAGTACAGCAACGGCACCATCAAAGGCAGCGATGTGGTCGCACGTCCTTGCCGTACTGTGCCCAAAATACAGCTTGCTTGATGTAATGTTATAGTCGTCTCGGCAACTTGGCGACAGAAAGTAAAGCAGCGGTCGTGGCCAGTACAGGGGCTGCGACCGCTTCGTCGTACTCAGTGCCGATGCCATTGCCATCTCACCACTCGTCGCATTGCGCGCCGCCCCTGTGCTACTTCCTCCGCCGATAGACACCCAACACAGGAGTTGTCGCAATGATTCTGGTCAATCTACACGCAATCACCAAATCTTTTGGCGGACGGCGCATCCTGCACGAACTCGATTTCAGTGTCAACGAGCAGGTGCGTATTGGACTTGTCGGCCCCAATGGCGCCGGCAAATCAACGCTGTTACGCATTCTTGCTGGACTCGAAGATGTACAGGCTGGCGAGGTTTCACGCCGCAAAGGATTGCGCGCAGCCTATCTGCCACAACACGTTCCCGGCGACGAGCGGACGCCGCTCGAGCTGCTGCTCGCAGCGCGCCCGGAACTCGAAGAAATTGAACAGCAATTGCGCCGTTGCGAAACTGAACTGGCGCAGCCAGCGGTGATGGCCGATATGCGGCGCATCGAGCAAGTGCTGGCGCGGCAGGAGCGACTGCTCGCGCGTTTCGAGGAATTTGGTGGCCCCGGCTATGAAGGCGAGGCGCGCAGCCATCTCCGCGCGCTGGGTCTGGACGATGCAGCGATAGCACAGCCAATGGCCGAACTGAGCGGCGGACAACGCAAGCTGGTCGCGTTGGCAGTCTGCCAGGCGCAGCGCCCCGAACTGCTGTTGCTCGACGAGCCGGAGACGCACCTTGATCTCCCTCACCGTGAGCAACTCGAAACGCTGATCCAGAATTTCGAGGGATCGGTCGTCATCGTCTCGCATGATCGCTACCTGCTGGATGAGACAGTCAATCAGATTGCCGAACTGGACGGTGGAAAGATCAAACTCTGGCCAGGCAATTACTCCGCGTATACACTGGCGCGCGAGGTGGCGCTGTTACGCCAGCAGGAACTCTATGTCGCCCAGCAGAAGGAAATTGCCCGCCTGGAAGAAGCCATTGCGCGCTTCAAGCTGTGGGCCAGCATCGTGGTGGACGAGCGACACATCAAACAGGCGCGCAACAAACAACGCCAGATTGACGCAATGGAGAAAGTTGAGCGACCTGTCCTCCAGCGCCGCAAAATGGCACTACACCTCCACAGCGCACAGCGCGGCGGCCAGAAGGTTGCAGAGTTGCGTCAGGTAAGCATGGCTTTCGACGATGAATTCATACTCCTCGACGTTGATGTTCTGATACGGCGCGGCGAACGCATCGGCATCGTCGGCGCAAACGGCGCTGGCAAGAGTGTGCTGGGCAAACTGTTGACCGGCGAACTGGAACCAACCACCGGCGAACGCTGGGTCGGCCCCAGCATCGAGATTGGCTATTTTGCCCAGGGGCATGAGACGCTCGATATGGAGGCAACGCCGCTGGAGGTGGTGCGCGCGGCTCGCCCGTATTATGAGAACCAGGCAGTTGCGATGCTCAATAAGTTTCTCTTCACCTACGAGCAGGTTCGCCAGCCGATCAGCACGCTGAGCGGTGGCGAGCGCAGCCGCCTGGCGCTCTTGCTGCTGATGCTGGGGAGCGCAAATTGCCTGGTGCTGGACGAGCCGACCAATCACCTCGACATAGATTCCGCCGAGGTATTGGAAGCTGCGCTTGAAAGCTATGAGGGAACGGTCGTCGTCATCTCGCACGACCGCTATTTCCTGGACCGCATCACCGACCGCATCATCGAAGTGCGCGCTGGTGAGGTGAGCAGTTATGAGGGCGGGTACAGCGCCTGGGCGGAGCAGCATGTGGCGCAGCAAATGGCATAAAAATTGCCACCTGGGTACTGTCGGTCGTGTTAGGAAGTAGAGAAGTAGGAGGCGGGATTCTATGTCAGTTCAATCACCATTGGACCTGTTTGTACATGAATTGGGCGATATCTACGATGCCGAACAGCGCATCGCGCAGATGCTCCCAAAACTTGCTCAAGAGTGCGAAGACTCGCAGGTCAAGGCAGCGCTGGAGCATCACTTGCAGGAGACCAAACAGCAGATACAAAACCTGGAAGAGTGTTTCGGCGCATTGGGCGTTCCGCCGGGACGCCAGGCATGTACGACTATCCAGGGCCTGAAACAAGAGCATGACACATTCCTGCAAGGCGAGACGCCATCCGCCGATCTCCTTCAACTATTCGACCTGAGCGGGGCTGCCAAAACTGAAGCCTATGAGATCGTTTCGTATCAGGGGTTGATCCAGCAGGCCGATGCGTTGGAGCAGCAGACCTGTGTTCAACTCTTGCAGGCCAATCTCATGCAGGAACAGGCGATGCTGGCGCGTGTGCAGCAATTGAGCCATCAGTTCAACCAGAAATCACGCGCCGCAACGGATACCGGCGTCACACTGCCACCGGATATGCAGGCAGACCGCACGGCAGATCAGGCGCAGCCGCAGGTGTAGACAGTGGCGCTTGATGTTGGTGGCGCAGGCTCGAATGCTTGCGCCACCAGTTTATTGGGAGACAGCAAAGCGTTCCACCAACTCTGGCAACAGGTCGAGCGCATGTCCATCCACCAGCCCATCTTCATTGAGGACAGTTGATGGCACTTCTGTGTAGTACGTGCCCGACGGCAGCATGGCGCAACCACCCCAACGACGCATGAGCAAGTTCTGCACAAGCACCTCTTCGCCGGAATGATAGCGCGGTAAGCGCGGCCAGAACGAGAAGCCGCCAACCTCCAGCAGCTTTACCCGGTCATAGAGAATGCACGAAGCTACCCAGGCCACCTTATAGAGACGCCGCTCATCTGGTCTCAAGCGCTGTGCAACATGGTAGGTATTCGCTGCCCGGTGAAGTTGCCAGCGTTCCCATTGTGGTGAACCGGGTAGCAGAGTTTCAGGCAGCACCGGCCCCTCCCAGAACTCGATAGCTTGCTGTTGCGGGCGCATATCATCACGATACGTCAGCCCAACGGGAAACGCGCCAACGAAGGCGCACTGTTGCGCTCGTAGGTTCTCCAAAAGTTGCTCGATGACCCACGGCTCCATCAGCACATCGTCATCCAGATACAGCACGGCATCGGCAGTGGCGCGACCAAGCAAAAAGTCGCGCTGTTCGGCGATGCCATGAATCTGCGGGCGCGTGTGCCATTCGACGGCCCCGCCACGCGCCTCGATCACCCGCCGCAACGCCTGGATGACCGGGCGCTCGCCAACAGGTTCCGCGCTTTGATCTGCTACTACGACACGGAGATCGGAGAGCGATTGCGCTGCAACACTGCCAAGCGTCACGATCAGCGATTCCAACCGGTTGTAGGTCGGTATCAACACATCAACCTGAGCCAAAGCTAATTCACCACCTATTCACACCTTATCTTTACACGGGCACAATATGGCAGAGCGCAGTTTAGAACGTACCGTGATACAGCGAACAGGAGGCGCAGATATCGGGCGGCGTTGCCGAGGAAAGCCGCTGGCGGAAATCCTGATACGCGGCGCTGTTCCATGTCTGCGACACGCCCTGCTCGGCCATGTTGCCAAAGTTGATGCGGTCCGGCGTGGAGACCATGCAACAGGGCATGGCGTACCCCTGATAGCTGACGTAAGCGCCATCCCACGGCCAGCTACAGCGCATGCGACCAGGAGTATCGGGGGCATGCAGCCGTATCTGCGTTCTGGGAAGCCGTAGCTCTATGCCCACCTCGTGCGCCACAGCTCTCGCTGCGCTGAAATACCGCTCCACGCGCTCCGGTTGCTCATTCAACAACGTCTGTTCCTCAACAAAAGCGCGCATCGGCTGGTAGGTAGTTGGCAGGCTGGTTTCACCAAAGTCATGGCAGAGGTGCTGCACAAACAGGCTCTCCATGCGGTAGCGATGCGCCAGCCGCACGATATCCGGTAACTCGGCGAGATTCTGGCGCATGATGACCATGACCAGGCGCAGATGCGGAGTGACGCTCTGCTGGCGGTCGCGTTCATCCAACAGTCGCTGAACATTTGTCATCACACGATCAAAATGTGCGCGCACGCGGATACGCTCATAGGTCTCGGCGGTCGCGCCATCGAGTGAAATCGAAATGGTGTGCAAACCGCTGGCAACACAGCGTTCGGCGCGGCGCGCATTGAGCAGCGTGAGATTGGAGTTGGTCGTCACGCGGATGCCTTTGCCAACGGCATAGGCAACCATGTCAAAGTAGCGCGGGTGCATCATCGGCTCGCCAAGCCCCTGCAAGTGCAACTCGCGGAGCGCAGGCATTTGATCGAGCAGTGAGGTAAATAGCTCGAAACGCATGAACGCCGGTGGACCATAGGGTGGCCCATCCTGCCGGAACTGAATAGAACACATCTGGCAGCGTAGGTTGCACTGGCCAACCGGCTCAAACTGCGCATAGGTCGGCAGGTCTACCAATTCTCTCGTCTCTGCTGATTCCCTTAATTCCATATTGTTCACTCCTGATAGCCCGCAGTATTTCTTCTCTGCGTGGTCGCTCAAATGCCCTTATCACGCTAGAAAAACCAGACACGGAAGGTGATCGCGCCGCGCAGCCGCCAGTAGACGGAAAGTAGCGGGATGAGAGCCGAGGTGACGGCCATTTCGAGGATATGCGGCAACGCATGCGAAGTACCGCGTAGCCGCCGCAGGCAGAAACGCCCGGTGAGCAGCAGCCAGGTGGACGCCGCCACGATAGCGAGAGGTACATCCCAGCTCAACAGCGCCACGATGAGGAGACCAAGCGCTACCACGATGCCGTAATAGTGCCAGGGTGGTGTGGCCTGAATATACCGGCGGTAAGCATATGGGTGCTTTTTATAGAGCAGCGCATTGTAGAACGACTTGCGCTGCTGACAAATGCTCATGCCCCAGCGCGCCGGACGAATGGGATGCTCGACGATAGCATCAGGGACGTTGACGAGGCATGCGCCACGGCTTATCAGTGTAAAGAAGAGGTCACTATCCTCGCGCCAGGCAACCGCAAATCGCTCATCAAAACCGCCAACAGCTTCCAGCAAGTCGCGGCGATAGAAGCAATTTGCAGTTACGAACTTTCCTTCCATCAGTCGCGAGACATCGCGTTCATAGTCGCTTGGCTGCGGTGGGAGCGGAACAATGACACGCCCGGCTGCACCATCCGCGCCATTCGCCAGCGCCGCCACGCCAGCGCGCAGCCAACTCAGATCGGGGATGGTATCATCGTCGGTAAAGGCGATGTAGCGCCCGCATGCAGCACGCCAGCCAGCATTACGGGCGGCAGCAGGTCCATGTTGACCCACAACAGGAAGATAGCGTAAAGCAGGAGCACATGCTCGTTGCGCGCACACCCGTTGCGCCAGTCTATCCACCCTCTGCCTGGTGATAGGACAGGCGGCATCGTCTGCGACAATAATTTCGTAGCCGGTCGGCGGATAGTCCTGCCGGATCAACGCAGCGAGGCAGCGCACCAGCAGGTCCACCCGCTTATAGGTTGGCACGACGACAGAAACATCCACAGGCATCTCGTTGCGCCTCCATGCGTATGTCATTGCCCGCTCTTTTCGAGCAGGAACGAACCGATCACCAGCGCATCGAGCGGCGAGGTCCAGAAGCACTCGACGGCATCACGTGGCGTGCAGACGATAGGCTCTCCACGGGTGTTGAACGACGTATTGATGAGGACCGGCACGCCGGTGCGCGCGTGAAAGGCGCGTACCAAGTCGTAATAGAGCGCGTTCTGCTGGCGGTTGATCGTCTGGATGCGCGCTGTTCCGTCCACATGCCGCACGGCGGGAATGCGGTCGGCTTTGTCGGGCAACACATCGTAGACAAAGAGCATAAACGGCGATTCATGCGCGCCAGCGAACCACTGCGGCGCCTCTTCTTCGAGAACCACCGGCGCCACCGGGCGAAAATCCTCACGGTCTTTGATGTCGTTGAGCCGCGCCTGCATCGAAGCGCGGATGGGCGACGCCAGAATCGAACGCGCGCCCAGCGCCCGGGGACCAAACTCCATACGTCCCTGATACCAGCCAATAATTTTATCGGCTGCCAGGAGATCAGCCGCCTCTTCTACCACATGGTTCAGCCGGCGATACGGCACCTTCGTCCAACGTAAGAACTGCTCGATTTCCTCATCACTGTAAGCCGGCCCAAGAAACGCATGATTCATCTGATAGCGGCGCTCGTCGCTACGACGTTCCTGCGCATCAATCCAAAGCGCCGCGCCCAGCGCCGTGCCCGCATCGCCCGCCGCCGGTTGCACCCAGATGTCCCGGAAGAGTCCACTATCACGCAGTTTGGCGTTCATCACACAATTGAGCGCCACACCGCCCGCCATGCAAAGACGCTCCTGCTGCGTTGCATCCGCCAGCCAACTGGCAAGCGCAAGCGCACTTTCTTCCAGCGCCATCTGAAGCGAACGCGCGATATCATAATGGCGCTGCTCCAATGGTCCACCTCTCAAGCGTGCCGGGCCAAACCGCTCCTCCAGGCGCAAAGGGTCAATCGTGTACTGACCGCGCTCGCCAAGATGAATCATGCTGCGGAACTCATCGAGATATACGGGGTTGCCATATGAAGCGAGCGCCATAACCTTGTACTCATCAGAAGATGGCAGGAAGCCCAGGTAGCCAGTCACCTGCTCATAAAGCAGGCCGAGTGAATGCGGAAAATTGACCTGACCCAGACGCTCCAACTGGTTGCCATTTCCCAGGTGATAGCTGGTGGTAGCCCGTTCACCACGTCCGTCCAGCGTCAGCACTGTTGCTTCGGTGAACGGCGAGGCGTGGAAGGCGCTCGCCGCGTGCGCGATGTGATGCTCGACAAAGTGCCATTGGAACGGACCATCAGCGGAGACGCCGCGAAAGCGCGCTTGTAGATGCAATGGCGCGCCACCCGCGAGCTGGCGTGGCGCATTGACGATGGATGAGAGAAAGAGCGGGTCCCATGCGGCCTCCCATTCGGCAGGCGTCGGATGTGCGCTCGGCTCCAATGGCAGCGTGATGGTCGCCTCTGCGCAATGCGGGCCAAGCAGCAAATAGGGATCGTATGAGTAGGCCACATGAGCGACATCCGCCAGCGTAATGCCAGCCTCGCGGAGACAATAGTCTATTGCATGGTAGGGCAACTCATAGGTGGAAAACGGAATCGGACGCTTGCCATGCTTGACGTGTGTAAAGCGTTCCTCCTCGGCGGCGGCGATGACGACACCATCGCGCACAAGGCAAGCCGCTGAATCGTGATAGGCGGCATTGATGCCAATAACGTACATACCCCACCTCCTGTGGTATCTCCGTGCGTCTCATACACTCTCCACATCGCTCTCTGCACTACATCCGGGCACCAAAAATCAGGGCCAGCTCGTTTCCGTCGGCGGCGTCACCAGGATTTCCTGAATTACCGACTGCGGTGGCATCGTAACCGCCATCAGAATCACCTGCGCTACCTGTGCCGGGTCTTGCAGATTGCTCGCATCAGGCAGCGGGATGCCTTGCTCGGCAAAGCGGTCAAAGAAATGCGTCCGCATGCCACCGGGAATAACAGTCGTCACGCGAATACCATACTGGCGTCCTTCTGTGCCAAGCGCACGGCTGAACCCCAACACCCCCCATTTGGACGCATGGTAGGCGGAGGCGTTGGGCCATGCCCGTAGCGCGGCGGTCGAAGCGATATTGACGATATGCCCGCCACCCTGCGCCCGCATGATGGGAAAGGCCGCCTTCGCCAGCAAGAATGGCCCGCGTAGATTGACCGCAAGCTCAGTATCCCACTGCTCGATGGTCAGGTCCTCAATCGAATACGTGAAGTCCACGGCTGCGCAATTGACAAGAAAATCGAGCCGACCCAGCCGGTTGACGGCGGTTTCTACCGTGCGGTTTACCTGCGCTGCATCAGAGACATCACAGCCGAGCGCCAGCGACGGCACATCCCACACGCTCAACTGCTGGCACGTGCGAATCGCCGCCCGTTCATTGACATCTACACAGGCGACGGAGCCACCGGCGGCGGCAAAGGCGCTCGCTGTCGCCTCTCCCAGTCCGCTGCCGGCGCCCGTCACCAACGCCACTGTTCCACTCAACGGCTGTATTCGATGGGTCTGATTCGCCTGATTCGCCTGTTTCGCCTGTTTCGCCTGTTTCGCATCTATCCCTTGCACCGTTCTCTCCTCCATATCCCACAGCCCATGACGTTCTAATGAATGCTGTGACTGCTGGCGGCTCAGACACCGACTGACTCGTCATCGCGTTCGATATCCCAGTGTGCCAGAGCAGGTGTGTGTGAAGTTGTCCGGCTCCTGGGCTGCGCAGACAGCAGCGCGCTATAGAGGCGAGCATGGCGTTCTGCGGAAAGCGGCCAGGTGAATCTGCGCTCGACATGCGCGCGGGCAATCGTGCCCATGCGCTGGCAACGTTCTGGGTGAGCAAACAACTGCATCAGCGCACCGGCCAGCGCCGATGGATCGCGCGGCGGTACCAGCAGACCCGTTCGCTCCGGAACAACGGTGGAAGGAATGCCACCCACGGCAGAGCCGATAACCGGACGCCCGCAAGCCATCGCTTCCAGCGGTGTCAGCCCGAACGGCTCATACCAGGGGGTCGTCACCATGACATCACCAGCGCAGTAATACTCACGTAGCCGCGACGGCTGGCGCATGCCCACACATCGCACTTGCTCAGCAATTCCCAGTGATGCCGCCAGCCGTTGAATCTCGCCGAGTTCCGGTGTCATCGTTGGGTCCGGCTCCGGCGTATCGCCGCCGACAATGAGCAAACGCGCTGGTGGTTGGCCGCTGCGCCCCTCGTTCACCAGCGCAAGCGCGCGCACAACATTGCGGATGTCCTTACGCGGCAAGATGCGCCCAACGTAGACCGCCACCGGCCCATCACCGCCCAACCCAATGAGCGCGCGTGCTTCTACCTGCGACATCGGCGAAAACATCTCAATATTGACACCGCCAGGAATCAACGTAATATGGCGTGAATCGCCGTGATAATCGTGCAGCAGTTCATCGCGCTCGCTGGGGCAGTGCGCAACCACGCGGTCGGCTTTGCGCACAATCTCGCGTTCGATGGCGATGCGCTCAGAAGGACTGGTATCGGCATCGCCCTGATACCGTCGCTTGGTCGCACCAAGCGCATGAAACGTCTGCACAACCGGCACAGAGAGCAGCGATCCAATCTCAGTAGCTACCCAACCAGACATCCAGAAGTGGCCGTGAATGAGAGCGTAACGGACGCGGGTACGCAGCATGAACGCCAGAAGATTGTTGCGAAATTCGCGCATGTAGGGCCAGAGTTCATCTTTTAGGAGCGGCTCCGCCGGACCAGCGCTGAGGTGAATGATGCGTATGCCGCTATCATAAGCAACGACCTCCGGAGCGCCTGGATCGGTGCGGCGGGTGAAGATGTCTATGGCGTAACCCAGACGAGCGAGTGACTGACTGAGCGCATCCACATACACATTCTGGCCGCCGGCATCCTGCCCACCGAGCAACGCCAGTGGGCTGGCATGTTCACTGATAAAGGCAATCCTTCTCGAATACTGCATACACATACTCCATCGTCTTATCGTCCACATCATCCAATGGCTGCCTGATACGCCTGCGGTCGCTGATGAGTAGTATCCGCACGCCCGCCGGTTACGAGCGCGAACGCCGCATTCCAATCCTCAATGAAGCGGTCCAGGCCAAAGCGTTGCTGAGCCAGCGCCCGCGCATTTGCGCCCATGCGCCGTGCCTCAGCAGGGTGAGCCAGTAGATGCCTCATGCCTGCTATCAGTTCATCAAGATCATTGGAGACATAGCCGGTTTCGCCGCTCGTGATGACTGAAGGTAACTCCGTCGTTGCCAGCGCAACGACCGGCATACCAATCGTCATGGCCTCGATCACGGCCAATGGCAGGCTCGTGTAACGCATGGGACTGAAGAGGAAGCGATATCCAGCAATCTGCGCATGTAAATCCCGGTAGGGGATATCACCCAGGCCACCGAATTGCTCGGTCTCCATGCCGGCGACTTCGATGGGCACGATCTGCTGCACATCGCGCAGAATGTCGTAGCCAGTAATGCGCGCCCGTCGCTGCATGCAGTTGGTGATGGTAATGCCACAGGCGCGGTCGCCGCGATAGCGTATGCGCGGATCAATAGCGGCGCTATGCTCAATCACCATTGTCGGCGTGTGGTTGTTATCCCACATCAGCCGGTTGTACTGTGTGACATGCACCAGCAACACGCCGGGATCATCAATCGGATGGCGCGTCTCGACGGCATTGGGCTTTGGCGTGTTATGTTCGAGATAAATAGCTGGCAGCCGCTGCTGCCTGGCGCTGAGAATCTCTAAGCGATCCTCGAAATAGTTTTTTGGCGTCTGGTAGATCACCAGATCGAGATCGAGTTGGCGCACCTTATCGGCTGGCACTTCGCGTACATAATCGGGTAAGTCAAAGGTCGGCCCACGCCCACCGTATCCCGCCTCCTGCTTGCCGGGTTTAACGGGCAGAAACCAGTTATGCTCGATGCGCGCCAGCGTGTTGAGATAGCTGCCATGAATGTGCCAGATCAATATGTTCAAGCGCCGCATAACGTTTCCCTCCTGGCGAGCAATTGATTGGCGGTTGCCAGGACAGCGGCGGGCGTGATACCACGCAGGCAGCCATGACCTATCGGGCAGGTCCAGTAGCCACAGGGGCTACACGCAACCGGATAGCGCACAATGCGATGGTATCGCCGGTCGAGCGGCGCCCAGCGGCGCGGGTCGGCTGGCCCAAAGATCGTGATACTTGGTGTCTCCATGGCGCAGGCGAGATGCGCCGGGCCGGTGTCATTGCTGATAAAGAGATCCAACCGTTCGATCACGGCTCCCAGCCCGCCCAGGCTCGTCAGTCCGGCCAGGTTCAGCGGCTCGCTCTGCATATGTCGCATCACGTCACGTACTGCTGGCTCCTCTTGCGGGCTGCCGGTCAGCACAATCTGCGCGTGATAGCGCTCGATCAAGGCATCGGCCAGCGCCGCGAAACGAGCCGCCGGCCAGCGCCGCGCGGGGGAACGCGCGCCCGCGTGCAGCCCAACGCGCAAGCGACGCTGCTGCCGGAGCGGACGCAGCAATGCCTCAGCCTCTGCAATGTCACACGCCGTCAGTGGAAACTCCAAACGAGGAGAAAGCGAGCGACAGCCGAGTTGCCGGACCAGTTGAAGGCAACGCCAGATCTCTGGTAACTGATCGGGATAGGGAATGAACTTCCGGTACGCTGTAGACTGTTGCTCGTGCGCGAAGCCGATGGTATATGAACTACCCAGAGCCAGCACAAAAGGATTGCTGCTCTCCCCGCTGCCGTGCAGTTGAATCGCCAGATCGTAGCTATCGCTCTGCTGCTCTGCCAGGAACCTGGCGGTGCGTTCAGCTTCATACTCTGCTTCGGGAATGCCAGGGAAGCCGGGAAATGCGACAAAGCGGTCTATATAGAGATGGAACCGCCGGGCGAAGGAGGCCGCCCAGGGCAGACCAATCAGCGTGATCTCCGCCTGTGGATACTGCGCTCGCAACGCCCGCAACGCAGGCACGGCGACCAGCATGTCGCCCAACTGAAGCGCGCGGAATACGGCAACGCGGCGCACCGTGGGCGGCACTCGAAACGGTCTAGTGACGTTTGCGAGCGAGGCGCTATCCCAGAACGATGATGTCATCATGGCTCATGACCTCCCTGTCTTTGCCATCTCTTCACACTTTTCACATTCTGTAAATTGCTGTTCGCTCGTTTGCGACAGCGAGCCGGTCTCGGCCAGTAGTTCCCTGGCCGCCTGCAACACCATTTCCGGCGACACGAGCGCCAAACATTCGTGCCCAAAAGGACACCTGCGACAATAGCATAACCGGCAAGCGACCTCGTGATAGAGCTGGCGATGCGGAACATGCCAGGGTCCCCACTGTTCCGGCGGATTCGTCAGGGCGAACAGCGCAACCACCGGCGTTTTGACCGCCGCCGCAATGTGCATTGGTCCCGTGTTGTTGGTGATGGTGAGATCCACCTGTTCGATGAGCGCGCATAGTTCCGGAAAGGTGAGCGCGCCCGCAAACGAGAGGGTTGCAGACCGCAACGATGGGTGCATTTCAGCCTGGATTCGCGCAACCAATTCCTGCTCGGTCGCGGTTCCGGTAAAGGCCACAACAGCATCGAAGTTCTCAACCAGACGCTCCGCCACGCGCGCGTATTGCTCCCACGGATAGGTACGCGCCGGCATGCTACACCCAGGATGGATGACGATGAATGGGCGCTGCTGCGCCAGAGGAAAAGCGCCCGGCATCACATCGAGTTTTGCGCGCAGCGTCTTTCGCGCCTGCTCCGGCACGCGCAACACCAAATCAGTGCAGTCAGTCGTCAGACCAACCGCGCCAACCAGAGCGAGACCACTCTCCACCTCGTGCATCAGGCGCTCGGATGGCTTGCAGCGGGTTGTTAGCAAAGAACCGGAGCCGTCAACCGAGACAGCCAGCCGCAAGGGAATGTCAGCCAGGTAGCAGAGATAGGCCGCTGGCAGGGAACTCTGCCGGTATGATGTAAAGATCACCGCAGCGTCGAAGCGTCGCTCGCGGAGCAATGCGATCATTTGCTGTTCACGCTGGCTATCCTGTGGCAAGGTTTGCCACGGATCCACCCACGGCGCTTCATAAGCGATAACTTCACTTATGTCAGGATTCAGCCTGCCCACCTGCGCGCCGACAGGGCTGGTGAGCAGCGTGATGTCAGCATCTGGCAAGGAGGTTTTGATAGCATGGATTGCCGGCGTCGTCACCAGGACATCGCCAAGATTATCCAGCCGCACCGCAAGAATGTGGCGCGCGGCCTGCCAGCGAGGGTCTATATGATTCATCATAGACTACCCTCACTGGTCCGCTGCGCTGCTGCCAGCGCCGTGATGCGCCCGATGACTGCGCTGGTGCTCAGATTGCCGATCAACGGCACGATCACGATCCGCCCGCCAACTGCGCGGACGGCCTCACTTTCGGGCAACGATGCGCCATCATAGTCTCCACCCTTTACATGGATATGCGGGCGCAGCAAACGAATGAGATCAGAAGGTGTCTCCTCGTCGAAGAGCAGCGCGTAATCCACCGAATCGAGCGCGCTCACCAGCGCCAGCCGATCGCGCTCATGGATAATGGGGCGGCCAGCGCCTTTGAGTTGTTGCGCCACGCGATCACTATTGACGGCGACGACCAGAATATCTCCCAATGCTTTCGCTCGCCGCAGCAGTTCAATATGCCCAGCGTGCAACACATCGAACACGCCGTTAGTGAATACAATCGTGTTACCTGCCTGGCGTTCAACTTCCAGGCGCGTCCGCAAATGTTGCAGTGCTTGGCGCGAGGCAATTGCGCTGTTCTTGCTGATGCCGGCGTGGGCGGTATGCGCACGCAGGCTCACCCGTTGCAGCAGTTCCTGATACGAGGCAGAGATCGTGTTGGCCTGAGTGACGGCGATGCTGGCGGCATCAATGCCGATGCGCACGGCGCTCGCCGGTGTAGCATGTGCGCCCAGCGCCAGTGCGACCGCAGCCGTAAACGTGTCGCCCGCGCCGATAGTATTGGCGTGAGGAGTGGTATAGGCGGGCATATGCTGTGTCGCGCCAGAACGACTCACCAGCATCACACCATCAGCAGCAAGCGTAATCGCAGCGTGCTCGGCATCCAGCAGCGTCAAGAGTTGGCGCCCCCAATGCGCGTACTGCTCAGAAGTAGGCGGTTCACCTATGCCTGGTGATGCTGATGAGAAGCGCGACTCGATAAGCTGGCGCGCCTCCATATGGTTCGGCGTCACCATCGTCGCATGGGCGGCACGATAGCGTTGCAAAAATTTCGCATCCACGATCAGCGGGCGCGGCTGCTGTACCCGCAAGGCGATGAGCCGATCCAGAATGGCGGGTGAGATGGCGCTATATCCATAATCCGAGACGATGACAACATCGCAGGTGGCATATGCATGCTCCAGATAGTCGAGCAGACGCTTCTCTACAGATACAGACAGTTGCGTCGCTTCGCCCTCATCGAAACGCACGACATACTGCCCATCGGCTCGGATACGCAATTTATGCAGGGTTGCCATCTCCGCATCAGTGAAAAGGCCGGTAGCACTGATGCCCATGCGCTGCAATCCGGCGCGCAACAGTCCCCCCGCCAGATCATCCCCAACGACACCGAGCAGCGTTACCTGCGCTCCCAGCGCGCGAACGTTGGCGGCAGTGTTGGCGGCGCCGCCCGGCACATGGTGTTCAGCCGTCTTCCGCACGACGGGCACCGGCCCTTCGCGGCAGATGCGCACAGCGGTGCCATCGAGATAGGTATCGAGCATGGCATCGCCGATCACCAGCGCATGCAATTGGCGAAAGCGCCGCACACGCGCGAGATCACCATCCATGAGCTGTTCCTTCCTATGAAGCTGGCGCCACTGACACAGCACTCTGCCGCCAGGATGGTGGCAGATAGACAGGTGAACCAGCCTTCTCTCCTTGTTCGATGCCAAGCAGCAGATCGAGCGCATGGCAGGTATCGCGCGCTACCAGATTGGGCCGGCGGATTGCGCTCTCTGGTGGCGCTTCCGTTCCCAAATCCACGAGGATCGTCCGGCAGCCAGCGCGATTACCTGCTTCGACATCATCGAGAATATCGCCAATGAGCCACGATGTTCGCAGGTCCAGGCAGAGATCGGCAGCAGCGCGAAGCAGCATGCCGGGCGCGGGTTTGCGACAATCGCACGCGCGCGCATACTGCGGCACAGACCCATCTGCCATGTGCGGACAGTAGTATATTCCCGACAGATGGACGCCAAAACACGCCAGGTTAGCAGCGAGTGATGCGTGCATCACTTGCAAGTCATCCTCCGTCAGATAGCCACGCGCAATGCCAGACTGATTGGTGACGAGAACCAGTGCAAAACCCAGGCACTGCGCATGATATAGGCGTGGCGCAAGCCCTGGATAGAGCCGCAAATGTTCAGGAAGGGTTGGGTAATGATACGGTTCGACCAGCGTGCCATCCCGGTCAAGAAAAAGCGCGCGCTGCATACGGTGCCCTCAATTACCTGTGTCGCTGGTAATACTCATATTCACCATCAGTTCTTGCTCGACGATATCGCAGAGGAGGTGTGTCACCAGCAGGTGCATTTCCTGGATCATGGCAGTATCGGCAAGCGGCACCAGAATGGCGCGATCCGCCTCTTGCGACAACCGGCTTGGCCGGTTACCCGTAATGGCAATGATGCCCATTCCTTGCTGGCGCGCCACGGTTGCTGCGCGGATGAGATTCTCTGATTCGCCGCTCGTGCTAAAAGCTAGCAACACATCGCCCTGCTGGCCAAATGCCACCACCTGGCGTGCAAACGCTTCCTGATAGCCATAGTCATTGGCAATCGCTGTCAGCGACGCCGTATCAGCAGTCAAGGAGAGAACGGGATAAGCGCGACGTTCGCGCTTGAAACGTCCCACCAGTTCAGCGGCGAAATGCTGCGACTGCGCGGCGCTACCGCCGTTGCCAGCAACGAGTACACGGCGCCCGGCGCGCAACGTCGCCACCAGCCATGCGGCGGTTTCTGTCAGCAGCGCCGCCTGAGTGGAGAGCGCATCCATCGCCTTGCTGTACGCGGTCCGGCGTTGCGCCAGCGCCGCCTGGATGTCACGGCAGCGTTTCTCATCCACTGCCACCTCGGCTGGCATGGGATGGCGCAGAGGAGCGACCTCCAGGTATTCCTGACTGAGCATTCCATCCTCCTATTTGCCTCTGTTGACCCCTGTTTATCCTTATTTGTCCTACTTGCCAGGAAACAGCACCCACATGGACAGGGTATTCCCCACATCCCTGACATAGAAAGCTACCTCGCCTGATACTCCTCCTCTAGCACAGCGCGAAGCGTGCTTTCATACCTTTCACGTTAAGCATAGCCACCATTGTTGGCAAATACATTAGGCAACTGCACAAGAGCATAAGCAAAAAGGGCAGTGAATGTTGGGCATATGCCCAATCAGAGGCGTTGCTTGTTGCTACTAATGTCTGGGGTGTGGCTATCGCGTATGCGAAACTGGCAGTGAGCGCAAGAGCAGCGCCAGGCGAATCTGCATTGCCTCATCGAAGCGGCGCGGGTCGAGGCCGGTCAGCAGGAAGACTTTTTCGAGGCGATATAGCAGCGTGTTGCGGTGAATTTGCAGGATATCAGCGGTAACGGAGGGCTTGCAGTCATGGGCAAAAAATACGCTCAACGTCTCAATTAACTCAGATTCCTGATCGAGAGGGCTGAGCAGATGCCGCGCGAGGTCAACTTTGGTCTGCTCATCAGACAAACCAATGAAAGCGGCAACGCCAAGCGCATCCAGACAATGTAGCCGCTGATCCGGGTGAAAATGGCGTCCCAGCAGCAGTGCGGCTCGCGCATCTTGATATGAACGCGCCAGCCCCAGAATGCCAGGATGATACCGGCCAATGCCAACATTGATTTCCACTTGTGTTTCGCGTTGGAGATGGTCCGCAAGGGCCGCGCCAGCGCGCTTCAGCGCATTGAGATTCGCCCAAGACGCGCCGGTCTGTTCGCTCTTTGCCTCGGTCGTTGCCCAGGGACGCAGATCATTGGAACTGCTGGCCTTTAAGACAACCACTTCACCGCCGCCGATGTGCGCAATGATGGCATCATTGGGAAGATGAAAGAATGCCACGATGCCATTAATAACCGCCTCTGCGTGCCGCTGGAGTGACATATCTGGCTCGTCGGTCTCATAGTTGGGCAAAATAAAGTTTGCCGCATCAATGAGGATGACAGCCCGGGGCAGGCGAAGGTCAATATCGAGAATTTGCCCCTGACGCAAAGCCGTCGCTTCATCGGCCTCTTGCTCAAAGAGCAAGCTATAGACGAATTGGTCTTTCAATTGACGATGAGCCGGCTTGCTGCCAGAAAGCTGCGCTTCGCGTGTCTGCGAAAGCAACTCTGCAAGCGCATGCGCCATATGCGGTGACTTTGCACTCTCTTCCGCGTTGAGTTCGAACGGCCATGTTGGCACGCCTGGTGCACTCAGAGAAAGTGGGATTCGTAGCGGAATAGGCGCTGCGCGACCAGTATGATGGGTATATCCAGTATCACGAATAAGAGAAGGAGGTGGCGCAAATTGTGTGGATGCAGTGCTCATCATTGCGGGAGAGCCATCTCGCATCACCAGAGGCGGTGTAGGCATCGAGAGAAGGGTAGACAATTGCTCGATCATCGCTGCCACGTGTTGCTGATCGAGACCGGCGGCTAGCAGGTTCTCACTGTGAGGCTGCGCATGCTGCTCGTCCATCGTTCATAATCCAGGTTCTCCCCCACCAATCACGTTATCAGTTGGTGTTACAGAAAGCATTGCTGATACCCCGCTAGAAGGCCATTACATTTTCCCCCCCACGATGTGGCTATCCGTACTGCTGCCTTGACCTGCAATATACCCCGTATTGACCATTGACCATCATAGTGGCACATCCCTGCAAACACATAGACGGTATCCTCCACCCCCGTTTCCCTTGCGCGGCATTCTCAACCTCATCAGCCACGTTCCTCCTGCACTCTTCCTGTGTTGCGCTCTAGCATTCAGGAGTAGCATCTCATGTGACAATGAACTGCTCTATCACTGGTGCTTCTCTGTTTCTTCTATAGTAAAGTGGGTTCCCTATTGCCCGCGTACCATTCCAAAGAAGAGGAGCGCGACTGCTACCACGGTTATCACCACGGCGAGAGCGAGCCAGAAGCTTGTCAGCAGACCAATGCGGTGTTCACGCATAATCCGGCGACTGCGCGCGGTGAGAAGAATAACAACAAGCAGCACCGGGGCAACAATCCCCTGCAACACGTTCGAGAGAAAGATGAATTGAATCGGGTTGAATCTGAGCAGCGCCAGGATGACCGCCATCACCAGCGCGGCAGTGATGATGAGGTAAAACCCCTCATTCTGCCACGGCTTCTTCCACAGGCTCGCTGACCAACCAAGTGTACCGGAGAGCGCATAAGACGTACTTGCCAGCAGCACAGGAATAGCGACCGTCCCAGCGCCAATGAGACCAATGGCAAAGAGATACTTTGCCGCAGGGCCGAGCAGCGGCTCCAGCGCACGCGCTGCGCTGGCAGCAGTGGTGATCTGCTGATGATGCGTAAAGAGAGTGGCGGAGGTGGTCAGAATAATGAAATAGGCGACGAAGTTCCCCCCGATGGTGCCGCTGGCAATGTCAATTGCAGCGAGGTTTACCTGATGCTTTAGTGTCCCAGGCCGCCGCTGCTCAACCTCGCTTTGTGCCTGCCAGATCATCGTATATGGCGAGAGTGTGGCGCCCAGTAGGGCGACGGCGCTGCTGATATCACCAAAACTAAAACTGAGTTGCGGTATGAACGTCCCCCGAAGCACGCTTCCCCAGTCGGCATGAGAAAAGAACCCCGTGATAATGTAGGCGATGAACGCTAGACTCATCATCAGAAAGATACGTTTAATCTTCTCGAAACTCCGGAAAACAATGACATACCAGAGAACTATGGCAACAGGTATGACAAACCATACCCAGGAAATGCCGGTAATGAGTTCGAGGCCGCTGCCCACCGCAATGAGGTCGCCCGTAATCAGGATGACGTTACCTACCAACAATAAGAGCGCCACTGGTATGGAGAGTTTGCGTCCATACTGGCGCTGTAACACGCCGAGAAAATTCTGCTGTGTGATGCGACCGATTTTGCCGCAAGCATAAATGACCGACTGATAGAGCGGCGTGGAAAGCAACATCAGCCACAGTTGTCCGTATCCCACCGTCGCGCCAGTTATTGCATACGCCGTGACCGCAGTGGCATCATTACCAGACATGCCAGCAAGTAATCCTGGCCCAACCTGGCGCAGTGGAGATCGCTTACGAGCAGGAGTGGAGGGTTGCTGTTGATCTGATTCGCCTGATTCGCTTGATTCGCTTGATTCGCTTGATTGATCTCCGTTAATATATACTTCGCTCCGGTCCGCGCGCTCTTGTGATGTCCCGGATGCAGTCTTTTTATCAACCGCTGTGACATGATCTGCTGGCACCGTGAATGTTTTGCGGAACACGATGCCCTTTTCAACTTCTACCTGCTGCGTATGTCCCTGTTCGTCTCGGATAACCTGCTCGACTCGTGGTTTACTGATATCCTTCGCGCCTATCGAGTTCTCACCGTGCGACTCGACGGCCATCCCCGGCTCTACGCTATCAGGCGAATGCTGCGAATCTCCGTGCTCATTTGTCGTATCTGGTGTATCTTTTGTATCCTTCTTGGCACTGGCATCCTCTTTGGGCATGACTATGTATTTCCTTGATCTACTTCTGGCTTTCGGAGGACTTCTGGGAGCGTTGGAGCTAAGGGCTTAAGGGCTATAAGCGAAGAGCTATGGTAGGAGCGTGTGGGTCTGCTCGTACTCGCTCACGGTGGCTCTGGCCTGCTCCACAAGCGATGTTTCCCCACGTTGGCGTAATGCCACTTCGAGTTGTTCTTCTTGCTCCGCAGGTTGCACACGCCATCCTAAGCGAAAGACCAGTTCACCACCCAACCAGCCGGAAACACCTAGCAATCCGAGCGCCGCCAGTGAGAGAACCCTGCCAGCCGTCCGGTGCGATGTGCGCCGGCAACCTACGCTGAGTAACACCAACGCCAGGACCCCGCCATTGCTCCACCCATGCCACGCGCCAACGCGCCGGGCGGGGTGATCCTGTGGCACCGCCTGATAATCCCACAGGCCAAGCGCCGCCGCTATGCCGCCACTGAGCGCAGCCAGCCCGGTGGTAGCATCAGCGGCGAACGACCAGCCAGGACGGTGAGTGAACATATCCAGCATATCGAAGGTCTCGCTGGCAACCAGCATGCCCACCGGCAAATCGGTCAGCATCGCATGTAACGGGTGTCCCTTCACCAGGGGATCATTGCGCTCGATGAGTTGCTGCAAGCGCTGACGTACTTCCTGTGTGTCCATGAGCAAACCTGTATTCCTTAGCGTTTCCACTACTGCACGCTGGCATGCCATTATGTCATAGTGAGTGAGCGAATCGGATTCACCACTATTCACCATGCGCGTGCCCGCAATACAAAGAGGTGTAGCGAGAAAAGTGCCAGATTTGCATCAGTCTAGAAGTTTACGCGCCGCCTCGCCCAGTAATCATCACGGGAACGGTCAGCACCATCAGTTTGAGGTCGTAGAGCAGCGATTGCGTTTCCAGGTAAGCGATATCCTGCTCCACCATTTCCTGAAACGTCACACGACCACGACCATACACCTGCCAGGTGCCAGTCAATCCAGGTTTGCCTGCCAGGCGCAGCAGGTCGTGAGGGCTATAGAGCGCGACCTCATACTGCATCGGCGGACGGGGGCCGACGATAGACATATCCCCTTTGAGGACATTCCAAAGCTGTGGCAACTCATCTATGCTCGTCTTGCGGATGAATTTTCCCACCCGTGTAATGCGCGTGTCATTGCCGAGTTTATAGGGCATACTGGCATCAGCATTGAGGACACCACCCTGAATGAAACGGGCGGTAGCCGATTCGTGGGCGCTGGTGGCGACATTATGATACATCGAGCGGAATTTGTAGAGCGTGAACTCTTCGCCATTAGCGCCCACCCGCTTTTGGCGAAAGATGATCGGTCCAGGCGAATCAATCCAGATGGCAACGGCGGTAATGAGCATCACGATGCCAAAGGGAATGAGCGCCAACGACGTCAGCACGATATCCAGTAACCGTTTTATGCGTAGATAGTCTTCTCCAAAGGTAAGTTCTTCACGAATGATTACCTGTTGCGCGGCCATAGTTTCCCCCACACGACTAGACTGTTGCTGCTGCTGCTCTTGCTTCCCCTCGGTTCAAGCGCGAGGGATTGTCTCTATGGCCTTAGTGTCTCTGATGGGCGTACGAAAACAGTGCAGATGCGGTAGCGAAATGTGTGCTACCTGGAAGGCAACAGTAGAAGGCATAACACCAGGCGCTAACTGGCATCGCAGGATACATGCGAGTTCCTACTGAGCGGTGAGCGTTCCTGCACGAACGATTTGTGAGAGTAACCATAATTACACGACTGCAATCACCGGCATATCGAATGAGTTGTCGTAACCTTTTATAATAGTGAAGCGCGGATATGAAGGGACCATCAAATCACTACAACCGATGCCCCAGCGTCTTATCCGATACGTTGCGAGAATTGGCGCCACAATCAGGCGCCCAGTACAAACATGAGGAATGCGACACATGACGATACCGTTGGTTGATCTGAAGGCGCAATATCAGACTATCAAGCACGAGGTGCTGCCAGCGATTGAGCGGGTCCTCGAAGGAATGTCCCTATATCTTGGCCCTGAACAGCAAGCGTTCGAGCAAGAATTTGCGGCGTATTGCCAGAGCGGCTACGGCATCAGCGTCTCCAACGGCACCGATGCGCTGGCGCTGGCATTGCGCGCCTGCCAGATCGGCCCTGGTGATGAAGTCATTACCGTCGCCAACACCTTTATCGCCACAGTCGAAGCCATCAGCATGGTAGGCGCGACGCCGGTCTTTATAGATGTAGACCCCGACACCTATACAATGAACTGGCATGACATCGAGCAAGCCATCACTCCACAGACGCGGGCGATCCTGCCGGTTCACCTCTTTGGACATCCAGCGGAGATGACCCCCATTCTGGAAATCGCCCGCACGCATGGATTGCGCGTCATCGAAGACGCTTCACAAGCGCATGGCGCCACCTATGAGGGGCGTCCGGTCGGGAGCATGGGTGATATCGGCTGTTTCAGCCTGTATTGTAGCAAGACATTGGGCGCCTATGGCGAAGCTGGCGTCTGTGTGACGAATGACGCGGACCTGGCCGAACGCATGCGTATGCTGCGCGATCATGGCTCACGCCATCGCTATGAGCATGAGGTGATGGGTGTCAATGCCCGCATGGATGAAATTCAGGCGGCGATTCTCCGCGTCAAACTCCCCTATCTGGACCAATGGAACGCCAAACGGCAAGCGCACGCGCAGCGATATTCAGAGCGATTGCGTGGCGTGGTGACTGCCGTGCCGGAGGCGCAGCCCTGGGCCACGCATGTCTATTACGTCTATGTCGTTCAGGTGCCGGATCGTGAGCGAGTGCGCGAATCACTGGCAGAGCGCGGCATTCTCACCGGCGTGCATTATCCTATTCCGCTGCATCTGCAACCCGCATGCGCGCAATATGGCTATAAGCAGGGTTCACTTCCGGTGACCGAAGAGGCCGCAGAACACATCCTCTCGTTACCAATGTATGCGGAATTGACAGAAGAGCAAATCCACCAAGTATGTGACGCCCTGGCTGGAGCCTTGATACCAGCAGGCACACGCGGGTAGAACAGGTGCCCGCATGCGCGCAACAATCCTGCGCCTATGCAGGGTATGCGGGAAGCCGGCCAGATAAATGGCCATATGCTATCCAATGAAGTGAGAGCGGTACACTATGATGCAACAATTGCGCTTCGGGCTGATCGGCTGGGGCTACTGGGGTCCCAAGCTGGCGCGTAACCTCGAATCACTGCCACAGGCTTCGCTAGAGATTGTGGCGGATCTGAATCCGCTAAGCCTGGCAAAAGTGAAGGCGGAGCGACCCTGGATCAAAACCACTTCCCAGATTGAGGATGTCCTCAACTCGCCTGTGGACGCAGTAGTGATTGCAACGCCAGTCGCTACGCACTTTGAGTTGGCCCGGAAGGCGCTTGCCCACGGGAAGCACCTGCTGGTAGAAAAGCCGCTCACAGCGAATGTCGCCCAGGCAGAGGAACTCATCGAGCTTGCCGAACGCCAGCAACGCATTTTGATGGTTGGCCACACCTTCCAATACAGCCCTGCCATTGCCGAACTACGCCAGCTTATCGAAGATGGCGAACTGGGCAACATTTATTGCGTTGAGATCGAGCGACTCAATCTTGGCCTTTTCCGCAGCGATATTGATGTGATCTGGGATTTGGCGCCACATGACGCCTCCATCTTACTGACGTTGCTCGGCCAGTCGCCAACGCGCGTTCAGGCGCATGCCCATGCCCATTTGCACCCCACTATTTACGATGTCGCCCATCTAGACCTGGAGTATGACACGGGCGCCACTGCGCATATTCATGTCAGTTGGCTCCATCCAACCAAAGTACGCCAGGTGACAGTGATTGGCGATAAGCGCATGGCCATCTATGATGACACCAATCCGGCTGAAATGCTGAAGATTTTCAACAAAGGCGCTGATATCGGCGTTGATCCTATCGTTTCGTATCGCCACGGCGCCATCACCATTCCACACATCGAGTGGATGGAACCGTTACGGCTGGAATGTGAAGATTTCGCCCACGCCATCCGCTCTGGTGAGCAGCCCCGTGCCAATGGACAAGCTGGCTTGGAAGTCGTCAAGATTCTCACGGCTGCCCAGGAATCACTGCGTATGCGGGAGCAGGAATCACTGCGTATGCGGGAGCAGGAATTGCTGCGTGTGCGGGAGATGGCGTAAACGCACAACAATCACGCAACTGATGCAATCCCCCAGGAGGTTACTGTGGAAGTCCAAATTCAGGAATGCCGTCAAGAGGCACTGGCTGAAATCAGCGGCAGCGATACCTTCTTCACCGATGAACGCTGGCTTGGCCTCATTGAGACGGTCTACGGCTTCCAGGTGACACAACTGGAAGTGCGCGGCGCAGGCGGCGCCCTTCGTGGATATCTGCCCGTATGCGCGCTGAACAGCCCGCTCACTGGCAGGCGGGTGGTGTCGCTGCCATTCTCTGATGCCTGCCCGTTGTTCGCCACCGATGCGACAGCGGCGGACGACCTGCTGGATCAAGCGCTCGCATTGGGGCGCAGGCATCGCGCGCGCTATGTAGAGCTACGCACCGGCGTCTCTGAGATGCTGGCGCAGCGTCCTGATTTCGTTGCCAACGATCTCTATGTTCGCTGGCGGTTGCCGCTGGACGCCGGGGAAGATGCCGTCTGGTCAGCAGTGGAGAAGCCTGTCCAGCGACAGGTTCGCAAATCGCGCAAGATGGGTGTGACGATTCGCTTTGCCCGCGAACGCGCGGATATGGCGCTCTATCACCGGCTGCACGTAGGCACCCGCACCGGCAAGCACGGCATGCCAGCGCAACCACGCGCATTTTTCTTGGAACTCTGGGACCGCTTCGCCGCAGATGGCACACTGCAAGTGCTATTCGCTGAACACGAGGGTGTACCGATTGCGGGCATGGTGCTGTTCGCCTATGGCGATACCGTTCGCTATGCGTATGGCGCGTCTGAAGAACGCTTCCTGCATCTGGCGCCAAACAACCTGTTGATGTGGGAATCAATCACCTGGGCTGCGAACCACGGCTACCAGTTCTTTGATATGGGGCGCACGGCCCGCGACAACCACGGCCTGATGGAATTCAAGCGCAAGTGGGGAGCCACCGCTGAGCCATTGATTTACTATTACTCACCGCATGTGGCCGGCCTCGCCTCCACCTCGGAGAACAGCCGCACGTATCAAATCATGACGGCCTGCTGGAAACGGCTGCCATTGCCAGTTGCCTCGGTGCTTGGTGGCATGCTCTACAAACACCTCGGCTGAGGAGGTGGACCGCATGAACCGCATGCGAGCGTTTATCCAACAACGTTGGGTTATGGGGTCAGCAGTCGCCGTCTTACTGCTGGCTACTGTCGCAGGCTGGTTCGCCTGGGGTCCCAAGCCACTGCCTCAAGTGGCAGCTACCCCACCACTCAGCACGCTGCCGGGCGCGATGCTCTGGAATCATGGGGCATCATCGCTGCTCTTCGGCACCAACGACACGTATGAATGGTCGGCGCGCAATCTGGAAAATCAGCAAGCAATTCAGCAATCACTGCACGATGCTGGTTTTACCCTGGTCCGCACCTTCATCCCCGATAAAGCCAGCGATGAGATTATCGAGCAGCGCATCACCACCATCGAGCATATCGGCGCGCACTGCCTGGCGGTGTTGACCAATATCAAGGATATCAGCTTCAACAAACATGTCGTCTCCTATCTCGGCAATCGCTGCCTGCTCTATGAATTCGGCAATGAACCTGATTTTACAGGCATCTCAGCGGATGCGTATATTGCCGCCTGGAACACGACGATTCCGGCCCTGCGGCATATCAATCCCTCAGCGCGCTTCATTGGCCCAGTTCTCTCGAACAATCAGGGAGCCAATAACAATACCTATCTCCAGCAATATCTAAACGGAGTCAAGGCATCCGGCATTCTCCCGGACGCTATCAGTTTTCACTGGTATCCCTGTTATCATGACAGCGAATCTTCCTGCCTCGGCAAAGCCACGTCGTATCAATCGGTGGCGCTAGGGGTGCGCGAACTGGTCAAGCAAATCCTGGGAAAAGAGCTACCCGTCGGCATCACCGAATGGAACTATGATCCAGGCAATCCTCCGCCAGCCTATGGCGACAATGCCAGCTTCATGACCAAGTTTAGCACTGCGGCTATCAAGTCTATGATTGCTGGCGGCGTGGCGTTCGCCTGCCAGTTTGATGCTGCGAGCTTTTCGGGCTATGGCCGGCTCGACATGTTCAACGTGGACAATGACCAGGCCAAACCGCAATATTATGCGCTGGCAGCGCTCATCAAACAATATAATCCCGCTACCACAGACGCATCAGCAACGGCAACTGCCCTGTCTTCCAATCCCGCCACGTCGGCGTTGCTCTCGGCTGGCGCACAGGCAATATGTTCCAGCAACGATAGCGGCCCGGATGAACCAGACGCGCTGACCGATGGTAAGTTCGGCAACTGGGGATTCTGGCAGTTGGCTGATTCAGCTTTGCCCGGTTGGTGCGCGCTCCATCTCTCGGCCAGGGCAAACAGCGTGGTGCTGGCCTGGTACAGCGACTATTCCTTTGACTATACCGATATCACCGGATTGGCGCCACAGGACTACGATATCGCCGTCTCCGCCGACAGCACCAACGGCAGCGACGGCTCCTGGCAAACCATCGTCTCGGTGCGTGGCAACCATGCCCGTGCCCGCGAACACAGTTTTGGGTTTACGGGGATGTCCTGGGTGAAGATGATCGTGCTGGCGGCGCAGCCAAAACCCAGTCAGCCGTATGTGCGCATAGACGAACTAGAAGTGTTCGACGCGCAGAAACTCGGCGATGACAGCTTCTTCTTCTCCGGCGACTCGATTACCGGCATCGCGTACAGCCGCTATCCCAATGATTCCCCGTCTTTTGCGGATGTTATGCGGCAGTGCGCGCCGCAACGCTATCCACTGATGATTGACGGCGGCTTTGGTGGGCAAACTTCGCAGGGAGCAAAGCAGGGCATAGCCGCATGGCAAGCAATGCTGCCCGATATGCACTATTGGCTGCTGGGCTGGGGAACCAACGACGCGCTAGACAACATCTCACCGCCAGCATTCCGTGCGAATCTGCAAGCGGTGGTAACGGCGATCCTTCAAAACGGCGATATCCCGATACTTGCGCATATCCCCTACGCGACCTATCACAATCTGCCAGGGCTGGATGCAGAAATCCAGCAATTGAACCAGGTGATAGATCAGATCACCGCCACTAACCACCTGATCCCAGGCCCAGACTTCTACGCCTTATTCCATGCGCACACAGAGTATTTGGGACCGGACGGCTTGCACCCAAACAGCGCCGGAGCTATCGCAATGAACGCGCTCTGGTTCCAGACGTTGCGTGCGCATCTCGGTTTGGCCAGCGCTCAATGTGGATGAACCTTACAACAAGCCAAGTTCTCTGGCCTTCAGTGCCGCCTGCGTGCGGTCGCGCACGCCCAACTTGCTGAGGATGTTGCTGAGGTGGTTCTTGACGGTGCCGCCAGCGATGAAGAGCGCCTCGCTGATTTCCCGGTTGGAAGCGCCGCGCGCCAGCAGCGCCAGGATTTCGCGCTCGCGCTCAGTCAATGGCGAAAGCAAACCTGCGCCTTCGCTGGCAGGAACAGCCGCCGCAGGTTCGGTAGACGAGTCTGAGGAAAAGGAGGTAATGACCTTGTTTGCAACCTCGGGATGGAGCAAGACCTGACCCTGCGCGACCACTCGAATGGTGCTGGCGAGCTGCTCGGCAGTGATGTCTTTGAGTATATAGCCCTGTGCCCCCGCCTGTAGACCAGCCTGGATCAGCGCCCGATCATCGAAGGTCGTCAGGATGACAATACGAATCTCAGGCCACCGCTCTTTGAAGACACGTGTCGCCTCAATACCATCCATGCCTGGCATACGCACATCCATCAGCACTATATCGGGCGCCATTTTCTCGGCAGAGAGGAGTTCGACGCTGGCCAGCGCTTCCTCACCATCGCCAGCCATGCCGACCACTTCCAGGTTCGGCTCCAATTCGATCAGCTTGCGAAAGCCCTCGCGCAGCAAGCCCTGGTCATCCACAATCATTACGCGGATATGCTCATTCATGACTACGCCTTCTCCCCAGTTTTGTATGCTACCCCGGCGCTGGCTCCCTCCGACTGCCGCTGATTGAGCGGCATCAGCACGGTGACGCGCCAGCCACGCCCCGGCTCTGGGCCAGCCTGCACTGTTCCACCCAGGGGCGCAGCACGCTCGCGCATGCCCAGCAAGCCAAAGCCGGGTGTCCGCTCTTCGCTGCCAGAGGCAGATCCCTGGCCGTTGTCTAACACGGTAAGCTCCACCTGGCTTTCTGGCTCGTCACTTGTAGAGAGTCGTAGAAGCACTTTCGTCGCCTGTGCATGTTTGCGAATATTGGTCAGCGCCTCTTGCGCGCAACGATACAGCGCCATGGACACATCCGAATTGAGCGGCTGCGTGGCTTCTTCCACGTCGAGCGAGATCGTCGTCTCACGGCTGGCTGCGGCAAATTCTGCCACCAGCGCCTCTAGACGCTCCTGCAACGAGCTGATAGAGGCGTCGTCTGGGCGAAGCGCCTCGACTGAGTGCCGCACGTCCGCCAGGCAGGTTCTTGCCACCCGCCGTGCCTCCAATAATTCTTCATGCAAACCAGGATCACCACGCGCCTCGAACTGTGTTGCTGTTTCCAACTGGACGGCGAGTAAGGTAAGTGAATGACCTAGCGTATCGTGAATCTCCCGCGCGATCCGGTTGCGTTCGCGGATAGCCGAAATCTCCTCGACCTGTGCGCTGTACTCTTGCAGTTGAGTGTGAGCCGCTGCCAGCTCCGCATTCGAGCGTGCGAGCGCTGTATGGGCTAGCGCGACTTCGCGTATGGCCACTGTGACAACGACAAAAGAGATGTATGTGACCAGAAGCGTCAAGTCAGTATTGAGGTCCCAGCCACCCATAGCGAAACTGAAGGCGACACTGGAACTCAGCCAGAGAACTCCTGCTGCGATGAGACCAAGATAGCGCGGAGTGAGGGCTGTCATCAGGCAAGCTGTGATCGTCGGCAGGACTGGCAGCCAATTGAGATTGGTGATTGGGAGCGGAAGAAACTGCGAGGCGCAGGCCAGGATGAAGAGCGCCCAAAACCACCAGAGAGGCGGCTGTTCCCCAGTTCCGCTTCCTAGCAGGAATATCCCCAGCCAGGCGCTATACGTCACGGTCAGCAGCAGCAAACGGACCAGTGAAAGGTGTTCGGCGCTGAAGACACTGGAGAAATAGCCGACGCCGACGAGCAAAGGGAGAAGCCATCGGGAGTATCGTTGTATTCCTGGCGCCAGATTCGTGGTCATCCGTGCTTGCATGTATGTACCTACTCATGAATGTGATGCGCTTTCCTTCATCATACGGGACTGCACTTCCTCCTCACCAGTGCTTGCAGTCACGGGTTGCCCTCGGTAGACCTATGGCGCCGGTCATAGGTCACATGGCCATTCTCGCGTTTCAAAATAGAACCTGATTCATGACTGTGAGCACAGGCGTCATGCGGCCCCAGCCAACTATACTCAGCATGTCAAGTCCGCCGGGCGATGGAACCACGTTCCAAAGCCACGAGCAGCACTGTAAAGAAAGGACCATTATCATGACTGCCCGATACCTTGCCAAAGAATCCCTGAGTGACCGGCGTAACCAGTCGAGATTCCGCAACGTGAAGTTACTCATCGGTTGCTATGTTGGCATTAGCGTACTCACGCTCGCAGCCATCGTCTTGCTACGCAACAACACCGCAATAGTGACCCCGGCTGTCTGGGTGCGTGGCACCATCGTCGCTGCCAGCGCCCTGTTCACGGCACTCTTCACTGACCAGATGACGCGCGGCTCCAGCAGTGGATTTCTGCGGCTGCGGCTCGTCTCAGCCATCATGTTCGTAGCTATCGTAGTCATCATTGCCCTTCCCGATCCCTTCCCGTTGTGGCTGAAAATCGAACAGGGCGTCTGCGGGCTGCTGCTGCTCGGCGTTGTACTGATCGTCAATGGGAAGCAACTGCGGTCGGCATTCGCAAAAAAATAAACCGAGCGCAGGCGCAATAGGTGCATGAGCACAAACGAGCGAGCGCGGCTGACGCAGTATCAGCCGCGCTCGCTCGTTCTATGCACGATGCCAGAAACTACAAGCTACTGAACGTTGGCGACTTTCACATCGTCAAAGTAGGTCGTTCCGGTCGCTTCGTTTATCAGCGTCAGTTGCGTGTAGGGGGTGCTGGTCGAGAGGTCGCCATCCACGCTGGCGATGGACGTGCCATTGAGCCACACCTCCGCGTGCCCGGATGTCGCCTCATTCATCTCGATTTCCACGGTATACCAGGTATCGGGTGAGATGAGGTTCTGGTTGCTGTAGAGATCATAACGAGTGCGTGCGCCGTTCCAGACGTAGATGTCCAGCCCCTTCCGCCCGGCATCATAAATGATCGTCCACATCGTGTTGCCATTCGCGTCTTTGCCATACGCCAATGTCGTCGTAGCGTTCGCCGGGCTGGCGATCTGGAAGGCGAAGCTCGTGTAGGTCAGCGCCTCCGCGCCGCCGGTCAGGCTACAGGTCAGCGAGACTACCTGGCCGCTGGCGTTGTTCAATGCCGCCGCATACGTTCCAGAATGGACAATCGCCGTCTCCGCAGTCGCCTGGCCCGATCCGCCGACAGTCCATTGCGAAAGGTTGCCACTCTCGAAGCCATCGGAGAGATAGATGCCATTTGCTGGCGGTGGTGGTGGCGGCGGAGTGACGCCTGTTCCGCTCAATGCGACTGATTGGCTTCCGCCGGGCGCGTTGTCGCTGAAGGTCAGCGTGGCGTTGCGTGTGCCACTCGCTCCAGGCGCGAAGCTGATCGCAACAGTGCAGGTCGCATTTGGCGCAACTGTCGCACCAGTGCAGGTATCCGACCACTTCACAAAGTCACTTGCGTTCGTGCCGCCAATCGCCGCCGCTGAGATGTAAAGCGGTAACGTGCCAGTGTTCGTCAGCGTAATAGACTGGGTGGCGCTGGTGCTGCCAGTGTTCTGATTGCCAAAACTCAGGCTTGTTGGACTCGGCACAGCGCCGGGCACCGGATAGCCGCCGCCGACCGGTCCATTATACTTGTTGCTAATCTGCACATCATCGAAATAGGTCGTACCCGCCACCTCATTGATGAGCGAGAGTTGAGCATAGCCCTCCGTCACCGAGAGATCACCGTCAACGCTGGCAATCGAGGCACCATCGAGCCAGATTTCCGCGTGGCCGCTGGTCTGCTCGTTGTCCTCGATCTCCAGGCCGTACCAGGCGTCAGCTGACACGATATTGGTCGTGCTATAGAGATCGTAGCGCGTACCCGCGCCGTTCCAGAAATAGGCATCTATGCCGTGGCGGCCCGCGTCGTAGACGACCACCCAGAGCAGATGACCATCCTGGTCGCGTCCCTGAGCGAGCGTCGTGGTGGCGCTGGCTGGGCTGGCGACCCGGAAATAGAACCGCGTGTAGGTCAGCGTCTCACCGCCGCCGATCAAAGCGCAGGTCAGGCCGATATACTGGCCGCTGGTGTTGGTGAGCGCCACGGCATTATTGCCGCTATTCACCACCGTTGACTCTACATTTGCCTGCCCCGTGCCGTTTGGATTGCTCCACGAAGTCAGGCCGTTCTCAAAGCCGTCGGTGAAGTAGATGCCGTTTGCCGGCGGCGGCGGGAAAACGCCAGTACCGCTCAGCGCAATGGTCTGCTGCCCACCCGGTGCGCTATCAGTGATCGTCAATGTTGCCGTGCGCGTGCCCGAACCATTGGGCGAGAACGTGACGTTGATTGTGCAGGAATTGCTGATGCCCAGCGATGTAGGGCAGTTATTGGTCTGGGCGAACTCGGTAACGTTCGCACCAGAAATGGCGAAGTTGTTGATTGTCAGCGGCGCCGTGCCTGTGTTGGTGAGCGTCAACGCCTGTGCCGTGCTGGTCGTATGGACGTTCTGGTTGGCGAAGGTCAGGCTCGTAGGGTTGAGCGTTGCCGCCGGCCCTGGATAGCTGCCACCGACCGGACCATTATAAGCGTTGCTCACCTTCACATCGTCGTAATAGACCGTTCCGGCTCCGGTATTCCAAAGATACAGGGTACTGAACGGCGTGCTATCCGAGAGATCGTTACTCACGCTGGCAATCGAAGCGCCATTGAGCCAGACCTGCCCAACGCCATTAGTCTGTTCATTGTCCTCGATTTCCAGCCCATACCAGGCATCTGGCGCCACAATATTCATGGCGCTATACAAATCGTAGCGCGTGCCAGCGCCGTTCCAGAAATAGGCGTCTATGCCGTGGCGGCCCGCGTCATAGTCAACCGACCAGACACGATTATTGTTGGCGTCGTGCCCTTCGGCAAGCGTCGTCGTCGCACCCGGCCCGGCGACACGGAAATAGAGGCGCGTATAGGTCAGCGATTGCGCGCCGCCGTACAACGGCGCCGTCAGATAGGTAAATTGTCCACTGCCAGCGGTGAGAGAGGCCGCATACGAACCGCTATTGACAACGCTAGTTTCGGCGGTTCCCTGGCCGGTGCCCCAGGGTCCGCTCCACTGCGTCATGTTACCGCTCTCGAAGCCATCGGTGAGATAGGTGCCCGCTGGCGGTGGAGGAGGCGGCGCTTGCGGAGTCGTGCCGGTGAAACGATAGAGGATGTTAGCAGTCGTCTGCTGGATACCAGCGTTCGCATAACTGCGATTTGGATAGTTGTCGAGTCCCCAACTCCACTCAATCGTGCCAGAGGCAAAGATCATCGCGCCGCTCGGAGCCGTGTAGATGGTCGAGTTCGAGAACGAATTGCCACCATTGCCGCACTCACCAGGTTCATCGCAGATAGCGACAACCGGCGAATTCGAGAGGCTCGTCAAACCGGGCGGAGTTGCGCCGTTGTTCCACACCTTGTCATATTCATAGCCGACGATCCCAGGCACCGTCGAGCCGTTGACGAATCCGGTGTTGGCATAGACCCAGTTCGACGCATTCTGCACAACATACGTCGAGGTCGGATTCTGGTCAGAGTTCTCATACATCACGCCAAGCAGCGCATTCTCCGGTTGGCCCACCACTGGGTCGCGCCAATTGCTCGTCACAATGCTGTTGTTGACCCCATACATCGGGTCAGGGCCAGGGAATGAAGTCTGGGTCGCAAAATCCTTGTATCCTACTTCCACGCGATTGGCAACACCCGCTGCGTTCGGCTCGAAGCGAATCTGCCAGTAGCAAGTGTTGGCGCTGAAGAACGCGACATTCACACCGGCATTGATCGCCGCCTGCACGTTGTCGCGCATGCTCTTGGACCAATACTCGTCATGGCCGACGGAGATGAACGCCTTGTGATTTGTGAGGGGGTTCACGCCAGTGCCGGTATCAACATCACTCGTATAGGTAATATCGAATCCCTGCTCCTCGGCCCAGCGCACGAACGGATACTCATAGGAGAAATACTGGCCAGCGCCGTTGCCATCGCCGGGGAGGAACGGGCGATCAAACGACACTTTCGTGGCATGTGGCTGGTTATACACTGACCCATCAGTAGTGTTGCTATAGAGACTGATGCCACCATAAAGATTGTATGCCTGGTAGGTGGTGACGCTCGTCTGGAACACCAGCGCCTCGTGCCCGTCGTCATCACGCACCACGAAGAGAATAAAGCTCTTATTGCCATTGGAAGCAGTCAACTTGGCGAGATACACACCGGAGGTCCAGGTGCTCGGCACATTGAGCGTCGCCGTTTTCGACCAGTTGGTGCAACTTACCATACCCGTCGTCGGGCTAATGGGGCAATTTGGTTGCTGCACGCCAGGGAAGCTGCCCATCGAGAGGATATGCCGCGCGCCGACGCCGCTGTACCAACCCGTGCGATAGATGTCAATAGTGAAGCTGGGAGCAGTTGTCGTCACATAAAAATCAATGGACTGCCCGCGATCAACACTGATCTGCGAGCCATAGCCGGAGAGCGCATGCTGGTCGAGGTTGGCAGTGAAATTGTTCCAGGTGGGGTCGCCAGGATAGGTATTCTCGATCTGGATGGCATTAAGCCCAGACGCCGCACGCGCGACTGGCAATGAAGAGTGTGTTATTCGTGGCAGCACCACGAACACGGCAGCCTGAACCATGAGACTTACGAGACAACACAGCAGTAAGCGAAGAATCCTGCTCGAATGTGCAGCATGTCTAACATGTTTCGCATGTTTCGAGCGGCGCGGAGATGGCAGCAGCATCAGTAAGCCTCGTCTCGGTTGTAACTCAAAAAGAATAAAGGGGCACCGATCAACACACGGCAAACGGGCCGCGTCGTGTGCCATAGGGACATCGGAATGGTAGATGTCCCTGGAAGTGAACCCAAAACGCCTTATGGTTCATTATTGACGTACAAGGTGTACGTTTGGTGCGCATTGCTATGTAGAACTGGGTAAAAACAAGCGGAGAAGTGGCAGTCAGGTGCTAATTTAGCCATCTTTCGTCCCAGCCGTATTTTCTGCCAACACCAGCAGGCTGAAGCCACCGAGTATACGAGATGCCAGATTCCCATTGAGAGTGAAGAGAACACGCCTGGGCAACTTGAGCAACCGGCGACGTAACTCGTTTGTTGGCACATCGAGCGCACGGGTGGTGTAACAATAATCACAGACTGCATAATCCGCGTTGCGCAAGGCCTGGAGCGCAACCTCTTTAGTGAAATAGTGAAGATGCCCATAGGCGGCCTGAGTATCGAGCAGCGCGTGTGGCCGCAGGATGGTTTGCACCGACAGCTCCAGCGGGATATGAAAGATGGCATAGTGGCTTCTGGGCCGCAAGGCGCGCAGGAAGGCGTAATAATCTTCCAGATGTTCGATGACATCCATCACCAGCAGCAGATCGAAGTGAGCGGATGGCTCATGTGTCAGATCCTTCAGATAAAAATGCAGCCGTTCATTGGCTCGGCGTTGACACAGTTCGATGGCCTGGGGTGAAATATCATAGCCTGAGAAGCGGCAATCAACATCCATGCCCGTCTGCAACTGGCGCAGAATCTCGCCTGCGCCACAACCAATCTCAGCGATTGTGTGCGGGGCGAGGCCATGTAGGCGCAGCATGTACTCTATTTGCTGCGCCTTCCATGCCGACTCTTCTACATGCCACGTAGGATTCAGTTCGAGGTAATCCCCGCTGGCATACAGATTCTTCACCATAGTCATATGCTTCCACCTCCGAACTTCGCGGGTCTTTGCCGACATGAAGCCGCCCTTACGATCTATTCGCTACAAGGTGGATTATGGGAGAACACGATGCGCTATGCGTACTGACGTGCCTCGACGATACGCAGAAAGAAGTCTTGCACGGTGATGGAATCAATATCGCCGGTGATGGCAAGTGCAGCGCATGCGCGGTCCGGCCAGATGCCATAGCGAACGAGTGGTTTCTCCAACGCCTCGATTTCAGCCACCAATGCGCTACGTTTCTCGATTTGTTCGCTGCGAGTCTTGCCCAGGCCATCGGGGATATCTAGCGCAAGCGCGTAACGCGCCGCTCTATCTGTATCTGTCTCCACGCGCTGAACCAAATATCCCTGCTCATATAGGAATGCTTCCACGTCGTTTGAAGTGCGTGGCGAAAGCGCAATGCAAGGGCAGAGCGCGGCTTGAACCGTGAAGTGTCGCGCATCAACCGTGCAATCAGTTCCTGTCCATTCAGCGATAGGCGCATTGTCTACTGTCAGGTGGCGCGCGAGGATCGTCGCTCGTGGTGTGCAATTCGCCTCGATGCGCCAACTCGTCTCTCCGAGTGGCTCGATGGAGAAGCGGAACTGTGCGCGCTCACGCCACCAGAGTTCAACTTCGCGCAGCGAAGCCAGCCAGACTGGCAGTGGTTGCTGCTGGGAATAAGCGAGCAGGCGATTGAGCGCAGGCTTGCACAACACCCCACGCTCCGGGTGCAGGTTGAGTGTATAGATGCCAGATAACCCGTAAACGCGGCTCATCACCTCTTGCCATAGATTGCCCAACGCCACCTGATCGGTGATGCGCAGGCGATCATAGAGCATTTCATCGTCGGGGATGCTGGTAGGAATACGCACCAATGCGCCTTCGAAGTGCGGGCGAAGGGTATAGGCGCTGGGCGTGATCGCCTGGAAAAGCGACAACGACTTCTCAAAACCGGCGCGCAATGTGGGAGTGAGTTGGCTCCTATCCACTACATCATGAATAATCGCCTCGTTACTATCGTAGCCAAAGCCGAGGGCAGCAAAGGAGCGCACGGCATCGTCGGTCCAACCAAGATAGGGGTTGCGGAACCCCAGGCATTGAAGCTGAACATCATGGAATACTTCTAATGCTTGCTCCGTCTGCTGATGCTGGCTGGCTCCGCTCAGAGAGCGATAGTCGTTGTGGACATAGCCATGCGAACCGATCTCAGCGCCGCAGAGCGCAATCTCGTTGATGAGTTCAGGGTGACGACGCAAGACAACCGCCGGAATGAAAAAGGTTGGGCTACCGCCATATTTGCGAACGCTCGCCAGGATGGAGAGCAGCGTGCGCCGGCTGCGAGCATCGGTGAAGCCAAAACGCGCAAAGACCGTCCATAGCCGGCGCGCGAAATTATGCGCGCCTTTGGTGCGTATAGAAAATGCAACGAGATTCATGATATATCCTCTCCAGATTGGCGAGCGGCGCCAGTGAAGTTGCGATGAATATCTGACCACTCGCCGCATTTCAGCGTATCGCAGATTGGAGAGGGTTGCTGTGTTGGCGCGCGTATTCTTGGTGTTGAGATGCCAGGGCGGCGTATATGTTTGTATCCCGCCCTGGCTTCTCGCGCCTCAAGCTTCTGTTAACGAGGGATGGTTGCAGTCTCATCTTGCGGGATGACGCACTCTTGCTGGCAATGCTCACACCAGCCGGCGAGTTGCCCGTTTTCGACTTGCGTGAGGCGTGTCAGAGGATGCGCGCAGCGGCAGACGTAGCCATGCGGGCGCGCCGGATTGCCAAAGACCAGCGCATGCGGCGGTACATCATGCGTCACCACGGACCCTGCGCCCACCAGGGCAAACTGGCCGATGGTAACACCGCAGCGAATGACGGAACCGCCGCCCAGCGACGCGCCATAGCGCACAATGGTTGGAGTAATCTCCCAGTCGTCGGCGGATTTGAGCGCACCTTCCGGCGTTATGGCGCGCGGAAAGAGATCATTGGTAAAGCAGACATGCGGGCCGACAAACACGCCGTCTTCCAGTGTCACGCCCTCGAACACCGAGGTATGGTTCTGAATCTTTACCCGTGAGCCAATCTGCACATGCGCGTCAATATAGACGCCCTTGCCAATATTGCACTCCTCACCGATACGCGCATACTCACGCACATGCGCCTGACGCCAGATGCGCGTGCCAGCCCCTACCTGCGCCTCTGGCGAAACCTCAGCGGTAGGGTGAACATAAAACGATGCTTTCGCATGCGCAGACTCGCTCATAATAACAGCACTCCTCATCATTGCTGAATTGTATCGGTTTCCCACGCGATTAGCGGGGATTGGTCGCGGGGACCTGTCGCACGGTTCGCCGCCGGAATGAGGCAAGAAGCTCCTGATACTCGGAACGCACCTGCTCCCAGCGATACGGCGTGTAATCTTCCGCCGCCCGTTCGGCTAACGTCTGCCGCAATTCAGGATGATGATACAATTCGACGAGCGCATCTGCGAAACTTTGCGGGCTATTCGGGTCACAGAGCAGGATCGAGCCAGACCGGAACATCGAACGGATGGCATCGGTATCTGAGGCGATGATTGGCCGCTGCATCCACGCCTGCTCATAGGCTTTGGTCGGCAGCACCAATTCGGCGAAGCCATCGTAACGATACGGAATGATACCAGCATCGCCATGCAGCACGAAATCCACGATCTTTTCGGATGGACAGGGTGTACTGAATTGCACATGCTCAGCGATGCCCAATTCTTCAGCCAACCGCTGCACTTCAGGCAGATATTCGCCGCGCCCCATGATATCCAGGCGCAGGCGCTGAGCGCGTGGCAACGCCAGGGCAAGCGCGCGAACGGCAGTATCAAGTCCGTTGCGTTCAGCGATGGTGCCGTAATACATCACGATAAACGGCCCACCGTAATTGGGGTCTTGTGATGGTGGCGGGCAGCGTCGCGCAGCAGGAAAGAGCCGGGGATCGGCGCTATTCAGCACCAGTGAGAGCTTGCGCGCCGGTACACCACGCGCTTTTAAGCGCTCCTCAAATGGCCAGCCAACGGTGATGACATGGCTGGAGAATGCTGTCGAGATGCGCTCCTGTATGGCAGAGAGGCGATAAAGGATACCCTTCAGGCGACCGTTGGATTTCGCCGCCATCAACTCCGGGCTTACATCCTGCACATCCAGCACCACTTTCGCGCCGAGGAGACGCGGAATGAGCGCGGCAAAGACGAGAAAATCGGGCATGTTGTGCGCGATGATGACATCATAGGGGCGACGCAGGTGTTGCCATGTTATGACACCTCCCGCAAGCATGAGAAACCAGAGCCAGCTTAGAATCGTCAGCGGCAGTGGGCGACCGAAGCCCCGGCTAAACGGCAGCCGGTCCGTGATGACGCCGTTGCATACCTCGTGAGATGATTCGCCCTGATCGCGCAGGCAAACGACGTGCATCTCATAACCTGCATCGGCAGCGGCCTCCGCCATGCGGCGAACGCGAATATCAAACGGGTAGTAATCATATGTGATAGCGCCAACTCTTAATTGCGTCATATCCTCACATCCCCTCAACCACAACGATTGCATCACCAACGATGTTCTTGTATTCTCTTATTCCCTATGGCTGGTTCTCTCCGCTAGCCGAGGCTGTTCTGGCCGTGCGCACCCAGGCGTTGGTGTGCTTGCGCAGGCGCCTTAGCACAAAATAGATCCAGAGTTTTCTGACGATATAGGCCGGCGCATGCAGCAGCGCGCGATAGACACCCAGCGGCGGACGTAGCAGAGCGAACGCCGAACAGACGTACATCAGCAACGCGCCGGCCAGCAACGCTGCCAGGAGTAGTTGTAGCGGCGCAGTGAGGGCAAGCGCGGCGACGAGCAACAGCGCGCATCCGCCCGCCAGCACCGAGAGTGGCGGCGTCAGCAGTTCTGCCAGCGCATCCAGCCGCACCCAATTCCGCTTACGAATACCATCCACGAAGAGATGCCACGCCATGTGGCGCTGCCAGCTACTCGCATCTGGATTCAGCGTCTCCCAGCGGATGTCTTGCGATTGCAGTTGGCGCGCGGTGGTCGGCATCACCGAACGCACGTTGGCAGCCGGCACGAACAGCACCCGCTCACCATCAGCAACAAGCGTCAGGTAATACTGGTAATCTTCCGAGAGGCCGAACGCCCGCCAGGGATGGCGTAGCAGAAGTTCATGCGTGAGGCACATGCCATTGCCGGTCAGTGTTGACGATCCACCCAAGCTATTGCGCCCCAGAGGTCGCACATAGTTCATCAGCGAAAGCGCCAGCCAGCGCAACGCCGTGGTTGCTGATTCGGTGGCGTTGAGGACGGCGTTATGCGCCTGTAGCGCCTTGCCGCCACATGCGATGCCTTGCGCAAAAGCACGAAGCAAGGATGGCGCGACGACGGTATCAGAGTCGAGGATGATGTAAGCATCGTAGTGTGTCTGGCCTTGCATGAGCCGATCAATCGCCCAGGCGAGTGCATGCCCTTTGCCACGTTTGGTGGTATCTGTTCGCTCATGCACATACGCTCCAGCCGCGTGGGCAATCTCAGCGGTACGGTCGGTGCAATTATCAGCGATGATATGAACAGCATAAGCGTCAGCAGGATAGTCGAGTTGAGCCAGGCTGGCGAGTGTATTGCCGATCAGCAATTCTTCGTTATGTGCAGGCACCAATATCGCAAACCGCGTAACCAGAGCAGCCTGTGAAGAAACTGGCTTGTGGCTGGCGGATGTCTTGCGCAACGAGGCAATTGTCGCGCCCAGCGCCAGCGTAACCAGATACAGCAACGGAATCGCCAGCGTAATTTCACACACGAGCAAGAACGCCCGTGCGATAGTCAGTAGCATCAGCGCCATCGGAGTCATTTGCTCCATCCATTCTCTGCGGCGTCATCGAGCGCGCCCAATAATTGATCGCCGCAATACTCCCAGCTATAGCGTTCTTCTACCAGCGCCCGCCCTGCTGCGCCCAGGCGCTCGCACAGCGTGGAATCTCCCAGTAATTCCACCACCGTTGCGGCAAACTTCTCCGGCTCGTCTGCGACGAGCAGATGTTTGCCGGAAATACAGGCGATTCCTTCACAGCCGAGCGATGTCGAGACGACTGCGCGCCGCATCGCCAGCGCCTCCAAAATCTTCAGGCGCGTACCTCCGCCAGTGAGCAGCGGCACAATGGCAACTTGCGCGGCGGCAAGATGCGGTTGTGTGGCAGGCACGGTACCCGTCACGGTGACTCCCGGCAGCGTGCCGAGACGCATGATCTCAGCAGGCGGATTGCGTCCTACGAGATGCCAGGTGGCCGTTGGTACGGCGCGCTGGATCAGCGGCCAGCACTGCTCAGCGAAGTACAGCGCCCCTTGCACGTTTGGATAATAGTCAAAAGAAGCGGTGAAGATAATGCGTCCGGGCACCGGCGCAATTGAGGCATCGTCCGAGAACGCCTGGACATCCACACCGTTGGGCACCACCTGGATGCGATTCTCTGGCAGCAACGTATGCAGCAGCTCACATTCGCGTTCGCTGGTAACAAGGACGAGGTCCGCGCGGCGGCACCAGGCAAGTTCCAGCGGCTTCACCCGCCGATATTCCAGCCAGTTGAAGCCACGACGCGCCATGCCAGTCGCCCGCTGATAGGTGCGCTGAAGCAGTTCATATTCGATATTGTGTTCGTCCAGGATAATGCGCACCTGCGATGGCACCCGATAGCCAGCCACAACGAGGCTCTCGAAGAGAACGGCATCATAGGCATGGCGAGCTAGCTCCTCATCGAGCGCAGCCTGTGCGGCGGGCAGAGAATGGGCGGCCAGATAATATGAGCGCCCTGTGGCAAGTGCGCGTATCTGCTCGAAACGCCGGGAACCGCTGGACGGCAATGCGACCTGCCGCAACGTGCGCGTCGCGGGCAGCGTGTGAGAGGCGGCGCTTTGCTCGTTCTCATCCACCAGCACCAAAAGCGAGACGGTATGCTGACGTGCCAGTGCGCGTAAGAGATGATAATTGCGCGTGCCCGCGCCCCAGGTTGGTCGCGGCAGAGAACGAGTGACGACCAAAATATTCATACTGAATCCCAATCCCAATTGTCGTCCGCGTCAGTGGCATCGTTCGAGCGCGTAGAGCGCGCTGAGACAGTCGCGGTTGTAGGCGCTGGCAAGGGCAGCGGACTATGCCAGACAATGCGCGCACGAGGCCGCTTCTGCTCCTGCGGCTGCGAAGCGCCTGCGTCAAGGTCATCGGCAGCAGGGACCGCTGGCTCGCCTGTACCCACTGATGCGCGCTCGATGGCGGGCAACTTCAGCATCACACCGAGCAAGATGCCGACATAGATCATGTTGCGATAAAAGAAGAGCTGATAGTCGCTGTAGGCAACGATAACCTCCATCACCAGCGTGGCCACGGCGAAGATCGCAAACAGTTGCAGGTGCGGATTTTTCAGGCGGCGGGCGATAAAGCAGCCGGAGACGATACCGGCGCCAATCAGATACCAGAATGCGCCGAAGCCCAGCGGACCCAGCCGCATCCAGATCCAGAGGACATTGTTATGGGGGATGTAGAGATAATAGGGATCGAGTTCGAGAACGTTCGGTAACGTCTGCGGCTGCAAGAATGGCTTGCCAAAGCCATAACCAAGCAATGGATTCTGCGATTCGGTATATTTGAGATCGTAATCTTCAATGGTCCGATAGGCATTGGAGGAGGCATCGCGCGCATCTGTCGCGCTGGGGTGAAACACCGAGACGACGGCGCGCGCAGGAAGGCCGAGCGGTCCACTCGTCTTCTGGAACGCCAGCACATACGCACCGCCTAGCAAAGCGCAGAACAGTAGCGCCGGAATGAGGACACGGCGCGACTGCGGCTTGAGGATGATAATCAACACCCAGGCAACGGCAATACCGGCGAGCAGCGCCACATAATCGGCGCGGCGATTGTTGGCGATGAGCGCAATCAGCAGGCATGGCAGCGAGAAGAGCAAGGCAAGGAGGAGGCCGCCCTGCACACGATGAAGCACCATCAAGGCCAGAAGCAACAGCACCAGAATGAAGAAGAACGATTGCTCATGCGCCATGATTTCATTGTGGCCTTCAATATGACCACCCAGATATGTATAAACGATATACGTCCCCTGAACACCCTTTATGGCGGTGCCGAGGACGGTAATCCATAAGATCACGCGGACATGATTGACCTTGCTGACAATATTGAACGCCAGGATATACGAGACAAACAGATACCAGAACGGGCGAACTTCGAGAACGATGATGCGGAATGTGCCACCGGACGCCAAGCCGTGCAGAATGCCCATCACGACGCACGCCAGGAAGAAAATGAACGGATAGAACAGCTTGCCGCCATACAGTGGGCGGCGCCGCATCACTAGCCCGGCTAAGACGATGATAGCGAGTACTGCCAGGATAAAGAAACCAATGGGGCGTTCTGGAAGGCCCTGTAGTTTGACCGGCCAGTAGAAGATATAGAGATGGTCGGTGCCAATCGGCGTAGTGGTCAGCGGCTCCTGCTCGATCACGACAGCGCAAAAGACAATGAGATATAGCCCAAATATCGGTCGCCAGGGGACGAGCGCCAGCGCGGCCAGCGCCACCAGCGCAGCCAACACCTGGCTGTAACCTTGATTTGCCCCCGCGAGGATGAGCAGCGGCGTAAACGCAATGGTAGTTATCAGCAGAAAGAAATAGAGTGAGGCGCTTCGTTGTGGTTTGTTGTGCCTATGCACCGAGACAGGCGGTGCATCCGAAACCGGCGGCTTCGGTGCTGGGCGCTCGAGTACAGCAGGCATGATAGGCTACTTTCCACGCATGAGCAGAATGACGCCAAGCACGACAGTGCCCAGCATGAGAAGTTGTGTGCGTCGTGAGTCCTTACGCGCAAAAAAGCCAATGGCAAGAAACGCCACCAGCAGAACAACCGTCGTAAGCATTGGTTGAGCCTCTACACCCTTTCCAGCTTCAATAGCTTCTACAGCAAATGTTGCAGCCATTGTGGGATGCGCGTCTTCATCTGATTGAGAATGATGCCTTCGACCCGCAGATGTTTCAGTTTGTCGCACGCTTGCGCAACCAGTGAAGATGGTGTGGCGCCTGCGCGTACCACCAGCAAGAGCGCATTGGCCGAGCGTGCGGCAATCGTTCCATAATACGAATCCAGTATCGAGGGAAGATCGAGAATCATCAGTTCATCGGGGTCAGCGAGACGATCATAGAGTTCCTGGCGCTGTAGCTCAGCCAATGCAGTCATCGCGTCCGGGCCGCCATGTCCAGCGGGAACAACGGTGAGATTGGGCACAAACTGATGGCGAATGTCCGCGCGGCTATTCGCTCCACACAGCCACTCCGCCAGACCCGGCGCGTTGGAGAGGTCGAGGTCCCGGCTGAGCGTCGGGCGTTGCCAGTCACACTCTACGAGGACCACTGGCCGACGTGAACTCGTGGCGAGAGCATGGCTCACCAGCAGCGCCGCCAATGTTTTACCTTCCCCTGCAATCGCGCTGGTCAATCCCAAACACTGCACGGGGTCCTGCTCGGCAAAGAACAGCGGCAGGCATGCGTGCAAAAACTCGGCCTGAAGGCGCGCTACCGGGCCGTTCTCCTTCTCAGACAACGCTTGCAACTTCTTCGATACAAGCGAGGTGTCGAGACGAGCCAACGCTGCGGGGCGCGGCGTTCGGGCGACCTGCCGCTTTTGGGTGCTCATGACCATTGTGCGATCACTATCCGTGACCTCCTCAGTATCCACATCCTTCTGTCGCTGGTGGGAGTTTTGCTCTGGTTCTCTCACCACAGTATTCCTACCGCTCATCATTACCTCCATTCGTAAGTAGCCGTGTTGCTGAGATGTGTCATCAGCATTGCCGGACTGGAAAAGAGAGTCCAGCAACGCTGTGACGCAACACCCCACCGTTATCCCTTATCAAGCTGGAGCTTCCCATGCGCTTGCGGAGTCCAGGCTACCGACCGTCGTGGAAGCTGCGGAATTTGCACTAACACCGGGTGCGATGTAATCTGTGCTACGTCGGCCAGGGAGTAGAGAGACTGATCCAGCCGCATAAGCAAGAGAAAATAGCTGATGCTGGCAAGTAATCCAACGGCGAGGCCAATGCCACCACCAAGCAGCAGTGTCTTGGTGCGAGATTCGGCACGGTTGGGCACTTTCGGAGCGTCAATGGTGTTGTACAGTCCAGCGGCGCCTGCGCTCAATACTGCCATCTCTTGATTGATTGTATTGATATTGTTCTGGACATCTGCCAGCGCAGTGCGCGCCTGATCGGCTTGCGCAGCCAGCAGTTGATACTGGGGATCGACTTGAGCGGCGGCCAGCGTGAGGCCGTGATCGCGCAAATACTGTGTGGCCGCCTGTGTGGCGCTATCCGCCAGATGTTGCGCCGCCGCCAGTTGCGCTTGATAGCTGGCGAGCAACTGCTGGCCTTCGGCAGTGGCCTGGCTGGTGCTTTGCGTCGCATAATGCGCAATGACAGCCCGTACCACCTGCATCGCCACCACTGCATCGGTATTGGTATAGGTCACCTCGAAGAGGTTATAGCCCGCCGCCGTCACCACCACATGCGTGGAGAGATCGGTATAGAGCGCATCCTGCACATTCTGTGTGTTCACATTCGCGCCACCAACCTGCTTTGGCAGGTCCGTGTCATAGGCGACGGCCAAAACAAAGCTGCGGGTCTGCAATAATTCTTGCAGCGCCGTGACTTGCGTCTCCGCCGGGGTCGAGGTCAGATCAGACTCCGGGCCGGTCGCGCCGAGAATCTCATAGCGACGCAGCGCCCACAAACCGGCATTCGCCTGATATTGGCGCGGGAGCACCAGAACAATTGCCGCGCCGATCAGTGTTGGCAACAACAACAGCACGAGCAATCGCGCTTTATGTCGGAAAAGTATCTCTATCGCTTTCGTCATGAACTGTATCCCTCCACAGGCGCATGGCTATCGTGCATGGCTATCGCCCATGCCTTAGGCTATACCTTCGCAGCGGGTATCCCGGTATGCCCATATGTGTTTGCGAGGTGTAAGAGAATCGGAGAGGTGTACATTCGGATACCATCCAGGTACTATCCTCTCCACACAACGACATCCCCCACCTACTCGAATAGCGGGCGTTTGATGAGTTCGTATGACAAGTCGCGCAGTTTACGTTCGCTCACCGGCCTTGCGGGAACGCCGCCGACGACCGTAAATGGCTCAACATCGCGCGTCACCACCGCGCCAGCCATAACGACCGCCCCCTGACCAATCGTGACCCCTTGCAAGATCATCGCTCGTATTCCGATCCAGGCATAATCGTCAATGACAATGGGCTTATAATCACTCGGAAAATCTGGATGATTGATGTCATGAGACCCCGTAATCAGCGCGACCTCCGCCGAGATACTTACATTGTTGCCTATCACCAGGCCACCGGATGTGTAAATCAGGCACTCCTGATTGATGACCGTGCCGTTGCCAATGGAGACTCGTCGCCCACTGGTGCGAATGCCAGTCATCTGAATGTACTGGCCCATGAGAATGGAAGCCCCTTGTCCTATATCCCAGCCCAGCACCTTGCGGTACCAGAAATAGCGGAGTGTATGGCTTGGCAAGTAGGAGATGATGTAGTTTGTCGTATATTTGACTACGGCTGCTCCGGTGTAGCGAAGCGTTGCCACCATACGACTCATACCCGTGCGCGTCTGCTGGACCAGGTATCTTCCCCACCTCATCATGGGGGTTATGAGCTGCTGGAATCTCTGTGACAGCCGATTGTTAGCCACGAGCTGCCCCCTCTTACGTTCGACTCGCCACTCCATACCAGGCGGACTTCCTTTTCCGTTCAGAGCAAGCGCTGATACAGGTCCATCGTGTCTCGCCACAACCGACGCATTCGATATGTTGATCGCCGGTGCGATTCCCTGGGTACGGCGCGCTACGGCTACATAGAGCGCCTCGATATCTGCCCGTGGAATCGTTGCCAGCAGAGTAGCCACCAAGAGATACACCGTTGCCGCCACCGGCAAAATCACCAGGACAGAAGCACTATTCAGCGCCAGCACCACCGGAACCATCGCTGCGCTGGCGCACAACGATTTGACGCCCGTCGTCAGACTTCGCGCCGGCCAGAGATGGCGTGGTAGCATCGCCAGCGCCAGGCACATGAGCAATAACTCCGTAAGCGAAGTTACGATGGCTGCCCCCACGCCACCCAGGCGCGTAATCAGCAGGATGTTGCCACCGACATTGAAAATGAGCGCCAATCCTGCCATCCAGGGAAGCTGCTTTTCGCGCTTCAGGCTCATCAGCGCGGTAGTCCAAACAGAGTTGAGATACAGAACTGCCAATCCCGGCGCCAGCGCCCGCAAGACTGACACTGATCCGAGGAAATCTGGGCGATGATAGAGAAAGCCAATGATATTTGGCGCGGCGACGATAAGGCCGACCATGATAGGAATGCCCGTCACCAGCAGAAAATTCACCGACTTCTCGATGGCCAGCTTCATCTGTTGTTCAGAACTGATTGAAAGTTTCGCCATCAGCGGATACATCACTGCCATGATGACAATGTTTGGCAGGAACACCAGTGTGTCAAAGAGCCGATATGCAGCGCCATATACGCCAACTGTGCTGGTTGAGGTAAGCGCCTCCAACAGCACAGTATCCACGCGATAATAAATTACGCCGAGCACACCATACGTGAGGAATGGAATGCTCTGGCGTATCAGATCGCGCAGCAGGGATAAGTCAATGCGCCAGCTTACCCCTACCAGGCGGAAGAACCAAAACGCCTGCCAGGTCGTCGCCGCGACAGCCCCACCCAACAGTGCAAACGCCGCCGCATTGAGGCCACCACCCAGGCGCAACCAGATGATAGCCACCAGCGCGCCCAGCCCTTTTTCGATCACTGTACCGACAGCCGGGAACACCTGACGCTGGGCCGCCGTTTGAACCGAGCCGAACGTGCTGCCAATCGCATCAACAAGCAGGGTCAATCCACAGAGCGCGACGAGCAGCCGCTCTTCGTGCCCGAAGCCAACTGCGCTGCCAATGCCAAGAATCGCGCTGAAGAGCGTGACCCAAAGCACCAATTTGAGCAGCAGGACATTGGTGGGGTAACGCAGTGCGCGCGTGGGGTCCTGCGCGACATCACGCACGACCTGTTGATTGAAGCCGAACTCGATAGGAAACCCCACCAGCGCGACAAAACTGATGGCGAAATACAATTCGCCGAACGCATCACCGCCCAGAAAACGGCCATAGGCAATCGTGAGGACCAGCGTCGAAATCCAGGTGACCATCTGCCCTACAAACGAGATGCCGGTGTTGCTGAGTACACGCCTGAGACTGCTCACGCATAGGCCTCCTTACGTTGAGGTTTGCGTGTAGCGACAGCTCGCGATGCCAGCACAGCCAGATCACCAAACACTGGGAGCGGGTCGCGCCAGTCCAGCACCGAAAAAGTATTGCGGCCTATGAGTGAGCGCGCATACATCCAGGGCGTTGTCACGCCAGCGCGCATCTCCTGGATGCCAGCAGGCAGGTCCGTCGCCACGCGAATCCAGCGTGTGCCATAGCGCGGCGTATAGTGTGGCGACGATTCTCCGGCAAGGTGCTGATACTGAATATAGGGAAGGTCGAGTTTGCAACTCATGCAGAGCGTGTGCCAGCCCCAGGGCCGGATGTTGATGTCGAGTAGCTTATAGACGCCATCACGCGGGTCTTGCTTAAACTCCACCTCAACCATTCCCGACGCGCGCATGTAGCTCAGCACTTGCGCCGCCGGGTCCAGCAACTCTGGCAGCGCGACCGCTTCCACGAAACTGCTGCCCAGTCCGTAGTCAATCGGATACTGCCGCCTCCGCCGCGCAGTCATCGCCTGGGTGATCGTGCCATCCACACAGAACGTCGCGACCGAGACCTGATTTGCGCCACCACCGGGGATGATCTCCTGAATCATGATCTCATCAGGACTTACCAATTGCATGGCGGTACGATACGCGGCGTGCAATTCATCCAGATTCGCAGCAGGCAAGGCTTTCAGGCGTGCAGCATGCTGCATATGAATGGAAATGGCCGGCTTGATGATGACCGGGAAGCGCAGATCGAGCCGGTCAAGGTCGTTTTCGCGTGCCGGATACCACGTGCCGGGATATGGCACGCCACTCTCACGCGCCATGCGATCCGTCAGGCGCTTATCGAATGCCCAGCGCACCACCTCCCATGAAGGTGTCGTGGGGCGATAGATCATGGACAACGCTTCGTGATGCTGCGAGACCAGACCAACGGCATCGTCTTGCGCAGCCACGAGCATCCAGTTTTGCAGGTGATACTCGCGACCAATCTGCATCAGAAAGTCTGCGAATTCCGGGTCTTCCATTGACCCGTTCCAGGGAAATCGCCGGGTCACATAGCGTGAGAACCATGCCGAACGTGGCTGGCTATCCACTGTGATGCTGGGGATGCCATGCCGCCCCAGACTGCGAATGACGCCCAACGCCTTGAAATCGCTTCCCAGCACCACGACACCGGGAATCTGTCTTTCTCGTCGCATCGTCTTCTCCGAAGGTCAACGACCTATCCCATGCTGCAAAGGTGAAGTCAGGATGAATTCGGTGTCAGCGCCATCCGTGAACGGAAGCCAGGCTTCCCGTCTCTGCGCTCTCGATTTGGTACGCGCCACCAGCCAGCCGCCGCGTAATATGGCGTGCTGCGACTCCAGACCCCGCAACGAACCGGGTCAGCGGGCCGAAGTTATAGCTCGCAATGGCGCCGGCGAAGAACAATCCCGGAACACTGGACTCGAATCCCATATCGAGGAGCGGCAGACCGCCACGGCGTCGCACCTGCTCGCGCAGCACCGGATGAATAAAACTCAGTTGCTCGATATCTGGCCGATAGCCAGTGCCCGCAAAGAGGTGGTCCACCACGCGAGTCGTTCCATCGCTCAATGTCAGTTGCAGTTGATCGCCAACTGGGCGCGCTTTCGTCACTTCAACACCAGTTGTTTCGGTAACGTGTCCCTCGACCCGCGCGCGCAGCCATTTCGCTCCTGCCGGTCGCGTCGCGCGCTGGTCTATCTTCACCCGCAAGTCTTCCGGTAGCTGGAAATAGAGGGATGGGTAATGAATGAGCCAGCTCAATCCTGGTTGCCCAACGTCGCTAGGAGCATAACAGAGCGCGCGCACGATACCGCCTTTATCATAGAGTTTGCGCCGTATCCAGATGATGGGTCCGCGCGAGATTACCTCGACTTCAGCGCCCGCCTCGTGACAAAAAGCCGCTGTCTGCACCGCGCTCTGGCCGCGCCCCAGGATGGCAACCCGCTTGCCAGCAAATTTACTGAACTCTTTGTGTTCCTGGGTGTGCGTGGCAAGGGACGATGGCAAATCGTGAGCAAATGCGGGCAAGTGGGCAAATGCCTGGATGCCGGTTGCGACGATCACCGCTCCGGCGCTGATGCTCCGCCCATCCACGAGTTCGAGGCGAAACTGATTGCCATCACGGGCCAGCGATTGCACGAACGTTGGGTCAACTTCTGGAACGGTGTTCCGCTGCACCCACCGGCCATATTCAACGAAATCGGGCAGCGGAACTGGCTCCCGATAGGGATAGCCAGTAGCCGTTACATAGCGATCAAGACTGTACTGTCCATGCGGATCCGCAATGGATGAGGCCGACCAGACTGATTTCAGGAACATCCCATTGGGCATACGATCCCAGAAGGCCATTGTCTTGCCAAATACTGTTGTTGGAATACCTCGATTCAAAAGATGCGCAGCTATAGATATTCCATAAGGACCAGCACCAATCACGACCACCGGATAGTTTTTCGCCACCTGATTACCTCATTTCCGACGCTACCGACCTCTTACTGAGGGATAAATCCTCATCCTCCTCTACCTCGCGCAGCCGTGTCGCATGCGAGTGTCATGCGGGTTTCCGTGATCTCTGGTGATCTCCTGGCGGGCGGTGGAAGGTGTCTTACCGTGCATGCTGGGTACCAGGGTATCGCATCTGGTCAGTGAGGCTCATATTCGTGGTGGTAGCGAACTGGTGCATCCAGAAACCTGTCAGTGCAGATACCTATTCAGGGCAAGCCGTAGCGAACACCAGATTAGCCGATTCAATACGATGATATATAGTGTAATCTCAACGTATATATCACGCACTCATCATATGCGTATTTTCTTGGAATAGAGCGGTGTTGTGCTGGTAATTGGTGACATGTTGACTGGCTGATGCGTCCTGATGAATGTCTACGAAACCGTATCCTATGTTTCGCAACCAAATCTCTACCAGATTTACTCTCAGAGAGTACCCTGGCTGCGGGAAAATGAACACGACAATAAGTAGTGCCTTATGAACGCTGCGGTGTTTTGCGCGTTTTCGTGTCATTGTTTACCCGCCTTGTAAGAGTGCATCCCTGTTACTTATCCGAGTTTCTGTCTCGCAGTCCTGGGTTACATGCGCCCATTGACCCATCGGATCAGGTAGTCAGGCATGAATTATGTTGTTGCGACAGATGAAAACGGTCGTTCGTGGAATATTGCTATCTGTTTCTCATCAGATGGCAGATGTCATCGTAGCAGGCAGAGGTATTAGCTCACCGGAACTGGCTTGCATACGACCGCAGGGGAGGGTGCGATGAGGTTGTTGGTGGTGGATAGTGATCGTGATATGGTGGAGATGGTGACTGGCTGGCTGCGAACACGCGGCTATGAAGTTCACTATGCCTTCACCAAAGAACGGGCGCGACAGGTCTGGCTGGAAAAACAGCCGGATGTCGTGATTATTGACCCTGAAAGCAGTGGTACTGATCCATTAGCGATGTGTCGTGAATTGCGCGACACACATGATGCGCTCGTCCTCGTGATGACGCGCACACGCAATGAAGATGCCGAGGCTGGGTATCTGGAGAATGGTGCAGATAGCTTCCTTGCTAAACCCTTTCTTCCCCGCCAGATGCTCGCTCATCTGCGAGCGCTGAGCCGCCGGGTGCGCTCAACGCTGGTACGCAATCCCTCTACGATCATCACCGTAGGGCCGCTGCGAGTGGATACCGTGCGACATGAAGTGATGGTGAACGAGAAACAAATTCGCCTCACCCCCACTGAAAGCCGCCTGCTACACCTGCTGGCCGCCAACGCCAACGACATTTGTACCCTCGAGCAGATTGTCACCCATGTCTGGGGTTTTGGCGAAGCTGGGGACACCTATCTCGTAAAGGCGCATATTCGCCATCTGCGTGAGAAGATCGAGCGTGTGCCGGGCAAGCCGCAATTCATCGTGACGGCGCCGGGCGTCGGCTATATGCTCAAACGGCCACCGAGCCAGGCAACCGAGATAGTTGAGGCTACCTCACTTATTGAAACAGAAGTTGAAGTAGAGCAAGCAGGATATGATCGGGATGAACGCAGCACGACGATTCTGCCTCGTCCGGCCTTCGTCCACTAGCAAATAGGGTATCCGGCGCTCTGCGCTTTTCGAGCAGAGTGCCGGATAATTTATGTGCGACTGCCGCTAATACAGATCAGCACGCCGTTCCTGGACAACCTGACTTCTGGCGCGTTCCTGTTCAATCAGCACCCGTCGCAGAATCTTCCCAGAGGCAGATTTAGGTATCTGCTCGACGAACTCCAAACGGCGAATACGCTTGTGTGGCGCTACTCGCTCAGCAACATAGGTCACCAGTTCGTATGCAGTTGCCACAGTTTCCGGCTTGAGAACGATATACGCTTTGGGTACCTCACCAGCCTCTTCATCTGCGCTAGGAATCACGGCAGCATCGGCCACCGCTGGGTGTGTGAGCAACACCGCTTCTAGTTCCGCCGGAGCGACCTGCATGCCTTTGTACTTGATTAGCTCCTTCAGCCGGTCCACGATGTAGAGATAGCCATCCTCGTCAAAATAGCCGATATCGCCGGTATGCAACCATCCGTCTGTATCTAGCATCCTGGCGGTGGCTTCCGGGTTGTTGAGATACCCCTTCATAACCTGCGGCCCACGCACACAAATCTCGCCACTCTGGCGTGGCCCCAATTCTGTGCCGGTTGTCAGATCAACAGCTTTGCTAGCGGTATTAGGCACACACACCCCTGTGGAACCCGGTCTGACCTTGCCAGGATCCATGGGGGTGAACGTCACATCCGGGCTAGTCTCCGTCAAGCCCCATCCCTGCACTACCAAACAATCGAGTCGTTGCGCAACCGCCTCTTGTAGCTCTTTTCCCAGCGGAGCTGCCGCAGAGAGAATGACTCGCAATGAAGAAAGATCATACGTTTCTACTATGGGCTGTTTGGCAAGCGCCAACATGATCGGCGGCACCACATTCCCCACCGTAACGTGATAGTCTTGTATGGTCTGCAAGAACTGAGGGAAGTCGAAGCGTGGCAAGCTCACGATGGTGGCGCCATTCGCCAGGCTCAGACTCAGAATAACCACCAATCCATAGATATGATAAAACGGCAGCACCCCAATCACGACATCCTGCTCTCGCACAAACTGCATAGAGGTCAACTGGCACAAATTGGCAACTAAATTCTGATGAGTAAGCATGACACCTTTAGCCAGCCCAGTCGTTCCGCTGGAGTAGGGCAGGGCGACCACATCCTCACGTGTATTGATTGTTACAGAAGGCGCAATGCCGTCGCTCTCCAGGAGAGTTTGAAACGAGGTAGCACCAGAAGCCTCGCCAAAGACAAACACTTCCTTCACGTGTGAGCGCTGCTGACCCTCCAATGCTTTCTCGACAACCGCGGGCACAGTGAAAAGATAGGTAGCAGCGGCATCCGTTAATTGAAAGGTTAACTCGTCCACGGTATAGAGGGGATTGATCGTGGTGGTAGCGCCGCCCAACAAAGAGGCAGCCAGGAAAGGAATGAGGTATTCAGGGAGATTGGGCGTATAGAGCGCCAGGACGTCGCCTTTACCAAAGCCTCGTGCGGCCAGGCTCGCCGCTACTTGCTGCACCGAGCGAGCCAGTTGTCCATAGCTATACGCCTTCCCGGTGACACCGTCCACCACAGCAGGCTTCTCTGCCAGGCGTTCGGCATGCTGTAAGACGAACGGAGTAAAAGACGTGTCGGGAATGGCAATATCAGGAAACGGGCTACGAAAGATCATACGCGGTATCTCCTTCTAAGCATTGTCCACTGTCACTCAGAAAACGCTCTCCCCCTGGGATTGGTTGGCCAGGGAGGAGAGCCTCTCGAAGCCAACGACAACAGCGTCTACCGGTCAGGCGCCAGAGTGCCATGCGCAGTGCAGGTGCCGCCAGGGACTCCTACTGCCGAACTGTACAGATGACCACTGTATTCCGGACTACCTGGATCTACGGACATCTACGGGGCAATCTTTTCGAGTGTCTCCTTGCGTGTCGAAACACCGAACTGAACGAGAATAGCGGCAACCACCAGGAAGGAGCCAATCACTAGAAAGGCGGGCAACGGACCCATTTGCCCCAGCAGTGGCACAATGATCAGCAAGCCGACACCACCCCCGACGTGCCCAATGCCATCGGAGAGCGCATATCCTGTCGTGCGCGCCCGCGTGGGGAAATTCTCAGTGGACCACGTGTACGTCATCGGCACCCAGAGATTGAAGCCGAAGAAGAGAATGATCGCGCCGATAAACGCTCCCCAGGGAATAGTGGTTGGTGAAACTGCATGTCCGGCGAGCGCAATCAACACGCCACCAACCAGGGTAATCACTGCTCCTATTGGCAACCACGCTTTGCGCTCCAATCGTTCGCCTGCAAAGTAGGCAACTAGAGCGCAGGCGAAGAAGCCTAACGTGCCGATGGCCGCGATAAGGCCAGCCTCCGGTGGTATGTAGCCCAGTGATGAGAGAACCGTGGTGAATCCGGAGGCGATAGTATAAACAGTCACGTAGGCGAACGACCATACTGCCAGCACCAGCAACATGCGCCGCAGATAAAGCGGATTGGTCAGAATCTCCGTGTAGCCAGCGCGCGGCTCGCGTGTGGGCATTGGCACATCAGCGCCCACTGGCGCGAGGGTCTGCGACCGCCCCGCACGCTCCTCCATCTCGCTGACCACTATGTCCGCTTCTTCGATGCGCCCTCGCGCAGCCAGCCAACGTGGCGATTCTGGCAGTTGTACGCGCAGCAGGATGCCGATGAGCGCCAGCGCAGCGCCCACGATGTACATAATGCGCCAGCCGTTGCCCATGAAGACGCCAAGATTGCTCACCTGCACCTGAGCAAACGGCAAGCCCAATGGGAACTGAGCGGGTGGTGTCGTCAAGATCAAACCGAGCCAGATGCCCACAAACGCGCCCAGCGCAGAACAGACGAAGATAAATGAGGTGTATCTGACACGCCCACCCTGGGGGGCAACCTCGTTGACGTAGGTGTTGACGATGGCCAGATCAGCGCCGATGCCAATACCAGTAATGGTACGCGCGATGATGAATGTGGTGTAGTCGTTGGTGAACGCCGTGAGGAGCGAACCGAGGCCGGTGACCAGCAATGTCACCAGCAACATGTCACGGCGGCCAAAGCGATCCGCCAGCGGACCGAGACTTAGCGCGCCGATGACGTACCCAATCAGGTTCCACAGTACCGGCAGGCCGAGCTTGTCGGACGCTTGGACGAAACCCGGCGGCAGTGTTGCCGAGCCAGGAGGTGGTCCGGCAAGGCATTTCGGCACAATCTGTGTACAGGTCTGGATAAACGAGACATTGATGTCAAAGATGTCATAGAAAGTGAAGAGGAATCCCAGGCCAATAATGAACAAGAATGAGAGCGGTAAGGCCCAAACCTTGATGCGGTCCAGGCGCGCGACGATCTGGCCTGCGGTGCGAGTGGGAGCTGTCACGATACCACCTGCTTTCAACTCAACGTGCCGCGCCAAATCGCTGACGCAGCGAACAACATAGCCGACACAAGCCATGTATGGCCCGATGACAAGAAAAAGCTCCTGGCAGGTTGCGCTGTCGCCGAGTTCGTATGGTTGTTTTAGTCTGCCCTCCCCCCTTTCATGCCGCTGCGGCGCATACTGTGGTGAGCCACAGTTGTTCATCATGACGAACGTTTCGTTCTTTAATGGGAACAAGTATGCCTGAAGTATGATGTATTGTCAAGTACGTGTACAGCGCCGACTGCCAATGGCAAGCGTAATAAATTGAGTTGCTATCGTGTGTGGGGGAAGCATTGCAAAGTGTCTATTATGTCGCTTGACAACCTTGTGTTCTCCAGGCAGAATTGCCCGTATGCGGGAACCAATTATACGAGGCATAGAATCTTGCGTCCGACTGCAAACGACGCTGAGGCATGGCACATGACCGCCTTTCTATCACTGCCAGAAGCTATCGCACAATATGTTCATGACGGTGACACCGTTGCGCTCGAAGGCTTCACGCACCTGATTTCTTTTGCCGCTGGCCACGAAATCATCAGGCAGAAGAAGAGCAATCTGACGTTGGTGCGGATGACGCCTGACCTCATCTATGACCAACTTATCGGCATGGGCTGCGCACGCAAGCTTATCTTCTCTTGGGGAGGCAATCCCGGCGTCGGTTCGCTGCACCAGCTGCGCGATGCCGTTGAGCATAGCTGGCCACGCCCCCTGGAACTAGAAGAACACAGCCATGCGGCAATGGCGCATGCCTATGCGGCGGGCGCAGCGGGTCTGCCTTGCGCCATTTTCCGAGGTTATGCCGGCTCCGATCTGGTGGGGAAACACAGCAATATCCGCTTCATCGAATGCCCATTTACAGGCGAGCGGCTGGCGGCGGTACCAGCGATCCGCCCAGACGTAGGTATCATTCATGCTCAGCGGGCAGACCGCAAGGGCAATATCCTCATCGAAGGCATCGTCGGCGTCCAGAAGGAGGTCGTGCTTGCCGCAACGCTCGCGGTGGTCACGGTAGAAGAGATCACCGATGAACTGCATGCGCCTAGCCCCAACGCTGTCGTGTTACCCTATTGGACGGTGAGCGCTGTCGTCCTGGCGCCGGAGGGCGCGCGTCCCTCGTATGCGCATGGCTACTATGGTCGTGACAACGCTTTCTATACCGCATGGGATACTATAGCGCGCGACCGTGAGAGCTTCCTCAGTTGGATGCGCGAACACGTGTTGGGCGATAGGAAGTGATGGTCTTCCGCTGTGCATGCTTATTAGGGAGAGATCCGTGGCGAGTGAACCAGTAGCGACGACCACCTACACCGCAGCAGAAATGATGATTATTGCCGCGTCACGCTCGCTCCGCAATGATGATATCTGCTTCGTTGGCATTGGCGCGCCGTCGGCTGCCTGCAATCTCGCTCGCCTGACACATGCGCCAGACATTACTCTCATCTATGAGTCCGGCACCATCGGCACCAAACCCGACATATTGCCACTCTCCATTGGCGACCCGGAACTCTGCGAGACGGCCATCACAACGGTATCGGTTCCAGAAATGTTTCAGTATTGGTTGCAGGGTGGTCGCATTTCAGTGGGCTTTCTCGGCGGCGCACAAATTGATCGCTTCAGCAATATCAACTCTACCGTTATCGGTGACTATGCGCATCCAACGGTGCGCCTTCCGGGTGCGGGCGGCGCGCCGGAGATTGCAAGCTGCTGCCAGCAAATCTATGTCATCATGCGGCAGAACCGCCGGTCGTTCGTGCCCCAGGTGGACTTCATCACCTCGTTTGGGCACGGCACAGGAGGCGACGCGCGCCAGCGTTTAGGTCTGCGCACCGCTGGGCCAAGTTTGATTGTGACAGACCTCTGCCTCATGCGACCGGATAGCGAATCGAAAGAGCTTATCGTGGTGGCTATTCATCCAGGGGTCACGCGCGAGCAGATTATGGAGGCGACGGGTTGGCCCATCCGCTTTGCAGACCATGTAGAGCAAACGCCGCCACCAACCGACGGCGAGCTTACTATCCTGCGAGAGCTGCAAACGCGAACAGCGCAGGCGCACAGCGATGAGAAAAGAGACCACTCGTGACGAAACTGGCTAATGACCATCTCCTGATTTTCCTCAGCAAATAAAACACTTGACAAATGCAAAGCGCGATGGTAGCCTACCACATCATCATGCTATATGTTCATCATACCAATTGGCTGCGTAGCATTTTTGCGCTCGCATGGTAATCGGCTCTTGCAGCGAAAGAAATCCCGTCGTTTCTGCCGTTTCGCTCATGCGCGACGGTAGCCAGATCACATTTTTAGGGACAAGCAATGACGTACATACCAGTTCAGACAACCAAATTGTTTGAGCAGATTACCGAGCAGATCGAGCAGCAGATTTTGCGTGGCGAGTTGCAAAGCGGTGATCGCTTGCCCACCGAACGTGAATTGGCAGACCAGTTTCACGCCAGCCGGACGGCAGTGCGCGAGGCAATGAAAATCCTGGCGCAGAAGGGCCTGATTGAGATGCGACCGGGCCGTGGCACCATCGTCATCAACAGCACCTCGCAGGCATTGCGCGAGTCGTTGGGGTTGATGATGCGCGTGGGCCGGCACGGTCAGCACGGCAGTTCTCGTGATCTCGTAGAGGTACGTGAAATACTTGAACCGGAAATCGCCTCATTGGCAGCGGCGCGCGCCACTGATGAGGATGTTGCCGATCTACGCAGAGCGGTGGAGACGATGGATGCCCATTTGAGTGATGCCGACGCCTTCATCATGGCTGACAATTTCTTTCATCAGGTGTTGGCGCGCGCGACGCAGAATGCACTGATTCTCACACTGATTGACCCGATCATGGAATTGCTGAGCGAGCAGCGCAAACAAATATTCTCTGTCCAGGGCGGACCGCAGCGTGGGCAGTCGCATCACAAGCAATTACTCGATGCCGTGAGCCGCCACGACTCCGAAGCCGCGCGCACAGCGATGCACGCACATCTGAGGCAGGTGCGCACCGATGCCACCGCTGCACAGACACGCAATGACGATGAGAAAGGGTAACGCTATGGCGCGGATTGGGTACATTGGCCTCGGCGCAATGGGCAGCCGCGTGGCGAAACGCCTGCTGGATGCTGGCCATGAAGTGATTGGCTACAATCGCACGCGCGGCAAAGCGCAATGGCTGCTGGACGCTGGCATGCGCTGGGGCGATTCTCCGAGGGCGGTCGCAGAGTCTGCCGATGTCATCTTCTCGATGGTCACGAATACCGCCGCGCTGGAAGCAGTCACCAATGGCGCGGATGGCATTTTGGCTGGGCTAGGGCCAGGTAAAATCTACTGCGACATGAGTACCGCCAGCCCAGCCGCCTCACGAGCCATCGCACAACAGGTCGCGGCGCGTGGCGCACGCATGCTGGATGTGCCCGTCTCTGGCAGCGTCATCACGTTGGAGCAGGGCAAACTATCGCTCATGGTTGGCGGCGAGCGCGAGGTCTATGAGCGCGTAAAGCCTATTCTCCTGGATATTGGCCCAAAGATCACCTACGTCGGCGGTAATGGCCAGGCGGTGCTGATGAAGATTGGCGTCAACCTCAATTTGCAGGTGCAGTTCATGGGCTTCTGCGAGGGGCTGTTTCTGGCGGAGAAGGGCGGCATCCCACGCGAAACGGCTATGGAAGTGTTGCTCAACAGCGTCATCGCGTCTCCCTCGCTGATCTACCGCGCACCGTTCATCCTCGATATGCCGGAAGAAGCCTGGTTCAACGTGAACATGATGCAGAAAGACATGCTGCTGGCGCTTGAACAGGGCCGTCAATTAGATGTCCCGCTCCCGACCGTTGCCTTGACCAATGAATATCTGACGGCAGCCCGCACAATGGGGTTGGCGAACTACGATTTCTCCATCGTCTATCGCGTGCTGGAAAAAATGGCCGGACTGGACAAGAAAGAACAGGGAGACCAGACATCATGACTCAGACGAAAGCGCCCCGTGAACAGTCCGCCCAGCAGCGCGCCGCAGACGTGCGAGAAGGCGCAGAGCAATGGATGCTGGCATATCGCCTGATGCTGCGCATCCGCTTCTTCGAGGAGCAGGTCAATGATCTCTACCGTACCGCGCGCATGCCAGGGCTGGCGCACCTCTATAGCGGCGAAGAAGCGGTAGCCGTCGGTGTCTGCCAGGCGCTACGCCCGGACGATTATATTACCAGCACGCATCGAGGGCATGGGCACTGTCTGGCAAAAGGCGCTAGCATTGATCGCATGTTCGCTGAACTACTGGGCAAAGAGCCAGGGTATTGCCGTGGCAAAGGTGGCTCGATGCACATTGCCGACCAGGAGACCGGGAACCTGGGAGCGAACGCGATTGTCGGCGGCAGCGCAGGCATTGCCACCGGCGCGGCGTTTTCCAGTAAGATGCTGGGCACTGGGCAGGTTGCCGTTTGCTTCTTTGGAGATGGCGCACTGGGCCAGGGCGTCCTCTATGAAGTGATGAATATGGCGTCGCTCTGGAAGCTGCCCATCCTCTACGTCTGTGAGAACAACCTCTATAACGAATACACTCACAATGCCGAGACGACCGCCGGCAGCATGCTGGCCCGCGCGCAGGCGTTCAACATCGAGGCCGAAGAGATTGACGGCCAGGATGTGCGCCTGGTCTATGCGACGGCGCAACGGCTAGTCGAGCGGGCACGGCGCGGGGATGGGCCTGGATTCCTTTTGGCGAACACCTACCGCTTTCATGGGCATCACGTCGGTGACATCCAGCGCACATATTACCGCTCCAAAGAAGAAGAAGAGTACTGGAAAGCCGAGCGCGACCCCATCACCATACTCGGCAATTGGCTTCTTGAGGAGCATGTGGCCGACGCCGCGCAGTTGGAACGCATCCGCAGCGAAGCACAGGAGGAAGTGACAGCGGGCGTTGAATTCGGGCTGAACGCGCCATTTCCGGAGATCAGCGAGGTGACAGAACATGTCTACGCCTAGCGTTGTCTCCAGCCAAAGTAGCCAGGCTGGCACAGGCCAGATGCGTGAGGTCACGCTTGGGCAGGCCATCCGCGAGACGCTCGCCGAAGAATTGCGCCGCGACCCAACCGTCTTCATCATGGGCGAAGATGTCGCCGAGGCAGGCACACCCTTCAAGGTGTTGTCGGGATTGGTGGAAGAGTTCGGGCCACAGCGCATCATAGATTCACCCATCTCGGAAGCTGGCATCTCCGGCCTGGGGGTCGGCGCCGCGATGACCGGCATGCGTCCGATCATTGATATCATGTTCGGCGATTTCATCGGGCTGGCAATGGACCAGATTGTGAATCAGGCGGCAAAGGTTCACTATATGTCGGGCGGAAAGCTGCGTGTGCCGCTGGTGATCCGCACCACATTGGGTGCGACCCGCCGCACCGCTGCGCAGCACAGCCAGAGCTTGCATGCCTGGGTCAGCCACATTCCTGGCTTAAAGGTGGCGCTGCCATCCACGCCATACGATGCCAAAGGGCTACTCAAAACCGCAATTCGTGACGACAATCCGGTCATCTTCTTCGAGGACAAGATGATGTATCAGCTCAAAGGGCAGGTACCCGATGACGACTACACCATTCCCTTCGGCGTGGCAGATGTGAAGAGGGCTGGAACGGATATCACGCTGGTCGCGACCAGCAGCATGGTGCAAATTGCGCTGGCCGCGGCTGAACAATTGGCGGAGCTAGACATCAGCGCCGAAGTCGTTGACCCACGCACGACCACCCCACTGGATAAAGAGACGCTGATCGCTTCGGCGCAGAAGACAAGCCGCGCCATCGTGATAGACGAAGGCTACGAGCGTTACGGCGTCACGGCGGAACTGGCCGCTGTCATCGCCGATGGCGCATTCTATTACCTCGATGCGCCGGTCAAACGGCTGGGGGCGATGGATGTGCCGGTCCCCTTCTCGCCGGTGCTTGAAGACCAAACGGTTCCAACTGCCGAGGCGGTGACACAACTGGCAAAGACGCTCTGCGGTCGCGTGTGATACCCGCGCAGCTTGTACGTTAGCTTGCTCGTTCTGCAAAGGAGCAGATGATGGCTATCAAAACCTATGGCCTGATGACAGTTGATTGGGAGGCGCGCGTCAATGTGGAGCGCCTGCGCAGCGAGCGGCTCGCGCGCATCAAGCGCCTGCTCAAAGAGTCCGAATTGGGCGCGCTCCTGTGCTTCGACATGAGCAATGTACGCTATATCACCTCCACGCATCTCGGCACCTGGGCGATGGATAAGCTGGCGCGCTTCACTCTGCTACCGCAAGACGATGAGCCGATTCTCTGGGATTTTGGTTCGGCGGCGCGGCACCACCAGTTGTATTGTCCCTGGCTGGGCGAACGCTCACGCGCTGGCATCTCCACACAGCGCGGCGCGATGCTCCCGGACGCCGGACGAGCTGAAGCGGTAGCTCACAAGATTCGCGTAGAGTTGGAAGAGCGCGGTCTGCTGAACGAGCCAGTTGGCGTGGATGTGGTGGAAATGCCAGTTTTGCTCGCGCTGCAAAAAGAGGGCATCAAGGTCGTTGACGGCCAGCAATTGATGCAGCAGGCGCGGCTCATCAAGACGGTAGACGAGATTACGCTGCTCTCCACCGCCTGCATGATGGTAGACGCTGCCTACGACGAACTCTATCGCTTCATGAAGCCAGGTGTGCGAGAGAATGAGTGCGTCGGCCTCGTCAGCAAAGTGCTCTATGATATGGGGTCCGAGCAGGTCGAAGGGGTAAACGCCATCTCCGGCGAGCGATGCAGCCCGCATCCGCACGTCTTCAGCGACCGCACGCTGCGCCCTGGCGACCCTGCCTACTTCGATATCCTTCATAGCTATAACGGCTATCGCACCTGCTATTACCGCACCTTCGCCGTCGGCAGCGCCTCACAGGCGATGGTGGACGCCTACAAATACTGCCGTGAGATTCTCGATGCCGCCATTAACGCCATCAAGCCGGGCGTCACTACTGCCGATATCGTCAAACTCTGGCCAAAGGCAGAATCGTTTGGCTTCGCAGATGAAGAGGCCGCCTTCGCGTTGCAATATGGGCATGGCGTGGGCCTCTCGATCTGGGAGAAACCGATCTTCAACCGCCTCGTCTCGCTGGATCATCCTGAAGTGATCGAAGAGGGGATGGTCTTCGCGCTTGAAACCTTCTGGCCCGCCAGCGACGGCTGGACAGCAGCGCGCATCGAAGAACAATTGGTTGTCACCAAAGATGGCTGTGAGGTGATTACGCGCTTCCCGGCTGAGCAACTGCTCGTCGCAGGCGCGCACTATTACACCACCGGCGGACCGCTGCCAGCCGTCCGCGAGACGCAATCGCATCTCAACACAACTGCCAGTGAACACGTTTCCGTTAACGGCGCTGTCGCGCACTAATTGTCCTTCTCTGTTGGTCATACAGGAGACCCTGTTTCATGGCGACGAATGTCATATTGCCAGCCCTGGGCATGGCGCAAGACACCGGCAAGATCGTCCAGTGGTTCAAAACTGAAGGCGATCAGGTGCAGCAAGGCGACCCCATTGCAGAGATCGAAACCGACAAGGTAACGGTCGAGCTTGAGGCGCCGGCCAGCGGCGTGCTTGCGCAGATCAGCGCTCAGGCGGGCGACGAAGTGCCGGTCGGGCAGACCATCGCCATTATTCTGGCGGCAACGGAAACGCCTGCGCGTGCCGCTCCCCTGGGTGCGGCGATAGCGCCGGAAATGCAAGCCGCGCAGCTAGACAGACGAAGCCACGCGAGCCATACGGACGATGCCAACAGCGAAATATCCGGCGCTGTCCCGACAGCAGTGCCAGCGACGAACGGGAAACGCCTCGCCTCGCCAAAAGCCCGGCGCCTTGCCGCCGAGCGAGACGTGGATATCGCAGCGCTGCATGGCTCTGGACCAGGCGGCGCTGTGTTGGCGGCTGACGTGCTGGCGCTGCCCGTGGTGAGTCCTCACGCAACTGGTGACGTAGTTGCTCATGATGGTGAACCCGGCAGAGTCTGGCGTCTCATGGCCGAACGCACCACGCAAAGCTGGACGACCATTCCCCACTTCTTTTTACTGCGCGAGGTGCCAGCGCGAGCGTTCGTGGAATGGCATGCCGGGGCACAGAAACAGACGGCAGAGAAGCTGACCTACACCGATCTGCTCGTCAAAATCGTTGCGATGGCGTTGCGCCTGCATCCGCGCCTCAATGCTTCCTGGGTCAATGGCACTGTGGTCACGAATCCTTCAGTGAATATCGGAATAGCCGTCGCCGTGGACGATGGATTACTGGTTCCAGTCATCGCACATGCCGATGACCTCAGCCTCACTGACATTGCCCGGCAGCGCCGAAGCCTCGTGGAGCGCGCGCACAACGGCAAACTCCGCCCGGACGATTTGCGCGACGGCACTTTTACCATCAGCAACCTGGGGATGTATGGCATTGATGCCTTCAGCGCCATCATCAACGCGCCCCAGGTAGCAATTCTTGCGGTTGGCGCAGTGGTTGATCGCATCGTTCCCGTCAACGGACTACCTGCCGTCACGCCGGCCATAACGCTGAACCTCTCGTGCGATCATCGAGTCGTAGATGGCGCACGTGGGGCGCAGTTCCTGGCAACCGTCGCCGAATTCATCGCTGATCCGGCCAAATGCGTAGTCGAACCGCATTGAGAAAACAAAAGGAGGTACCGAGCCGGCATAACCAGTGCCTAACGCCACACATCGGATGTCGCAGCCATCCCAACGTATGGTCAACCGCCTTCCTTTCTCGTCATCGTTGATTGCCGGCCATCATCGCTGTGGCAATCTACACGTCAGTTCCCGGTGTCAAGCACCAGGGAGCAGCAAAGGGGAAATCACGTGTTTGGACCTACCATCGCAACATGGCGCAAAATCGCGGCTCTCGCCAGCATTCTCGGCCTCATGCTGATGGGTCTGGCGGCCTGCGGCAACAATTCGGGCGCAGGCAATACTACCCCCATCAAAATCGGCATCTCGCTCTCGCTTTCCGGCGACTTCTCGGCTGATGGTCAGGCATTCCAGCAAGGCTATCAGTTGTGGGCAGACTATGTGAACTCCCACGGTGGCCTGCTCGGTCGTCAGGTCAAGCTGGACATTCTCTCCGATGCCAGCAATGAAGCGCAGGTTACAACGAACTACCAGAAACTCATCACACAGGACAAAGTTGACCTGGTCTTCGGCCCATATTCCACTTTGCTGACCAAACCGGCCTCGGTCGTCGCCAACCGCTACGGCTATGCGCTGGTAGAAGGCGCTGGCGGTGGCCCATCAGTCTTCAATCGTGGATTGAACAATGTGTTCGACGTATCGCTGCCGGTGGCAAACAACCTTGTCAGCTTCACTCAGTTGATGGCAGCAATGCCCGCCGGGCAGCGTCCAACATCGGTCGCGTATGCCACTGAGGATGATCCATTCACCCAACCCCAGGTGGACCTCGCCAATCAGTTGCTGACGCAAGCTGGCATCCCTGCGGCAGTGCCCGAAATTATCTATCCGGCGGAGACGACCGACTTTACGCCGATTGCGCAGAAGATTATCGCCGCACACGCTGATATCGTCGTCCTCGGCACCCAACTGCCGGACATTACAGCTTTCATCCTGGCATTCAAGCAGCAGCACTACAACCCGAAGGCGATCATCGCGACCGCCGGACCAGACCAGGGCACACAATTCTTGCAGGCCATCGGCGGTGCGGCGTCGGCAGAAGGCATCATGGTGCCGAATGGATGGTTCGCGGAGGAAAAGACACCGGGCAACGCCGCGATGGTTCAGGCGTATATCGCCAAATATGGCGGCACTCCCGATGGCATCAGCGCCGACGTTCCTGAAGCCTACTCGGTTGGCCAGGTCGTTCAGCAGGCAGTGGAGAAGATTGGTAGCTTGAATCAGGCGAAGCTGATTCAGGAGTTGCATAGCGGTACGTTTACCACGGTGCAAGGTCCGGTGAAATTTGACAGCACCGGGCAAAACACTGCTATCACATCCTATCTCTTCCAGTGGCAAAAGGGATCGCTGGTACCCATCTATCCGGCGGATACCTTTGGAGCCGTCGCCCCAGAATATCCGAAGCCATCCTGGCCGTAGCGCTGGCGCTGGCCATAGGCTACCTTTCCCCACTCTACCGCGCGGTAGAGTGGGGAATCATACAAGCTATCAACCGTGATTCGAAGAGGAGTCGTATGGAACTCATTATTGATGCCATCATCACCGGCATCCTGACGGGCGGAGTCTACGCGCTAATGGCCTCCGGCCTGACCCTTGTCTTTGGGGTGATGGAAATTATCAATATTGCGCAGGGGGCATTCGTTATCCTGGGAGCGTACCTGAGCTATGCCCTCGCGCAGCACTTCCATATTGATCTCTTCCTGGGATTGCTCATCACGATGCCGGTGATGTTCGTGCTTGGCGTCTTGATTCAGGTGCTCTTTATCCGCCCACTCAAACGCGACCGCACAATGCTCTCAATTCTCGTGACCTTTGCCGTCGCGCTTATCATCGAGGGCGTCCTTACGATTCTCTTCACGGCGAATATCGTGACTCTCAAAGCGCCGTATATCACGCAGTCGTTTCGCATCGGCAACTTCTATCTCAGTTATATCTATGTCTATGGCTTTTTGCTCAGCGTAGTCTTGCTGGCTGGACTCTACCTGTTGCTCTATCGCACGAAGTTTGGCCAGAGCGTGCGCGCCTCTATGTTGAATCGCACCGCAGCGCAATTGATCGGCATTGATGTAGAGCGCGTCTCTGCGCTCACCTTTGGCATCGGCGTGGCGCTGACGGCAGCGGGCGGCATGGCCTTTGGCGCAACGACGGCTTTCAACCCTGGTAGTTCCTATGATCTCATCTCACGCTTGCTCACTATCATCGTTCTTGGTGGTATGGGTAGCCTGAGCGGCGCACTCATTGCCTCGCTCGGCATGCTCATTATCGAGAATGTCACCGCCGTGGTATGGTCGCCCACCTGGTCCAGCACCGTATTCTTCGTGCTGCTCGTCGTCATCTTGATCTTGCGTCCGCAGGGTCTCTTAGGGAAACTGGAAGGTCGCAAGCAATGATAACTGCCAGAAAATATGGCAAGCCAGTGGGGTTGCTCGCGTTGTTGGGCGTGGCTATCGCCTTTCCGCTCGTCTTCTCTGACCCGACCTATACGACCATCGCCGTCTTTGCACTCATCTTCGCCAGCGCAGCCAGCGGCTGGAACATCTTCGCGGGCTACACAGGGTATATTGCGCTGGGTCACGCAGCCTATTTCGGCATCGGCGCATACGCGCTCGCCATCATCTGCCAGCGGTACAACATTCCCGGCGGCTGGGAACCGATCTATCTCATCCCACTTTGTGGGCTGATCGCCGGCGTCTTTGCGATTCCGCTGGGAGCTATCGCGCTACGCACGCGCCGCCATACCTTCATCGTCGTTACCATCGCCACATTTTTCATCGTGCAGCTCATGGCGTTCAATTTGCGCGGCCTCACCAACGGTTCCACGGGGCTTGATATGCCCATCCCCTTCCAATGGGGCGCAGGATATCAGGGCGGGAACCAGAGTATCTACAACCTGCCATTTTACTTCACTGCGCTGGCGCTGACGATAGTGGCATTGGCAGTATCATGGTTTATACGCCACTCGAAGTATGGACTGGGGCTGCTGGCAATACGCGACGATGAAGATCGCGCGCGTGGGCTTGGCGTGCGCACGGGAAGCTCTAAGCTGAGCGCCTTTGTCATCTCAGCCATTTTCGCCGGCATGGCGGGTGCGCTCTTCGCGTACTTTATCGGCAGCGTGCAGCCGCAATTTGACTTCGATCCATTGTTTGACCTCTCCATTGCCTTGATGACGTTTCTGGGCGGTATCGGCACGCGCGCTGGCCCGATTCTCGGCGCGCTGGTCCTGGAATTTGCCCAACAATGGCTGACTCTCTATTTCACCCAGGATGGGCTATATCTCATCCTCTATGGTGTGCTGTTCCTGGTGGTCATCCTGCTCTTGCCACGCGGCGTCATTCCTTCGCTACAAGAACTCTGGGCAAAGGGCAGGGCGCGAGGACGCATTGGACCACTGGTGTTGCCCGTGAAAACGCCTGTGATGAGCGCAGGTACAACGTCGCCACCGACGGCGACACGAATGACTGGACAGGCAGGAGAGACTGCGCATGAGGAGGTTCCTCGATGACTATTCTCGAGGTGCGCAACGCCTCGAAGGCGTTTGGCGGTATTCATGCCCTCAATGATTGCTCGATCAGCGTCGAAGCTGGCAAGATCACCGGGTTGATCGGCCCCAATGGGTCGGGCAAGACAACCCTGTTCAACGTCATCACCGGTTACGAAAAAGTTGATGCAGGTGAAGTCCACTACGACGGCAGGACGATTACCAACGCCACGCCCAACAAAGTCTTTGCGATGGGCATTGGCCGCACGTTTCAGTTAACACGCATCTTCCCACGACTGAGTGTGCTGGAAAATATGCACGTATCGGCCCAACGCCACTCGCTGCGCGGTCTGCTTGGTGGTTGGAGCAGATCAAACGAACGCCAGCGCGCCCTGGAATTGCTGGAGTTTGTAGGAATCGCCGCATTGAAGGATGCCCAGGCGGGCAACCTTTCTTACGGGCAGAAAAAGCTGCTAGAGTTCGCCTTCATCCTCATTGCGGAGCCGAAAGTTATCCTCCTGGACGAGCCGGCTGGCGGCGTTAATCCGACGATGATCAATCATCTCCAGAGCCGCATTCAGGAATTGAACAAGCAGGGCATCACCTTTCTGATTGTGGAACACAACATGGAGTTCATCATGCAGTTGTGCGACACCGTGACCGTCATGCACCGTGGAACCAAGATCGCAGAGGGGACGCCTGCCAACGTGCGCCAGAACCCCGCCGTATTGGAAGCCTATCTAGGAGACTAGGGACGAGGAGCTTGAACGATGCTGACGCTACATCAGGTGGTTGCTGGCTATAACGACAGTGAGGTCCTCAAAGGCGTGGATTTGGAGGTGGCCAAAGGGTCCATCACCTGCATCGTCGGACCCAACGGCGCTGGAAAGTCTACGCTGTTGCATACCATCAGCGGGCTGCTCCATCCGTGGAGCGGCGACATCTTCTTCGAGGGACGCAACATTGCGCATCTGAACCCGCGCCAGATTCTTGAGGCAGGCATCGTGCAGGTGCCACAAAACCACAGCCTGTTCACGGAGATGACCGTGCGCGAGAATGTGCGTCTTGGCGGCTATCTGGTCAAGGATGCCAGCAAGGTCAATCGCACGCTGGCGGAGGTCGAGGAGTTGTTCCCCATTGTGCGCGAGCGCGCCAACGACAAAGCCGGCAATCTCTCTGGCGGCCAGCAGCGGCTGGTAGAATTCGCGCGCAGCCTGATGCTCAATCCCAAGCTGATTCTGCTCGATGAACCGTCAATGGGACTCGATCCGCGCACGCTGAAGCAGGTCTTCGATAAGGTTGCCGTGCTGCACGAATCTGGCCGCACAATTCTCCTGGTCGAGCAGAACGTGCGAACCGGCCTGAGCGCCTCGACGCATGGCGTGGTTATGGAAAGTGGAAAGGTGCGGCTGACGGGCACCAATACTGAAATACAACATCATCCAGAAATCGGACGACTCTATTTGGGCGGCACGCTTGCTGAAGCATAATCCCACTCACCTGAGACCAAGTGCTGAAGCTACAAAGGAGCAATCGCATGACGACAGTGGAGGAGCGCGTACAAATTGCCATAGATAATTGGGCGCCGCGCTTTATCGCCAATGGCATTGACGCCAACGATTTGCAGCAGTTGACGCGCGGCATACAGCGATGGGAAGACTGGTATCCCGCATGGTCCGCGCTGGCGGATGTCCATGCCAGGATGGGCGAAGAAGCCGAAGCGCAAGCGCATTACGAGTCGGCTGGTGAACATTATTTTCACGCGGCGATGCTCTATCACTTCGGTAAATTCATGATGGTGCGCCATCCCGGCCAATTGCGGGCGGGGCATGAATTGACAGTGCGCACCTATCTACGTGGATTGCCGCTTTATGAGTTCCCTGGTGAGCGAATTGAGATTTCCTACGAGGATGGGCACACGATTGCAGCTATTTTACGCAAGCCGCCACATATCGCGCGCCCGCCTCTCGCCATCCTCTCGCCCGGTCTGGATTCGGTGAAGGAAGAACTGCACAACTATAGCAATGATCTCTTGCGGCGCGGCGTGGCAACGCTGGCAATAGACGGCCCCGGTCAGGGTGAACTGGAATCTGCTCTGCCGCTGCGCCCGGATTATGAAGTACCAATTCGCTCTATCATTGATTATCTCGAATCGCGCGCCGATATTGACGCTACGCGCATCGGCATGTTCGGGGTCAGCCTCGGCGGCTTTTTCGCGCTTCGGGCGGCGGCGTTCGAGCCACGCTTGAAAGCCACCATCATGCTGGCCGGAGCCTATAATCTGGCGCAACACTTCGACCGCTATCCCCTATTGACCCAGGAAGCTTTCATCTACCGCCTGAAAGCGCCTGATGAGGCAGCGGCCCGCGAGCGACTCAAAGCCTTTACGCTGGATGGCGTGACAGGCAACATCACCTGCCCGGTTCTGGTCATCATTGGGCGGCGCGACCGGCTGTTTCCACCGGAAGATTCTGAGCGTATCGTCGCGGAGATTGGCGCCAACGCCGACCTGTGGGTGTTCGACGATGGCAACCATGTCTGCAACAATATTCCCTATAAATACCGCCCGCAACAGGCAGATTGGCTGCGTGATGCGCTCCGCGCCCGATAGCCTGATAGATCGTGATGATCCCAACACCGCCATCATTACGTTCAATGAGCCGAGAGGTAGATTTGCTGCCAATTGCTCAGCGGAATCACACCCAGCGAGGTGATCTGGTAGTTGTGGACGTAGGTCGGCAGGTTGTAGAACAGCTTCTGCTGATTCTGCGTAATCCAGGCTACGTTCGTCACCAACAACTGCTCCGCCTGATTGTAGGCTTGTGCGCGTGTGACGGCATTGAGGTCCTGGTCAGCTTGTGCCATCAGTTGATTGGCCTGCGGCACGACGACGTTGCCGGTGTTGTTGATAGCGCCCGGCGCAAACTGGAGCGAGAGCCAGTCCTGCGGGTCCGGATAGTCCGCGATCCAGGCGATGCCATAGATCTGCGGGATGTTCGGGCTGTAGATCAGCGTAATCAGCGAGTTGAAATCAATGAACTGGGTCTTGATCGTCATGCCTGGGAACGCCGCTTGCCACATTGCCACGGCTGCCTGATCCGCCGTTTGCACTGCGGGTTCATTTACATCAACCAGCGTGACTGGCGTACAACTGCTGATCTTACCGCCGCACTTGTCGTTGGCGTAGGACTGCATCAACTGCGTAGCGCGAGCAGGGTTGCCAGTCAAATTTTGCGTGCCATCCGGACCGGTCAGGTTCGGATTGTAGCCATACATACCTTCCGGCACAATATGGTTTGAGGGAATCACTGAACCATGATTGACCTGATTGGCCAATACATCCTTATTGAGCGCCAGATCGAACGCCTGGCGGACGCGCACATCGTCAAACGGAGCCTTGTTCCAGACGGGCTGATAGTAGTTGATCCACAACGCTCCAAGCTCATGGAAATCCGAGCGCTTCTTGGACTGCACGTATTGGTCCGGCGGCGCAGACCCCTGATCGAGCCGGCCATCCAGATAATCGGCATACTGTGCTGCCACGGTCTGGTAGACCTTGAAGTCAATCTCACGCAGCTTGGGCTTGGCGCCCCAGAAGCTGTCGTTGCGCACCAGAATCACATTGCCCTTGTGATCCCAGGTTTGCAGCTTATATAGATTGCCGCCAAAACCCGTTAGATGCGATGTCCATTCTTTGACGCCATACTGCTGGATGAGTTGCTGCGGCTGGGCGAACGCCGTCGGATAGCAGAGCGCCTGCAAGAAATACGGCGCATTGGCCGACAGGGTAATCACTAACGTTTGTGTATCCGGTGCATTGAGCGAATCTCCGATCAAACTCTTGATGGGTCCATTGACTGTCACGCCATCGCTGCCGCACTTCTCGGTGGAGAAGGCAGGCGCGTCTTTGATGGCGAACATGTAGTACGTCACCGGCGACGCAGTGCAGGGGCTAAGCGCGCGATTGATCGAGTATTCATAGGTCTGAGCGTTGATCGGCGTATTATCCGTCCAGCGGAGACCTGGCTTCACCTTGATCGTGTAAGTCTTGGCGGCTGCGTCATAGACCGGTGCGCTGGCTGCAGCCCAGGGAATGGGCGTGCCATTGGCATTGAGCGTCAGAAGGCCAGGGAAGACCAACTCAACGGGGAAGTAGGAATAGTAATCCTGGACCAGCGCCGGGTCCATCGTCTTGATGTCGGTGCCGTTGGCGTTCAGAGGATAGCGGAAAACTTGCTGCGAATCCGGGAGTGGCCCGGAATTGTTCGCTGCTCCACCGCAGCCGGCCAGCATGATCGCCAGTGCGCCGACAAAGAGCATCAATCCCGATGCGGTGACTTTGCGTAAACTCGTGCGCATATGATTCCCCCGTCGCCTGACACGTGTGTTCCCATGACTACGTGCTATTACGTAAAGCGAATTGCAAGAACTGCATATTGTATGCCGCCATATCCGCTGCCGTTTTCACTAGAAGGAGGAAGGCCAAATGGTCGCAGTATCCATCACAAAAACGTGAACGGCGTGAATGGCTCGATGTCGCTCCAGGAGGGTGCCATCGGCACCACGCCGAGTTCGCGCACCAACCGGCGCGCCGCCAGCCCAACAGCCTCTGTGAAAGTTGGGTAGGCCAGTTGCAACTCCGCCAGTTGCTCGATACGCATGCCAGCGGCCATGCACGCCGCAACCATCTGAATGACCTCGACCGAATACTCGCCCAACACATGTGCGCCCAGAATGTGGCGCTGGCGACGCTCCACGATCAATTTGCAAAAGCCCTCCGGATGGCCGTCCGCCACCGGGCGCAACAGTTCGTCATAGTGAACCGTCGCGATAGCCACATCATAGTGTTCGCGCGCCTGGGCCTCGGTCATCCCCACGCTGGCATATTCCGGGTCGGTGAAGCTGCCACTGGGCACCACGTCATGTGTAAAGCGCCGGTGTGGTCCAAGCACCGCATTTTCGGCGGCGATCTGCCCCTCATGGACGGCGCTCTGCACCAGCATGCTGCGCCCGTTGATGTCGCCGGCGGCGAAGATATGCGGCGCGCTCGTCTGCAAATAATCGTTGACGGTGATATAGCTGCGCTCGGTCGCCAGTCCAGCGGCCTCTACCCCCAACGTTTCGATGTTTCCTGGCCAGCCAACGGCGAAGAACACCGCATCCACCAGTATCTCCTGGGTCTCAGCCGCCTGTCCTGCCCGCCCGTTCGCGCGATAACGCAAGCGGATGCCATCAGGTGCGCGCTCCAATCCTTCGGCTCTGGCGTTGACGATCACCGCCATGCCCTGCCGACGAAACTCCGCCAGCAACGCGGTCGAGATCGCCTCATCTTCCTGGGGGATGAGATACGGGCTAGATTGAATCAACGTCACCCGGCAACCGAAATCCTCGAAGATAGAAGCGAGCTGACATCCGGTTGATGCGCCGCCGATGACCGCTACGCGTGCAGGGAGCGCCGTTAGCGAACGGATATCGTTATAGGTCAGACCCAGTTCGTTGCCAGGAATGGGCAGCGTCTGCCCATGACCACCAACCGCGATGATGCAGCGGTCCACCTGCCAGGTGTTGCCATCGGCGCTGATGAGTGTGTGAGGGTCACGAAAGCGTACCGGCCCAATGCCTTCGACAACCTCGATGCCAGAGGCGCGCAGATGCTCTGCCAGATGCTTCTTCTCGTGCGCGTAATTCGCTACGCGATTGGCATTGGCCAGCACCGCCGCCAGGTCTGCTCGTGGTGGATCGCCAAGTAGACCAAAGGTTGACCATGAGGACGTATCGCGTAAGAGGCGCGCGGCGCGGGCCAGCGTGCGCACAGGCGCAGGGCCATCATTGATACTGGTGCCGCCGATGCGCTTGCTTTCGAGCAGCGTGACCTCTACGCCCAATTCACGCGCGCGAAGCGCAGCGGTGACGCCGGCTGGTCCGCCGCCCAGAACGATCACATGACGCATATGCCATCTCCTCCTTTCCCACTCCCCATCGCTACAGGGTCACTTTCAAGTGCAGCAGTACCGCCATAGCGACGCTATTGCATAAGTGCGGCCAGCCGCATCTGAGACAAGGTGGACTCAAAAATGCAAAGAAAGGGTTGCGAAGCGACCATCGAGCTACACAATTCAAGTGAGACGAACCGATACAAAGCAATGCGCCTACATGATGGTTGCTCAGGCGTTTTGAGCGGGGAAGGCAAAGACAATGGCGAGCACGAAAACACCACCAATCCAGGGAAGATCGCATGAGCACAGCATTCCACGTCGCTCGAAAACCTATCTGCCCATCGAAGATTACGGTGTGATCGGCGACCTACAAACGGTTGCGCTGGTGGGGAGAAATGGGTCAATTGATTGGTATTGTATCCCCTGCTTCGACGCCCCCAGCGTATTCGGCGCGATTCTCGATGCTGAGAAAGGCGGTTCGTTCCGCATCGCGCCGCCCGACAGCCCAGGGATGAGTCGCAAGCAGATGTATCTGCCGGAAACCAATGTCCTCATCACGCGCTTTCTGACGGTTGACGGCATTTGCGAGATCACCGACTTCATGCCCGTCGAGAATCCCAAGCGACCCACGAAACGGCATCACCTCATACGCGCGGTGAAGGTCATCCGTGGTACGCTCTCCTTTGAGCTGGACTGTCGGCCCGCCTTCAACTATGCGCGCGACCCGCATACACTCGAAATTGTCGCGGACGGGGCAATCTTTCGCAGCGCAACGCTGAGCCTGGCGCTCTCGTCCAGCGTACCATTGCAAGACGACGGGCATGGCGGCGCGCAGGCCACCTTTACTCTGCAAGAGGGACAACTGGCGGTGTTTCTACTGGATAGCTCCGACCAGCCGGAGATTACGCCACGACACTATACGACCAGCGAATATGGCGAGGATTTTTATACCACCGAACGCTATTGGGAAGATTGGCTCGCCAACTGCCGCTATCAGGGACGCTGGCGCGAAATGGTGCAACGCTCGGCGCTGGCGCTCAAACTGCTGACGTATGCGCCGACCGGCGCGATTGTCGCCGCCGCCACGACGAGCCTGCCCGAAGCCATCGGTGGTCCGCGCAACTGGGACTATCGCTTCACCTGGCTGCGGGATGCCGCTTTCACGATCTACAGCCTGCTCATGCTAGGGCTGACCGAAGAAGCTGACGCATTCGCCCAGTGGTTGCTGGCGCGTAGTCACGAGCTGGCGCCGGATGGATCACTCCAACCGATGTACACCATTCACGGCGGCCACGACATGCCGGAGTTTACTCTCGATCACCTGGAAGGCTATCGTCAGAGTGGTCCGGTGCGTATCGGCAATGCTGCCTATAAGCAAATCCAATTGGATATCTATGGCGAAATGATGGATTCAATCTACCTCTTTAATCGCCATCGAGACCTCTCGTACGACGAGTGGACATTCATGCTGAAGTCATTGGAATGGCTCAGCGAACACTGGCAAGAGCTGGATGAAGGTATCTGGGAGGTGCGCGGCCAGCGGCAGCCCTTTGTCCACTCGCGGGTGATGTCCTGGGTCGCCTTTGATCGCGCCCTCCGCATTGCGCGGCATCGGGGATTTCCCGCACCGCAAGATGAATGGCAGAAGACGAGCGCGACAATCTACAATGAGGTCATGGAGCATGGCTGGAATGCCAAACGCGGGGCGTTCGTTCAGTATTACGGCAGCGATGCGCTGGACGCCAGCACGCTGCTCATTTCCCTCACACGCTTTACCGGCCCCTCGGATCCGCGCATGCTCTCCACCATTGACCGCATCCAGGCCGAACTGACCAGCGATACGCAGGTATTCCGCTATGATCCTGAGCTGGCGGCGGATGACGGCGTAGGCGGTGAGGAGGGCGCATTCAGCATTTGCAGTTTCTGGATGGTGGAGGCCCTCACCCGCGCGGGCCGGCTAGTGGAGGCGCGGCTGGCGCTGGAGAAGATGCTGACCTATGCCAACCATGTCGGCCTCTATGCCGAAGAGATTGGGGCCACCGGCGAGGCGCTCGGCAATTTCCCCCAGGCGTTTACGCATCTCGCGCTGATCCGCGCCTGCTATGAACTCGATAGAGCATTGAACGCAGCGCAAAGAGGAAAACGATAGCCTACAATATAGACAGGCGACTGACATCTTCGCCAGTCGCCTATTTTATGAGTGACTTCAGATGAGGCGCACGCTAGACGGCTGGCTCCGCGCCTTTGGGAGGGATGTCCGAGAGGGGTTGGCCCTGGCCCTGCTCCTGGCGTTGCGCTGCGCTTGGCGCCTGTCCAGCCGGTCCGGCCTGCCCATATGGTTGCCGTGGTTGCCTCGCATACTCTTCCGTGACGAATAACTGCACCACAATGCCGGTAATCATGAGAAGTACGAAGATGAGGAACCAGAACCAGGAGGAGCGAATCAAAACGCCTACAACGCCGGCATGCAAACCCGCTAGTGAAATGCGCCCCACCGCCAGCAGGATGCCCCCCAGGATCATGCTGGCGCCCACTTCAGCAGTAAGCGCGACAATGAAAAGTTTCGGCACATTGAGGAACATGACCGCCGCCACCAACGCCGCCGCCACGACCAGGCCCACGAGAAACAAGATGACGCCTGAACTGACCCCAAACCCGCTCAAGACGCCAACGGCAAGCTCATAGCCAACCGCTGCCGCCAGAATGACCACTGCGCCATAGTAGAACAGATAGGCGACGATAGCGCAGACAACACCAATGACGAAACCAAACACCCAACTACCCACTGTCGCCAGGAATCCGCCACCGAACAACTGCTGGATCGCCTGCGCCGTCACCAGGAAACCGGCAAAGAAACCGACCAGCGGCAGCAGCACCACAAAGAAACGAAATCCGGCGAAACAGAGAACCAGCCCTACCAGCAGTTGCAGCAGAGACATAAACACGATCTGGAAAAACATGCTGCTCACCTCATCTCATTTCACCTTCCGCATACCGATCACCACGCGAGGATTGCGCTGGCCAGGGGGCCAAAGATTGTGTTACGACAAATTCACAGTGCCGTTGGTGAGCTGGTTGACGATGGTTTTCATGCGATTGGAGGTAATGGCGAAGCCGATACCATTGGCGGCGACACCGCTCGAAGGCTCAACCGCGCCGAACGTTGGAATGCCGATGAGTTGCCCGCGCAGATTGACCAACGCACCACCACTATTGCCTGGATTGATCGGTGCGCTCGTCTGGATGAGACCGGAGATGATGATTCGCTGTCCGTCTACAATCTCGTTCACCTGGCGATTGAGCGCGCTGATAATCCCAGAGGTTGCGGATTGGACAAGACCAATAGGGCTGCCCATTGCAATGGCATATTCGCCAACCTGCACCTGGCTGGAATCACCAACCACTATTGGCTTCAAATTTAGATTGCTGGGATTGATCTTCAGCACTGCCAGATCTTCGGTTGGCGCCTCACCCACAAGTTGCGCTGGGACCTCCTGGCCGGTGGAAAGCACCACCGAGAGGATGGGCAAGCCATGCACTACATGATCGTTGGTGACGATGTAGCCGCTCGTCGTCAGAATCTCGCCAGAACCTGTCCCACCGCCAAAACCCAGGTTTCCCCTGCGTCCGACGACCTGCACAACCGAAGGATCCACCTGTTGGATGACATTGATGGTCATCTGTTCAATTTCAGTGCCAGACGGCGCCGATGGTGTTGCGCTATTGGCATTTGCAGCAATCGCGCCGACGCCAAAGATGAGACCGAAAAGCGCCGCCACCACCAGAGCAAGCCAAAGCGGATGCAGATGAAACTCACGCCTCGTCTGCGGAATGGCTGGCTGCGCATGGCTCGTAGTTTCCAGCGTCGCCGCCATTTGCGCGTTCGTCGCAGCATTGGCTGGCGTGGTAGAAGGCGTCGCCAGCGTGGGCGCATCCTGCGGACTCGTCACGTTGTCTTGCATACACTGGCTCCTCTAGTAGCTTAGCTCCTGGATCTCAGCGGCATCTCGTGTTGCTGCATGAGACGACGTATTAGTCACGAGTATCCGCTATCTGATAATGCCCGTTAGCTGTATCGCTGCACGACTCACATACAGGCGCTGGCACGAAACGTGCCAGCTAGGGAATCTGCGCGGCGCAAGCGATGTGTCGCCGTCCCATCGGCCCCTATGCTGAGCTTCAGCGAGATTGCGCGAGATTGCATATGGCACCATTAGTTCCATCAAACAACACCGCACGTCAGTATTCTCGCACGCACGCGGAGCGATTCCGCCATGATTTGCACGAACTTCTGCGCATTCCGAGCATCAGCACCGACCCGGCTTATGCTGGCGAAGTGCAGCGTGCAGCGGCATGGCTGGCAGAACATCTGCGCAACCTGGGCGCTGCGAATGTTCAGGTCTTACCAACCGCTGGGCATCCAATAGTCTATGGCGAATGGTTGGGTGCGGGCGCAAAAAGGCCAACCCTACTGATCTACGGCCATTACGATGTCGTGCCAGCGGCCAGCGAAGATGGCTGGGATACGCCACCGTTTGAGCCAACGGAACGGGATGGGCAGATCTACGCGCGTGGCGCATGCGACGACAAGGGCCAGATGTTCGTCCACTTCAAAGCCTTTGAGTCGTATATGAAGACCAATGGCGAAGCGCCAGTCAACCTCAAATTCTTCCTGGAAGGCGAAGAGGAGATCGGTTCTCCCAACCTTGCGCCATTCTTGCGTGCGCATCTTGACATGCTCAATGCTGATCTCTGCGTTATCAGCGACTCGACCATGCGTGTGATCGAGGAGCCGGTGATTCTCCATAGTCTCCGTGGCATGGCAAATATGGAGATTCACATACAGGGTCCGTCGGATGATCTACACAGTGGCCTCTGGGGCGGCGCGGTCCATAACCCGGCGCTCGCACTCGTCGAAATCCTCTCCCGGCTGCACACTCCCGATCACAGCGTCGCGGTGCCTGGCTTTTATGATGATGTCGTTCCCCTGACGCCGGTAGAACGTGAAGAACTCGCCAAGAGCGCCATCACCGACGAGCAACTGCGGCAAACAACACACATCCCGGCTACCTGGGGAGAGGCGGCATATAGCATACGTGAGCGCGTTTCCGCGCGGCCAACACTGGAAATCAATGGCTTACTCAGCGGCTGGACCGGCGCCGGTCCCAAGACGATCATTCCCGCAAAGTCAATGGCGAAAATTAGCTGTCGTCTCGTCGGCAATCAGAATCCTGAAAAAATCTATCGGCAAGTAAAGCAGTATATCGAGTCCATCACGCCAACGAGCGTGACCGTCCAGGTCCAACTGCTGAATACAAGTGAACCGGCGCTGATTGACTATACTATTCCAGAGATGCAAGCGGCAGCGCGCGCCTATGAGCGAGCATGGGGCGCAAAGCCCATCTTTGGACGTGGAGGCGGTAGCATCCCGGTGGTCGCAGAGATATTCAACCTGATGCGCATCCCTGTTGTGATGATGGGCTACGGGTTGGATGACGATGGGTTTCATGGGGCCAACGAACACCTCAGCATTGAGATGTTCCATCGCGGCATCGAGACTGCGATTGTCTATCTTGAGGAAGTGGCCCAGATACCACGTCGCAGCGACACCACAGCCAAAGCCACAGTATGAACACCTATGAGGAAGTGAGAGCAAACAGTAATGGCAAAGCCTTCTGTTTCAAGCATGTCAACCACGCCGAGCGATCTGGCCGCAACATTTTGTGCGGCGCTCGAGGAACGCCTGGTGCGTTATGCTCGCATTGATACGCAGAGCGATGAAGCATCCATGACCTCGCCTAGTACGAGCAAGCAATTGGACTTGCTCAAACCACTTGCGGATGAACTGCGCTCGATAGGCGCGCAGGATGTAACGCTGACCGGCTATGGCGCTGTTATCGCTACTATTCCGGCGACTGTCGCGCCTGATGTCCAGGCGCCTACTATCGCGTTTCTCGCCCATGTGGATACTGCACCGGCCTTCAATGCGAGCGGTGTCAAACCGATTGTCCACCGCAAGTATGCTGGCGACGACATTGTGCTGCCAGATGATCCAACCGCTGTATTGTCACCCAAACAGTTGCCCTATCTGGCGCAAAAGATCGGCGACGACATCATCACCGCCAGCGGCGCCACGCTCCTGGGCGCGGATGATAAAGCGGGCGTTGCCATCATCATGACGATGGCCGATTATTTGCTGCACCATCCAGAAGTCGCGCACGGGGACATCCGCGTGAGCTTCACACCGGATGAGGAAATTGGCCGTGGTGTTCACGAGAACCTACCACAAGACTTGAAGGCAGATGTGGCGTACACGCTGGACGGCTCAGAATGCGGCGAGGTTGTCTACGAAACGTTCTCTGCTGATAAGGCAACAGTGCATATTCAGGGCGTTTCGGCACATCCGGGGCAGGCAAAAGACACACTGGTCAACGCGCTGCATCTCGCAGCCAAGATCGTGGACACGCTGCCCCAGGTGACGCTGACTCCTGAAACGACCGATGGTCGCCAGGGATTCATCCATCTCTATCAGATGAGTGGCACTGCCGCCGCTGCCGAACTGCATTTCATCCTGCGCGATTTTGAGTTAGATGGTTTACAGGCTTATGGTGCGCTCATTCAGCAGGTTTGCGCCACCATACAGGCCACCGAACCACGCGCTCATATCACCTGCGCCATCACCCAACAATATCGCAACATGCGCTATTGGCTGGAAAAGGACATGCGCCCGGTTGAGTTGGCATTGGAGGCGTGCCGCCAGATCGGCATCGAGCCGTTCTCCACGCCTACCCGTGGCGGCACCGACGGCTCACGCCTGACGGAGCTTGGCCTCCCTACTCCTAACCTCTTCACCGGCATGCAGAACATCCACGGACCGCTCGAATGGGTCAGCGTACAGGACATGGCTCGCGCGACCGAGATGTGTATCAGCCTGGCGAAGCTGTGGGGAAAGCAGGAACAAAAACAGATGTAACCGGGCAAACAGGTCTGAGGAGAGAAATGATGAGCGACGCAGCAATTGGCGCTACTGGCGCTGAGGTCCAACCCCAAAAGAAAACGTTCTATGAGCGGCTACTGGATGGTGTGGAACGGCTGGGCAACAAGGTACCTCATCCCGTTATGATGTTCCTGTACCTGATTGTAGCAGTTATCATTCTCTCCCAGATTCTCGCGTTCGCTGGCGTCAGCATCACCGAACAGATTGCCGAGCCGGTGTCCTATTCCGTGCAACACAACTATTATGAAGACACCACGCAGGTGCAATCAAACGTTCCAGCAGAGGGGAATCAGTATTCGGATGTACATTTCGTAGTGCAGAAGAAGACCATCTCCATCAACGGCCTCCTGACAATTGAGGGCATCCGCTATATCTTCACATCGTTCGTCGCGAACTTCCAGAACTTTGGCGTACTCGCTATCACCTTCATCGCTATGCTAGGTGCAGGCGTTGCAGAAAACCTCGGCATGATGAACGCATTGATCCGCAAGTTGGTCAAAGTTGCCCCCAGCCGGCTCATCACCTTCCTGATTATTTTGGTAGGCGGACTCGCAAGTCTTGCCTCGGATGCTGGCTATCTGATTCTTATTCCACTGGCTGCCAGCGCCTTCCTGAGCTTGAGACGGCATCCGCTCGCCGGACTGGCGGCGGGTTTCGCTGGGGTTGCAGTTACCTTCGGGGTGAACCTCATAATTATGCCAATTGATGCCATGTTGACCGAAATTGCCAATGAATCCATTACTCACGCTGGCGGTCATCCCATGTCTATCGTAAATAATTACTACTTCAGTATCGTCTCACTCCTCATGCTCTGCGTCATCGCCACAGTGATTACCGAACGAATGATTGAGCCTCGACTCGGCACATATGACACTTCCATGTTGTCGCCAACGGAAGCCAGCGCCAGCCAGCAGCAAAGCGAGGAAGATGCAGCCGCAGAAGCGCGCGGGTTGCGATTTGCACTCTTTGGCACGCTGGGCGTTCTGGTGATCGTTGCCTTAGCAACATTCCTACCTGGCGCGCCACTACGTGACCCCAAAACCGGAGATATCATTGGCAATACGCCATTCATGGATAGTTTGCTATTCATCATTGTCCTCTTCTTCCTGGTGGCGGGCATCTGCTATGGGATCGGCGCAGGAACAGTGAAAAGTAGCAATGACATCTTCGCCGCTGCGACGAAGACCTTCAACAGCTTGGGCGCACTTGTCCTTATGCTGCTGATGGTGGCGCAGTTCATCGCGTATTTCAACTACAGTAACATCCCTACAGTAGTGGCCGGTGCGCTTGCCGATCTGCTCGAACGAGCCTCCATTCCTGCAATTCTATTGCTCATTGCCTTTATTCTCGTCATCTTCCTGCTGACATTTCTTATCCCAGGGATCATTCCGAAGTGGGCGATCTTTGCTCCCGTCTTCATTGCTATCTTCTTGCGGTTAGGCATCGGGCCGCAAACCGTGCTGGCGGCATACCGTATTGGTGATTCGCCGGTGAATGTCCTTACGCCGTTGATGGTGTATTTCCCATTCATCATCACCGTTGCGCAGCGATATCGGAAAGACTCCGGCCTCGGCACGGTCATATCGCTCATGATTCCTTATGCGTTGATTATGATGGCGGCGTGGGTGCTGCTCTTCGTTGTCTGGTTCGGGCTGGGCATCCCGCTTGGGCCGGGATATCCGGTGAGATGAGATGCACGCCATTAGCGTCCACATGGAGGACAACCTCATGTTCTTCTCGACTCCGAGCAGTACCGACGCGGCATCAAACGGCTCGTCACCCATATCAACCGGGCACCTTCCAGTAGCCGAACGAGTTCAGCGATTAGTGGAAACAGCATACGAGCGGTTCAAGTCCGACGATACTGGCCACAACGCAGACTACTATCCGGCGCTGGCCACCGTACCACGCCACCTTTTCGGGGTGTGCGTGGCCGGCATAGATGGAAGCATATACGCGGCTGGTGACACGGACTATCCGTTTACCATCATGAGCGTTGCCAAGCCGTTTGTATTCGCTCTGGTCTGCCAGTCACTCGGCACTGAACATGCGCAAGCGCAGCTTGGAGTAAACAGCACTGGCCTCCCATTCAACTCTGTTATGGCTATCGAGTTGAACGCGCACCGCCTGACGAACCCAATGGTCAATGCGGGGGCGCTGGCAACAACCAGCCTGATACCAGGGGAGACCGCTACAGCAAAATGGCGATTCATCCATGAGGGGTTATCCCGTTTCGCTGGCCGGACGCTGGAAATACACGGCGAGGTATACGCCTCAGCATCAGCCAGCAATCAGCGCAATCAAGCCATCGCCCGGCTCATGTGGAGCTATGACCGGCTTTACTTCGATCCAGCCGAGACGACCGATCTCTATACAAAACAGTCGTCGCTCACGGTGACCACCAGAGACCTTGCAATCATGGCTGCTACATTGGCTGATGGCGGAGTTAATCCACTCACCAAAGAGCGGGTGATTGATGCCGAGCACTGCCCGCATGTGCTGTCAGTGATGGCAACCGCCGGACTGTACGAGACATCAGGCGATTGGCTCTACAACATAGGTCTGCCAGGGAAAAGCGGCGTCGGCGGGGGAATCATCACAGTTGCGCCGGGCAAGGGTGGCCTGGGAACCTTCGCCCCGCCGCTCGACGCCGCTGGCAACAGCATCAAAGGGCAGCGTGCAACGCAATTCTTGTCTGAGCAGTTAGGGTTGAATCTCTTTGCCTCACAACCCGATACTCGCTAGTGTGTGCGGACATGAAGAAGGAAGCGGGTTGGAGTGTAGTACTCCAACCCGCCTCTCAACAACATATGTGGGCTGCACATACCATCAGCACCTACTATCAGGCTGCTTTTGCATCCTGGCTAATGCAGTTGCGCTGCCCGATCCTCCATAAACGGTACACCCAACCCCTCAGCCGCCTCACCGGGAATGATCCCATCATCCAGCACAGTGCCGTGCGCCTTGAGAACTGCTTCCTTCAACTTCACCGCCCAGAGATGCTCGATGATGGCAATTGCTGCTGCGCTATCGATTGGCATCGTACTCGCCACGTCCTCGATATCGTCAGCCGAGAGCAGTTGCTGCGTATGGCCGGAGATATCGCCGTAGACGTTGCGCTCATCGGGGTTCAGATCAGTTAGCTCCTTCGTCGCCACAGCGCCGTCGCGATCTTTCTGGATAAAGATCAGGTCTACTACGCGCATAATGCCGCGCTCCTCCAAAGAGCGCAGCTCCGGTGCGATTTCCCCCGTAAAGTGATTGCCCTCGAAGCCAATCACCAGGTATTCCAACGGCCCAGTTGTCATCAAGCACCTCCCGTGTGTACGACCAGTTGCCAGTAACGCTACTGCCAGCTAGATGCTAAATCTGCTTCAACAGTTCTGCCTTCTTCGCCTGAAACTCCTCATCGGTTAGTACACCGGCTGCTTTTAACTCGCCCAGTTGTTTCAACATGGCAATCGGGTCTTGCACTGGTGCGGCGGCTGCCTGGGGCGCGGTAGGCGCTGGTGCTGGGGCTACCTGCGGCGGCATATTTCCAGCCGGTGGCGCGGCCATTTGTTGAGCAGCCGGTTGCTGCGCTACCTGTTGCTGGAGTTCAGCAATTTGTTGATTCTGAGCCGCTTCCTGTTGTTGTCGCGCCATTGATTTCTTTGCTGCGCTGCTGCCGACCATATAGGCGCCACCTGTGATGGCTGCGGTCCTGAGCAATGGCGATCCGCGTCTTCTAAACATGCTATGCTGCTCTCTTTCCGGCGCTTGACTATGAGGCTATCGGCCTCCGTTTGCACCCACTAGAATAGCCAGCCATCAAGGTCATGCTGGTTGCGCTTGTTGTGTTGGCTGCTGACCATTTGCCACAGACAGATCTGGCCGCCCTTTACCAATAGGGGAGTATGGTAGCGACTACATACAGAGACTCAGAGTAGGTGCTAATTAGCTCATTGCAGAAGATATGCCACGTGCCGCCATTGCAAGGCTGTGACAGGCTCGTGACATCACACTGCGCGGCTGTGATGTGGCTGTGAGATGCCAGCGCCACACTTGTCCACAGGTATTTCGCCGACCGCAGGCATTCGACCGCTCTCATTGAATCGAAGCCACAGTTCCTTTTATTGGTTGAGTGTTATTGGCTGGATGCTGCGTTTCGGTTGCGCTGAGCATACAACGTCCTGTTGGCTCGGTTCCGCCTGGTTTGATGTTTTCACAAGTTTCAGCAGCCACCTCTCTTGAAAGGAGCGTGCTATGGCCTACCAGTTCCAGGTGAATGAGCAAAGTTGCATCAATTGCGGCATCTGCGTGGATCTGTGTCCTGTGCGCTGTCTCGACATGACCCGACCGGCAAACGATGGCGAACGCGCACGCGAAACAGAGCTACGCAGCCCGATTCCCCTCGACTTTACACAGCGGAGCTGGATGATGCTTGCTCCGGTACAGGTGGATGCCTGCGTTGGCTGCCAGGTCTGCGCGCAGGAATGTCCTACCAACGCGATCACCATTGAAAGCGGAGTACCTGCCGTCACCTACGCATCTCGCGGACCCATGACACACCTGCCACCTGCTGAGGGCTGGCACCCGCTCGATGAGTATACGCGCGCGGTGCCAGAAGAGCCAGGCGAGACGCCCTGGGGAGAGAACCATACGTGGCGTGTCGCCGAACGCCAGGAAACGTGGCAAAGCTGGCGCAGTTGGCTAGGTGAACGCAAAGAAGACCTCCGCGCGCCATGCCAGGCGGCATGTCCCGTTGGCACTAACGCTGGCCTCTATGTCAGCCTGATCGCCGAAGGCCGCTATGATGAGGCGCTGCGGGTTGCCGCTGAACCCAACCCCTTCCCAGCGATTTGTGGTCGTGTCTGCACTGCCCCCTGTGAGGCAGTCTGCCGCCGGGGTGAAATCGATGCGCCAATCGCCATTCGCGACCTCAAGCGGTTTGCAACAGATCATGGGGCGCCGTGGAAACGCCAGGTGCAACCACCACAACATCGCTATGCCGAGCGCGTGGCGATCATTGGCGCCGGTCCCACCGGCCTGAGCGCCGCATACTATCTGGCACGGCGTGGATATCCTGTCACGGTGATAGACGCAATGCCGGTCGCCGGCGGCATGATGGCGATTGGCATTCCTGACTATCGCCTGCCGCGCGCGGAGCTAAATCGCGACATTGACGCTATTCGTGCGCTGGGTGTGGAGTTCAAGCTCAACACTGCCATTGGGCGAGACCTTACGCTGAGTGATCTTCAGGCTGAGTATGATGCGGTGCTGATTGCTGTTGGCGCGCAGCGTAGCCAGCGCCTGGGCATTCCTGGCGAAGAACTGCATGGCGTCATCCCAGCTACCACCTTCCTCAAGCAATTCAATCTGGTGCCCGAAACTACTATCAGCGGCGAGGTCGCTGTCATCGGTGGCGGTAGCACTGCGATGGACGCCGCCCGCTCCGCGCTTCGCGCTGGCGCGAGCAAAGTACATATCTTGTACCGGCGCACGCAGGCGGAGATGCCCGCGCAGGAAGAAGAGGTGCGCGCCGCTTTGGAAGAAGGCATCCAATTGCACGAACTGGTGGCGCCTGTACAATTGTTAGGAGCCGAAGGGCGGCTTACCAGCATTCGCTGCCAGAAGATGCGCCAGGCCACAACTGATGCTCTCGACGGGCGTGTTGCTCAGGGACGCCGCCAGGTAGAACCTATCGCTGGCAGCGACTTTGAGGTGCTGGCTGACGTGGTACTGGTAGCGATTGGCGAGGCGCCAGACCCCTCATTCCTCCCCGAAGGAACCAGCGTAGAGGTCGCCGCCTGGGGTGGCTTACTCGTCAACCCTGCTACGCTGGCAACAGGCGCTCCGGGTGTCTTTGCCGCAGGCGACATCACCTATGGCCCGAAGACGGTCATCCATGCAGCAGCCCACGGGCGCAAGGCTGCTCGCGCCATTCATGCCTATCTCCAGCATCTGCCTGCTCAATCGGTCATGGAAATGCCCGACGATGAAGTGGAAACCGCCTCCACGCTCCCGGCAGACGGCAACATCACACTGGATGTGCGCCCGACATCACGCGCTGTGATGCCCTTGCGCTCCAGCGAAGCCACGCACGACCGCTCGGTCGAATTTGCGGCGGGATTCAGCGAGGAGCAAGCGCGACATGAGGCCAGCCGCTGTCTGCGTTGCGATCTGGCGTACCTCTGCCCATCGGTCAAGTTGGTCAGGAACTCAACAGCCCAGGTGAGTCATACAACCGGTGTGGCAGAGCACAACGGGAAAGTTGATGCGCCTGCGCCAGCTATTCCGCCAGCAACAGCAGGCTAAACCGTGAAGAAACGCAGAAGCACGCTCTACGCGGAGTGTGCTCGCCAATGAATTAGCGATCTGAACAAGCACAGCAATTGGAGGGTAACATGTCACCGCAAGACTTGGCCAACGCTATTATCTCTGGCATCAACGCTGGGGGAGAGCAATTTCTGGAAGGCACGCTGGCCGCCGTGCTGCCGGTAGTCTGGCTTGCACTGCTGGGCCTCCACCTGGGACGCCCCTACATCCTGGACATGATTGATCGCTTTACTCTGCGCCTGGGCGCGGACTTGCTCTGGCTGATCTATGTCGCGCTCCGCGATCTCTTGATCGTTTCCGGAGTGGTGATGAGCTTCATGTTCTTCTTTCCTGATGTCGTCGTCACTGACCAACTTCCGCTGACAGGCGGATTAGCGGCGGCGGCGCTCTTCGGCGTGCTCCTTATTAAGCTGATGGGCGATCCCGATCACGATCCACGTGCGTTCCGGCTCGTGACGTACCTCCTGGGTGTTGGCGCCCTCTTCTACTTCGTTCCGTATCTCTTGGGTGTCCAGGCCAATGCCATCGTCGGCAGCAACTTCACCGGCATAAGCAATTTCCTGGTCACGAGTACCAACCCCTTCTGGGCCGTAGGCCTGGCCTATCTATCAGTTGCCTTGCTCGCCATCATGGGAGCAATTGCCGCTGGCTATACCCTTATGACAGGTGGCCGTGCTGAGGTATCAGAAACCCAGGAAACAGCGCCTTCGACTCCTGCCTAAATTTAGCGGCAGCGAGACACAACACGTACTTGCCTCATAACGATAGTTCACGAGTAGTTGGAGGATACACATGAAACCCCAAGATGTTGCCAACGCCATTACGCAAGCGCTGGTTCAGGGCGGCTCTCAGTGGTTAGTCGCCACCATCGTCGCCTTCTTGCCTGCCCTATGGACTATGGCCCTGATCTTGCATCTCGGTCGCCCGTATGTGTTGCGCACGCTCCGGCGTTGCGGTCTGCGGCTGGGCGCCGATGTCTGGTGGATGTCCTATCTGCTGATGCGGGATGCGATTCTGCTGATGACCTTCGGCCTCAGCTTCATTTTCTTCCAACCAAACATCGTAGCCAGCGCTCCGCTGCCGATTACCGGGCCACTGGCGGCGCTCTGCCTGTTGTTGGCGTTGGCAGTGAAGCTCTCGCGACGTGTGGATGACGATGTGACGGCGTATCGGCTGGCGACGGCCTTTCTCGTGCTGGGCGCCACGCTGTATTACTTGCCGCTGGTCTTCGCCATCGAGGCAAACAGCCAGGTGCATTTGAGCTGGTTCCAGATGCACCTGACCAGCAGCGCCAATCCAACTGCGGCGCTGTGGATCATGTGGATTTCCTTGATCGGCGTGGCTGGCGTTGCGGTCTGGTTATTCCTTCGGGCGCTGGCTTCGGCCAACCGCACGATGATACAGCGAATGCAGCAGGCAAAACCAACGCCGCGATCCAACAGAGCCACGCCTCCAGCGGCGCCTGGGAAGATAGCTTCCTAGCGGTCAAGTGCATTCGGCATAAGCATCAGGGCAGAGGTCGGGCAGGCGCACAAAGAGGTGAGCCATCCCGTCATCTGTCCTGATTCAGCAAGTATTATGTACGTGCAGCATGTACTCTGCGCGTCTTGCCTGGCAAGCGGGCAAGAAGGAGGTATTCGATGTATCAGCGCATCATGGTTCCTCTGGATGGGTCGGCACGCGCCGAAGGGGCGCTTCCTGTTGCTGCGCAGCTTGCTCGCGCTTCGCAGGCGACGCTCATCCTTACCTGTGTGGTCACCATTCCGCTTGAGTATGGCTATGCGGGCGTTGGCATGGGTATCGCAGGTCTCTACGGTCCTGCTACCGCCTCTGTGCCCCTCAATACAGAGGTTGTGGATGTAGAACGCGCGGAGTCACAGAAGTATTTGGCAAACCTCGCCGGCTCGCCGGACCTGCACGGCATCCAGACCAAGATCGAAGTACGGATGGGATCGCCAGCCCTCTCGCTTATAGAGGCTATTTCCGATCAACAGGCCGATCTGGTGGTGATGACAAGCCACGGGCGCACCGGTGCACTGCGTTGGGTGTTAGGCAGTGTGGCGCAGCATCTCGTGCGTCATTCCTCTGCGCCGGTATTGGTGCTGCGCGAGCATGGGCCGTCGCTCGCCTCGCGCCATCCCGGCGTAGACCATCTCTTACGGGTATTGGTGGCGCTCGACGGGTCGGCTCTTGCAGAGGCAGCCCTGACCCCAGCAGCACAACTTGCCGTTGGCCTCACTGCGCCATCACAGGCCGCGTTGCATCTGGTTCTCGTGGCTCCTCCCTATGCAGTAGATGAGGCCAACCGGCCAGATGCGTTTATCCTGGAAGGAGCCAGAGAGTATCTGACGAACACAGCCAGGCAGATGCAGCAAAGGTATCCAGGAATGACGGTGACATGGAGCGTCGGCGTGGGACTCGATACCGCCGAAACCATCATCCGCGTTGCCGAGAACGGAGAAGATGCGGAGGGTGCAGGAGTGTATGGCGGCTGTGATGTTGTGGCGCTGGCGACCCACGGACGAAGCGGTATCGCGCGCTGGGCACTGGGGAGTATCGCTGAGCGGGTTCTCTACGGCACCAAACTACCCCTCCTGATCGTTCGTCCAGCAATGGAAACGCAGAACAACAAGCGGGCGAAATAAAGGCGCATTCAAACAACTGGCTTCAGTTGGCCTGGCTCAGGCGTTGAACATATTTGATACTACTCACCGGTAACCTGAACTGGCGCATCAGACTCAGCACAAGGGAGGGTGATGGTGAAGCAGGTTCCCGCCCCTACCGTGCTGGCAACGGTCATCTCACCGCCATGCGCAGTGACGATCCAACGAGCCAGCGCTAACCCCAGTCCTGCTCCTCCCACCGATGCAGGCTGTGCCGCCGCGCCGCCAGGAACACTCTGCGCGCGATAGAATGGCTCGAAAATGTGGGGCAGATGCTCAGGCGCAATGCCAATGCCTGTGTCGGTGATCTCTATTTGTGCGACGTACCGATGTCTTAGCAGAAAGTGGCCATGCACTTTCGAAAGATGCACCTGCACGTTTCCCTCAGACGGTGTGTAGCGGAGCGCGTTTTCCAGCAGCACAATCAGCAGTTGCCGGAGCCGGTCGCTATCTCCGCGCACGAAAATACCGGAGGAATCGGGAGTCACTTCGCTAGCACCGTCCTCTTGCAGCACATCCATGTGAAGGGTAATACCGTTGGCTGTCGCTTGCGGCGCTAGTTTGGAGACTGTTTCTTCGGCAAGCGCGCTGAGATTTACCAGATTGGCTGCAATGACGTGCTGATCTCCTTCATCGCGCGCCAGAATCAGAAGATCATGGACCAGGCGCGCCATGTAATCCACCTCGGAGAAGAGGTCTCGTAGATCGCCCTGCGCCGCCTGAAGACGCGCTCTTGCTTGTTTGCCATTCGTGTCAGCAGCAATCTTCTCCGCCTCACTGCCTTCGTAGATATTGTGGGTCTCGTGCGTTCTCTGCTCCTCTTGCTCCTCTTGCTCCATCTGCGCCGTAGTCCGCATAAGCGCACGCTCGATCAATTCCGCCTGCGACCGCACGATTGCCAGCGGCGTGCGGAGTTCGTGTGAGGCAGCGGCGGCGAATTGGCGTTGCCGATCATACGCACGTTGCATGGGTTGCAGCGCACGGTCCGCCAGATAAAGGCTACCAAAAAGCGTCAGCAACAGCACTCCGGCGCCCACGCCTGCCAGGATGAGACGTAGATCGTGTAACTGGCGTTCACGCGCAGCCAGCGACAGCCCTACCTGGAGCGCGCCAACAATCTGGCCATGTGACGTGATAGGAACCGTATACAAACGATAGGCGTTGGTATCGTCTCCAACGGTGATGAGTGTGTTTGGCCTCTGTCCATGCAATACCGGCCATGCCGCTGTAAGGTCTGGCAGCCCCAGCCGGTGGACATTTCCTGGATCGAAGACGACACGCCCCTGTTGATCGAGGCCAATCGAGAAAACATTGGGACTCGATGGCTCGTAGCGTTCGGCATTGTCAAGCGCATCATGCGTCTCCGGGCGCCAGCCCTGGCTCGTAGTGACAATCAGGTCACTCTGAGACTCATGGTTCACCCAGCCGGTCAATTGCTCATTCACTTGCTGATCACTGGCATGAAGTTCCCAACCATAGACTGCCAGCGCCATGATCGCCAGAATCCCCGAAACCACCAGCAGGTTCATCGCCAGGAGACGCCGCCGGGTTGCAGCAAGTGGATGTGCCCGCGAGACAAGACGGCGCGCATAAGGAGGTGCCCCTCTGGCTGGCAACGCATTGGCCCGCATGGTAGCTATCTCTTTGTCGTCAGTTTTGCGAAAGACAAGACTTTTGGCGGTCTGCATCAGGTTCACGAGACATCTCCCTGACAATCAATTAATTCCACCATCTGGTGAAGATGGATGGGATGAATTGCCTGAGTGACGCCGGTCGGTTGGCGATTGGAGCATATAGCCCACACCACGCACCGTGCGCAGCAGCTTCACAGCAGCGCCTAGGTCAATCTTCTCGCGCAAGTAGTGGATGTACGTGTCGAGTACATTGCTGCCAGCCTCAGTGCCATCTGGCCAGACGCGATCAATCAACTGCTGGCGGGTCAGCACGCGGTTCGCATTCCGCGCCAGATATTCTAACAACGCAAATTCACGCGCTGTCAGCGGAATCACGGTGTTGCCGCGTAGCGCCTCATGCCGCAGTGTATCCACAGTTAGATCGCCAATGTGGAGTTGAGTAGCCTCCCCGACGGGGTCAAAATGATGAGGACGACGCGCCAATGCGCGCATCCGCGCCAGGAGTTCGGCGAACGGGAATGGCTTAGTAAGATAATCGTCGGCGCCAGCATCCAGTCCTGCAACTTTCTCTTCCGTCTGGTCCAGCGCCGTGAGCAATAAAATCGGCACGCGCACTCGTTCGCCGCGCACCGCCCGGCAGACGTCAATGCCGCTCATTCCTGGCAGCACTACATCCATAATAACCAGGTCGAGGTGATCGCCTTCGCGCATGATGCGCTGATAGGCCGTTTCACCATCATGCACGACCTCAACCAGATGCCCCTCGTCTTCGAGATTACGCTGATAGCTGCGTGCCAACCGTATCTCATCTTCAACCAACAAGACCCGCATGTCCCCGTATCCCTGTCGTTACCCCTCATGTACCATCGCTGCTGATGCGTACTGGCAGGTGTGTGGCCTCATTGTACCATCACACCCAACGGGAACATGCCCAATGATTCTAGAATAGCTGGGAATTTGGACAATTATGAGAGTTTTCCCAGGGAATTACCAGTTTCTTCTAAATTGACCATGCTATGCTTTAGGTCATTGCCTGCATCCATGTAGTGGAAACTCGAAGGATACCCTATGACGATGAAACAGCCGAAACAGCCACCGCGCCGCCAACCGATACAGCAGCCTCAACCGAAGATTCGCCAGATGAATCAATCCCCGCCCGCATCACATCCCCAGCCAACGCAACCGCAGCCAGCACCACTACGGCCAGGCGAGCCATCTCCCACGCTGGTGGCTCGCCTGTGGCCGAACGGCTGGGCAAAGACGGGTATGCCTGCCTGGGTCGTCTTGCCGCTCCGGTTGTTCCTCGGCGTGACGTTCATGTATGCTGGCATTCAGAAGCTGACCGATCCGCAGTATTTCCGTCCCTCAGCTCCCGGCTACATTGGTAAGCAGATCATGGGCTTTGCCACTGGTTCACCTATTCATGGCCTGCTAGTCAATATCGCTTTGCCACATGCGACGCTATTTGGCTGGTTGATTGCCTGGGGCGAGCTAGCGATTGGCTTTGGGGTGCTAATCGGACTCCTGGTGCGACCTGCCGCCTTCTTCGGCGCGCTGCTGAGTTTGGTGTTCTTTCTTTCGGCCAGTTGGCGAGTACATCCCTACTTTTATGGATCGGATATCGTCTTTCTCTTTGGCTGGAGTGTGATTGTGCTGGCTGGCCCGATAGCTGGTGGCTGGCCAGTATTTGACGCATGGCTGGCTGCATGGCTGCGAGCGCATGTGCCCACACGCCATCAAGTTGCTGTGAACCGTCTCTGTTGGGTGCTCCTGGGAGTGAGCGCTGCGCCTGACGTCAGCGAAGCGGCCACGCATGCGGGCGCCCACGCTGCTGGCGGGCATGGGTCATCTAATCGCAGGCAGCCGGGGCGACGAGCAGTATACAGCACGTATGCTCGCGCCCAAACCCGGCGCGATTTCCTCAAGGGTGCGGCTGCCGGCGTGGCCGGAGCGTTGGGCCTCGTCTATTTGATCTCGCTCTTGCGCAGTGGAGATACCACCAACGCTCCATTGCCAGCAAGCACAGCGCCCGCTGGTAGTTCTGGGAGCGCAACGGCGGGAACCTCCAGTGCGACTGGAGCGACTATCGCAGAGGTCAGCCAGGTGCCAGCCAACAGCGCAGCAATGTTCACTGTGCCCAGCAGTGGCGATCCTGGTGTTGTGGTCCACTTGAATAGCGGCAATTTCGTCGCGTTCGACGCTATCTGTACCCATGCCGGCTGTACGGTGCAGTATGATCCCGGCAGCCAGTTGTTGCTCTGCCCGTGCCACGGCGCGGCTTTCGATCCGGCGCACAGCGCACAAGTGGTACAGGGACCGGCTCCTACGCCACTGGCCAGCGTACCCATTCAAGTCAACCAGGCGACTGGCGCTATCACGACGAACGGTTGAGCGAGCCAGCCGCTACCAGCTCACGAGACTCTTTTTGTTGTAGATAGGAAATGTTCGACTATGCTGTCGTTTCGTCTGGCGGAGCTGCATCCCATCGTGGTGCATTTTCCCATTGCCCTGCTCATCACCAGCGTCGCCCTCGATATCGCCGGCGTGATGCTACGTCGCGCCGGCCTGACCACCGCTGCCACCTGGTGTCTGGTGCTGGGCGTGCCCGGCGCGTTTGCCGCGCTCTTCTCCGGCTGGCTCAGCGAACGTGATGTGCAGTTGGCGCTGGCGGGCGATATATTTCATCTGCACAAAGTATTCGCCGTGCTGACCACCGGCTCCTTCAGCTTGCTGTTGCTGCTGCGGCTGCTCTGGTTGCTGCCTGCCATTCTTGGCTGGGCGCGCTGTACCTGGCCCCGCACGGAGGTGGCGCTGGCGCTGGTGGATAAACGCTTACACCTACTGCTGCCCGCGCTCTATATCAAGTCGTTGCCGCGTCTGGTGGTGGCACTCTATCTGCTGGCGAGCGTTGTTAGCCTAGTCTTGCTGGCGCTGACGGGCTATCTGGGTGGCGCGATGGTGTACGATCACGGCGTCGGCCAGCCGCTCCATTGAGATACCCTTTGCCAGCCGGAGATGCGCGAGAATGAAGTGACTCAGGCGACCGCCCAGCTCGGTATTCGCGAAGCTGGGCGGTCGCTTACATCGCCATGAACATGAGATATCCGGTACTACTGGGTGACAGCAATAACCCCTGTTGCGCCGATGCTGGCATCCATAAAGGAATGGGTCACGAAGGGATACTTGCCTGCCTCCGGGATGGTCAGTTCCGCTACCACTCCACCACCAGGCGGAATCGTGAGCGTCTGGTCGCCGACCAGGTGGTTGGCCGGATTACCATCGAGATACACGTCGCTAAAGAGTGCGCCAATGACGTGGAATGCCGAGAACCGCGAGGGGCCGGCATTGATGACGAACAGGCGGATCTTCTGGCCAGCAGTCGCCGTCAAGGGTGCGGTCTGATACTGATTGGCGTAGCCATTGAACGTCACATAATCAGGTTGGCCAGCCATCAGTTTGTTGGCGTTGACGCTGTATGTGCCGTCGGAATTCTGATACAGATAGAACTCGCTTTGCACCAGTACATACTCCTGCGCAGGCGCCCATCCGCTCGCCGGATCCACGATGATGGCGCCATACATGCCGTTGGCCATGTGATACATCACCGGCGGCGTGCCACAGTGATACAGGAACGCTCCCGGATAGTTCGCCGTCCAATTGAACGAGAAGCTCTTGCCAGCAGGGACCGGCTGATAGTTCACGTTCCAGGGAGTCTGCGCCGCATGAAAATCAATCGAGTGCGGCATGGTCCCCTCGTTCACCAGGGTGAAGTGGACCGTCTGTCCCTGCCGGACGCGAATGACGGGGCCGGGTACTGTGCCGTTGAAGGTCCAGGCATGGTAGGCGACATTGGGCGCAATTGAGACTACCACCTCTTTGATCGTGAGCGTCACGTTGACCGTATCGCCCGTTGGGGCGGCTGGCGCCGCCGCAGGGTAGGTTTGATGCGGTGGTACCTTGCTGGGGTCCACCGGGTAGGTGGCGGCGCTGGATGCTGGCATCGCCATTGCGCCCTGCGCATTGGACGGATGAGTGTTATTGACCACGGCAATGCACATGGACAGGATGAGCAGCCCCACGCCAACTAGACCGATGAGCAGCGACAGGGCAGGCACATCGGTGGATTTGGGTTTCCAATAGACATTGAAGCGGCGCGGCTGCGACAGTTGCGTGCTGGTCATCGGTGCGGCTGGTGGAGCCGTCTCGTCCGCCGGATGGGTCACGGTCGCTGTAGCGAGATCAGTAGTGGTAGCGCGCGCTGTTGTGTCCGCCTCGGACGAAAGCGCAGGGTGGTCTTGCACTGAATGAGCCATGATAGAAATACTCCCCTCTCAGATGAACAGTTTGTAGCGCATGAACACTTTTGGATGCGTAGCGTCATGGAGGCGTGGACCCCGCTATGCCGTGTATCGCTCACATGCGCAGTACCCACTAACCCCTCTGTATCCCCGGTTTCGCTCAGAGCGTAGGTGTTGGCAAATCGCATCTCCTGTGACAAAAGTCGCATTTTGCTGTCGTTCACACAGCCGTGATGCGATTGTGATATGCGGATACACACCAGGCGAAATATGCTAGCTACCTATCTCGTCTCTGGCAGAAGGGAGATCCGTATGCTACCTATCGAGGGAGCGAGCTACCGGCATATCTACACATTTTCCTGCTGCGATCACACGCTACTCGCCAGTTATCGGATTCTTGCCCAGCGGACATGAGGTAGCCTGCGCGCAACGAGTACACGACACAAACAGACTTTGCCGGATGGGCGGCATGACAGCATCACGCGACGACGGAAAGAGGGTCTCAAGAACTGCGTCCAGTTCTGCCGGAGCGATAGTGGCTGTTCGCGAAACCACACAAACGCGCGAAGAAATGATTGCGGAGAATGAGCACCATCGCTCTATCGTTTGCATAAGTTCTGGCCGGGGCAAACATTCGCCTTCGAGATACAAGACATGTTGCCGCACGGCAGCCTGCGCTAACTCTTGCATGGCTACATGCAATGGGCACTCTCCACTCGATGTGGCTTCTACGCTGTGTTTAGCGACTGGCTGTAAAGAGGAAGCTGTTACTTCAGGCGCGACTATCTGATCGCAAGACGGCAAGTTCATCCTGATTGGAGGTGGTTTCATGTACCGCCGCCTCTCTAGCTCTACTGATTCTGATTGACTGTAGCCCAATAGGCGGTGTCTGCGCGTACACGGCATCAACGTGTGTGTCGCGTATACAGACCATGAGGCGCGGCCATCACAGTGGCCTCACAAGAGAAGGGTGATCCATCACATCCGGGTCACAGGCTCATTCTTCTTTTGCCAGCGGCAACGTGAGATAGAATGTACTGCCTCGCCCTTCCTCAGAGATAAACCAGAGCTTCCCTCCCTGGTGTTCCACTAATTCCCGGCAGAGATACAATCCCAGCCCGGTGCCGGCAATCCCGCGCTCGCGTGCATTATCGGCACGCGCGAAACGCTGAAACAGGAGCGCCTGTTGGTTCGCAGGGATGCCGATCCCCTGATCGTGTACCGCAAGCCTTGCCATCTGCGCTGCCTGGTCCTGTTCGATGGAAATCTCGATGAGGCCACCATTGGGGCTGTACTTGATGGCGTTGCTGAGGAGATTGCCAATCACCTGCTCCGTCCGGCGAACATCCAGGCACGCCACGACAAACTCCTCGCTGGCCGAGAGCGAGAGGGTATGTTGCACACTGGTTAACTGAAAACGTTTTATGACCCGGCGTGCGAGGGCCACCAGATCATGCGGTTCGAGATGCAGTTGGAGGCGATCTGCCTGCAAGCGTGCCACATCCAGCAAATCTTCGGTTAGTTCAACCAAGCGGTTGGTGGCCTGGTCAATGGTTTCCAGTGCCTCGGTCTGCCAGGATGCCAGGATGGCGGCAGCATCGCGCTGCGTTTGATGGAGCAGCATATCAGCATAGCCTTTGACCGCCGCCATCGGGGTCTTGAGTTCGTGTGCAGCAATGGCGATAAACTCATCTTTCAATCGTTCTGCTTCTTTGATGGCGGTAACATCTTGCAGAACTATCAGCGCCACTGGCTGCGGAGCGACCGACGTTCCGTGTTCCTCTTCTCCAGGAGTCATCGGGAGGAGTAGGTCATGCAGCAGCGCGGCATCGAGCGGGACCGCGTTGAGCAGCACCGGCAGCGTGCTACCATCGGGCCGGCGAATGATCTCTTGATACTGATGAACAGGCTCACCCATCCGCAACACCCGCAGCGTCGCCAGCTCATTACTCGCTAGCGGCTGGCCACCAGCGGCCAGCATTTGCGTACCGCTGTGTGCAAGAAAGGCTTCCATCGTCTGCCCTTCCGCCCAATACGCCCCCCAAACCTCCTGCGCAGCGTGATTCGCAAGCACCAGCCGGGCATCTGGGCCTAGCACGAGATAGGCTCCGCTCGGCAGTTCATCTATGACTTGCTGGAACAATAAGCGCCCCGCCTCCGCTTTCGCCCGTGCCTCCTGTTCAGCCAAGAGTTTGCGCGTCTCCGTGATCTCATGCCAGACGACAACGGTTCCCCCTGCCGCAGCCGCATGATCTACACGTGCATCGTGGTTCGGAGATTGTTCATCCCTGGCACCGGAATTGCCTGGCATCGTTGCGCCTGCCGCAGGTGCGCCTGAACGCGCATTGATAGGAGATGTGAGAGATGTAGGAGATGTGGGATATTGTAGCGGCGAGATAACCACGACATACTCATGCACATTTCCCTGCGAGTCAGTGAGCGAGCGGGTGTAGCTCTGCTGGGAATGCTGGGAGACAGCGATGTTTTCTGCTACTCTGTTCGCAGTATCAGCCTTACGGGACGCATCTTCCACTCTCTTGCTCGTAGATCCATCTGTCTGTGTCTCGGGCGCCAAAGGCGGCCCGCTGATATCGTCACTATTGGCAGCGAGCAGGGAATGAATCTGCTCTGCTGCACGATTCTCGTGGCGGAGCGTCCCTTCCCGGTCATAGACCATAACGCCATCGGCAATGCTTTCAAAGACTGTGTTAAGTTCCTGTGCCTGCGCTTGTGCGGCGTGATAGAGTCGCGCATTTTCGACAGCCACGGCTGCCTGGGCCGCCAGCGCCTGAAGCAATGTCTCATCTTGCTTACTAAAGTGGCCCGGCTCCGTATGACCAAGCAATAACCCTCCACGGATAGTCCCTTCCCGATCAAGCAGCGGCGCGCCCAGGAAACTGCGCACGATGGGATGTCCGCGAGGAACGCCTACCGCGCGTAGCTCGCTCGCTGGAATGCCGCCGTGAGCATATGATAATGCCTGGCGTCGGGCGGCATCGCGTGGTGACTCCCTACGGCCTTTGCTGTATTCTTCACTCCCCTCGCCGCTTGCTGGTATGTTGGGTTGTGTTGTCGAGGTGTGATGATGCCCCTGCGAGGCAGGATAGGCCAAATGATGTGTGGCTGGCAGAAGGGCCAGCGCATCATCAACCCGCACCGTTACCCCATGCCGGAAAATAGGCGCAAGCAAACCCTCACCGCCAAGCGGAACCCGCCGGAAAAGCGCCTCTTGCTCAGGTGTTACGCCAACGACGGCGGCCAGATGAAACAGGCTACCCTCAGCAGGAACCAGGGGCCGGCCCAGAGCATCAACCGGGCGCATCGTGAAAGCAGCAAAGCCGGCCCCGGTGAGGTCGCAGGCGGTACGTGCGATAAGACGGAGCAACTGCTCCTCATTCAGTTCACCCGAGAGCGCCGTGCCAACGGCATTGAGCGCCGCAAAACGGTTCGCTTCGCGAACGGTAGCGTCCCGGCGGTTTCTGGCGAGTTGCACCAGCAGCAGAATAAACACGCTGGCTGCCGCCAGTATGAGAAGCTGCGCCACGAGCGTTGGCGTCAGTGGTTTAAATCGGAAGGCCGGTTCCAGCAAGATAAAACAGACACACAGCAATTCCAGCCCGCAGGCAACAGCGCCTAATCGCCAATCCCAGTAGTAGGCGAGCATGGCAATGAGTGGAAGATAGACTACGCCAGGGTTAGGGAGGGGCAAAATGAGCAGATCAAAGAGCCATAGCAGGAAGGTGATGAGAAACATCCCACCCAACATAATCAATAAGCCGCTGTAGGGAAGCCGGCGCCACCCAGCGAGGCGCTCTCGCCATCGCTGAATCAGCAATGATTGCTGGGTTCGTCGGGCCATCCTGCGCATGTAACTCTTGACATATTCGATGGTTGAGGCGAGTCTCATGCGAGGTAACACCTTTTGCCGGTGTTCAGCGAACGCATACGTTCCCTCGTCTGGTAGCGGGCGAGATCGTTTGGATGGCACATGCTCCGCGTGGCTTTCGTTCTTGTCTCTCACATTGACCTTCCAAAATGCTCCAATTGCCAGATCATGCACATCTCTTTGGATAATCGCCACAGAGCCGCTGCCCACATGCCATACTATCATCATAGCCATAGCTACTCGCATTTTATCGCCTACGCGCCTCGATGGACAAACAAGCGGGTGATGGTAGAGGCAAGCTCAGGGAAACTTTGTGACGTATTTGTGATAATTCATCGCCACCTGTGAGAATGTTGTGATGAAGTACGAGGTATGCTGCTATCCGATACGTATGAGGGAACGCCCATCTCTGTAGGCAGCACGCGCGCTGTCTCACGAATGTCGTTTTCCTGATCGCTCGGTCTCACCAACTGGTGCCAGTGTGTAGCAGTGAGTACTTAATGAAACAACTATCAACCCATAACGCCGCCAAAGAACAGATGCCGGAGAAGCCAGCAACTAGAGCTACTCAGGCGTTATCCGCATGCCCACCACTGCCAGATGCACTGAGAGAAGCCTTGCAGGGCACTGAGATAGATTGGCAGCGAATAGTGGAAGCCATTGCCGATCCGATTTGTGTGGTGACGACCTCATATGAGCTTGTCTATGCCAATGCTGCTTATATCGCCCTCCTGGGGCCAGCCTACACGCCACCCAGAAGGCACGTTTGTTATTCTGCTTCTGGCGCCTCGGAACCTTGCCCGAATTGCCCGCTTCCCGATGTTGTACGCACCAGGCGTCCTGGATATATCCAGCAAGAGTTGTCTGTAGGTACCCAAGCGGGCAATGGCAGCCAGCGCATCTTTCAGCGATGGATCTATCCAGTGCTGGCAGCGGATGGCGCGGTGGAGTTGGTCGTGGAAATGCTGAAAGATGTGACAGAGCAGGAGTTGATGCGCGTGGAGGCAGCCCAGGCCACTGCGATTCGTGAAGCGGACCGTTTGAAAGCGGAGTTGTTGGGCACCGTCAGCCATGAATTGCGCAGCCCGCTGGCCGCAATCAAAGGCTATGCGGCTACACTAGTACGGCACGAGCATCGTTTGGGGCGCGAGGAACGGCACGAATTCTTGCTCGCTATTGATGAGGCCAGCAATCGGCTCGAAGTCATCATCAATCGTTTGCTAGAAATGTCGGAACTGGAAACGGGTACGTTGGTGCCACGGATGGAGCCGCTTCAAGTGGAACCACTCGTGCGCGAGGCTATCACCTCAGCCCAGGCGCGACGGAATAACAGCGCAGGTAGCGCAACCGGAACAGGCGATACAACGCGATTTGCCCTCACGGTGGCACTGCAAGGCCAGGAAGAACTGCCCTTGATACAGGCAGATCCGCGTCTGCTGCGCGATGCGCTGGACATTGTGCTGGAAAATGCGATGAACTATTCACCAGCCGGTGGCCCGATTCGTATAACAGTGCGGCCTGATAAGTCAATGCTGGTTATCAGTGTGCAAGATAATGGCATCGGCATTCCGCCCGATCATCTCGGTCGTATTTTTGACCGCTTCCACCGAGTGGATTCAAGTCTCACGCGCACGGTAGATGGCCTGGGCCTGGGGCTGGCCATCTGCAAGCGTATCATGGAATTGCATGGTGGCGCTGTGTGGGCCGAAAGCGAGCCAGAGGTCGGCAGTACCTTCTATCTGGCGCTTCCGTGGTTGCCAGCCTGATGCGTAATGTGCTGTGATGGCAGTGAGCGATGGCGCCACAGTGATGACTGATGGCTTGAATGAAAGGGGAACTCCTATGCCAGCCAGGAAACCGATAATATTAGCTGCTGACGACGATCCACAACTGCTACGGTTGGTGACGCGCAATCTCCAGTTGGAAGGTTATGAGGTCGTTGCCGTCAGCGACGGGCAGCAGGCGCTAGACCAAATTGAAGCCCAGCGGTTTGACGCGGTGATTCTGGATGTCATGATGCCCAAGCTCGATGGCTTTACCGTCAGCGAACGTGTGCGTGAGTTTTCCAGCGTCCCTATCATCATTGTGACAGCGCGCGGCCAGGATCAAGACAAAATTCGCGGGCTTGACCTGGGGGCCGACGATTACTTGACCAAGCCGTTCAGCGTCGAAGAGCTGCTGGCGCGGGTGCGGGCTGTGCTGCGCCGCGCGCAACTTGCCAACACACCGGAGGGGCAGAATTTGCGCCCGGTCGTCACGATAGGAGACCTGGCGGTGGATTTTGGGCAACACCGTGTCACACTGGCAAACCAAGAGATAGAGCTGACGCCGATTGAGTATCGCCTACTCGCCTACCTTGCCCAGAATGTCGGTCGGGTTATCACACAGGATTTGTTGCTGGAGCATGTCTGGGGCGAAGAATACGTGGGTGAGAGCCACCTGCTTCAAGTGAATATGAACCGGCTGCGGCGTAAACTTGAGGTGGACCCCACGCATCCGCGCTATATCCTCACGAAGATGGGAGTGGGATACGTCCTCTCAAGCCAGCCTGCCGCTGCTACCTGATACTGCATGGATGCTACAGGACGCTACAGGATAAGGAGTTATCACCAAGCATAACCGTGTTCAACGACAGCGCATACGAGGAGAAACTGAGTCACGCACTACGAGTGGCCTTTTTCCTGCTAGCCATGATCTCGTGTAATGGGTGAATAGCTTCGACAGAGCGTGCCGTCATCTGATGATGAAACATGCGCTGATGGCGACTCTGCCAGCGACAGGGTGCAGAATTGAGTGTGGGAAGATGATCGGGCCAAATGGATCAGGCAACAAGGATATCCGCGAGATTCGCCGCATTCTCACGATCAATTGTGGTTCGTCGAGCTTGAAGTTTGCGCTCTATCAGTTCGAGCTAATGCCACATGTCGCCGGTGCAGAACCTCATGCCTCGCATGCTGCCCCTCTAAGAGCCGAAACATTGGTCTATACCGGCGCGTTGGAGCGCATCGGCTTACCAGATGGGCGCTTTCATGTTGCCGACGGCAACCAGCAGACGGTGGCCCAGGAAGAGAGAAAATTCCAGGACCAGTCAACGGCGCTCCACCATGCGCTCGATTGGCTGGAGAAGCAGGCTGATGCGCAACCACCAGATGCCATTGGGCATCGCATTGTGCATGGTGGGCCGGCCTATAGCCAGCCGCAACGCATCACGCCGGAGGTGCTGCTGGCGCTGCGCCGTCTTGCGCCACTGGCGCCCACCCATGCGCCAGCAGAGATCGCCGCCATCGAAACGCTTGCAGGCCGGTATCCAACGATTCCACAGGTCGCCTGTTTCGACACAGCGTTTCATCGCCAGATGCCCCGCGTCGCGCAATTGTATGGCTTGCCACAGCATTTCTTCGATGAGGGTATACTGCGCTACGGTTTTCATGGTCTTTCCTACGAGTACATTGTGAGCCAACTCGCGGGCATAAGAGCAAGCGCAAGGAATAGTGCATCCGGCGAAAGCACACAAACCCAAATAGCGGATACGAAAGAGACTGCTGATGAGCGAATTATTATTGCGCACCTGGGCAATGGCGCCAGTATGGTGGCGGTTCAAGGCGGCCAGAGCCTCGATACGACGATGGGATTCACGCCGCTGGGTGGACTTGTCATGAGTACCAGGAGCGGCGACCTCGATCCCGGCGTCCTGTTATATCTCCTGGAAGCGGAGAAGCGGTCGCCTACCGAAATTCGCCGTCTCGTAGAGCAAGAGGGTGGACTACTTGGCCTCTCTGGAACCAGTTCTGACATGCGCGACTTGCTGGGGCGTGCGCACCAGGACCCACGCGCGGAAGAGGCGGTCGCAGTCTTCTGTTACACCGCCAGGAAACAGCTTGGGGGCCTGGTGAGCGTGCTAGGCGGGCTGGATACGCTAGTTTTCACTGGCGGCATCGGCGAACACGCCGCTGAAGTGCGCCGGCGCATCTGTGATGGGCTGCTGTTTCTTGGTGTTCGCCTCGATCCTGTGCGTAACACCGCAGACGCTGCCATCATTTCCGCCGATGACAGCCAGGTTATTGTTCGCATCATCCCTACCAACGAAGAGTTGATAATCGCTCGCCACACTGTTCAGGTGCTTGGTTCACAGGAACACACGCCAGGATAAGATAGAGCAATCCAGTAACACGGCGCAGCCGGTGCGCACGTGCTTCACACGTGATGCTGAGGAGCCAGAGGAGGAACCAACATGTCCACCCATCAGAGGTATGAATTCGACAGCAGCGTTTCCAGCGTTGTGCCTGTATCTTCTGCGCCCTCAGCGCCATCACGGCCTCCTCGACCTCCTCGATCTTCGCACGCCGTTGCCAGCGCCTATGCGAATACGACGGTCTCAGCCACGACGCAACCCCTTTCTCCGGAGCAATTGGAACGCATGCAACGCTACTGGCAAGCGGCCAACTATCTGACGGCTGGACAAATCTACCTGCAAGACAATCCGCTGCTGCGCGAACCGCTACGCCCAGAACATATCAAGCCGCGCCTGCTTGGACACTGGGGCACTTCACCAGGATTGAACTTCGTCTACGTGCATCTAAACCGGCTCATCACCCAGCGCGATGTCAACTGCATCTATCTTGCCGGCCCGGGGCATGGCGGGCCGGCGCTGGTAGCAAATGTGTACCTCGAAGGCACGTACTCGGAAATTTATCCGCAGATTACACGAAATGCGGAGGGATTACGCCTGCTCTTCCGGCGATTCTCTACACCTGGCGGTATCCCCAGCCATGTCAGTGTGCAGACCCCAGGGTCTATTCATGAGGGCGGCGAATTGGGCTATGTGCTTGCCCATGCGTTCGGCGCTGCCTTCGACAATCCCGATCTCCTCGTCGCAGCGGTCGTGGGCGATGGCGAGGCGGAAACCGGGCCATTGGCTGGCTCCTGGAAAGGGACGAGCTATCTCGATCCTGGCCGTGATGGCGCTGTCCTGCCTATTTTGCATCTCAATGGCTACAAGATCAGCGGTCCAACCACGCTCGGACGAGCCAGCGATGACGAGGTACGCGCGCTATTAGAAGGCAATGGCTATGAGGTCTATTTCGTCGAGGGCGATGAGCCAACGATACTCCATCAGCAATTTGCGGCAACCCTGGATACTTGCTACGAGCGGATACAGACTATCCAGAACGCAGCACGTGCCTTAAGTCGGACGGGAAAGCACAACGGGCGGCTGGTGGAGCGACCGCGTTGGCCGGTGATTGTCCTGCGCACGCCCAAAGGCTGGACAGGACCGAAAATTGTAGATGGCGTGCCGGTTGAAGGAACGTTTCGCGCGCATCAGGTGCCGCTCGCCAACGTGCGGACAGTGCCGGAGCATCTGGCGCAGCTCGAAGCCTGGATGCGCAGCTACGAGCCAGACCGCCTCTTCGATGAGCATGGCGCGCTCCTGCCAGAGCTGGCGGCGCTGGCCCCCACTGGAACACGACGGATGGGCGCTAATCCGCACACCAATGGTGGCAGACTCACCCAAAATCTGGCGCTGCCAGACTTTGCCGCCTATGCCCGTGAGGTGCCAAAGCCGGGTAGCGTGGAATACGAAAATACGCGCCCGCTCGGCGCGTGGCTGCGTGATATTTTTGCGCAGAATGCCCAAACAGCCAATTTCCGTCTCTTCTGCCCGGATGAAACTAACTCAAATCGCCTGGATGATGTGTTCGCCGTTGAGAATCGCTGTTTCGTCGAGAAGACGCTGCCGATTGACGATCATCTGGCCCGCGATGGTCGAGTGATGGAGGTCCTCAGCGAGCATCTCTGCGAGGGATGGCTCGAAGGCTATACCCTGACGGGGCGGCATGGCCTCTACGTCACCTATGAAGCGTTTGCAATGGTCTCCGCCTCGATGACGGTACAGCATACCAAGTGGTTGGAGGAGGGGCTGACGTTGCCCTGGCGCGCGCCGGTGCCATCGCTCAACATTCTCCTGACTTCTACCTGCTGGCGCAATGACCACAATGGGTTCAGCCATCAGGGACCTGGGCTGATTGATGTCATCCTCTCCAAGCGAGGCACAGTCGCCCGCATCTATTTGCCACCGGATGCGAACTGTCTGCTATCGGTTGCCGATCATTGCCTGCGCAGCCGTAATTACGTCAATTTGATCGTGATTGATAAGCAGCCTCATCTGCAATACCTGACTATGGAAGAGGCTATCGAACACTGCACGCGCGGAGCCTCCATCTGGCCCTGGGCCGGAACGGAGGAAACACGAACCACAAGCGACCAGCAGGACAGCCAGGACCACCGCAGCGATCTGCCGGACAGCGATGAACAAAATCAGGTGACAGGGAAATCATCTGCCCAGACTGAGCCAGACGTTGTTCTGGCCTGCGCTGGTGATGTGCCAACACTGGAGACGCTGGCCGCCGCTGAGTGGCTCCGCCAGCGGGTGCCACAGCTCAAGACGCGCGTGGTCAACATCGTGGATTTGATGACATTGTTTCCGCGCGACGAGCATCCCCACGGCATGAGCGAGACACAATTTGTGGATCTGTTCACGGCGACCAGGCCAGTAATCTTCGCCTTTCATGGCTATCAGCGCGCGGTGCATCAATTGCTCCACGGACGAGTCAACGCTGAGCGGTTCCATGTGCGCGGCTTCAATGAGCAAGGCACCACCACAACGCCGTTCGACATGGTAGTGCTAAATGGCATGAGCCGCTATCACCTGGCCATCGAGGCGATCAAACGAGTGAGTAGCATCCGGCAGCAAGCGGAACCATTGCTGGCCGAACTCAACTCGTTGATTGCGCAGGCGGTCCAGTATTCGCACGATACGTTTCAGGATTTGCCGGCCATCAGCAACTGGCGTTGGAGCGGCAATGGATAGAGCGGTATGTCCGCGCTAAGAAACGCCATACGACCTCCAGCCAGATCAGCGCGCTGTTGTAGCCGTATCACTCAGGAATGAGAATGCGCCGGAGTGAGTGGCGACTGCACCTCTCTGTGCTGCTCTCCGCTATACGGCAGTTGGAGAAAAGCATCCGCCTGTGGTGGAATGACAAGGGTAGGAGCGGTCGTATGGTGAACCACCATATTGGTGACGCTGCCCACTACCAGCCGCGCCAATCCTCCACGGCCATGCGTGCTCATGACGATCAACGCATCAGGAGTGTTCGCGGCAAGGTAGAGCATGTGTTCGGAAGCCACGCCAATTTTGACGACGGTTCCAATGTGCGGAATTGCCGCATTTTCTGGGGCGCTCAGTAACTCTTCACGCATGTTGTCGAGCCACTCTTTGGCATCACGGGCATCTTGCTGCTCTGCCTCACGGCCCCAGACATAGATTTGTGGACCACCACCAGGGAGCGCGACACGGGGGACCACCCGTAGCAGCAGCATTGAGCGACCCAAAATCCGCGCCCAGGAGCAGGCAATTGGGAGCGCATGATTGGCGAGATCGCTGCCATCCAATGGCACGATGATTGGCGCGCCACGATGTTCAAAGAATGCTGCGATCTCATGGAGAGCGGACGCTTCTTCAGTAAGCTTACCGTCCGTCTCGCGAAGGTCGTGTTCATCCTGCTTATCCTGCTGGTCCTGCTGCTCGAGTTCCGGCCAGATGAACAGTGGAATCTGCGGATGGCTCAGCAATTGCGTGGTGAGGCTAGGCAACAAGAAAGTGTTGAGATGCACGCGACGGCGGGGGAAAGTGGCGATCAAATTGCAGCGTTGCTCTTCCGCTTCTTGCCGGATGACATCGGCAGCTTTCCCAAATTCGATGCGTGCAGTCGCAGCAATTCCGCTCGCTTGTAATATTGCTTTCTGGCGGCGTAGTGCTGCATAGCGGCGAGCGACCTCCGCAGGAGTCGTATGATCTGGCGCAACATGTAAGAGGGTCAGGTTGGCGCTAAAGCGATGGCCAAGCGCATAGGCCACTGCCAGAAGTGTACTGGTGCGTGTGGAGTCATCTTCTGCGATCAGGATGTGTGGAAACATTGCCCACTCCTCTCTAGTAGCTCTCTGGCGCAAGAAGCATCGCGCAGGCGTGCCGTATGAAAATATCAGGATCGCGAATCGCGGTCCCTGATCCCTGAATGGAGCTTATCAGTGGCGCATCACGAGCAAAGCACAACAGTTCTCACTCATCTCACAGCGGCGTCACAGCGTTGGTTGTGATGACACTGTGAGGCTGATAACGGTTTCATGTGATGCAAGTGTGACCTCCCGCGCCGAAACTTTGCAGTGCAATGGCAATAACTTTGATGAGAGCGAGTGACCAGCGGCGGTAACGAAATGGGAGGCATCCGTGGAGAAGCGATTTCATACAATTGCCAGCGATTTCCAGCGTAGCGCGCTGCTACAGTTAGCCATGCGCAAGGCAGTGGAACTTGCCAGGGACAGTTTCTATCATGGGCTGGCGGTGGAGGATCTGACTGAATACGACCAGTCGCTCTTCGCCGAGGACGCCTGGACGAGATTTAGCCAAACCGTTAGCTTTGACTATCCAGACTACGCGCATACATTGTTTCTTCTGGCTTTTCAAGCGGCATACCGGGCCAGTGCGCATGATCTGCCTAGAGGAATACACCCCGACACCCATGCGCTGGCTAACACATTGGAAATCGAGCTTGGCCTGCAACCAAGCCATCACTGAACTGCCCTGGACTAGCAGTGATCCATGCCCATGCTTCCTTGCATAGCTGTTGGTCCTATGATGTCGCTGATGCCTTGCCAGATGAGGATTCCGTCGTGCCAGTTTCCGTGCTGTCCTCGATGGCTTGGCTGATATCGAGACGGACTTCGACCTCACCGTCGGCATAGTGTACCGTTGTAGGAAAGCCACTGTTGTGCAATACCTCCAACATGCGCGCGTTGCTTCCCATAGTCACGGCAACGAAGGTCGTGTACCCATGCTGGCGAGCGAAAGCTGCCAGCCGATGCAAGAGCGCCGTGGCAATTCCATGCCCTTGCCAATGATCTTCGACGACGAACGCCACTTCAGCAGTATCAGGATCAATGCCCTCGTAGCGCACTACGCCCAAAATTTGTTCCGTCTCTCCCTCGCCGGTCGTCGCAATGAGAGCCATCCGCTTCTCGTAGTCCACATGCGTAAAACGCTCAGCTTCGCGGAGTGAGAGTTCGGGAACATAATGGAAGAAGCGAAAGATTATCGTATCGGGTGACAGCTTCCGGTGAAAAGCGCAGAGTCGCGCTGTATCATCACTGCGAATAGCGCGCACCCGTACAACGCTCCCGTCGCGCAGTACCAGCAAATCGGTCAGCTTGTCCAGTTGGCTTCGCAGGGCGCGTGGCCCTTCAGATGCTTGTGTCATTGCAGGTTCCAGTTGGTGGGGTACTGTACGCAAACTCATAGTGTTCTTATCTCCCACGCGCTTCCTAGAGACTGGAATCTGTGGCATTATCTGCTATTAGGTTCCAGGTGGTTTCCAGGCGCGCCCGTATCTCTTCAAATGTCGTGCCGTCTACTTCACCGCGCGCATACCGCTTGAGCTGGGGTAGCTCAACCCGCTGTTCGAGGCCCGTGCCTGCCAGATCAATATCATGCAGGTTAGCGCCTGCCAGATCAGCGCCCGCCAGATCAGCGCCACCGCAGTCCGCACAGCGCAGATCAGCGTGGCGTAGCGCCGTGCCAGTCAGATTTGCTCCACGCAGGTCCACTTGATGGAGATCGGCGGCTGAAAGATCAGCATCTTCCAGGTTGGCATCCTCAAGATCAGCGCCTGCCAGATCAGCAGCCGTTAAGCAAGCCCCTTGCAGATTGGCGCCAACCAGATCGGCGTCTTCCAGGTTGGCTGCCTGAAGCACGCTCTCCATCATGAGCGCGCCTTCCAGTGTCGCGTTTTCCAGGATAGCGCCAATCAGCGTTGCGCCTTCCAGGTGCGCGCCGGAGAGATCGGCATCTTCCAGGTCGGCGTTGACAAGCGACGCATCGGTGAGAATCGCCTGTCGCAAATCGGCGCGCAGTAGCACTGCGGCATGGAGATTTGCCCTGCTCAAATCGGCTTCGCCAAGCTGCGCTGTCGCCAGTTGCGTGCGAATCAGCACAGAATTGGTTAAGCGCGCTTTCTGCAAATCGGCGCCGCGCAGGTCGGCGTCCGTAAGGTCAGCGTCCGCCAGATTAGCCTCGCGCAAATTGGCGCCACGCAGGTTTGCTCCGACCAGACACATCTGGCACAGATCTGCGCTCGCCAGATTCCACTGCTGGAAATCTCGGCAACCAAGCGCATAGGCTTGCTGCAGTTCCGCCGCAGATGCGGGTTTCATCGCGGTAGTCATGGTTATCACAGTCGTTGCCATAACATGAGCAACCTTTCTATCATGGGAACGTGACCTTCCGGATAACATGAATCCCAATCGCATCAAGGAGCGAAGACTGGATGGGTCAACAGCACCGGAATCTCAATCCGTGGCAGGACATAGCTGGCCACGCTACCGAACAGCCAGCGATCCAGGCCCCCTCGCCCATGTGTCGCCATGAGTACCAAGTCTACCGGTCCGGCAGAGGCAAATGCGGAAATGGTATCACTCTTCCCATCCTCGCTCTCTTCCCCTTTGATCCCTTGTGCGACCGCAGTGACTATTGCTCCTGGAGCGGACCCCACCGTGGCGATAGCATTGATCTGGATATGAGCGCAGATGGGCAACGCTAAGAGACGCGCCCGGATGGCATGTAGGTATGACTGATAATCTGGCAAGACGGCGTAGTTTTCTGCTACCCCGAATAACGTGACCGTGAGCGGCGTTCCTGGCTGGCCGTAGGCCTGGGTGAGCAGCCCCAGTAGCGGCGCCAGCGCGCTTTCCGCCAGGGCTGACCCATCGAGCGGCAGCATAATATGGCGCAGAGTAAAGGGGTGAATGGACGGCTCTGCTGCGGGTGGAATGACCAGCACAGGAACGGGACTCTGGCGTATCAGGGCATCTACTACGGTTCCCAAGCTGAGATTGCCGGCGGTATAGTGCGTGCGTAACCGCAGGAACACCAGGTCTATCTCATTCGTGGAAATGAAGTCGAGGAGTCCATCTGTCACTGTTGGGGCGCTAATATGGAACGTCCTCATCTGGTTCATCGGGACCGCCAGCCGCCAGCGGAGATCACGCAGATAGGAGAGCGCTTGCGGGGCAAAGGTTTGCTGAGCAACTTGTTCTCTACTTCCCGCTATATGCAGCGCCTGTGCTATTGGATTGACCGTTTCGGTTGGCGTGACATGTCCCAGCACCAGTTGCGCATGGAGCATCCTGGCCAACGCCGTGGCATAGGGAAGCGCCCATTCACCCTCCCGGGTGCCGTCTAATGGCACCAGCAGGTGATTGAGCCGTTTGGGCGCAGGCAAGTCTTGCTGTTTCCTTGAAACTGCTTGCATTTCTGGCGCTACCGTCATCTCCGTGATTGCCGCAGATGGAGTGCCTGCTGGTCGAACATAGCTGTACCCATCTTCATTGCTGAGTTTCTCGTAAGGCGTCTCCATGTTGCTGCTCTCCCTCTCCGGCTCAATGTGGCTCAGGTTGTGGTCTTGACACTTTGAAGATAGAGGGGAAATCTCACAGCCGCATCATAAACGGCAGGCACAGCATCACAATCTCATCAAGCTCATCAATATTTCCTCAATCCTGAAACGACTCGACCCCTGTAACTGATTTGTGAGGTGATGCAGGTTTTCGTGATGGCGCTGTGAGCCAGCGCGCTTAGTCTAAAGCTGGTCTAAAAAACTTGCCTGAGAACTCAGCCACTGGCTAGCGTGTTCCTGAGTATTCCTCTGTGCATAGCCGAGAAAGAGGTTTGATATGGCGATTCTTGTCACGTATGCAAGCAGGCATGGTTCGACACACAGCATCGCAGACTACCTTGCTCAACAATTGCGGCAGCAAGGCAAAGAGGTTGACCTGTGCCCTGTCGAAACGATCAAAGCGACTGAAGACCTCACGCCGTATGAGGCAGTGGTCCTCGGCAGCGCCATCTACTTTGGCGCGTGGCGGAAAGAGGCCGTAGAATTTGTGCGCCGTCACCAGCAAATCTTAGCTGAACTCCCCGTCTGGCTATTCAGCGTGGGACCACTCGGCCCGGAGATGAACACTGCCCAGGAATTGCCCAAAGATGTGGTGGAATTTCAGCAGACCATCCATCCACGTGGGTACCGCACCTTCGCTGGCGTCCTCGATCCCCAGGTTTTATCGTTCCCGGAGCGGCTGGTGACGAAAGCGATTCACGCGCCAATAGGGGATTTTCGCGACTGGAAGAGCGTCGAGAAGTGGGCGGAGAGCATTGCCCACGATCTGACCTTGACGGAAGCTAAGCCATAATACGTATCTCGCCAGTTCTCATTCTTCCACGGCTCCGAACCCAGACAACCAAAACCAGCGATCTGCTAAAAAGTGAAGAAAGCGAGAATGACCATGACCAGCACCGAGGTCAACACAGAAATAAACACCCAGATCAGCCCCGACACAAAAGCGCCGCCCGCTGCTCAGCAAGATATTGCGCTTCAGCGTGAAGTGGAACAGTCTCTACGCCAGGACAGCTACACAAAAGCGAGCAAAATTAACGTCCATGTCGCTGCGGGCGTCGTCACGCTGGCCGGAACCGTAGATAACTATCTTACCCGGCAAGCTGCTGGACGGCGTGCCGGGCAAGTGCGTGGCGTCCATGCGGTTGTGAATGACATCAAGGTGCGCCCTCATCCGACTTCTGATAGCGTCTCAGCCCAGGAGGATGACCTAGATGCGCATCTGGTGCACGCGGTCTGGCAAGCGCTCCAGCATGATGGCGCTATCCCCCTCGCAAGGCTCCAGGTAACAGCCTCGCAGGGATTTGTGTTCCTCAAAGGCGCAGTAGAACAGTCCGCTCAGCGGGCAGCAGCAGAGCGTGTTGTGCGACAACTGGCGAAGGCGCAGGGAATGGAGGGAGTGAGAATAGCAGGCGTCATTAACTGGATCACCGCTACGCCAGATGATATCAAACGACGTATCGCTGACGCTCTGGGGTCACTGTCCGGAGGCGCGGAGCGTACTATTGAGGTGGAGGTGCAAGGGCAGACGGCGTTCCTGAAAGGAACGGTTCAGACCGTTGCCGACCGGTCAAAAGCTGAACAGTGTGCATTGTCCGCGCCGGGCATCAGATTCGTGCGCAATGACCTTGCTATCGCATCCTCGCGGAGAAGCAAGAGGTAAGAAGAAAGACGGGTCCCGCTGCTCATCTCAAAGCCAGGGGAGCGCGTTCACCCAACAAGCAAGGTCGAGCAGGTTATACACTGATCAAAGACACTGGCGCAACCGCTTGGCTGGCAAAGAGAGTACGGCGAGAGCAGAGAGGATACGGTGATATGCAGAATACAGAAGATATGCAGAACGCTCATGACTCCACCTCTGGAGGCACGTTGGCCCGCTCCAGCTCCCAGTCTCAGGCAGCGCAGGAGCAGGGAACGAATCTCTTTGCTGAAAAGGAGCGGATCAACCGGCTCGAACGTATCCGCCAACTCGTGTTTGGGTCGCTGGATGGGTTGCTGGTGCCGCTGGGCGTGGTGAGTGGCGTTGCTGGCGGCACCGGCAACATCCACGCAGTTATTGCGGCTGGTGTCGCTGAATCATTTGCCGGCGCGCTCTCAATGGGAGCAGGAGAGTTCATTTCTGGCAGGTCGGAAGCACAGGTGCAACTGACCGAGGTGCGCAAAGAGCTGGATGAAATGCGCCGGAATCCCGACTATGAGCTGGACGAGATGGCGCGACTCCTCGAATTTGAAGGCGTGGCTGCCGGCGATGCGCAGCAAATCGCGACGACACTGGCACGCTATCCCGAAGCCTACCAGCGGACGATGGTGGAGAAAGAGTTGGGGTTGACGCTCGAACCCAGCACCGTCAAGGTGCCCGAGGCGCTGACGATGGGTGTGTCGTATATCGTAGGCTCCATCTTTCCACTGATCGCCTATTTCTTTTTCCCTGTTCCGGTCGCGCTGCCGGTTTCCCTCGTGCTGACGTTCATCGCGCTGATCATCGTTGGCATTATCAAAGGCAAGCTTGCCAATCTCAATCTGATACGTAGCGCCGCTGAGATCGTCTTAGTGGGTGGCGCATCAGCGCTTGGAGGGTATCTGCTTGGCACGCTGATTCCTCATCTATTGGGCTATTGAGTCGCTTATATGTTTGGCAGTCCGCCAATTGCTGCGCATTGCTGCCGATTGCTGCGCATTGGTATACATGGTAAGCAAAACGCGATAATGACATTGCCGCTACCCTGATAGGTAGCGGCAATTCTCGCAATTGCTTGATGTACATGACGCTTTCGGTCTGGCCTATCAGCAATGGCGTCTGTATGCCTCACTTCGCATATTGGACGAGGACGATGAGGCCACCCATCTCGCCTTCCTGCTGGCCAGGGTTCATGAGGTGGCTCAAGATATGGCAATGGAAGGGATAGATGCTGCCAGGAGCCGCCCAGGCGTAAAAGGTCAGGTCATAGGTTTCGCCAGGGGCTACCTGAACCGTATCTTTGGTAATAGGCGCGGACAGCAGATGCCCATCTTCCGCCACAATCTGGAAACTATGCCCGTGCAAGTGCATTGGGTGGATCATTTGCGTATCGGCGCCGATCAGGCGGAGATGTACCGTCTGGCCATGACGGACGTTGATGGGCTGCGTATCGGGGAAGCTCTTCCCATTGATAACGTAATAGGCGCCCAGTGTGCCGATGAACATTGTTTGATCTACATCAGCATGTTCCGCCTGCATCATCGGCTGATATTCCGCGCTGCCAGGTCGCGGGTCTACGATGAAGGCGCCGTACATGCCACCACCTACCTGTTTGATGTCATCGTAGTGGCTGTGATACCAGTGGGTGCCTGCATCTTCATCACGCAATGTGAAGTCATAGGTATACGACTGCCCAGGTTGGATCGGCTTCATACCAATCGGCGGGACGCCATCATTGTCTGTGGGCACTTCGAGGCCATGCCAGTGAATGGCGGTAGCTTCTGGCAGGTGATTGATGATGGTGATACGGATGTGATCGCCAGCAGTGGCGTGAATCATCGGCCCTGGCACGGTGCCATCCAGCGTCCAGGCAAGCACCTTCTGCCCCTTGACTGGCTGCCACAACACTTGTTCTGCCGTCAGTGTAAAGTGCTTGGCGCCGTCAGCGTCAATAACGAACCGCGCTGGTTGATTACCGTATTGCTGTGTGGCATCTGGAACATTGGCAGGAAGTTGACTGCCACTACTGGACATACTGCCGGACATACTGCTGGTATTGCTGCTCGACGATGAACTGGCAGAGGCGCTGGCAGGAGCATTCAACGCCGCACCCAGCCCAAAGCTTATCAACGCAATCAACAGAAAGGCGCTGGTAATGAGCATCCCCCCTGGGGAAGACAGGCGGCGCATGAGGGTGGGCGGATGCGCCATCTGCCAGGCCCGCCGCCGCTGCGTCGCCACCCATTGCTTTTGCAGCCAGGCAGGCCACTGCTGCACGGTGGCTGGCGCCTGATCCATGTCTTCAGCATGTCCAGAGGATGTCGCTGGCCTTCTTCCCAGGGATTGCTCCAACTGATTGACCTCATCCGCCGTCAGTGGCCAGGTTCGGATGGCAGAAGGATGCCCACCTGTATGTTGATCCCGGCTCTCTACCGTTGAAGATACTGGTGTCTCGGCATCAGGCTCGGACTTCGGTTCAGTTGCGGCCTCATTTTTGGGCGCTGGGGCAACATGTTCATCAAGTATCATGTGATAACTCCTCAGTTGTTGCTGTATCTCCTCACTGCTGCCTTCGCTGCATACGAGGGAATCTTCGTTACAGCATAGGGAGGCGCTATCACAGCCTCATCACAAGAAATGACTGGCATCTCACAACTATCTCACGCCAACCAGCGGCATATATTCTGAAAATTGTCTCAACCCTGCTCTTCATCCTTGCAACCTTGAAGCTATGTGATTTGTCCGTGATATAGAGGGCGCAGGCTGTGATAGATTTGTGATACAGCATTCCCCATAATCCTCATGAGTCTGTAGTCTATGTGACGCTTTGTTTGCCAGACGAACGAACCAGATATGGCAGACAACAATGAGGAGAGAGACACATGATGAGTCGTGATGCCCGATATGTGGCCGCAGCAGTTCAGGGAATCATCGCCTGGGAGTGGCTGGTCTCCGGCACGAACAAAGTGCTATCAGGAGTATTTCCTCAAGGGCTGGCCAGCACATTACAAGACAGCATCAAAAATAATCCTAACGGGTGGTATGTATCATTCTTGCGAGGGATAATCATTCCGCATAGTGTCGCTTTCGGCTATGCCATTGAGATCACCGAAATCCTGATCGGTGTGGCGCTCCTCGTCGGTGTAGTGCTGCTGATTAGTCCGCTACGTCAGCGCGGCGCGCCGCAATATCGCCTGGCGGTCGCAGAGATGGTAGCGGCAGTGTTGGCTTCGCTCGCTTGCGCCTTTCTGTGCATCAACTTCCACTTCTTTATGGGTGATGGGGTCGTTCCTGGCCTGAACACAGCCGCGCCGTTTGATGAGGGCATCTCGCTGGATACGCTCATGCCGCCGCTTTCCCTGCTAATCCTGATTGTCAACATGCTAGTGCTTGGGGATATGATCGGCATCTCGTTTGTCCAGCGACTCGGCAACGCTGTGACTCGTGTGCACCAATTCTTGCGCCGCGAGCAAGCGATTGCGCCGACCACAGCCGATTAGGAATCCAGCATCGCATAACATCTCCCATACACGCTGCGTCGCGTACCGCGCACTATTTATAGGCTTTACACGAGGAGTATCAGGTGACACCCACTCCGCCAGCGCAACGAGATCATACAGTGTCCAATTCATGGTCGTTCAGCAGCGAGCTACTAGAAGGCTACGGCATGCGGAGTCGCGCCAGATGTGTCATTGCGCGTCCACGTTGCGCCGAGGAGATAGCGGCTGTATTCGCCCTCGCTCGCGCCGAAGGCAGAACAGTGGGCCTGCGCGGCGCAGGGTGCAGCTACGGCGATGCGGCGCTCAACGGCGATCAGATAGTACTCGATACCTCGCAGATGAATCGCGTACTCGCCTGGGATGCCGTTCGTGGAGAGATCATTGTCGAGCCAGGTGTCACCATCGCGCAGCTCTGGCAGCGGACATTATCCGACGGCTGGTGGCCAGCGGTCGTGCCTGGCACGATGGCGGTTACTGTAGGTGGGGCGGCAGCGGCCAATATTCACGGCAAGAATAATTGGCGTGACGGCTGCTTTGGCGACTATATCGTCGCCTTCGACCTGATGTTGCCATCTGGTGAGACGATCACGTGCTCGCGCGAGCATCACCGCGACCTCTTTCATGCTGCCATTGGCGGTTTCGGTCTCCTGGGTTGCTTTACGGCCCTCACGCTGCGGCTGCGCCATATTCACTCCGGCCTGGTCCACGTTCGCCAAACGGCGCATGAATCGCTTGCCGCACTCCTTGATACCGTCGAGTGTAGCGCAGAAGAAGCGACGATGAGTGATGCGAGCGCAGGAGAACAGACAACACATCTGGTGGGTTGGCTCGACACCGCTGCACGCGGCCAGCGGCTGGGGCGCGGACTCGTGAAACTGATGCGTGAACTGGCGCCCGGCGAGGATCCGCATCCACAGCAGACGCTCGATCCCTCGTTCCAGCCGCCGTCCAGCCATATCGCAGGCATTCTGCCAGTCGAATGGGTTCCCGCCCTGGCTCGACCTCTTGCAACGCCCTGGGGTACTCGTCTTGCAAATCGCGCCCAATGGTGGCGCGGACATCTACCAGGCTCAGGCAGACCCCATTACGAACGCTATGTCACCGCCAATTTTATGCTCAATTTCATCCCGAACTTCAAGCGCATCTACCTGCCAGGGGGATTGATCCAGCACCAAACTTTCGCGCCAGCCCTGGTCGCGCCCCATATCTTCCATGAAACCCTGGAACGCTCGCAACGGGCAGGCATCGAGCCAGCGTTAGCGGTTCTCAAGAAACACCGCTCCAGCAGCTTCCTACTCAACTACCTACCTGATGGCTATTCGCTCGCGCTCGATTACGCCGCGCACCCCAGCCGCGAGGGCGCTGTAGAGGCGCTGTTGCGCGATTTGAACACGTTCGTAGCAGAGAGCGGTGGAACCTTCTTCCTCGCCAAAGACAGTACGCTAACACCCAAGCAGTTTGCGCAATCCATGCCCGCCGAAGCGTTGCGCCAATTTCAGGCGATCAAAGCGCGTTGCGATCCCGGTGAGCAACTCCAGTCGGATATCTACCGGCGTGTGATACGTCCCGCGCTGCTGCTGGCACTGGCACGTTAGCACACCAAAACCACGGCATAAGCACCAATTGACGACGCGGGCAGACCCAACCCATAGGCGCAGGTCATGCTCCCAGAAAGGTCTTGCACTTTCCAGGAACACGACCGCTCCACTAGAGCGTCTGATTCGCCAGCAGGATGTACTGGCGTGTGGCGGCCATCAGACGCTGACGTTTGGCCGCCGGCAATACCTCACAGGCCCAATCCCAATGAATAGAGACATACATCCCAGGTTCTGCCTGATCGGCAAATCCTAGCCCGCTGATTTGCCGGGTCACTCGCACAACCTCTGGCTCTGTCAGCACGAACTTGCCGCCAATCAGCACGAGTTTTGGCCGTTCCACGATGAGTTCTGGTCCATCTACGGCAATTACTTTGCCCCAACTGACGCGACAGGAATCCATCGTTTCAACGACGATTGCCGCGCGATCATCTTTCATGAGACCGGTACGCATGTACACGTCAAATACGTGAAAGTTGTGATGTGGCCGTGCGCCGAGCGCAAGTTTGCCAGTCAACCAGGAAAACGAGCGACTATCCATGCGCGGCCTGAAACGCAGCGTCAGCGAGTCATAGAAACGTGCGGCATCTACCTGTTCCAGATACGAGTTGCCAATCCAATAAGCCTCTACGACGCGCTTATCGAACGGATCTGCGATGTGATTGGCCTGCGCAATCAGGCATAAATAGGGATATGCACCCTCAAAGCGGCGCTCGAGTTCGAGCAGGCCGCGATCAGGGCGCTGGCTCGCTATGTATTCGAGCAGCGCCTGATGATCGTCTGGTCCACAATACCCCAGCCGGTTCGGGGCAAAGGCGTAACGCCCAAACAAAATAGCACCTGACACAGATGACAAAGATGTCATGCGGTTGCCTCTACCCTCGTCAGAGTGCGTTTTCCTTTGCGCCATGTCTGCACCTCCTGCCAGCTACCTGCAATAAAGAGGATAAGTACCGCCAGCGCCATCAGAATCACCCCCGGGACCGGTGTAGGCTTTACTCCTACTTGTGGGATAAAGATCACCAATGCGGTAGTAATCAAAGGGGCGGCAGCAGGAATAGCAGTCGCAACTGTGGCGGAAGCGTAGCGTAACGCGAGGAATGCCGTTACGGTAAAGGCCAGCAAAATGAGTCCAGTGACGACGACAAAAGTCCACTGAGCATAGGAGAGATGGGCGATCATGCCCATGCGGCCAGTGGCTGCGACATAGATCACCAGGAATAGCGAGCCAATGCTCATCTTTGCTGTCATCACGGTCACGGTAGAGAGGTCATGCAAAAGGTATTTCGCCAGCACAACGCCTGCCGCAAAGAGGACAGTAGAAGCAGCTACCAGCGTATCACCTGTGCCCCAACGAAGGCTGGTGATGCTCATTCCCCATATCGTGCCAACGAGTAGGGTAAGCAGCGCCAGCCAAACAATGATGCCTGGGCGTTCGCGCAGGAAGAGAACGGCTAAGAATGCGACCAGCAAGAATTGCGCATGATTGAGCAAGGATGAGGTTACGGGCGTGCCCAACTTTAGCCCGGAAAAGAAGAGGACATAGGGCACACTGCCACCAATGACGGCCAGCAGGAGCAATAAACTCCACTGTCTGCCCGTGAGCCGTTTCCATTCAGCGCGCCGGCTCGCAAAGAATGCAAAGGGGAGGAGCAGCGCCAGGCCGACGACCAGATTCTTCAACGTGGTATAAAGCGTTGCATCGGCAAACAGCTTTACCCCCAGGCTATTGACGTAGATGGCGATGCCGCTGATAATGGCATTCAGGCCGGCAAACGCATATCCAATGCGCGGATCCGGAGATTGTGCCTGTTTCATGGACATACTCATATCACGTACCTCCTGGCAGTTCTGCCACAAACATTCGTCAACCACCGCACTGGCAAAGGATTTCCGCAGACGGTGGATGCCATCATTTCTCTCGCGCTTCTCCTGCATGACGGCTGGTATCCGTCGGTTGACCAGGAGGACGGTCTCCGGCCTCACGCGCTATTGCTGCGTCCAATTCACGGGCTGCCGCCAACATTTGCATAGCTTCCTCATCGGAGATGATAGCGACGAGCAAATTGGCATGAACCAAGACGTAGTCGCCAACTTTCACGTCTGGCTGGGTCAGCGCGTTGCACTGGAGTTGCAGCCCGTTGAACTCCACCAGTGCCATAGCGCCCGACATCGCTATGACCTTGCCGGGTAACGTTCTACACATCGCATTTCACCTGCCTTGCAATTCACACTCGTGGTGTTGTTTCGTATGAAGCATCAAGGTGCTGGGGCTGCTGTCCCGCGCGAACGATTTCCAGGCTATCTACCTGGCAGACATCCCTGTGGGCGATTTCCAGCGCAACCCCACCACAGCGCGGGCATATGATTGTTTCGAGTGGTTCGGCACTCTGGAATTGATGCAGGCAGGTAAAGCATTGGTAGGTCGCCGGAAGCCAGGTGATGTGCAGTGTAGCCTCTTCGGCTACTGTTCCAGCGGCGAGCGTTTCAAAGTGCTGGCGTGCAATCTCCTCGGTAAAGTGGCTGGCTGCTCCAATGGTAAGATTGATTTGGGTCACTTTTGTTGCACCGGCAGCCTGCGCCTGCTCCTGGACGGTGGCAACTACCCCTTGCATCAGCGCGACTTCATGCATCGTGCGCCTCCAATTCGACGCTCTCCAACGCTGGTTGATCCGGCGTTTTCGGTGTTACTTGCACTCCCCAGCGAACGAGTTCTTTGATTGTAGTTTCGACCAGGGCGTCCAGATGATCGGCTACAACAGCAGAGAGTTCCCATCCCAATTCTATTACGCCCGGCTGCATGCCAATGAGGGTAATCTCGGTAGGCGCTGCGCCGCGCAAGCGCGCAACTGCCAGTAGATCTGGCAAACCGATTTCGTGCGGCGACGAGCGCATGCCAAAAAAGGCCGGCACTTCATCTCCGTGGAGACATATGATTGTTCCAGGAGACCCATCGGTGAGTGCGGCGTCCAAGACGAGTACGCGCCTGGCGCCTTCGAGATAGGAGAGTAACTCTAAGCCAAGCGTACCACCATCCACCACTTGGACAGAGGCAGGCAAGGAGTACTGTTGCTGTAAGCGTGTGAGCGCGCGAATGCCCAACCCTTCATCACGGCGCAGCAGATTGCCCAGTCCCAGAACCACCGTTGCGCAATCAGCGCCAGGCGCTGTAGCATCAAGTTCGCTGTGCATATTAGTGCTCCGCCTTCTTTTTCGGCTGTTCCTGAGCCTCCGCAATATGCTGCGCTGTCAGGGACTTGCGCCCGGTCACGATACTGGATACGAGGCCACTGCGTTCTTCGAGGTCAATGAGGACTGCGCTATAGACGTGGTGAATCGTGAAGGCGATAATCAAGAACATGATGATCGTATGCACCAGGCGCAACGTTTGTGTACCCACCAGCACAACAATCCACCCGAACCCGGCTTTGAGCCAGCCATCGTGGTATGGCAGGCTATACAAGGCAAATCCGGTAACGATTTGCAAGCCGAAAAGGATGTAGAGGCCGACGTAGGTGACCCCAGCTAAGGGATTATGGCCAATTTCGGCGGGAGGCTCGCGTCGCAAGAAGGTGTAATAGCGTATCATCCGCCCCAAGTCTCGCAGTCGCTGGCGTGAAGCTGGGAGGAATTGGGACCAGCGGGCATACGTGTTTCCAGCAAACGCCCAGTAGACGCGAAATAGCACGCTCATCGTAAAGACAAACGCGGTCACATAATGGATGAAGCGCACGGTCCCCATCAGATACTGTGAAGTGGCATCACCCTGTGTCATGATGAATGGGTTCGCAATGTAGTAGCCCGTCACCGATAGGACAACGATACACAACACGTTGAGCCAATGAGTGATACGGACCGGCAAATCCCAGACATACAGTGTTTGCCTCAGCTCCGTTCCCCGCGAGGTTGAAGGCAACTCAGCGCGTGAGAGTAGGTTCGTAGCTTCGCTTTCCTGTGGAGAAATCGAAGGATCATTGACCTGGTTGACCTTGTTGATCTCATTGCCCCTGCGATGGATTGTCTCCATGTGCGCCACCCTTTCGTCTCATACCCTTACCCTTGAGCAGGCTATTACCCTGAGACATCAGACAACCCGAATATTGGCGTACTCACGTCCGCGCGGGTCCACCACATGAACGGCGCACGCCAGGCAAGGGTCAAACGAGTGGACGGTGCGCAGGATTTCCACCGGCTGCTCAGGGTTGGCGACTGGAGTGCCAATCAATGCCGACTCATAGGCTCCCCGCTGGCCAGCGGCATCACGTGGACCAGCATTCCATGTGCTGGGAACCACGGCCTGATAGTTGGCAATTTCGCCATCCTTGATATGAACCCAGTGGCCCAGAGAACCACGCGGCGCCTCATGGAAACCAAAACCAAACGCCTCTTTGGGCCACGTAGATGGGTCCCAGTAGGTATTGTCATGAATTCGCAAGTCCCCACGCGCCATGTTATCTTCCAACTGCCCAAGCCAGGTCGGAAGTTGCTGAACCATGACCTGCGCTTCAATGGCGCGAGCAGCCACCCTACCTAACGTCGAAAAGAGCGCGGCAGGTCCAACCTTGAGCTGGGAGAGCGCGCTATTCACCACTGACTGCACGGCGGCGTCATCCTGAGCATACGCAAGGAGCATGCGGGCAAGAGGGCCAACTTCTACGGCGTGCCCAGCGTAACGCGGGGCTTTCAACCAGCTATACTTTCCGTCTACCAGGAGGAAATCATAGGGAGGCTGCGGACCCGTAAACTTGGGGGCTGTTTCCCCCTGCCAGGGATGCAACCCGGTGGCGTCGCCTGCTGCGTAGTTATACCAGGAATGGGTCACGTACTCAGATACTTGATGTTGATCCACCGCCTGAACAGCGGTCAGATTCTGCGAGAGGATCAGACCACCAGGGAAAAAGAACGTGTCTGGCCGGTTTTTGTTGTCGCTGGGATAGTCTCCATAGGCCATGTAGTTTCCCAGCCCACTCCCAAGTGCGCTCCAATCTTTATAAAAGGAAGCAATGGCAAGGACGTCAGGCAAATAGACCTGCGCCACAAAATCCTGTCCGCGTTGCAATAATTGCGCGAGCAGCGATAACCGGTCTGCATTGACTGTTGCTTCGTTATTGGGATTGAGGGCGGTTGCCATACCACCAACAAGGTAGGATTGCGGGTGCGGATTCTTCCCCCCGAGGATGGCATGAATGCGGATGAAATCGCGCTGCCAATCGAGCGCCTCCAGGTAATGCGCCACGCCCAGCAAGTTGACTTCAGGCGGCAGCACGTAGGCGGGATGGCCCCAGTATCCATTAGCGAAGATGCCCAATTGGCCAGTATTGACGAAGGCTTGCAACCGATCCTGGACACCCTTGAAGTATGTTTTACTGGACTTCGGCCAGAGCGAGATGGATTGCGCAAGTGTCGCAGTTGCGCCTGGATCTGCCTTGAGCGCCAGGGTAACATCTACCCAATCTAGCGCATGCAAGTGATAGAAATGGACGACATGATCCTGGACCAGTTGAGCGCCAGCTATCAGGTCGCGGACAAGACGCGCGTTGTCTGGAATGGTAATACCAAGTGCATTCTCCACCGCGCGTACAGAAGCCAGCGCATGAACCGTCGTGCAGACACCACAGATGCGCTGGGCAAATACCCAGGCATCGCGAGGATCGCGGTGGCGCAGAATCATCTCGATGCCACGAAACATCGTGCCCGAACTCCAGGCGTCCGTCACACGGCCATCCTGGACTTCGACTTCAATCCGCAGATGCCCTTCAATGCGGGTGATGGGATCAATGGCAATTCTCATGGTTGGGCACCCTCCTCTTGAGTATCGTGCCGCTGCTCATCTGGCGTATCCGCCGGCTTTGCTTCAGTATTGGTCTGCGCGCTGGCAGAGCCAGCCGTAACAGGCACTGCGTCAGATGCTGTAGCTGATAGCGCCTGGCTGGTGCCGGTTACAGGTGGCGTTGCAGTGTTTGAAGCTGCCGCCTGAGACTTTGCTGCGCGCCGTTGTCGAACAGCAGAACCAACAGCATGCGCTGCTGTGAGCGCGGCGACGGTGGCGGCAACGCCGAGGCCGACCTCTTCAGCAGTGGTCTCAACGCCGAACCCTGGCACCGACGGTAACGTGCGATAGAAGGGACTCATTGCATCCCAGAACTGCGGCTGTGCGCAGCCGACGCAGCCATGTCCCACCCCAATGGGCCAGTTGGTGCCATCGTTCCATTGAATCTGTGGGCAGTTATAATTGGTTGCCGGACCTTTGCATCCCATCTTGTAGAGGCACCAACCAAGCTGATGCCCTTCATCACCCCACTCTTCAACAAATTGCCCAGCGTCATAGTGAGCACGACGCGGGCAGTGGTCATGAATGCGGTCTCCATGAGCGAAGAGCGGACGATTGAGTTCATCGGTGGCCGGAAGTTCCTTGAACGTGAGCCAGTGAACAATGGTGGCGGCAAGGTTAGCGCCGTTCATCGGGCAGGCGCTGAGATTAATCAACTTTAGACCCGGCACTGCATCTCCAACCCCTACCGCCCCGGTAACGCCACCCGCTGCGGCTGGAATGCCACCAAAGGCGGCGCAGGTGCCGACAGCGATGGTGGCATAGGCGTTGCCGCAGACCTCTTTGACGATGTCTATTGCCGTGCGCCCACCAATCGTGCAGTAGACCCCACCATACGCCAACGGAATAGAACCTTCGACAACAGCGAGATACTTGCCTTGCTCAGCAGTGATCGTGTCGTGTAGCGATTTCTCTGCGGCTGTACCCGAAGGCGCCATGACGGTCTCATGATAGTTCCAGGACAGGAGATCGAGCACGATATCAGCAAACGTGGGGTGGCTGGCGCGCAGGGCAGATTCTGAATTGCCAGCGCAATCTTGAAACTCCAGCCACACCAGGGCTGGTCGTTGCGCCTGTTCAAGCGCACGCACAATGCGCGGGGTATAGCGCATCGGCAGCGCCAGTGCGCTCGTCATGACTGTGCAGAATTTTAGGAAATCGCGCCGTGAAATGCCGCGCCGCGACAATGCAGCCCAAACACCATCGGCGAGGACGTGTTCTTGCTCGGCTTCGTGTTCGGCCATACCTTGCTCCCAGCTCTTCATTGCTGTGCAGCTACACACTACGCAGGCAGATTGTCGACTCGGTGATACTACAAGAGACAGTTGATAGAGGTATGGCCGAAAGTAAACAGCTTGTATATCACATTCGGCTCACGGCAATGGTTTCCCTGGTCACAATTCCGTCACAAGTGAGTGCGGCTGTTACCGGGGTGCGGACGACAGATGGCTACTCTGGAATCTGGCGTATGTGAGTGCAGAAGTGAGAAGGACAACCAGGAACATGGCGATTGTGACGAGTTCGTGCCTTTGCAGCCTCGATTTGTGATGAGGATGTGAAACGCTGGCCGTCCACTGGGAGGTGGAATGGCTTCTGCTTTAGATAGACCGCTAGTGGCAGGAATGGCCTTTCCGAAGGAGTAACAAAACCGATGAATACCCTTGTTGTTTATGATTCCCAATTTGGGAATACGCAACGCCTTGCCAACGCCATCGCTCAGACCTTACGCGAATACGGAGCAGCACGGGCGGTATCCGTGAATCAACCAGAATCAACTGAGCTTGAGGGAGTAGACATGCTGATCCTCGGCTGCCCTACGCAGGGGTGGCGACCGACACCTGCTATTGCCTCACTTCTCGAAAATATCGCAACGGAGTCGTGGCGCGATCTGAAGATTGCCTGTTTTGATACCCGCTTCCACAAACCGCGCTGGTTGACTGGCTCCGCTGCTGTGCGCATGGCACATGCGCTGCAATTAATGGGCATAGCGCCTATCATGCCACCAGAAAGCTTCTTCGTGACGGAATCGCACGGCCCGCTCGCCAGCGGCGAAGAAGCGCGAGCGGTACGGTGGGCGCAACAGCTCCACGAAAAGGTCGCGGAGTCCCATACCCTTCTCTTAGCGAGGTGACACATGCAATCCCCATCAATTACGACCATCTTTGATCTCCACGGCAAAACAGCGATTGTCACGGGCGGCGCAATGGGCATCGGGCAAGCGATAGCTACTCGATTGGCCGAGGCAGGAGCCGCTGTGATGATTACGGACATCGCGCTTGATGGCGCTGAGCAAACCGCCGCTGGTATTCGCGACAATGGCGGTAAGGCACAGGCCATCCGCGCTGACGCGGGAAGCGTGGCGGATGCGACTGCCGTGGTTGAGGCAACCGTTCAGGCGTTTGGCAGCGTAGATTGTCTGGTCAACAATGCTGGCATTTTCCCGTTTTCGCCTGCGCTGGAAACCACCGAGGCGCTCTGGGACAAGGTGCTGGATATTAATCTCAAAGGGCCATTCTTTTACGCACAGGCGGTAGCGCGGCAGATGATCGCGGCCCAGCACGGCGGCACGATCATCAATATCGCCTCAATTGACGCGCTGCACCCCACTGGGCATCTTGCCCACTATGACGCTTCAAAAGGTGGGATGGTGATGCTCACCAAAGCGCTGGCGCAGGAGTTTGGCGCGTATCAGATTCGCGTCAATGCGATTGCTCCTGGCGGTATTGCAACCCCCGGCGCCGCTGCGCTCAATCCGGCTGCGACGACCATGACCAGCGAACAGCGCGATGCGCTCACACAGGCGTTCCTAGCGCGCATTCCACTTGGACGAATGGGCGTACCCAATGATATAGCAAACGTGGCACTCTTTCTGGCGAGCGAGGCTGCCAGCTATCTGACCGGAAGCCTCCTCGTCGTAGATGGAGGCTACCTGCTCTCGTAGCATGCTCGTAAGAGGGAAGTGCCGCCTCTGAATTGATCTGTTTGGGCACAGGGGCAACCTTCTCTGGCCGGTGCTGGAAGCTCCTGGTGTTTTGCTCTGAGCTAGAAGTGCAGTACAAAACGCCAGGAAACGATCATGGTTGAGCAATTGGGCGGCAGAGTAGGCGCTGGAAAGGAGATAGAAGCTAGCTCTTGATGTCCTACGCACTCGTATGCGACACTACGCAGAGGTACACGCTTGGTAGCTGGCGTTCAAATTCTGTCTGGTTGGAGGCACCGGTATATGGACAACGTGGACAACGTGGACACAATGATTACTATGCTGACTCCCACTACTAGCACCAGTGCCATCAGAACGGACAGAGCGAACACAGCGAACACAACGATTACGGTCAGGAAAGCACACAAAATCCGGCTGCATCCCACTGCCGAGCAGGAGGCGTACTTGCGCCGGGCATGCGGCACGCGGCGTTTCATCTTCAACTGGGGACTGGCCGAATGGCAACGCCACTATCAAGCAGGAGAACAGCCCTCGGCACTGGCCCTGAAAAAACTGTTCAATGGCCTGCGCGGGGTCGAGTTTCCTTGGACGTATGACGTGACCAAATGCGTCGTCGAAGGGGCGTTTGACGATTTGGGCAAAGCGTTTGCCAACTTCTTTGCCAAACGAGCAGGGTATCCCCAGTTCAAGAAGAAAGGCAGGTCGCAGGAATCGTTCTATCTGAGCAACGATAAGTTTACCGTTGGCGACCAGTGGGTACAGGTCCCAGTTTTGGGTGACTTCATCGTCAAGCAACGCGAAGCGCAGGGCGAAACCGTCACCAAACGTGCGCAGTTGAAACGCCGCTTGGGCAAGATCAATCTGGCGGAGAAGTTACGCTTTACTGTCAAGACGGACAAGACAAGCAAGATACTGGGAGCGACCATTCGCTGTGAAGCCGGTTGGTGGTTTCTGAGTGTACAGGTCGAGGTGCAGATAGCGCAAACGCCCGTGGAGGGGCCACCCATTGGCATTGACCTGGGCTTCATGCGGCTAGCGACGCTGAGTGATGACACGCGGTTTGAGAACCAAAAACCGTTGCGCCATCTCTTAGCCCAAGTGCGCTTCCTGAACCAACAACTGGCACGCCGCCAGAAGGGCAGCAAGAACCGCGAGAAAACCAAACGCAAACTCTCCCGATTGCATTTTCGCATCCGGTGCCTGCGCGAGGACCTGCTGCACAAAATCGCGCACACCATCACCGAACGCTACAGCTTCATTGGCTTGGAAACCTTGAATGTACGCGGCATGTTCCAGAATCGCCAGCATGCCCTCTCGGCCTCGGATGCGGCGATAGGCAGACTCGCACACTTGATCGAGACCAAAGCGCAGACACATGGCACGCCGGTGCAACGGGTGGGACGCTTCTTCCCGTCCACGAAGCGGTGTCATCGCTGCCACCATGTGCGCGAGATGGCCGAAGATGAGCGCACGTATGTCTGTTTCAACCCGGCGTGTGGCTGGGTGGGCGACCGCGACTTGAATGCGGCGCTCAATATCTTGGAAGAAGCCCTCCGCTTGTCGAGCTTGAGTGCCTGAGAATTTGACGAAGCGGCGTTGCCGGTACTGGCTCGGACGGCAACGGTAAAGCAGGCCTGTGGACCTGGGGTAAGACTCGCTCAGTTGGCGGTTCGCCGCCAAGAGAGAAAGCGCCTGGGGAGGAAGCAGGAACAACGAAAAATCGAAGCAAGCGGGTACGTTTGCGTAGATTGATTGGAGCAGGAGATGTATGGCTCGCACGATAAGGGCTATGAGCGATCACTTGCCTCCTTGCGTGCTGGAGAACCTTCAGCAGCGACTCGAGTGTTTGCAACTGGTACTCGTTCAGTGCTTACGCGAGGCACAGGAATCTTCACAGCAGCAGACGCACGCTGTTCAGACGGATGGCAGTTCAATTGACGTCCCCGACCGCCAACCAATCTTGCGCCGGGAGCATACGGGCGCGAGAGCGCCAACCGAGCCAGGAGCGCGACCAGAATCTCTCTACGAGCGGATGCTCCGCACGCAGATTGCCGAAGTACATCATGCGCTTGCCAAGTTCAAAACTGGACAATATGGGCTGTGTGAGCGCTGTGGCCAGCCTATTCCTCTTGCCCAACTCCAAGAGATGCCATGGCTGCGCTTTGATTATCAGCACGAGGCGGTTCTGGGAGAAGAAACAAGGTAGCCCGGCTGCTATTCATCCCCTGATCGCAGCACATGCAATATGTTCGACCTCGCTACAGTACCTGGCTCCAACCAACCACGTCTCTCCACAGATAAAGTGCCATTCTCTATCTCCTTTGTTCCCATATCTTTCATGTCCACTCATTCTGTGTGACGTGTTTGTGACGCGGCGCCTGTCACCCGTGAGGTAGCTGTGAGGCATTGCCAGTAGAGTTCCTAATTGTAGCGTTGCGCAGACCTGGCTGCACAATCTGCCCGTTGCGAATCAGCAAATCAATGATTCACCAGACCAACAGGCTCTGCTCTTGCCGCTGGTCGCCACCCATGAATTGGGAGGAGTAACATGGAACAGTCGCAATACATCCATATCGGCATTTTTTTGATTACCGTTCCCAATTTGATCGTCATCGGCCTGATGCTGCTCGTGTTTGCCGTAGCGGTCATCGTGAAGCTACCGCAAGAACATTCCACGCAGACCACCACCCAACCGGCTGAGCCGCAGACATCTCCTGCCACTCCAGTTCAGCCGCCAAACCCGTAATGCAAAGCCTGAGCGCAGGCTCGGCTGCATGCAGTTCATGCAACTCATGTGCCTTTTGAAAGGGACAAGACGATGGCCAAAAATTGGACCCTGGCGCTACGCCAGCGGCTTGCCAGGAATTATCCACCCGATCAGGTCTTGCCTGATAAGCAACCATCCTATGTACGATCAGCCGTCTATCTTTTCGGTGCGCTTACCATTGCCAGCTTCGTACTGATCATTATCACTGGTACGGTGCTGGCAATCTTCGGCCCCCAGTGGTGGCATAGCGATGCAGTAGGACACTTCTTCAACAGCTTGCACCTGTGGAGTGTCGAGGCATTCTTCTTTTTCATGGTCATTCACTTGTGGGGTATGTTCTACCTCGGCGCCTGGCGCGATGGCCGGGGTCGCACCTGGGCAATGGGGGCCATCGCGTTTGTCGTCAGCATTGTTGCAGCCTTCACCGGCTACCTTTCGCAAAGCAACCTCGACTCCCAATGGATCGCCGTCTCTGCCAAAGATGCGATGAATGCAATCGGCGTGGGAGGATTCTTCAACGTCCTCAACTTTGGTCAAATGTACGGCTTTCATATTTTCCTGCTGCCAGCATTGCTGATCGCGCTGATTGCCTTGCACATTGTACTTGTTCGCTTACGGGGTGTCGTGCGCCCATATCCGGCCAAAGGTGAAGTCCGCGAGCCATACCGCAAGGGGATGACCCAGGCCCAATACTATCGCGGCGTCCGCATGATTCCCTACGATCTGCTCCGCGAAGTGGTGCTGGCGGGCACCGTCGTACTGGTGCTGGTCGTCGTGCTTGCGTCGGTATTCTCCTCACCCGATGAGAAACCGCTGACGATGCAGAGCGTGGCCCAGTCAGACCCGGCAGGTTTTGTGACGGTTTCGCTCTCTGAACTGGCAGGTAACAGTGTGATTGCTCAGTATGGGCAACCCTACAATACCGCGAGCGGATCAGTGCAGTCGGCGGGTCCATTCTCTCCGCAGCAGCTCGCGGGAGTGCGGCTACCAATTGATACTGCCTCAGTCTATGTCATTGGTCCGCTCAACACCGTCAAGAATCCTGAAGTGGCACAGGCCGTCCAAACGTTTCAAGCTGCGTCAGCAGACCAGCAGACAAAGTGGGAAAACAATTATGCCACAGCGCTTGGCAAAGCTGATGGTTCGCTCGATGCCGACGGCCATCTCAAAGTAGTTGCTGGTGATTACGGCCCGTTGCCTGTGATGTTTGGCGCATTGCTCGACATTGCCCGGAGCGGCGCGCTCGATGGCCTCTTGCTCAGTGATGGGAAATTCTATCAGACAGATTACACCAAGCCATTGCTGTTCCTGAACGAGAGCGCGTTACCCAATCGCGCTGGGCAACTCAATCTGCTAGGCAATCAGTGGGGAATGATGAATGAGACCGGAGCCTATCCTGGCCAGGCCTGGCTGTGGCTCTATACCTTCTGGTATCAAGTTCCCTTTGGTCCCTATAATGGGCCAAATGCCGATATTGCCGTGTGGATTACGATGGCGGTGTTGACGCTTGCCCTGATCTTCCTCCCCTACATCCCAGGCTTACGCCGTCTGCCAGAGGTGCTGAAAGTGTACCGCTTGATCTGGCGTGACCACTACAGAGAGGTGCGCGCGGCACAAGAAGCAGGCCAAGCAAGTGGAGACGCAACACCAGCGCCAATGCCAGAATTGCATACATCAGAAGCATAGCCGCGTCATAGGTGACGCGGACGCGACGAGCGTTCCTCAACATCATCGGTCAGTTCAGAGTCAACGCCAAGATATGATGATTGTGATGATGAGGAACGCTCCACCGCACTGCTTCATGCTCTGGCAAGAGTCTCCGGCGCCTCTTGCAGCCACCAGCAGCAGGTATTTTTCTGCTGCTTTCATGTAGTGTACCCCCTCGCCATTGGGAGACCCCTATGACAACAACGCCAGCAGATACTGCTCGCCAACAAGCTAATCTCCACCACGTCACCCGCGCTGAACTGCTGAGCGAGTTGTCCACCTCTCCAGATGGTCTATCCAGTGCAGAAGCAGCGCGGCGGCTGGCACAGGTAGGACCAAATGAGCCAGCATCGGCCCGGCATACCGCAGGACTTGTGCAGTTAGGGCTGTTTCTTCTCAACCCGCTCGTCATTATCCTGCTAGTTGCCAGCCTGGTTACGGCGCTCCTCGGCGATCTTCTGGATGCGTCAATTATCGCGGTTCTCGTATTGCTCAGCGTGATCTTGAATTTTGTGCAAGCGTATCGCTCACAGCAAGCTGCTGATAGTCTACGTACACAGGTGGCGCCGACTGCAACGGTCCTGCGCGATGGAACCTGGCACGAACTGCCCCGGCACAACTTGGTGCCCGGTGACGTCATTCGCCTCAGCGCCGGCGACCTCGTTCCCGCTGATGCACGGCTATTGGAGGCGCGCGACTTACATGTCCAACAGGCCGCGTTAACTGGCGAATCCGTCCCCGTGGAGAAGGAAGCGGTAGATGATGCAGGAGCGGCGTCATCACCCGCCGAAACACGTAATATGGTACTGCTGGGCACCTCAGTGGTGAGTGGCACTGCTAACGCGCTTATTGTTGCTACTGGCCCCGCGACCGCCTTTGGCGATATCGTCGCGCGGCTGGCAACCCGCGCGCCAGAGACTGAATTCGACCGTGGTCTGCGCGGCTTTAGCTTCCTTATTATGCGCACGGTTGTCTTTCTCGTCCTCTTCGTCCTTGTGGTCAATCTGGCTTTTCACCGACCGGCGCTTGATTCCTTCCTGTTCGCGGTCTCGCTTGCCGTTGGCTTGACACCAGAATTCTTGCCGATGATTACTACCATCACGCTGGGTCAGGGTGCGCTCCGTATGGCACGGCAGAAGGTCATCGTCAAGCATCTAGCGAGCATGCAGAACTTCGGTAGCATGGATATTCTCTGTAGCGATAAGACTGGCACACTGACGACGGGTGAGTTGACCCTCGATCAGCATCTGGATCCGCTCGGCCAGTCCTCAGAGCACGCCTTCTTGCTGGCGTATGTCAATAGCACGTTTGAGACGGGAATTCAGAGTCCGCTCGATGTAGCCATTCTCCTACATACTCATCCAAGCGCTGCCGGATACCAGAAACTCGATGAAGTCCCGTTTGACTTCGAGCGGCGGCGTTCCTCGATTGTGGTCTCTCTGGACGATCAACGCCTATTGATAGTGAAAGGGGCGCCGGAGAGTGTGTTGCCGATCTCGACCCAGTATGAGGTCACCGGAACGTCGCAACTCCTGGATACTTCTGCGCGAGCGCAATGTGAGACGACCTATCAGGCGCTTAGCGCACAGGGTTATCGTGTCCTCGCCGTAGCCTATCGCTCCGTGCCACAGCAGGATGCCTATCACGCCGTGGATGAAGTTGATCTGACGCTCGTCGGCTTTCTCGCGTTCATTGATCCACCTGTGGCGGGTGTCGCCGACGTGCTGAGTGCCTTGCGACGCGATGGTGTGGAAGTAAAGATTCTGACTGGTGACAACGATCTGGTTGCCCGCCATATCTGCGAACAGGTGGGACTAGACGGTGGGCGCATCATACTTGGCGATGAACTGGATGGAATGAGCGACACCGCGCTACAGCACATCGCTGAAGAGACCAGCGTGTTCGCGCGCGTCTCACCTGCGCAGAAAAACCGTATCATGCTCGCCTTGAAAGCCCGCAAGCACGTCGTTGGCTTTCTTGGCGATGGCATTAACGACGCACCCTCGTTGCATGTTGCTGATGTGGGCATCTCGGTCGCCACGGCGGTGGATGTAGCCAAAGATGCCGCCGAGATTATTCTGCTAGAGCGTAGTCTGGCAGTTCTGCACCGTGGCGTGCTGGAAGGGCGCAAAGCCTTTGGTAACGTTATGAAGTTCCTGTTGATGGGAACCAGTTCCAGTTTTGGCAACATGTTCAGCATGGCAGGGGCATCACTCTTTCTGCCGTTCCTCCCCATGCTGCCTACCCAAATATTGCTGCTCAACTTTCTGTATGATGTGTCGCAAGTCTCGATTCCCACCGACAATGTGGACGAGACCTTCATCGAAAAACCACGCCGCTGGGACATCGGGCTGATCCGTGATTTCATGGTCTTCATTGGGCCAATCAGTTCCATCTACGACTTTCTCACGTTTTTTGTCATGCTCGCCATCTTCCACGCCTCGGAAACGCTGTTTCATACGGGTTGGTTTGTAGAATCCCTGGCAACACAAACTCTGGTGTTGTTCATCATTCGCACCAGCGGCAATCCATTCAATAGCCGGCCAAGTCGCTCGCTCACTATTATGGTCCTTCTCATCGTCGCAACTGGGATGGCGCTTCCCTACACACCATTGGCCGGCGCACTTGGCTTCACACCACTGCCAGCCTTGTTCTTCCTCTTCCTCATCGTGGCCACAGGCACGTATTTGCTGTTGGTCGAAGGAGGCAAGCGTATCTTGATGCGACGGCGATCATATTGACTTCCACATCTCATCAGCACTTTGTTGAATGGCATATGACATCCATATCACCTCCGCTTTGTGGTGGCAGAAGTCGTAGACATCTTAGATGATCCAGTATCTGCAAAGGAGTTTCCACTGGCGGCCTGAATTGCCGTGGGAGTTGTTGGGCCATGCAGCATCCAGGCAATGCCTGAGGCAAGAACTGCTCCGGCCACTGGAGCAACAAAATAAATCCACATAGCATTTAACGCGGCAGGATTACCACTGAGCACTGCCGGACCAAAGGACCGCGCTGGATTCATCGAAGCACCGCTGACAGGGCTTGCAAAGAGGCCCGCCAGTGCAATCGTTCCTCCCACTGCTAAGGCGGCGTTATGTCCCACCAGCCGTGTATCGTGCGCCGTTCCCAAAATGACCGTGACCAACAGCATGGTGAGGGCCGTTTCCATGAACACCGCTGGCCAGATACCGGTCGCTGGCGCAGGTAACGTCGCGCCCAGATGCCCTGCCGGACCAAACAGAAGGCGCAGAAATAGGGCAGCAAGCAGCGATCCTACGAATTGCGCCAGCCAATAGCCTGGAACGCGGCGCCACGGGAAATCGCCGCGCAGGGCGAATGCGAGCGTCATGACCGGATTGAAATGAGCGCCGGAGACATCGCCAAGCGTATAGATGAGCGCCATCACCAATAGGCCAGGGGCAACCAGTCCGGCTGAAGGACCCAATGACTGATGCGCTGCTGCCTCAATCACAGGGGCGCCTGCTGCAACCAGCGTCAGCAGAGCAGTGCCGAGCATTTCTGCAAAGAAACGCCGGCCAGCCACCGTCGGATTGCCAATAGATAAGGGATCGGTGTAAAACTCCGGTCGTTCTCGCGATTCTCGCTGCGCATTTGATTGTATGCCTGCCTTCCGTTGTGGCCGTTGTGCCATCGTTTGCCCCCTGCGCCTGCTTACGCTCTTAGCCATTTATTATACGAGCTAATACCCACCCACATATATCGCTAGCCTTATTCATCATACTGATAGCGTGTCGAGATCAGCCCGGAGGTGAGCCTGGTTTCCACTGGATCATCACGGGATCAGAGATTTGTGAGCAATTGCTCATACTGAGTCTGTTGAGATTTTGTAGTCAGATGTTGCTCACATTAGCGGCAGGCTGAGACCAACACTAACACCGACCAATATCGTGTGAAATATGCTCGCTCTCCCATTCACATGGGCCAAAATGTTCAGCGATCTCTTGGGCGCTAGCGCGGATGGCCGGCACGCAAGGCGTTGAGGATGACGATCACATCAATACCCTCTTGCAAGACAGCCCCGACCGCAGGATCAATAAAGCCAAAGGCAGCAAAGAGCATCGCAACGCCACTCAACCCCATGCCGACCCAAATGCCCTGACGAGCAACCCGCATGACCCAGCGGCCCAAGCGCACCACCTCGACCAGCCGCAGCATGTTCGTAGACACGAGGACTGCATCAGCCGCCGAGGCAGCAGCGGTCACGCTCCCACTCCCTATGGCTATGCCTACAGACGCTGATGCGAGCGCCGGAGCATCATTGATGCCGTCGCCGACCATCAACACTCCGCGCTTACTCTCCACCAACTCACGAATCGCCCGTACTTTGTCTTCTGGCAAGCACTGTGCGATCACGCGGTCCACCTGTGCGAGTTGGCCAATCCGTTCGGCGACTACTTGGCTATCTCCCGTTAGCAAGATCGTCTCCTCGATCCCATGCTGTTTGAGCGCTGGGCTAAGTTGTGCCAGTTCAGGACGAGGAAGGTCCGCCAGGATGAGCAGGCCAACAAGTTGACCATCAACTGCAATGAAGCTACCAATTTCGCCACGCGCCACACACGCCGCGCGTTCGTCTTGTAAGCGCTGCGGAATAGCGATGTCCAGTTGACGCATAAAGGTTCGATTCCCCACCGCAACGCTGACGCCGCTACTGACCCGACTACTGACCTGACTGCTGCTTCTTGTGCTGCTCGTTGGTGCAGTGGCAACTGGGCCATGCCAATCCTGCTCGTCCTCCTCTTCCGCTTGCTCTGCCTGCTCTAATTGATCTAACTCGCCCGCCTGGTCTGGTGCGGCCAAGCGGACTGTTCCTTGCACGCCCTTGCCAAAGCTTTCCTGAACATCTGTTGCCAGCAGTAGAGGAAGATGCTGGTTCTGAGCCGCTTCTACTACGGCGCGTGCAAGGATATGCGCGGAGAATTGCTCGACGGAGGCCGCCAGGCGCAACAAGTCATCTGTTGGCAGTGCTGTGTCAGTGGCTCGAAGAATCGTTTTCAGTTGGGGAATCCCCATTGTCAGAGTCCCCGTTTTATCGAATACCGCTACCTTTGCTTCCCCTAATTGTTCGATGGCGGCGCCGCTTTTGAGAATGACGCCCTGATGAGCAGCAGCATTGATGCCTGACATGATCGCAATGGGTGTAGCCAGAATCAGGGGGCATGGAGTAGCGACCACCAGGACCGCCAGGGCGTACATGCTGTCCCCAGAAAGAAGCCAGGCGAACCCTGCCACCGTCAGTGTTACCGCCGTGAATCCAACACTGTAGCGGTCTGCCAGACGATGAATAGGCGCTTTCTGCTCTTGCGCTTCGCGCATCAAGCGCAGAATCTGCGCGTACTGGCTTTCAACTGCCGGGCGAGTAGCCTGGATCTGCAACAGGCCATCGAGATTGACACTGCCAGACATCACCTGGGCGCCCGGTTCCTTACGGACCGGAAGTGGTTCACCAGTCAGGTCAGCTTCACTCACATTTGAGCTGCCCTTGACTACCAAACTATCAACCGGAATCACCTCGCCTGGTTTGACCACCAGCCGCATGCCAACCTGCACGTCATCGGCGCTGATTTCGCTGAGATGATCGCCATCGAGCAGGTGGGCGCTGCGAGGCGCGCGCTGCGCCAGCGCCGCAAGCGATGTGCGTGCTCGTCGCAACGCAAAGGCTTCGAGCGCCTCTCCTCCGGAGAGCATCAGGACGATGATCGCACCAGCCAGGTATTCTTTGAGAAGCAGGGAGCCAACGATGGCCAGGGCGGCGATGAAATCAACGCCAAACTCCCTCTGCCGCAGTTGTTGTAGCAGGTCCCATGCGACACGGACGCAGCCATACACCACAATTACGAGGAGTGGCCATTGCGCTAGCTGAGGTTGCCGGCCAAGCCAGAGTCCGAGGCTGAGCAGCAACAGCAGGATGGTAATGAAGGGAAGTGGGTAGGTACGCAGCAGAGATTGTGCTGACTGAAACCTCCCGCTTGCTGGCGAAGCAGTAGGAGTTGGAGCACTCGTCATCTCACGCGTGAGATCAACGTTACCATCCTGCGCTCGCACTGACCCGGAACCCGGTTGTTGATGCTCAGATGCCGGTGGAATGTGTTCTTCGATCATTAGTCCCCGCCTGACTATGAACTCTGGTAGCTTTCTAGCCAGCGCCAGACGCGCCAGCATCAACTGGCATCAACTGGCATTAGGCGGCGGCAGGTGGAACCGTTACCGTCTGTCGCTCTGGCTCAAGGTCAAGTCGCGTATACCCCAGCGTCCAGTACGTTGAGGTAAAGGCCGAGATCGCTCCGGAAGCCGACAGTACGAGAGCAAGCCAGGGCACCGCCAGCAATATACCAGCGATGACGGCTGCCAGGGTACCACCAGCCACATACAGAGCAGCTACCAGCCCTCCAAAGACGACCAAGAGCGCAATCGTAAATACGCCCATTGCAATACCAGCCGCCAGACCTAGCGCGACACTCAGCAGCCAGAGCAGTGTCACCCGACCCAAACGGCGCTGGAAAAGCGTCAGGGTGTGCGCAAGAGATGCTGAGATGTTCATGCCTTCAAGGACCACTGCACGAAGCGTGAGCAGAATCACCACCGAGAAGACAATAGAGAATGGTATTGCGACCAAACCTAGCAGCACAGCGAGTACGCTGAGGAGTACGGCGCTGGCCGTTGCTCCTGCCACTGCCGAGACTACTGCCAGAGCGATGACTCCTCCAAGCACAATCACCGAGAGAAGTACAATTGCTACCGTCAGCAACTTGACTTTGAGTACTGGCCAGAACGTGGTCAGCCCGGCGCGCCAGGCAAAACGGAGAGAAAATGGTCGTTCAGCGTCATGTTCGGCGCTGGCTCTGATCAACGCGCCGTCAGCTATGGCTGAGAGCAGAAACAGGCCGACGACCAGACCCAGAACCACCACGCCGGCAAGGATGAGGAGCATGATATTGGCGCCGATCCAGGTACTCACTGAACTCCATACTTCACCTGGCGTAGCGTTTGTGGCCTGGTTACTGCTGTTTGAAGAGCCGTTGAAGGTCGGAGCGCTGATGCTAACGGCGCCCTCGCCAGCAAAGAAAGCGAGCAACCATAAGTATTTGTGACGCCAGGTAATGGCCAGTGACCTGGTAATGAGAGTTCCATACCGCATGACCATCCTCCTTACTTTGACAATCGCCAACTCTCATCAATCCGCTGAGGCTGCCAAACCAGAGGTGGCAACGCTCATCAGCGTATCGGCCTGTGTTGGGTGAGATGACCTGTTGCTCGCAGATTCAGCTCAAACCCAGCCCTGCACGTACCTACACCATACGTGTCTATTCTCACAAGAGCGTCACGCATAGTGCTGTCGTCGGCACACGCGCATCACAAAAGATAAGAGAGGACTGTGCGCATTTTGAGACATAAGTGAGACATACGATAGAAGGAATGTGAGTGCCATTTGACGCTGAAGGCATAGCGTGTGGGTGGTCTGGTGCGATGAACGTGAGCAGGGATGCGTCCTGCTTACGTGTGTGCCTGGCTAAAAGGAGGATTGCCATGCGTGAAAGAAACATACGGATTGCAGTCGTTGTTGTGGACCTGTTTGCGGCAGTGAACGCGATAGTGGGCGCTATAGGATTGGTTGTTGGATATATGGCTATCCCACGTAGCACGCTGAGCGGAACGCCGTTCGCAGACTTTACCGTCCCCGCACTGCTGCTAGGGATCGTCGTGGGAGGAAGCGCATTAGCGGCGGCTGCCATTGCTGCTTTCAGCCCTCGGGGGTCAGCGTTGTTTGGGAGATGGAAGATTGACGCGCTGGCGACAGCGATAGCTGGCTGTATCATGGTGGGTTGGATGGCGATTGAGGTCGCGCTGATTGGCCTGGCCATCTGGGTACAGGCGGCCTTCTTTGTCGTGGGGCTGCTGATGATCGTGCTAGCTGCCCTACTTCAGGGAGCAGAGAGCCATCAGGTGGATACGCACAGCGGACGGCATGCGCACGCAGCCTGAACGGCTCAGTTGGCTCGCAATACAGAGTACTGTACTGACACGTACTCCTGATAGCTGGATTCCCGCGTGAATGGTGGTCACGCGGGAATCCAGCTATCTCCTTCAGTAGAAGGAGACTATTTGTGACTAGCTCGTGACCACGAGAAAGCGGTTTGTGTTTCCGCTGTGAGGCTTCTCCGGTACATTGCCCCATGGACCACAGGCTTGGTTCATTTGTTGAGTTTGCCATGAATCTCGGCTCGAATCGGTCGTTATCCTTCTCCTGCTGAGGCGCGTCCCTCAGTACTTCCTGCGGTATCAATAACGGCTGACCTGAGCAGATAGGAGTACCACGATGTTGAACGACCTTGCTGCTGAAAAAGCTCCCATCAAACGTCATGCTTGGCTCTGGAACGGAGTTGTATGGCCAGGCACGGTTGCATTATTAGTCCTTGGTGTGATAGGTACAAGCCTGGGCATGACCACCCTGGTACGGGCACATGACGCGGCGCCGCAGCCCCCTGATATCGTCTCCGTGCAAACGGCTGTCTCAACTCCCGCTATTGTTCGATTGTCTAGCACCACCGCCTATGTCGGCTGGACAGGTCGGGATACAGCCCATCACCTGAACCTGATGACATACGATGCCAGTACACAGGCATTTGGTCCAGCAATCACCTTCACCGACACCAGTCTCGCGGGGTCGGGGCCGAGTTTGGCGTTCTTTCCGAGCAACGCACCGAGTAACCTGTATGTCGCCTGGCGCGGCGGTGACAATCGCCTCAACGTGGGACGTTTCAATCCGAGCGATCCTACCCATCTGGCCGGCAAAGTGACCTTGAATCAGTACTCCTTCAATGCGCCATCGCTGACTGCCTTTAGCGGACGGCTGTACCTGAGTTGGCGCGGTACCGATGGACGCTTGAACATCATCTCCTCCGCTGATGGCAGCGTCTTCAACACCCAGGAGATCTATAGCATCGCGATCCTGACCAGTCCAACGCTGGTGGCAACGCCATTCTTCCTGGAGATGGCATGGGAAGAGCCAAGCTCACCGAGTAATCAGTCGTTCATTGTGATTGCTCAGTATAATCAGGTGGATCCCAGGACCTTAAGCGCGATTGTGTCCACGAACCAAGTCAGTTCACTCCCCGTAGCCCTAGATTTCGCAGGCGTCGCTGGGTATCCCGCACTGGTAGTTGCCTGGCGCACTCCTACGGATGCGCATATTCAGTTTGGGTTCTTCAATGGCACCCCTGATGTGACAGGAATCGTCAACTCCGGCGAAACCACACCGTATGGGCCTTCGCTCTCTCGAAACTTATACAGTTGGACGGGGACCGATCCGGCTCAGCATGTCAATGTGAGTACTGAGAGCCTCTAAGCATATCAAAGCGACGGCTGAGAACCTTTTGAGTAGAGGCTCTCAGCCGTCGCTATACACAGCCCGCATATCCCGTCTATCCCATCATGGCGTTTCTCCGGATCACCATGTACTAGAGATCCAAGAACGTTGGATGAATGAGTACGACAGGGACATGTACTCGTGGCAAGACATAATCCGCCACGCTACCGAACAACCAGCGTCCAAGCCCTCCACGGCCATGCGTCGCCATGAACAATACATCGGTTGGTTCAGCCCGGAACACGCCGCTAAAGAGATTCTGTTCCACCGCTCCGACGATAGCTCCTGGCGCCGATCCTACCACAGCCTCCACCTGGACCTGGACACCAGCAAACTCTGGCAGCCGCAGCAATACTTGACGCAACGTCTGGAGATAGGATTGGTAATCAGGCAGCACGGCAGCGTTCTCCGCCACTCCGAGCAGGGTGACGGTAATTCGGGCATCTGGCGTTCGCGCGGCTTGACCGAGCCAGCCACGCAATGGCGACAGAGCGGCTTCAGCGAGCGCTGAGCCATCCAGGGGCACCAACAAGTGACGGAAGGCGATGGTTGTTGGGCGTGGCGTCTTTTCGATTCCCACTTGTCCTGCTTGTTCCGCTTGTTCCGCTTGTTCCGCTGGTTCTGCTTGTCCCGCTGGTGGCGCGTGTGGCGGAATGACCAGGAGGGGGAGCGGCCCCTTGCGAATCATTGTGTCAATCACAGAACCAAGGCTGAGATGATTCAGCGCGCTATGTGGCCGCAGGTTGACGAGTACGAGATCCGCTTCGCTGAGCGTTTCTAGTTCGCTCAGGCCCTCGATTACCGATGGGGCATTGACTTGTAGCGTATCAACCCGGCTGATCGCTGGGGCCAGTTGCGCTTGCAGGCGCGCGCGTAGCTGCTGGAGATCTGCCGACGCCTGCTGGTCTTTCTGCCAGGCACTTGCTGGTGGTGGAAGCAAGTCTTCTACGGGATGTGGTGAAGCAGGGAAGCCAGGAAGACTGGCGCGAGAGCCGCGATCAACAGTGACATGTCCCAGCACCACTCGCGCCTGCGTCAACTGAGCGAGCGCAGCCGCATAGGGAAGAAGCCGTTCTCCTTGCGGCGCTCCTGCCACTGGAACCAGGAGTGATGTGAGCAGTCGAGGCGCAGGCAGAGTTTCCGCACCGTTGAACGCTGATGACGCCTTGTTGATTTCCCCGGCAATTGTGGCATTCATGGCGGTCGCCGTGTCGCCAGGATGCTGGTTGTCCATTTTCGTGCTATCTAACTGCTGAGCGAGCCGCAGACGGAGTTGGGCGAGACGGGTCATCTCTTCAGAGATGCGATGGGTTTCTGCTTCAATTCGACCACGACGATAGTGCTCCTGAGCGCCGCCGGAGGAGAGCGCGGCTTGCGCAATCGCCTCATCCTCAACCTGGCGAGCAAGAGTTGGCGGCAAGGGATTTGCGGTCAGATGCTCATCTCGGTCCATACGTATGCCATTTGCGCTCGCCCGGCGCTGCTCGCGTACAGGCTGTTGGGAATCTTTTGCCGGCTGTTCCGCTTGTTTCTGGGGATCGTTTGACATTGGTGTTCTCCTCGTAGTCATTCTGTGGTAAGCGCTTCACTCAGCGCGACCTCAGTTCATGTAACAGGTGCTCCAAAGCGACACGATACGGTTCGCTGAAACTGGGCCATTGTTCTAGCGCATCGTAGAGCGCGGCGACAGGCATCGCCGCGCGCAAGGCTAGCAGTGCTGGCGCGATCCAATCTCCCGCATCGGGCGCAATGGCCCAGGCGCCCAGCAGCGTCTGACGGTGGCGGTCGGCATGCAGGGTGAGCATTCCGTACTCCATCGGTTTGCCAGTCGTGCCCGTAGTGTGTGGGAAGGCGGAAGCAGCAGGAGCCAGCTCCATCGTGGCAGTGACCAGCTCGCGTTGCTGCCGCATGATCTGGTCACGGGTATGGCCAACTGCGGCTACTTGCGGCTCCATGAAATAGACGCGGGGAAGAGAGTCATACGCCGCTGGGTGGCCAGAGCCAAGAATATCGTCGGCGGCCAGGTGAGCCTGATAATGCGCCAGATGCGACAGCGGCCAGACCCCTGTCACATCGCCAATCGCCCAAATCCCCTCAGCCGCCCGGCACTGCTCGTCTACCACGATTCCCCGCTCATTTACCTGGACTCCATCTAGCTTGTGGGCAAGACTGATGCGCGGTTGGTGGCCACTCGCCACAACCAGCTTTTGCGCAGCTACCTGCGTTTCAACTGTGCTTTTGTTGTCAGGGGCTGCACTTTGCGCCAGTGTAGCGATGAATCCTTCGCCATCATCACGGATTACCTGCCGTAGCGTTTGCCCGCAGAGTACCCGTATCCCTTGCTGGTACAAGCGCCGCTCAAGGTAGCTGCCGATGTCAGCATCTTCATGTGGCAAGAGGTGGGCGGCCTTCGCGACTAGCGTCACCTCTGCGCCGTAAAGGCGAAACATGTGTGCTATTTCGATAGCCTTCGCCTCACTGCCTATTACCAGAGCATGCTGCGGCAGTGCGGTGAAGCCAATCGCCTGGCGAATAGTCCAATAGCCAACGTCGTTCAACCCTGCAATGTCTGGAATGCGTTGTTCTGACCCAGCCGCAATGATGAGATGGGTAGTTTCTAGCAGGCGTTCTCCTACGCTGACGCGCCGTTGATCCAACACCTGTGCCTCACCACGGATGACAGTGATTCCCAGGTGTTGGAGCGCATCGCTTCGCCATTTTTCAGCTTCAGCCGGGCGGAGGACCTTTGCTGTACGCAGCAACGGATCAGGTAGACGCAGGGCATGCGGTCCACCAAGCGCTGGTGAATACATGTCTGTCAGAGATTGAGACTGCTGCCAGGCCTCATTTGCCGGGCCAAATAACGTGGTGGAAGGAACCCGCGCCCAGTAGGCGCATTCCCCGCCTAAGCGGTCATTCTCGATGAGCGCAACGCGCTTCCCAGCGGCGCATAACCGGCGCGCGCATGTTTCGCCCGCGATACCGGCGCCTATGATTACCGCATCAAATCGCTCGCTCATAGCGTCCTAATCTCCCATCCGGTCATCAGCGCTGATCGGTTCTTGTACTGACTTCGGTTGTGTCGGTTGAATGGGATGCTGTGGCGCCGCAATCCCGACACGAATATCATGATTCTCATGCCACTCGCGAGCAGCCGGACACTGCTCTGCCGTTCGCTGTAGCTGCTGTGGGCGCACGAGTAAGACCGGCAAAGTCGTCTTGTGGATGACGCGCTCCGTGATGCTGCCCCAGACCCAGCGCAACACCCCCGTGCGGCCATGCGTTGCCATCGCCAGCAGCGTAAACTCCTCCGATGCTTCGGGCGGAAACGCTGGCGCCCGGCGGTTCTGGCGCGCGACCGGCTCCGCTGCCGAGGTCCGGACTGTCTCCTGCCCCTCCGCACGCCTGGTGTGTCGCTGCCCTTCAGCGATGGTAACGAGGGTATCAGCAACATCCACCCCTGCGAGAACTTCCCATGTGACAACGACGCCCGGATACAACTCGTGCAGCCGCTCTGCTAGGTGCGTGAGATACTCCTCAGCGCCCGTGAGCGCCAACGCCTCAGGCATATTCGCCGCATTGGTTTCATACGGCGGAATGACCATCACGAGATGCAGCAGGCAGGCGGCAGGAGCGGAGGATGCCTCAACTGTGTGAAGCTCCTGCTCCACCCCGCGCGCCAGCGCCAGGGCGCAGGTAACGGCAGGATCTAACGCCTGCTCTGCGAGCGATGAGCCATCTAGCGGAACGAGTACCCGTAAGGGAGCGAGGGTAAACGCCTGCAGTTTCCGTTGCAACGCTTGCGGCTCTTGCGGCTCTTGCGGCTCTTGCGGAGCGATCACCAGTTGCGCGCCACCCGTCCAGAACGGCAGCTCATGTTCGCGCAGCACCAGCACAGGAACATGAGCCTGGCGGATGACGTGTTCAGCGACGCTGCCGAAGACCCAATGGGAGAGGCCGGTGCGCCCGTGGCTGGTCATCACAATCAGGTCTGCCCCATACTCAAGGGCCGCTGTGAGAATGGCCAGCGCCGGCGATTCCGTTCGCACATCGGTCTCAACCCGCAGCCCAGAGAGCATCGGTAAGCTCGCCTGGCGTGTCAAATAGTCCTGCGCGCAGCGTTGATCCTCCTCGATTGAGAGCGGCAGCACCTGCGGGACCAGAGGATTATCATACTCAACGGGCAAAGTGAGCGCCCGGACTAGAATCAGCGTGCCGCCAGTTGCTCGCGCCAGTTTTTCGGCGACAGCCAGCGCGTGTTCGGCGCGGGATGAGCCATCGAGCGGCACCAAAATACGCTTCATCATAGGATGCTCCTTATTTATTCAGTGGATACTGGCGAGAAGGTTCACAAGGAGAAACCGCGCTCATTCACCTGCCGATTTCTCTACGGCATGCAACGTACCACTGGGTTCATTAGGTCATCCCAAGCCTACGTGGTGCTGCTCACAATGGCATCACAGCGTAATCCGTCTTTGCTCACAAATCCTTCACAACATCCAGGCATCTCAGAGGCACCTCTTCCACGGGGCAGCCGAGATACATGTAACAAAGGCGAGAAAATGCACACGCGCCAGCGTAGTCGCCAAGCGTTCATAATCGCGGAGCAACGCGACCACTCCGGCCTGCTCGGCAAGTCCTTCGCCAAACATCCCGAAAAGCTGGATGGGCTACGCACGCAGATCGGCGAGACCGGTTGCCCGGTGCTGCTAGATACGCTGGCGTGGGTGGAGTGTAGCGTCGAGAACGAGATGCCAGCAGGCGACTCTACGCTGGTGCTGGGGCGCGTGGTCGCCGCGCATGTGCAGGCGCATGGGCAGGCGCAAGGCGAGCCGCTGACGATGCGCGCGGCAGGTTTCCGTCATGCCGGCTGAGCTGCTACCTTACTCCTGCACCTCATCGGAATTGGACGGCGTAGCGACAGGAACATATTCTTCGTAGACATAGAGTGTGCCTGGCCAATCTGCAAAGACCTTTTCGACGATGAGACGCAATTTCTTCCATGAGAGGCCGCCGTAACCGGTGCCAATACGCGGCATGGCGATGCGGTGGATGCCCTCAGCATCGGCCTGTGCTCGCATGTTGGTCAGCGCCTCTTCCACCCACTCGTAGGTTGCGCGAGCGCGCCAGTAATCCTCCTGCGTCGCCAGATTGAACACCGCCGGCTTTCCTTCGGCTCTCCAAAACAGCACATCACCTGGATTGAACTGTCGCGGCGTCGCTGTGCATCGCTGCCGGTACTCCTCATACATCGCCGGATACCGCTCGCGGAACCCAACGGCAATACCAGCGCCCATCGAACCCTTGCAGTTACAGCCATGTGCAAAGGCTTCAGCATGATACGCATTGGCAAAGAGATCACCGGCAACATAGTGAATTGGCATTGATATGTCCCCTGCTCACCTTTCTGAGTACTCAGTCCCTCGTTGAACGAGGATATTCTCTCCGGTGTCCATATTGATGCGATACGTATTTTCGTAGAAATCGGTGGCGTATATCACATCGCCATCGAGAACAAATGGGCCGGTAAAAATGTCGTACCCGCTTGTCCTCCAGATAACATCTCCCTTCATGTTGAGTCTGGTTATCTCTATCTCTCCATGCACAATCAGGCATTCCCTTTCTTTGTCATCATAGAGAGCGAAACAGCTTCCAAATTCATCTCCCTTTTGCTGCCATTGCACATTACCTGATCGCATATCAACACCAACCGCAAACGGGCCTGCAATGAACGCCAGAAGTGATTCTATGCAGACGCCCGAATGGGCATGTACCGGCCCACTCCACCCTTCCACTATCTCTACCACCGTGTGCCAACATATTCCGTCATTCTCATATGCCAGAACGTGAAAAGGGCCAAAACCATTATAGTTCTGCCCTGGCCTTCCGATAGCGGCTTTATAAGCGGGCGAATGGCTCTTGGTCATCTCGTCAATACTGTCTTTATCAGCCAAAACGATACGGCGATTACCACGAACAAACTCAACTGCCGCCATATAGATTTATTCCTGCTTATAAAACTTTGCAGTCGCGTTACTGCTTTCTCCGCCGTTTCAGCCATGCCTGGATAGAAGCCTCATTGCCCTGCGCGCCTGGCTGATAGTATTCGCGCTGCTGAAGCTGCTCCGGCAGATAGGCTTGCGGACGCTCCGATGGCGGACGCATTGGATCGGCGGGGTCCGGCAGACCAGCGTAGTCGTCGTGGGCATATTTGTAGCCCTTGCCATAGTCGAGTTGCTTCATCAGGCCAGTGGGCGCGTTGCGTAGATGTAGTGGTACCGGATCGTTGCGCGTCTCCTGCACATCGCGCACGACCGCATCATACGCCATATAGAGCGCATTGCTCTTGGGCGCGGTCGCCAGATGTACAACCGCCTGCGCCAGCGCCAGAGCGCCCTCGGGCATGCCAATGAAATGAACCGCCTGTTGCGCCGCCACGCAGACCAGCAGCGCCTGCGGGTCCGCCATGCCTACGTCCTCGCTGGCAAAGCGAATCAGCCGCCGCACGACATACAGTGGGTCCTCGCCAGACTCCAGCATACGTGCCAGCCAGTAGAGCGCGGCGTCGGGGTCGGAGCCACGCAGCGATTTGTGCAGCGCGGAGATCAGATTATAGTGTTCCTCGCCGCTCTTATCGTAGAGCAGCGCGCGTCGCTGCACTGCATCCTCGACGGTCGCCAGTGTCACACTGCGCTGCCCCTGCTCGTCGCTGGTTGCCACACTGGCCGCCAGTTCCAGGGCGTTCAGGGCGGTGCGCGCGTCGCCGTTCGCATAATCTGCCAGATAGCGCAACGCATCATCGGCAACGGTCAGGTGTTCGTTGCCCAGACCGCGCTCACTGTCGTGCAGGGCGCGTTGCAGCAGCGTGATAATGTCTTGCTCATCCAGCGCACGTAGCGTATAGACGCGCGAACGCGAGAGCAGCGCCGCGTTGACCTCGAAGGATGGATTTTCGGTAGTCGCGCCAATGAGCGTGACGGTGCCGCGCTCGACATGCGGCAGAATAGCGTCCTGCTGCGATTTGGAAAAGCGGTGAATTTCATCAATGAAGAGGATGGTGCGGCGTCCGGTGGCGCGCAGCAGCTTTGCCGCGTCTTCCACCACGCGCCGCAGGTCGGCGACACCAGCGGTGACGGCGCTGAGCGCGACAAAACGCGATTTCGTTGTATAGGCGATGACGGCTGCCAGCGTGGTCTTGCCGCTGCCGGGCGGACCCCAGAGAATCATCGAGGCAACATGGTCGCTTTCGATGCTACGGCGTAACGCGCGGCCCGGACCCAGCAAGTGCTCCTGCCCCACTACCTCGTCCAGCGTGCGTGGACGCATGCGCGCGGCCAGAGGGCGGGCGGCATCGTACACATCGTCGCCAGCCTCCGGCACAGCAGATGATGGACCGCTCGCCGGTCTCGCTTTCGTGCGGTTGCTCCTGGCAGGCTCCGGCCCAACGACATCGCCAAAGAGCGACGCCTGACGCTGCTCATCATCGCGCATACGCTCACCCTCCTCGCGTTACGCACTGCATGCGACACTAAATACTATGCAGTACAAGCAGTATAGCACGTAGAGAGCGCCACTAGAACGAATGTTTGGCACAATAATTGCCTCATCTAATAGATGGCCGGACGGTTGCATACTGTCTCCGAGCACGAATGCAATGAAAGGGTGCTGCTTGGAAAGCAGCGGGGAAAGGACAAGGCAGGAAGTATGACACAACGCTCTTCCATAGACATACACCGTGAGACGCCTCACGATGCACGCCGGGCCGCTGATAAAGCGGGCCGGGTAGCACGGCAGGCTGGTACGAATCCAGCCAGTGTGGCGTTGATGCGCTTTGGCTATGGCGCAAAAGGAGTGGTCTATCTCATTCTAGGCGGATTGGCAGCAAAAGCAGCTATTGGCGCAGGAGGCGCGACCACTGATCCCAAAGGGGCGCTTCATGCGTTGGATATCGGCACTGCCGGCAAGCTATTGCTTGGCTTAGTGGCTGTTGGTCTATTTGGCTATGCCTTCTGGAACGTCGTGCGAGCGATTCTAGACCTCGATCACCGTGGGAAAGAGGCAAAAGGCATTATTACACGCATCGCATTTGGCGTCGTTGCTCTGATGTATACCCTCTTGGGACTCACTGCATTACAACTAGCCACAGGCACTGGCAATGGCGGCAAGAGTACCGACGCCACGACGCAAGACTGGACTGCGCGTTTTCTCAATACCCCATTCGGGACGCCGCTTGTCATTCTTGCGGGCGTAGTCGTGCTGGCGATAGCTGGCGCGCTGGCTATCGAAGCATACCGCGCGCATTTCCAACAATACCTCAAATCTGGTGATCTCCCTGAAACCGTCAGACATCTGATGGTGATTGCTGGGCGCCTCGGCTATGGCGCCTTAAGCGTCGTGTTTGCCATCATTGGCATCTTTCTGATTGTCGCGGCAAGCCAGCATAATGCAGGACAAGCGAAAGGGCTGGGCGGGGCACTCCAACAACTTGCGCAAGAACCGTTTGGTCCTTTCCTGCTTGGCATTGTCGCACTCGGTCTGATCGCCTATGGCGCATTTTCGCTGGCCGAAGCTCGTTATCGCCGCCTCGGCTCCTCCTGATTTCGCATGTCCTGGCAAACATGAGGGATAACCCACTCAGTTGACTACTCAGTTGCGGTCGGAGGTGAGCGGTTGCGGCTCCGGCTGCACTGGCATTCTGAGGCTGCGATGGCTGCCACTGGCCGCATTTGAAGACACGATTCGTGGCAGCGCAGGCGGCTGCGGCAGCGGTGTCACTTGCTCAATTGCCGTGTGTTCGCCGGAACGTGCCGTGCTGCCTGAAGGCGGCGTGCTGGCACGCTCCTGGCGCTTCCAAAGCCACGCCGCAAGTATGGCCACCAGTAGGCAGGGTATGCCGGAGATGACGAAGCTGAGCGCGACGCCGCTGACATTGGCGACTCCGGCAACGATCAGGCTGCCGATAGGCGTTGTGCCGACGAAAAGCATCGTGTAGACGCTCATCACGCGGCCCCGCATATTAATTGGGCTGGCAAGCTGCGTCCGTGTATTAGCTGAGGCAGAGAATGTCGTCATAGCGAAGCCAGTCAACGCAATCAGGATGAGTGTCACAAACACAGAATGGCTGAGCGCCACACTCGCCTCTAACGCGCCAAAGATCGCCGCCATCGTCACCAGCAGACGGTTGGATGGCGAGCCGGTACGCCGCGCCAACCAGAGCGCGCCAACCAGCGCGCCAATGCCGAGCGCCGAGGTCAACAGTCCGAACACTTCTGGCCCGGCATGCAAGGCATCATATGCTTCGAGCGGCAGTAGCGTGTTGAAGTTGAAGCCCAACGTGCCAACGACCGCAACCAGCAGGAAGGTTACTAGCAGTTGCGGATTGCCACGCACGAACCGCGCGCCATCGCCAATCGCGCGGATGCGCTCCATACCCTGCAACTTGCCCATCAGCGGCACCGGCACCAGTTCGGCGGACCGCATCAGCAGTAAACCAGCGATGACGGCGACATAACTGATGGCATTGAGCAGGAAGAGCGGCGGCACACCCAGCAGCGCAATCAACAGTCCGGCCAGCCCCGGCCCGGCGATACGCGCAGCGTTGAACTGCACGGAGTTGAGCGAGACGGCATTCAGCAGGCTATCCTTCTCCACCATCTCGCTGACGAACGCCTGGCGCGTCGGCATATCTACAGCGTTGACCAGGCCCAGCACGAGCGCCAGCAGGTACACCTGCCAGAGTTGCGTCTGATGTGTTACGGTCAACATCCAGAGGACCAGCGCCAGCAGACCGGCGCTTGTCTGCGTCACCACCAGCACATTGCGGCGCGGCCAGCGGTCGGCGATGGCGCCGCCGAACGGCACAATCAACGGTCCCCATTGGAGCGCGGCGACGATTCCGAGCGCCAGCGGATTCGGCGTCAACGTCAGCACGAGCCATTGCAACGCGATGCCCTGCATGAAGGTGCCAGTAACCGAGATGAGTTGGCCGGACCAGAAGAGGCGATAATTGCGATAGCGGAGGGCGGAAAACATGCCGATTTTTTGCGCTTTTTCCGGCTGAGAATCGCTCTGCTGAAGTCCTTTTCTCTTTCGCAGAGGCCTGAGAAATCGTGCGCCAGCCACCGGCCTGCCCTCCCTTATGACCCGTATGAAACGAAACGATGATAACAAGTTCTTCACATTCCCTTAACTACTATAAGCCACCAACGATGCACAACGCCACGTATCATGACCATCTCAGTATGATGAATATCATACCTGCTGGCCAAAAGAAAAGACATTCCACGAAAGTGGATGTCTGGCAACATCGTACATCAACCGGCAGCTATTGCCTGCGTTCGCGCTTCAGTACGAACAGGTATCTAGCTCATTATACCATACGTTGCCGCCCGCTTTCTGGCGCGGCGCTACGCCAGATAGCCCAATACGCGAAAAAGCCCTGGCTAGTATGCCAGGGCTTCTGAGTAACGTGCGAGTCAGCGACCACATCGTGTGGCCAGCATGCTAGCCCGCGTTGTAGTGGGACTTGTGATAATATGCCATGCCCTGGCCCAGCACCTTGACCGGCTGGAGTTCCTTGAGCATGATTGGCTCGCCACACTTCTCACAGATGCGACTCGTGAGGAAGTTCTGGTCATCGCGCTGCGCCAGCGAGGCGCGCGCCGTCTTGGAAAGCTCGCCCTTCTTTGCCATTCCTGATATTTCTCCTGCATGCGTGTAAATAGATGTCGTTCGCGCCCGTACCAATGCCGAACGCAGCTACACACAGTATACCACATGCAGGGTGCAGACGATACAGGGAAACGGTATCGCTATTCGGTGAGCACCGGCCTCGTCAGGATGCCAAGATAGGCCTTCCACGGGCCGACCGCCTCGGCGTATTGCCGCGCCATCACCTCGACGATCTGCCCGATATGGTTGAGGTCATGCACCACCCAGGTTGCCAGCAACTCGCTAAGTGTCACGGTTCCCAGCGCCGGATGCGTGCCCTTGCGCGCGAGCTTCTCAGGTGTGATCTGCATCGCGCTCAATTCAGCCAGATTTTTCGTGCGCGCCTGCTCGAACGCCACCAGCAATTGATCGAGCGAGTAATCCTTATACTTCTCGAACATCGCCGTTCTGTTGAATGAGTCAAAGGGCCGCTCCTCGCCGTAATCGAGGATAATATGGGCGCGTTCGATCCAGTCGGTCTCTTCGCCATGCAACAGATGCCCAACGATGTCATAGGCGCTCCAGGTATCCGGTCCCTCGGTACTCTTTGTCCACTCGTCGGATAGCCCACGCAGCAGCGCCGCGAGTGTGGCTGGCGTCCGGCGCAGAATCGCGACCGCCTGTTCATACTGGTAATCCAAGTGTAACTCCTCCCTCGATTTACCCAGCCAGGGCGTCGCCGATCAATTCTTCCTGGCTGCGCGGGCCAATTGCGCCGATTACCAGCGAATCAGTCGGCGGGAAGCGATTGAGCAGACCCATGATCTGTTCGCGAGTGACGCTATCAATCGCTTCTTTGAGTTCCTGGATGGTGATGAGCCGCCGCTCGAACCACCAGGAGCGCATGATAGACGACATACGCGCGCCGGCGCTCTCGCCGCGCATCACCAGTTCGCTCTTGAGTTGCACCTTCGCGCGCGCCAGTTCATCGTCAGTCACGCCCTCTTTGTGCAGCAGACGCATCTCATCGAGCATCACCTGCACGGTCTCGTGAGACTTCTCAGGCGTCGTGCCCGCGTAGAGGAACTCCGCGCCAAAGATGCCGTTGGGCGAGAAGATCGAGGCAACCGAATACACCAGCCCGCGCTTCTCGCGCACCTCGCGGAAGAGGCGCGAGGTCATGCCGCCGCCGAAGATTTCGCTGACGACGGAGGCGGCATAATAATCGGGGTCGCCATACTTGGGGAATGGGAACGCCATGCCAATGTGTTCCTGGTTGCCCTCCTGTATCTCGATGTTGACCGCAGGCTGTGGCTGTGGATGTTCGTCGGGCGTGGCGTCGGGCGTCCCCTGCCAATCGCCGAAGAGTTCACCAACCCGCGCCACCACATGATCCCAGTCGAAGTTTCCGGCGATGGCCAGCAGCGCGCCGTCCGGGCGATAGCGCGCCTGCCAGAATGTGCGCAGGTCGCCGGGCGTCAGTTGCTCCACGGTTTCGCGCAGGCCAAGCGCGCGCCGCCCCAGGTTGGTGCCAGCGTAGAAGCGTTCGCGCACCAGATCAAAGATGCGGCGCATCGGCTCGTCGTCGCGGCGGCGAATTTCCTGCAACTGGACGTTGCGCATTTGCTGGAACTCTTCTTCTGGAAACGTCGGATGGCGCAGAACGTCGGCCATCAGTTCCAGCGCGCGGTCGAGCCGGTTGCCGACGATCTGCGCTGAATAGCGGGCAAACTCATTGCCCGCCTCGCCACCTTTGCGCGCGCCGATAGCCTCAAAATCTTCGGTCAACTGGCGCACATTACGGCTCTCGGTGCCCTGGAACAGCATGTCCGAAAGCAGATGCGTCAGGCCCAGCTTTGCCTCCGGCTCATCTTTGATGCCAGCGGCAAACTGCACGCCGAACGTCACCGAGGCCAGGCTGGGCATGCGCTGCCCGACGATCTGCATGCCATTGTCGAAGGTATGCAAGAAATAGTTTGGCGCCAACTCAGGTTGTGGCATGCTCATCAGATGGTATCCTTTTGTGCGTTGCAATGGGTGCAATCTACATAACATCGTACCTTCGCATTACGCGAGGCTGGCAAATTCAGCCCATCCCCGCGATACAACGATAGGACGATCAGGACGACGGGTGATAGTTGATAGAAAGTGTAGCACGCTGAAGCACTGTATCGCCGTCACGCGGTCGTCACGCGGCTGAGCTGGCCGTCTTAGCAGGGTGAGTGGAGATGCCACCAGGCCAGCGCGGCAACAAGACACGCAAGCCGATGCCCTGGCCGAGCAATGTCACCAGGACGACGCCATAAACGGCGAGCCGCAACGTTTGAAGTTGCGGGATACTGGATTGCAAGCTCAACACCAGCGCCAGCGAGAGCGCGCCACGCAGCCCAGATAGCAAGATGAGCGGGTACCATGAAGGCGGCACAGGAATGATATCCGAGCGATGTTTCTCCGTCGTTTCGCGGTTGCCGCGCCAGTGAACGAAGGCCGCGTGCAAGGGTAGGAAGAGATAGACCATGATGGCGCGACCGAGCAAAACGCCGATGATCGCCCAGAAGATCGTGGAGAGCGCGCCACCGAACGCCGTTTGTGTCTGCCCAATCTCGATGCCCACCAGCAGAAACAGCAACGAGTTGGCGATATAGCTGATGAACTCCCAGACCGTATCTACCGTTTCCTGTGTCAGTTCAGTAAGGCCGATGCGACGCCCATAGCTGCCTAGCGTCAGCCCGGCGCCGACGACCGCCAGCAGGCCAGATGATCCCACCAGTGTCGCCAGGATATAGACGCCATAGGCGACGCAGAACGTCACCGTCGTCTCAAAGAGCGGGTCTTCAATCACACGCACGAACTGGCTGATGAGCAACCCAACGCCTACACCAATCACCAATCCACCGCCCAGCAGATCGAGGACTTTAAGGACGACCAGCAGCGGCGAGAGGCCATCCAGTTCGCTGGGCTGATGCAGTGACAAGAGGACGGCGGCCAGCACCAGCTCAAAGACCGCCGCGCCTACGCCGTCATTGAAGAGGCTTTCGCCTTCGATCAGCGCGTTGAGGCGTTTGGGCATGCCAAGCTGGCGCAGCAGGCCAAGCACGGCGATGGGGTCGGTAGGCGAGACGATGGCGCCCAGCAGGAACGCCAGCAAAACCGGCAAACCAGCGCCCCAGTGAACCACCAGCGCGATAATCCCCAGCGAAAGCAACAATCCAGGAACGGCCAGCAGGAAGATTGGCAGCCAGTCATCGCGGAGCGCCTGCACGTCGGTATTCCACGCGCCCTCGAAGAGCAGCGCAGGCAGGAAGAGAAACAGCACCACTTCTGGGTCCAGCGTGAAGTGATGAAAGAGATGAACCTCGCCCAGCAACAAGCCCGCCAGCACCAGCGCCAGCGTATAGGGGAACTTGAGGCGCCGCGCCACCAATGCGACGATCAGCGTTAGCACAACCAGCAGAATGATGATCCCTACCTCACTTGTGAGAACTCCTGCGTCTTTCATTGCTGCTGCTTTCTCGTCCTCACTATGATGGTCTCATCAGTCAAAAGCCGGGCGCGTGACCGCCAGGCCAGAGAGCGAAGCGGGTGAGAGAGGCGCCAGCGCAGCCGCTGCGGCATCCAATGTACTGCCGGTCGTTGTTACATCATCTATCAGCAGAATCCGCTTTCCGGCAAGCTGCGCAGCAGTCCCCTGGCGTCCGGCTGCAAAGGCGTTAGCGACATTTGCGCGTCGCTCCTGGCCGGAAAGCCCAACCTGCTGCGCGGTTGCCCGCTGGCGAACGAGCGCCTGCGCCAGATAGGGAACGCCGAGCCTACCGGCGCAACGCCGCGCCAGCAGTTCCGCCTGATTAAAGCCGCGCTCGCGTTGCCGGCTGCTATGGAGCGGCACCGGAATGATAACATCCACCGCCGCCATCTGTTGTTGCAGGTAGCGGGCCAGCAGATCACCCAGCGGCACAGCAACACGCCGCTTGCCTTGGTATTTCAGCGCATGTATCGCCTCGCGCACTGGCCCCTCGTGAAGCGCAACCGCACGCAATTGCGTCAACGCGGTTAATCCATGCGCGCCCGAACAGGCGAGGCAGAGCAACGAGTGGCGTTGAGGCGTTGCTGAGGAGGCCAGCGAACGCCCGCATCGCTGGCAGAGCGGCTCAGCAGGCGGAACGAGTTTGCCCTGGCAGGCGGCGCAGAAGACCGCGCCCGCCGCCCCGCAACCAGCGCAACGCGGCGGAAAGAGCAGGTCGAGCGCGGACTGTGCCAGGTCTGATAGCATCATCTCTTCCGCCTACTCACTTGCTCATTTGCACACGACGCCCCTATGCTACCGCCTATTGTATCGCATTTCAGCCTCTCATAGTGCATCCTGGCGCTTTACGTCTTGGGTAGAGTGAGCGGTGGACCGATACGATGCAGCACGACTACCTCGCCCGACCGGTACTGCACGACGCCGACGACGACATAGCGCCCGGAGGCGATCATCGTATCGTAGATCTGCTGATCTTGCGCCTGCACCGCCTGCACCGCATGCGGAATATCGAAGGCGACATATTGCGCCTGATAGGATTGTGGGTCGGGCAGCAGATAGAGGTCGTAGCGGTCGCTCAGATGCGGGTCCAGCGTATCGGTCGCAGCAACGGAAGCCGAGGCAGGAATGCGGGCAAGCAGCGCATCAACATCCGACTGGTAATACACCGGACCAGCGCCGACATTCCAGAAATTGATGAGCCGCTGGTCAGCCGTGCGCAGATTCCAGACGCAGGTGACGATGAGCCAGCAGATGACGAGCGGGGCAATCCAGCGCGTCGCAACGGGGATACGTTCGAGCAGCGCCTGCCAGCGCCGATACACCCAAATGCCAGACTGCTGAATGCGCGCTGCCCAGCGGCGCCAGCCTGAATAGCGAGGTGTTTTGCTCGATAGGCTGGCGGCATTCATCTTCTCTTTGCCGCTCTTGCGTTGTTCCACCCGCAGCCTTGCCTGATACAGCGCGCTGACGCCATAGACTGAGGCCGCCGAGAGGAACGCTATTGTCATCGCATTGTACTGGAAGAAGCCGCTATACTGCTCCGGGTGTGAACTATAGAGGTTGACGGCCAGTTCCGGCAATGCAGAGAGCCAGAGCGCAGGCGCAAAGATGCCCAGCCCACCGAGGGTGCGCAACTGCATGGCGATGAAGCCGCGCCGGGGCGCGCTGCCCAGCACAAAGGTGATGAGCAGCCAGGGATGCGTCGCCAGATTCTTGAGAGCGTCGCCAGCGGACGCGCCAGCCCAGGCGTAGCGATACCAGTAGGTGTTGCCGCCAGAGGCCCCGCCATTGAAATGCGGCAAGATCACAAAGAAGCAGAGCGCGACCCAGGCGATAGAGAGCAGCACGACGGCTGCGCCATAGCGCGGTTTGCCGCGCCAGAAGGCGATATAGAGGCCAAGCGGAATGAGCGAGAGCGCCACGTCTTCTTTGGTCAGCGCCGCCAGGATTGCCGCCACCGCGAACCAGCCGTAACGCCTGCTATCCAGCGCCCAGACGGCCAGCAGCAGCAGCGGCGTCGCCAGCGCAACCGCGTGGAAGTCCCAGAGCGCCTCGCCAAGCAGCGCAGGCGTCAGCAGATACGCGCAGGCGAAGGCGACGGCCACGAACGGCATCGTGGGCAGGCGACGCCGCGCCAGCAAGAAGAGCGGCAATGCGCCCAGCGCCAGCGCCACCGTCTGAAGCAGCAATAGCGTCTCAGGGCCGGAGTGGATGAGGTAGAGTGGCGCTATCAGCAGCAGAACCGGCTCGACATGGATGCCCAGCCGCGTTGGTGGACCCTCCCAGTCCGCGCCGCGATTGGTGAAGCGAAAGAGATGGCCATGGAGCGTATTCCAGACGGCCTGATCCATATTGCCGAGGTCGAAGGCATCGGTATGATACGACTGCTGGCGAACGATGCTGTGCATCCCCACGAGAATGATGAAGAGAACGATAGCCACCAGCAGCAGCGCCCAGGCGAGCAACACACGACCACGCACGCTGCGAAGATGGGCATACGAGCGTGCGATGATGTCGCTGCGTCCTGTCCGCTCGCTGCGGCTGGTGATTGGCTCGCTCAGCCGCGTTGCCCGTTCTCTCACGCTCGCTACCTTTGGCTTCCCTAGCTTTCCTAGCTTTCCGAACTTCCCCGGCTCAAACTGGCTTGATGCGTAGCAAGGCATCGCCCTTCTGCACGAGTTGACCGTTCTTCGGCAGAATCGCGGTGACGGTGCCGCTGACCTCGGCTTTTAGCTCATTGAAGACTTTCATCGCCTCGATGATGCACACCACCTGGCCGGGCTGCACCATGCCGCCGACCTCGACGAATGGCGCTGAGGTTGGCGAGGGCGAGCTATAATACACGCCGGTCAGCGGCGCGATAATGGCGACCCCTGGCTCCGGCGCGTTCGCCTGCGCCTGCGCTGCGCCGCCCGCTGACGGCTTTCCTCGTCGCGCATGTCGCGCCGCCGGGCGTAGAGCCACCGGCGCCCGCTCGGCAGCCACGGGCGCGTAGGCCACAGGCTCTGGTTCACGACGGCGACGAATCACAATGCGTGTTCCGCTCTCGGTCAATTCGATCTCGTTGACCGCGCTGCCTTCGAGCGCCTCGGCCAGCGCCTTCACTCGACCGACCAATGGTTGACGTTCCACTGCTTCTATCTCCCAGCCACCTAACCCAAACCCATTAGCCATTGTAGCGCCGGAACGCGAGGACCGCGTTATGGCCGCCGAATCCCATCGAATTGGAGAGGACAACATCCACCTTCTGCTCACGCGCCTCATTGGGCACATAGTCGAGGTCACACGCCGGATCAGGATGCTCATAGTTGATCGTCGGCGTGAGGATGTTGTGATAGAGGCTCAGCACCGAGACGCCAGCCTCAATACCGCCCGCCGCGCCCAGTGTGTGCCCAATCATAGACTTGGTGGAACTGACGGCGAGCTTGTACGCATGGTCGCCGAAGGCTGTCTTGATGGCAGCGGTTTCGTTGCCGTCGTTCTCGCCGGTGGAGGTGCCATGCGCGTTGATATAGCCAACCTCCTCCGCGTTGATGTTGCCCTTCACCAGCGCCCGTTTGATGGCGCGCGCCAGTCCCGCGCCACCGGGAGACGGCGCAGTGATATGGTGCGCATCGGCGGTGGAGGCATAGCCGACCAGTTCGGCGTAGATGCGTGCGCCGCGCTTGCGGGCGGACTCTTCCTCTTCGAGCAGCAGGATGCCGGACCCATCACCCATCACAAAGCCGTCGCGCTCGGCGTCGAAGGGACGGCTGGCACGCTGTGGCTCGTCGTTGCGGCGCGAGAGCGCGTGCATATTGGCAAACGCGGCAATCCCCATCGGCGTAATGCCACATTCGGCGCCGCCCGCCAGCATAGCGATGGCATCACCACGGCGAATCATCTCCGCTGCCTCGCCAACCGCATTGGCCCCAGTGGCGCAGGCGGAGACCGTGGCGAAGTTGGGGCCACGCGCGCCAACCTGCATGGAGACAAACCCAGCGGCAATGTCGGTGATGAATTGCGTGATGAAGAACGGGCTTACGCGGTCTGGTCCGCGCTCGAAGAGGATGCGGAACTGCTCATGGCAGGATTGCAGGCCACCGATGCCAGAGCCGATGATGGTGCCCACGTCGTCGGCGTTTTCGTCGGTGATGCTGAATCCCGCGTCACTCAACGCCTGTTTCGTGGCGGCCAGCGCATAGTGAACGAAGCGGTCGTTGCGCCGGATTTCTTTGCGGTCCATATACAGCGACGCATCAAAGTTCTTGACCTCAGCGGCGATATGCACATCTTGATCGGCGTGATCGAACGTGGTAATAGTGCCGGCGCCGGAACGCCCCTCGCAGAGCGCCTTCCAGGTACTCGGCGTATCGTTTCCGACCGGCGACACCAGGCCGATGCCGGTAACTACGACGCGCTTGGACATCTCTCTTCCACCTCTTCTGCGTTTTCTGCGTGTTTCACGTTGCTGCGGCGTCTCGCACCGCGCATGAAATCGCTGCACTGTCCGCTGGTTGATCGTACTTTTAATCGTACTTGAGCAGCTAGCTCTCGTGCGCACAGTTCTCTCTGTGCAGGTTATGGCAGTTATGCCATCTAGTGCGCTTTCAGCGCAAGGTCAGCGCCATGTTCGGCAAGGTAATTGGTGTACGCCTCGCCGCGCTGGAAGACCTCATTATCGAGCAGCCGCAGGTGGAAGGGAATCGTCGTCGGCACGCCTTCCAGCACATATTCATTCAGCGCCCGCCGTCCGCGCGCAATCGCTTCATCGCGGGTCGGCGCCCAGACGATCAGCTTGGAGAGCAGCGAATCATAGTGCGGCGGGACCTCATATCCTCTGTAGAGATGCGAATCTACGCGCACGCCGGGTCCGCTGGGCGGCAGGTACTCCTCGATGGTGCCCGTCTGCGGGCGGAAGTCCATAGCCGGGTCTTCGGCGGTGATGCGGAACTCAATGGCATGCCCACGCAACTTGATGTCATCCTGGCGAATGGTGAGCGGTTCACCGGCGGCGACGCGAATCTGCTCCTTCACCAGATCAATGCCCGTCACCCATTCCGTCACCGGATGCTCCACCTGCAAGCGCGTATTCATCTCCATGAAATAATAGTTGTTATCTTCGTCCACCAGGAATTCCAGCGTGCCGACGCCGCGATAGCCAATCGCCAGCACCGCTTCGATGCCACGCTTGCCCATATCATGCCGCACAGCATCCGGCAATCCAGGACTTGGCGATTCCTCCACCAGCTTCTGGTGACGGCGCTGCACCGAGCAATTGCGCTCGCCAAGATAGACGCCGTTGCCGTAGTTGTCGCACAGCACCTGTACCTCGACATGCTTGGCGTGGCCCAGGTACTTCTCGACATAGAGGCCGTCGTCATGGAAGGCTTCGCGCACTTCGCTCTGCGCCGTGGTAAAGACCGAGGTAAACTCTTCGGGACGGCGCACCAGCCGGATGCCACGCCCGCCGCCGCCAGCCGCCGCCTTCAGCATCAGCGGGAAGCCGACGCGCGCCGCCGCCTCTTCGCCTTCGCTGAGGGTGCGCAGGACATCGGTGCCAGAGAGCATCGGCAGGCCAGCGCGCGACATCGCGGTTCGCGCCTCCACCTTGTCGCCCATCGTCAGCATCGCTTCGGGTGGCGGGCCGATAAAGACGATGCCGACATCGCGGCACACTTCGGCGAAGCTGGCGTTTTCTGAGAGGAAGCCATAGCCAGGGTGAATCGCCTCGCAGCCGGTGAGCAGCGCCGCGCTAATCAGATTGGGGATGTTGAGGTAACTCTTGCTGCTGGGGCCGGGGCCAATGCAGATACGCTTGTCCGCCATGCGGACGGGGAGTGAATCACGGTCGGCCTCGGAATAGGCCATCACCGTTTCTATGCCAAGCTCACGGCAGGCGCGTACCACGCGCAGGGCAATCTCGCCGCGATTGGCGATGAGGATTTGTTTGAACATCGAAAAGGCCTCGCTCTATGAGAATAAGCGCCCGGCGGCAGATCGGCTCGAAGGAATGCCTGATACTCTCGACAATCAACAGGGATCATCCACGATCAGGCAGGCCGCACGAATCGGCACCTATTATACCACGAAGCCTCACGACGCGATAGTGACCAGAAGGAGAGCCAGCGAATGAATTCGCGGCTGGGTGGCCGCTGGCCGCAAAGTCCGCCTGCGCGGACTGAGATGCCCCCAGCCCCTCCCCCGTGCGCAGGAGAGAGGAGTGCGGGCGCTGGTACACAACCGGGCGCAAATGTTGAGAGCGCAGAGATGCCTGCGCCGAACCTGCGGAGGCAGGTTTTGCGGCCACCGGCCATCCAGGCGCGGTTTCAACCGCTAGCGCCCTTACTCGAACATGCCCTGCGAGGCGAGCCGCTGCTGCTGCGCGTAGAGGTTCGTCCAGGTCCAGGCGAGGCGCTCATAGCAGCCGTCATGCGTGCGGGTGCCGGTGCCCGTCTCCCAGGCCCACCAGCGGATGCGCTCGCCACAGACTTCGCACTTGAAGCGGCCCAGGCTCAGGCGCTGCTTGCGCGTCGTATAGAAGCGGTTCATCGTGCGGGTGTAGGAGAGCAGTGGCACGCCATGATGCGTCACGGTGTTGGAGATGCCGACCAGCGAATGCTCCGGCTGGAGCATCAGGCCGCGCTCCTCTTCGCCATACCAGCCCTCATCCTCATCATGCTGGCCATATCCCCCGTATCCCTGCGCGCCGGCATATTGATCGTCATAATTGTCATAGCCGCCATACCCGCTATACTCGCCATAGCTGCCGTTCTCATAGCCGTATCCCTGGGCGTCGCTATATCCTGCTTCGTCGTCCCATCCGCTAGACTGTTGCGTGCGACCGCGCATGAGCATGCCCCCTCATCATTGATCATCATCGAATAGAACAGCCCTGCTGGACACATCTCCGTCAGCAGGCTTTGATACGCTTTTGTGTGGGTTCTTGTTTGTTCTGTACGGAAGGCCAGTATAGCATACTATTGGCAGGGAATACTATATTCTAGGAATATCGGCCTCACTTCACAGAGGAAAGCCAGGAAAGTGACGACATCATGAGCCAGGTGGACACCGCGAACGAGCTAAACGAGCGATTTGAACCACGAGCCGGGCAGGGAAATGCTCCCGCTGCGACCAACGGCGAGACGGCTGGCAAATGGGCGGTGCTGGCTATCGTCGGCGTTGGCGTCTTTATGGCGACACTGGACTCCTCGATAGTCAACATCAGCCTGCCCGCCATCGCCACCTATTTCCATGTGCCGCTGAACGGCGCGGTGGAATGGGTCATCATCGCCTATCTCGTCGTCACCGCCGCGACGCTGCTCACCATTGGGCGGCTGGCTGATATGATCGGGCGCAAACCGATCTGGATCGCCGGACTCATCATCTTCACCGCTGGCTCAGCCATCTGCGGCGCCGCGCCCTCGCTGGGGTTTCTCGTTGCCGCCCGTGGATTCCAGGGGCTGGGGGGTTCGCTGTTAATGGCCATCAGTCCGGCGATGCTGACGAGCGCCTTCCCGCCGTTCGAGCGGGGCCGCGCGCTGGGGTTGAACGCCGTGATCGTCGCGCTGGGCGTCAGCACCGGACCAACGCTCGGCGGCCTGCTCACCGACCACTTTAGCTGGCGTTCGATCTTCTATGTCAACGTGCCGCTGGGCGTCATCGGCTTCATCGCTACGCTGGTCATCCTCAAGGAGCGCCGTCGCCGGGGCGTGGGGCGCTTCGATCCGGCGGGCGCGACGCTGCTGGCGCTGGGGCTGGCCGCGCTGACGCTGGGCCTCTCCTTTGGGCAGGAATGGGGCTGGAGTTCGCCAGCGTTGATTGGCTCAATGGTCGTCGCCGCCGTCTCGCTGGTAACGATGGTCTTTGTCGAACTGCATGTGCGCGCGCCGGTGATTGACATCCGCCTGCTGCGCGACCGCGTGTTCGCCTCGGCCAATATCAGCCTGGTGCTGAGCTTCCTGGCGATGTTCGCCGTGAGCTTTATGCTGCCTTTCTATCTGGAAGAACTGCGTGGCTTTCAGACGCAGGAGGCCGGTCTGCTGCTGACGCCGCTGCCGCTGACCATTGCCGTGATCGCGCCATTCAGCGGGACGCTGGCAGATCGCATCGGCACGCGCTGGCTGGCCTCGATTGGGCTGGCGATAGCCTGCGTGGGGCTGGTGCTGATTAGCCAGCTCAACACGCAGTCCAGCCTCTTCGATATGATCTGGCGGCTCTCGCTGATTGGCGTGGGGCAGGGGTTGTTCCAATCACCAAACAACAGCGCGCTGATGGGCGCGGCGCCCAAGCAGCAGCAGGGCAGCGCGGCGGGCTTCCTGGCGACGGGCCGCGTCTTTGGGCAGAGTGTGAGCGTGGCGCTGGCGGGAGCCGTCTTTGCCAGCCTGGGGGGTGATGTGGCCGGTGGCATTCTCGCCTTCTCGCGCCTGCCCCATGCGCATCCGCTCAGCCCGTCCGCCGTCGCCGCGCTGCAACAGACCTTCGTGACGGCGTTCCACGCGACCTTCGTGGTCTGCGCCTGCATCGCCGCCGTCGGCGTCTTCACCTCGCTGGTGCGCGGCAAAGAGAAGGCGCGCGAGTGATGAACAATCGCGGCACTGAAGTGCCGGCGCACGCGACCCAGGTCGCGGCACTGAAGTGCCGGCGCACGATGGGCTGGACTGAAGTCCATTCGGCGGGCGGGCGGCGCAGCCTCTCTGGGCTTCAGCCCGTCGTCGCGTGGGCCGGCTGTTTACAGCCGCCAGAGTGCGTCACTGCCGCCAGGGGAGCATGTGAAACCTAGATGTTGAGCAAGGGCAATGAGCGAGATGAGCGAGCAGCAGATTGAACTAACTGAAACGGGCTTTCCGCGCGATTTCCTGTGGGGCGCGGCGACGGCGGCCTATCAGATCGAGGGTGCGGCGCGCGAGGGTGGGCGCGGCGAGACGATCTGGGATCGCTTCAGCCACACGCCCGGCAAGATCGAGCGCGATGAGAACGGCGATGTCGCCTGTGACCACTATCATCGCTGGCAGGAAGACTTCGATCTGCTGCAACGGCTCAGCCTCAACGCCTATCGCTTCTCGATTGCGTGGTCGCGCATCCTGCCCGATGGACGCGGCAAACCCAATCCCGCCGGACTCGACTTTTATGAGCGGCTGGTGGATGGGTTGCTGGCGCGCGGCATCACCCCGTTCGTGACGCTCTATCACTGGGACTTGCCGCAGGCGTTGGAAGAGCGCGGCGGCTGGCGCAATCGTGACACCGCCTATTTCTTTTCGGATTATGCGCAGATCATCGCGCGGCGGCTGAGCAACCGCGTGGGCCACTGGATCACCCATAACGAGCCGCATATCGTCGTCTTCGAGGGGCATGTGCTGGGTACGATGGCGCCGGGGCTGCGCGATGAGCGACTGATTGCGCCGGTGGGGCACCATCTGCTGCTCTCGCATGGGCTGGCGGTGCAGGCGCTACGCTCCGAGGCGCCACAGTCAGCGGTGGGCATCACGCTGCACCTGCTGCACATCGAGCCAGCCAGCGACCGCGAGCAAGACACGCAGGCGGCGCAGTTTGCCGATGGCCTCTATCATCGCTGGTATCTGGATGCGCTCTTTCGCGGCACGTATCCAGAAGATGTGACGGCGCGGCTGGCGCTGCCCGATGGTCTGGTGCGTCCGGGCGACATGGAGACGATCAGCGCGCCGCTCGATTTCCTGGGCGTGAACTATTATACGCGCGGCATCATCCGTGCGGACCGGCCCAGCCGGTTGCTGCCGAAGCTGGTGCCCCCGCGCGGCAGCGGTCTCACGGCGATGGGCTGGGAGGTCTATCCCGAAGGACTGTATCAGGTGTTGCTGCGGCTGCGCGATGCGTATTCCCCGACGAAGCTGTATATCACGGAGAACGGCGCGGCCTATCCCGATACGCTGGATGAGCGCGGCGAGGTGCATGATGCGGAGCGCGTGTCGTATCTGCGGCGGCATTTCCAGGAGGCGCGGCGCGCGCTGGCGGCGGGTGTGCCGCTGGCTGGCTACTTCACCTGGTCGCTGCTGGATAACTTCGAGTGGGCGCATGGCTACCGTCCACGTTTCGGCCTGGTGCGCGTGGAGTACGCGACGCAGCAGCGCATCATCAAGGAGAGCGGCCACTTCGCCGGGCGTGTCGCGGCCACCAACGGCGGCGCGCTGGAGGAGTGATCTCACTTCTTTTCCGGCGCACTGCGGAACGGCGAGGCTGGATCGTCGTGAAGCATGCGCATCAGGTAATCGCTCACCTTCTCACTCTCCATCTCTGCGCCTGCCAGGATGCTGGCGCGTTCCTCAGCAGTCAGGTCGCGGTTGGGGTCCCAGCCATAGCGTTTGAGGTCCACACGCCCCTCCGGCGTGAAGACGATTCCCTCGGCTTCGAGCAACTGGCGCATCCGCCCCTTCTGGCCAAAGGCCCAGCTTCCCGTCAGTTCGCCCTTGCTATTGAGGACACGCTGCGCCGGCACATCCGCTCCTTTGGGCGTGGCGTTCATGATCCAGCCGACCATCCGCGCGCCCCTGGGATAGCCAATCGCCGCGCCCAGCCAGCCATAGGTCGTCACACGCCCGGCGGGGCAGGCGCGCACCAGCGCATACACCTGCGCCGAAATGGACGCAGCCTCTTCACGAGTCACCTCGTTTGCCGTCTTATCTGTCTCAGGCATCGCGCAACTCTCCCTCTCGATTGCCGGATGCTAGTAGAATCTCGTGGAATCTGGCATTCATTCTGTTAGAGCAATAGGCTGAACTGTTCTACTGCGCAAGCCGCACGAACTTTAGTATAGAGCGCAAACAGCCGCGCGCTTCAAGGGTACGGCTGGCATAGCTGGCATGGCTGGCATGGTACGACATGGCTGGCATAGGACGATAGGTGTCTCTGAGAGGTGAAACACCGGACACATCAAAACAGTTGCAGAGAGAAAGGAGACACGCAATGGAAAACGATGTCAACGTCAATGAGCAGCATCATGCGCAGAGCGAGGCAGTGACGGGCGCCACATACACGGTATCCTACACCGCCGATGAGCAACAGGTCCTGCTCATGGCGCTCGGCGAACTACTGCATAGCGTCCGGCGCGACGAACACCTCGTTCCCACCATCGAATCGCTGATCGAGCGCGTGCGCAACAGCCAGGCAGTAGGTGTGGGCGGGGGAACGGTGGGCAATTAGCCCCACATGAACAGACCGCTGACCCATATCGGCGATCTGGTGAAAGTGGCCGAGCAGGTCAACCAGCGCCTCAAACAGAACGAAACAGCGAAATAGCACGAATCCACACGACGCGGCTGTAAACAGCCAGCGCACGGTCTGTGGACTGAAGTCCATCCGATAGGCGAGCGACGCAGCCTCCTGGGGCTTCAACCCACCGTCACGTGGGCCGGCACTTCAGTGCCGCCAGCATTCTGCCTCCCCTCTCCCGCGCACGGGGGAGGGGCTGGGGGTGGGGGGCTACCCCTGCTGCTGCACGTGCTTCTTCAGCGCCTTCAGATACGTCTCGGCATTGTCAATGTTCGCCGTCGTGTAGCTGGTGAGCGCAATGGGCAGCGACGAGATATTGCTATGCCACGAGGCGACTGTATCGCGTAGCCCGTTCAACGCCGCGATGTCAATGTGCAGGCCACCCAGCACCGCCGTCGCTGTGTTGAGGCTCGCCAGCAACACGCCCAGCGCATCCCCACCGATCAGCGCCACCAGCCGCGCCAGCGGCAACACGATGATACGCACCGCCGCTTTGGTGATCTCCGCCGCTTTGATGGCGTCGTCAAGCGAGACGCTCTCCAACGCATCGAGTTCATGCGAGACGGCTTTCCAGCCCAGGCTCTCCAATCCCTGCCCGATGTCGTTCTTGATCTGCGGCACGGCCATTGCCGTCACGCCACAGGCGCCGGCGGCCACCACGCCCGCAATCGCCGCCCGCCGCCCTATCGCAGATGATTTGCTTGTCTGTATCGTCTTTACTGGCTTCTCTGTGCCCATCCTGCACGCTCCTTTCAAGCCTGTATCCCAGCATATCCAGCGTATCCAGCAGATAGGTATCCTGTTGGTTGCCATGAAAGGAGATGAAGCAATTCTCATGCCCGCTTGTGCAGTCGCGCGCATTCCCTGCTAAAAGATGAGGAAGTTCACAGATTGGAGGGTGAGGATTCCTTGCGTATTTTGCTCGTTCGCGCTAGTCTTCCGGCTCGTAGGGTTGGAGCTTCGCCAGGTCAGCATCGCTCGCCGCAATATGGATGACGCCATCCTGCACGTCAGTTACTGCCTCGATAGGCAGTTGCAGCAGCTTGCCACCAAATCCTTTGCGGCGCAGCACAATCGCGCTGATGCGCTGCGTCTCCGTGTCCACCAGCACCCGCTCCACCACACCAAGCTCCTCGTGTGGCGTCTGGCGCCAGACCGGCGTTCCTGCCGCGATCTCCGCCGAATCGCTGTTCTCCTGAAACTGAATCTCCGTGGTTGGCTCGTAGGGCGCGGCGCCGAGACCGGCGGCGGTGGCGATGTAATGGATCAATTCACCCAGGCGAAAACGCGGTTTCTCACCAGCGGACTGATACTCGCCGGTTTGCAGATCTGCGTTGGCGTAGTAGGTATGCTCAAAGAGCGGTAACGCCGCAAACGCCTGCTGATCCAGCGATAGCGTCACGGACTCCGGACCGGCCTGCAAGATTGCCTCAACCGGAACGAGACGGGCGCGCGGCTTCTCCCACCCGCCTGGCGCCAGCAGATTCCCCGACTCGCGCAATCCCGGCTCGACGACGATATGGGTAACACGGCGCTCCTGGCGTTCGACGACAATCCGTTGCAGCGCGCCAAGCTGATGCCCGTCGCTGCCATTCACCCGAACGCCGATGTGTAAATCTTCCAGCATCGTCTGCCCCGTCTGCCCCATGATACCCTCGTCGCCCCTCTACGCATTGTCCGTCATTTTGTCTGTCATGGTGCCCCTAGCCATGTGGGAGAGGAACACCAGCACAACGCCACCAACCGAGAAAAAAAACGTCTGCCATTCACACAAACACCCCGCCAGCGGCCCCTCTCCTATGGGAGAGGGGTAGGGGGTGAGGTCTACCGCCGTGCCTCGCGGCGGCGGCGCGCGCGCTGGGCTGCCTTCACACGCTCATACTCGTCGTCATGGCCGGTTGGCGCTGGCGGCGCTGGCGGTGGCGTTTCGATGCGTGCCTTCGCCGCGACCCGGCGGGCGCTGGGCGCAGGAGCCGCCGCAGCCGTGGTGCTGGCCGCATGGCGGCGCGAGGCGCGCGTGCGTGGCGCTTTGCCCATGCCATCCGGCGCGGGCTTGCCGCTGGCGCCAGATGTCTGCGCTGAGCCGCGACCCTGCGCCTGGGCCTGTGACTGCGTGCGAGCGCGGGCGCCAAACAGATCACGCGGAATCAGGTTGAAACGCAGCAGCAGATAGTAGGCGAGGCCAATCACCACCAGCGTTATCGCAATGTACCAGCTCAATCCACCGATGAGAAAGGCATTGGTGCGGAACCAGGGCCGCTCCAACGCCCCTTTGAACCAGTTGACATCCGCCAACTGCAATCCAACCGATACCACCTCGAGGACCAGCATCAACAGCACCCAGCCCAGCAGGAACTTGCCCATGCCCGTCTGCTGCCGGGGCGGTTGCGCCGAATTGCCGCCTGTTTGGTTCACGCGCGACGGAGCGAGACGACTCCAGAAGGACGGGCGCGCGCCACCTGATGGCGCTGCCTGCCCATTTCCGGAGGACGGCGCTGTTGCGCCGGACTGTTTTCGCTCGCCTGTTTGTGCCATTGCTCTCGCTCCCACTGTTCTGCATGCTCTGCACGATGCCACAATGTAGTGAATCATCTGGCGGCCTGACCTCCGCCGCCATTGGAGATAAAAACGCTCTTGCCTTCAGTATACCCCTCATCCGCCATTCACGCCAGTTCCAGGCGGCGCTGATAGGAATAATAGTTATGTCAAATAATGGCAGTGGACACGCTGGCTCCCCTCTCCTCGCGGGAGAGGGGTTGGGGGTGAGGTCTCTACGCGCTAGCCACGAACATACGGGCGCTGGAAGATGTCTTCGGGGGTGTCGTGCGGCACGATGACCGAAAGCGCGCCAGGCACGACGCTGAACGTCATGGGAAGATTGCCGATGACATCGCCATCTACCTGCACCGGCAGCGGCGGCGTAGATTCAATGCGCACGGTGCGGCATTGGGTGGTGCGCGCCTTCGGACCCAGTTTCGCGCGGCGGAAAAATCCACGCAGCAGCACACCCAGGCGATAGATCAGCTTGCCGTTCTCCATCGTCACGACATCGAGCAACCCGTCATCAGCGATGGCATGCTTGGCGAACGTCATCGCGCCACCGTAGAGCCGCGTGTTGCCGATGATAATCATCAGCGCATTGAAGCTGCGCCGCTTGCCCTGGTCGTAGCGGATGGTCACGCGCGCCGGCTGATGCGTGATGGCAAGCCAGCCGGTGGTGGTGATATAGTCCACGATCTTCAGGCCCATCTGCGTCAACGCGCTATCCTGTACGCGCCGGGCCACCTCAGCATCGAAGCCAATGCCCGCCATCAGCAAAAAGTAGCGGTCGTTGGCTCGCCCGACATCAATACGCCGCCGCACGCCGTTCACCAATACCTCACGCGCCTGATCCAGATGCAGCGGGATACCGGTTTCGCGCGCCCAGACGTTGACCGTGCCCAGCGGCAGCACGCCCAGCGTAGTACTATGCCCCACGAGCGCCTGCATGACTTCGCTGACGGTGCCGTCGCCGCCAGCAGCCACCACCATGTCCATGCCCTTCTGCACGGCTTCGCGGGCCAATTCGGCGGCATGCCCTGCATGCTCCGTCTGGCAGACCTCTGCTGGCAACCCATGTTCGGTCAGCCAGAGCGCCGTTTCCTCCAGATCGCGCAGGGCATTGGAACCACGCCCGCTACCAGAGGTCGGATTGCAGATGATGCGTGCTCGCGGCGCAACTGGCCGCGTGATGGCGCGCTGGTTTCGCGTGCGCGCGAGCGGCGAGGGGATGATATAGTAGGCGAGCTTGTAGGTCAGGCGCAGCCGCTGAATCGCCGTGTTCCACGTGCCCAACATACGGCGACCACGTTCCTGCCAGCTCAACACCTGCAACGCCAGCAGACCCGTCCGCGCGAGTTGCTGCGTGCGCGGCTGATTCCACTGGCGCAGCCACACCTTAACTGCTGACCATCCTGCCGGCTTTTCGGCTGCTTTTTCCATCTCATCCACGGGAATGCTCCGCTCCTGCCAGTCTTGCCAGCGCATACATCATCTAGCTTCACATACTATACGGCGCTACACCTGCGCACGTCACGCCACACCTGGTTCATTTGGCGGCAGCAATCACCGCGCGCCACTCACTGATGCCAACGGTCCCCTCATCGTCCGCTAGCTTATACGTGGCACCCGCGCCAGCAATTCCGCCACGACTTCATAGGAAATCGTGCCGAGCCGCGCCGCCACTGCCTCTGCGGTCAATTCGTCGTTGCCCTGGCGACCGATCAGCACCACCTCATCGCCCTGGCTGGCATCGGGAATCGCTGTTACATCAATCATACATTGATCCATCGCCACGCGGCCCAGGATCGGCGCCCGCTGGCCGCGCACCAGCACCTCGCCCCAATTGAACGGCGCGCGGCGAAAGCCGTCTGCATACCCAACCGGCAACACGGCGATGCGCGTGGGCGCGGCGGTGATATAGGTCGCGCCGTAGCTGATGCCTTCTCCGGCGGGTATCCATTTCACCTGCGCCACCTGTGTCTTGAAGGAAAGCGCCGGCTGGAATCCCACTGGCAGCCGCACCTCGTCTGAAGGTGGTAGCCCGTAGATGGCGACGCCGGGACGCACCATATCGAAGCGCGACTCCGGCAGCGCCAGCAGCGCCGCGCTATTGGCCGCGTGAACAATGGGCGGGCGCAACCCCTGCTGCTCCAACGCCGACAACACTCGGTGAAAGCGGTCGAGTTGCCGGCGCGCATAGGTCTGGTCGGCGCTGTCGGCGGTGGCAAAGTGCGTAAAGATGCCTTCAACGCTCAGACCCGGCAACTCGTGCAATGCCCCGGCAAAAGTAACGATACCCTCGACATCTTCGGCTCGCAGCCCCAGCCGTGCCATGCCGGTATCCACTTTGAGGTGAACCCGCGCCTCGCGCCCCAGATCGCAGGCAGCACGCGAAAGCGCCCGCGCAACCTCCAGCGAATAGACGGTGGCGCGCAGATCGAGCCGTATCGCCTCGCGCGCCTCCCAGGGAGCCGTGTAGCCAAAGACGAGGATCGGCGCGGTGATGCCCGCCGCCCGCAATGGCTCCGACTCGCTGACGGTTGCCACGCCCAGCCACGACGCCCCGTTATGCAGCACGGTGCGTGCCACACGCAACGCCCCATGCCCATAGGCGTCCGCCTTCAGGCTAACGAGAATGCGCACATCAGGGCCAACGAGTTCGCGCACCAGTTGGGTATTGCGGGCGATGGCGCTCAGGTCAATTTCCAACCAGGTCGGGCGGTCTGGCCGCATCACCACCACCCGCTGCCATGCCTGCGTCTGCCGGTCCAGCAGATGCTCGACCTGTTCCGGCTGCGCCAGCAGCCGCGCCGTCACCTGCTCCATCCGCATCTCTTCTGAGCCTTTGATATAGACGACGGCGTTGCGTCCCTCTGCGCGGGCTTCGTCAGCGAATTGCCGCACCGCATGCGCGGCGTCGCCCGCCACCTGCGTCACCGCGATACGATGCGGCGCGCCGCCAGCCTGGGCAGCGTCGGCAATGGACTCCGCGCGAACACCACAGGTCACCAGATAATCAGCATGGAGCGTTGCCAGCGTACCCAGCAGGCGATGCTCGGTCTCCGCACTCTCCCCCAGCCGCAACATGTCGCCCAGCACGGCAATACGCGCGGCATGGCGCTCTCCGGCTATGGCATCGAGCGCAGAGAGGCCAGCGGCGGCGCTAGCAGGAATGGCATTATGCGAATCATCCAGCAACACCAGATCGTCAACGCCAGCGAGCCAGCGCATGCGCCCCGGCAACGGCTGCAACTGCGCCAGAACAGGCAACGCGCGCTCCGGCTGCACGCCAAAATAGACGCCGGTGGTCAGCGCCGCCAGCACGGCATACGCCCAATGATCGGCATGCAAATGCGGGAATAGTATGGGCGCGGCCTCCGGCTGATCTGCGGGAATAAGCGCCAGCGATGGCCGTCCCTGTGGGTCTTGTGGCTTCTGAGAACTGAGCGGCAACAGCCGGTAACGCAGCGCCAACCGTGCATCAGGTGCGGGCGCTTTCTTCCCCGTCATGAGGGGAGCGAAGAATTGTACGGTCGCCTGTGTGTGGCGAACCATCTCCCGCGTGGCGGCATCGTCACCATTGAGCAGCGCCAGGCCAGTGGCCGGAAGCGCAGCGGGCAGTTGCGCCAATTCTTCGCCAAAGCGTTCGACGCTACCGAAATATTGCAGGTGCGCCGCGCTGACATTCGTGACGACGCCAACGGTTGGCCGGATGATCGCGCAGAGTTCGGCAATTTCGCCTGGGTGGTCCGCGCCTAATTCGAGGACGGCGAAACGATGTGCGGGGTCCAGACGCCCCAACGAGAGCGGCAGGCCAAGCAAATCATTGTAATTGCGCCAGGAGCGGAACGTCGGAGCAGCCAGCGCCAGCACATCAGCAATCGCTTCTTTTGTCGTCGTTTTGCCTGCGCTGCCGGTGACGGCGATAACAGTTGGCTTCCAGGCGGCAAGGATATAGCGCGCATAGAGGCGCAGCGCCTCGCGTGTCTCGCTGACCGCGAGCAGCGCAACTCCAGCGCGTCGCGCATGATTGAGCAGATCAGCCGCGCTCTCTGGGTGATGCTCCAACCAGGAACGCTCAACCACCAGCGCCCCAGCGCCATGCTCGGTGGCATCGCGTGCGTAATCATGGCCATCGCCGTGCATCCCTCGCACTGCCACGAAGCACTCACCAGGCGCGACAGCCCGTGAATCATGGGCGAATCCCTCGAAACTGGCATGCCCACCACTCACCAACAACTCTGCGTTCGTCGCCGCAATGAAGTCGTCCAGCGCAATCATTTGCTACACAATCCCTTATAATCCAATCCGGTTGCCACTGATAGCGGAACAGCCACCTCCAACTACGGCGAGGCGCGCAGTTCCCCCTCTCCTCGCGGGAGAGGGGGCCAGGGGGTGAGGTCTCTCCCAGTGTACCATCTCACCTGCGCCCGTATGCTCGTATACAAACAATCAGCCATTACGTCGTAGCGCGCGCAGCGGCAGGAGCGGATGCGAGAGGCCGGGCGGTTGCCGTAGTGAACGGACTGCTGGCAGCGATGGCAATGATGGCAATGATGACGGCGCTGAGAACGGTGTTGCTGCCAATGAAGGAAAAGGAACATGCCCGGCAGTACTCGTGTTCACCTGACGCTGCTGCGGCGTAGCAGACGCGACGGAGACGGGCATCATCTGGCGGGCGGCCCAGCCAAGCGCGGCGCCGAACAGTTCGATGCTGGCAAACCGCCGCTCGGGGCGCGGGTCGAGCGCCTTGCCAATCACCGAGCGCAACGCCAGCGACGGCAGCGGCGCCAGGTCATGTGCGAGCGCCACCTCGCCGTGCAGCGCCCGCCCGATCAGCGCATGATAAAATACGGCGGCGATACTATACTGTATCGAACGCTCATCCACGACATCGCCCGCCATGACTTCGGGCGCCAGGTATGCGCCATCAGCCATCGTCGCTGGCGAGAGCGAGGGCGTCAGCCAGTGTGCCACTCCTGGGTCCAGCAGGCCGATAGCGGTCGGTCCATAGCGCAACAACCGGTCTGGCGAGACGGTGATATGTGGAACGAGTTCCGGCGTCTGGCGCGCGACATAATCGAGCGCATCGCAGAGATGGAGGGCATGCGCCAGCGCGTCACAGAGTGAGCGACGCGGCTGGCGGGCAAGGTAGGCGGCAAGCGATACGCCATCATAATAGTCAAAGACGGCATAGTAGATGAACTCAGCGCAGAAAAAGTCGCGTAGCAGCGGCAACGCCACATGGCGCAGGCGGGCGGCGCTGGTGGCGCAGGCGCGAAAATGGTCGGGGTCGGCCATCCGTCCACCCGCCGGAGAGCGAACAGCAATGATGCGAACGGGAATGCCCAATTCTGTATGGCGCGCCGCGTAGTGCCGTTGATGTGGCGCTTCCAGAAGCACGTGGGTCAGCGCATAACGCTGATCGAGCAATGGTCGTGACGATTGTGACGATTGCGACATAAGAACAGTTCCTCACCATACACCCAGGAGAGCAAGCAACAACGCCACCAAGAGATGCCGCAGTGGTGTTACGCATGTAGCATGCCGTGACGTTGGAACAAAGCATAGGCAAATGCGTCAATTTCTGGTATGCTGCGCAAAAGCGATAGCACCGGCAGAAGCACAGGCCAGGAGCAAACATCGCTGGTATGCGTCAGTGCGACGTTGCGCAGGATTTGGTGAGGAGGAGAGGGCAGGGGAATCAGGTATGCCAAAGAAGAACACCGACAAAAATACGGAAACTGGGAACCGGGGACGCAAACAACAGGAGAGCGATGCCACGGAGAAGCGCGGCCACAAAGAAGAGCGCAAGGGAAGCAAGGCATCACGGCAGGCAGCTTCATCTGCATCAGCCAGCGCGCGACACGAACCTGAAGCGCAACAGCCGCCGCCAACGCCAACCGCGCGCGACCTGGAAGAAACCGCTACGACGCCCGCTGACGAAGAGGTGGCCGAAGAGCCAACGTACTCAACGTCGCCGGAGTATCCGCGCCTGCCCTATGGCAACGCGCTGGGCCAGCTCATTGAAGGATACTTTGCCGATCCAGCGTCACCGTGCCGCTCCTATTCCGACCTGGAACGTCGCTCCGGCGTCTCGCGTGAGGCGCTCAGTCGCTACGTCACCACGCGCGCCGACCGCCGCCGCTCACCGACGATAGATACGCTGGTGGCGATAGCCGATGCGCTGCACCTGAGCCTGGAAGAGGTCTGCCGGGCGGCGGCGGCAACCGCGAAAGGCGTGGTCCTGCCGCCCGCTGAGGTGCAGCACTCACGCGAGGCGGTGCTGAGTTCGCTGGCGCAGATGTTGAGCGATGCCCAGTTCAGCGCAGTCGTTGAACTGCTGCGCCAGATGCACCCCGCCGGTGGGCGCACGGAACACTAACGGCATCTCCCGGCATCCGGTGGCGCAGACATTCCTGTCTGCGGCTCTGCTTCTGAACGCGCGTGAGTGGCGGCTATCCAACTACTCGTCGCTCTCGTCGGAGACTGGCGCATCTTCGACATCGCCGACAATGGCCAGGACGGCATTCTGGGCGACGGTCTGCCCTTTGGCGACACGCACTGCCCGCACCCGTCCGGCGCGCGGCGTCGTCAGATCGTTCTCCATCTTCATTGCTTCGAGGATGGCGATGGTCTGCCCGCGCTGCACCTCATCTCCCTCAGCAACAAGCACCTGCGAGACGAGGCCCGGCATCGGCGCGCGTATCGTCGCTTCGCCTGCCGCATGGGTGCCACCTGCCAGGCTCGCCAGCGCCTGCGAACGCGCGTCCTGCACGTTGACCACATACGGATGCCCCTCGATCATCACCTCAATCGTGCGCCCCACCTGCTCATCCCCGTCGAGATCATCCACGGCGCGTGCATAGGCCGCGTAGGACTGGTCGCCAACGAGCAGGCTATAGTGATCCGCGCTGGCATCGCTGGCAAGCGTGATAGCTGGTTGATTACGGCCCACCAATTGCCAATCCACGCTGAGGGGACGTCCATCGAATGTCACCTGCCGGACGTGCCCATTGGCCTCCAACTCGATGGTGTGCTGCCGGTCATTGACCGTTACGACATAACGCATGCCAGGCTCCTGACTGTTTTCAGATGTATGGTTGTCTCACAACGTCATGTACCAGCATAGCAAGACAATCAGCTATCAGTCTAGCATGCGCATCAACGCAAACGCAATCAACTGGCGGTCACCGTGATGGTGACGGGAATGGTGAGGACCTGGCCGCCACTGGTGACGGTGATGGCGGCGGTATAGGGGCCGGGGTGCATGTTGGTGGGCGTCGCCGTCAGCGTAAGGGTGATGCTCGCATTCGCTTTGAGGGTGCCGCTGGCGGTATCCAGCGTAAACCAGGGGAAACCAGACTCCGCTTTCCAGGTGGCCGTGCCGGGGCCGGCGTTGGTCAGCTTTAAGGTGGTCGTGGCGGACTTACTCTCCGCCACCGTCAGCGTAATGGCGGCAGGGTCGCTGCTGAGCACCGGCGCAGCCGGCGCATTTGCGCCTTTGAGGAACGGCAAGAGCTGGTGCGCCTTTGTGCTGATCGCCTGGCAACTATTCGATGGGCAGAGGTCTGGGCGCGCAACGGCGATGATGCCTAAATCCAGCAGCACCAGCACGAGAATGATCGGTACGAGGCGGCGAATCCACTTGCCCTTTCGCTTCACCGCAGCCTTATTGGCGACGGCAACCTGCGGTTCTGCCAGTGGCTCTGCAAACGGCGCAACGCCAGCGCCAGCAAAACGATCAGGCGGCTGCGGCATACGCAACACTGGTGCATTGTGCGGCATCGCTTCCTTATAGTCCAATGTGCCGCCCCAGCCCTGCTGACCTCTCGCATCCGGCGGCAGTGTTCCACCGACGATATCTTGCCAGGCGGGCGGTAGCTCAGCGCTCAGCGCGGGGCTGGTGAGGCGCGGCAAACCAAGCTCCGTCGGCGAGAAGTCGCGTCCATCGGCGCGTTCGTTCGGCGTGCGCTCTTGCGAGGTCCAGCTCTCCAGTTCACGTGAGTCATCACCGACAGCATAGCCCCTGCCGGTATACTCGCCGGTGAACTCGCCGGTATAGTGTCCGGTGTATTCTCCTGTAAATTCTCCGGTAAATTCGCCGGTATATTCTCCTGTAAACTCGCCGGTGTACTCCTCACGCCAGTCATCACGCGCCGGAGCTTGATAGCGCCCCGTCTCATCAACGGCAGGATAAGCGGCGCTTTCGCTGGTATATTCCGGCCAGGGTTCCTCTGTGCCACGTGAGCCATAGCCGCCGCCGAGGCGCTGTGAATCATCTGGCCGCACGCTGGCATACCGCCGCGAGTTGAGGTCATCCCAGGCCGCGCCGTCATCGTCCTCGGTAGACCAGTTGATTCCATCACCAGATGGGGCGTACCCTGCGCCGGGCACGGATGGCGAGACAGCGCCCATGTTGCCCATACCGCGCACAGCAGGCATGCTCTGCGGATGGAGATCGCCGCTATTGCCCGGACCACCGTGTTGCTGCTGTTGATAGCCAGGAAACGAGGCCGGGTTGGCTGCTGGCATCGCCCCAGCGTTGGCGTTGTTCCAGGCAGTCCCATTCTCGCGGCCCACCGCGACCTGTGGCGCAGGAATCCGCATGGTTGGGGCTGGTGGCGGCTCCGGCGCAGGCACGCGCATCGTCTGCTGAAGATCGGGAGCGTTTTTCGCGGGCGGCTGCGGTGCGGGCACGCGGGCTGTCGGCGCCTCAACCGGCTGGTTGAGATTGACACGCCCATGCTCCATCGTCTCGTCAACCGTTGCCGAAGGCGGCAGTGGCGGGAACGGGGGATTGAGCGTCTGCAAAACGGCACCCGCGCCTGCTGTGGCTGCGGCGGCAGGGAATCCCGCCATTCCCGCCATCCCGCCCGCTACCCCTGCCATACCAGCCATGCCGGGCAGTGACGGCGGCACTGCGCCAAAGACACCAGGGACAGCCGCTGCGCCAGCGCCATTCTGCATCCATGCTGCTGCTATCTGCTGCGCCTGCAATGCTTGCGACATCTGTGGGGTCTGCGCTACTGCCGCTGCCGCTTGCGCTTGCGCTTGCTTCAGAACCACTTCAATTGCCTGTGAGAGCGCCGCCGCCGCTGGGAAACGATCTTCCGGGCGCTTGGCCAGCGCGCGCTGTGTGACGCTATCGAGCGCCAGCATTGCAGGCGCGAGCGAGGCGTTGATCTGTTGCAGATGTGGCGCGGGCTTGCGTTCGTGCGCGGCCAGCGCTTCGCCAAGCGTGGAACTGCGAAAGGGCGGTTGGCCAGTGATGGCAGCGAAGAGTACCGCGCCAACGCTATAGATGTCGCTGAGTTGGGTGGCGCTGCTGTGGGCAACCTCCGGCGCCAGATATTCGACGGCCTCTGCCGAGTGGGAGGCGTCCATCTGGGCAAACTCGCGCAGCATGCCGATATCCCACAGCATGCCAAAGTCGCCCAGCAGCACATGCCGTCCCTCGAAGAGGAAAATGTTGCTTGGCTTGATGTTGCCGTGGATGATGCCCAGGCTGTGCGCATACCCCAGCGCATCACAGAGTTGATGGAAGAATGGGCCGGTGTCGGAGGCGCTCAGCCGTCTACCGCTGGCGATCCAGTCCTTCAGTGTGCCGGCGGCGACATATGGGGTGATGAGATAGAGATAGCCATTCTCCTCGCCGCTCGCCAGGAGTGGCAGAATATGCGGATGGCTGGCGAGACGTTTCGAGAGCTTGACGATTTCGCGGAAATGCGGCAAGAATCCCTTTTGCTGAGCGAATTCGGGATAGATCACTTTGACAATGGCCTCACGCCCGCCCGGCTGCGCCGGACGCGCACGATAGACCTCAGCGATACCCCCGCCGTTCACTTGTTCAGCAAGCTGATAGCCGCTAAAGACTTTCCCTTGCAGCCCAGCCATAGCGCCTCCTCGCCCCACGCGCCACCCGAAATTTCAACCGCAACCGCCCCACAGTAGTGCCAGTATACCATGCCAGCCAGAACATACCAGCCTCAATGTCTCATCAACGTCTCATCAGCACTATGAGAGAGCGCAACATCGAGCAACCAACAGTGCTACTAACGAACGACAAACGCGGCCTGTCACGGATATAACCTGTTCGCTGTTTAGCCAACCTTTGGCAGCTTGATGCTCACGCCTGTGTTGAATGCTGTAAACTCGAACATATCATCCTCCATGACGCCGCCCGTCACATGCACGAGCAGTTTGACGGGCAAATACGAATCCTGGCGCAGATACACGTCAATCTGCGCTGTATCTGTCGTATTTGTATAAAATTCGTCAGGCGCGGTAAGCGTGCCGTATATATGCCATACGGTCATACCATTCACCTGTTCTGTCCCTATTAACGTCGCATCCGAGAGTCGCTGATAGATGAGCGGCAGAATGGTCGTTTCAAAGCCAGAAGGAAATCCTCGCAATTTTCCCCAACCATGTTGATCAGGATTAATTAAGGTGTCCTTGTAATAGTCTGCTTGGGTGGCATAATCCAGAATATCTGCCTGCATAATTAGCGGATACGTGTTGACAGATTGCAAAATCTCTTCTGTACGATGGGGCTTTGTAGTCAGTTCTCCTGTACCGAGATATTGGTCTCCCTCGTCGTTGATATACGCAATCTTAAAAGTGGCGTCAAGCAAATGCGCCGTGCGTGACTGTATGATGATCTTTTCGCCGGGCGACGGAACGCTTATCTTTTGCCAGAGCGCATAGCTGCTCATGACGGCAACAAGCGCCACCAGCGTGGCCAATATCACCGTTAGTTTCCGGCGCTGCACCATAAACCGGGTGAAACCGTGTATTTGCTCCATATGTCCTCTATAGTCTCTCCTTTTCATGTCTTTCCTCTTTCTATCCGCTTTTGCAGGTGAGGTTTTCGGCGTAGCCAGTATACCGGAAACGACCTTGCGGTACAAGGCATGGGAGACAATTCGCAGGAAATGGCAAAAGCTGCTGGGGTGAAGCGTGTATGCGATAGAGAGAAATTCACAAGGCAACATCCAGTGGCAATGTCTCCTGGGAGTCTTCCCGCTGAGCGGCAAACATGATATGGTGGTGCAGGACATACGCCTACCAAAAAGGCAGATCCAAAACCGAAATATGGGATGGTACGTGCGATGAGCAATGGCAGGAGTGTGGCGGCGTTGCAAAGGATACCAGGGATAACTCAGCAGCGGCGATTCGCCTATCTGGGCAAGCGCCAACGCTCGTTGCTGGCGCTGCTGGCAGTGTCGGCGTTGCTGGCATTGGTCCTGGCGGGCTGCGGCGGCAGCGAAAGCGCCGTGCATTTCATCGAGCCACCAGTGGCGGCGAACGGACTGAATGGGCTGAACGGCAACTCCTCGCAGCCCACGGTTGCCCAACCGCTGCCCGCCTTCCATCCCTATGCCGGCCACCTGCCCACCGCTCCCACGGTTAGCGCCAACGAAGCGTTTCTGCTTAATCCTGCCACCAATGATATCTATCTGGCTGATAATGCTGATGAAGAAGTGGCGATGGCCAGCACCACCAAGATCATGACGGCTTACGTTGCGCTGACCTTCGGCCACCTCGATCAACGCATCACCATTGGCGCGGACGCCAACGGCGCGCTGCTCCACGCCGAGTATGACGCCAGCGTGGCGAATCTGCGTCCGGGTGATGTGTTAACGCTGCATGACCTGCTCTACGGGTTGATGCTGCCCTCCGGCGACGATGCGGCGATTGCGATAGCCGATGGCATCGCTGGCTCACAGCAAAACTTTGTCGCGCTGATGAACTTGGAAGCCGGACTCCTCGATATGCGCCACACCCACTATAACGACGTGCATGGGCTGGATGCGCCGCACCACTACACCACCGCCCGTGATCTGGCGCGCCTGGCAACCGCCGCGATGCAGAATCCTGCCTTCGCGCAGATTGTGCAAACCGCCACCTACACGCTGCCTGCCACCAGTGATCACGGCACCTATTCCTGGCTGACCACCAACGATCTGCTCATCACTGGACAGCAGTTGTACTATCCAGGCGCTATCGGCATCAAAACCGGATACACGGGCCAGGCGGGCGGATGCCTGGTCTTCGCCGCCAAACGCTCCTATGGCGAACTAATCGGCGTGGTGCTGGGCGAGCAGGACCCCTCAGATGTCTTACGCTTCGTTGACGCTGAGACGCTGCTCACCTGGGGCTTTCAGATCGAACAGCAATTGCCAGCCTCCCCATCATCTGGTTCATCTGCGACTCCCACGGCAACACCATAGAGACATGCGCGCTTATTTGGTTTTCATACGAGTACGTGGCACTGCACCAGAACAGCCATGATGTGGTCGAGTAGATTTCTTTGCCTCATAGGTGGTTTGCGTCAAATAGCATGAGCGAAGGGTTACTGGGGAAGTACGTAGAGGCTCGATAGAGCAGGAGTGAAAGAGAACAGCAGAGAACAATGGCAATGCTCATCAATCTGCATGACTACGAGGCGGCGGCTGAGGCGCGTATGGAGCCAGGGGCGTGGGCGTACTATTCCAGCGGCGTTGGTGATGAGGTGACGCTCCGTGCCAACCGCGAGGCGTTCGCACGTATCCGCATCCGCCCGCGTATGCTGGTGGATGTCAGCACCTGCGACTTGCATACGACGGTGCAGGGCATCCCCGTCACGATGCCCATTCTGATTGCGCCGACGGCTGCCCATTGCCTCGCCCATCCTGAAGGCGAGTGCGCAACCGCGCTGGCGGCTGGCGAGGCCGGCACCCTGATGACGGCCAGCACCTCCGCCACGCGCTCGCTCGAAGAGATTGCCACTGCCGCGACGGGTCCGTTCTGGTATCAGCTCTATGTGGACCATCCACTCGAAGACCTCACAGATCGTTCGTTCTCCGAATCGCTGGTGCGACGCGCCGAAGCGGCGGGCTACCGCGCAATCGTGGTGACGGTGGATGCGCCGCGTTTCGGCGTCAAAGAGCGCGAGGAGCGTGCGCAGTTTGAAATGCCGGAGGGACTCTCGATGGCAAATTATCCCGGCGACCTGGAAACCGAACCGGCATCACTCACCTGGAACGATATCGCCTGGCTGCGCAGTCTCACCAGCCTGCCGATCATTCTCAAAGGCATCCTGACGGCGGAAGATGCCGTGCTGGCCGTGGAGCATGGCGTGGATGGCATCATTGTTTCCAATCACGGCGGGCGCCAGCTCGATTGCGTTCCCGCCAGCATCGAGGCGCTGCCCGAAGTCGTCGCGGCAGTCAACGGGCGCTGTGAGGTGTATATGGATGGCGGCATCCGGCGCGGCACCGATGTCCTGATGGCGCTGGCGCTGGGTGCGCGCGCCGTCCTCATCGGCAGGCCGGTTCTCTGGGGTCTCGCGGTGGATGGCGCGGATGGTGTTCGCCGTGTGCTGCACTTGCTGCGCGACGAATTGGAGCAGGCGATGGCGCTTTCCGGCTGCTCAACGCTGGCAAGCGTCGGCGCGGCGCTGGTCAAGCTGCCGTAAGCTCGCATCCTCAACTCCATACGTGGAGGTGCGAGATTGATAGCGTACCGGCGCTGCCAGAGAGGCTCATTCATCTGGCATGAGCCTCTCTGGGGATGATGAGCGCCTCTGAGAAAGTACTATCACAGGAGGTCATCCATTGGCACAGGGTGTCATACACGGATGATGACCGCCTGTGGAGAGAGTGACCGCCTGTGGAGAGAGTGACCGCCTGTGTATATCCAGTGTATATCCAGTGAGGGGGCATCAGTATATAACACTATGTTTCGTCCTCTGGCTCACGGTTCTCCTCATCAATGCTGTTCCAGTTTAAGATGATCTTCACTTTGGGTGGTTATTCCAACATAATGACGCCATAAGGCGGTATAGAACATAATGACGCCATAAGGCGGTATAGAACATAATGACGCCATAAGGCGGTATAGAACATAATGACGCCATAAGGCGGTATAGAAGGACGAATAGATTGAGGCTGAAACGCGGCTCACAAGTACTGGCACACGGTGAACTGGACTAAAGCCGAGACAGTGTACCACCTACAGTACACCCACGAAGTGGCGCAGTTGGTAGAAGTGTTTGCGATCCCTACGAACGAATAGAGACTATTCGTTCTATCGTCAAGAGGGCAGTAGTGAGCCAGACTCCCAAACATGACGTCACTCTCTCCACAGGCGGTCACTCTCTCCACAGGCGGTCACTCTCTCCACAGGCGGTCATCATCCGTGTATGACACCCTGTGCCAATGGATGACCTCCTGTGAGAATGGATGACCACCCGTGGTGGTATTTCCCAGAGTGGCTCATCATCAGAGGCGTTCATCCTCTGTGAATGAGCTTCTCTGGGAATACGATACCAGCGGCACTAAAGTGCCGGCCCACGCTACTAGCGGCAGTGAACTGCTGGCCCACGCAGGACTTCAGTCCCCCTTCCGTGCGCCGGCTCTTCAGAGCCGCGAGGGAGGGAGAACAGGCGCCTATGTCTAGTCAGCGCAGGCGGGCTTCGCGGCGGGACGCCATCCAGGCGCGAATTCATTTGCCGGCTGGTGTGCTACACGGGCCGGCGCAGTTCGATGAACTCGTTCTCGCCGTGTATGTTGCGCTGAACGAACGTGCGCACCTGAGTGAAGCCAGCGCGCTCGTAGACCTTAATCGCGCGTTGGTTCCAGGCCAGCACAAACATCCTGAACGACTCAGGTGCGAATTGCTGGCGGGCGAAATCCAGCCCGGCCTCGACGAAAGCCAGCCCCAACCCTTTGCCGGTGAGATGGGGACACAGACCGAGGCCGACCGAGAGGCAGCGATCTTCGCTCCACAGCGCCGGTTCCACCTCGTCGCTGACTTCAGCCGCCGTGCCAAAGCCAAAGAAGCCCACCAGTTCACCGTGTTCGTCGCGCACGGCAAAATGTGGACTGCGCCTATCCAGCAGTTCCGCAACGGCGGCGTCACGGCTCTCCTGGTCGCTACCCATCCCATAGACACTGTACGGCCCCTCATAGCGCCAGGAGGCGATAGCACGGGCATCCGCATCATTCATTGGCGAGAACGTGAACGTTGCCGCCGCCATACACATTGCTCCTGTTCTTCGTCTGATCCTCATCTCCTCGCGGGAGAGGGGGCTAGGGGGGTGAGGTCTCCGAGCGCCTGCGCCAAATCTTCAATGAGATCATCTGGGTGTTCGAGGCCAATCGAGAGTCGCAGCAGATTCTCCGGCGTCGTAGATCCCGGTCCCTCGATAGAGGCGCGATGCTCGATCAAGCTCTCTGGCCCGCCCAGGCTCGTCGCCCTGGTGAAGAGTTGCACTCGCGCCGCCACCCGCATTGCCGCTTCCTGCCCCCCATGCACCTGCATCGAGAGCATACCACCGGGCAGCGTCATCTGCCGCAGCGCAATCTCATGGCCGGGATGCGTCGCCAGCCCTGGATAGTGAACCGCTTCCACCGCAGGATGTTCGCTGAGATAATCAGCAACCTTCTTCGCGTTCTCCGCATGGGCGCGCATGCGATAGGGCAGCGTGCGAATGCCGCGCAGCACGAGCCAGCAGTCGAATGGCGACGGCACCGCGCCACCGCTCACTTGGATGCGCCGTACTTTCGCAAAGAACGGCCCATCCTCCCGCACGACGACCGCGCCGCCTAGCACATCACTATGGCCGCCGAGATATTTGGTGGTTGAGTGCATCACCAGGTCCATGCCCAACCGCAACGGCTGCTGCAAGATAGGCGTTGCCAACGTGTTGTCGCAGGCACAGAGCGCGCCCGCCTCATGCGCGAGCGCCGCCACCGCAGCCAGATCGGTCACTTTGAGCAGTGGATTGGAGGGTGTCTCGGTCCAGAGCAGGCGTGTCTCCGGCGTGAGCGCGGCACGCACCGCCGCCAGGTCCGTCAAATCCACGAAGGTGACACGCAGTCCCCAGGGCACGAAGGTTTCGCGGAGCAGCCTTCCGGTGCCGTGGTAAGCGTCGTTCGCCACCAGCACATGATCGCCAGGGGCAAGCGCCTGCATCACCGTCATGATGGCCGCCGTGCCAGATGCAAACGCCGCCGCAGCCGCGCCGCCTTCCAGCGCCGCAAGCGCATCCTCCAGTTCCGCGCGATTGGGATTGGTGGTGCGCGTGTAGACATGCCCACCGGGGAAGCTGCCATCCGGCGCACGCTCGAAGGTGGTCGAAAGGTGAATCGGCGGCGTCACTGCGCCCGTTGCCGGGTCGCTCGCTCTGCCAGCGTGAACAGCTAGGGTTTCCTGGCGCATTATCACATCTCTTTCGTCTTAGTTACTCGCTGCAACGGCCAGACCAACACCTCCTGCCGCCCGGCGTAATGCAGCAGCGGCGCCGTCTCCGGCAAGATAATGCCGCTGGCGCGCGCCATCGTATTGAGGTGCAGTTCGGCCTCCGCTGGTTGAAGCGCCCATTGCGGATGGTGAATCTCGCCACGGAAGAGCGCGCCATGCCGGTTGACCGCATACAGGCAATAGCGTTCGGTCAGCCAGTGTTCCAGGCTGCCGGGCGTAGCAAAATAGGCGGGCGCGGTTGGGCGATAACTCGCAATGAGCGTTGCCGCTGGCGCGTGGCGCTGCGTGCGGATGCTGGAATAGGTGATCGTGTCGCCATCACGCAGACAGCGCATGCGGGCGGTGAAATACGGCAGATAGAAGAGTGAGCGCGCCAGCCACACAGCGACCGGATTGGCGGCGTCCAGGCTGAAGAAAAAGACACCTGGCTTGCCCTGCGCTGAGACATACGTGCGCACGTTCAATTCCGGGAAGGCGGAGAGCCAGGGTACTGCCGTTGTGATGCGCGGACGCACACCTGCCATGCGAAACGGTACGACGCCAACCCACGCCTGCCCCTCATAGGTATCCAGCGCCAGCCCTGGCGGCACCAGCGCAGCCATCGTCTCCACAGGCAGCGGCCAGTGCGCAAAGAGCAGTTCGTGCCATTGCTGCCGCATCACCCAGGGTCGCTCCGGCAACGACCAGGGACGATGCCTGGCCTCCGCGAGAATGGCGCGCGCCGGTCGTTCAGACATTGCCGTCCGCTCCCATCGTCTGAATCAGCGGCGTTTGCGTCCACGCGCTGAGGACTTCCCGCCCGGTGTGTCGCGCCGCTCATGCTTGCGCGAGCGTCCACGGTTCGCCAGCGCCGCCGCCGCGCGATCTACCGCTGCCTGCGCCTGCGTATCGAGCGTGCGGCGCAAGCTCTGCGGCGCAATTACCCTTGTCAGCCAGCCAGCAGGACTCAGCCGCAGCCGGAAGAACATCTGCAATCTTGTCGTGCCTGCCTCGTCTCCCGCTTGAAAGCGTAGCTCCCAGACATTATTCGTGGCAAGGCCGGGCAACAACTGCGTCTCCCAGACGAAGCGCGCCGGTGGCTCATAGACCGTCATGCGCATCGGCAGCACATGGCGTGTCCCCGCCGTCTTTTCCAGCCGCCAGGTCAACCCCTCGCGGAGCGGTCCCTCCGGCGGCAGGGCGAGGTCAGCGCCGGCAAACCAGCGTGTGCTATTGTGTGGATCAGCGAGAAACGCAAAGGCGGCGGCGACCTCCACCGTCGCCACCGCCTCGCCAGTTCCCTCTATCATGCCTGTATCATGCCTCTACATCCTCTGCCGGTAAGCCAATCGCTAGGCGTTGCCGGTATCGCGCGGCGTATCTTGCGTCTGTTGTGAACGTTGCATATTCTGCGCCGGAACACCGGCAGGAACCGCCGGCTGCCCCTGGCCGCGCCTGCCCAGCGTGCGTATCAGCGCGAAGCCGCCGAAGATCAGCAGCGCCACAAACGAAATGATCGTCGCCGCGCCCGGCTGCGGGAACGGCACGCGCGGTGAAATGTTCGTCAGCGAGAAGAACGCATTGAAAGCGGAAAGCGCCAGCGAGAAGATCCAGAACACCAGCAACACCGTAAAGCTGACCAGTCCCAGCAGGCGCAGCGTATTATCTGCCACGCGCCAGCGGTAGATCAGCAGTGTCGCCGAGAAGACGATGGCAAGCGCGGCGACGATGCCCCAGGCCAACGCCGAGACTGGCGCGGTGAACTGTACATGCTCGCTAAACAGGCGTTGCACCGCGCCATACTCCGGGCATGCCGTGGTGGTGCAGGTGCGTCCATCGCTTTGCAGGTGCAGATATTGTTGAATATAGCGCGCCGAGGCAGCCACCGCAATGGTGCCGAGTAGGATCAACGATGGCCACGCGACGATACGCAACGCGCCAGCCAGACTGCCGATGGCAATGCGAATGCGCCGGTTGAGGGCGCTGCGCAGCGTATTGAGAACCGTGATACTGACCTGCTCACCGACGTTGACCGTACTCGACCCTTCACGATTGGCCAGCAACGCCTGCGAGGACGGGGCAACCGCCTTCTCGTTGACGCCACCGACGGCCCCCAGGCCGGAGAGCGTCGCCGCCAGCGCCAGGATGATGAGGCCCAGCGGCAGATAGATCAAGGTCTGAATCAAATCTATGAACGTCAGCGTCGGCGGATTGCCAGTCGTCGCATACTGGTTGCAGGCGCCGGGCAGCGAAACCGTGCAGGTATTGATGGGAACGCCTACGTTGAGGACGCTCGAAAAGAAGTTGAGCGTCTCCTGGCGGAAGATCAGCGCCAGCACCAGCACCAGGAAGGCGCCAGCCACCAGATCGCCGGAGACTAATTCCTGCATCGTCGGAATCTCATCGCTCTCCGCCTTGAAGGTCACTTCGCCGGTCGCCAGATCAATACGGCGGGTGGGAGAATCGCCACGCGAGCGACGCACCCAGCGGCGAATCGTATCCACCCAGAAGATGGCGATGATGAGGAAGTTGATGATGGTATAGGTCAGCGGCGAGCTACCCAGCAGCTTCAGAATGATATGCTTGCCGAGAATCGCGCTCAGGATGCTGGACAGGAAATTGCTGATCTGGACGTTGAAATAATACAGGATGCCGACGAAGATGATACAGAAGACCGTGACGATCAACGTCTCGGTCAACTGTCGCCGCAGCGAGGGATGTCGCAGGATCGAGATTTGCAGCGTCAGGATGAGCGCGCAGAACCAGAGATAGAGCGCCCACGGCTCATGAAACAGCTTGCCAGTGATCGCTGGCTCCATGCTATCGCGGAACCCCAGAAATCCGGTGAGCAGGAACACGATCACGCCGCTCAAGCCCAGCCCCACCACCAGCCAGACGGGATAGCGCACCAGAAAGGTGCGGCGTTCCTCGTCATAGACATCGGTGATAGCGTGCTGCGAATTGCCCATACGGCTAAACATTGCTCGCATACGTTATCTGCCTTTCAATGATGGTGTGCGACGCCAGGGCCAGCACCGTATCTCCCGTTACCAGCCCTCTCGTTTCCCCCAAGCGTTTACAATAGCTCAACGTTGTGTGCTGTCAGGCGGTTGTGCTGGCGATTGAGCCAGATTCGTCGCATTCGTTGCATTGGGATCGCCGCTAACCGGCCTCGTCGCGCTCTCATCATTCGCAGACGAACCAGCGGGTGGCGTCGCCACGCTGAATCCGGCGCTGGCCGGTGGATTCGCACCCACCGTTGGCGCAGGCGTGGCAGAACCAGGCTGGGCGCGCGGTCCTCGCAAGAGGCGCAGGCTCCAGAGGATGCCAAATATCAGCAGCGCCGCCAGCGAAATATAGGTTGTGAAGCTGGGCGGATCAAATGGATGGCGCTGAGAAGCGCCAGTTTTGAGGAGCAACTGGTTGAAGCCCCACAATGCCAGCGAGAAAATCCAGAACGTCAGCAGGATGACGAAACCAATCAGCCCAATGAAGCGCAGCGTATTATCCGCCACGCGCCAGCGAAAGAGCAAGAGCGCCGCCGAGAAGACCAGACACAGGATCGTCGCCAATCCCCAGCCAGCCGCAGGTAAGACGTAACTCAGAAAATCTACCACATGCTTGCCGCTATGCAGGTAGTTCTGGATGTTGGTGGAAAGCTCCGCCAGCCCATAGGTGCCAATGAAGATCAGCGCTGGCCAGCCAACCATCCGCAGTGAGAGAATGAGATTGTTGACGATCAGGCGCAGGCGACGGTTGAGCGCACTCTTCAGCGTATTGAGCACCGTCGTCGAAACATCCACCGCGATAGCGGGTGTGCTGGACTGCTCCGCGCTGGCGGCGGCAGGCAACTGCGCTTCCAGCGTTTTGTCGTTGACGCCACCGACCGCGCCCAGGCCGGAGAGCGTTGCCGCCAGCGCCAGGATGATGAGGCCCAGCGGCAAATACACCAACGTCTGGATCAGGTCCATGAACGTCAGCGTCGGCGGATTGTGGACACCGCCACCGCCAGCGCAGGCGCCGAAGGGCCATGAAACCGTGCAGGTGGTCATCGGCGGTGTCGTATGGATGAAGAGGCTCAGGAAGCCTGCCTCAAAGAGGCCCGCCAGGGCAAACGTTAGCACCGCGCCGGCAATCAGATCGCCGGAGATGAGTTCTTGCAGCGAAGGCATATCGTTCGGGTCATAGCTGCTGCGCACCGACCCCCAACCAATATCCACGCGCGGGCTGGGTGGCAATCCACGCATGCGGCGCACCCAGCGGCGAATCGTATCCGCCCAGAAGATGGCGATGATAAGGAAGTTGATGAAGGTGTAGGTATTCGCGTCGCTGGCAAGCGCCGCCAGATTGATGTCCTTGAGCAATTGCTGAAGGAAATCCGGCAGGGAATTGCTAAAATAGAAGATGCCGACGAGGATGATTGCCAGACATGCGGTAATCAGCATGGCGATCAAACGCCCACGCAGCGATTTATCGCGGAAGATCGAGATCAGCAGCGTCAGCATCAACGCGCTGAACCAGAGGAACAGTTCCCAGGGCTGGATAAATGCGCGATCACCAGCGGTGAGTGGCTGGGATGTGCCGCCGACGAGATGGGTATACCCGAGGAAACCTGCCATTGCAAACGCGGCCACGCCAGCCAGCGCCAGCGTGATGACGAGCCAGACAGGATATTGAATGAGAAAGACACCACGTGTTTCATCGTACAGGTCAGTGATTGCATGACCTGAACGTTGGGACGCGCTGAGTTTTTGCCGCATGACTATCCCCTTTTGCTTGGTTGCCGCTCATCCCGGCATGCCGGTCCTTCCGCCCCTCTACCCGCTCACACACGGTACGCGGCGCACGCGGCAAGAGAAACCTCCGGGTTGCACTGACAAAACATAAGACCAATACCGCCGCAGCCGCAGCCGCAGCCAAATAAGCCAGATACACCAGATAAGGCCGAATGTAGCCAGGCGACGTTGCCTGCCGCCATGCCCACTGCTATGCCAGTTGCGCCAGTGTTTTGTGGCGTTGCCGTGAGCATGCGTTGAAAACGTCTGGCCCCCATTACTATACCTACTAACGAACGAGAAGAACAGTGGGTAGTTTCACATACTGGCGCTGAGTATACCACGAGTTTGCTTATCCAGGCATCCAGCTCGCACATAACCGACGCTGTGCTTGTGCAGCGCGCGGACCAAAGAAATGCTCCCTTGCGCTCTCGCCAAGACAGCAATCACGCAGGGAGCTATTCCTCGTCTAAGTTCCCCCTTCTCCTCATTAGCGAGCAAGTTAGGGGTGAGATCGCTCCGGTTCCCCTCTCCTCGCGGGAGAGGGAGTCAGGGGGTGAGGTCTCTCCGCTCAGCCGTTGGTGTTCGGCGGCAGCGCAACCGGCCCATCCACCACTTGAACGTTCATCGAGCCAAGCGGTGGCACCGGTGCGATACCCGCCGGCACCGGCAGCAGCCCCATGCGCATCTTGAGTGTCAGGATGCGCCGCACCGACTCGTCAATGCGCTCTTTGCTGAGTTGGTGATTGTTGATGGCGTCTTTGAGCGCGCTAATCATCCAGCTTACCTGGTCTGTCGAGAACGGGCCGACCAGCATATCATCGCCCGCCTCGATGGCCAGCACACCAGCCTGCGCCTCGGTCCACTTCTTCGAGATGCCATCCATGTAAAGCGCATCGGTGACGACCACGCCGTTGTAGCCAAGCTCTTGCCGCAGGATGCCAGTGATGATGGGTTGTGAGAGTTCTGCGGGCATCGTCGGGTCTATCGCCGGCATGAGCAGGTCGGTGGTCATAATCATCTGCACCTGCCCGGTGGCAATCAGATTGCGATAGGGGGCCAGCTCAACCGACTCGATCTGATCGCGGGTACGCTTGATGACTGGCAGGCTCAGGTGCGCGTCGGTGGTGGCGGCGCCCAGGCCGGGGAAGTGCTTGAGGCAGACCGTAACGCCGGCATCCTGCATCCCCGTCATATAGGCGCCTGCCATCGTCGTGACGGCATCCGGTGTGGTGCCAAAGGTGCGGGTCATTTGGTCCGGCCCATTCACCAGTTGCACGTCCACATCCGGCGCAAAATCGGCATTGAAGCCGAGCGTCGCCATGTCCTGGCCGGTCTTGTAGCCCTGCTGCTTGGCGTAAGAGGGATCACCTGTCGCGCCGATCATCGAGGCAGACGGGCGGAAACCATAGAACTGTTGCAGCCGGTCCACGTAGCCGCCCTCTTCGTCGGTCAGCACCAGCAGCGGAATCGTCGCGTGCGCCTGCGCCGTTGCAATCAACTGGCGTGTCTGGTCCTTCGTCTTCATGTTGACGGTATAGAGCAAGATGCCGCCGACACCTTCCTGCTCGACCATGCCCGCGTTGTTGGCGTTGTAATCAGTGTCGCTCAGCGCGGCGATGATAAGCTGGCCGAGTTCCTGGTCCAGCGTCATATGCGCAATGTATTCATTGGCGACAGTATAGAGCGACAAGGGACGGCTGGGATTCCAATGCAGCGGATAATGCGTTGCGGTATAAGTTATGGAAGAATTCTCTGCCTGCACTTTGACCGCAGGCGACGATTTGACTGCATTGGGATTGGCAGCGCAGGCGCTCAGCACCAATAACGCCGCCAGCGTCATGGCGCGCGCCAACGCTCCCCATCTTCCCCGGCCCTGCTGTCTCTGCTGGCTCTGTCTGCTCTGTCTGCTCTGCGAATTATGCCCTCTCTGGCTCATTGATCCCCACCGTACTCCTCTGATGATTGCCCATGATCTCCAACGACAAATACTGCTCATGGTACCCCGCAGAAAACATCCCACACGTTATGAAACGCCCGGCAAAGCGCAAAGATTACGTCGCTTTCCGGCGAATGTGAGCAATCTCACATACTTTCCGCATATTTTTACAATCCTCACAAATCCCTTACAGTCGCCGCCTGCTCGCCTGGATGTCAGGCGGGAATGCCAGTGCCACACATTGGCCACAAATTGGCCTGGAATATGCTCTATAGGATTCTCGCGCGTGAGCAGATGCGACCGGACATGAAGCATCCGCATGCCGTATGCCATAACGCGCAATAACGCGCAATGATATGATGTGATGATGCGCGATGATTCACGATACTACGCCGGTACACGACAACCGGCAGCGAATGTCAGCCAACCGCCGAGCTTTCCAGGCACGTGACTTTTTAGATACAGCAGGTACATATCATGACAGTAGATGACACATCGCCAGCGCGCCCCGCTTGTGTGGCGCTGACCCAGGAACACCGTGGACATGGCGTAAGTACTGCTGCGTACTATCTAGGACGTGTGCTGATCGCCCAGGGACTCCATGTATTACTTGTGGACCTGACGGGCAGACGCGCCTGCCTGAACACGCTCTTTGCGCATGGCGCGGTGAAGAATCTCGTCTACTGGGCGCCAACCACTGCTCAGATGCACGACATCCCTGCGTTGGTGGAGCAGGCGCGCCGCGAGACCACCGGCCATGCAGATGTCATCTTGCTGGATATTGACGCCGCGCTATTGGAGCATAGCGGCGGATTCGCCACCGGAGTGGATTATGTGGTGACGGTGACGGAACCCACTGAAGCCGGCCAGCAGGCTGCTGACCGTATTGCCGAGCGACTGCACGATGCGCTACCGCCGTATGGGCGTGTGGGCGTCGTCTTCAGCCGCATTGATGCGCCCTCCGCGTCGTCCCTGCCAGAAAGCACGAGCAAGCGCCACCTGCCGGTCATCGGCTATTATCCGGCGGACTATTTGCTGGCGAGTGGCGAAGATTACTCACTGAAAGGTGGCGACGCTGCCGCTCCCCATGATACCTACCTCTTTGCCATGCTACGCCTGGGCCAGAGACTCATGCAACTGGTGCCGCTGAAACGGGTGAGCGGCGCACATGACACGAAACACGTCGTCTCGCACCCACATGGTGAACAAAAATCGAATGGCTTCCTCATGCCATAATATCGCGGCAATAAATTGCCGGCGCACGCCAGAGAAGTCGCGACACTCAAGTGCCAGCGCACGGTGACATGGGCTGAGAGCCACCAACGGGCGCAGCGCTCTGCTGGCTTCAGCCGGTCCGTTGCGTGCGTCGGCTGTTCACAGCCGCGAGCAGCCGGTGCATCGTGCAGATTTCTGCTGCATTTTCGATCTATTGTCGCTGTATCTCTTCGGTAGTATCGTCCCAAAAGCCGCCATGAAGTGAGAGCGGATACGCCCTGGCATGCGCGTTGCAGGCGTACCTATCACTTTTGTCCTACCGTTGTCCTGCGCGCAAACATGACTCTGGTGTGACATTGCATGACCCTGGCGTGACCTTCGGCACTGGTTTTCGTCGCGGCGGGACTGCTACGCTATCGCGGGGCAACGTCTACGAGGTTATTTGACAATAACGCTCAGTTGAACCATTTGCGCAGTTCGTTCGTAAACACCCACGGCAATGATGCTACAGCAGGGGTCCAGCAACGCTGCTGGGAGAACAGCACTGTCGCGCATTACATCACCGCAGAGTTCGCTTAAGTCCATCAGTCAGTTCATCAGTCCATCCCTGGCTCTGGCCGGGCTGGGGAGCAGCACAGGGAGCTAGCGCATACACATGGATACCACCACAAGCACAAACGCCGGCGCCGCGCCGGTCGCGACCCGTACCGCCGCGTTGGAAGCGATAGACATTCGCAAATCGCTGCCGCTGGGCCGCGAGCGCATTGACATCCTCAAAGGCATCAGCCTGCGGATCGAGCATGGCGAATTCGTCGCCATCGTCGGTCCCTCTGGCTCTGGCAAATCTACCCTGCTCGGCATCATCGCTGGATTGGATAATCCCACCAGCGGGCAAGTCTTCGTGGATGGGGTGGACATCACCCGCATGAGCGAGGGCAAACTGGCGGCCGTCAGGAACCAGAAGATTGGCATGGTCTTCCAAGCCTTCAACCTCATCCCGACGCTCACCGCCCAGGAGAATGTCGAGGTGCCGCTCTATGTCGGCAAGCATCCCGGGAAACCCTCAGAGCGGGCCAAAGAACTGCTCACCCTGGTGGGCTTGGGCCACCGGCTGGGCAACAAACCCAACCAGATGAGCGGTGGGGAGCAGCAGCGGGTGGCGGTGGCGCGAGCCTTAGCCACCAACCCAGCCATTGTCATCATGGATGAACCGACCGGGAATCTGGACAAGAAGAACGGCGACAATGTGTTGCAGATGATTCGCGATCTACGCCAGGCGACCGG
>JAJPKE010000021.1 GCA_021323855.1 Chloroflexota bacterium | reverse complement strand
TGGAAAATGGACGCAGTTCGGCCCGACCTATCCGGTAAGCGAACTCAAAAGTATCTCGATGGATTCGCCCGGCGATGGCTGGGCGCTTGGCCTCTGGCATTGGGAAAACGGCGTTCCCAGCGAACTGCTGTTGCACTATACCGGCGGGCGCTGGGTGCAGGTTCCAGCGCTCAGCAATGAGCAGCCCAATTTCGCCAGCCCGATGAAAGTGGTGATGGTGTCGCCCACTGAGGGCTGGATGCTGATTCAGGATGATGATGTCGCGCGGAACCCACATGACCCCGCCAGCCGGGGAACGATCATCATTCGCCATTACCTGAACGGAACCTGGACGCCGGTGCCAATTCCCTCGCTGCCGGATACCGTCGAGTTCCATGATATGTCGGCGACGGCAAATGGTGGCGTGTGGTTCGTCGGGCCAGATTATGGCAACGGTCCCAATATCATCGCGCACTATTCTCAGGGGCATTGGAGCATCACACGCGAGCAGCCGGACACGCCCGACCTGATGCTGGAATCAATCAGCATGGCCTCGGCGACCGATGGCTGGGCACTGGAAACGCAGGGGCCGCCGACCCCGGCCCTCCTGCTGCACTATAACGGAACGAGCTGGGCGCACCTCAATCTGCCCGGCAGTCTCGCAGGCGATTATTGGGACCAGCTCTATGCGTTCGCAGATGGCGACGTCTGGCTGACCGGCTATCAGCAAGACGCGCGCTATCATCGGACTGCGGTGATGGCGCGCTATGTGAATGGAAACTGGCAAGAGATTCCCTACCCGTTCTCAATACCATCCACCGCCAACGTGTTCGTAGGCGGGCTTGCACAGGCTGCTCCTGGTGAGTTCTGGGCGGCTGGTACCAGGGAATATCTGCGTGGATGCGCGCCGGCACTGGTCACTGATGTTTCGTTCGGCTCATTCCTGCATTATGCCAACGGTTCCTGGAGCAAGCAGGATTTGCCGTGAGGTCTTCCAACAACCGGCGAGGGCGTGCTACAATAGGCATGCAGTGTCGCATGCCCTGTTGCTTGCCGCGCGTTGAGGGAGCGCATCACCGGTTTTGCGTTTCGGCTGATCGGTCGGCGGCGCTGTGGATGTAAGGACCACTCTATGCCAACCACCACTGACCAGGAGAGCCAATCCGAACCGCTACCTTCATCTATGCCAACCGAGCGACGAAGGCGCTGGCGGCCATATCAGGTAGGCTTTGCCGTAGTGTATTGTCTGTTGTTCGCCGGCATCCTGTTCTTCAAGATACCGCAGGCGCTCAATTCACCACAGCAGCAGGCATCATCTTCTTCGGTCTCTCCGTGGACAATATTCGGGCATGTCTGCGCTGGACCAAAGATATATGTTCCAGACACCGACGCTATTTTTGTGCTGCGCGCAAAAGATGGCTCCAAGTGTTGGGAGACAGACTATTTTAGCGAGATTCCGCCGGTCTATGCTAATGGGGTCATCTACACTGATGCCTATCCTGACCAGCGAGATGTCCAAATGAACACTGGGCCGGTGATTGCCGTTCATGCCAGCGATGATAAGTTACTTTGGAGCAACGCGCTCCCCATTCTTCCGTCGCATATCGTGGTTGCTGCCGATAGCGATACCGTGTATGTCACGACGCAAGCGCCTGCCCATTCCGATATTCTTAGCAACTCGAACGGCATCTATGCCTTGAATGCCAGCAATGGGGCAGTGCGCTGGCACTATCCCTTTGTGCCCCCTGCGTTGGAGATGTCGCTGCCATTGATCGTTGGCAGTACGCTGTATGTTGGTGTTGGTGAGTCGTTGGTCGCATTGAACGCTGAGACGGGCGAACTACTCTGGACCCAGCCATTGCAATTCAAGGGAAATGATTACGCCGCGCTGGCAATGACCAGCGCCAATGGCGTCCTCTATATCACGGCCAGTGGTTATAGCACCGGCAACATGATCATCCAGGGAGATATTCATCTGTTCGCGTTACGCGCCAACAATGGAAAATTGCTCTGGAATGTCACAACGAATGCCGTTGACCTGTTTTACTATGATGCGGACCCATCAACGCTTGCGCCGGTAGTTGCCAATGGGGTCGTCTATATGTCTACATTGATTGGCGTTGGGGGTACAGATGGCGCGCGCCTCTACGCCATGCGCGCCAGCGATGGCAAGCCGCTTTGGCGCTATGACATCCTCAATCGGCCACAGCCGTCTAATGGGGTCATTGATGACAGTGCGCAGGCTGTGATGTTTTCGCAGCCCATTGTTGCGGACGGAATGCTCTATACCAGCAATCTAAACGAGGTGCTGGCATTATCTGCTGCTACTGGCAAGGTTATCTGGCAGCAACCTGCTGCTATAGCGGATCAACCAGCAGGATTGGCGCTGGCTAACGGTACGTTAATTGTACATACAGGAGACACAACTTACCCTGGACTGGCGGATACTGTGCTGGCTTTCAGCGCGAGTAATGGCACACAACTCTGGCATCGAACCTTCGACGAGACTTCAGCGGGGTACGTGCCACTGTTTCTCACATAATGACTCGTGTTAACCCGTAGGTATTTGGAGAAGGAGACCATCAGTTATGCCAGCAACTTTAGACCGCACAACTGAAGAAGAATATTTGCGGCTCGTTCGCGCTTTCCCGCTGGTCTCCATTAAGCCCGATATGACCAGCAACGTGATACAATGAGACGCTACCCTGGCCCCTAACATGATTGCCAGGGATAGCGCGTGTTCGATATGCTAAGGATCGCTGTTGCAAACAGAGATTGTGGATAACCTGTTATGAAACCACTCGTTGCCATTGTGGGCCGGCCAAACGTCGGCAAGTCCACACTGTTCAATAAACTCGCCGGCCAGCGCATTGCCATCGTCGAAGACCTGCCCGGCACCACCCGCGACCGTATCTACGCCGACTGCGAATGGAACGGGCGCATCTTTACCATCGTGGATACCGGCGGCCTGGAACTGGAAGGCACCGGCGACTTCAGCAAGCTCATCACCGCGCAGGCTCAGCTTGCCATCGAAGAATGCGATGTAATTGTGTTGCTAGTGGACGTGCGCGATGGTATCACTGCCGCCGATAGCGATGTCGCCGACATGCTGCGCCGCTCCAAGAAGCCCGTCGTCCTGGGCGCGAACAAGGCTGACAACCAGAAGCAGCGCCAGGAGGCCGTCGAGTTCTACACGCTGGGACTTGGCGAGCCGATCACGCTCTCCTCGATCTCCGGCACTGGCACCGGCGAACTGCTGGACGCCATCACCGAGGCGCTGCCACCCTCCGACGGCGACGAAGAGACGGAGCCGGACCCCGGCATCCTGCGTGTGGCCATCGTTGGACGGCCAAACACTGGCAAATCTTCGCTGGTCAACGCCATTCTGGGGCAGGACCGTGTGATCGTCAGTGACATTCCTGGCACCACCCGCGATACGATTGACACGGAAGTCGAACACAAAGGTCAGCGCGTCATCTTGCTGGATACGGCGGGCATCCGGCGGCGCGGGCGCATCGGCGTGGGCGTGGAGAAGTACAGCGTGCTGCGTTCGCATCGCGCGATTGACCGCTGTGATGTCGCCGTGCTGATGATAGACGCCATCGAAGGCATCACTGCGCAGGATGCGCACGTCGCTGGCTATATCAACGACGCCGCCAAAGGCATCATCGTCGTCGTCAACAAGTGGGATCTGGTGCGCGAACGCCGCCGTATCCTCTCCGAACTGGCCGACCCGGACCATCCGGTGTCGCTGGTGCCGGGGGAGACGCCCGCGCCAGCCATCTCCGTCGCTGAGCAAGATATGCTCGACGCCAAGCAATTCACGCGCGAAGTGCGCGAGGCGCTCAAGTTCGTTCCCTATGCGCCGGTGGTCTTCGCTGCCGCCAAAACCAGGTATCATGTCGGCTCGATTATGGACCATGCGCTGCGCATCTACGAAACGCGCCAGATTCGCATCGGCACGTCGCAGTTGAACGATGTCGTGCGCGACGCAGTGAACCGGCACCATCCCTCTTTCATTCAGGGGCGACAACTGCGGGTGTATTACGCTACCCAGGCGGACGTGAATCCGCCGACCTTCGTGTTCTTCGTCAACGACCCGGAACTGGTGCATTTCACCTATGAACGCTATCTGGAGAACCGGCTGCGCGAGGTCTTTGGCTTCGAGGGCACGACCATCCGCATGCAGTTCCGCCCGCGCTCGAAAACTGAAGATGAGACTGGCGGGCACGATGGGCGTAAACAAGGGCGACGCCGCACCGCGCAACGACACTGACCCATGACCAAAGAAAGGCTTTTCCTCGCTATGCCTCCATCGTTCTGCTCCCGCTAAGCGGCGATACGCCTGCACTAGCAAACAAAGCTCACATGGTATGCCATTATCGCAGCGATGAAGCGGTCTGCTGCTTCGCATGTGATGGTGCGTCTTCTTCACCGGCAGGCCAGATATCCTGGCGATTTGCCGGCATTTTGGAGAGCAACTCGATGGGAAAGAACGATCTAAACGATCTAGAAGATAGCGAAGACCAGGGAGATGAGCAGCGGCGCGCAGGCCGCATCATCGCCGACTACTGGATCAGTTGCGGCATCTGCCATCGCGCGGCGGCGCTCGATGTGCCCAAACGCAGGCTGGGCGCGGCAAAGGCGCTGGCGTGGGGCTGGAAGCACACCAAAGCGCACGGCTGGGTCTGCCCGGTCTGCCTGCCGCGCTAGTCCCGCCGCGAAGGGGTTAGGGGTGGGGGACGCTGCCTGCACGCAGAATCGCTCGCCGCACCAGCTCGCGCGCCAGCGGGACTTTGTAGCCGTTGTGCGCCAGCGGCGCCGCGCCCGCAAGCGCCGCTTCAGCCGCCGTCCGCGCCAGTTCTGGCGTCAATTGCTGGCCGGTGAGCGCATCTTCCGCCTGCGTCGCGCGCCAGGGAACGGTTGCCACGCCACCAAGCACGATCCGCGCCTGCTGAATCACGCCGTCCTCCACACTGAGTTGCGCTGCTGCGCTGGCGAGCGCGAAGGCCCACGCCTGGCGGTCCATCATCTTGAGATATGCGCCGTTTGCGCCCTCCGGCTGCCCCGGTACGCGAATCTCCGTAATCACCTCGTCCGGCGCGAGCGTATGCTCGATGCGCGCGTCGTTGGTCGGCTCATGAAAGAACGCTGCCAGCGGCAGCGTGCGCACGCCAGACGGCCCGTTGATTAGCAGTTCGGCGTCCAGCGCCAGCAGCGCAGGCGCAAGATCGGAAGGGTGTACGGCGACGCAGGAACTTGCGCCGAAGATGGCGTGATACTTGTTTTCGCCGTCCCGCGCGAAACATTCAGCGCCACCTTTCAGCCAGCAGTGTGGCGCGCCGCGAAAATACCAGCAGCGCGGACGCTGCAACAGGTTGCCGGCTACCGTCGCCATTGCTCGCAACTGTGGCGTCGCGGCGTCGCGCACGCTCTCCACCAGGATGGGCAGCCGCCGCGCCACCCCGGCGTCGCGTTCGAGATCCGCCAGCGTCGCCAGCGCGCCGATGTGAAGCGCGCCATCTTCAGCGAAACGTAGATAGCGGAGGGCACGCGCTGCCTTCAAGTTCACCAGTCGTTGCGGCGCAATCAGGCTGGCGTTCATCAGCGTCAGCAGGTCGGTGCCACCGGCGATGATCTTCGTCTCGCCAGCAGCGCCGCCACGTTCGCTCAGCAGCTTGACGGCCTCATTGCCGTCTGTCACTGTCACATGCTCGAAGGTGTTCATGTCTATCTACCTGATTTCAAGCGCTTATGAGTTCAGCAGGTCGAGGACGCGATCAGGGGTCAGTGGTAGCGCCTTCACCGGACGGCCCAGCGCGTGCGCGACGGCGTTGGCGATGGCGCCGGGCGTGGGAATAATCGGCGGCTCACCAGCGCCCAGCGCGCCAATCGTATTGGCATGGACGTTCGGCTGGTCCAGCAGGATGATGTCAATCTGCGGGATGTCACGGATCGTCGGCACTTTGTAGTTTTCGAGATTAGCGTTCAGCACCGCGCCAAGCCGCTGATCTACGATGCGCTGCTCCATCAGGGCAAAGCCAAGCCCCTGAATGATGCCGCCTTCGATCTGGCTGCTGAACGTCAACGGATTGACGATGCGCCCGCAGTCATGCACGGCGACGATGCGTAGCACGCGCACCCTGCCCGTGCCGATATCTACCTCCACCTCGGCAAACTGCGCGCCGAAGGTTCGCACCGACATATTCTCAGCGTTGGGGCCGCGCATGCCCTTCGCCGTAATCTCATGTCCATCCAGTAGTTCCAGGAACGAGCCGATGGCGCCCATCTCTTTGCCGGTTTCACGTGAAAAGATATGCCCGTCGCGCACATCCAGGGCGTCGGTCGGCGCTTCGCTCAACTGCGCCACTACCTCCACCAGTTCTTTGCGTGCCTCAGCCGCCGCCATGCGCACGGCGGGACCAACCGAGGCGAGTGTCATGCTGCCGCCGCTGGGCGGCGAGAAGACGCCGAACTCCGTATCGCCAAGCTCCACCCGCACCTGTTCCAAAGGGAGGCCAAGCTCCTCCGCTGCAATCTGCGCCAGCACCGTGCGCGTACCGGTGCCGATATCCTGGGTGCCCGTCAGAATCACAGCGGTGCCATCCGGCAAGAGCTTGGCGATAGCCTGCGCTGGCGGGCCGCCGTCGCCGCCCCAGAGCTGGCTCGCCATGCCGATGCCGCGCCGCAGATAGCCGTCGCGTCCCTGCGGATAGCGCCGTTCCTCGTGGTCGCGTTCCGCCCAGCCGATGCGTTCCGCGCCCAGGCGGTAGGCTTCCAGCAGCAGCTTGCGTGAGTAGGGCCGATCAAGCGCCTGATGGCGTTCCGCGTAGTTCTTGCGCCGCAGTTCCAACGGGTCCATGCCGAGCGCGGCGGCCAACTGGTCCAGCGCGACCTCCAACCCAGCGGTGCCCTCAACCACTCCCGGCGCGCGGAACGACGCCTGCGTGCCGAGATTGGTGCGCGCCGCCTCGTCCACGGTGCGGATGTTGGCGCATTGATAGAGTTCTTTGGTCGCCATTGCCACCGGCGAGAACCAACTGCCTATCGCGCCGACGTTGCCTATTGTATGCTGCTCGATGGCCGTCAGTGTGCCGTCCTTCTTTGCGCCAATGCGATACGTCTGGATAGTTTCAGGGCGATTGCCGGCGGCGAGGTTCTCTTCTTCGCGGCTCAGCATATATTTGACCGGCCTGCCGAGCGTATACGCCGCATAGGCCGCCACCAGGCCGGAGTGATGCGCGCCGAATTTGTTGCCGAAGCCGCCACCCATATATTGCTTGATGGCGCGCACCTGGTTCTGTTGCAGCCCCAGCGCCGATGCGACCCCGCGCCGCACGCCATATACGTCTTGCGTCGAACTCCAAATGGTGAGTGTGCGCCCGTCCCACTGCGCCACGCCGCCGTGCGTCTCCATGCTGTTATGCAGCGCGGTCGGCGTGCTGAGTTGCGCCTCCACGGTGACATCGGCCTGAACGAAGCCTGCGTCGAGATCACCGCGCTCATAGGTCTGCGGGAACCCTTCAGGGATGGTGTTGTGTTCGTAGGTGGTGCTGACCTTTGGCGCGTCAGCCGCGAGCGCCGCGCGTTGATCCACGACGAAGGGTAGCGGCTCATACTCGACCGCTATCAGCGCCAGCGCGTCCTGCGCCTGCTCCTTCGTCTCTGCAATGGCGACGGCGACGAGATCACCCTGATAGAGCAACTCATCGCCAAAGACTGGCCTGTCATTGCTGGGATTATTCAAATCACCTGTATTGAAGTGATGATACACAGCGCGCACACCCGGCGCAGTCTCGGCGCGGCTGGCGTCTATACGTACAATACGCGCATGTGGATGCGGCGAACGCAGCCCCGCCGCAACCAGCATCCCTGGCAATTGCACGTCATAGGCGTACTGCGCAGACCCGGTGACGCGCTCGCGTCCATCCACGCGTGGCGTCACCTTGCCAACGACCGCCAGCTCGGCCTCCGGTCCCCAGACCGCCGGTTCCTCGCCCTCCATGACGACCCGCTGCTCGGAAATCTGTCCCTCGAATTCGAGATGTGTGGTGATGATGCGAATTGGCATGTATGTTTAATCCTCTCATGAGGCAATCATATCTCGGCGTTTCAAAGCCGCGAGCCTGTGCGCCGGCAGGTTACTGCTGCGCCGCCTGCGTTCCTGCCAGCGCCCGTGCCGCCGCCAGAATCTTCGGGTATGCGCCACAACGACAGATATTGCCGGACATCGCCCGTTCGATGGTCTCGTCGTCGGGATGCGGATTGGTGGCGAAGAGTGCCTTCATAGCGAGTATCTGCCCTGGTGTGCAGAAGCCGCATTGTAGCGCATCATGCGCAATGAACGCCTGCTGCACCGGATCGAGTTCGCCGCTCGCGCTCAGCCCTTCGATGGTAGTAATCTCGCGCCCTGTGCACTCGACCGCCAGCGTCAGGCAGCTATAGACCGCCTCGCCATCTAGCAGCACGGTGCAGGCGCCGCAATTGCCCATCTCGCAGCCGGGCTTCGCGCCGGTCAGGCTCAGGTCGTCGCGCAGGACTGAAAGCAACGTGCGGCGCGGCTCGATATCCACCTCGCGCGTTGTCCCATTCACCTGCAACGACACATGCGTTCGTGGCGCCGCCGCCGTTTCTGAGGTATCCGCCATATAACACAGCCCTTTCTGTTATAGAGGACTCATGAGGAACTCTTGCGAGCAAACACGAGAGGACTGTAGCACAGGACACGAGAGAGCGGCAACTTTTCTGTATCCTCATGAATTAGGCACAGCGTGGTGCGTGGTGATCGCCGCCCAGAAGTAATTTGCCAGTTGCTCGTAGCCCAGCGACGAGGGATGGAAGCCGTCGTTGGAGACGTATTCAGGATGGGCGGCAAGGTCCGAGTGATAGAGGTCCACCAACACCGCGCCGTGACTCAGGATGATCGGGTCCATCACGGCATTCCATTGCTGCGCCATCGCGTGAATCTGCGCCGCACTTGCGCCAGCAACACACGCGCCGCCGCCCGCGCCGTGTTCCTGCGCGAAATACGGCAGCAGGCTCATATCGGGCGTATCGGCGACGAAGACTTTGGCATGCGTCTGTGTCTGCAACTGCGTCAGCAGCGTATTGAGGTCGGCGGCGTACTGCGTGAGCGGCGTACACTGGCGGAAATCGTTGCCAACGAGCCAGACCGTGATGAGCGTGGGATGGAAGGCAATGGCCTGCGGCAATTCCTGCTGTACGGCATCGTGCAGCAGAATGCCACTGACGCCGACATTCAACGCAGCAGAGCCTTTGGGCAGGCGTGCGATGATGCGTGGCACATAGCCCTGGGTCGCGGGATCAGACGCGCCGACGCCCAGCGCATCAGAGGCGCCAATGGCGACATAGGTCACTGGCGGCGCAGTTGACGCCGTTGTTGTTGGCGTCGCCTGCGATTGCGGTGACTGTGCGGTTGCGCCGGAACTCCCACAGCCTACCAGCGTCACAGTCAGCAGAAGCGCCAGCGCGAGCAGGCTGAACTGCCAGGGTATATGGCGCGCTCGATGCGTCTCGTATCGTTCAGAGGTGCTGGGTGTTCCGCCATCGTATTCGCTATTCATCAAGTGAATTGGTCGCATAGTGGATAGTGCTCTCCTGGGTCCTGGGCTTGCATAGGCCTTGCATGGGTCTACTGTCTGACTGTCCGATGCGTAGCTGGTCCGTCTATCGGAAATCGTAGCCGCAGGGTATCCACAGGGTCAAGGCGGACAGGGCTGTGATGTGAATAGCTGAACGTGGGTGGAATCTGGGAACGGCTCGGATGGTCTATCACCCAGTGTTTCGGGCTATCACCTGGGCACCTGGGCCGTTATACTGCCTGGGATATGATACCATTGGCACTGTCACGTTGTGGCCGGCAGTTGACTGCCGCGAATTTAACATCCTATTCATCGTCATAGGAGCAACGAGCAACGTTTATGCGTGTATTGGTGACTGGCGGCGCCGGCTATATTGGCAGCGTCATCGTTGAGGAGTTGGTGGGGGCCGGGCACACGCCGGTCATCTATGATTCGCTGGTGAAAGGACACACAAGCGCGCTGCTGCCGGGCGTGCTGGTGGTGCGGGGCGATGTGCGCGATACCGGGCGGCTTGTGCAGGTGTTGCGCGAGCAGCAGATCGAGGCGGTCATCCACATGGCGGCGCTGATCGAGGTGGGACTCTCGGTGACGAACCCCGACCGTTTCTTCGAGAACAACGTCGCCGGTAGCATGAGTGTGCTACGCGCCATGCTCGACACCGGAATAAAAAAGCTCGTCTTCAGCTCCACCGCCGCGCTCTATGGCGATCCCGTTACGCTGCCCATCACCGAAGAGGCGCCGTTGCAACCGAACAATCCCTATGGCGACTCCAAGCTGATGGTGGAGCGTATCCTGGGCTGGTCGGCGGAGCCGCACGGGCTAACCTGCACGGCGCTCCGCTACTTCAATGCGGCTGGCGCCACCGAACGCAATGGCGAGATGCACGAGCCGGAGACGCATCTCATCCCGCTGGTTCTCCAGGCCGCCGCCGAGGACCGCCCCGTCACGATCTTCGGCACCGATTATCCCACCCCCGACGGCACAACGATCCGCGACTATATTCATGTGGCCGATCTGGCGCAGGCGCATCTGCTGGCGCTGGGGCGGACGGAGCCAGGGATGCGCGTCTACAATGTCGGCAATGGCAACGGCTATTCGGTGCGGCAGGTGGTGGAGACGGCGCGCGCTGTGACTGGCAGAGCGTTGCCGGTAGACGAGCAGCCGCGCCGTCCAGGCGATCAGGTGGCGACGGTCGCCAGTTCGGAGCGCATCCGTGCAGAACTGGGCTGGCAGCCGCGTTTCCCTGATCTCCACGCTATCATCGAGAGCGCCTGGAACTGGCGTCAGCGCCATCCCCACGGCTACGCCAACATGACAGGCATAGACGAAGGCTGAGCTTTGCAAACAAATACAATGCTTTTGCGCAATGTTCCTGGCTATTACCCTGAGCATGCCCAGAGCAACGCACGTATGGTATACTAGCTCTACAACCTGATGCAAAAAGCGCGATAGGCGTACCTGTTGGTAGCAGATACGCCTATCTGACCCAGACGCTGACGAAGACAGCGCACGGGGCTGAGTTTAAGATAACACGTGAATTCGGGCATTGCCTAGCATACGTGTATCCTTTTCCCCTCTGCTCCCCTTCACTGCTCCTCACCAGCGCCTCATCAACCCAATGAAAATTTCCTATTTCCGCGCCTTGCCATGTATGTGAATAGCAGAAAAGAGATTCTCGCTCTTTTGGAGAGGAGGCTTGCCTGTGTAGCGAATAGAAAGAGGCGCAAGAAATAAAGCAAGATTGGGATCAAGACCGTAGCGCCTGTTGCGGTGTCACAGCGTTTTCATAAGACGCAAAAGGTAATAGCAGGCGTGCAGGAGTCAATTTGACTCCTGGCAGGTTGGTATAGGCTCACAATGTTGAGCCATCGCAGAGTTCAAGGTGGGCAAAGCGTGTTAGCAAGCGTACGATAGCCATCGCAGTTGGGAGCGCAAGAATTGAAAGAATTGATACCGTTTGAGCCTGTAGTACAGGTTGTGCCTCGACCCGGCGAAAGCGCCCGCATGGTGAAGTGGCGTCAATACCTCATCAACCTCAAGTACCGGGTGTGGAGTCACTACAGCGGCGGGGTTCCAACATGTACCTGCTGCGGTGAGACAAGTGTGGAGTTTCTTTGCCTAGACCACATCAACGGTGGAGGCAACCGGGAACGGCGAGCATTAGGACTCAAAAATTCTCCATCCTTCTACCGATACATCATGGATGCCGGATTTCCGGCTGGCTATCGTGTGCTTTGCCACAATTGCAACTCAGCTTATGGGTGGTACGGGTACTGCCCACATCAGAAGGAAAGCAGTTAGCAGCAAACATGCCGTATCCATGTCAGCTACCGCCCACTTGCTACTCATGTGGAGGACAGAAACTATGAAGTCGTCGCGTGGTTCCGGCAGCGCATCGAGGCAGTGGGCAAGTCTACCTCATCCAGTTGGCGCGACCAGCAATGAAACGGGTAGAGCGCCGTCACATGACGCTTTTGTCTTGCTCTAAGCGATCAATGCACTCAGCCTTCCTCGTATGCCAATTAGCGCAATCAGTGCGAGGAAGGCTGCTCCGGTGGCTGTTTCCGCGCCAGCAGGATGACGCCCAGTTCGCGCTCGGCAGCCTTCAGGCGGCGTAGCTGGTCGTCCGAGAGATCCGCCCAGGGCGAATCCGGCTCCACAGCCAGCAGGTACGTCCCCAGTTCTTCTTCGAGCTGGCGCAGCCGCGTAAGCCGCCCCTCATCGAGATGCGCATAGTTGAGATGTTGTTCTGTTCCTTCTGACTCTGCCATAGCGATAGTCCCCCTTCCGCTCGCTGCTCATAGCTCACTCATAGCCGATATACAGAGAATGAGACACCGGCAGAGAAGTAGCAGCAGAATATAGACCAGAGCGCCACCACACACGACTTCACCGGCGCACGGCAATCAATTTCCCCAGTTTCTCGCATAACTGGTATAGACATCTTGACATTCTAACCAGATTCGGGTACAGTCATTCCTAAGCAAGCATTTACCTCCAACGCGCACAAGACTTTTCAGGCGAACCCTTGAACCTTTGATTCCTGGCATTGCCCCGATACCGGGCAGAGTTGGAATGACATTGGGCGGGAACGGAGCGGCGCCGCTCCGTGATGTACGCACGCTGAACGGATGTCTGTCAGGAGGATTGCATGTCGAGAACGAAGCTGTTCGGCCTGGCGGGAGCGATGACTCTGGTCATCCTCCTGGGAACCATGACCGTGGCGACAGGGATCGTCCACGGCGCCTCGCAGGGCGTGATCTCCACGCCGGCAAACGTCTCGGTGGTGGCAACGGGAGCGCAGTCTATCACGCTCTCCTGGTCTGCTTCCACCGACAACTCCGGGACCGGCGATGTGCCGGCCTACTACGTCTACAACGGCTCCAACATCGTCGCCACCGCTATGGGCACCTCGGTCACGGTCAGTTCGCTGCTCCCCTCGACCCAGTACACCTTCACGGTGCAGGCGTATGACGTGGCCGGCAACACCTCGGCACAGAGTTCGCCCGTCACCGCGACGACCCAGGCCGCAGGACCGCCGCCCTATCAAAAGATCGCCTACTTCGATCAGTGGGGCATCTACGGCAACGCCTACTACCCGAAGACCGTGGATACCTCCGGCGCGGCCTCGCAATTGACCACCATCATCTACGACTTCGAGAACATTGACCCCACCAACCTGACCTGCTTCGAGACCATCAAAGCGTCGGACTCCACCAACGAGAACGACCCCAACGCTGGTGACGGCGCGGGCGACGCCTTCGCCGATTACCAGAAGAGCTATGATTCATCCATCAGCGTAGACGGCACCTCGGACTCGTACAGCCAGCCGATCAAGGGAAACTTCAACCAGTTGCGCGAACTGAAGGCGAAGTATCCCAACCTCAAGATTCTGCTCTCCCTCGGCGGCTGGACCTACTCGAAGTATTTCTCGGACGCCGCCGCCACGCAGGCTTCACGCCAGACCTTCGTCAGTTCTTGCATCAACATGTTCCTCAAGGGCAACTTGCCCACCGGCATCAGTGGCGATTCCTCCGGCGGCCCCGAGTCGGCAGCCGGCATCTTCGACGGCTTCGACATTGACTGGGAGTATCCTGGTGTGCTGGGGCACGTCGGCAACCATTACGGTCCGCAGGATACGCAGAACTACACGCTGCTGCTGCAAGAGTTCCGCACGGAGTTGGATTCGTATGGCGCGAGCATCGGCAAACATTTCCTGCTGACGGCGGCGGTTCCCTCCGGCCAGGACAAGATTGCCAAGATTCAGACGAATCAGGTGGGCAATTATCTGGATTACGCCGATGTCATGACCTACGACATGCACGGCGCCTGGGAAACCACCACCAACTTCCAGGACCCACTCCACAATTCGCCCAACGACCCCTCGGCGCCAGTACCGCCGGGCACGGAAAAGTATACCATTGACACGGCGATTCAGGCGTGGACCACTGGCCTGCCCGATGACAACATCCCTGGTGGATTCCCCGCCAGCAAGATCGTCATGGGCTTTCCGTTCTATTATCGCGGCTGGACGGGCGTGCCGGCAGGCAGCAACCACGGCCTCTATCAGACCTCGACGGGACCGTCGCCTGCCTTCTCCACCACGCAGACGGCAGGCGTCGCCGACTATAAGGAGCTTGCCGCCGCCGGCCTGACCAACAACGCCAGCGACGACTTCTTCGACCCCACCACCCAGGCGTCATGGATTTACGATGGGACGAACTTCTACACCGGCGATACTCCGCAATCCATCGCCGCCAAGACACAGTACATCAAGAGCAACGGCCTGGCTGGCGCAATGATGTTCTCGCTCGATGGCGAAGACTCCGGCGATACACTGCTCAACGCCATCGCCAGCGGATTGCCCGGTAGCTCGTGTTCGGGTTCATGCCCCACGCCAACGCCGCAACCCACCGCGACGCCCAGCCCCACGGCGACCAATACGCCAACTCCGGGGGCGACGGCAACTCCAAGCAATACGCCGACGCCCGCACCGACCAACACGCCAGGCGCCACACCGACGCCGACCGCCGGCAATCTCGTCACCAATCCTGGCTTTGAGACCGGCGATCTGACCGGCTGGGCCTGTGATAGTGGCACTGCCGCCGTCGTGACCAATCCGGTGCATAGCGGCTCACACGCACTGCAACTCAATCCGACGAGCGGCGACGATGCCCAATGCACACAAACGATCAGCGTGCAGCCGAACACGGCGTATACGCTTTCGGCCTGGATGCAGGGCAACTATGCCTATCTCGGTGTCACCAGCCAGAGCAACGTCTGGACCAGCAGCAGCAGCTATACACAACTGACCTATTCCTTCAATAGCGGCAGTTCGAGTAGCGTCACCATTTACGTGCATGGCTGGTATGGCCAGGGCAGCGTCTATGTGGATGATGTGGCGTTGCTGGGGCCGGGTGGCAGCGGTGGTACCCCAACGCCGACGCCGCAACCGACCGCGACTGCGCAGCCAACCGCCACGCCTCGGCCAACCGCCACCGCGACCCCTGGCAACACACCGACGCCGGTGCCCACCAACACGCCGGGCGCGACGCCCACACCGCCCGGTGGCAACCTGGTGAGCAATCCGGGGTTCGAGACGGGCACGCTCAGTGGCTGGACCTGTGATAGCGGCACGGCAGCCGTCGTGAGCAGTCCAGTGCATAGCGGTTCGCATGCCCTACAACTCAACCCCAGCAATAGCGATGATGCGCAATGCACACAGACCATTACCGTGCAGGCCAACCATACCTACACGCTCACAGCCTGGGTGCAGGGCAACTACGCCTATTTGGGGGTGAATGGGCAGAGCAATACCTGGACGAGCAGCAGCAGCTACACGCAACTAACCTACTCCTTCAACAGTGGCTCCGCCACCAGCATCACGATCTATGTGCATGGCTGGTATGGGCAGGGCAGTGTCTACGTGGATGACGTGGCGTTGCAATAGCAGAGGACCTCACCCCGCCCTGCGGGCACCCCTTTCCCGCGAGGAGAGTGGACCGTGGGGCGCGGATCGTCGTTCCGGCGAACAGGAGCCTCCTTCGCTCTTATTTGGCAGCCTTACGACCTCGCTTCCCGCATGAAAAAGAAACCTGGCGTATGCCATCAGCGCAAACGTTTCGCCAGCGGCCCCTCTCCTCGCGGGAGAGGGGGTTGGAGGTGAGGTCTTTCCTCACGGAGGACACACCAGCATGTTCTCATTGATTTCATCGGTTGTCTCAAAACGCGCGTACCTGCTCACCGTCAGCCTCGCCTGCCCGGTGCTGTTGCTGGCACTGGCTGGCTGCGGCGGCTCCGCACCTATCACAACCTATAGCCCGCCGCCTGTCAAGCCATCTGCGCCGTTCGTACAGATCGAGACGGTGACGCTGAGCGGCGCGGCAAAGACAATTCTGGCGACCGCGCCCGGCCTGACACTCTATTACTACACGCCGGATACCGCGACGACGATTGCCTGCCAGGGCGCGTGTACCGCCGAGTGGCATCCCTTCATGTTCGCCGGCCCCGGTTCACCCATCGCCCCGCAGGCGCTTTCCGGCGCGTTGAGTCTGATTGCAACGGCGAACGGCGAACAGGTGGAGTATAACGGGCACCCACTGTATACCTACAGCAAAGATGCCGCGCCTGGGCATGCCAACGGTCAGGGCGTCGCCGGCAAATGGTTCGTCGCCACCACCAATCTGGCGCGCAACAGTTAGGAGAACGTTGCTCCGGCGCATATGACACCGGAGACCCTCGCCAGCTCATCAGGAGTGATGGGCAGGAGCGGAGAGATGCGAAGAACTGGTTTACTTCTCGCCTGTGTGGCAGCGCTTGCCCTTATCGTCGCTGGCGCGCTGAGTACTGCCCTGCCCGTTGCGGCAGCCAGCAACCTCATTACCAATCCCGGCTTCGAGGCTGGCAACCTTTCGGGGTGGAATTGTTCGAGCGTAGATAGCGTCACCACCTCGCCGGTTCACTCCGGCAGCTATGCCCTTGCCGGCGCCGCGAACAGCAGCGATGACGCGCAGTGCTCCCAGGCGGTCTCTGTGACACCGAACACCAACTATACGCTGTCGGCTTACGTGAATGGCGCCTACGTCTACATCGGCGTCAGCGGCACCGGCACCAATGATGTCAACACCTGGACGCCAGGCACCAACGGCGCGTATACGCAACTGTCGGTCGGCTTCACCACGGGAGCGAATACCACCAGCGTCACCATCTATGTGCATGGTTGGTATGGGCAGGGGACCTATTACGCCGATGACTTCAATCTGCCTGGCACTGGTGGCCCGCTACCAACGCCGACCGCTACCAGCACGTCACCGTCCCCAACGGCGACCGCTACGGCGACCCCGGGCGGTGGCGGAGGAGGTGGGGGCGGCTCACTGCCAACCCATCTCATCACCGGCTACTGGCAGGACTATGTGAATGGCGCGACGCCGCTCAAACTGAGTCAGGTGCCGATGGGCTATACCATCGTCGCGGTCGCCTTCGCCAACGCTGATCCCAATACGCCGGGCGCTGTCACCTTTAGCATTGATTCCGGCCTCTCGTCGGCGCTGGGCGGCTATACCGCCGCCAACTTCACTGCTGATATCCAGACGCTGCATAGCCAGGGTCGCAAGGTGATTATCTCAGTCGGCGGCCAGAACGGCACGATCAGTGTCAGCGACTCCACCAGTGCCACCAACTTCGCCAACAGCGTCTATGCGCTAATGCAGCAGTACGGCTTCGATGGCGTGGATATTGACCTGGAGAACGGCATCAACGCCACCTATATGACGCAGGCATTGCAGCAGTTGTCCGCGAAGGCTGGGCCGAGCCTCATCATTACGATGGCGCCGCAGACGATTGATATGCAATCAACTGGCATGGCGTACTTCCAGCTTGCGCTGAATATCAAGAGCATCCTCACCATCGTCAACACACAGTACTACAACTCCGGCAGCATGAATGGTTGCGATGGCAATGTCTATTCGGAGGGCGGTGAAGACTTCCTGACGGCGCTGGCCTGCATCCAGCTTCAGGGTGGGCTGCGGCCAGATCAGGTCGGCCTGGGGCTGCCAGCCTCCACCTCAGCAGCGGGCAGCGGTTATGTCTCGCCTTCGGTTGTCAACGCCGCGCTCGATTGCCTGACCGAGGGCGTCAACTGTGGCAGCTTCAAGCCGTCATCCACCTGGCCGGCGCTGCGCGGCGCGATGACCTATTCGATCAATTGGGACGCCGCCAACGGCTACAACTGGATCAACACCGTCTATCCGCATCTGGCGACGCTGCCCGGTGGCGGAGGTGGTGGCACCCCAACGCCGACACCACAACCGACGGCAACACCCCGGCCAACCGCTACGGCGACTCCTGGTAATACGCCGACGCCCGCACCTACCAACACGCCGGGCGCGACCCCAACTCCGGCGCCGGGCAATCTGGTGAGCAATCCTGGGTTCGAGACGGGTACGCTCAGCGGCTGGACCTGCGATAGCGGGACGGCAGCGGTCGTGACCAACCCGGTGCATAGTGGCTCATATGCTCTGCAACTCAACCCAACGAGCAGTGATGATGCGCAGTGTACGCAAACGATCAGCGTGCAGCCGAACCACAGCTACACCCTCTCCGCGTATGTGCAGGGCAACTACGCCTATCTCGGCGTCAACGGCGGATGTAGCAACTGGACCAGCAGCGGCAGCTATACACTTCTCAGTTGTGGCTTTACTACCGGCGCCTCGACCACCAGCATCACCATCTATGTGCATGGCTGGTATGGCCAGGGCAGTGTCTATGTGGATGACGTTGCCTTGCAGTGATGTGAGAGTGACGCGAGAGTGACGCGAGCAGCGGCTCCAGCTCTTCTCCCATCAGGAGCCGTTGCTCATCCGCTGAACGTGTTAGTGTATCATGCGCCAGCGCGAATGAAGATATCGCCCCAGGGCTGCGTGTCGTTGCCTGTTGCCAACTGGAACGCCACGACGTGCGGGCCAGCGGTGGAAACGTCTGGCAACGCCACCCACTTCCCTGAACATGCGCCAGCCACGGCGACGCCATCTACCCACACTTGCGCCGTGTATTCAGAACTGCATGCGATCATCGCATTTGGCGGCAGCGGTCCCATCAGCACAATGCGCCCGTAGCGCAGCCCCGTTGCTGGCGCGCTGGCTGGGGTACCGTCGCCCCATCCGTTGACATCCGTTGGCTGACTCTGCCAGCCGTCCGGCGGGGCTGAAGTGGTATCCGTCCACCATTGCGTCGTTGCTGTGTAGCTCTCTGTGCTGACCCGTGGCTTTTTATGCGCAGCGACGGTTGTCGTGGTGATGGTGTAGGGATGTGGCTGTAACAGGGCAAAGCCATCAGGCAGCAGATACACTCGTTCGGGTCCGCTGGTATAGGCGGGTGTCATCTGCAAACCATTCACCGGCGTGGGAGTGAGAAGCACCACCGGACGCCCTTGCAGGGCATTAAGCGCAGTCGGAGTGTTAGCGACTGCGAGTATCTGCGAACCGGGGGCTTGTTGCGCCGCCAGCAACGCTCTGACGATAAATTGCTTCTCCGCCACGTAGCCGCTGGTGAACTCGCTGGCGGGAACGGGCGTGAAGGCCACCTCGCGTTGCGTGAAATAGGGCGCCCAGGTTGGCGTGGCGTTCAAGTTGATGACCAGCGCATTTTTGGGCGTATTCGCCTGAATCCAGGCAAACGCCTCCTGTTCGCCCGGCGCAAGCTGGCCGGCATATTGCAGTCCCCCTCCTGTAGCGACCATCGGCCAGATCGTCGTAATCGTGGTGGCGACAACGCCAATAACAATAATTGCCCGCACCAGCATGTTCACGAGAGGTGAAATCCTGAGCGCCCGCGCTTTCTTTTCTACTTCCGGCATGAGTCTGGTCGTGGCTGCTGTGGCGCTCCGCCTGCCCAGATTCCAGAGGACCGCCAGGCCAATGCCGGCGTAGATGCCGAGGAAATAGGTCATATCGGTGAGGAAGCGCACAGGCGCAAATGCCACATACGGCTCATGATACACGTGCATGCTGTAGCGTATGTAGACGTAATGCCCCAGGAAGAATGCCACACCCAGCGTGACCGTGGCGATGGCGATAAACGCGCGGGAGAGATGCGTCCCGCCACGCCCCAGCCGGCGCACCTGCGCATAGCCGAACAAGGGAACATAGAGCATGCCAGCGCCGAAGAGCGCCAGCGCCCATAAGACCAGGCCATTCTCGACCAAAGGCAGTTTTGGCACGGACTCAAAGGTATGGAGAACGCTGGTATCCTGAATCTGCCCGACCCGTAGCGTCAGCGGAACCAGATAGAACGCGGCGGCGGCAAGGGCGATCACGCTAGTTAGCACGAGGCGCAGGAGCGCGCGCCACGCCATCGCCCGGTGCAGATGACCGGCCTGGCTGCCGTGCCGGCTGAGGCCAAAGCCGCGCGCCACGAGAAAGCCAGCATACGCGACCAGCATCAGCCCCGCTGTCAGCAGGACATGATGGTGTGTCAGCGGAACGGCCCCTAAGATGATGCCGCCGATGATGATGCGATACCAGGTGAAGTTTGGCGCGAAGAGAACCAGCAGGAACGCCAGCACAAGAAAGAAACCGAGCGCGTTCGGCAGCCCGCCCCAACGCTCATAATCGAGGCTGCCGAAGTTGCCGAGCAGCCCATAGGCGACGACGGCCCCCAGCGCGATATCATGGCGGCGCAGTGCCCGGCTTGTCAGCGCATAGAGCGCGAGACTCGTTCCCAACGGCACAATCAGATTGAGCAGCGCCGCGAAGGCTTGATGCGGCATGACGCCGATAATCAGCGAGATGGCCGCCATCAAGACATGGCTGCCATAGGGATAGTTTGAGGCGATCGGCTCGAATGGCGCCCAGGTGGGCAAATGCCCGGTGGCGACGGTTGTGCTGGCGAGCAGTGAGTGGAAGCTGGGGTCGAAGCCCTGCGGAACCGTACCCTGAGCGAGCGGAATCAGCCGGGGAATCAGCAGCGCGACCAGGACGAGCGCCAGTTGCAACGCCGACCAGCGCCATTGCCCGGCGCGTGCGTGGTGAGGCCGATGCGTTCGCCAGGCCAGGAGCACCGCTATCAGCGTCAGCGCGCCAGTCGTCGCCAGAATGCTCGCGCGGGTGATGCCCGGCCCCAGGCCCAGCAGCGATAGAGCGAAAAGCTGGAGCGCGATACCCAGCGCCAGACCAACACTCAACCGCGTAGCGCCATCCGGCGCCGGATAGCACCACCACGCCCAGATCAGGCCGGGAAGGGTGAGTAGCACCAGTGCAAGGGTCGCGCCAGGAAGAGCGAGTAACAACATGGCAGTCCTAATCTATCCGTCTATCTCAACTATCGTATCGCTAGCATAGCCGCTTGCATGTCTCATGCGCAGCGCCGCCATCCGGCATGCCAGCTCCCTGCGAGGGGCTACGTCCTCACCGGCAGCACAGCACATACCTTTGCGTCGTCCACTCTATAACAACGCATGAGCCGTCAGTAGTCTGTACTAGCGTACCATTCACGTCTATGCCAAGCCAATGCCGTAATGACAGCTCATGATGGCCATTAGCATGACCATTGGCAGGTCGTGATACATCTCATAGCAGCTAGATGGGCGTTGCGCGGGGGCACACGCCAAGTGGGGCGAAGCGGCGCTCGGCGGCGCGTTGCAGACGGCGCGCATAATCGTTGCCATAGCCAGCGGCCATGAAGAGATGCAGCACACGCGGTGGCGTCGGTGGCTCTGGCTGCGCAATCAGCGGGCCGGAGCGGTTGGCGGTGGCGAGCGGGGGAAGCGCACGCAGCGCGTTGGAGACGAGCGCATCGCAGATGACCTCGTGCGGGGCAAGGCCAGCCTCCGCCGCCAGTTGCGCCTCCGTCGCCAGTCGTCCCTCTGCGTGCGCCAGCAGCGCGGGGAGCGCCCGCTCATCGGCGGGCGCTTCTGCCTCCCAGATACACCGATGCCACTGTGTGGCGTCGCTCTGTACGCGCCGCACCAGCGCCAGCAGGCCGCGATCCAGCGCACTGCCCAGCAACGCCAGCGCCCCGGCATCGGTGAGGTCAAAGAAGTCCGGCGGCAGGATGTGTGTGGCAGCGGCCAGGTCAACCGCTTTGCGCAGCATTGCATGCGCCGCCAGATTGCGGTGCCCATAGTCACCTTCATGCAGAAAGCGATACACACGCGCCCGGTCTGACTGCCAGGCGATTCCTTCGTGTTCCGCCGCCAGTTGCAGCGAGACGCTGGCTGAGGTCTTCTGCGCTTGCTCATCGCCGCTGGCTTCGTAGCGCAGCCCACGCGCCAGCACCCGTGGATCGTAGCCGGGTGTTCCAAAGCCGGCGTGCAGCAGAAATCGCGCGACGTTATCAGCGTTGTCATAGTCCAGCCGACCGCTCAGCAGCGCGCCACGTCCCTCACCACGCATCAGGCTGGCCACCTCATCCCAGTCCAGCCAGTCCAGGCGGCGTTGCGCAGATTCCGGCAGCGCCGCGCGCACGGCATCTAGCAGGCGAATCGAGCGCGTTTCGTGGTCTTCGCCCAGCCATTCGCTCATCAGCGTTTCGCTGAGATGCGAGAACGGGCCGTGGCCGAGATCATGCGCCAGCGCCGCCACCTGAAGCGCGCGGTCGCGGGGACGAGCGACGCGCGCCAGGTGATACACGCCGATAGTGTGGTCGAGCCGCGAAGGAAAAGCGTGCCCAAAGAGCAGGTCGCCGGGAACATCGGAGAGCGAAACGCCCGCAAGCCGCTGAAACGGCGGAGTCGCCAGCAGCGCCGCCGCCCACGCCGATACCTTGATGGCTCCATAGAGCGGGTCACTGACGGTGAGGGGGCGCAGCGCGCGGCGTGTGCTATCCATGCCGCCGGAGGGCGCGCCGCGATCCAGCGAGAGCGTTACCTCAGTGAGCGAGCGGGCGTTATCAGTCATGTGCGTATAGCTTCCCCAGGTAAGGTTTGGCAAAAACAACCTATCCTCCACCTCACCCTGGAGACGGAGGATAGGGAATCAGGCGGGTCAGTGCGGGTATCAGGCGGCTTTGCGCAGCCCTGGCAGACTACGGCTGGTACGCTTTCGCGTGCCCAGCAGGCTGCGATCCACTGGCGGCAATGTCCACTTCCGGCGCACCGGCCCGACGGCTGGCTGGCGACGGCGCGCGAAGAACGCATACACGCTGCCGATTCCGTAGGCCAGCACCGGCAGCGCCGGCAGCCAGACAAACCCTAGCAGGATCAACGCCCAGCGCCAATCATGCCCATGCCGGAAGCCGATGTAGAGCGCGCTGAAGAACGCTGCAACCCAGGCCAACGCGCCCAGCAGCAGAAAGCCGGTCGCCAGCCCTGCCTCACGCAACACATTGCCATTGCCCACGGTCAACAGCAGCGCCAGCAGGCTGATATCGGCCAGCGCCAGAATACACGCCAGAACTTTCCCTATCATGCCGCGCCGTCCCTTCTCTTGGTTCTCAAGATTCTCACTTGGAGCCGGTGAGTGATGGTTGGTTTGGGCGGCTGGCTGTAGCATAGCAGAGGCGCGCGCCAGACCGCAATTCTTCAGGACATTCCACCCACTGACTCACCATTTTGTGGTCCATGTACTGACCAGTTCATCCATAGACACATTCTTTGTCGAGCGGGCAGATTCGGTTATTGGCGGACATTGGCGGCTGTCGAGCGAGGGGAAAAGCGTGCGGCAACGATCTGCATCGAATTGTGGCAGAGTGCCCGGTAGCGCAGACATTCCTGTCTGCATGTATGACAACTCCCGGCAGACAAGAATGTCTGCCCCGCCACTGCCAGGGCATGCGGTCAACTTGTTACTATTTATTAGCGCGCGGCGACGAGCAGCTCGCGCTCCAACAGCGCAGCCGTCGCCGGTTGGGCGGCATAGATCATCACGCGCAGATCGGGGTTGGTAGGCGCTTCCAGGGCCATCTGCTCGAATTGCAGCAGTCCGAGCGTGGCATGCTGGATATTCTTGTGGCAATCCGGCGTGCTGCTGACATCGTGCTGCGACCACCACAGGCGAAATCGCCCACTCACCTGTTGCAGATCAGCGATGAGTTGAGCGAAGCGTGGGTCGCCGGGGTAGCGTGCGCTATCGGCACGGAAGCGCGCCACCAGCGCCCGTCCTATACCTTCGCGCTCAGGCGCTTGTTCTCGTGCTGGGTCCGCAAACGCGCGCCAGATGACGTTCTGTGGATACGGCGGAATACCATCATTCAGCGCAAAGACCAGTTCCGCCGCGCGATTCCAGAGCAAACTATCCCAGTAGCGGCCCACCACATACGCCGGATGTGGGTCCAGCGCCTGAATCATCAGTTGCAGCGCCGGGCTGATCTGCTCATCCGCTGGTAGCGTGCGCATGGGCGCTGGTTGTCCTGCCAACCGGAAGAGGTGCTCCCGTTCATCCGCCGAGAGCCGCAGCGTCTCTGCCAGGCTTTCCAACACCTGCTCAGAGGGATGAATGTCGCGTCCCTGTTCCAGCGCAGTGTACCAGGAGACGCCGACGCTGGCGAGCAGCGCCACCTCTTCGCGTCGCAGCCCATCGGTGCGACGGCGGCCACCCGGCGGCAAACCCACCTCTTCCGGCGCGAGCCGTGCGCGTCGCGTGCGCAAGAAGTCCGCCAATGCCTCGCGGCGCTCTGCCTCGTTCATGTGATCGCCTCGCCCGATATCCTGATACTTACGCTCTGGCTCCGTGCTATTGCTCATCTCACACATATTCACAGCGTGCGTTGCTGGGTCAAGCAATGAGCCGCGATACCGCGAAGAATTGGGTTCTCGTTCGCGCTATCCTTCCTTCGCCGCCGCCAGAGATACCGGCGCGCTCTCATAGGTTCATGCGATATACTGGCGTATATCTAACAGATATCTATCAGTGTTGCGCATCACTGGCCACGGCGTTTGCCAGCGGAGAGACTAGAGCCATGACGTAACTGTTTTGCCTGTTCCGTTCAGATCGTAACGCCCCGTACTGCCCATCCCAACGGCTCAACCGATGAAAGCCGTTGAGATGGGCATGCTGTTTTTTGGAAACAAGAAAGGGAATCCCCATGTCTGCAATTCCTGGCACACTGGCGCGCTACACCAAAGATGTACATGGCGAGGCCGCCGGGCAGGAGTGGCTGGACCACCTGCCCGCGATTCTGGCGGATCACGCGGCGCGCTGGTCGTTGACGCTGCAACCGCCGTTCCCGAATCTCACCTATAACTATGCGGCCCCGGCTGTGCGCGCGGATGGGACGCCGGTGGTCATCAAGGCGGGCTTCATCCCGCCAGATAAGGAATTCGTCAGCGAAGCCAATGCGTTGCGCATCTTTGTCGGGCGTGGCGCGGTGCGGCTGCTGGAAGATGACCTCGATCAGGGCGTGTTGCTGCTGGAACGGCTGGAGCCGGGCACACCGCTGTGTGCGCTGGAGGACGACGAGGAAGCGATTGCGGCGGCGGCCTCGGTGCTGCGCCAGCTCTGGCGACCGGTCCCACCGCAACATGGCTTTCCGCTGACCAGCGATTGGGGCAGGGGATTCGCCCGGCTGCGCGCGCATTTCGGCGGTACCGGACCCTTCCCTGCCGCGCTGGTAGAACGGGCGGAGCGGCTTTTCGCGGAATTGACGACGACGCAGGCCGCGCCCGCGCTGCTGCATGGCGACCTAAACTTCGGTAATGTGCTGGCGGCGCAGCGTGAGCCGTGGCTGGCGATTGACCCCAAAGGGGTCGTTGGTGAGCCGGCCTATGATACTGGCATCTTCCTGCGCGATCCGCTGCCCGATATCCTGAACGTGCCGGATCCCGCGCGATTGTTGGCGCGGCGCATAGACCAACTGGCGGAAGAATTGAACTTCGACCGAGAGCGTATACGCAATTGGGGGCTGGCGCAGGCGGTGCTATCCGCGTGGTGGAGCGTGGAAGATCACGGCGCAGGCTGGGAACCCGCCCTCGCCTGCGCCGAACTGCTTGCTCAATAAACCACATACGCTTTTTCGGAATGCCGCCGGTCACTAGCCGTAATAAGCAGCCGTATATGTCAAACCTTGCAACAGGCCAAAGTTTGAATTAGAGTCCGCTGTCACCGGCACGGTCCAGAGGATACCTGCTGGATTTCCCGCCGTATACTGGGTGCGTATATCCACACGCGAAAGTTCTCCTAGTAGCTGCCATGTGCCGCTGGATATGGCCTGACCATAGATTTGGTTACCGTGCGCCTGGCTGGTGATATCTATCACCACTTCGCCTTGCGCCATCACATCAATCGAGAGTAGGTAGGACCCAGGAACGCTATTGGGTGCTGTGACGGCTGCTGTTACAACTGGCGTTTGTACTATCTGCGCAGAAGGTGACTCGCTGAGCAGTGTCGCAAGGTTCATCCCTCGTAGCACCCAGTGCAACCCATCATCGTTGCTGCATGCGAAGTGTTGACCACTGTACGGGATAGTAGCAGGGATATATCCAACATACCAATAGTCGAATTCGCAGACCCACCAGGAGCCGTTGGACCCGCTGCTGCTATCAGGCGCGGCGCTCAGGTCACCCGCAACGTAGGGCATCTCTTGTAACGACCAATGGAACCCATTGTCATGGCTCGTCCACAAATATAGGCTGGCGTTGTTTTGCGCATACGAGAAGGCGCCAGCGAGCAATGTACCGCTCAATTGGTCTAGCATGAGTTGTTCAGGCTCATCGCCTGCTGCAAGGATGTCGTGGTCTATTGGTTGCCATGTCTGCATACCATCAGTGCTGACCATCAAGCGGTTATCGTCCGGTCGGCCACCAGGTTGCTCATCTAATTGATTAAAGAAATGCGCATAGGTCACGCCTTTCCATGTGAAGAAGTCAGTGATGTTGAGGGCTGCTGGATAGTTGAGCAATTGCCAGTGACGACCGCCATCTGCGCTGGTATAAACGCTACTGTAATGGGGATCCGGGAATACCTGTACGCCAGGAGCTTCTTGCCATGTGATAGTCGCAAGCACTCGCTGCGGATCAATCTCATCCACCAGCAACGAGCAAATGGTTACGTTGGTGTGAGTAGTTGGTATGTCAGCAACCTCTGTCCATCGGGCTGTGCGGTCATGCGTCACCCAAACATGTGTTGCGCCGTTGCCACCGTCAGAGACCGGACTACCATAAGCACTGCGCGGAGAGACGCAGCTATACGCGATATTTCCATTGCTTGGGGCAGCACGTAATCCCATCATATTCCCGTAACCAGCAAGATCGGGGTAAAACGACGCGCCTTCCGGCAGATTTGCCTCACGCCAGTTCAAGGTGCTGGGCACATGAGTAGTTGGCTTAGAAGTAGACGACGTTGCCCACATTGGCCCATGTCCCATGAGCTGAAGAAAGCTGACGATGAGGAGAATAGCAGCTACCAGCGCGCACAGTGTGCCGAGAAGACGTTGGCGATAGTGATGGTGATGATCGTATCGGTTACGGCTGGCGGGAAGTCGCGGAGTAGCAGTGTTGATCAGCACAACTCTGGTATCCCCCGTTTGCAGGTCTTCAATTATTACTTGGTTAACCTGTGGCACAGGCTGCGCCCGCAGCGCTGCAATGAGGCTATCGTACTCGTACAATCGCTGCTGGCAGGCGGCGCAGGTCGCCACATGCGCGCCAATTTCGCGTGCTTCACCATCCAGCAGATCGTGATCGCGCCAGGCGGAGAGCGATGCGGCGGTGAGGCCATGCTTGCAGACGGCGACAGCTTCGGGGTTGGGACTATCCATAGGACCAGGATTCGGGTGATTCAGATTCATACTTCTTCCTCCTGTCGCTGGTAACGCAGGCGGAATTGTTCGCGGGCGCGGCAGAGCATCATTCTGGCGGCGGCATGGGTCATCTCCAGCGTGTTCGCCACCTCTTCGCTCGTCAGCCCGTAGACATCGTGTAGCACGAGGACGGCGCGTGGTCGCGGCGCCAGACTCAGCAATACCTGCCGCACGGCGTCACCAAGCACGACGCTGGCGGCAGGGTCAGCCGCGCGCTGGTTGGTCTCGTTTGCGTGAAGGAATGGCAGCAGCCTGCTACCAAGCGTATGATGGCGCAGATGCTTCAACGCCAGATTTGTCGCCACGCGAAAGAGCCAGCCGCCCGGACGCTCATAGTGCTCGATGCGCGCGAAATGTTGCCAGGCGCGGATGAATGTCTCCTGGCACAGATCACGCGCGGCCTGCTCGTCGCCTGTCATGCGCCAGAGATAGCCGAAAATATCCTGCTGGTGGCGCTGCAAGAACGCCTCGAAGTCGCTCGCCTCCGGTGGTGCTGGTGGTGTTACGTGCGGTTCATCCGCGCCTGCGCCATCAGGAGCGTTGGTTTCATCCGATTCATCGAGGTCATTGGCATAGACGGGATGATGCGCCGGCTCAGCCGCGAAGAACACGCCGAACCAACGCCGCCACCACGTTTGCTGCCACGTTTGCGGCAACGTTCTGCCGTCACGCATCCACGCCAACGCCAACCTCACGCGCCGGGTACGCCAGTCATGTCGCTCAAACCCAGGCGGCGCGAGGGCGATGCTGTTCTCTGCCAAAAGACGTTGCTCCTTCTGCCGGTTGGATATTGATGAGGAACGCGAGCCGTGAAGCGTCATCGCTCGCATCTCTCACCCGTTCTGCTTCACTGCGTGACACACCCACGGCGCCCAGGCAACGTAACATCACTTTTTATACTGCTCTCATGTATTTCATCTACTTCATTGTGCAACACCATCACCTGCACAGACACTCTTCGATCTATTGGTTGACAGCAGACCCCTGGCGTGTGTATGATGAACTTGGCGGTGTATGGCCGCTGGAGAAACGCGATTGCACGATGGTACCTGATGGCGCATGACGGCACAAGATGAGATGACGCGCCTGGTGCTGTTTGGTGATGAAAGGATCGGCAGCGGATGCCACGCATTGAAAAGGCGGAGCGGCGCGAAGCCGCGCGCCAGCGCGAACGCTATGGGCAGCGCGGGCAGGCCAAATGGTGGCACGCTGTCGCTCAGAGCCAGGCGCGGCGTGCGCGGCTCCTCGAAGCGCGCGCCACACGCCATGAAACGCAGGGCGCGCAAGATATACAGGCTACGCAGGAACCCCACCACGCGAAGGCAGAGAAAGCCTGAGCTATGAAACCGCTGGAAACCGCCTGAACTGAGAAAACTGACGAAATTTGGAAACCGCTGGAACCATTAGAACCTTTGGAAACATTGGAAACGACCTTGGAGAACGAGAAGCAAAGCACGCGCGATGGGGCGCCAGCCTCCAATAGACCGCCCTACACGTACAATAAGCGGTCCCGTTTGCGCGCGCTGGGGATCACACCGCGTGATGACCGGCCACCGTTTGACATCATAGGCGACGTGCATGGATGTATTGACGAGCTGAAGACCATGCTGGCGCAGCTTGGCTACCGGCGGCGTGGCGACGGCTACTCCCACCCGGAACATCGTCGCGTTGTCTTCGTTGGCGATCTAGTGGACCGTGGTCCTGGCAACGTTCCGGTTCTGAAGCTGGCGATGGCAATGCGTTCGGCGGGAGCGGCGTTGTTCGTGCTGGGCAACCATGACGCGCGCTTCCTGCGCTGGCTCACGGGCCGCAACGTGCGCGTCGCCTATGGCATGGCGCAGACGATTGCCGAACTCAACAACCTGCGAGCGACCATGCGCGACCCGTTTCGCTGGAGTGTGCGCCGCTTCCTGGAGACGACACCTGGCTATCTGATGCTGGATAGAGGTCGGCTGGTGGTGACGCATGGCGGCATCCAGGACTACATGATCGGTTCATGGGACGGCGAGACGGCGCACTATTGTCTCTATGGCGAGCTAGAGGGCTATACGGCCTCCGGCAAGCCTATTCGCCGCGATTGGGGCGCGCACCGCAGGGTCGAGGAGCGAAACGGCAAGTTGCCACCCTACATCGTCTATGGGCATAACGTCGTCAAAGAGCTGGCGTGGGTCAACCGCACGCTGGACCTGGATACCGGCTGTGTCTATGGTGGGCAACTCAGCGCACTCCGCTATCCAGAGATGGAACTCGTGCAAGTAACCGCCGCGCGCTCCTATACGCGCCATACTGACAAGTCGTAGGAAGTATTAGGAAGTATATCGTAGGAGCCATTGACGCGGTTGTGGTTTGACACTAACCCTGGCCGTGGGCTATCGTACTACTTATATCAGTCATGGAAGAATTGCCGGCGTTTCTTTGCTATGCCGGCGTTTTGCCCCATGTGCTGTGGCGATGCCGGATACCGGCCTGGCGTCGTTAACTCAAGGAGTCACGTATGACATCGAAGTTCGATAAGTTTGATCCATACGCGCTCTCCCGGCCTGCGGGAATGGGGTCCATTATTACCCCACCAAGTGGTCTGGTCATGCCGACTGTCATCGAACAGTCGCCGCGTGGCGAGCGTCACATGGATATTTATTCCCGCCTGCTCAAAGAGCGCATAATTTTCATTGGTACGCCGATTGATGACACCGTAGCGAATCTGGTGGTCGCACAGTTGCTCTTCCTGCAAAGCGAAGATGCAACCAAAGACATCAGCATTTATATCAACAGCCCTGGCGGCAGCGTCTACGCGGGCCTTGCCATCTATGACACCATGCAGTATCTCAAGCCGGATATTGCGACATTCTGCATGGGCATGGCGATGAGCATGGGCGCGGTGTTGCTGGCCGGCGGCGCGAAGGGCAAGCGCTATGCGCTGCCTAGCTCGACAATCCTGATTCACCAGCCGCTCGGCGGCGCGGAAGGTCAGGCCACCGACATCGAAATTACGGCGAAGGAAATCGTTCGCCTGCGCACCTCGATCTATGAGATTCTGGTCAAGCATACTGGCCAGGATATGGCGCGCATCAAGACCGATTCCGACCGCAATTTCTACATGACGGCGGAGATGGCCAAAGAATATGGCATCGTGGATGACATCCTCGTGCCAAGCGAAGAGACGGCGCTCACCCGCTAATCTTCTTCGCTGATTGTCTCGCTACCAGCCCTGGGGTGACTATTCGTTGCCCCAGGGCTGGTGTGTATATGGATGGGATGAGGTACTACGCAATCTTGACGAATCGCGCCATTCCCCTACAATAACTGCGGATACTGCTGAAAATTTGCCGATAGAGTGCCGTACATGGGAGACCGAACAAATGGGCCAACCCATCCCGCAACATCAACTGGGCCAGTTAGACACGCATCTTGGCGCGGACAACGCCGCGCCGCATCCTTTGCATTCCGTCCGGCGGATGGCGCGCAAGGTGCCGGCCATTACTGCCTATTTCTGGATGGCGAAGCTGCTGACCACGGCGCTGGGCGAATCTACCTCTGACTATCTGGTCTTCCATTTCATCAATCAGTATGCCGCGGTTATTCTCGGCGGTATTGGCCTGGCGCTCGCGCTGGCACTACAACTCGTCATGCGCCGCTATATCGCCTGGGTTTACTGGCTCGCCTGTTTGATGGTTGCCATCTTTGGCACGATGGCCGCCGATGTCCTCAATATCGTCATCCTTGAGCCGCGTGTGGGCAGCCTGACGCGCGCCTATCTCGTCTCCACCATCTTTTTTGCGGTCTGCCTGGTAGTGATTTTCACCGTCTGGTATCTCGTCGAGAAGACGCTGTCTATCCATAGCATTGATACACTGCGCCGCGAGTTGTTCTACTGGGCCGCCGTCATGACGACCTTCGCCCTGGGAACCGCTGCCGGCGACATGACCGCTATGACGCTGAAGTTGGGATACTTCACCTCCGGCCTGCTCTTCATTGCACTCTTTGAGCTGCCGGCGCTGGGCTATTTCCTTTTCAAGCTGAACCCCATCGTCGCCTTCTGGTTCGCCTATATCATCACGCGCCCGCTGGGAGCCTCGTTTGCTGACTGGTTTGGCAAGCCACAGAGTCTGCGTGGGTTGAACTTCGGTGATGGGCCGGTGAGTCTCGTGCTGTTCATCTTGCTGGCCATCCTGATCGGCTACCTGAGCATCAGCCGCAAGGATATCGAGAGCCACGCCACCAGCGCCGCGCCCGCCACTGCTCGCCCCTGATACGCTTGACCTTGACAGCGGGTACGCGCCATTGGTATCGTTTTAATAGGATGCAATTGAGCATTTGCGGAAACTATGAGGTAATAGATCGTTTCACGTCGTAGTGAGAAGAGGTCTCGGGACGAAGTGGCCCGCCGGCTACCATACGTTGGTCCGGCGGGCTTTTGTTTGCCTGGATGAATTTGGATACATCTGGATACATCTGGACGTGCAAGCGCCGGATACTAGACAGGCAACATACAGGAGGAGGAGTCAAGGCTATGGAAAACATGGCAAATACAGCATATACAACACATACAACACATACAACCGCAGTGCCATATCTGGAGAACATCGCGGCTGAGGCGTATCTCATGGATATGGACGGCGTTCTCATTCGTGGCACGCAGGTCATCCCTGGCGCTGTCGAGTTTATTGCCCGCCTGCGGGCGCACGGCAAGCCGTTTTTGATTCTCACCAACAACTCGCTCTATACGCCGCGTGATCTGCAAGCGCGTCTCGCTCACATCGGTCTGGATGTGCCCGCCGAGTCACTCTACACCTCGGCGCTGGCAACCGCGCAATTTCTGCACCGCCAGTGCCCGGGCGGAAAAGCGTTCGTCATCGGCGAGGCCGGCCTGACCACCGCGCTGCACGACGTGGATTATGTATTGAGCGACCACGATCCTGACTATGTGGTGCTGGGCGAGACCCAAACCTACAGCTTCCAGCAGTTGACCCAGGCGATTCGTCTGGTGGCGGCTGGCGCGCGGTTCATCGCCACCAATCCCGATGTCGTTGGTCCGACAGAGAATGGTCTGGTGCCAGCAACCGGGGCCGTGGCGGCGCTCATCGCCGAGGCCACCGGCGTGCGCCCGTATTATGTGGGCAAGCCGAATCCCTTGATGATCCGCTCGGCGCTGCGGCAGTTGGGGGCGCACTCGGAAACGGCGGTCATGATTGGCGACCGCATGGATACCGATATTGTGGCGGGAACCGAGGCCGGCATGCAGACGGTGCTGGTCCTTAGCGGCGTCACGCAGGCAGGCCAGGTGGATCGCTTCCCCTATCGTCCTACGCTGGTCCTCGAATCAGTGGCGCAGATCAATCCAGAAGACGTGCCAGGCGGAGAGCAGAGCACTAGCCACACTAGCCACAATAGCCACAATAATGCTCGCAATCATCATGCGACAGCGGCACAGCAGGCGGAACTGACCGGCTCGGTCGCCTGAGCCATCAGCCATCGTCCTGTCGCCCGAACTACGCACTTCGGCTGTGAGCATTCCCACAGTCTCCCATCCACGGCATATACTATGCTGTGGGTGGGAGCGGGAACGCGAAGCATGCAGGTAGTGTCAACCTTCGTAGCAGAGCCGGGGGTGCGGCGATGGCTGATGACGAGACGCGAGACTTTGGGGAGTGGCTCAGGCACTTTCGCGCGGCGGCAGGCCTGACCCAGGAAGAACTGGCGGCCAGTGCTGGTCTCAGTGTGCATGGCATCAGCGATCTGGAGCGCGGCGCTCGCCGCTGGCCGCGTCGTGATACCGTTCACCTGCTCGCCGAGGCGTTGCATCTCTCGCCAGCCGACCGCGCCACGCTGGCTGCCGCTGCTCGTCACCGCGCCACCAAGAACGCTTCACCTGACCACCTTACAGCTTCTCACACTCCTGAACGAGCGACCTCAGCCACTGCCCCCTCTCAGAGCGCAACCGTCCCGAACGTTCAACACGCTCCCGCTCAGACCACACCGCTGATTGGACGCAGCGAGGACGTGGCAGCCATCTGCCAACTGCTGCAAGGGGAAACACGCCTGCTGACCATCACCGGCCCTGGGGGTATTGGCAAGACCCGCGTCGCGTTGCAGGTGGCCGCGAATGTGAGCGCCAGATTCCCCGATGGCGCCTACTTCGTCGGGTTGGCCGCTATCCGCGAGCCAGAATTGGTGCTGCCGGCTCTCGCACAGATTCTCGGCGTGACGGCGACCGCCAATCAATCGCCGCTCGATGCGTTGATTCTCGCGCTCGGTGATCGCCACATCTTGCTCCTGCTCGACAATTTCGAGCAAGTCGCGTCAGCCGCTCTCCCGCTTGGGTCGCTGCTGGCATCCTGTGCGCATGTGAAGTTACTCGTCACCAGTCGGGTGCCGCTGCACCTTGCCGGGGAGCAGGAATATCTGCTGCCACCGCTGGCGGGACCTGACCCCCACCAGCTGCCCGATGTCGCGTCCCTGGCCGCATATCCAGCGATTGCCCTCTTCCTGCAACGCGCCCAGGCCGTCAAACCTGATCTGGTGCTCACCGAGACCAATGGGCCAGCAGTGGCAGAGATTTGCGCGCGGCTCGATAGGTTGCCGCTGGCCATCGAGCTGGCGGCAGCCCGCATCCGCATCCTGCCGCCACGCACGCTCTTGCAGCAGTTGGCGTCACGGTTGCGCCTGGCCCTGCTCACCACCGGACCGCAAGACGCGCCAGCCCGCCACCAAACACTGCGCAATGCCATCGCTTGGAGCTATGACCTGCTCACGCCGCAGGAGCAAGCCTTATTTTGCCGGCTCTCGGTATTTGCTGGTGGCTTTGACCTGGAAGCCGCCGAACAGGTCTGTCTGACCGGCAGCCACCCGGACCTCAATCTGGACCTCTTGGAGGGGGTGAGCGCGCTGGTAGACCACCACCTGCTCTGGCAGAGCGAAACCGCCGAGGGCGAGGCGCGCTTTGGGATGTTGGAAACCATCCGTGAATACGGCCAGGAATGGCTGGAAGCCAGCGGCGAAGCGGAGACCTTACGCCGCCAGCACGCCGAGTATTACGCGACGCTGGCTGAGCAGTGTGATACCGCGCTGAGCGTCAGCGTGCAACGCCGCACGCTTGATTTTCTAGAGCAGGAGCACAGCAACTTCCGCGCGGCGCTGCGCTGGGCGCTGGAGCAGCAGGAAATCGCACTTGGATTGCGTATCGCTGGGGCGTTGGCGCGCTTCTGGAAGCGGCGCGGCTACACCAGCGAGGGCCGCCAGTGGTTGACCCAGTGCTTGCAGCTTGCCGAAAGCCAGCATGCGGAGCAGCAGATGCAGACGCCGCAGGCCAATCTAGCGCATATCCGCGCGCTGACCGGCGCAGGAAGGTTAGCTTGGGCACAGAGCGACTACGCCAGTGCGAAGAACTATTGCAAGGCGAGTCTGGCGTTGAGCATTTCAGCAGGCGAGAAGCGCGAGGCGGCGCAGGCCTATCTGCTGCTGGGCAATATTGCCTGTGAGCAGGGAGAGACCGAGCAGGAAATAACCAACTATGAGGAATGTCTGCGCCTGTTCCGCGAGGTGGGGCACACATCGGGTGTCGCTGCGGCGCTAACAAACCTGGGCGGCGTGATGTTGGAGAAGCGCGAGTACCAGCGCGCCGGGACGTTGCTTGAGGAAAGCATCAAGCTCTTCCAGCAGGTAAACGACGAACTTGGTGTGGTAAATAGTATTGGCAATCTAGCAAATATCGCGCGTATGCAAGGCGATTTTCAGCGAGCGGACCGGCTCTATGAGCGGAGCCAGCAACTCCTCCGCGAAATCGGCGACCGCACGCATCTTGCCATTCACCTGGGTAATCAGGCTTATGTGGCGCTCGAACTCCACGATGCCGAACGTGCTGGGCGGCTTTTACGCGAAACCATCACTATAGCCCGCGAGATCGGTAATACCCGCCTGCTGACCTTTGCTGTCATCGGGCTGGGCCTGGTAGATTGCGAAACCAGGCAGATGGAGCGAGCGACGAGGCTGCTCGGCTCCGCCGCCGCCGCAATGGAAGAAATCGGCGCGCTCGTCTCTGAGGATGACCGGCCCCTCTACGAGCGCACGCTGGCAACGCTCCAATCGGTTCTCGGTGACGACCGTTTCAGCACACTCTGGGCAATAGGCCGCACGCTGACCTTGCAACAGGCAATTGCCGAGGCACTGGAGGAAACTCCTAAGACCTCCGAATACTCCAACCCATCTGCAAGCCGCAGCTTCCCCGGCCATATCGGCGTATCAGGCGCGGGGAGCTAGGTGATAGAGACGGGGGATAGAGACACCTGTAGGTGAGATGTCAATGTGTAGATGTACGTCGTCGTATGAAAGCAAGCCTATTGCGGTGATCTATTGAACGTTGAGAGCAAAACGGGGAGGCGGGTAGTTCGAAATATGTACGGAACGGTGGCGCGCATGCGGGTAAAGCCTGGCGCAGAAGATCAACTGATGGGGCAGTTACGAGAGTTCCAATCACTCCATGTGCCTGGGTTCAAGAACAGTCTCGTCTATCACATGGATAATGACTCGCAGGAGTATTATCTGGTGGTCATCTTTGAGTCAAAAGAAGCGTACTGGAACAACGCGAAGAGCGCCGAACAGGACGCGCGCTATCAGCAGATGGTGGCGCTGCTGGAAGGTCCGCCGGACTGGCATGACGGCGAGATCATCTACTCGGTCGAGTAGACCTCATCCCCTGACCCCCTCTCCTCGTGGGAGAGGGGGAACTATGCGGCAACTCCCAATAGAAGGGCAATTCCCTATGGGCAAGATCATCGTCAACAACAACGTGACACTCGACGGCGTGATGCAGGCGCCAGCTCGACCCGATGAGGACCAGCGCGACGGGTTCCCATACGGCGGCTGGGCGGTCCCCTACGCCGATGCGACGGCGGCTGAGCTGATGGCGCAGGGCGCGGCCACCAACGGCGCGTTGTTGCTTGGCCGGCGCACCTATGAGGACTTCTATAACGTCTGGCCCAAGCGCACCGATGGCAACCCTTTCACGCCGGTCCTCAACGCCACGCAGAAGTACGTCGCCTCCACCACGCTGAAGGAGCCGTTGCCGTGGGAAAACTCTACGCTGCTCAAAGGCGACGCCGTTGAGGCAGTGGCGAAACTGCGCGAGCAAATGGAGAAAGATATCGTCATCCTGGGCAGTGGCAACCTCATCCAATCGCTGATGCGGCGCAACCTGATTGACCGCTACGTGCTGCTGATTCATCCGCTGGTTTTGGGCACTGGCCGCCGCCTCTTCCCGGATGGCGCGCCCTACGCCACGCTCCGCCTCGTCTCCACCGTCACCACTCCCATCGGCGTGGTCATCGCCACCTATCAGCCAGCGGAACCAACACCTGCGTAGTAATGTCTCGGGGTACAGAGACATGCTTGTCTGTGAATAGGTGGGTGGCAGCAAGAATATTCGTGTCACTACCCTTTAGCTTGCCAATCCAATCTAGCGTAGATAACGCAGACAGCAATCATGATGAGATAGGAGTAGCTCGCAGGACCAAACGGAATCCGTTGTTGTTGTTGAAGAGATCGGGATAATCGCTGTTGCGACTTGCCACGCGCGCCTGGCTGGCCCCATAGGCCCATGAGCCGCCACGTATCACGCGACTGTTAGTGGCATTCATGTCTTCACGTCCATCCGCTTCCTTATACGGGTACGTCTTCACCAGGGTATTAGTCCATTCCGACACATTGCCTGCCATGTCCAGCACACCATATGGGCTAGCGCCGCTGGGATAAGCGTCTATTGGGGTCGTCGTGTTGATACCACTATCGTAGGTGTTGCAGCATGCCTGATCGAACTGATTGCCCCAGGGATAAATACGCGCATCGGTGCCACGCGCGGCTTTCTCCCATTCAGCTTCAGTGGGCAAGCGCCAGGGGTGGTCAGTGCATTCTACGAGCCACTTGGCATAGGCGACGACATCATGCCAGGAGACGTTGACGACAGGATGGTCTAGTCTATCCAGTTGCTGTTTCCAGGAGATAGGCCGCCAGTGGCCCTCTGGCGGCTCCGCCCGTCCGGCGCGCACAAAACAAGCATATTCGGTCACCGTCACTGGGTAGCGGGTAATCTGATAGGCAGGCAACGTGACGCTGTGTTGGGGCAGTTCATCCTGTGCCCAACTTTCTTCGGCTGCGACCACATCGCGTACGGGGTCGCTACCCATCAAAAACGGTCCAGTGGGCACTTCGCAGAGCGGCGGTACAACGTATTCAATGCGCTTGCCGCTAATCTGAGTAGAGTAGCCAGTGAAGCCAAGATCGGCCAGCCGCTGCGGAATGTGATCAGATACAGTCATAGCGACAGGTCTCCTGAGAAAAGGGCCGACATAAACAGATAGCCGAGACATAGTAGCCATTAATTGCTGGCAGTATACCATGCGGCCTCAGCGCGAACAAGAATAGCCGCCCGGTCGTGTCAAAAATGATAAACTGCTATGGTATGCCCGGCGTGGAAGGGCGAAGGTGAAGGAGGTGGGTTGTGGCGGCATCAGAGACGACACAGGAAACAGAAGAGACGCGGGGCGCTGGCGTTCGCTGGCGTATCATTCGCCCGCTCTTCGAGACACTTTATCGCAACCGCTACCTCTACTGGCTTGCCAGCACGATACCCTTCGCCGGGCAGTGGCGCACCTGGCAACGGCTGGTGATACCGCGTCTCGTGGGCCAGCGTGTGCTGGAAACTGGCTGCGGCATCGGCACCTTGCTCAGTGACATGGCGAAGGCTGGCTACACCTGCGCCGCCATCGAGCGTTCGCCGCAGATGGTCGCCGCGACCCGTGACCGCCTGCGCCGCGAAGGCCTCTTCGATAAAGCAACCGTTACGCAGGGCAGCGTGCAACATATGCCCTACGCCGACGCCGCGTTCGACTCGGTGGTCAGCACCTTCCCGACCGAGTATATCGTTGACCCGGCCACCACCCGCGAGATGGCGCGCGTCTTGCGTCCCGGCGGGCGAGTGATTGTCGTCATGGGCGCGGCGCTGCTGCCCGCGAATCTGCTGCTTCTGCCGCTGGTGGGCTTGCAGACGCTCGTGTATGGACGTGCGCGCCGTTCGACATCGAGCGGGCAAGATACCGAGACGAACGAGAGCGCGGCATCACCCGCTCAGGCATCCACCAATATAGAGGTGCGCGGCGATCTGCTGCTTGAACGGATGCGCGCCGCTGGCTTCGTCGCCCATGCTGAGCGCGTGAAAGGACCCTTCTGGGTGGCGCTACTCTATATCGGCGAGAAGCCAGACGAGGAACTCAAGGAAAATTAGGCGAGCGGCCCTGAGATGACGATAAGAAATCTGTTGCTTCATGGCCCATTCTATGAGATATATCATGTAGTGGGCATGGCTTCCTAGCTTCGCGGCAGTGAACTGCCAGCGCACGGAAAGCGGACTAAAGTCCGGTGGTGGCCCGCCTTGCTGCACTGGCTTCAGCCTGTCAAGTGCTTGCTCCGGCTTTTCAAAGCCGAGAGCATTGTCGCGCTAGCAGACATTCCTGTCTGACCGAGAAGATTTGTACCCAACGAGCAATCGTAACCATACGAGAGACCGTAGAACCGTAGAGATACCAGAGCGATGCACGAAAAGAGTATAGCCACCCTCGAATATCCCAAAATCATCGAGCGGCTGGCCGGAGAAACCGCCTTCTCCGCCAGCAAAACGCTGGCGCGCGAACTGCTGCCCAGTGATGACATCAACGAAGTGCGGCGGCGTATCGCCTTCACCACGGAGGCGCGCCGGCTGATGGACCTGCGCCCCGATATCGGCGTGCGTGGCGCGCGTGATGTGCGCCCGCATGTCGCGGCGGCGGAACGTGGCGCGATGCTTGGCCCCAGCGACCTGATAGATGTGCTGGTAACGTTGCGCTCCTCAGCCTTCGTCAACAAAGCCATCAACCGTCAGGATGGCTCATTTCCGCTGCTCAAAGGCCTGGCGCTGGATCTGCCCATACGTCCGGCGCTGGAAGGCCGCATCGCCGAAAGCGTCAGCGAAGAGGGCGAGGTGCTCGATTCCGCCTCACCAGAACTGCGCCGCTTGCGCGCGGAGATTCGCAATGCGCAGCAACGCTTGCAGGAACGCCTGGGCACGCTGGTCAGCGAGTTCCGGACCGCGCTGCAAGAGCCGATCATCACCATGCGCTCCGACCGCTATGTCTTGCCGGTGCGCGCCGAGGCCCGCAGCCAGGTGCGCGGCATCGTCCACGATCAATCCGGCAGCGGCGCCACCGTCTTTGTCGAGCCGCTGGTCGTCGTGGAGATGAACAACCGCCTGCGCGAACTTCAGCTTGCCGAGCGGCAGGAGGTCGAACGTATCTTACAGGAGCTTTCGGAGTTCGTTGGACGCGAAGGACCCTATATCCGCCTCGCTGTGGACCTGCTGGCGGAGATTGACCTGCATCTGGCGAAGGCGCGCTACGCCAGCCTCATCAACGCCAGCGCGCCAACGCTGGATACGGCGGGCAAGCTGGACCTGCATGAGGCGCGGCATCCTTTGCTAACCGGCAAGGTGGTGCCGATAGATTTCCGGCTGGGCGAAGACTTCACGATGGTGGTCATCACCGGCCCAAACACCGGCGGCAAAACCGTCGCGCTGAAGACCGTAGGGTTGCTCTGCCTGATGGCGCAGGCTGGATTGCACATTCCGGCGCGCGACGATTCGGTGGTGCCACTCTATCACAATGTCTTTGCCGATATTGGCGACGAGCAGAGCATCGAGCAGAGCCTCAGCACCTTCTCCTCGCACCTGAGCCGTATCGTGGAGATTCTGCGCGAAGCCACGCCGGGCGCGCTGGTGCTGCTGGATGAATTGGGCGCGGGCACCGATCCCAGCGAAGGCTCGGCGCTGGCGCGGGCCATTCTCACGCATCTGCTGCAACGCGGCATTGCCACCATTGCCACGACCCACTACTCCGAGCTAAAAGCCTTCGCCCACGAGCAGCCACAGGTCGCCAACGCCTCCGTCGAGTTCAACGTTGATACGCTTTCCCCCACCTATCGCCTCAGCATCGGCATCCCCGGACGCAGCAATGCCCTGGCAATTGCCACGCGCCTGGGGCTGAGCCAGGAGATCATTGCCAGCGCGCGTGAGTTCCTGGGCAGCGCTGGTGTGGAGATGGAGAGCCTGCTGGAAGGCTTGCAGGAGGATAAGCGCGCCGCCGCCGATGAACGCTATCACCTGAGCATGGAACGCGCCGAGGCCGAATATCAGCGCCGCGAACTACAACGCGAACGCGCGGAGTTTGCTGTGGAGCGCGAGCGTATTCTCAATCAGGCGCGCGCCCAGGCCCGCCGCGAACTGGAATCGGTGCAGGCGCAACTGGCGCGGATGCGTGCGGAGATTCAGCGGCCACGCATCACGCCGGAGCGGCTGAGCGCACTGCGCACAAAGGCGCGCGCATTGGAGGAGAAGACCGCGCCCGTCCAGTCGCGCAAGACATCACGCGCGGAGACGCCACAGGCCGACGAGGTGATAGATGGCACGCTGCAAATCGGCGATACGGTGCTGGTGCGCTCCATGGAGTCGCGCGGGGAACTGCTCTCGCTGCCGGACGCGCGCGGCGAGGTGGAGGTGCAGCTTGGGCCACTGAAGATGCGCGTGCGCGCCTCAGATGTGGAGCGGCTGAGCAAACGCCAGGCGCGAGCGGCGGAGAACGCTGGCAATCCGATGCTCTCGCTGCCCGTGATGGACCTGGCATCCGCGCCAGAGACGCAGCTCGATCTGCGTGGACGGCGTGTGGAAGAGGTGCTACCGGATGTGGATCGCTATCTCAACGACGCCTACCTCGCGGGGATGCCGTTCGTGCGCCTGCTGCATGGCAAAGGCACCGGCGCGCTACGCCAGGCGATCCGCCAGGACTTATCACGTCATCCGCTGGTGAAGTCCTTCGCCTCCGCCGAGGCCAGCGAAGGCGGTGATGGCGTCACCATCGTCAACCTCAAACCGTCGTAAGCAGCCCCCACCCCCAGCCCCTCCCCCGTGCGCGGGAGAGGGGTGCGCAGAAGCGCGTATCTGCCTATCTCGAACCCGCGCAGGCGGGTTTCGCGGCTGAAAGCCATCCAGTCGTGGTTTTAACCGCTGGCTAGCTCAGGAGAATCTACATGGACATCACCGCAGTCGAGGTCAAGCATGTGCTGACGCCGCAACGCAAAGGCTTTCTGGCTGGCGGTCCGTTTCCGTTTACGCATGCGCTCTCCGCCTATACCGGCTGCGCCTTCGGCCAGACGACCTGCGGCATGTATTGCTATGCGCAATTTCTGCCCAACTGGACCATGCGCAATCCCATGCTGGCCTGGGGTACGGCGGTCGGCGTCAAAAGCAACGCCGCCGCGCTCCTGGAGAAGGCGCTTGCCGCGATGAAACCCGAAACGCGCCGTAGCCTGCGTATCTTCATGAGCAGCACGACCGACCCCTATCAGCCGCCCGAACGCACGTATCAGATGACGCGCCACTGCCTCGAAGTTTTCGCGCGCTACCCCGATCTCGATCTGCTGGTGATTCAGACGCGCTCACCGCTGGCTGAACGCGATCTGCCGCTTATGCAGCGCATCCCCTACGCCTGGCTCTCCGTCACGATAGAAACCGACGATCAGGGCTACCTCACCAGCCTCAAAGGTGGACCGCTGCTGCAAAGGCGCTGGTCGCTGGTGCGGGCGGCACGCGAGGCAGGCGTTCTCACGCAGATCACCGTCAGCCCATGCCTGCCCTTCAGCAGCGTCGAACGCTTCGGTGAGCGGCTCTTGCAGAGCGGCGCGCGTCGCCTCATTGTTGACACGCCGATGGATGGCGACGGCTCCCACGGCGAACGCACCGCGCGCACGACTTTCGCTGTAGCCGAGCCGCGTTGGAATGAGACCTCACCCGCGCACCGCCTCTACGACTATCTCGCTGCCCATGCGTCTTCGCTGGATATTACTGTTGGTTGGAGCAACGCCGGTTTCTGTGGCATCCCACCGCGAACATACGATTGACAATACAAGCGGCGTCTGGTACACTTGTTCACAGCAGAGGCAAACGGTCCCTGCACGAAAATTGGAATGAGGATGGCCTTCCGGCGTAATTGACATCGGAAGGCCCATTGCAATCGCTCCTAAGCAGCCAATGCTTTAATTTCACGATGCCCTTCTATGGTACGGTATGCACTCGCTACATGGCAATAACCGGCATGTGAAATAGGCAGAAAGCACCTGACGGGCGATGCGACAACGAAAGACGGGCTTGTAGGCTGATGTTCTTGCATTGACCTCAACGTCAGCAAAGAGGAGACACTAGCGATGGCAGACGAGTTGGCGATCTATCAAGAGCGTGTGCGCAAGACCTATCTGGATGGGCAATGGTGGTTCAGTGTCGTGGATGTTGTTGGTGTGCTGACAGGCAGTGCTAATCCCCGTTTCTATTGGGGGAAATTGAAGGAGCGTCTGGCTAGCATCGAAGGTGCTAGCGAAACGTTGACAAAATGTCAACAGTTGAAAATGAAGGCGGCTGATGGCAAGATGCGCACGACCGATGCCGCCGACACCCAGACATTGCTGCGCATCATCCAATCCATCCCTTCACCAAAAGCCGAGCCGTTCAAGCGCTGGCTGGCGCAGGTCGGCGTAGAACGCTTGCAGGAAGAGGCTGAGCCGTCGCTGGCGGAGGAGCGCCTTATTAAGCTCTACCGCAAGAAGGGCTACAGCGAATCCTGGATCAAGCAGCGCATGCAGTCCATCGTCCATCGCAACGCCGTCACCGCCGAGTGGCTGGCACGCGGCGCGACGGAAGATGGGCAGGTTGCAGCACTCACCGACACGCTGAGCGTCGAAAGCCTGGGTGTGACGACCAGAGAGCACAAAGACTTGAAGGGACTCAAACCGAAAGACAATCTGCGCGACTCTGAAACAGTGATGGAACTCGCCATTACTGGACTTGCCGAAGCCACTGCCGTCACTCTCCACCAGAAGCATGATACGCAAGGGTTCAATGCCTTGCAGGTGGATTGCCACGAAGCCGGAAAAGTCGCTGGCGAAGCGCGTCTCTTGGTAGAGAAAGTGACTGGCGAGCCGGTGGTCAGTCCGATCAACTACAAGCAATTGCGGCAGGAGCGCCAGAAAGAACTACAACCGCCATTAATTGAGATAGACGAGAACGACGAATAATGCAAGCCAGCCCTGCATCTATAATGGAAGCAGGGCTGGCCATTAGTCCCCTTATGCTCTCCGCAGGGAGAGGGGTCGGGGGTGTGGATTACTTATCCCGCTCTGTCTTGGCGAGAGCCGCCTGCGCCGCCGCCAGCCGCGCCACCGGCACGCGGAACGGCGAACAACTGACGTAATCCAGGCCAACCTCGTTGCAGAAAGCGATGCTGTCGGGGTCGCCGCCATGCTCGCCGCAGATGCCCACCTCCAGCTTGGGATTGGACTTGCGGCCCTCCTCCACGGCGATGCGCACCAGCCGGCCCACGCCGTCGCGGTCCAGCGTCTGAAACGGGTTGGTCTTGAGAATCTTCACTGGCTGATCCAGTCCCGGCTCATCGAGACCCTCGACATATTTCAGCAGGAACTTGCCCTCAGCGTCGTCGCGACTCATGCCAAAGGTCGTCTGCGTCAGGTCGTTGGTGCCGAAGCTGAAGAAGTCCGCCACTTCAGCTATCTGCCCAGCGGTCAGCGCGGCGCGTGGCAGTTCGATCATCGTGCCGAACTTATACTGCACCTGCCCACCAAGTTCTGACGTAATCTCTTTGGCTACCGCTTCGAGCTGGCGTCGCACCTCGCGTAGCTCGTTGACATGCCCCACCAGCGGAATCATGATCTTCGGCTGGAGCTTGATGCCATCCTTCGCTACATTCGCCGCCGCCTCCAGGATCGCCCGCGTCTGCATGACGTTGATCTCCGGGAAGAGCAGCCCCAACCGGCAGCCGCGCAGGCCGAGCATCGGGTTGGCCTCGCGCATCGCCGCCACCGCCCGCAGCAGCTTCTGCTTCTCCGCCAGTTCATCCGCCGGACCGCCCGCATCCTCCAGCTTCGTTACCTCCACCAGCAACTCTTCATAGCTGGGCAGGAACTCATGCAGCGGTGGATCAATCAGACGGATGACCACCGGATAGCCCTCGCCGGTCTTGGGGTTGCGCATCGCGCGGAAGATGCCCTCGAAGTCCGACCGCTGGAACGGCAGCAGCTTATCGAGCTCCTGTTGTCGCTCTTCCACGTCCGGCGCGAGAATCATCTGCTGCACGATGGGCAGGCGCTCCTGCTCCATGAACATATGCTCGGTGCGGCAGAGACCGATGCCCTCCGCGCCGAAAGTGATGGCGCGTTCGGCGTCGCGTGGATAATCGGCGTTCGCCCAGACGCCCAGCTTGCGCGCCTCGTCGGCCCAATCCAGCAGCGTGCGCAGGTCGCGTTCATCCTCGAAGTTCGTCTCGACCGTGCGAATCGCGCCCATATAGACGGTGCCGGTCGTGCCGTCAATCGAGATTTCGTCGCCCTCATGCACAACCACGCCGCTACCGCGCACCTCGAAGAGCCGCTGCTCATAGTCCACGCGAATCGCCTCGCAGCCGACCACCGCCGGCAGACCCAGGCCGCGCGCCACCACCGCCGCGTGGCTGCCCGTGCCGCCACGGCTGGTGAGGATGCCCTTCGCCGCGAGCATGCCATGCACGTCGTCTGGGCTGGTCTCCTGGCGCACCAGGATGATGCGTTCGCCTGCTTTGCCGGCGGCCTCGGCGCGGTCAGCATCGAAGATTGCCTTACCGACGGCGGCCCCAGGCGAGGCGTTGACGCCCTTCGCCAGCTCGTTGCCTTCGCTGCGGGCGCGGGCGATATCCTTGTCATCGAAGCGTGGCAGCAGCAGTTGCACCACCTGCCCCGGCTCAACGCGCTGGATCGCTTCTTCTTTGGTGATGACGCCTTCGTTGACCATATCCACGGCGATCTTGACGGCGGCGGCGGCGGTGCGCTTCGCGGAGCGTGTCTGAAGCATGTAGAGGCGCCCGCGTTCGATGGTAAACTCCAAATCCTGCACGTCGCGGTAATGCTGTTCCAGCCGCTGCGCAATCTCCTGGAACTGCTCCGCCACGCCGGGCATCTCATCGCCCAGCTTGTCAATCGCGGAGGTGTTGCGGATGCCAGCCACGACATCTTCGCCCTGCGCATTGACAAGGTAGTCGCCGTAGAGCTTCTTTTCGCCGGTGGAGGGATTGCGCGTGAAGGCGACGCCGGTGGCGCTGTCGTTGCCCATGTTGCCGAAGACCATCGTTTGCACGTTGACGGCGGTGCCCAGGTCATGCGGAATCTTGTTGAAGTTGCGGTAATCAATCGCGCGCTTGTTGTTCCAGGAAGCGAAGACCGCTTCGATGGCCAGGCGCAACTGTTCGTAGGGGTCTTCGGGGAAGGGTTTGCCGGAGGCGTCGCGTGCAATCTGCTTGAAGTCTTCCACCATCTGTTTGAGGGCATCGGCGGGGATATCGGCGTCGGTGGCTGCGCCGGTCTTTTCTTTGTACTCCTCGATCTTCGCCTCGAAGGCATCTGGCTTGGAGTCCAGCACGATCTTTGAGAACATCTGCACGAAGCGGCGATAGGCGTCATAGGCGAAACGTTCGTCGCCGCTGAGCGCGATGATGCCCTTGACGGTCTCGTCGTTCAGGCCGAGGTTGAGTACGGTGTCCATCATGCCCGGCATCGAGAACTTGGCGCCGGAGCGCACCGAGACGAGCAGTGGATTCTCCGGATCACCGAAATGCTTGCCAGTCTGCTCCTCAACGGTGTGCAGCGCAGCCAGCGCCTGATCCCACATGCCTGCGGGGAATTGCTTGCCCGCGTGGTAATACTCATTGCAGGCTTCGGTGGTAATGGTGAAGCCTGGTGGCACCGGCAGCCCGGCATTGGTCATCTCGGCGACGCCCGCGCCCTTGCCGCCGAGCAGCTCGCGCATGGAGGCGTTGCCCTCAGCGAAGAGATAGACCCACTTACGCGGTGACTTTGCCACGGCGTCTTCCAGGGTTTGGTCAGTTGTTTGTGCCACGATTGTCCTCCTGGGTGTTCCCTATTTTTCAAGAAGCCCCACAGGCGCGCGAACACCACACACGCCCGCGTTTCCAGTTCTGGCACGCCCTTGTGCGCTCACCGGCGACCTCGATGCGCTCCTTATCATCTGGCAGCGCATCGCTACACGTTGTCGTCGTGCGAAATCGCCCTCATTATACAGGAAGATGGCGCTGCCCTGCTGAAGTCTCTCCCCTCTCCCGCGCACGGGGGAGCGGCTGGGGGTGGGGGGACTCACGCGATTTGTTTATAGACAGTGAGCGTCTGATTCGTGTAGTCAATGGTGACTGCCCCGAATTGGTCCCAGACATCGGAGCCGAGCAGGCCGACTGCATCGCCGCCGAGATGTGACTCAGTAAAATCTGCGCTCATGATCGTCTTATCCGGCAGGTGTATCTTACCGAGGTTCCACCGGTTGATATTCACCGGCGTGCCGGTCTCCGCGCCGCCTACGCCGGAGACTGGTTGTGGAGCGCCGGCAACCTCCAGGCCGAGTCCCTGCGCCACCGGTGTGTTGAGCAATGTCGTCGCGGCACCAGTGTCCACCACAAAAACAAACGGACCCTGGCCATGAATCATCAGCGAGGCAAACACGGTGACGCCATCCGCCGGGTCGCCCTCCACCTGCACATGAACGGTGATGCCGTTGCCCGTATTGATTTGCTGCGCCTGCCCAATCTGGATGGCGCACCCCGAAAGCAGCGCAATGCTGGTGATGCAGATGCTCACCAGCGCAACCATGCGTACCGCGCGCGATATCGTCCACCGCATAGAAATATGCTCATCCTCCCTATCTGAAACCTCAGGTGTATCAAAGTGTTTGTCTCTGCCGCGCCCACACCAGCCGGGCAGGAACATCCCTATGGTACCACTCACATTCAACCCCCGAAACCGGACGATTGTCACTGACTGTCACTGACCAGCCGATTAAATCGCGTCAATCCAAAAGCGCAAGATAGAAGAAGCTTTGCCAGTGCGAGCAGGTTACGATAAAGACGTCGCCTGTCGGGAGCGGCAACAACACCTACACCTATACATTTCGGAGGGTACCCATGTTGCTGAAGAATAAGAACGCGGTGATCTATGGGGCGGGCGGCGAGATTGGTGGCGCAGTGGCGCGCGCCTTCGCCCGCGAGGGGGCGCGGGTATTCCTCGCCGGTCGCACGTTGGCTACACTCGATGCGGTGGCGCAGGATATCGCCAGCAGTGGCGGCGCCGCTGAGACGGCGCAGGTAGATGCGTTCGACAAAGAGGCGATAGAGCGGCACCTCGAGGAGGTTGTCCAGAAGGCGGGGAGCGTTGATATCTCCTTCAACGCCGTTGGCATCCCCTATAGCCAGGGCGATCCGTTCACCGAGATGCCGCTGGAAGAGTTCACCGCTCCGCTCGCTGCTGCCATGCAAACGCAGTTCTTGACGGCCACGGCGGTGGCGCGGCATATGGCGAAGAAAGGCTCCGGTGTGATTCTTACGATCACGGCCACACCCGCGCGCCTGGCAAACCCAAACTCCGGCAGTTTCGGCGTCGCCTGCGCAGCCATCGAGGGTTTCTGCCGCCAACTGGCGGGTGAAGTTGGCTCGCACGGCATTCGTGTCGTCTGCCTTCGGTCAACGGGTTCGCCGGATGGGCCGAAGCTGAGCGAGTTCATGCGCCAGCTTGCTGAACTGGAAGGCATGTCGCGTGAGGCATTCGTGGCGCGCATCGCGCAGAAAACCGTGTTGAAGCGCATGGCGTCGCTCGCCGAAGTGGGGAATATGGCGGCGCTGGTGGCCTCAGACTACGCCAGCGCAATGAGTGGCACCGTCGCCAACATCACCTGTGGTGAAGTCGTGGATTAGTTGGTTCTGGTAGCTCATTATGCGGTAGGGCGGACAGGAATGTCCGCTCTACCTGAGATCCTTCTGAGGCGCTGTCACCACTGGAAGCTGGTAATGGCGCTCCACTCCTGCTGTGTGGTGGTCTGCCACTCAAAGAATGAGACGCCGATGCAGCCGAGGGCGCGCGCCGTCTGCATATCCGCCGTCACTTCGGCTGTGGTGGGTGCGGCCTGGTTGCCAGTGCCGTCGCCGCTATACATATCGTAGGTCTGCCCAAGCTCCTCCACTGGCAGCGTAACCGTCGCGGTCAGCCCGCCCATTGCCGCGCGAATCGTCGTGATAGAGTCGGTGACGAACTGATGCACCTCGTCTGCGGTGTACTGGTGATAATGACGGCCATGCCAGTAATCCATCGGCGCAATCACGTTCCAACTGGCGGCGATGGCGGCGTAGGGGTAATATGGCTGCGCAAAGGGATGGTAAACGGTGGCCACCAGCAACGTGCCCGGTCCGACCAGCGCGCGCACCAGTTGCCCATAACTGTAGACGCTGGCCGTGTCGTCCACCTCCTCGATATCGGTGGCGATGCCGTCGGCGTGGTCGCCAGACTTCGTGACATACTGGGCGACGGCCTGCGTCAGCCGCAGATCGGCGGTGATGTTGTCGAGATTGGGGTAGACCCAGGCGATTACCGAAATGCCTGCGGCATGAGCGACCGGCAGCAGACGGTCCAGCGTGTTCTGCCCGTAGAAACCGTATTGCGTGATGGCGACCTCAGCGTAGAGATGCGTAAAGCCCGCCAGCTTCGCCGCATGCACCAACGCATTGATGTCGGCATGGTGCGCCTGATAGTTGGTGAACCACATGCCTTTGCCGGTCACTGGCGACCAGATCGTATGCCCGTTGACCATCTGCGTCACCGGATTCGGCTCGTTCAGCGCAACCGTCCCACTCCAGAGCCAGCCGGTTTTCCCAGCCACCGTCGCCTGATACCAGGGATGTCCGGCGCTATCGCCCGCCCACGCCGTCAACTGCACCGGCGTGCCGATTGGAATGCCCGCCAGCGGTAGCGATGACGCATCAGGCTTCATATAGAGTGAGGCGGGAGCCAACAGCGTGCCCGCCGTTCCGGTGGGCAGCGACCACGGGCCGTTCGCCTGTGGCAGGAACACCGATTGTGGATCGGGAACGTTAGGAAACTCGCACGCGCCCTCTTCAGCGTTCTGTGGTGGATGCGGTCCCAACAGGCTTGCGTCTATGTAGCCGTCTATACCGCTCCAAAAGCGTACATGCTGCCAGGTCACGCCGTTGCTCTGTATGCGTTCGAGCGCGGTGACATCCGTGCCGCCAAGCAGTTCCGCCAGCATCGCGCCCTGACCACCCGCCACCGCATAGACGGGCGTACACGGTTGCTGCGCATATACAATGGCCGGCGCAGGCGACACGGCGCTTGCCATATGTTTCGCCTCGCCCGCATGCGCGTTCACCTGCCGCGCGTACAATCCATAGCTGGTGATGAGCAGCAGGCAAAGCGCGATAACTGGCACGATGTGCCCGCTATCTAGAAATGAACGCCAACCATGCCCACCACGCGCTGATCGCGTCCCCATGTCTGCCGCTCCCCACATATTCATTATTTATCGCAACGCCATTTCACCCAGCTAAAATTGTCTGTTCCTAGCCTGCGGAGGCAGGCTTCGTCGTTCGTAGAGCGCTTCGGCGCAGGTTCACCCGCCGGCCAATTGCGCCAGCGCAAGAGTTCTCTGCCAATAGTGTACCAGTAGTGTACCAGCGATAGCTGAGATGAAGCTGAGCCAGCGGTCCTGCGTTCAGCGCGCGGATGTGACTTCTGCCAGGCGCATCGAAAGCACGCGCGAGACGCTATCGCCGCCCATCGAGATGCCATAGATTGCGTCGGCGTGAGTCATCGTCACACGGTTGTGCGTGATGACGATGAACTGCGTCACCTGCGCCAGTTGCTTCAATATCTCGCAGAAGCGCATGACATTCGCCTCGTCCAGCGCCGCATCCACCTCATCCAGCAGACAGAAGGGCGGTGGATTGGTTTCCAGCAGGGCAAAGAGCAGCGCCGCAGAGACCATTGCGCGCTCGCCGCCGGAGAGCAGCGAGAGGTCCTGCACCTTCTTGCCGGGAATCTGCACGAAGACCTCGATGCCGCCAAAGCCAGGCGATTTCGGCGCAGGACGTGGTCCCGCCAGCTCTTCTTCCTCATCCTCATCTTCTGACGCCTGCCGTTTGGGCGCAGTCAGTTCCAGCCGCGCCGCGCCGCCGGAGAAGAGCGTGGTGAAATGTTGCTGGAACCGCTCATTGACGGCGTAGAACGTTTCCTCGAACTGGCGGCGCATGGTGGTGTCGAGTTCAGCGATCACCGCGCGCAGGTTCTGCGAGGCCATCTCCATATCGCGTATCTGTGCGCTCAGGAAGTCGTAGCGTGTCTTCAGTTCTTCGTAGGCTTGCGGCGCTTCGGGATCATAGCCGCCCAGGTGCTTCATACGGTTGCGCAACTGGTCAATCTGGCGACGCATGCGGGCGGCGTCTTCTGGCGTCAACACCGGTTCACTACTCACCTCATCAGCGTCATACTGCGTGTCCGCTGTCGCAGGTGATTGGCCGATGATTGCTTCGAGCGGGTCTTCCTCCTCGTTCTCGCCGCTCAACTCTTCGCGTATCTGCTGCGCCAGCGTCTCGATGGCGTCGCGGGCGCGCTGCGACTCAACGATGGAGCGGCGATATTCCACCTCTGCGGCGGCTAACTCCTGCCGTTCGGTGTTCTGCCCATGTTCGAGTTCCTGTGTCTGCCGTTCCAGGTCCGCCTGGCGCGTATCATGCGCGCGCAGTTGCTCGCCCAATTCCTGCGCCCGCTGGCGTAGCTCGGTCAATTCGGATTCCTGCGCGGCGGTCGTTTCCAGCAATTGCGCGCGTTGCAGCCCTATCGCTTCCAGGCGCTGGCTGCGGCGGCTCATCTGCACTTCCAGTTCACGCGCCTGCGCCCGCAACTGCTCAACCCGCTGCCCCAGCGCCTTCACCTCTTGCTGGTGGAGCGCCGCCGTCGTGCGTGCCCGGGCCAATTCCTCCTGCTGGCTGCGGCTGCCGGCCAGCAATTCGTCCACCTCCGCCTGGATGTCTTCCACCTGCTCATTGGCGGCGCGCTGGGCCTCTTCCTGCTCTTGCACCCGCGCTGTAGTCGCCGCCACCTCCTGCTCGATGCCATGAATCTCTGCCAGCAGTTGCTCAGCCACCGTCGCGCTCACCTGGAGATCGTTCTGCGCGCGCTCCTGGTCGCGTTGCAGCGCCGTCACCGCCTTTGCCAGTTCCTGCGCCTGCTCCTCTGCCCGCGCCAGTTCCTTGCGTAGCGCCTCCGCCTGCCGTTTGCGCTGCTCCTGCAACGCCAGCGCCCGCTCTGCGCGCGCCTGTAACTCGACGATGCCGCTATCCAGCCGGTCTAGCTGCGCGGGCAACTGGCGCAGTTCGCGTTCGCGCGCCAGCACACTGTTGTCGTTGTGGTCCTTGTTGTCTTTTGCCGTCGCGTTCGCAGTGCGCATGCCGCCGCCACGCAGCCAGCCGCGCGGATGCAGCAGATCACCATCGAGCGTCACCACCGGGAAGGGCAGCGGTTTCCCATGCCAGAGCCGGTCGGCTACGGCGGCGTCACGCACAATCACGGTATCACCCAGCGCCCGCGCCACCAGCGGGCGTAGCTCCGCCTGGCAAACCACCACCTCACGCGCAAAGCCGAATGTGTCGCTGTTGTCAGATGGCGCGGCTGTTACATCATGCGCCTTCGATGGCGCCGGACCATCCATCCAGAGGAAGTGCGCGCGCCCGGCATGCTGAGCCCGCAACCATGCCGCGCCGCGCTGCGCCTCGGCTCTGGTGCGCACGACCAGCGCATTGAGCAGTGGACCGAATGCCGTCTCAATTGCCAGCTCAAAGCCATCCGGCGCGCTGATGAGTTGCGAGAGGATGCCGACGATTGGCGGACGTTCGCGCTCGGTTTCTGGCGCATCGAGCAGCGCCCGCGCGCCATCGTCCACGCCTTCCAGCGAGCGTTTCCACTCTTCCAAGAGCGCCAGCCGGTCGGCGGCGGCGCGGCGGTCGCGCTGCGCATCGGCCACAGCAGCGCGCGATTGCTCGATCTCCGTCTGCCCCTCGCTGATCTCACGCGCCAGGTCCTCGCGCTGCGCCACCAGCGCCTCCACTGCGCCGCGCGCCTCCTCGAAGCGCAGCCGTTGCGCCTCCAGTTTCACCTCAGCCGCCTCCACCTTCTGCCGCCCCTGCGCCACCGTCTCGTTGCGCGCCGCCAGTACGCGATTGCGTTCACCAAGCTGGCGTTGCAACCGCCCCAACTCGGTCTGCGCCGCGCCCAGCCGCGCCTGCACCTGAATGGCATCGCGCTGCGCCGCGCGTAACCGCGCCTCCTCGCGTTCCTGGTCCTGGCGGGCGGCATGCAGCGCGCGTTCCAGTGTTTCCAGCGCGGTGTTGCTGCGTTCGGCCTGCGCCTCGGCGCGCTCCACCTGCGCCTCTAGCGCGCCGACATGCGCCTGCGCCGCGTCCACCGCCTCTTGCTGTTGCTCCTGTTCGCTCGTCAGGTCAGCCTCCTGCTGGTCGAGGCTGGCCATGCGTTCGTTGGCCACCGCCAGTTCGCGCTCAATGGTCTGCAAGCGAGTCATCGTCTCGCCGCGCTCACGTCGCAGCGTGGCGCTATCGGCGAGTAACGTTTCGCGCTGCTGGCGCAACTCCTGTATCAACCCATCCTCGACGGCCAGCGCATCCTGGAGCTTCTCAATGCGCAGCGCCAGCGATTGCTCGGTGGTTTCGGCCAGCGTGCGCGCAGATTGCAGTTCGCGCCACTGGCGGCGATACCAGATACGCAGCAGGCGCATCAATTCATCACGCGCTCCGGTGAACTCCTGCGCGCGCCGCGCCTGCTCCGCCAGCGGCGCCAGACGCGGCTCGATCTCACCGATGATGTCATAGAGGCGGGCGAGATTGCTCGCCGTCAGGTTGAGCTTCTGCTCGGCCTCGTTGCGCTGCGCCTGAAACTGGCGGATGCCCGCCGCATCCTCGAAGAGCGCGCGCCGTTCGTCTGCGCGCAGGCTGAGCGCCTGATCCACCAACCCCTGTCCGATGACGGTATACGAATCGTGGCCGATACGCGCCTGCGCCAGCAGTAGCAGCACGTCCTTCAGACGCACGCGCTGGCCGTTGATGAGGTATTCGCTCTCGCCGGAACGGAAGCTGCGCCGCGTGACCGTTACCTCGCTGAAGTCTGAGGGGAGCCAGGCGTTGCTGTTATCGAGGACCAGGCCGACCTCGGCCATCTGCGCGGTGGCGCGTCCCTGGCCGCCGGCGAAGATCACGTCGTCGCTTTTCTTGCCCCGGAGCTGGCGCATACTCTGCTCGCCCAGCACCCAACGTATCCCATCCGCGATGTTACTCTTTCCGGAGCCATTTGGCCCGACAATGGCGGTGATACCGGGGCTGTATTCGAGTGTTGTACGGGGCGCAAAGCTCTTGAAGCCGTGCAATTCCAGCCGTTTGAGATACACCGCGTACCAATCCCCTCTGAAAGAGCACCCATAGTCGCTCAGTGCGCCGAGCAAGGCGATAGAGAATCAACCATCAGCAGTATAGTCTCAGGTTCGGCCAGAATGGGGAGAAGTCGCGCAGGCAATGGCCTGCATAGGCTATGAGGCAATGGTGAGATCGAGATGAGAAACTGGTCAGGCTATGACAGACGCTACCGCAATGTGGTATGATTGATGTGGTTCCTCGCGGGAGTAGCTCAGTTGGTAGAGTACCTGCCTTCCAAGCAGGGCGTCGCGGGTTCGAGTCCCGTCTCCCGCTCCATTCCTGAAATTACCTGGGGCTGATGGCCACTGAAAGAAATGGTCCTAAGCAGGGTATCTAAGGCTTCCGTAATTCGCATGAAATTGGAGAGAAATTCACTCCAAATTCGCGCATTCTTTTTGCCTCCACTATTCCCCAAATCTTCCCGAACAACTCGCTCACAAGTGCCGCATGATTCTCTCAATGGAGTAGCCACGCTCTGCAAAGAGCAGTGAGGCGAGAGATCGCACGCATAGTTATATGCCATGGAATGGTATCTGGGCACTTCCAGACAACTCCCGACATTTCCCGACATTTCCCGACATTTCCGGACAAACCCGCCACACGGCGACAAACACGCCACGACTTTCTTTGTCTATCTATGTTTATTGCCCGATTTCGCTCTGCTACTCTTGCGCTTCTCTGCGCTTCTCTTTCATCATAGACGATACATGAAATAGAACATGCGTTCATACAATCGCAGTGCGTTCAAGCGATTAGAAAGGTGGCATCCATGTCCTTTACATCCTTCATGACCTCCACACCTCTGGCTGACACAGACCCTCTGCAGCGCTCATCTACCACCAGCGCCATCGCTCCCTTTGCTCAGGTGGATTCGTTGGATTCGCTTGATGTCACCACACCACCTCTGGCGCCTCATACCGCTCCTTATCAGGCATTCGTGCAGTTTCGTCTCGCTGCCGACATCCCTGCGAGTGTTGGCAGTATCACTCAGCTTCAGCTTGTGCATCTCTGCGCTCGCTATGCCGAACAGTTGGCGCTCCTCAAACCTGATATGGCCGACGCTCATGATACGCTCACCCATGCCGCTCTACTCCTGGACCTGGGTCGCTGCGTAGATCAGGAAGGCAATAATGAAGCGCGCTCTCTCGTCCATCACTTGCTCGCACAGCTTTCCCTGGCCGGTTATCGCGCCTGTGCTGGCCTAGGACCAACCGGCATCCTTGCCCAACTGGCCTTGTTCTCCAGGTATTCCCATCATCTGGCTGCCTCGCCTATCGCTACACCGTCTCGCGCTCGTAGGGCATCAGCAGCGCCACCTGTCATCTCTCACCTATCCGCCGCACAGGCGCCTACCTTCCTGCAACGCCTGCCGGTCACTCTGTTCCCCTCTGTCTATCCACGCGGCATCCTCACCCCTGATCTGGTGCAGCGCCTCCATCACTTCGGGCTGCATACCTTTGGCCAGATCGCGCGCCTCGATGAATCCATGCTGCGTCGCCAGTTCGGTGACTTCGTCGGCGCCTTTCTGGCCGCCGTCGCCATCGGCGCAGATCCGCAGCCCTTCACACCCACCCGGTTGCCCCCACATCGCGCGTTCCGGTTGCGTTTCGTCTCGCCTGCCACCCCGGAACGATTGCTGGCCGCTCTGCCCGCCTTCTGCACTGCCATCGCTCACTGGCTGGACGAGGAACACATGACCACGCAACGTCTTTCTCTCTGCCTGTGCTGGGCCACCGGCACCAGTCAGCAGACCTCCTGGACCCTACGCCAGCCCACGGCTCAACCACACCTGCTCCTGGGAGAACTCTACCGTCACCTCCTGCCCTGGATCCAGCATACCCGACATACCCGACATACTCAGCATACTCAGAACATGCCAGGTGAGCAGGGCAGGGACGAGCGTAACACCGACGAGCGCGAGCAGATTGAAGACCTCCGCCTCACCCTGGAAGACTTGCATCCTGACTTGCCGCAGCAAACGGCTCTAGCATTGCTGGAACACCGATGGCGTTTGCTACAGTCACCGCAGGCCACCCAGCGACAAACCATCCGGACGCTCGCTGAAACGCTTACCAGCCGCTATACCTCGGCTTCTCTGCTTATGCACCCGCAGGTTACCCATCCCGACGCCGTCTTCGCTGAAGAACGCTATGCTTTTGAGCAGATCAGCAGTTCCTCTGATATCTCTGACACTTCCCGGCGAACAGCGAGAGCAGCGGGAACAACCGCTAGAAGAGCGAGCAGCACATGACCAGACGCTATCGCCATCCTATCCGCGTTCATCTCAAAAACGACCAACCTTACCGCTTCACCTGGCGCGACACCACCTACCGTGTACGCGCCATCCTTGCCGTCTGGCATCTGCGTGATCGCTGGTGGTCCTCGGCGTCTCTGGATTCATCCACCAGCCACGCTCTAGCGACGGCAGGCCCTGCACCCAGGCAGTGCGAGCAGCAGGAGAGCGACCGCCTGTACTACCGGCTGGACTGCTCACCAGACCTGCACTGTGAGATCTATCACGACCGCGCCTCCGGTCTCTGGATTTTGGATCGCATCTATGACTGATCTAGCCGATAGAGCGACTTTTCCCAATGGGAGTTCGGCCTCGTATGCTTCGTATGCCGAACTCCACATGTTCAGTGCCTATAGCTTTCGCCGCTCCGGCAGCAGCGTCGAGGCGCTGGTCGCTCGCGCTGCCGAGATCGGCCTCCCCGCCCTGGCTCTCACCGACTACATGACCCTCGCCGGTGTGGTGCGCTTTCAGAGCACCTGCGCGCAGTATGGCCTTCACGGCATTATTGGCGCCGAACTCGCCGTCGCCGATGACCCCATCTTTGGCGCTGGCGCTGCTCCGGCACAGTTCGTCGTGCTGGCCGAAAACGCCGCTGGCTATGCTCGCCTCTGCCAGCTCCTTACCGACGCCAACCTGCGCGCGCCCGACCGTCCCCTCATCCCCTTCGCTGCGCTGGCCGCTGCCGTCTCAGCCGGTCCAGACACCTCTTCAGGCTCCCCTGGCCTGATCGTCCTCACCGGCGGCGCCGATGGCACACTCTCCCGTCTCCTCACCGCCCGCCATCGCCAGACGGCGCTCACCGTCGCCCAACGGTATCGCTCCGTCTTCGGTCCAGATCGTGTCTTTGTCGAACTTCAGCATCATTGCCTGCCAGACAACCGCCTGCTCATGCAGGAACTCGCTGGAATCGCCGAAGAGGCTGGCCTGCGCTGTGTCGCCACCAACGGCGTTCGCCATGCCACCCGCGACGACTACCCCCTCTATGATCTGCTCACCTGTGTGCGGCTGGGCATCAGTGTTGATACTCCCCACCGCGACCGTCCACGCAACGATGAAGCCCATCTCAAAAGCCCCCAAGAAATGACCGAACTGTTTGCTCCTTTGCCCTATGGTCCAGCCGCGCTAGCCGCCACGACCGAGATCGCCTCTCGCTGCCAAGTCTCCCTGCTCAAAGCCGTCTGCACCGCGCCTCGCGTGCCGCTTCCTGCCGGCGAAACGCCCACCAGCCAGTTGCGACGCCTCTGCGAGCAAGGATTGCACCAGCGGTACGCAAACGCTCCTGCCGCCTGTGACGCCGGTGCGCCAGATAGCCCCCAACGTCGCCAGCTCGCACACGAACTGGATGTGATTTCCCAGTTAGCCCTGGAAGAGTTCTTCCTCTGTGTTCACCAGATTGTTGCCGCTGCCCGCAGCATGGGCATCCGAATCAGCGGGCGTGGCTCGGCGGCCAATAGCCTCGTTGCCTACCTCCTGGGCATCACCGGCGTAGACCCCATCGCGCATCATCTGCTCTTCGAGCGCTTCCTCAATCCTGATCGCCGTGGCATGCCGGATATTGACCTTGATGTCCAGTCTGACCGCCGCGAGGAACTGATCCGCTACGTCGAGCGCACCTATACCCACGACCATGCGGCAATGGTCGCCAATGTCATCACCTACCGCCCACGTCTGGCGCTGCGCGACGCCGCGAAAGCGCTTGGCTTCCCCCTGCCACTAGTCAACCGCCTGACGAAACACTTGCCCCACTACTGCGACCCAGAGACCTTGCCTAGCACCTATCAGATAGACCTGATGCGTGTCGTCGGGCAATATCCATCGGAGTTACTGGATGCTCCTACCCGTCAACGCTGCCTGGATCGGCTGCCGCTGGCACTTTCACTTGCCGCCCGCCTCTGCGGTTTGCCACGTCACCTCAGTCTGCATAATGGCGGCGTAATTCTCACCCGTGAACCGCTCTTCACGCTGCTGCCCGTGCGCCTCTCAGCCAATGGCGTCCGCGCCCTGGAAATTGACAAAGACGATGTGGAACGCCTCGGCCTCATCAAATTTGATCTACTTGGCTTGCGTACGCTCGGCGCCATCGAAGAAACGCTGTATCTCATCGAAGAAACCACTGGTGCCCGCCCGGAGATAGATCACCTGCCCACCAAGCCGCCCGATCCCGCTACCATGCGCCTAATTCGCGCCGGCCAGACCCTCGCCGTCTTCCAGATCGAAAGCCCCGGCCAGTGGCACCTGCTCGCCCAGACCCAGCCGCGCACCTTCGACGACCTGGTGATCCAGACTGCACTCTTCCGCCCCGGTCCCATCCAGGCCAACATGGTTCACCCCTACATAGAACGCCGCCTGCATCATCAGGCAAACCAGAATCACCAGCGCGAAGCCGTACAGACTCCTTGGCACGGCGCACCTGATGACTTCTGGACTACCCATCCAGTCCTCGGCCCCATCTTGCGCGACAGCGAAGGTATCCTCCTGTTTCAAGAGCAAATTTTAGAGGTTGCACATCAGTTCGCGGGGTTGACCTACGCTCAAGCCGACGGTTTCCGGCGTGCCATGTCCCATGCCCGCAGTCAACGCGAAATGGAGCAGATGCGGCAGCAGTTCATTCGTGGAGCGCTGGCTCGCGGTGAATCGCAGGCGGACGTCGAGCGCGTCTTTGGCGCCATCTCGCACTTCGTTGGCTACGGCTTTTGTCGCTCGCATGCTGCCGAATTCGCCCGCACCATTTATCAAACGGCCTTCCTAAAAGCGCACTATCCCGCCCACTACCTCGCGGCCTTCCTCAGCAGCCAGCCTGCCGGCTTCTTCCCTCCGCATGTCATCCTCGAAGAAGCTCGACAACTGTGCATCCCAGTGCTAGGTGTGGATATCAACCGTAGCGAGGACCGCTTCACAGTGGAGCGCGTAGGAACACTTGGCCGCGAACGCTGGGCGATCCGCATCGGCCTGCGCCAGATCGCCCAGGTTGGCGACGAACTCGCCCGCACCATCCTCTGGGAGCGCCGCAACATCCCAGAGAAACCAGAGAGCAGAAAGAGCACAAAGAAACCACAGGACCGCCTGTTCTGCTCGCTGCACGACCTTTGCATCCGTCTGCGTCCTCATGGTCTCACCTGGAGTGCCGCCGAATCGCTGGTGCTCTCCGGTGCCTGCGATAGCCTGCCTCCGCGTATGGAACGCCGTCAGCGCCTCTGGCACCTGCATGAACTCTGGCCGCTGATTGCTTCAGTTTCTCCCACCCCAACTCTGGCAGTGCGCCGCAACCGAAAGGGGGCAAAGGGGACAAAGCAGACTCTGGCAACTGGTGACCAGCAAGAGGACCAGCAGATTGAGCAATTATCGCTGGCCTGGGAGGAGACCCTGCCACTCTCTCAACCGATAGAGAGTGCCAGCTTTCCAGCGTATCCTCCGTTACCACCTCTCACCGCCGCCGACAAAACTGTGCTGGACTACCAACTGCTCGGCCTCTCCGCTCGCCCTCATCCGCTGCGCGCGCAGCGGCGCCAGCTCCGCCGCCACGGTATCCGCGCCATTGCCGAACTTTCAGACATACCCACCGGCCAGTTCACGCGCGTCGCTGGCTGGGTGGTCTCTGCTCAAGCACCTCCGACCGCCCACGGCATGACGTTCCTTGTCCTGGAAGACGAGACCGGCCACCTGCCAGTCGCCGTCCCGCCCCGACTGGCTGCCCATCTCCATCGCCTGCTGCTGGACCTGCACGCCTCACCCTCCCACACCCTTGTTGTGCTGGGACGCGTCGAACGCATCCGCTGGTATCGCTCTCTCCTGACGGCCAGATTGACTGTGTTGCAACTCTGAGGGAAATCTGAAGAAGAATTGCGGATTCTCTGATAGTCTGATGAGGCATCTGGTCAGCCTGGTCACAACTGCGCCAGCAAGTCCAGCGCCTCTGACTGGTCGCGCTGGACCGTCCGCACGCTCACTCCCAGCAGTTCGCAGATATCCCCCTGCGTCCGCCGCTCCTCCATCGCAAGCCGCATGATTTGCCGCATCCGCGGACGCATCCGGTCAATCGCCACGCTTAATTGTGCCCGGGTCAGTGTCCGCGCGGTCCCATCCGCACGTGGGATGGTTACTGTCTCTGCCATGTCGCTACGCGGCACCACGCTCAGAAACTCCCGCAACAGATGCCGCGCCTGCACCTGCAACCATTCGGATGTCACCCGTTCAGGAGCATGTTCCATATCTGCTATTCTCAACGGCAGCGCACGAGCCAGCAGAGATGAAGGACAAGGAGCAGCGACAGGCCTCCCATGAGCAGCATCCCAGGTGTCACCTGCTACCGACTCCAGCATATCCGGCGCTTGCGGTTGCCTTCCTGTAATTCCTGGCATTTGCCGCCGGCTCGCTGTTTCCCCTGTTCCACTCATAGGTGCGTCTCTACCTTTCAACCTGCTCTGCTCGTTCAGCTTGCTCCGAGCAGAGCAGCACACCGTTAGAATAGAACATTATTTCTATTGCTGTCAAACTTTTCGCGAGGACAATACATTTAGCGCTCTCAATAAGAGGAGTTCGCTAATGAGAAACCCTCCCACTACAAGCTGGTTATCTTAGTATCGTTCGGCATACGCGTGTACTAACGCGAGTTGAGGATAAGAGAAATGGTCCTACCGGAATTGCTCAGTGATGACGCCAGAGAGCGGACGCAAACTTGCGTTTTTCGCGCGCTATCTCGATAAGATAGTCATTTCTCTGCATCTCCCCCTCATGAAAATTGAGAGAAGAAGCGCATTTGATCCTCTTTCTTATCCCGAACTTACATTATATACATATTGTAACCTTGCGCTGACGAATGATGGGGTGTCCCGCTTGCTCGGAGCTGGATTCACTCGTTCTGTATATTTAGGGGATTTTTGCATGTTTAGCTGTGTTATACTCGACTGAGTTGTAACGTAGCTCATTTTCAGAACTTGTCGGGGTCTTTGTGTATTCTCAACTGCAGGCGCTACCGCATACTACCGAAGGTGATCTGTCGCCAACAGATGGAATTCAAGCGGACGCCAGCTCGACGACGTTCATCTCCAAGCAGCTTACGCATGGGCGAGAAGGAACGCTCCAAATTGGCGCCCACACCATCACGACACCATATCTCTTCCCTGTTGCAAGCCTGGTAACTGGAACAACTGCGCGTGGCGGGGGCTTGTGGAAGTATGTGCTTCATGCGCACCCATACGGTCTTATGCGCCGCCAGATTCCTTTGATGTCGCAGGTACTCCATTTCCTTGACTTTGGCGTCAGCACGCATGCGATAGCCAAGTGGCGCGTTATGGATCTACGTCACCATTACAATAGCGCTTATCCTGATCTGAACTACACGGCACCTTTGTTCCTCGATTCAGGAGGGTTCAAGCTTCTCTGGACACGAGAACTTGATCTCTCTCGATATGGTCTCACAGCAAATCCTGAAACCATCCTGCATCTTCAGCGCGACTTTGGTGGCAATCTCATCGCGACACTCGATTACCCGCTGCCGCCTGGACTGGTGCGCCAGGAGGCTGAAGAGCGAATGCGGCGCAGCCTTGAGAACGCCATGGAAACCATTCAATCGCTTCGTACACAATCTGCCTATCGCCCTGTGTTGTATGTCGCGGCGCATGGGCAGAACGGCGATGATATTCGTCAATACGTGCAGAAGCTGGTTGCGCTGCTTGAGCGCGATAGTTGGCCCAATATCACCATTGGTATCGCCATCGGATCGCTTGTGCCGCTACGTGGCGCGAAAAAGGTGCAAGCGATTGTGGATATGGTCAGCAACGCCGTAGCGGGCATTCCAGAAGCGCGACGCGCTCAGATGCCAGTGCATGTTTTTGGTATGACCGGGAATCTTGTCCCATTGCTGTCTTACTTGGGGGTAGACACATTTGACTCGAGTACCTACGCTCAGGAGGCGCGCAGTCTGGGCTATCTTGATCCCCACTCACGCCAGGGACGCGCCATTCTCGAAATGGAAGGCGAGCTTCCTTGTTCATGTCGTGTCTGCCAAGCTACCTCCCTACGGACGATACAGGATGGTTTAACGGAGACGACGACTTACCGCAAACAAACTGACGGCGGAGTTCAGAAAAGCCGTTTCTATGCAGACATCGCATTGCACAATTTGGAACTCGATTTTGAGATTGTTCGTAACACGCAGCTTGCGCTCCACGCTGGGGAGCTTTCCGATTTCCTGGTCGAGCATGCCGCATCTTCCTCACATATCTATGCACTCTTGCCAGGGTTGGCGACACATGACGAACGGCTTCGCACCGCGCTCACACGTGTCAGCGTCCTGATAGCGCCACGTGTACCGCAGCGCGTCGCCCAACAAGAACGTCCTCCAGTGCGCACTATCTCAACGAGATATATGCCTGACTCCTTCGATGTTCTGAAGCGATCCTACCGTCCCCCACAAGGCAAGCGCATTGTACTCTTCATCCCATGTTCTGGTGGTAAGCCCTACTCGTCGTCACGTTCTCATCGTCTCATCGCCAATCGCCTGAGTGTGCTTGGCCCATCGGTGGCGGCGATTCATAAAATTACGCTCTCTGGGTTATATGGCCCGGTTCCCGAAGAGTGCGAAACGCTACCGGAAATCTTAGGCTACGACTTTCGACTTGATCCCAGTGATCTGAACCAGATCGAATTGATCGCTGAAAGGCTCCAACGCTACCTGGAGCGTTTCGGCGACTGCTATGAGGCAATCATTGGATATGCGACAAGCAGAGCATATCGCTCGGTTCTTGATCAAGTTGCGCGACAGGTGCCAACACTTGGAGTGCTTCCGGAGCCTCTCCGAGCGCGGCGCCTCTCCGAGTTCTTCCGCCGGGAACATGTCTCAGCACTTGTGGATCGGATGGCAGGAATCATGGCATCCTGGGTAGAGGAGGATGAGGATAGGAATATCGTTTGATAGCTTGTGCGAATCATGAATCGCCTACAATTCAGAGAAGAAGGCCATATCCCGGTGTTCCATTGTGGGCAAGAGGAGCGAACGGTCGAGATAGCGATTACCCCGTTCACAGGAGGTCTCAGGCGCGAACAAACAGGCATGACAGGCCGCGCCATAGAGGCGATCACCGTCGCCGTTTGGCTCATGGCTCGCACAGAGGGGGTCAGAAGCGCACCAGCGAATGCTCTCCAACGCACTGTGGATATGGTCAGTGAGCCGTTCTGGCGCGCCAAGACTCACCAACCCACCGAGCGTCCCTTCACTATCGGGCGCGGCGGTATAGAGCAGAATACCGGCCATTGGCCCACCAGGGTCTTCGCTGTTGCGCGCGTAGATGCGTTCGCAGAGACTGGCCATGCTATAGCCGGCCTCCAGCGAGAGCTGGCGCATCAGCGCATGCGCGAACGAGTGTAACAGCACATAGCGCAGGCCAGGAAAGTGCGCGTCATAGGGGACGATATGCCGGCGGGCGCGCCAGCCAGTATGCGCCTTGTGAAAGGCTTTCTCGCGCTGTTCCAGAGTTGTGCGTTCAAGCCAATTGGTGATCGCCTCTTCTCGGAATCGCAGGAAAATTCCCTCGCCGTGGATCTCAAATGCGGGAACCCACGAGGATTTCTTGCGCGATAGGCTCACAAAAGGTGGATGTGTGGTGTCTGTCGCGTCGCTCTCCTCAGCAAGATCACCCAGAGAAGCCAGGCGGGTAAAGCCAACGAGCGCATCTACTTCGCGGAGACGTTCCACCAGAACCACGCGCTCAAGCGCATGATTGAATTTTGGCGGGGTCGCAACAGTGCGGATATGAAAATATGGATGATCGAGAATATCCACGCCACGTGAGAACACCTGCCATTCGGGCGCTTTGAGGTCTGTGACCTCTTCATTGTTCTTCGCCGCTTGTCCTGATTGTCGGGCTTCTATCACCCTCCAGATGTCGCTCGCCTTATACTGGGTCATGTGGGGCAAAACGCCGAGTGAGAGCATGAGATCCACATTCTGCTCGCTCGTCGCCTTAGAGAGCTGTGGCCAGTAAAAATCAACCAAATTGGCCAGCGGGTCGGCGGCTTTGGGAATCGAGAGCGCACGCAAGAGGACCGGAAACCAGGTATTGGAGGCGCCGAGCAGGAGGGTAGACATCTGCTCGTCGCAGCCATCATCCTCAAAGTCACGCAGATGGGGACGCCTCCCGCGACACAGCGGCATCACCTTCTTTGCCGTATCCCCGAATGCGTCGGACATGGCACGTGACACGCCGCATGCTTCGCAGGTGACGCGAACCTCGGTGATGTTGGAGGAGAACCCGGTCTCGCGTAAGGTGAGGCGCGGCGCTTCGCAGGCATCCCCACGGTGAACGTAGTACAGCCAGGGGAAATCGTCCAGATGTCCGCGTTTACAGGCAACTAGAAAGCGCGCAGGCTGCACGGACGGCGCCGCCCCTGGTTTGCTGCAATTCGTGTGGACATACATGGTTCGCTCTGGACGATAACTCTGGGGCTTGAGTTGGAACAGCCCAGATTCGACCGGAGCCAGCGCCCGGCAATAGGAGCAGACCATCCAGCGCGGGAACGCCGCGATTGGCACACCAACTGGACTCCCCAGGCCAGGCGCGCCTTCCAGGTCACTATCCACCGGCACAGGCGGGGTGCGCAGGCGCGCGACTTGCTGCCCCAACCACCAGCGCACAAACGTCAGCAGGCGCTCTTCGGAGATTTCCTGCGCCTGCTGGTAGTATGATTCCCAGTCTTCGAGACCCAGCACCACCGCTGAGATATTGGGCAAGTCAATCAGCGCGCCCACGCCGAAGTCGCGGAGGAGCTGGCTGGGACGAATTTCCCCCACGCGCGTTCTGGTACTATTAAAAGCCATCTCCGGCGTCCTCCTCGTCTGCTGTATCCCCGGCGCTGTCATTTACGTCATCTTCGTCGTCCGTGTCTTCATTGTCTTTATTGTCTTCATTGTCGTCAACTGTATCGTCATCTTGCTGGTTGGCGTTTGCTGGTGCTGTCCCGGCAAGCGTCAATGGGTGCTGGGCGCCGTCATCCATTGGGCGATCATCGAGCATGAGCATGACCGCAGGCTCAACGTCGCGCAGCGAATTAAGGCAGGTGAACAGGCGCCACGGCAAGAGATCAGGCGCATGCAGCAGCGCGCGTGTCCGCCCGTCTTTCCGTTCCTGATACCCCAGAATATACCCCCCGGAATGGTCAGCGGCCTGGCTCACCCAATCATCCAGGCGCGTCTGGAGTTCGCGTGTCATTCGTTCTGCGGTCCTGGTGTGGCTGGTCACCTGAATGGCGCGCTGCGTCAGATCGTTGATCGCCTCGTGAACGTAGGGGTGGTTGGCTGTAATGGCGCTGGCGCGTGTGTTGGCGTTGAACTCCATCCCCCGCTGGCGAACCAGCGCCACCAGCAGCGCAGAGAGTCCACGGTCGAGCGCACGCGGCGCAAACGGCGTGACGGAGAGCGCCTCCACGTGCGCGTAGAAGGTCGCGTGATAGTGTTCGAACGTTTCGTAGTGCGAAAGATCGCGCGGGCGCGCCCAGTTGAAGACGGTGCAGACCAGCCCAGGAAACGCACGCCCGACACGGCTGGTCGCCTGAATATATTCGGCGGTGGTCTTGGGCTGGCTGGCGACGACCATCAGCCCCAACCGCTGCACATCTACGCCAACCGAGACCATGTTGGTCGCCAGCAGCACATCCAGCGGACGCGGCGCTCTGGCTGATTGCGCGTTTCGTCGTTGCGCCGCCTGGCCGGGAGGCGGAAAGCCCAGTCCGAGCAGATCGAGAATCTCCGGGATACCCTGCGCGCCGATGCGTGAGGTAAGTTCCTTCAATTCCGGGCGTTGTCGTTCGGCAAAGCCGTGTTTCTTCCCGTTTTTCAGCGCCGTGCGAACATTCTCGTCCACCAGTCGGCGCATGCCAGCCAGTTCGCGGATCGAGTTGAAGTAGCCTACCAGCGTCATCCAGGGGTCAATGAGCGTCCCGTAGTCCACGTAGAGCGTTTGCGCTGCCAGCAGGTAGGCGGCATATACGCGGATCAGGGCTTGCTTCATGCGATGGCCGAACGCGCAGAAACCGACATAGAGGCGACCAGGATGCTCTGCGCTGGGGGGAACTTGCTGCGAGAAGAAATTGTTCTCTGCATCCAGCCCTTGCGGCGGAAACACCTGGACGGAACGTAGAAAGAGGGCGCGCATCTGCTCCGGCGCGCGGCGCACCGTCGCGGTTGAGGCGATGACCTTTGGGCGGATCGTTTGCCCGCCAACCTGCCAACTTGCCAGCCGGTCTACCGCCGTCTCATACAGGCCGACGAGCGTGCCAAGTGGTCCGCTGATGAGGTGCAACTCGTCCTGAATGATGAGGTCCGGCGGACGTAGCGGCGCGCAGGGTTGCGTCTTGACGGCGGGCAGGCCGTTGCGCGCTGGGTGGCTATCTGTGTCTTCGAGGTCAGGCGAGCGATAGCCGTGGCGCGGGCAGTAGCCGTTGACCTGGCCAAAGAGCATGCCGACTGGGCCTTTCCACGGCAGTTGCGCGAATTTATCTACTGTGGCGATCACCAGTGCCGGGAGACGGCGATAGATTTCTTCGTCCACGACGAGGACAGGCAGCCCCTCACCGGGCGCCTGGCGCTCGCTGAATGGGCAGGAGCCAAGCGGGTCGCCACAATAGATGAGCGTGCGCCCGCTGCCCTGATTGAATGAACTGACTTTGATATGGCGGCCAGGGTCTATGGCGCCGCCGCACCAGGGGCAACTGGTCAATTGCGCGGGTGTGCCACTGCCGCCAAAGACGCTCGGCCTGTAGCGGCCACGGCTGCTCTGAATGGCGTCGGCGCTCTGGTCAGTATAGTTGGGTGTGGTGCGCTGGCCGACCCAGAGGCCCAGCCGAAACGGCTCCTGGCCCCAGCGTTGGTCGCCGCGCGCCGCCGTATCCAGGCGAATGCGCTCGCAGGCGCAGATCAGCGCGGCAGCGCGCTGGAATTGCTGCAAGGTGAGCAGGCGCAGCGTATAGCGCATCAGCACTGCCACACCCGCCTCGCCGGAGCGCCCCTCGACTGTCCCTTGCAGGCGGCGCATGGCGAGCGTATAGGCGGTCAGCCCCAGATAGGCTTCGGTCTTGCCGCCGCCGGTGGGGAACCAGAGAAGATCGGCGGCGGCCTCCGGGCTGGCGCTGCGGTCCGGATGGCGCAGATCGGTGAGCGCAGGGAGATTCAGCAGAATGAAACCAAGCTGGAACAAGCGCCAGCTACGATTAAGTGTCACGTCGAACGCTTCAACCGCCTGTTTATCGCCCCGGCGCGCCGCCTCCGCCGCGAGCGTGTGGATGCGTTGCAGCCACATAGCGCGATTCATGAAGCGGAAAGCCTCAGCCGCGTCTGGGTCGCGCTCCAACAGCGCGACGCCCGCCTGGATGCGCTCGCGTGCGACACGACAGACGGCAAGTGCCTCCTCCATCGCCTGGTGGTGTTCAGCGAGGCCAGATTGCGGGTCGGCGGCGCGCTGGGCTTGCTCTTCGATCCATTGGGCGTAGGCGTTGGGGAGCGCCGCCAGCGCCGCGACCAGTTGCGGCATCTCCATGCCGGCCAGCATTTTCATGTCCAGTGGCAGCGCCGCAAGGCCGGGGATGGTGGCGGGATCGGGCGAGATGGTATCGGCCAGTTCATACATGGGGACCGCGCGGGTCTCGATGCGCCGGGCGCGTGTGGGGTCATCCGCCAGCGGGTCGGCATGGACGCTGACGCCGTGGCCGATGGCGAACTCGACGCGATTGCGGTAGCGCATGGCGAACGCACGCTGCTCATGTTGATCGAGGGGATCGAGCCGCTGATAGCGATCAGCGATGACATGGCGGCAAAAGATCGGTTCACCAGACGGCGCATCGAGGGCTAGCTCCGCCTGGAAGAGCCAGGCGGCGTCTTTCAGTTTTCTGCGGTCGGGCTGGTCGTTGACCAGGAAGAGTGTCACAATCCACTCGTCGCCGAGCCGCCGAGCCTCGCCGCGTATGTAGACGGGCTGCTCAGCGGTGAGCGCTTGCGGTTCGAGCGCGCCTTCGCGCAGTTCCAGTCGCTCGATGACGCCGCCCATTGGCCGCCGCTTCCAGACGGACTTGGGCGCGCCGGTCTTGGGATTGGTCAGCGTCTCGCTCTTGACGCGTTGATACGCGCCCCAGCGCGCCGTGACACGCAGCGACGTGACGTGGCCCGCCACACAGCAGGTGAGGCCGAAGGATGAGGGATTGAGCGAGCCGCTGACGGCATTCTCGGATTCGGCGGCGCCATCTTCGGGCGCATCATCGGCGCTGACTTCCAGCGTGTCTTGCTCGTTTGTATCCACCGGGACGCTACGCGGCGCCAACGCGCCAACGATGTAGCGATCACGCACGTTTTCGTCGGCGATTTCCTCTTCCTCGCCAGCGGCAGGGCCGAGCAGGTCGCGCTGCACCATCTCTTGTAGCGCGCGGCGTAACTCAGTCTGTGATTGTGAGCGCAGGACCGGCATGGCGCTATCCGCGCTACTGGCATCTATAGCTGGCGCGGCGGCGTCTCCGGCTGGCTCCTCATCAGTCGCATAGGCTGGCGCATCTAATACGTCTGGCTTATCTGCCGTGTCAACCGGCGCTGATGGGAGCGTGGCAGCCGTTGCTGTTACTGCTGTTGTTGCCGTCCTGGTGGCTGTCTTTTTGCCGCGCGGTGGGCGCCTGGCGCCGGGGAGCGCGTTGATGTTGGTCTCCAGCGCGGCCAGAATCGCGGCGAAGAGTGGCTCTGGAATCGTCTCCAGCCCCAGCGCGTCATCCACAATATCCACCCCGGTGAGCAACTGGATGAGCGCACTGTCTGGCGCGTCTACCACATTGCGCCAGTCGAGCATGGCAGCGCCGGACCGCAGGCGGCTATTGAGCGTGCCGAGGTCAAGATCACCGGGCAAGACAGGCGGCAGGATGATGCGCTCAGGCGGGTCGTTCTTACTCTTGTTACTCATGAGTTCTCCATAGCGCCAAGATTCCAGGTGGGAGCGGTGAAGCCGGTGAGCAGCGGCGAACTACCGTCAGCCGGCGCGCAGACCAGCAGCGCACGCATGGCGCGTGTCATGCCCACATAGAGTGTACGACGTTCGCGCGCCAGTATCTCTTCCCATTCCTCATCGCCAATCCCAGCCTCGCGCCTGGGATAGACGCTGTTCAGGAATCCCGCCAGCGCGACAATCGGGAATTCCAGGCCCTTCGCTGATTTGAGCGTCAGCACTTTGACATCCTGGCTGGTGAGGTCGAGGGCGTTGCTGGGCATGAAGCTGGTTTTGAGGCCGCGCGCCGTCAGCTCCCCCGCGATGGACCTGCCTGCCTCAGTGGTGGGGACGAGGACTGCACTGGAGCCGCGACCAAGCTGGAACATCCGTGCTGCATCGGGCAGGAAGCGCGCCAGCAGATCGCATTGCTCAGCGCCGGTGCTGACAGTACGCACGGCGGGCAGCGGCCCTTCGTGGATGTACTGCGGCGTGAGCGTTGCGTCGTCGTCAGGCCCATCATCCGTATCGAGTTCGCCGCCGGCAAGGTAGGACGCCGCCGCCTCGCCAATTTGCCGCGTGGAGCGGAAGTTGGTGCGCAGGATGCCCGTGCGGCCCTTGAACTTGAGGTCGGCGTGGACATCGCTCCAGGTGAAGCCCGCGCCATAGATGGATTGGTTGGCGTCGGCGGTTAAGAAGAAGCGGTTGGGTTCGCGGCAGAGTCCGATCAGCAGGCGCAAGACGCTGGGGTCCAGGTCTTGCGCCTCATCCACAATGATCGCGTCGTAGCGGTCCGCCCAGGCGCCGGCGCGAACCGCCCGCTCCGCCTGGTCGCGCAATTGCTGCCAGGTGGCTTTGCCCATAGCGGCAAGCTGCGCGCAGTAGCCCTGATACACCGTCCAGACGGCCATACGCTGGGTGGTGTTGAGCGCGACACGCCGGCCCGGGCGCGGCGTCGCCAGATAGGCATCCAGGCTATCGAGCTGGCGCGCGGTGATGACGGTATCCAGTTCTTCCAGCAGATAGGCTTCGCCCAGCCGCTCAATGGCCGTCTGTTGCGCCTTCTGCTGCAACAGGTTGCCGTCATAGACGGCGGTTTCTATGGCGCGCGCCAGCGCCCGCTTCTGCTCCTCCGCTTTCGCCATCACCGGCTCGCCGTGGTGCGCGGCGGTGTAGATGGCACGGATGATCTTGTCATAAGTGGTCACTTCAACGTAATCCACGTCGTCGTGGAGCAGCGGTTGCAGCAGTTGGCGCGTATAGGCGACGAGGGCGTTGGTGTACGTGGTGAAGAGAATTCGTGGCTGGGCGTTACCCGCCTTGCGCAGCGCCGCCAGCAGCGCGCGCACGCGATAAATGGCGACCATGCTCTTGCCGGTGCCGGGGCCGCCTTTGACGAGCGTGGGGCCGCTGGCATTCAGGGCATAGGTGACGAACCGTTCCTGCTCCGGGCTGAGCCGCAGCAGGAAGCCGAGCAGTTCGCCCTCCTTATAGCGCAGCAGATCGTTGACCTCTTGCACAAGTAAGTCGGGTTGGGCCAGCGTCCGCTCGATGTTTGGCATGGTCACATTGTCGAAGACGGCGTTGCGAATGGCGTCGGGGACATCCGCCCGGCAGAGATCGTCGTCGGTGACGCAGGCAAGTAGCGCGGGCCAGAAGACATCCGGCACGCGCAGTTGTTCCAGCAGGTCCGGTTCGATGCGGCGAGTCAGTGGCGTGGATGCGCTGGCCGGCGCGGCGTGGATGACAGCGTCGGCGGCGGGTATGCCGGGCGCCAGCAGGTCCGCGACATCGGGGAGCTGGCCGAAGCCGAAGCTGGGCGCTTCAGCGACGAGATTGCCGATGTGGTCGTAGACATCCTTGCGATTGTCCACGCCGAGCAGCATTACCCAGCCCTGCCCCTTGCCATAGGTATAGAGAATGCGATATTCGCCAGACCGCAGCCGGTAGATATTGCCCTGCACATCATGCAGCTTCTTCTTTACGTCGCCATCTGGCTCTGGATCATCGCAGAGGAACCGCACCTTCTCCATGACCTGCGCGGTCACTTTCGGTGATAACCCTTGCAACTGATTGAGGAACGCCTGTTTTGTGACCAGTTCGTATGCCATACCAGATTCCCTCAACTGTCATCCTGCTGGAAAACGCTACAATCATTTGACTTACATGCTATTGTTTTCATTGCTAACCTACAATTCGTTCGCCCTATCACCTCCTCAAAGATTTCTTGCCTAGTAGTAGACAAGCTATCGCTGCTTTTCTCCTGCATCGAGAGTAGGCGATCACCGCCTATACGTGTTGTATTATGGCTTTAGCTTATGAGGCCATATTTTGAGTGTCTGGTCAAGATCGGAGGGGTTCATTGAATACCGAAAAACAGGACAACACACCATCTGATGGGCTTAAACTTTGGCCCAGTCTACTCTGGCTGGCCGATGCGCCGCTCTTTATTGATGAGAAGCTTGTAGATCGTTTTTACGATGCAATTGTGCAGCCACAAGGCGAGCAGATGTCTACTACTTTGGAGGTATCTGAAGAAAAGACGAACAAGTTAAGTGCGACGCTTGAGCTTGGTGTTAAGGTCTCTCCGAGTAGTTTGTTGACAAGTCTTTCACATTTTCTGCCATTCTTAAGTGTGGAAGCTCATGGAGATGCTACAGGCTCAGCCGAGCATGGTAGCGCAAAGACGCAATCTCGAAGTATCGAATTGCATACAATAAAGACTCCTCAGCGCCAGCTTGTCAATTTGGCGCTTCATTACCTCATCAACCAGCCAGAACGAATGTATTTGAAGGGTGATCCAGCCGACACATCCTGGCGTGAGCCTCAATTTATCGCTGCCGTGCCACGTGCGATTGTATTCCTTGATCTTCCAGGGCAGGACGCTCAGGCTGACAGTGTAGCGATGTCTGTAACCACCAAGCTTATCCCAATGGCGGCTGAGTTTAGCAATGGGAATGTTATAAGGCTATTCGATCAGATGCGGTCGCAGAATGGCCGTGAAAGCCCACCACCGCATCCAAGTTCACATGATCCAGCGACTCAACAAAGTGCGAGACAGCAGTATTGGCAGTGGTTTGATACGAATTTCAATGCGACGCAGGCGATGGAGATTATTGAGGACGCCGCTAGCTCGAACGGTCGCATCCGTTGGATTGACTTTCGGCTGCCAATCTCTTCTGATGGTGGCACACTGCACCTACACCTTTGTCCTGCTGAAGCATATGATACGGGCAGTTTCGCCTATCAGCTTGTGAAACGAGGCTTTAAGCATGGTCTGCGTATCGTGGGCACACTCAAGTCGGAGCCGGACCTGAATGTCCTCGCCATTTATGAAAAGTGAGCAGCGAACCTGCCGTATGGGCGATCAGCGTTCAGAATACGTTACAAGTGAGTCGCTTTGGTACGCCGCAGTTCATCTATGTGACGGAGTGAATGTTGATGCGTAGTGTGATCATCTTTGACGCAGATAATACGATCTGGGATACTGATGCTGTGTTCCGCTCTGCCCAACTGGCCCTGCTCCAGACGTTGGCCAGTGATGGTTTGCTGGATAACCCAGCATCTCACCTGACACTCTTGCGCGCGATAGATTGTCACCTGATGGCATTACATGGCAAAGCCGAGTATGGATTCGATGCTCTCGCTCTGGCGCTTATCATTGCCTTTACACGACACTGTTCTGCTGAGGAGGCGGCCAGCGAAGCGTTCACTGAGGCGCAAACTCAGGACTTTGAACGGTATCGTCCACTCATTCACATGGCACATAACACTTTCGCTGACGCGCTCCATCAGCCGCCTCCGTTGTTCGCAGATGCGCTGGCGATACTCTTGTCGCTGCGTGCAGCATCCATATCTGCCTCTAGTATTGCGACTATCCTGATGACAGAAGGCGATACTACCAGAATCGAACGTGCGTTTTCCGCGCACCGTTTCCGCGAGCGTACGCTCTTTGATGAGATTTTGATCTTGGAAAAGAATGCAGATACAATGGCTTATGCCCGCTCAGTTGGCTATCGAATTCTGTGTGTGTCAGAAGAAACAACTCCAATCTTGACTGTTTTCGTTGGAGACTCTCTCAAGAGAGATATCCAACCGGCCAACCGAGCAGGGTTTGTCACGGTCTACAAACCAGCCGCATTCAAAGGGTTTGAGATCCCACAAGCAGATGATGAAACTCCAACCCACGTGATTCATTCGCTCGCCGAGTTACCCCATCTTCTCGCCCGCTTAGGGGCCGAGATTCAAACAGTTGCATCACAGGGCTGAGGCCACTTGTCACTCTTTCTCGTCGAATATGCGTCGCATCGCATACTCCGCTCTGCTCTCGGCCACACCACCCGCGCCGCCGTTGGTTCCCCCTCTCCTCGCGGGAGAGGGGGTCACGGGGTGAGGTCTCTTCTTCACCGGCCTGCCGCGTTCGTCCGCGATGTCCGCCGCCACCTCCGCCGCGTGGCGTTCGTGGTTCAGCCGCAGCAGCCGCGCCAGCACCTCGCGCCGCGCCGCCTCGCTGATGGTGTAGCGCAAGCCCTGCCGTGTCTGGTGGAAGCCATGCTCCAGCGCCAGATCGGACCAACCATAGGCGGCGGCCACCGCCTGGTCCATCTGCACATGCAGCGCGCGTAGCTCCTCTATGTCATACAGCACGTCCTGCGGATGGTGGAAACGGTTGTAGGTTTTGGTCAGCCCCTCCTGCCGCGCCTGCATGATCGCCTGTCGCTGCACATAGTACCGCTCGCCAATCTCCTCCAGGCCGGCGATATCGTCAGGGAAAGGGAATGTCTCGAAACAGTCACTAGGTGAATAGTTGAGTCGCGTTTCCAAGCTAGATGAATGTTGCCTGGCCCACGGCTCATGAAAGTTCGATTGGAGCAGAGCAAACTGTGATCTCTGATCGAATGGGAATATAGCAAGCCTATGTGCAAACACTTGATTTGCAGGAACGAAACCAAAGCTGACGTAATGCGTAACCAATGAGATTACCAGCACCCGCTCCATTCCTGCGATGGTGGCGTAGAGGGCGGGGCGTTTTTCTGCGTAAATCCACCAGCGCTCTGGTAAAGGTTTTCGCAACACAAATGAACCATCATCATTCCTCCGTTGCCGTTCCGGTTTCACCTTCTCGCGCACAATCGCCATCGCATCAGGATAGGTCTCAGCGCGCTCAAGCGGCCAGTCGTGAAAGTTGATGACCCAGCGGCTGGGCGATTGGTCAGGGCGTGAGTTGAGGTCTTCGCCATTGAGATAGGGGAAAAGCACCTCGCGGTTGCGCGGGTCTCTGGCGATCAACGCTTGCGCCTCCTCTGGCTCCAGCACAAAGCCCATGCCCAGGACGATGGACCCCTGGAAAGATTTGTTAGCGTTGGCAACGAGGGGGTAAGGTTTGCCGTCAACAGCGCCGGGCGCAGTGAGATAGGGAGTAATATTATCCACAGGCCGGGTGTCGAGTTCATATGCTCCCTGCCAGGGGCCGCGTCGCAGCCAGACATGCGCCACTTCCAACGATGCGTCGCCGGGCCAGGGTTTGGATGGAATGGCGCGCGGGATGCTGAAACCACCCGCGACGAGCTGGTCGAGGCCAACCTCGCGCGTGTCGCCCTGGGCGATGGTGTTGGTCGCCAGCATGCCAGTGCCGCCGCCACTGGCGAGCAGTTGCCCGGCGCGCAGGAAGAAGTAGGCGCAGAGATCGGCGCTGCCGCGCTGGCCGCGCCCCAGAAAATCCACCAGATATTCGCGGTAGGCGGTTCCCAGTTCGCCGGTGATCTTCTGCCCGCCCATGAATGGCGGGTTGGAGACGATGGCGGAGAAGCCGGGGCCGGGCCGGGTGGTCGCACTCTCGGCCATGAATGGCCGGAGCAGATCAAGCGGAGCCTGAAGGCTCTGTGGTTCCTCGGTAAAGACTTCGGGGAACTCCAGCGGCCAGTGGAAGGGGCGGCGGCCAGCGAGCAGCGCGGCGGCGGTGGTGCGCAGCGCTGCTAGCGCCTCTTCGGCTTTGGCGCGCTCGTCCGGGTGGATGGGCGCGCCGCGATCACGCTCGGCGCGGTGATGCTCGGCAATGGACATCGAGAGCGCATAGGCGCTGAGCGTCGCCTGGCGCGCGGCCTCGCGCTCGCGGGGGCTGGCGGCCAGCGCAGAACCCACCAGCAGGTCCGCGCCCAGCCGCAGCAAGTCCAGCGCGCGCTCCGCCCAATAGAGCAGGTCATCCTTCTTGCGCAGGTCGTCCACGCTGCGGGCGGGATGCGCGGCAATCTCGCGGCGCATGCGCAGCGCGTCGTCCAGCGCGTGGCGGATCAGCGGGCTGGACCAGGGGATGGCCTGCGGGCCGTGGCGCTCCAGGTCCAGCGTCCAGAATTGCAGTTGGTGGATATCAGCGATGCCCAGCAGCGAGTCGCCACAGCGCAGCGCGTGATCGAGGAAGGTGAACGGGCGGCCCTTATCCAGCGTGATGAGCCAGAGCGAGAGCTTGGCCATCTCCACCGCCATCGCATTCTTATCCACACCGTAAAGGCAGCGGTCGCAGACCAGCCGCAACGCCTGCGCGCGGCGGCCCTCCGGCGTCTCCTCCAGGATGGTATCCGTCTCTGGATGCTGCGAGAGCGCCCCCTCCGGCGTGATCTGCACCGGCAACGCCACGCCCTGCGCGCGATACTCCGCCTCTGCGCTGGCCCAGGCTTCCAGCAGCGCCTCGGAGAGATAGCGCGCCGCCTGCACCAGAAACGCGCCAGACCCCATCGCAATGTCGCAAATCTTCAGGCGCAGCAGGTCACGCGCGGGGCGCAGCCGCCACTCGCTGCGCGGCAAGCCCTCCGCCGGGCCGGCATAGCAGAGCGGGTCCAGCGTGTGCTGCACGATGGATTCGGTCAGCGCGCGTGGCGTGTAGTGCGTGCCGGTGGAGCGGCGGTCCGCCCCCGCCGTCACATAGACGCTGCCCGGCGTATAGACCACCGGATAGCCCGCGAAGCCCTGCCGCAGCAGTCCAGCATAGGGCAGCACGCGGGCGTAGAGCGCGGTGTCGTTGTCGCAGGCAATCAGCAACCGCTGCTGCGCCTGGCTGTCTGGACGCTCCGCCAGCAGCTTCTTCAGGCGGCTCTCCGAGCGACCTGTGCGCTCGCGTAGCGCCGCCAGCAGCGCCGCCTCGCCCTTCGCAGCCGCCGCTTCCAGTTCGGCCAGCGGCGTCTCCGTTATGGCGTCACGCTTGCCATCCAGCCCCAGCACGGGCGACTCGGCCCGCCGTGCGGTATGGTCGAGCAGACCCTCGTAGACATGGCCAATCTGCTCGATATCCAGCGCGCGAAAAGAGAGCCGCTGCGCCTCACTGCCGCCGCCGGGTATCGGTGTTTGCAGCAGTTGCAGCGCCTCCAACAGATGCAGCGTTGTGCGGTTATCTATCGGCAGCGGCGCGGCGGGCGTCTCGTGCCAGCTTGTTCCCGCCGCACGGCCCTCCAGGAAGGGATAGCGGTCCGGGTCGAAGAGATGGCCGCCATAAGCCGGAAGCTGCAATGCCTCGTGCCGCAGCCCGCCGTGGACCGCGCGGAAGGTTGCCAGCAGCCGCGCCCAGGCGTCCGCCTTCGTCGCCAGCACCTCCTCGCCGTGCTGGTCGGCGGAGACGCGCAATTGCGCGCTGAGCGGCGAGACGGCATAGTTCGCGTCGTAGACCTCATCGCCCAGCAGCAGCAGCCCGCGCTCCTCCGCGCAGAAGAGGAAGACCAGCCGCATCATCACCGTCAGCGCCGCGTTGTAGAGGTCTTCCGGCTGCTGTTCGGCCAGCAGGGTTCGCCCGCGATCCTTGTCTATGCCATCAATCGCCTGTATCAGCACCTCGACCGCGTTGCGCACCTGATAGCCAAGCTGATTGGTGACTTCCTGCTGGTGGTCGGCGCTCTGCTGGATCAGCGCCACCAGCGTCTCGTTCTCTGGGACGCCGAAGAAGCGTGTGGCATCCAGCAGGCTACAGAAGGCGCGCAGTGTCATCGGCTCGTCCAGCCAGAGGCTCGCCTCCCAGGTGGCGAAGCCACTCGTCAGGTCGGGCAGCGCGTTGACCAGCAGCCATTGCTCACCGTTCGTCACCAGCCCCAGCGCAACATCACTGCCGCGCAGCAGTGTCATCATGCGCGTGGCGGGCGAGGCGTTCCAGCGGAGGCCGGGGACGGCGCGCTCCAAGTCCTGCCCGGCGGGGTAACGCTGGATGAGCAGGCGTACCGGCTGCTTATCTTGGCGGTCCGGCGGATTGACCAGCGCGAACTCCGGGGTCAGCGTCTCGCCATGCTCCGGCTGCTCCACGCGCACATGTGGCGGCAGCGCGGGTCCGCTCCGTAGCAGATCGGTGGGTAGGCCCAGCAACCGCTCCAAGACGAAGCGTATCCAGGCGGTATGCAGCGCCGCGTCGGGGTGGTTTCCCTCCTGGCTATCCTCCCATTCCTCGTGCGCGCGGCGCAGTTCGTCCCGTAGCGCCGGGTCCACCGTGTTCAGCCCCTGCGGGAAGACCTGCGCCAGCGTCGGGATGCTGACGAACGGCCCCGACGACTCGACGAGACGCAACCAATCGGCATGCTCACGAGCGATGGACGGCATAGTAGCGCACGCTTTCTATTCAAGATGATCGCAGCTTTAAAAAGCTGGCGCATGATATCGCGGCTGTGAACAGCCGGCGCACGGACGATTGGGCATGAATGCCGCTGGGTGGCGCAGATGGCGGGCGGATTCATGCGCCAACATGTTGTACTTGGGCTATTCAGGGCCGGGCGCGTTCGCGTCCTAGCCGTTCGGGAACCAGGTACGTGACGGCGACCGGGAACACACGCGGCTGCGGGTCGGCGTAGCGCAGCGAAATCGCCTCCGTCTCACGCCGGATTTCACCGGGAATCTCAGCCAGGCGACGTTCCAGCGCGCTCTTGTCACGCTTCGCCTGTTCGCGCTCCTCATTGCTGAAGAGTTCGAGTTGCTGAATCTCCGGGTGGTTCAGTTCCGCCTGGATGTTGCGCTGCAATTCGCTCAACACCTCTTGAATCATCGTTCGCTCTGCCTCCGCGCGCTGCTTCAAGAAATTATCCAGGCTCTCCGCCCGCTCGCGCATCCGCGCCTGAAGCGCCGCTTCCAGCGGTCCCGCATGCTGTGCCGCCTGCTCGATGAGTTGCTGCTGGAAGGCAGGCGATGCGGGTTCGTCGAGCGCCGCCGCCAGCGCGCGGCTGACCTCGCCCACATTCATGCGCTGGAAACGTCCCTCGCGTAGTGTGCCGCCCGCCGTCAGGATTTCCTCATGCAGCCGCTGTTCGTCGCCGCCCAGCATCAGCAGTCGCGCATGCACGATCACCGCTGGCGCGTCGAGCGCTTCATTGGGGATGAGCCGCGTCGTCACCCGGCGCAGCTTGCGCGTAGCGACGGACGCGCCAATCTCCGCGCGCAAGAGCCGTAGCGCCATCTGGACGAGCCGCGAGTTGAGGTGTGCCAGCACGACATCATCGCGCCCCTGCGCCAGATCAGGGTCGAAGACAATCGGGCGCAACGCATGCGTATGTGGATGCTCCAACCCCTCGACACATGCCGCCCAGCTTCCCTTCAGTGGCGGAGCCTCGAACGCCGCCACCCCGTTGATCTGGACGGTCCGCAGCGGCGGCTGGTCCGCCAGTTCCAGCGCAATCGTCACGGCGGCCTGGATGTTCGCAGGCGTGATGCGCAGATCGCGGCGCGACTCTTGCAGCTTCTCATGCAACCGGCTGATGCGCTCGCGCAGGTCGCGGTTCAGCCGCAACAGACGTCGCGCAGGTTCGGCGCGGCGCTCGGCGGTGGTGGTGTCCAGGATGCGCCGCTTGCCCAGCATTGCCTCCTCCACCTGGCGCGCGATCACGTCGCCCACCGTCCCCAGGTCTTCGCGTATCTGCTCCACTTTCCGCGCCGCCCGCATCAAGAACTCCAGATCACCTTCCAGCGAATCGGCGGGGGACGAGAAGGCCGATTCGATAGCGGTGTACTCACGATAGCCCGCCGGGACGAAGTGATAGACGCGGACCTCCGCCGCACGCTGGCCGTGGCGATCTATGCGCCCGTTGCGCTGCTCCATCCGGTTCGGGTTCCACGGAATCTCATAGTGGATCAGCCGCGAACAGTGATTTTGCAGGTCAATACCCTCGGAGGCGGCGTCGGTGGCCAGGAGGATGCACACCGGCGAGATGGCGGGATCGGCCTGGAACGCCGCTTTCACGCGCTCGCGTTCCTCGGTCTCCATCCCGCCATAGAGCAGCATCACACGCTCGCCGATCGCCATGCCACGGCTCACCAGCGCATCAAAGAGCCATTTCTGCGTATCGCGGTACTCGGTGAAGATGATGACGCGCTCACTGCCCCAGACGCCGCCGGGCATGAGTTCGCGGCGCAGCCAGTCAATCAGTTCCTTCGCCTTGCTATCCACCGTGCGGCTGGCCTGGGTCGCCCAGTCGCGCATCTCGTGCAGCAGCGCCAGCTCCCCCGCGCTGAGTGGCCGCAGGTGCGCTGCGCTACGCTGGAGCGCGTCATCCGTCGCCTGTGCGTATGCCTCCTCGTCGGCAAATTCTTCTTCCACCTGTTCGAGATAGCGCCGCAGGACGCTGGGCGGAATCATGTCTCACGCGTCATCCTGTTCGCGCCGCCCGCTCGTCACCGTGGCGATATGCCGTTCCAGCGTATGCGCGAAGGCGGCGGGCGAGGAGAAGAGCCGCTTCTTGAGCAGTTTCAGCACAAACTCGGCGGCGGTTCGCTGCGCGCTGTTGGCGTCGAGCGGCGCGCCTGGCGTTCCCGCGCCCAGGCGGCTTGCGCTATAGCGGCGCAACAACTCATGGATGTGGCGCTCCTCGCCCGTGTAATTGACCTCCAGCGTTTTGATCTCGCGGCGTGGAAAACGGTCGCTGCCGTCCCAGCGTTTGGGCAACTCCGATTTGAGCCGTCGCACCATGACGGAGGCCAGTTGCCGCTCATCCGGCTTGACGCCACGCGCGAACCGCTGGTTATCCAGCATCTCCAGCAGCGCGGTAAAGCTCTCCTGATAGCCATTGTGCGGCGTCGCTGAGAGGAAGAGCTTATGCTCGAAACGCGGAACCAGCGCGCGCACCGCCTGCGTCCGCTGCGAGTCCAGCGCGTAGCGACCAATGCCAGCGGGCGCGACATTGTGGGCCTCATCCACGATCAGCAGGTCGAACGGGCGCGGATACTCTTGGCCGCTCGCCCGCAGCGCCTCGCGCATGAGCCGCATCGGGCGTTCGCGCTTGAGGAAGTCTATGGAGGTAATCAGCCGGGGAAAATGGCTCCACGGATTGACATGTATACCACGCTCGCGCCGCAACTGACGCAGCAGCGCCGTGTCAACGATGCGGAAATCCAGGCCGAATTTGTCGCGCATCTGATCGCGCCACTGAATCAGTAACGACGCCGGGCAGACGACGAGGATACGCCGCGCGCGATGCCGCAGAATCAATTCCTGCGCCACCAGTCCCGCCTCAATCGTCTTGCCCAGCCCAACATCGTCAGCGATCAACAGATTGACGCGCGGCATAGCGATAGCTCGTACCACTGGATCGAGCTGATAGTCTTCGATCTCGATGCCACTGCGAAACGGCGCCTGCAAAGCGTTGACATCGGCTGAGGTCGCCGCGCCCCAGCGCACCGCGTTGAGGAAGGCGTCGAGATAGGCCGGGGAGTCAAACCCATCCGCAGCTGGCAGGGTAATCGTCTCCGAGAGCCGCGCGCCCGGCTCGATTTCCCAAATAACTTGCAACTCTTCCCCAAAGGCGTCATCCTCCACCGAGGAGAGTGTCACGAGATGCTGACGCGCTAGACTCTCGCGCTGGAGCGGATCGGGAGCGAGCGTGCTCTCTCGCACATCCATCACCACAAAACGCCGCTCCCGCACACTGACCAGATTCCCTGGGGAGGGGGGAACCGCCAACGACATAGCGGATGGTCCTTTCATTCTTCCTAGAGACACAGCAAATGAACGGCACTACTTTATCTATATGTCATGTGAACGAGTGTTCGCTTCAGGCAAGCCGTAGATCAGGAAATTGGCCTGATTATTGTAGCACGCAGAGAGCTGATGGGGCAAACGCCCAGCGATCACGGCCTTCCATCACAAACTAGCTTGACCCGCCTTGCCCCCCACTTTGAGCGGCGCGGCATTTTGCGAGCCGGTAGATGCTGCTGACGGCGGTATAGGTCTTGCCGCTGCCCGTCGCCATCTGAATCAGCGCGCGTGGGTGGTTGCGCGCAAACGACTGCTCAAGGTTGGTGATCGCCTCGAACTGGCAATCGCGCAGGCCAGCGGGGGAAAGCGGCGGCAGGCGCAGCAACCGCGCCCGGAGCAGGTCGTTCTGATTGTTGGGGATGTCGGCAGGGGCCAGCGCCAGCCATTCGGCCAGCGTCTCCGGGCGGTGAAACGTAAACACCTGGCGGCTGCGCGGTTCGGGGTCCAGGTGACAGGTGAAATGTGTCTCGATGCCGGTGGTTTCGTAGCTGAAGGGCAGCGGCTCGCGGGCGGCGGGTATCCCTGCGGGCAGGCCAACGCGATACTTTGCGCTCTGCTCCTCGACGCCGGTCAGCGTTTCGCCCACCTTCTTTGCCTCAACGGTGCCCACCACCTGCCGGTCCACAAAGAGCAGGTAGTCCGTAATGCCGGTGCTGAGTGAGACTTCGCGTAGGGCGATGCCTCTGCTGGCCCTCGGATCGAACCGCACGCGGTCCTGCACGGCCCAGCCCGCCTGGGTGAGCATCTCGTCAATGCGCTGGCGCGCTTCTTCCTCCGGCTTCATGGTGCTTGCCTTCTCTCCACTGCTTTGCTTGTTTGCACAGTATATAAAGAAGAGTGCTGGGATAGCAAGAGGAAGTGGCAGAGTACTATAAACAGGTTGCACCTGCCAGGTTTTTGGGGTACAATTGCGCCACGCAAGAAGGGGCCGTTTTAAGTTGATTTACTGCTAGTGGGCGGTGAAAATATGCATCTGCCGCCCAGATGAGGCGTCGTGGTTGCCTTCGCAGTGTCGGGTGAATCAGGGAATCTGAACCAGAAGCAACACATCAACAATGGGCTTTTGCGGCTTCACAAGAAGTGTCTGTAGATCGTAATACAGACAGAGTGCTATAATCGCAGTCAAATCCCTTTGAAGGGAGTTGTTCAGATGGCCCAACCACTCTACCTCAAGGTATTTCTCTCGTCTCCCGCAGATGTGCTTCCGGTTCGGAAAGCAGCAATGAGTATTCTGACAAGATTCTCTGATCGCCCCGCATTTCGGGACAAGGTAATAATTAGAGTGGTGGCCTGGGATAAGCCAGGTGCGGACACTCCGATGCTCGCGCAAATCACTCCCCAGGATGCCATAAACAGCGGGTTGCCCAAGCCTTCCGAATGCGACATCGTTGTTGTCATCTTTGGGGCTGTTATGGGGACGCCATTCGTGGATGAGTCTGGCCAGGAATTCTTATCTGGCACGCACTGGGAGCTGCTTGATGCCCTCAAGGGAAGTGACACCGATACAGTGATCTACCGGTGCTCAAATCCAGGTCAGTTCGTTGGCGCAGCTAACAATCAAATTGATCGTGTTGATGAGTTTTTCCGGTCAGCCTTGTTCTATTTAGATGGAATGATCCGGCGGGGCGTAAATACCTATGACGACGTTGATGACTTTAAGACGAAATTCGAGACGCATCTTGAAGCCTTGATTGTGCGGCGCCTTACTCAGCAGGAAATACAGGCGCCAGGTGTGCAGAACGCAGTGAGTCTTGCACCTATCGCAAGTGTCTCTAAACCTGCGTTGAAGGATGACTTTGTTCGGATCATTTCTGACGCCGATGTCAACTTAGATAAGGTGCGCAGGTTCATTGAAGAAAACCCGCACCTACTCATGAATTGGGCAGTGTCAGGTGGAGGAGAGAAAAAGTTCCTTTCCGGCATTTCATTTGACCAGGCCCAGGCGGACTTTGCGCTAGGGATATATCAGGCGACCATAGATCAATGGAAATGGGTGCTCGTTTTACTCGAAAGCCCGGCTATGGTTTATTTCGCGTCAGAAGGGACATATACAGTTCAATTGTCACAGGCGCTGGAAAGGGCGAACCATATCAGGGCGACGCTTCAGTCCAAAATGCTGGACATCAGAACATTTATCCCAGACATCCAACCGAACGTACAGATCCTGATTCTCGCTGGCAGAAGGGCAGACGTGCCCGAAGCCTTCAAGAACAAACTTTCACTGTTGCGGCTGGCGATGCCGGGTATCACAGTCAATACGTACGATGCACTTCTCGACAGCATAGGATCGAGGTAGGGAGATGCCCCTTTCAATGTGACGTTATAGATCATCCAGGCGCATACTCAACTGCTACCCAGTATCAATGTGGCAGTTGCACGCGATGTGCAACGAACACCCCCTGACCGTCTTTCGCCCCATCCACTGTAATGACATCGCCCACGTGCAACGTTGCCAGCGCATTCTCAGGAGCTATGTCCACCCTATTGTTCCCTGAGATCACGGTATCTTCGGAGAGAACGACGCGCACCTCTTTCTTCGCTTTGTCGTTCTTTATGCGTCGCGCCGTGATTGTGTTGATGCCGACAGAGAGGATGCGCAGTTGCCAGGTCTTCTTCTGGTGTTTCTGCTTGCCCTGCCTTTTGCCGTTCTCATGATGGTTGCTGTTGCTGGCGTAATTATGGGGAATGACACCGGCATCTATCGAACCATGCAGGATCGCATTCGTCACTCCGGACCCGTGACCGCCAGTATCGTTGGTATGTCCGCTATCTCCGGCTATGTCGGCCAAGCGTTGCGGCTGAAAGAGTGTCCCATCGTAAGTACGTGGTACTAGCATACAGACCCCCTGCGCAACGAGCGAGAAGGTAAACACGATACCTTCTGCTGTGACCTCATCTGAGGAGACATGCACCTCTCCTCCATCCACCTGCAATGGCAGCACATCTGGTGCTGAAACGGTCATACTCGCTGCACGATACTGTTGAGCAGTGGCCTCGCTCGGCTGTTGACGCATCAACAGCGAGCCGAGTTGACGGCTCGCCCCAAGCGGTCCTGATGCCGTAATCAAGCACACATCCAGCAATCCGTCATCAATATATGCGGCAGGGGTCAGTTTCGTCACATCGGCATAGCGCCGCGAGTTGCCAGCGATGATCTGCATCACACGTCCCTGCCAGTGCAAGCCATCCATTTCGATATGCACAGGTAATGGATGAAAGGTGCGTACGGCCTTCACAATTGCGGGTGCATAGGCCAGTTTTCCGATGTGCTGTTTCAAGGGTTTGGAGAGGCTGCCAATGATTGCTCCGTCGAGTCCCAGGCCTGCCATCAACAAAAAGTAATGGGGATGTTTGCCATTAATCGTAACGACGCCCACATCCACACTTCGACGTTCAGCGCTTGCAAGCTGACGGGCCGCAACATCGAGCTGGCGTGATATCCCGGTCTCATGTGCCCACACATTTGCCGTTCCTCCTGGCAGGGTGCCCACCGCTACCCCCGACCCCAGCACGCCAGCGACAATTTCATTCAACGTTCCATCGCCGCCGCAGTCAACGATGACATCATACCCTTCACGCACAGCCTCACGCGCCAGGTCGGTGGCTTCGCCTCCGGCCAGTTTCTGGCGCACCGTCAGTTCCCACCCCTGAGCCTGCAACAGAGTGCGAGCAGCAGAGAGATCCAGGTATCCCCTCCCTGATTTCGGGTTTGTGATTAAACAGGCTCTTGTTGTTATGGAATGTTGCATGGTATTTCCTCCTGCAGCCGATGCTATGGTACATTCGCGTGTTCGGCGTTGTCCGCGTAGCGTTTATTGCGAGTGGCTGAACGAATGGCCAGCCAGTGATACAGCGCTATGCCAACCAGCAGCATGAGACCACCCAATAAGTAGCCAGCGACCACATCGCTCGGCCAGTGTTGCCCTTCGAGGATGCGTGAGACGCCAACATCGAGTACGAAATAGACGCAAAGCACTTGCGCCGCCACCAGCCACGGCCTCCAGCGAGGATATACCCGCTGAGTCAGCAAGGCGAGAAAGAAGAGGAATCCGTAGAGACCTACCGCATTGGCAGTATGGCCAGATGGGAAACTATGGGAGCCGAGATTAAACAAGGTAGAGCCGTGATACGAGGGCGGGCGCGGGCGCGCGACAAGGGTATTTGTGATTACGTTCAACACCTCAGCCCCCAGACCCGCAACTGCCGTGCAGAGTAGTTCACGAAACAGCCTAAATAGTGCGAGTACCCCAAGAACGATCACATATTCGATGGAGGCAGCGACGGGACCCGCCAGATCGCCAACAGACTTGCCGAACGGTGTCACTGGCGTTCTTTGCCATCCCTGGAAGTCCGCATTGATCTGTTGGTCTACTGGAAACACGGGGTGCGAGTGGGCGGCGACTGCAAGCGCGAGAAACGCCAGCACGCCGATAATCCACAGTATGCCAAGCATGAGCGTGGCATAGGTAGGCCAGGGTGTCGCAACTAGCGCATGCAGATGGGAGGCCCATTCCTGCGCAGCAGATTTGCCAGGAGATCGGCGCAGACGAAAATGCAATGATTCCTGTTTGCGCCTATGTACGAAGTGATTTTCCATAGCAACGCTCCTTCGTATGCGAATGCGGATGCCGTGAGAACGAGAACATGAACGAGCACATAGACGGTAGGTGATCGTTCTACTGTCATCACTTTTGCCGTTGCAGCCTGGGCATCCGTTTGTGTCCGTAATAGAAACTGGTGAGTACTACACGCACATAGCTTGCCACTTTACGAGGTCGTGCAACGGTGGTGCATGATTCCTATGGAGATGCTCCCCGCCCCTGCCTTGGGAAAATGATGACGATGCTACAGATCGCGTCACGAGCTACAGAGCTGAGATTCCGTAGCCCCAGAAAACGCCTGGCCTTGTTGACATCCTGGCCTAAGCTGTGCAGGTGAAGTCTGCCAGGAGGCTCAAAATGCCTGAAATCGGACTGGTTCACTTTGCCCGCGTCGCCCGCCAGATA
>JAJPKE010000018.1 GCA_021323855.1 Chloroflexota bacterium | reverse complement strand
TCGGTAATCGCCTCCAGCCCAGCAATCATGCGCAGCGCCGTACTCTTGCCACAGCCCGATGGCCCCACCAGCACCAGGAACTCGTGGTCGCGCACCTGGAGGTTCAGGTCAGCAATGACACTCTTCGTCTGCTCGCTGTAGCGCTTGGTGATATGCGCAAACGTCACTTCCGCCATGGACTCGCTCCTCTTGTTGAATCACCTGGAATACCGGAAATATCGGAAATATCGGAAACGCTGGACATCAGCGGGCGTGGAGGGCGCGCTGATCGGCAATAAAGCCGGCATACCAGCGCCCGCTGTCTTTGACGATACGCTGCTGCGTCGCATAATCCACGTAGACCATGCCGAACCGTTTGCTATAGCCCTCCGCCCACTCGAAATTATCGAAGAGCGACCAGACGAAATAACCAGCGACGGGCGCGCCATGCCGCATCGCGCCGGCCACCTCCTGAAGATGCTCACGCAGGAAGACGATGCGTTGCGGATCACTGACCCGTCCGTTGCCGTTCCAGGTATCGTTGAAAGCCGCGCCATTCTCGGTGATGAGCAACTGGCGCGGATGATACGTGCGCGTCAGGTCCTCCAGCATCAGGTCCAGGCCATGCGGATAGACCTCCCAACCCATCGCGGTAAACGTCGCCTTCGGCAAATCGGTGACGTAATCCAGGCTCTCCAGCCCCAGCGGTCCCATCTCCTGTGTTTCAGCGGTGGGCTGTGCGCGCTCTGCTGCTTTGGCGCGCACGATCCAGCGGTTGTAATAGTTGACTCCCAGGAAATCAATCGGCGCGCTGATGATTTCCATGTCGCCATCCTGCACCGGCGGCGGCGACGCGCCCAAATCCTCGAAGAGACCGGGCGTGTATTCGCCGCGAAAGAGTGGGTCCAGAAACCAGCGATTGTGGAACCTGTGGGCGCGTTCGGCGGCGCGTAGCGTCTCTGTGCGCGCATCTCCCGCGAAGATGGGGAAGAGATTGAGCGCGGGGCCAATGCGCGTCTCCGCAGCAGTGGTAGAGCGAATGGCCTGAAGCGCCAACCCATGCCCCAGCAGCAGATGATGGGCGACATCCACTGCGCCCTGCGCGTCGTTCTGGATGCCAGGGGCGTGGCGGCCCGTATAATAGCCGAGATAGGCGCTGCACCACGGTTCATTCTGCGTCACCCACCAGCGCACGCGGTCGCCCAGGCGGCGCGCCAGCACAGCGGCGTAGTTGGCAAAGGCGTGGACGGTCTCACGGCTGCGCCAGCCGCCCTGCTCGAAGAGCGCCAGCGGCAAATCCCAATGATAGAGGGTCGCCACCGGCGTGATGCCTTTTTCCAGCAGCCGGTCCACCAGCCGGTCATAAAAATCGAGGCCAGCGGGATTGACCGCGCCGCTGCCTTCCGGCACGACGCGCGGCCAGGCGATGGAGAAGCGATAGGCGCTCAGGCCCATATCCGCCATCAGCGCGACATCCTGCTCCATCCGGTGATAGTGGTCCACCGCGACATCGCCGGTGTCGCCGTCGCGTGTGCGTCCGGGGGTTGCCGCAAAATGATCCCATATGGAAGGTCCACGGCCATCTTCATGGGTAGCGCCTTCGATCTGATAGGCGGAGGTAGCCGCGCCCCAGAGAAAATCGCTGGGAAATGTCATGATTGTCACCTGTTTGTCTGGCTGATCGTTGCCCGTTGGTCCGGGTTAGTCTGGAGATGTGCGCAGTTTTGCCGTTACCCCTGTTATCCCGTGTTATCCCGTGACACTGCCGAACGCCAGGCCAGCGCGCCAGTAGCGTTGCAGGACGAGGAACATCACGACAAGCGGCAACACAGCCAGGAACGATCCCGTGACGATCAGGTTGTAGAGTAACTGGTGCGAGGCGGGATCAAAGTTCCATGTCGCCAGGCCCAGATTGATTGGGAAATACGTGGAGTCGTTGAGAACGACCAGCGGCAGAAAGAAGTTATTCCAAATCGCCACAAACTGGAAGAGAAAGATCGTGACCATCCCCGGCACCAGGAGCGGCATCGAGACGCGCCAGAAAATGCGGAACTCACCGGCGCCATCCACCCGCGCCGCATCTATCAACTCATCCGGCACGGCGGCGGTGGCGAAGACACGCGCCAGGAAGACGCCCACCGGGCTGAGCAACGAGGGCAGCAGCACCGCCCAATAGGTGTTGACCAGGTTGATCTTGCTCATTAGGAGATAGGTGGGCAAAGCGAGTGTGGTGGTTGGGACGAGCAACGCCCCCAACACCAGCGTGGAGACGAGCGTGCTCCCACGGAAGCGATACTTCGCCAGCGCATATCCCGCCATCAGCGAGATCAACATGCTGCCTGCGCCGCCGATCACCGCGTAGAGAATTGTATTGAAAATCCAGCGGACAAACTCTCCGCCCTGATACGTGAACGTGTCTTGCAGGTTCTGGATGAGGTTGAAGTGCGCAAACCACAATCCAAACGAGCTGAAGAGGTCGGTGTTGTTCTTGGTCGCGGAAATGGCCAGCCACCAGAGCGGCGTCAGCGAATAGATGGTGACGATGATGAGGAAGAGATAGGCTACGCCATTCTTCAGCGAGAACCCGCGCACGCCGATCAGCTTTTGCTGGCGCTCAATCGTATGGTTCTTCACCTGCCGCTCGCTATCAACCGGCGTCTGTGTCGTTACCATGACAGCACTCCTTAGTTCCCCGATTGTCGTTGCGTGAAGCGCACGAAGCCATACGAGAAGATGAACGTCAATACGCCGAGAATCACCGCCAGCGCGCCGCCATAATAGTAGTCGGTGTTCACGAACGCGACGGAGTACGCATAGATGTTGGGCGTATACGTCGTGGTGATGGCATTCGACAGGCGGTTGAGAATCGTTGGCTCATTGAAGAGTTGCAGCGAGCCGATGATGGCAAAGAGCACTGCCAGGAAGAGCGCAGGCCGGATCATCGGTAATTTGATGCGTAGCGCGATGCCAACTTCCGAGAGGCCGTCCAGACGACCGGATTCGTAGATTTCCTGGGGGATGGATTGCAGCGCCGAATACACGATGACCATGTTATAGCCGGCAAACTCCCAGGTGGAGATGTTGGCTATGGACCAGAGGACGACGTTTTTGCCGAGGAAATCCGGTGCGCCCAGGTGTAACGCGGTCAGCAGGGCGATAATCGGGCTGGAAGTGGGCTGATAGAAAAACCCCCACATGATGGCGGCGACGACACCGGGAACCGCGAACGGAATGAAGAATGCCAGCCGGAAGAAGCGCCGGAAGCGAATCACCGCTGAATCCATGAGCAGCGCCAGCACGACCGCGAGAATCATCTCTATCGGAATCTGGATCACGCCGAAGACCAGCACACGCTTGACGCCATCCCAGAAGGCAGGGTCTTGGAACGCCTTCACATAATTGCTCAGGCCCGCAAAGACGATGGTTGGCGGTGTTAGCCCCAGACCGCTGCGATGCACTCGATAGAGGCTCTGCGAGAAGGCATAGAGCAGCGGCGCAAAGAAGAACGCGATGAAGAGCAGCACAAACGGCAAGACAAACAGATACGGTGTTATCAAGCGCAACAGCCGCTGCCACCAAGGACTTCCGGTGCCACCCGGTTTTGCGACGTTGCTCACGGATACCGTTTCGGACGCAACGGACGTCATATGGGTCTCCATCTCGGCATGAAAGAACGAGCGGCCAGCCAACCGTGTGTCAGGAGTGAAAGGCGACGAGCCAGATACAGTCACATACAGCCAGACACACCTATCCTACGCGATCACCTGCTACCTGGGCAATGGGAGCGCAAGGAAATGCAAGGAAGCGCGAGCGAGCGAGAGAGATGGAGATACGCAATTTGCAGAGGTGGTATCGCCATCTCTCCCCGCCCATCCCAGGCCAGACCGGAAGAAGAGCCGATCTGGCTGAGAATGGGCGACTCAGCGGAGAGATGGTTAGCTCTCTACGTTGATACCGCTGGACTTGAGATCGTTCACCACCTGCGTTTGCAGTTGATCGAGCGCAGCATCGAACGAGGTCTTGTTAGATACCGCGCTATTAAAATCATTCCCCATGTCGTTGTAGACCGTCGTAAGGTCCGGCGGCCACTGCCAGGGGCCGATCTGCGCCTGGGTGAAGACCTGATCCACATCCTGGCCACTGTAGAACGGATCGGTGGCCGTGCTGTATTGCTGCTGCGCCGCCGCGTTCGACGGGAACCAGCCGATCTGGTTGACGCCGATGTTGAGGCTGCCCGAATCCGTCAGATACCACTTGACGAACTCTTCGGCCTGCTGCGGATATTTAGTATCGGAGACGACAGAGATGGCCGAACCACCCCACATCGCCGACGCATTGGCGCCTGCGGTCCACTGTGGCAGCGGAGCTACTTTCCACTGGCCGGAGGTATCTTTGGCGTTACCCTTGATAACGCCCTGCCCCCAGACCGCCGAAGGCCAACTGGCGATGGTGCCCTTGTCGAGCGCGGCGTTCCAGTCATTCGAGAAGTCGGCAACCGTCGAAACCAGCCCCTGATTGATCAGGTTCTGCCAGTAGTCAGCCACCTGCTTGGAGGCGGCGCTATTGATGTTGACCTTCCAGGCTTGATTCGCCGTGTCTTCAGTGAACCATTGCGCGCCTGCCTGCCACATCAGCCCAGCGATCCAGCCGGTGCTTTGCGGCGGGAAAGAGACAATGTAATAGTTCGGGCCGAGATGGTGAATCTTGACGGCGTCCTGTGCGAACTCATCCCAGGTGGCCGGCGGCGCAGTGATGCCCGCCTGCTGGAAGATCTTGGCGTTGTAGAACAGCCCCATCGGGCCAGTATCCTGCGGATAGCCGTAGACGGCGCTACCCTGTGTCACCTGCGCCCAGGCAGACGGCACAAACTGGCTCTGCACCGAACTGGCGCCATATTTGGAGAGGTCTACCAGCGCGCCATTAGCGACCATCGTTGGAATGTACTGGTATTCCACCAGCGCGATGTCCGGGCCGTTGCCGGCTTTGGCTGCGGTCAGCAGCTTGGGGTAATACTGGTTGGGGCCGGACGGCTCTTTGATGCCGGTTACCTGGATGTTGGGGTGTGTCTTGTTCCAGAGCGCGGCTTGATCGGCGATTTGCTGATTGAAGCCCCAGAAGACGAGGTGAATCGGCCCGCTTGACGTGGTTGACCCGCCGCCTCCACAGGCGGAGAGAACGGTAATCAACCCAATGAAGAGGGCAAATACTGCCAGAGATAAGGATGCCCGTTTTTGCCAGTACCGCACGGTATAAACCTCCTGACGGCGGATGGAAGTGGATCGCAACGTTGATCCAGCAGCCGCACCGCATGCGACCACTGCATTGGTGCGATGATGTTGCATCGGGCCTGCAACCACCGGCAACCACATGCCATCGCATGCGCTGCATCGGCGACATCACGCAGGTGGCCAGGAATGAAGAGATATCAGCGTTACTGATACCCCTGCTACCCCTCAACGCTCACCTGCGTGAACCCGAGTGTGCTTCGCGCTTGCGCCTGCTGCACCTGAAAAGTGCAAGCAAGGCGTACAAAAAACCGAAAGGTAAGGACGGGATCACGAACGAGGGCGCAGACGATGAACCAATCATCAGCCGCGCGGTGTAGACGATGGATACTGCGCCGCTACGCAGAGAGCCGCAGCGGCACCGCGTAACGAGCGTAACCCGTACACATCAGTGTAGCGAATTACGTCAAGCGACAAGCCGGATAGACAAACCAAACAAACCGAACAAACCAAACGAACGAGACGAGACGACAGGACACATCTGACAACCAGGGATAACAATGTCATACGCGGACCGGCGGTACCTCTGCCGGCGGCCAGCGGGACAGGCCATCCCCTCGAGCGTGTAAAACGCCTTCACTCCTTTCTGTAGCTTGCTCAGGTGCTTCTGAATACGATGCCGGTATCGGTTTCGTAACCGCTTACGAGAGAGTATACGGATGAAGTGGTATCTTGTCAAGCGGTTTCGTAAAATTCGTTGAAAAGTGATATCTTTTCCGGAAAAGAAGCGCCTTTCAACAACAAAACTGCTGTGGAATATCTTATGGAAGATCAGTTGATGGGAATGCGAAACTCCGGCACCTGCTCGTGCTGCGGCGTGCCACACGATTCACGGATAATGAGTTCCGTCGGCAATTGCACATGGACGGGATTCTTTTTGTCCATGCCGGCATGCGCTCGCACCAGATGCGAGACTGGATCATACCAGCCGTTATTGAGGTTTTTGGGCATCGAAACCAGCGTTAACAGCAGTTCCGCCGCGCTCTTGCCCATCTCCTGGAACGGCTGTCGCACCGTCGTCAGGGCGGGCCGCGTGTGCGCGGAGAGCGCAGTGTCATCGAAACCAATTACCGCTAAATCTTCGGGCAGCCGCAATTTTTGCTCTCTGCCCGCCGCCAGCACACCCCACGCCATCTGATCGTTGGCGACGAACACCGCCGTCGGGCGCTCCGGCAGTTGCAGCAGTTGCATACCGGCGGAGTACCCGCTGGGTGTGTTGAAATCGCCCTGGAAGATGAGGGACGGGTCTACCTCGATCTGCGCCTCGCGGAGCGCCTGCTGGTAGCCGTCAAAACGGTCATGCGAACACTGATATTGCAGCGGACCCTGGATATAGGCGATGCGCCGGTGCCCCAGATTCACCAGGTGTTTGACGGCCTCATATGCGCCGATGCGGTTATCTGGCCCGACCCAGGGCGTTGCGCTGGGCAAGCGCTGGTCATCCAGAATGACGAGCGGCAGCCCATGCTGATAGAGTTCTACGAGGTGGCTAGAGGCTTCCGGGTTGCCGTCATTCATCATTTCGGCGCGGGCGATGCCATCGGGATAGACGGCGATCAGACCGGCGATCAGCCTGGTGGAAAGGATGTGGTCAATCAGGCTGCTACGGTCGGTACGGTGGCTGATGCTATAGAGGACCAGCTCATACGCCGTCTGCTCGATGACCTCAGCGATGCCTTGCAGGATGTTCGGCATCAACGGCCAGGTGAGCGAAGGCACCAGCACTCCCAGCAACGAGGAACGTCCACCGGCCAGGCTCGAGGCCGTCGCGCTGGGTACGTAGCGTTGCTCATTGACGATGCTCATGATGCGTTCGCGGGTCGCCGGGTCCACATCGGGTTTGTTGTTGAGCACCCGCGAGACGGTGGCCGTCGAGACACCAGCGAGGCGCGCTATGTCACGAATGGTGAGTTTTGCTGGCACAGCAGACACCTCCGGATAGGCGGTTGTCAAATAACCTGGCAGTGGTGCGCGCACACGAGCGAGGCAGGCGGGCGCGGTACAATCCGGTCTCGGTTACGGTAACGATTACGGGTAGTATACCGGCTCGACACTCTAGCCGTCAAGAGGAGATAAGTAGGGAGTATAAGTGAGGAGATAAACGCGAAGAAGCCAGGAGCGCGCATCATGCGCTCCCCTGGCTCAAAAGGTAATGCTCAGGCGTGTGTTTGTTATGCTTGCGCCCCCGGCGCGTATCCGGCATGCCGCGAAAAGCAAGCGACGCCGGATATGCGCATCAATGGCGGTTGAAATTACGGCTGGCAGACCCACTCGCGCCAGCTATAGCCGTCGCGCACGAAGATCTGGTGAGCAGCGTTGATATTCGCCCAGGCGTTGTATGGTGAGTACCCGGCATACGAGGTGCCGGCCCAGGTGCTGGGGTAGAGAATCTGGAAGACACCGGCTGCGTGGCTGTTGCCGACAGCAATTGGGTTCGTCGCGCCCGGATTCAAGCCAGACTCACAGCGGGCGACGGCAATCGCCTGACCAGCGTATGCGCCGAAGACCTGCTCGATCATGCCCTGCACGCTGCCGCTGGGGGCTGGCGCAGGCGCGGGAGCCGTGTGAACCGGAGCCGGGGCTGGCGCCTTCTTCGCAGGCGTCGAGGAGCTATGAGACGAACCAGCCGAAGACGTGCTGGTGGTCGTCAGGCCATAGTTGGGAACCCAGGCGGGGTTGTCTGAGATGACGCGACCACCGGAGCGATGCCAGTGATGCGTGCAGCGATAATAGCCAGTGTCCCAACCATAGCAGAACCAGCCGTTATCCAGATAATAGCCGCGCTGGTAATGCAGATTTGCGGAGGCGGCATGTGCCGACGGAGCGGCGGTGAATTGTGTGGCGGCCAGTGTCAGGCCGAGGATGGCGGCCACTGCAACGGCCACCGGAACTACACGAAGCGAACGCACTACACGAGTGACACGATTCAAGACGTAGACTTGACTCACAAAAACCTCCAAGAAAGCTCCCGCACCGTGCCAGGAGCTATCGCGGCTGCGAAACCGCGACCTGTAACCCTCCTCGGGGGTTGCGCTTCCCCTACGGCTCCCCCAACAGGACAGCCCCAAACCAGGCTGCCGATTTCAACGCCAGGCATTTTCAACTGTTGCCGCTGAATCGCGCGCAACAAACCAAAAACAAACACGGCACTATGGGCACAAAGTTGACACCCGCCTGCATATGCTTGTGTTACGCACAAACGGCACGAGGGAGAATATACAAGACTCTGAGGGGGTCAATGCCGGTTCACAGTACTTTCTTCTCAGTCGAGTGAGGTAGGGCTACATATTTTGCGGTGACAGATGAGTGTAAGATTCCTGTATTTTTTGCTCAGGCGCTGCGCCTCCATTGCAAGGCGCTCCACACCAGATGCGAATACAGCGCAATGTAGCAAGATATCCCCATTTTCATCGGTACTCGTTGGCCGCAAAGAAGCGCACCTTCCCCAGCCGGGTCTGGCCGAGGAAAGTGCGCAAGTGAATCAGGATACGGATGCCCACTAGCTACGCGAAAAACTGCCGCAGTTCTTGCGCCACCAGTTCCGGCTTGCTGCCGCGATTGGTGTTGCTGGGATTGTTGGCCCCGCCGTGTTCCAGGCCGGGAAATTCCATGCGCTTGACGACGTGTGGCAGCGTCTTTTGCAGCGCGTCGAGCGTCGGCTTCAAGAACGGCAACCCTTTGCTGCCGCCAAGCAACAACACCTCTGCCTGCACTCCACGGAAGCGGTCCAGCGTCCCGCTCATCTCGGCAAGCAGCACTCCATCATAGTGAAGCGTCGGCGCAAGTTTTCGCATCGTGACATCGCCGGGCTGCGCCTTCTTGTCCTCGCTTTTCATCGCCATATTCGTGAGCCGTTCGAGCAACCAGTTGGGCATGGCATTCATAGCAGGGCCGCCCAACTCTAGCCCCTTCATGCAGGTGACAAGCGCGGCTGCCACCTTGCCCTCGGCCATCTCCTGGTCGTAGCGTGGGAGCCAGGACGTGTGCGCCGTGCCATCCATAAGCAGCGCCGGCTCATAGAGCGCCATCTTCTCGATAGCTGGCAGCGTCAGAGCAGCCTGAAGGCAGATCAGCCCACCGGCGCTGACACCGAAGACCCGGTGTGCGCCCGTTTTGGTCAGCAGCGCATCGAGGTCTTCCACCTCCTTCTGCATGCTGTAGTGGTCGCCAAACGGGCCGCTGAGGCCGCGGCCCCGGCGATCCGGCAGATAGACGGTGAAAAGATCCGCCAGCGCTGCGCCCAGTTGCGTGAAGTCCTGACCGGACACCATCGCGCCGTGCAGCAACACCACGCCTGGGCCGTGACCAAGTTGGCGATAGCCGATGGTAGTGCCATCGCGTGAGATGACAGAGATGGTGGTATAGGCGCCCTGGACGGCTGTGGCCGTTTGTGTTTCCGTTTTCATGGGTCTGATAACCTTTCGTGTTTCGTGGAATCATGGAGCGGACGTGTACCGCCCGCGTAAAGAAGCGGTGGAACGTGATGGGTTCAGCGTTGCTTCTGCGTCCTGGTCTGAGTGTTCAGCGTGTTCTGAGGCACATCTTTCAGGAAGAGGGCCGCCAGCACGATGAGGGCGGCGAAGACCAATGTTACCAGAAAGCCGTGTTGTATAGCAACAGTGAGCGACATTCTGAGCGCATCGAAGACCTGCTGAAGCAGCGCGGCGGTCTGCTGGCTGACCAGGCGCGCGACGGCATCGCGTTGCGGTCCGGCGGGCAGATGTTGCGTGGCAAACTGCACGGCATACTGTTGCGCGGTATGGATGATCGAGGCACGATAATCGGCGTTGACCAACACCTGCGGATTGGTCGCGTACTGAAGGCCCGCCGGGGTGAGCCGCTCTGCCGTGCCAGCGGGAATCCGCCGCGCCAGATCAGTGGCGAGCGAATTATTGACGACCGTGCCGACCACCGCCACGCCGATCACCGAGCCAAGCGCCTGCAAATAGCGAATGGAACTGGTGGCGACGCCGAGCAGCGTATCGGAGACGGAGTTTTGCGCCGCCACCGTCTGCACCGCGAAGAGCAGGCCCAGCCCAACACCGGCTATCACCATATAGCTGCCCGCCTCGAAGAGGGTCGTCGTCGCGGACATCCGCGAGAGCAGGAACACTCCGAACGCCAACACAATTGCGCCGATGATGGTGCTGATCTGATAGCGCCCAAGCTTCGTCATGACGCCGGTGGCAACGCCTGCGCCGAGAACGACGCTGACCGACATCGGCGTGCTAATCAGCCCGGAACTGGTGGCCGATGCGTTCAGCACACCTTGCAGGAAGAGCGGCAGGTAGATGAAGAGCGGCACCATCACCATGCCGGTCGTCAGGGTGAGCGCGGAATCCGCCGCGAACACCTGATTGCGTAGCAGGCCAAGCGGCAGAATCGGCTGTATGGCAAAGCGTTCATTGATGAAGAAGGCGACGAACAGCGCCACCGCGCCAGCCAGCGTGCCGATCACCTGTGGCGACCCCCAGGCATAGGTCTGGTCGCCGCCCCAGCTCAGGCCGAGCAGCAGGCAAACCGTCGCGCCTGCGGCCAGCAGCGCGCCAGAGAAGTCTATGCGACGGACGGCTGCCCAACCCGTCAATTGGCTGCTGCGTTCGGAGAGATGTGCTGGCAGGTAGATCAGGAGCGCCAGCAACGCCAGCAAACCGACCGGCAGATTGACATAGAAGACCCAGCGCCAGCGCGTCGCATCGGTAACGAAGTTGCCCAGCAGCGGACCGTGATCGGAGAGCAGGCCGCCAAGCGTCGGGCCGATGAGATTCGAGATGCCATAGGCGCTGGCAACTACCCCCTGCCACTTGGCGCGTTCGGCTGGTGGGAAGATGTCACCGATGATGGTCATGACCAGCGCGATGCCGATGCCTGCCCCCAGCCCTTGCAGCGCGCGGAAGATGATGAGCTGATTCATCGTCTGCGCCGCGCCGGAGAGGAACGAGGCGCCGAGAAAGAGCGCGCTACCGCTCACCAGGAACCACTTGCGACCAAACTGATCGGAGAGCGCGCCGGCGATGGGCGTCACCACCGTTGAGGTCAGCAGATACGCCGTCACGACCCAGCTATAGCGGTCGAAGCCGTGCAGTGTGCCAATGATCTTTGGCAGCGCCGTGCCGACAACGGTCTGGTCGAGCGCCTCCAACAGCAGGGTAAGCAGCAGCGCAATCATCACGCTGGCAAGCGCGAAGCCACGCAGGCGGCGCTTTTCGCCGGGCGCTGGCGCGGTGGTGTTCTCCGCGCCGGGTACGAGTGTCGTTGTTTCCATGATGTGAACCTCTGTGAGATAGAAAGCCCCCACCCCCGGCCCCTCCCCCGTGCGCGGGAGAGGGGAGTGCGGGCGATGGCGTTCAAGCGGACGCAAGTGAGGGGAGAAGCTGCTTAAATGGTGTCTATGGTGAGATGGCTGGCGCCGCCCGCGATGATAATGTCGTAGCGGCTGGCGGCGGTCTGATAATCGGCGCTCTCCATTCGCACCTCACCACCGATGGCGCCGAAATAGCGTTCGTCGAAGGTCAGGCTGCTGGCGCCGCCATTGACTACCACATGCGCGGCAACTCCGGCAGGGCGATGAAAGGTGATCTGGCTGACGCCACCACCAACGCGCACAGTAACAGTGCCTTCGCAACGCGGCAGCGTAATCTGCGCCTTACTGACGCCGCCGTTCAGGTCCAGCGAGCGCAACACCAGCCGGCTCAGGTCGGCATGCAGGTTTGCTGTGCCGCCCTGCACGCGGATACGCCAGGGAACCGACTCGTTGAGCAGGATTTCGGCGTTCGAGCTATAGGGAAGGAACGCCCAGCGCACCCAATCGAGGAAATTGAAGTAGGGATAGCGCACGATGACGTTACCGCTGCCCTCACGCGCCTGCACCTGCGGCACGATGCCTTCGAAGTGCGCGCGATAGAGGTCGCGCATCGCCGGGTCCGTCTGCAAGGTGACATACGGAGCATGGTGGGCGAATTCCAGATAGCCGTCCGTCAGCGCGCCCAATGGCATGGCGAAATCGCGGTTGCCCGGCTGCCCTTGTTGCTCTGGCTGGCGCTCTTCCCCAGTCATGGTTGCCGTATTCAGGTCGTTCATGCTGTTCATGGTTGTCTCCTCTGTAAAAAGCTGTTGCGTTGCGCTGTATCGTTTCGCTTTGTCGTCAGGGCGGCGCGTTGCGGTGTGTTGGCAGTGTTGCGTCGCGGTGATGTGCAAATGATGCCAGGACAACGGGTGGAGACACGTCCATCCAGCGATGGATTGGTGGGTGGATTTGAGAGAATGGCCCCATCCCCATCCCCAGCCCCTCCGCTTCGCTCATCGCCTCCTCCGCACTGCCAGGCAGTGCTTCCATGCTTCGCATGGCGGAGACTCATCCCCGTGCGCGGGAGAGGGGAGGCAGAGCGTCGAACCCTCACCCCCAGCCCCTCTCCTGGTGGGAGAGGGGAGGCAGAGGGGCGCGGGTGGTCAGATGGGTGCGCGGGAGAAGAGGGGGACGCAGAGAAACCCCTCCGGTATCACTCCTTGTGGGAGCGGGAAGACCGGAAGGGCCGGCGGAGTCGACGGGTGAATGTGCGCCTACGATGGGAGGATGTTGTGATTGAAGCGGAAGGTGTTCTGCGGATCGTACTGGTCCTTGAGCGCGACTAAGCGCCGGTAGACTTCCGGCGAGTACGAGGCGCGCGTCTGCTCAGGGCTGGCGTTTTCCGGCCCCAGACCATTGATGAGCATTTCACTCGTTGCGCTGGGCGCCATTGCCTGCATCATCGTTGCAATTGACTGTTTGCCAGTGGCGAGCGCATCGGGAGAGGGAGCCACCGCCATCGCCACCAGAAAGAGCGTTGCCCGGCGCAGAGCGAAGGGCATGGCGTCTTCTGAATGGCGAGCAAGCGCGTCGCCGAAATGGCGTATCTCGACCACGAAGATGCCAGAGGCAGGGTTGCCCGCCGTGTTGATGATCGCCTCAATATCGCCATCCGAGAAGTCCTGGAATGCGCCAGCTCCACGGAAATAAAAGACCGGCGGCGCTTCGGTTGGGTCGTTGGCGATGGTGGCGACCTGCGAATAGGGAATCTGGGCGAATGTATCGTAGACGGGCGTGCCCAGCGTCCGCATCGGTTGCAGCAGCGCCTCCCCCGCCGTCGCCTCGCCGTTGTAGCAAGCCAGCACGACGATCAGCGACGCGCCGCGCAAATCCGGCGGCAGCGCGGGACTCGGTGGGAAATGCACGATGCGCAGGGCAGTGGTCAGTTCGTTGGGAACCGTCTTTACCCAGCGCGAATACGCACGCAAAACCTCTTTGCCCTGCGCAATCGGGTAGGCAATCTGGCCGCCAAAGACCTCTTTGACCGGGTAGAGGCTACATTCAAGCGCGGTGACGATGCCAAAGTTGCCGCCACCGCCGCGTAGACCCCAGAAGAGATCAGGGTGGCTGTTCTCGCTCACCTGCAACAAGCGTCCATCGGCTGTCACCACCTCAGCGGAGCGGAGACTGCCCGCCGCTGGCCCATACTGGCGCACCAGCCAGCCAAAGCCGCCACCGAGCAGATAGCCAACGAAGCCGACGGTTGGAGCAAATCCGGTAAGCGGCGCCAGGCCATACTGGGAAGCCGCCTGAACGATGTCAAGCCCTTTCACGCCTGGCTCGATGCGCGCGGTGGCCGTCTCCGCATTGATCTGCACGCCTCTCATGTTGGCAAAGTTCACCAGCAGCGCGCCATCGGCAGGGTGTGGATGCCCGTGGCCTCCGCCCTGCACGGCAATGGGAAGCGCATGCTCACGCGCAAAATTGACGGCGGCAACGACATCGGCGGCAGCGGCGGGCAGCACGATGATCGCCGGGTGCTGCTCAAAAGTGGTGGCCTCCCATGTTTGCCGCGCCGTATCATACCCCTCATCGCCAGGAACGAGCGCGCTCCCCTGGAGGCTGGCACGCAGCGCCTGAAGACGAGCAGGATCAAATGTCATCGGTTGAATAGCTTGGGTTTCACTGTTCACGTTGATGCTCTTGTTTTCTCCCTGTAGCCGCAGACTACTACGCTGCGGCGTCCCTTCATGGTAGCCATGCAAACTGCACAGTATGATGCAGCATGACGCTACACCATACCCACTTCAGTATAGGCGTGAGGATGGCCTGTCGTCGCTGTACCTACGAACAGGTGTTCCTGTGCTATCGTGCCGCCGGGCAGTTAGCGATCCAGCAAACCAAGTTCGCGGGCGCGATTGACGGCTTGGAGGCGATCTGACGCCTGCAATTTGGCGAAGATGTGGTGTACGTGGGTCTTGATGGTGCTGACGGCGACGACGAGTTGCCGCGCCATCTGCTGATTGCTGTGCCCCTGCGCCAACAGGTACAGCACCTCGCGTTCGCGGTCGCTCAACGGCTCGACCAGCGCCGCCTGTTCTGCCGGTTGCGCCGGTTTGCTGGCAAAGGGATGGTCGAAAGCGGCAAGCAATTGCTCGATATATGGGCGTAGCGCATGCCCTTTGGGTAGTTTCTCGCGCAGGCGCAGCAGCAGTGCGCGCATCGGCTGGCCGTGATCTACGAAGAGACGCAGGTAGCCCTCCGACGCGGCCAGCGTGAGCGCCTGTTCGAGCGATGCCAACGCTGGTTGCGGTTCATCCTGCGCCTGGTGGAGCAGCGATTGCAGCGCCATGATATCAATCAAATCGCCCAGGCGCTCCTCCGCCCTGGCCCGCGCCGCCTGCCGCGCCAGCAGCGTTGCCGCTTCATCCAACGCCGCCTGGGCGCCGGGCGCCAGCAAAACGCGCACCCTGGTCAATTCTCCCCAATCCTGGAAGGGAGTGATAGAGGTAGAATACTGCGCTATCTCTGCCTCCAGCGTACTCAACCACTGTTGCGCCTCTTCTACACGCCCCTGCTGTAGCGCAAGACGCACGCTCGCCATGCCGAAGAAGATCGCTCCCCAGGGGAAATGTCGCCCCAATTGAATGAGCCGCTCGGCCCGCTGAACCGCCTCACGCGCCGCTGCCGTCTCCCCCCGCGCCTGATACACAAAGGCGAGAAGACTGTACCCTTCAATCTGGTGTTCGGTATTCCCCCATTGCTCAGCCAACGCTATCGCCCGCTCGCTGGCGGACTCAGCGGCAGCCAGATCATTCCACTCATAGAACCGGCCACTGAGGAAGTTATAGGTATTGGCGGTCAGCATGTGCAGGTCGCCGCCGCGCGCTTCGCTCAGTTCGATCACCTGGCGAGAGAGAGCCACTGCCTGTCGCAGCCGCCCCTGCTGCACGCAGAGGTCCGCCTGCATATTCAGCGCAATGGTTGCGATAAAGATATTCCCCGAAGCGCGACCCAGGCGAACAGCCTCGCTATAGGTCGCGTCTGCCGCGCGTAGCTCATTGTTGTTGCGGTATCCGTTCCCCTGCGCCAGCAATACACCACTACGTGAGAACAGGTCGTCAGCCGGCAAGAGGGCAAGCGCCTCCTCGGCGTAGCGCAACGTTTGCGTCGTTTCGCCGTGCATTGCCGCCAGCACCGCCCTGTCTCCGGCAATTGATCCCGCGAGCGTGCGGCGTTCGGTATCGGTCATCTCGTCCTGCTGTTCATCCAGTTGTGGAGCATTGGTCTGCAAGGCATGCTCGGCTTCAGTAAGGCGCTGCTCCGCCATCTCCAACGACCCACGCGCAAAGAGAACATTCGCCTGCGCGATGGCGAGACGTGGCCGCGCCGCAATCACTTCCTCCGGCAGCCGCTCGATCAGCCGCAGCAACGTCACCAACTCACCGCGTTCGGTGAAACCCTGCGCAGCCCGTTCGATCATCTGCGCTGCTGCCTGGATATCCGGCACAGCAAACAGGTGATTTACTGCCTCAGCGACCCAACCATCAACCTCCAGCCAGCGCGCGGCGCGCCGGTGCAGGTCCGGTATAAGGTCGCTGTATTGCTGGCGCAGGCGATAGCGCAGCAGATCAGCGAAGAGATGGTAATAGCGATACCAGCGGCTTTCGTCGTCCAGCGCCACCAGAAAGAGATTTGCCTGTTCCAGCCGTTCGAGCATCGCCTGCCCATCGCTGCGCCCGGTGAGCGCATCGCAGAGCGGCGCGCACATGCGGCCCAGGATGGACGTTTGCAGCAGAAACGTTTGCACGTCCTCTGGTTGCGCCGCAAGCACTTCTTCGCCAAGATAGGTGAGGATATGGCGGTGGCTGCCACTGAAGGTGGCGATGAAACGCACAGGATCGGCATGCTGCTGAAGTGAAAGCCCCGCCAGTTGGAGGCCCGCGATCCAGCCGTCGGTACGCTCCGCCAGCCGCAAGACATCCGGCTCCGCCAGCGGTATGCCCATCACGTCGCTGAAGAAGGTTGCCACTTCAGCAGAGCGGAAGCGCAGATCGTCGGCGCGTAGCTCATTCACCTGATCGCGGGCGCGCAGGCGAGCCAGCGGCAGCGACGGTTCATTGCGCGTCGCCAGATAGAGATGCAATTGCGCTGGTGGATGTTCCAGCAGCAGCGCAACCGACTCATGAATGGCCGGTTCGGTGATGAGATGGTAGTCATCGAGGATGAGGATGACTTCTTGCGGCTGCGCGGCAATGGCGTTGAGCAGCGCGCGTAGCGCCACGGCGAGCGGCGGCGCCTGTGGCGACTGCACCATCGCCAGCGCCGTATCGGCAACGCCGGGTATAGCACGATTCAGCGCCGCCAGAGTATACATCCAGAACTGCGACGCATCATTATCGCCAGCATCGAGCGAGACCCAGGCGAGCGGGGTGGATTGCTGGCGTCCCCAGGCGCAGAGCGCCATCGTTTTGCCAAAGCCAGCCGGCGCCGTGAGCAACGTCAATGGCCGCTCCAGTCCGCGATCCAACCGTTGCGAGATGGCGGGCCGGTTGACCAGTTGCGCCGTTGCGCGCGGCATCTGGAGCTTGGTGGTGAGCAGCAGATGGCTCGCGCGCAGTGGAACAGCCTCGCTACTTTGTCGTGCGCCCATTCGTCGTGTGTCCGCTGTTTCAATGGTTTCGCCAGGCGTTGGCTCAGGCGGTTGATGGTGAGTGGCCGGTTGCTCTGCAACGGCGACCGGGGCAGCAGGCATAGGCACACCATCCGCCTGCGTGAGCGCAGCGAGCGCCATTGCTACCTCCTCCAAACGCGCGGGCGTGAGGCCGGCGCTACGGCCAAGATAGCGTTTTGCCATGCGTCCTTGTACGCGGCGGTAGGCGTACCAGTAGTCGCCGCCGCGCTGCACCGCCTCTTTGCGCACGGTGCAGGTCGCGCCTGAGCGCGCCACAAAGGCGAACGACGATACCTCGCTCAGCCAGCGAAGCCAGGCGGGATCACCAGCAATCACCATTGGTATGACCGGCGCTTCACCGGCGAAGACAGCATACTGCTGCGTTTGCGGCTGCCAGCGCAGATGATACGTCGCGCGTTTGGGCATTCATTCTCCCCGCATCTCTGTCTTTATCCAGAATATTCCAGTGCGTCATCCGGGCAAATATTCATGTAGGTGGGTAGCACATAGAGATAGAGGCCCTCCACACGTCATGCTACCTAACATGCCCAACTCATTTCCATACGCACCAGTCGGTATATTGTTGCGTCTTTTCAGTATATCCCGATTTCGCGTTAGGTAGCAAAATGTTGGTAGGAGAGACCTCACCCCCACCCCTCCCCCGTGCGCGGGAGAGGGGAGCCAGAGCGCAAGCGCCAGGCGAACGTGTAGCAGGCGGATGAATCCACACGAACAGTGGCCGGCGCATCAATACGCGCCTAAGCGTTCTACGAATGACAAAGGCCACGCAGGTGGCCCGGAGACAGATGCGCCTGTTCCGAGTCTGCGCCGGCGGACTTCGCGGCGGTACGCCATCCAGGGGCGGTTTCAACCGCCAGCTACCAAGTGCGAGTTCACCCGCCTGCTATCCGTTCGCCTGGATGAACCTGTTACCCTCCGCCACAACCGTCTGCCTCGCGGCCCCTCTCCTCGCGGGAGAGGGGGTAGGGGGTGAGGTCATCCGTTCTGCATCTGCTGGTAGACCGCAAGCCAGTTGGTGGCAATTTCAATCTGCGCCTGTTGCAGCGAGACCGCGCCGCTACAGACCTGATCGTGCAGATAGTTCTCCACCTGATCTTTCTGATGGAAGCCCGGCGTGGGGCTGGCGGCCTCCGGCCAGAGGTTGGCGATGTCGTTGGAGCCGCCCAGTTCCAGGCTCACCAGATGGTCTACCTCATACTGGCCGGGAAAGTGGCTGGCGATGCCATATTCGGCGTACACCTGATCTTTTTCGCTGCTCGGCACGTTGCGCACGGAACTGGCGTAGCCCGGCTGACACACCTGATCTTTCGTCACATTGGGAAAGATGGCCCCAGGCGTACAGCCGGGATCCGGCAGCGCATTCACCGCCTGGCATCCCGACGTTTTCGTCTGCACACCGAACTGATGCTGGCCAGTGCCGGTCGTCGCTGTCGCGGCGCCGGTTGTGATGCCATCGCAGCCGCAGAGCAGTAGCGCCGCAAGCGCGATGACGGCGCAACATGCGCCTATATTAGCAAACAGCGTTGTCTTTCGTTGCATCAATGTTCCCCCAGGACAGCAAAAATAAAACCCTATTCTGATTGCAGAACGAGCCAGGTTTTATCAAACTGGCGCGCCTGCAAAGCGTTCGCCTCGATCCAATAGTACAGCATACCGGCGTCGCCCCAGCGCATGCCAGCGTTCGGGTCCGAATCCACCTGGAACAGCAGGCGCCAGTTCAACGCGCCAGACCGTAAGCTCGCCGCGTGGGGGTCGTTGAAATCGGTGACACCATTGGAGACAAGCTGGCATTGGAGTCGCATATCATCTTGAATCGTATCAGGATGGCCGAGCAGACGGTTATGTGGCGTGGCGCGGTCGGCGGCGCTGGGATAGTTTGCCAGGAACGTCTCATACTGCTGCTTTTCGGCGTCGCTCCAATCCAGCACCGGAACATCGAGTTCCGGCTGCTGTGGCAGCGTCAATTCACCGGAAAACGCGACAGAGCAGGGTGTGAAGCGCGCGTTTGCTGGCTGCGACGCAGGCGCAGCCAGCCGCTGCAATCGGCTGGTGTCGCCCTCGTGATAGAAAACCTGCCAGCCGCCACGGTCACCGGGATCAGAGCCATAGGTCTGCTGCGTTGCATCGTAGAAGAACGAGAGCAGACCCGACACCGGCAGCAGATGCGCGCTATCATAGGGCGCGGCGTCCGCCAGCCGCACCTGCGCGATGAAGGCGAGCGCGCCATTTTTGCCCTGCGGCCAGAGTGTGCCTGCAGGCAGGTCTGGCAGTCCGCCGAATTTTGAACAGCCTGTAGGCAGCGATCCCTCACTCGCGGCGGTGGTTGTCAGGCGAATAGACGGCGCTAGCAACTGATCGAGGTCTTTGGTAATGCGCGCCATACCAGCGGACGCCAGCGCCGAGGCAACATCTGCCTTATTCATCGGTTTCCCCCTATCCTACAGCTATCGCATACTGGTATAGATAGAGATACGTCATCAGCAAAAGCCCGGCCATGATCGCCCGCATCTGGCAATTGAGCATGTGCTATTATCTTCTCGCTGGCAGACACGAATGTCCGCCCTACCTGCTAGCCAGGCAGCGTTTTTCTCTGAAAGGATGGCATAACACAATGCTTCGCAAGATTCTCGCAGGTTGTGGCGTGATTATGCTCATCCTGAGCGCGTTCCTGCCCGGTATGGCGCCCGCCGCCAGCGCGCAACGCGCAGCCAACGCGGCGAGAGGCGGTTTGCCTGCCGCGCCAACATTCCCCGTGGTGGACCCGAACTATATCTATCAGCAGTTATATTCGCTGGTCACGCGCTTCCCACACCGCGAGGCCGGTTATGACACCAACTTGCCGCCAAGCGTCAATGGCCATGACGAGTTCGCCGCCGCCTGGGCCGACGAGATGACGCATGATCTGGCCGGCTTCGGTCCGCAGGTGCGACAAGACACCTTCCACATCAGCGGGTGGAGCGGACGCCCCGCGACGACGCCAGCCTTCAACGTGGAGGTGACGGTTCCCGGCGTCACCGACCCGGCGCATGAGGTGGTGATCGGCTGCCACTACGACGGCATGGCTTTCTCCACGCAATCGGCCAATGATGACGGCAGTGGCTGCGCCATCGAATTGGGCGTGGCGAAGGCGCTGGGCGACTACTGGCGCGCCAACCATCTCTATCCGGCGCGGACACTGCGCTTCGTGATCTTCGACGCCGAGGAGCAGGGCATCTTCGGCTCGTTTCACTATGTCAATGACACGGTGAACGGCGACCTGAATACTATCGTGGCGATGTTCAACGAGGAGCAGAGCGGCATCGCGTATCCGCTGCGCTATCTGGGCAGAGCCGCAAATCCGCTGCTGCCCTTCTATGCCTATCTGACGCCGCTGACGAACAGCCAGAACTATCCCGCGCAGAACCAGCTTTCGCCAGCGCAGCAGCAGAGTATCACACAGTTCCGCTCGCTGATGGCGCAGGCCGTTCCGCCGGTCTTTGCCGCATTCCAGGCGCTGGGCTACCAAACGCTGACGTATCATGGCAGCAACGGCGCGGACGTTTCGCAGCCGGTGTTCAGCACGGACCAGACAGGCAATATCAAGGTTGGCGATGATACCATCGGCAGCAGCGACCAGTTTGCCTTCACGCTGGCCGGGCTGCCATGCGTCACCTTTGCCGGCAATTCGACCTATTACGACGACAATCCGCCGCCGTGGTCCTATCCCTACGACCAGCCGGAGGATACGATTCAACTGATGAACACCTTCGCCAATGGTAGCGCGCAGCAATCGCAGGCGCTGACCCTGGCGCTGGCGTTGCCGGGCATGTTCACCACCTGGATGCTGAGCCAGCCAGGTGTGCTTGGGCAGGTCAGTTGGGATCACCGGCCTATCGCGGCAATCAGCGACATCGGGCAGGCGCAGCCAGGCAAGCCGCTCACGCTCGACGCCAAAGCCGCCTATAACCCAGCCAATCCCAGCGCCGCGTTCACGTATGCCTGGGACTTCGGTGACGGCGCAACGGCCAGCGGCGTCTCCGTCACCCATACCTACGCGGCCAGCGGCGACTATACGCTGACGCTCAGCGTCACCTCGGCCAGCGGCACACGCAAGATCAGCAAGCTGGTCACGGTCACGAATCAGCCGCCCAACTATGCCAATCCCTATGGCAACTTCCAGTCGGATGGCATGCCGCCGGGCAACCCACAGGTGCAGTTGCCGTCGCTGAATGGTTCGCAGCCACCGGCGACACAGAGCAACTCCTCAACGAGCGGCAACTTCGCGCAGACGTTGACCATCGTGGTGTTTGGCATCGCTGGTCTGGCGCTCCTGGCGCTGATTATCGTGCTGCTGGTCCTCTTCCTCTCCAGCCGTTCACGCCGCCGCATGGCATCATAATCCCAATAATCAGAGAGATGCGGCGACTCAGACATGCGAGAAGGCTTTGCCCTGGTTGGCGCGCGCAATTACCTGCGTCACGATTAATTCGATGACACGCTCGCGGGCGTTCCAGCGCGCGGAGATGCGAGCAGGGTCCAGCCGGTGCGTGCGCACGATGGTACGCAGCGCCGCCAGGTCGAGCGATTCCAGCGTGGCGCGTAGACCAGCCTCGCCATGCTCGCGCAATGCCTGAAAGGGGTCCGGCGGTGTCTCAGCAGGTGCGCTTGCGGCGGTGGGCTGCGCCTTGCCTTTCGCCGCGCCGCCACTTTTCTTGCGCGCCTGCTCGTGCTGTGCCAGCAATCCGCTCTCCTGGAGCGCGCCCTGTATCTGCGCCGCCAGCGCCGGATCAGCCTCGGCGCGCGTGGCAAGGCCACGCAAGAACTGGCCAACGGCCTGCCCCTGTCCTTCCGTGTCAGTTGATGTGGCGTTTTGGTTGGTGTTGGTGCGGCTACCGCGTGGCATAGGCCAAATACTCCCGTGTCAGTGCGCTGAGTTCCTCGTAAGGGCCGCCGTTGCCATACTTCTGCTGCAAGGTGTTCACGGGCGTCATGACATCAGCCGCCTCAGCGATGCGAGTGGATTCCGGTATCACCGTCTGGAAGATTTGCGGGTAGCGCCTCGCCACGAAGTCGTCGCGCAGCCGCCGCAGCATCTCATTGTGCAGCAGCGTTTGCGCGCGCATCTTCGAGACGACGATGCCCAGCGCGCGAATGTTGCGGCGCGTGCGGCTGCCGAAATGCTCCACGCGATCCAGAATCGGCGGCACCCCCAGCAACGACAGCGTATCCGGCACCACGGGAATGATATAGGAATCGGAGATGGCGAGGCCGTTGAGCGTGACGACGCCAAGCGAGGGCGGGCAATCAATCAAGACGTGATCGTAGTAGGGCAGGTATTCCGCCAGCGCATCGCGTAGCGCAAAGATCGGCCCCTGCTCATACGTCTCGAAGTCGGTGATCTGGGTTACGCGGTCCTGCACTTTGATGAGGCGCAGGCTCGATGGTAATAGATCGAGTCCCGGCACGCCGCCGCCGACATTCGAGACATCGCGCACGATGGCGGCGTCCGGCTTGAAGCGATGCGACCCTTTGACCTGATCGGCAAAAAGCTGGTAGAGCGTGCGGCCCGTTTCGTCGCGCTCTTTCCACTCGTTCTCGGTGATGAGGCAGACAGTGGCGTTGGTCTGCGGGTCCAGGTCTATCACAAGCACCCGTTTCTGATGTTCGATGGCGAGAAAATGCGCCAGGGCCAGCGTGATAGTGGTCTTTCCCACTCCGCCTTTGAGATTGATGATGCTCGTGATGATAGGCGCCACAATATACTCCTTCAGCCGGAGACCGTCCAGGAGCGGAGCGTGGGGACGCAACGCTGGCAGTCATCGGGCGAGGGCATCATAACCCGCAACTGCGCAGTTCGGCAAGGGGCCTATTCTGGCTATACAACTCGTCTGATGAATGGCCTTTGGAGTGCCTATGGATAAAGCTTCTCGTGCCGTTCGAGCATGGCGACGTACTTTTCAATGCGCGCCTTGCGCGTCTCCGGCCTCTTGGCGTTCTGGATGTGAAAGTAGATGGCATGCTGGTTGGTCTTATTGAGCGTCTCGAAGAAGGCTTTGGCCTCTGGATGCTCTTCGAGCGCCGCCAGAAAGTCTTCATGCTGCGTGAATGTGCTATGGGAGTGATAGGCGGCGTCCCAGCGACCATCGCGTTTGGCCGCCTCGATCTGCTGCAATCCCGCTGGCTGCATCCTTCCGGACGCGATGAGCTGCTCGGCCTTTGCGGTATTGATCTTGGACCAGATACTTCTGGGGCGGCGCGGCGTAAACTTCTGAAGCGAGAATTGCGCATCAAACGCTTTCTTCTGCCCATCAATCCAGCCGTAACAGAGCGCCGTATCCACCGCCTCCGCATACGTCACCGAGGCCACTGGCGCGCCCTTCTTGGCAAGCTTGAGCCAGACGCCCTCCGGCTGCGTCGCATGATGGGCGGCGAGCCACTCTTCCCATTCCTGCTGCGACGCGAACAGCACAACCGGCGCCTCTGCTGATGTTGTCATATGATGTATGGTTCCCTTTCGATAAGACTTCACTCCGGCCTGCGGCCAGGGTGAGGTCCTTATAGGCGCATGTTTATGCGCTGCCTCTGTAGAACATTTTATCGTATCAGAGTATCAGCGGGCGAGGACACGCGGCTGAAGGCGCAGGCGTTCATCATACCATTCGATGCGTTCGCGCAGACGCAGACCGCTCAGTGGCAACTCAAAGGTGAGGTCTGGCGCAGCGCGCATCAGGAGATCGGCGTGGCGCTGGCTGGTGTAGAGGACGAAGGCGAGCGGGTCGGCACTGCGTTCGTAGCGGGCGCGCAGATGGGCGGCAACGCACTCGATCCACGCGGCGCGCTCTTCGCCGGAGAGCGTGTTAAAGGTCAACTCGCCCGGCCCGATCACCTGATGCGGCGACAGGAGACGGTGGCGCACGCTGAGTATCAGCCACTCGCTATAGTGGCGCTGGCAATATTCGCGGGCGCGGCGAAACACCGGCGAGGGGTCGTATTGATCGGCGGCGCGACAAACAATGCCACGCTGCCGCTTGGGAGCCGCTACCAGCGCGATTTTTTGCTGTTTCTGCTGTTGGCCCATGCGCAGCCTTCGACCTGTTTCGACGTGTTGGGATTGGGGAATCGGGATGTCGTCTGGTCCTTCCTTATGGTAGCAGACAGCAGAAATACGGCCTAGAGGGGTAGCCCAAAAAGAGGGCGCCGGTAAAGACGGTCCTCGCAGGAAAAAAGCTGGCGATGAGGTCTCCCCCGTTTGGGGGACGGCTGATTTCCCTCTGCTGGGCGATGTGCGCTGGCCCGCCTCCCTTCTATACTCGGTACGACGACAAATCAATGCCGAACCGCATCAGAGAACGTATAGAAAGGGGCCGCAATCATGACGGCACTCACTCCATCTCCATCAGCCGCGCCGGTGGAGAACACGCCGGAGGTATCGGCATTCACATCCGCATCCAAATCCACACCTACCGCACGGCGGCACGGCAATCCTCTCATCAATCGTGGCTATGCGCTGCTCGTCAGTGGGCAGGCCGTCTCGATTCTCGGTGATATAGTCTTTACCACGACAGTCGCCGTCTGGGTGGGCGTCATTCTGGCGCATGGGCAAGCCTGGGCGGCGCTAGCGGTGAGCGGCGCGCTGGTGGCGGCGGCGGTGCCGTCGCTGCTGCTGGCGCCGCTGGCCGGCGTCTTCGTGGACCGCTGGGACAAGCGCCGCACGATGATTGTGATGGATGCTATACGTGCCGTCGCCATCCTGGCGCTGCTGGCGGTGCCGTTCTTCGGCGCGCAACACTGGTCGCCGCTGATCCAGTTGCTCGTCGTCTATGGAGTGGTCTTCTTCGTCAATAGCTGCCAGCAGTTCTTCCAGCCCGCCATGCTGGCGCTCATCAACGATCTGGTGCCGGAGGAGCTTCAGCCGCGTGCGATGGGGCTGGCCCAGGCATCCGTCAGCCTGGCTGTCATCGTGGGACCGCCGCTGGCGACGCTGGCGCTCTTCGCCGTTGGCATGCAGTGGGCGCTGCTCTTCAACGCGCTTTCATTCGTCGTCTCCTGCGCGACGGTGCTGGCGATTCGCGCGCCGCGCCACGCCACGAGGGCGACCTCAACGGCAAAACGGAGCGTTGCCCGCGAGTTCGGCGCTGGTCTGCGCTTCTATTTCGGCAATCGCACGCTGCGCACCCTCACCATTGTCATCGTGATAGCGATGCTGGGGGCTGGCGCATTTCAGGCGCTCGATATCTTCTTTGTGACACAGAACCTGCACACCGCGCCCGCCTATTATGGATTGCTCGAAACAGCGCAGGGGCTTGGTATGCTGATTGGCGCGATAGCGGCGGGCGTCTTTGCGGCGCGACTGGGGCTAACGCGCACCATCTGGCTCTCGCTGGTGCTGGTGGGTGCGCTGGCGCTGGTCTACGCGCGGCTGACCAGTTTCCTGCCCGCCGCCATCCTGCTCTTTGTGTTGGGCATTCCACTAGCCGGCATCTCTGTCGCCTGCGAGCCACTGGTGTTGCGGGTGACGCCGCGCGAACTGCTGGGACGGGTGAACGCGCTGCTCACACCAATGACTACGCTAGCTGGCATGCTGGCGGCAGCAGTGGCCGGTTATCTCGATAGCGCCGTGCTGCGCAGCTTCCATGCGGCGCTATTGGGCCAGCACTTCGGTCCGATTGACACAATTTTCGTCGCCGCTGGATTCGTTGCGCTGCTGGGCGGTCTCTATGCGCTGGTCGGCCTGCGTGGCACGCCACCCTCCGCCGCCAATGATGAGGCCAGCGCCAGCGTCAGCGTCAGTGAGCAGGTGTTAGCATAGAGGGCCAGCGCGAATCCGAGCGAATGATAGCAGCTGGGCGACAAAGCCTGCGAAGACAGGCTAGGAGCAGGTGATGTCTGCGCTCCCCTCTCCTTGCAAGGAGAGGGACTGAGGGTGAGGTCTCGTCTGCGCTCCCCTCTCCCGCGCACGGGGGAGGGGCTGGGGGTGGGGGTATATATGATACGAAATCAAGGGCAGCGAGAGAGCCGGGCGCTGCTGTTCGGTCTGCTGGTGCAGTTCACCGGCATGGGCGTGGCGGCGGGTGGTCTGGCGCTAGCCGTCGCTCTGCGGCTGGCTGGGTTGCGACTGGCGATGCCGCTGGCAATTATCGCAGGGGTCTTCGCCGCCGGACTGGCCGTGACGCTGCTGGCGCAGAATCTCACCGGCGGCCTGATGCGAGTGTCGGCGGCGCTGGAACGATTGGCGCGGGCACAACCGCTCAGCCCCGAACTCATTCGCGGTGTCTGGCCGCTTACGCCGCTCTTTCTCCATCTGCGGATGCTCGGCCAGCAGGATGAGACGCCAGCCCTGCGCGAGCGTGTGCTGCAACAGGCGGGTGAGCGCGCCGCCGCTGAGGTGCGCGCCAAACTCGCCCGCGATCTGCACGATTCCATCAAACAGCAGCTTTTCAGCATTAGCGTCAGCGCGGCGGCGGCGCAGGCGCGTTGGGAGAGCGATCCGGCGGCAGCGCGGACAGCGATAGAAGATGCGCAGCGTGGCGCGCGTGAGGCACAGGTGGAGATGAGCGCGCTGCTGCAAGACCTGCGACCGGCGCCACTCAACGGCGTGGGGCTGCTGGATGCCCTGCGTGAACAGTGCGAGGCGCTTGGCTATCGCACCGGCGCGCAGGTGACGCTGGACCTCGACAGCGCGCCAACTGACTATGAACAGTATCCGCCGGGAACACAGGAGGCGCTCTTTCGCATTGCGCAGGAGGCGCTGGCAAACGTCTCCCGCCATGCGCGCGCCAGCCATGTAACGCTGCGGCTGGCAGAGGAGCAGAACGGCGTCACATTAGAGGTGCGCGACGACGGCCAGGGCTTCGCCGCCACTGCGCAAAATGGCGGCACCGGCATGGCCGGCATTCGCGAGCGGGCGCTGGCGCTTGGTGGGCATGCCGATATTAGCAGCAAGCCAGGAAAAGGAACGGTGGTAAAGGTGTGGATTTCGATGTCGTCAACTGCCGCAGCAGCCGGGCAACCGGGCGCGCGCGAGGAAGCAATCGCGGCAACGCTGCGCAGCGGTCGCACTGCGCACCGCAACGCCGAGGGCGCTCTCAGCCTGGCCGGCATCCTCATTCTCTTCGGGGTGCCGCTCCTGCCGGTGGCGTTGTCGGTCGCCGCTGCGCTCATCGAGTCTCTGCGCACAGCGGTCATCGCGGCGCGGCTGTCACGGCTGGCGGGCAAGAACAGCGTGGAGGCGCGTTCGCTGCGCCACCTGGAGTATGATGTCTCCAGCGGTGTGCTGATCTTTCTCGCGTTCTGCCTCTGGTATCTGCCGGTTGGCCTGCATGGGCAATGGCCCGCAGACACCGTGCGCACGCTGACCTATGGCGCAGTGGCGCTCTGCCTGCTCTTGAGCATCATCCAGTCGGTGCGCTCCTATCGCGCGGTGGGGCGCTGGCTGGCGCTGCTGCCGCGCTGGCAACGCCAGGCCGAGATTGGGCAGCGCGTGGCGCGCACTTATAGCATGCTTTCACTCTGGTTTATCATTGTGGTGATTGCGCTAGCGGTGCAAAATACATGGCATCTCAACATGCCAGCGCTGACTGGGGTGCAATGGAGCGATGATGTGGTGCTGGCAGTGCTGGTCATCTGGCCGCTCATACTGGTGGCCGAATACTTGAATATTCTGCGCTGGCGACGGCAACTGGCGAGGAGCGCGGCATGAACGAAGTTCGAGATAGCGCGCACGTCACCGGCACGCGCCCGCCGATTTGCGTCGCGTTGGTGGACGATCACACGGTGGTGCGGCGCGGGCTGCGCACCTTCCTGGAATCGTATCCCGATATCCGCGTGGTGGGTGAGGCTGCCAGCGGGGAGGAGGCGCTGGCGCAGATCGAATCCTGGCTGCCGGATGTGGTGCTAATGGATTTGCTGATGCCCGGCGGCATAGATGGCATCGAAACGACGCGCCGCCTGCGTGCGCTCACACCGCATACACAGGTGGTAGTGCTGACGAGCTATACCGACGATGCGCAGGTCGTCGCGGCGTTACGGGCGGGCGCCATCGCCTACGTGCGCAAGGACGCCGAACCCGAGGCGCTGCTGGAGGCTGTGCGGGCGGCGGCGCGCGGCCAATCGCTGCTCGATCCAGCGGTCGCAGCGGCGCTGGCGCGCGAGCTTGGGCAATCCGGGTCCGGTGGGCAGAACCGGCAGAAAGGGGCGCACAGCGCCGACCTGACCGAGCGCGAACAGGAAGTGCTGCGGCTGCTGGCGATTGGCTACACCAACCGTGAGATCGCCGAGCAGTTAGTGGTCAGCGGCGAAACCGTCAAGACGCATGTGGGCAATATTTTGACGAAACTTCAGCTTGCTCATCGCACGCAGGCGGTGATCTACGCCCTCAAGCGCGGCCTGCTCTCGCTCGATGACATCCGCGACCTCGATGATCCTCGATGATCCTCAATGATCCTCAAGCCCGCGATGAGCCGTGACAGCGGCCTGTTGCAGCATGCGGTCGGCAAGCGATTGCATATGCTGGAAGTGCGTGCCTTTCCAATAGATCTGGCGGCACTGCTGGCATCGCTGGAAGGCGTCATAGCTTTCGAGGACGTTTTCAGGCACCGCTCCGGCGATGGCGGCCTTCTCGACGGATTCGAGGAAGCCATTGCAGCGAATGCAGCGTTTGAATGGCGCGAACGCCGCCGTCAGATCATAGCGGCGCACCACTTCTTCCAACTGCTGCTCAGGGTTGGTCTGCCGCACGAAATAACCATACGAGACGATGCTGCGTTTGAGCAGGCCAACATCGCGCGTGAGCAGGATGCGCTGCTCGCGGCTGGAAATCTCCGCCAGCACATCGTCATCGCAGTGATTGGCGTAGATCGTATCGAAGCCGAGCATGCGTAGATACGCCGCCAACCGGCCCAGGTGAACATCGAGGACGAAACGCGCAACAATGGGATTAGGCGGCTGAAGATGGTAGATCGGCGTGCTGTACGTGGAGGGCGGGAGTTCAGAGAAGAGCGGATACACCTCGATGGTATCGCCATCGCGCACGAGATAGCTGAAAGGCACAGATACGCCACCGACGATAATAACGTCTGCCTCGGTATGTGGCACGCCCACCGACTCGATGACATCCTTGATGGATGGCGTCCCCTCGACTGTCAGCGAAAAAGCGCCGTGCCGCTGGGCATGCGCCAGGAAGCTGGTCAGGTCGCCAGCGAAGCGGAGCGTCAGGCGTGCCATCTCCTCCCCCATCTCGTGTAGTGGTGTTGCTCACCCACACACTACCACACAACCGGCGTGGCTGAACAGTTTCCAGTCGCTCACTGCGCTACTATTCAGGTCGTTAGGCTGGCAGGCTGTGTCTTGGCGGTTCTTCGTAGCGCGGCTCGTCAGCGCTTTTGCGTTCGGTCTGTCTGGGGATGGGCGCGCTATTGAGGGTACGCGACGGGGTAGAGCGCGGTGCGCTACGCTGGACATCATTGGAGATGGCTCGCTGCCGCTCAACCGCCATCTGCCTGGCGTGCCCCAAGAACTCCCGCTGTTCGCGCTCGATCTCCTGCGTCAGTTGGACGTTGTTGCGCAGCAGGAACAGCGCCACCAGCGCGGCAATATAGATGAGCGTTGCCAGCGGAATGAGAATTTCTACGATGGTCGTCTGTGTAGGCGTCATGTGTATTGGTTCTCCTTCGCTTAGAAAGCGCGCGAGCGGCGGGCGTCTGAACTGTCCAAACTGTCTGAACGATGCGCACTGTCGCCGCCTGCGCTGATATGCTGAACTAGCTCGTTTTTAGCTTGTTGCTCGTGTTATGGTTGGGAATGAGAAGCAGAGAGCGTGCCATTTCTTGCGCAATTAACATTATGTCATCTTCACAAGAGGAGAGCCAAAATGAAAGATGTGCTGATCGTGGACCTGGAAGCGACTTGCTATGCGCGCGGCGAGGAGCCACCGGCCTTTTTCTCGGAGATCATCGAAATTGGCGCAGTACGCTTCAGCACAGGAGAAAAGCGTATCGTAGACGAGTATCACGCGATGGTGAAGCCGGTGCTATTTCCTGTACTTAGCACGTTTTGCCGCGAACTGACAACCATCACCCAGGCTGACGTTGATAGCGGCTTACCGCTGGGCGAGGCGCTGGCTGGACTCAGCGCACACTACGATGCCGACGCGATGGTCTTCGCCTCCTGGGGATATTATGACCAGCGGCAGATCACCCGCGTCTGCAAGCGTTTCGGCCTACTATACCCGTTTGCGGTGGATGCGCATATCAGCCTCAAACACGAACACGCGACGTTCTATGAGTTGGAGCGGCCAATGGGGATGGATGGCGCGCTACGTTATCACGGCCTATCGCTGGTGGGCACGCATCATCGCGGGCTGGACGACGCGCGCAACATCAGCCAGATTGCGGCGTGTATGCTGACCGACGGCTGGACACACCCGCTACTTGGCTGATGTCATTTGGCTGATGCGCGCCAACGCTGCATACGGTTGAGTGCCCACGGACTGAAGAAGACGAGTGTGACGGACAGCACGGCAATCCACGCGGCGCAGGCCGTACCGAAGAAACGCCCGTAGAGGATCGTCCCCAGCCAGCCGCCAATGAGTCCAGCGAGCGCACCGATGCCCAGCATGGCGGCCCAGCCATAGCGGCCAAGATATGCTGGCAACGGGCGCAGCCGCGCGCCCAGCGCCAGCGCGCCGATGAATACGCCGAGCAGCAACCATATGAACGATAACGCGAGCATCGTGTTTTCCCGCCTTCTTATTGCCTGGCTATTGCCTGGCTATTGCCTGGCTATGATCCCGGTTGGAGCATATCTGTCAACAGCAGATAGAGCGTCACGCCATCTCTAAGCAGCGGACCGATGCCCAGCCCTGTACGGACCTCGACATGCTGGAAAATGCTGAACTCGGCGTAGCGATGTTGATGCCCCAGTGTTGTCAGCGCGGCATCAAAGGCGCGCGACTGTGTGAACGGCACAAAGACATCGTTGCGGTCGTGCAGCAGATAGATGGGCGCATGTACCTGTGTGATGACCGAACTGGGCGAGAGATTCACCAATAGCGTTTGCATCGCTGGCGAGAGCGCAGCAAGGTTGGCCTCCACCTGTTGCGGTTCATCACCAACTAATAAGTGATAGGCGGCCAGCGCCGGTGGCGAAAGTTGCGCCTGATCCAGCGGGCTGAGCGAAAGACCGGTGGTGGTGTTGATGCCGCCGCGCAGGATATCCCCATCGCCGTTTGGCAGCGTGTCAGCGATGGCATTGGTCAATACCTGCACCGGCACAGCGTTGGGGGTCCAGTGTACCAGTTGTCCGTCTACGTCCTGTGCGCGCCGCCCAAAGTCGCGCAGCAACGTCCGCGCATCATAATAACTGCCGAAGAGCGTGATGAAGGCCAGCGAATCGCGGATGCGCGGGTCCGCCGCTGCGATGCAGGCAACCGACCCTCCGGCGCTGAAGCCCAGGATGCCAACGCGCGAGGGGCCAACGCCAGGGTAGTGTCGTAGCGCCAGCACCGCCTGCACGATGGCGTCACTGGTGGCGGGCGCGAGGTCGTAGTCCATCAGCGTTTGTGTGGTGAGCGCCATCACCACCAGGCCGGAGCGCGCCATCGCCTGCAAGAGATTGACAAGCTGCGGCACCTGCCGGTTATCGCCGACGCCGGAGATGACGACCACTCCCTCGCGTGCGCCGGGGATAGGTGGTGGCGCGGTCGTGGGCGCGTAGATATCCAGGTAAACAGTTCCATCCCGCGAATTGATAGTCGCCTGCGTGTGATGGATGGGATCACCAGCCAGCACCAGCGGCGCCGGCTCGGACTGCGTGATGAGCGCGGGCAGCAGCAGCGCCGCCCGCGCCGCCGCACGCCCCTCTGGAACCAGCGAGAAAAAGATGCCGCCAACGAGGAGCAGCGCCAGCAGCGCGCGGCAGAGCCATATGCGGCCACCCCGCGCCAGTTGTCTCCATTGCCCACGCCCGGACTGTTTGGGTATAGGTATACCGGGCTGTTGTCCCATCCCTGCCGCCATCGAGTTTGGCGTATCGGGTAGCTGCGCCGGTGTCTCGCCTGCGTTGCCGTCGTTACCGTCGTGTATCTCCACAGTTCCCCCAATGTCCATCCAGTTCGCCGTTCTTCGCCGTTCTTCGCCGGTCGCTCATCAGAGATCAGCATAGAAAGGTACGCGGTGGATGGATGGCATATCACGGAGGGGTGGGCGGGATGTTCTCATGTGTTGCTGTGACTTGGTGAAGAGGCAGGTCTGCACACAAAAAAGGCCACCCCACGGCGGTATGGGGGTGGCCATATGATGAACGGCGCTGTCATTGAGTGGTGAGCGCGGGCTAGGTGAAGTTGATGCTATCAACCTGCCAGCTAGACCCATTTTTGACGAGACCAGCGGTGAACGGCAAACTCACTGATTGACCGGTCGCCCGGTTGGCGGCGCTGAAGTCTACATTGATTTGCGCGTCCGTCGGGTCCGTTACCTTGAAGGTGGAGAGCTTCGGCTTGCAGGTGTACTTGAGCTGCGAGAACCCAAATACCTGATCGAAGGTAGACTCCGGTACGGCGCTGCGGAAGTTGCTCGAGGTGAGCAGATAGGCTCCATGCGCGTTGTTGGCGGAGACATCAGAGCAGAACTGGTTGATGACCGCCAGACCGCCCAGGTCCGAGCCTTGCAGCGCGGGATCGAGCGCGCTGAACTTCCACGCGCCGCCCTCGACATCCAGTGTCGCCTGGCCGGTCTTCTGGCCGAGCGTGCTGCGTGTGATGCTCACCGTCATAGTCGTCGTGCTGTCGCTGTTGCCCTGGCCAAATGCGGTGATGCCACAGGCGGTGACTGGTCCGTCAATCTGGTCGTGCAGTGCGCCCTGCGCTACGAAGTCGCTCTGCTTGATCTGCGCCTGCAATGCGCTACCAAAGAAGCTATAGGCAGTAGCATAATCTTTCTGTTGCAGGGCGGCGCAGAAACCAGCAGCAGCCTGGAGCGAATTCAGATTCACACCCAGCAGCGAGGTATCAATGCCGGACACTTTCCAGCCATTCTCATTGACGAGATGCAACTGGCCGGTCAAGTTTCCACTCTGCGCACGGGTGATGACCGATGTGATGGTGGCCGTACTGCCAAAGAGCGAATAGTTGTAAGAGTTGCCCGCAGCCTGTTTGCAGCCCGTGACATCGCCCTCCACCTGATCGAGCGTCTTTGAGCCAAGCGTGAACTGATCCGAGGTATATTTTGCCTTCAGGCTGGATGAGAGCATGCCATAGGCCGTCGTATAATCTTGCGTTTGCAGCGCGCTACAGAATTGCTTGGCGGCATTGCCCGGCGCGGCATATTGGTTGGCGCCATAGGCCACGCCGCCGCCGAGCAGCGCCAGCACGATCACCGCGATCACCAACCCGATGACCAGGCCACGACGCGACTTCTTCGGCTTTGGCGCCGCCGGTGGCTGGAACCCCTGCGAGGGCATGCCCGGCATCCCATACGGGTACATCGGCTGCGAGGGCGCCGTCGGCATGCCATATGGCGACATCGGAGACAACGGTTGCGACGGCGCGGCAGGCTGACCGTAGGGATACATTGGCTGCGACGGGGCCGCAGGCGCATACGGATTCAGCGGCATGGAAGGGTCCACCAGCTGCGGATAGCCAGATTGCACGGTGGGCGCGTCGCCAGCGGTCTGGCCCCCCATACCCGGAGCAGGCGGCTGGCCGTATGGGTACATTGGCTGTGACGGGGCCGCAGGCTGCCCGTAGGGATAGGGGTCGGGCGTGGGTGGCTGCCCATAGGGATTGAACACAGGCGTCGTCCCTCCCTGGTCCGGTGCCCAGGGTTGCGGCGCCGGATTAGGAGGAAGATTAGGAGTAGGATTGACCGGCTGCGCATTCTCACCCTGATTCCCCTGATTCCAGGGTGAATTGCCGGGCCAATTGGGATCAGACATCAACAAATCCTCTCGTTCCGCGCGTCGCCGCTAGTTTCTCGTGCAGTGACCAGGGAATCCAGTGAACTGGACGCGCATCAAGTTCCATTGGCACAAGCGTGCGCGACCAGTATACACGAGCGCCTGCCACTCGCATAGTAGCCCTGGTCTACTACGTATTATTACTTAGCAACTCCGCCAGATGGAGAACGAGAGGATGTAGTGAATACCCTTACTGGCGGGTGGTGATTTCCATGCGCGGGTCCAGTTCGCGCTCGAACCGGCTGCCATCCGCGCCACAGGCATAGCAGGTCTCTGGCATGCGCCCATGTTGGATGGCGCCGCAGGTGGGGCAGACCCAACGGCTGGCGATCATGCGCACGATGTCGGCGCGGCTGACGATGCCAACCACGCGGCCATCCTGCAACACCGGCACACGCTTGTAGCGGTTGCTCGCCAGGATTTGCGCCACCTCATCCACTGGCGTATCCATCTGCACGCTGACCACGCGCGGCGTCATAATATCAGCAACCGTTTGACCGTCCTTACCGATGATATCTGCCTGCGTAACGATGCCGACCATGCGACGGCTGTCGTCCAGCACCGGCACACCGCTGATATGGTAGTCTGAGAGCAAACGTGCGGCGTCCTGCACTGTCGCGTCCGGAGAGATCACGATGACCTCGTGTGTCATAATGTTGCGAGCCAGCATAGTGAGCATTGGTGTTGTCCTCCTCCATTGGGGGCATGCGGCGAACGTCGCCATTGATGTCCGCCTGATATCTGTCTGCTACTGCACCGATCACGCCGCGCAGTACGATTTGCGCGACGGTATGCGCGGCATTGTATCACGTCTTTCACGTCGCGTGGCAGATTATGTATCTGCGCGGCGATGCTGGCGTTTTGCCGCAGGTTTTATGCCAGCGCCACACCACCCTATTCAGCGCCATCAAAGCCAACCGAGAAACCGGTAAGGAGCGTTTATGAGCCAACCATCCCAGGAGCAGCAAGCTATTCAGCCGCCAGCAGATGATCGCCTGGGCGTGTTGACTGCGACAGCCTACGTTATGCAGCAGGCGCAATACCTCACGCTTGACATGCAGGCGACGCAGGTGTTGGCGGAACGCTGGGCCAATGAGCCGTGGCCAGAGCAGGCGGGACTCGATGCGCTACACTTCAGCGACGGCACAGAACGCACGGTGAACTGGGTACTCCTCCTGGATGCGCTCAACTTCTGCTTCTGGGGTGAGCCAGGACAACCACGCTGGCAGATTGAATGGCACGATCAGCTCCTCGATGGCTACTACGCGCTGGCCGCCGCGCTCTCGCGCACCATCGAGGCCGGGCGTCCGCTCTGGGATGCTGGCTATCTCGCCAATATGACCGAGGAAGAACTGGCGGATATCCTGCGCCCGGTGTCCGGCTGCCCGGAGATACCGCTCTTCGCGGCGCGGCTGGCCAATGCGCGCGAGGTGGGTCGTGTGCTGCTGGAACGCTACGAGGGGCAGTTCACCCGCGCTGTGGAGTCCGCCCAGCAGAGCGCGGTGTCGCTGGCGCTGCTGCTGGCGCGCGAATTCTCCTCATTTCACGATGTCGCAGAGTGGCATGGGCAGCCGGTGCCATTCCTCAAGCGGGCGCAGATTTGCGTGGCGGACCTGAACGCGGCATTTCAGGGGCAACACTGGGGCGCTTTCACTGACCTGGACCAGTTGACGGCGTTCGCAGATTATAAACTGCCGCAACTGCTGCGGCGCTACGGCGTGCTGGTCTATTCCGGGGAACTGGCGGCTCAGGTGGACCAGATGCAGCCCATCGCGCCGGGGTCAGAGCAAGAGATCGAGATTCGCGCGGCAACCATCTGGGGTGTAGAGTGGCTGCGGCGCGCATTGGCGGAACGCGGCATCGTGCGCCCGGCCAGCGCGATAGACTACCGGCTCTGGGCGGACAGCCAGACCGCCACGCCGGATATGCGCCCGTACCATCGCACGCGCACCATCTATTATTGATGATCGGCTGATGACCGGCCTGCGGTCCGTGCTATACTGCCAGGCAACGCGGCTGTTTCCGTTTTGACTAGCACATGCGGGAATACCAGGATTGAGCCAGGTGGATTGAATTGAGTTAGTGGAGGTATGCCGGTGGCTGATATGGACCAGGGACTCAAACGCCTGCTGACTGTGCGACCGGCGGATATCCTGACGCTGGCGTTTCCTGGCATCGAGTATCAGTCAGACCTGCCGACGGATGTGGCAACCGAGCCACAACTGGCGCTCGATACGCTCTTTCGGGCGCGCTACGAAGGCGTGGAGTGCGCCGTCAACGTCGAGGTACAGGCGTATCGTGACGATGAGATGCCGCGCCGCTGTTTCGAGTATGGCGCGCGGGCCAGCGTCGTTCACCAACTGCCGGTACTTTCGGTGGTTCTCTGGCTGTTGCGGCGCGGTAACATTCCGCCCACGCCTTATGAAATGCGCATCGGCTCGTGGGTGCAGGCGACCTGGCAAATCGTCAATATCGAGGTCTATAACCTGGATGCACGCGATATCATCGCTGCTGGACTGCCGGGATTGCTGCCACTGGTGCCGTTCATGCGCGGCGGTGATACCGAAGCGATTGAACAGGCCGGACAGGCGCTGAAAGAGCAAGAAGTGCAGGCGCCGCAATCGCATGCCGAATGGGGCGATCTGGTATCATTATTGGCAGTTTTCACAGCGCGTATGCGTGGCGAAGAGGCGGCGCGTGCGCTCATCAGGAGCATGTATATGTCCACCGAATTTCTCGAAGAATCCCCGCTGTATCGGGCATGGCGCGCAGAGGCGCGCGAACAAGGATTGGAGCAAGGCAAAGAACTAGGCTTGGAAGAAGGTCTAGAGCAGGGCAAGCTGGATGGACTGCGGCTGGCTGTGCGCGCGGCTCTTGAAGGGCGGTTTGGTACGTTGCCGGAGAGCCTCCTGGCGCTGATTGCAGCGGCGAATGAGGCGACGCTTACGGCGGTGCTGACGCATATTGCGACCGATACACTGGAACAAGTGCAGGCACGGCTGAGTCCATCTGAAGAATCGCAGGAAGAATCTCACTGAGCGATAGCCGAAAGAAGGCAATAGCAGCATATGCGCGCAACATTCATCCACACGGCGGACAATCATCTGGGCTACGAGCAATATGGCATGAAGGAACGCTTCAACGATTTTGCCCGTGCGTTTCTCGCCGTGGTGGATAGCGCCATCGCGCGCAAAGCCGATTGCTTTCTGATTGCTGGCGACCTCTTCAACAAGCGCGCGATTGACGCGCTGACGCTGATGCAGGCGAAGACGGCGCTGGAACGCCTCAAAGACGCTGGCATCCCGGCCATAGCCATCGAGGGCAACCACGACCGCACCTATTACCGCGATGGCGTCTCCTGGCTGCAATTCCTCTGCTGGGAACACCTGCTGATCTTGCTCAACCCCTATGTGCGTGATGGCGTACCCGCGCTGACCGCCTGGGACCCCGAATCGCAACGTGGCGCGTATACCGATCTCAAGAATGGCAAGCTGCGCGTCTATGGTTTACCCTGGTATGGCGCGGGCACGGTGCGCGTGATGGATGGCTTTGCGCGCGAGCTGGCGGCGGCGCGCGCAGCGGAGGACGCGGCGGGCGTCGAGTATCGCGTGCTGCTGATGCACACCGGCATCGAGGGCATCGTGCCGCATATGCACGGTCTGCCGGCGTATGAGCAGTTCCAGCCGTTGCGCGGGCTGGTAGATTATGTGGCGCTCGGCCATGTGCATAAGCACTATAGCCGCGACAACTGGCTTTTCAATCCCGGTTCAACGGAGACGTGGGGCGCAGAGGAAAGCGCCTGGGATCGGGGCTATTTCTGCGCCAGCGTGGATACCGACGCGCCGGAGGGCGAGCCGCGCCATAGCGTCGAACATCTCGTCAATCCGCGCCGTCCGTTCCTGCGTTTCGCCTTCCGCGTGGATGGGGTGGGCACGCCAACGGCGCTCTATGAGCGCTTCGAGCGCAAATGCCACGAGTGGGCGCGCGAACATGCCGCTGAACTGGCCGCCGCGCAGAGCGAGCCGGTGATTGACATTGCGCTAACCGGCATCCTGGGATTTGACGCCGCCGCTGTCGAACGCGAGCGCCTGGAAGAATGTGTGCGTAGCTACTTCACGCCGCTGACGGTGCGCATCCATGACGGCACGCGCGAAACCGAGTATGACATTGCCGAGGGCGAAGAAGGCGATGGACGCGACCGTTCTACCTGGCAACAACTCGAAGTGCATATCTTCCAAGAGTTGCTGGCGCGCGACGGACGCTATCAGGCGAACGCGCCACAGTGGGCGCGCGTGCTGGCGGAACTCAAGCAGATGGCGCTGGGCGACGAGAAGCCGGCGGATATCGCACGCCGGCTGCGCGAGGCGCGCGCCGAACTGCTCTCCTAAAGAGAGACCTCACCCCCTGACTCCCTCTCCCATAGGAGAGGGGGAACCATAGCAATCGTTGCCAGCCGTGTCCTACTGGCAACTGGCTTGGCTGTAATCTGCGATATCCCGGGCAAAAACATTGGCCCTGGAATAGCTCCCAGGGCCAAACATGCCTCCGCTGCGGCTCCGGCTACCCATGCCGCTCCGAGGCGAGGTAGCTACCAATGGCGGTGGACTCGGCGAGCCGGTTGACGAGCCGCACGGCACGCACATGCTGCGGGTGGCGCCCCATCACATTCAGCGCATCCTCATCCACCAAGTCCACTGCGATCAGCGCGTGACGGTAGGCTGGCGCGTTGTTCGTGCCATAGCGGACCCGTTCGACGCCTGGGATGCCGCTGAGGAGATCATACACCTCACGCAACGCTTGATCTATGGCTTCGCGCCGCACGCCCGGCTTGATCCGCAGGATAACCTCATGCCTAATCATCTTTGGGGTCCGCTACCTTTTGTACTCGTTGTACATGCTGTTCTTGCAACGACTATGATTTCGACCATCAGTTACCATAGCACATGCGCTGCTTCCAACGCAAAGGGTATGTACGCCTGGCTACCCGTACCTCTATTCCTGGCAGGCAAGCATCTCATCGGCCACTGTGCGCACGGCATCCAGCGCAGCGATGCGTGTCTCGCCGATGCGCCGCAGCCGTAGCTCCGCGCCGCCAGCCGCCAGCGACCGCGTGCTGATGGTGATGCGTAGCGGCATGCCCAGTAGATCGGCATCCGCGAACCGGACGCCTGCGCTGGCCTCGCGGTCGTCGTAGAGCGTCTGCTCAGCGCCCAGAGCGGCATAGAGGTCTCCGGCGGCGGTCTGCGCGTTCGCATCGTTGCCGACCGCCAGCAGATGATAGCGATACGGCGCGACGCTCACCGGCCAGCAGATGCCTTGCTCGTCGTGATGCGCTTCGATGAGACAGGCGAAGAGCCGCGTGATGCCGATGCCATAGCAGCCCATGATGAGCGGGCGACTCTCGCCGTCCTCGTCGCGGAAAGTTGCGCCCATCGTCTCGCTATAGCGCGTACCCAGCTTGAAGGTCTGGCCGGCCTCGATACCGCGCCGCGCCTCCAGTGCGCCGCCGCACTGCACACAGGTATCGCCCGGCTGCGCCTGCGCGATGTCGCCGGTGATGTCCACCTGATAGTCGCGCCCATACATCACTCCGCTACGGTGATAGTCCAGCCGGTTCGCGCCAGAGACCAGTCCACCGGCCTCGATCACCGAGTCGTCGGCCACCAGCCGCACTGCGCCAGCGATGTGCAAATCCACCGGGCCGGTGTAGCCAACCACCAGACCGCGTTCCGTCGCTTCGGCGCTGGAAAGCACCCGCACCTCGCGTCCCACGAGATTGCCCAGCTTGATCGGGCTGACCTCCAGATCGCCGCGAATCAGCGCAAGCACCAGTTCATCGCAGGCAGCGTAGTAGACAGACTTGAGCGTCTGATCGGCGGTGTAGCCGGTGGCTTCGCAGAATGCGGCGATGGTGGCCGTGCCCGGCGTATGCAGCAGCCGCGACGCCTCGCGCTTGCTCCTGCGCTGCGAGCGCGGCTTGACGGCGATGGCGACCTCCTGGTTGGCGGCATAGCCGCAGTTCGGGCAGACGATCAGCGTATCTTCGCCGCCATCCGCCAGAAACATGAACTCATGCGCCCCGGTGCCGCCCATCATGCCAGTATCCGCCTCCACCGCCAGCACCGGCAACCCTGCGCGCCGGAAGATGGCATAATAGGCCGGTATGATGCGCTCCTCATAGAAGGCGTCGAAATCGGCCTGGGTCGCATGGAAGCTGTAGGCGTCTTTCATCAGGAACTCGCGCGGCCGGATGAGTCCACCACGCGGGCGCGGCTCATCGCGGAACTTCGTCTGTATCTGGAAGAGCAACTGTGGCAACTGGCGATACGAATCTATCGCTGAGCGCGCCAGATCGGTGACGGCTTCTTCGTGCGTCATCGCCAGCACCATCGCATGCCCTGCGCGATCCTGCCAGCGCGCCAGCGCGCTATCAATCGTCTCATAGCGGCCAGATTCCCGCCAGAGGTCCGCCGGTTGCGCCACCGGCATCAGCACCTCCTGCCCGCCGATACGTTCCATCTCTTCGCGCAGAATCGTCTCGATACGGCGAATGACACGATAGGCCAGCGGTGTCAGGCTGTAGATACCGCTGCCGAGACGACGCGCCAGCCCGGCGCGCAGGATCAACTGATGGCTCGGCAATTCCGCCTCAGCCGCGATCTGTTTCTGTGTTTTGATGAGCATTCGGGACATACGCATGGTTGGTGGCTCCTTTCGCTAGTTTGCCAAACAAAAACACCCCCGCCCCAGACAAGGGCGGGGGTGTATCCTCGCGGTACCACCTTGATTTCAGCATGTTCATACAACCAACCGCAATCTCAAAGGCTCTACAATGAGACGTTGCGACGAAACTGGAACATACTGCTCATGCCGCACGCCGGTTCTCCATTCGGGTAAACCAGGATGCGCAGCCCTGTGGTAACGGAGGGCTTCCGGTGCGGCTCAACGCCGCCAACTCAGGGGTGGGTTCATCGCTGCCATGATCTCCGGCATCGCACCAAGTTGCCGGCTCTCTGCGCATCAGGCGCGCGGGTACTGGTCCCCGTCGTCGTTCACACTGTGTGTTGTCTGGCAGAGAGTATACGCCAGCAGGACATAAGAGTGCAAGTGTCATTGCATTCTTGCCTTGACAGCCATGTAGAGACATCGCTATACTTTGGCCCATGACAACGACACATGCTCCACATCATTCCAGCTATTATTACCGGCGAACCTTTTGGCGGGTGGGCCGGTAATCGCTGTGCGCACGGCGGGGTGACACCAACCAAAGGGTTGAGCAGAAGCTGTTTTCGCTTCTGCTTTTTTGTTGCCTGTTTTCGGGCGCTTCTGGGGTTCCAGAACAGCGATGGAAACGCGAAAAGACATCAAGAAAAGAGAAAGCATATGACATCTCAGCCGTTTCGGTGTGCGGCCATTCTAGGATTGGGGTTGATGGGCGCATCGCTGGGTATGGCGCTCCGCGCCTCCGGCTGTGTCCAGGTGGTTGCTGGCTACGATGCTGCCGCTGGCGTGGCGGAGCGGGCACATGCGCGTGGAGCGATTGATCGCGCCTGCCCGTCATTGGCGGAGGCGGTGGCGGGCGCTGATCTGGTGGTGCTGGCTGTGCCAGTGCTGGCAATGCGCGAGTTACTGGAATCGCTGGCAGCACGGTCGCCACAACTGGCGACTGATGCACTCGTGACCGACCTCGGCAGCACCAAAGCGCAGGTCGTCGCCTGGGCGGAGGAATTGTTGCCCGCGCCTGAGCGGTTCGTCGGCGGGCATCCGATGGCGGGGAGCGAAGAGGCGGGCATCGAGGCGGCTGAGCAAGGATTGTTACGCGGCTGCGTCTGGTGTTTGACGCCGACGGCGCGCACGTCTCAAGCGACGTTGCATCGTATGCAGGAGTTGGTGACGACGCTGGGCGCGCATCCCGTTCTATTGGCAGCCAGCCAGCATGACGCGGCGGTCGCGGCAGTGAGTCACCTGCCGTTGCTGGCTGCAAGCGCCTTAGTCATCACCGCCAGCCAGTCGCCAGCCTGGGCTGAGGGGCGCATGCTGGCGGCGGGCGGTTTCCGCGATAGCACGCGCGTAGCCTCCGGCAATCCCCGCATGGCGCGCGATATCTGCCTGACGAATGCGCAGCCGCTCGTCGCCTGTCTCGATGCCTATATCGCCACGCTCCAAACCATGCGCGAGCGATTGCTGGCGGGCGATGCTGCTATTGAAGAGACATTCCGTGACGCGAAACAGACGCGCGATTCCTGGATAGCTTCATCTGGGTGATGCCGCTTGACGGCTGCGCCTGCCGCGCGTATACTTGCTCGTAAAACACGTGTTCAAGTCTGCGAACATGTCAGCAATGTCATCTGTTCACCTGTTGAGCATCCACTGATTCTGTGATTGGCATCATTGATCGAAAGGGTCACGCTCATGCCACGAGGACGGCATCTCCCATCATTGCTGGCGCAGGCCACCTCGCGCACCAGCGAGGGGGCTAGCCTGCTCTTTCAGCGGCTCGACGCTGGCAACACCCGTCCGCAGCAGGGCGCTGAGGTGCTGGCGCGGCTGGCCGAACGCCTACGCGCTGGCGTGTGGAACGGCGACATCGCTGAACTGATCGCCCGCGCCGAGGCCATCGAAAAGGCGCTGGGTGAAGAAGAAGCTGAGTAGCCCCACTTGACAGACTGCTCGCCGGCATGATACGCTTGCCTGCGTTGGGAGGCGCAATTGGCGCTTCTCGCTAAAAAATGGGGATGGCCCCAAAGTGTGTGTACACCTTGAGGCCGTTCGATTGCGTCGTCTTTTCAGCACCCCGCAACCAAACCGGAAGTTCATCATACGGTATCATACGCGCCAGCGCAAACAACGCATACAACGCAACAACGCAAACAGAGCAAATACGGTAACTGATGTGCTGGCAACGCGAACGAGACGTAGCGGGGACCCAGGAGAGATGACGCGCACCGAAAGGGTGGCGTCGCCGCTATGTCCAGTCTGTCCAGTCTCTTGCACCCGCGCCGGTTCGTTCAACGTTTCCGCTTTTGCTGGCGCTACGCACGCAACACCACTGTCTCCCCTGCCGCATTCTTCCGCTATTCCTCCTATTGGGCCGGTCTGCCGCCGCTGCCTGCGCTGGACGGCTGCACCGACGAGCAGCGCCGCGCCATCGAGTTGGCCGATGCTTATGGCGTGATCGCCTTTCGCCTCGCCATCCCCACAGCGCGCGGTTCCGGTGTGCGCCTCTATCACACGCTGGTGATTGGCGACGGACGCGGCCACGCCAGTTCACCAGAGCCAGAGTATCGCCTGGGCGCCGAACGGTTGGTGCGTGTGGAATGGCGGCGAACCATTCGCTGTGAGTGCGCGCTGGCCAAGCAAGGGACCCTCTGCCCGCATGCCGGAGCGATTCTGCGGCACCTGTTGACACGAGCGGAATAGGCAGGCTATAGGTCAGGGATGGGGCCAAGCGCAATGGCGCCCGATTCCGCCAGCGCAGCAATCTCTTCCGGCATAAAGCCGACGCTGGCCAACGCCTCGCCGGTATGCGCACCGAGCGCTGGCGCACGGCCCCGCCCGCTGAACAGCACGCCGCTCATCACTGGCATCAGACGCAACGCTTCGCCCTGGTCGTCGCGCGCCGCTGTGACGCCGCGCGCCTGTATCTGCGCATCGTCCAGCGCTTCGCGCAGCGTATTGACCGGTCCCACGCACATGTCATCACCGGCCAGCAATTCCAGCCATTCGCGCAGCGGGCGCGTGTGGAAGATAGCGGCCAGTTCGTCAATCGTGCGCTGGCGATCAGCAGCGTCCGTCGGAACCTGATGGGCAATGAGGTCGGGGCGATCAAGTCGCTCGCAGAGCGATTGCCAGAACTTCGGCTCCAGCGCGCCAACCGTCAGGAAACGCCCATCCGCCGTCTCATAGACGTTGTAGCAGGGGAGCGAACCGTCCAGCATCGCCGCGCCCGGCTCCGGCTCGTCGTCGCCGGTTAGCACCTGTCCGGCGAGGATCGGCAGCATCGCCAGCGCGCCATCCGTCATCGAAACGTCTACGACGCGCCCTTCACCACTGATAGAGCGCCCGACGAGCGCCGCCAGGATGCCAGCGACGGCCATCAGCGCGCCGCCGGCCACATCAGCGAACTGCGCGCCGGGGAGCGTTGGCGGCTGGCCAGGTGTCGTCAGGTGCGCCAGCAAACCAGCATAACCGATATAGTTCAAGTCATGGCCAGCACGCAGTCGGTATGGGCCGGTCTGTCCATAGCCGGAGATGGCGCAGATCACCAGCCGGGGATTGGCGGCGCGTAACGCTTCATGCCCCAGTCCCAGGCGATCCATCACGCCTGGACGGTAGCTCTCAACCAGCACGTCGGCCTGCACCACCAACCGCAGCAGCGCCTCGCGCCCGGCAGGATGTTTGAGGTTGATGGCGGCGCTGCGTTTGTTGCGGTTCAGCGCAAAGAACTCGACGCCTACGCCGTCGGTGCCTTTGACATAGGGCGCCATCGTGCGGGCGTAGTCACCAACGCCCGGCTCCTCGATCTTCAGCACATCCGCGCCCAGGTCTGCGAGCATTTGCGTGGCATACCCACCAGGGAGCAGACGTGTGAGGTCCAGCACGCGCAGATGCGCCAGGGGAGCCGTTGATTCGTCCGGCATAGTGGTCATTGCCTCGTTTCCAGGTAACGGCTGAAAAAAAAATAGGCTGCCGGTCATGGGTACAGAGAGGTGTGATAAGGCCGTGAAGAGCGAGTCCCATAACCGCCAGCGCGCAACAGTTATATGCCAAATCTCTGGGGGCGTCAAGACGCAAAAAGGGCTATTTTCCCGCATATTTCCCGCTTGCTCTTGCCGCACGACGCCGTTGGCATCGGGACTCGCCACTCACCCATAAATAATATTTTTGGGCAAGGATTACAAAAGTTTAACGCGGGAGGACCTCACCCCCAGCTCCTCTCCCCTGTGGGAGAGGAGCACTGCCGAGCAAGCATGGCTGCACAGGGGCCACAAACCTATGGCTGGCCGGTCACCGTTCTTTATACAGTGATCTCAAGGACGTTAAACGCAACGTTGACGGGCATGGTGCTGGCATCTTCGGTGTAGACGGATAGCTCCCCATGCCACCCTGACGAATCGCCATAGCCATCAAACCAGACGCCAACATTGTGGTTAAACATGACATCACAAAATGGCTGGCCTGCACACATCGTGTAGATGACATTGCAATAGAGCGAATTCGTACATGCCCCAGGATCATAGTCAGGCGTGACCCATAAGAACCCTGGCACATTCGACAGCCCCGTACTCATGATCGCATAATTGCTCACCGTGTTCGACGACGTACTCACCAGCACCGTTCCCGACCAGCCGTTTACCGCGTTTCCGCTGGAAACATAGACATTGAAGGCGGCATTGGTCGGCATCGTTGCCCCATCTTCGTTGAAGATTGACCAGTGTCCCGTCCCACCCCGAAACTGTGTATGATACCAGACCCCGACGGGATGATCGTTGAGGACTTCTGTTCCACTGGACGCCGGATTCCATACTGGCGTGACCAGCACGTTAGCATTCGGATTCTTGTTGCTCATGCTATTGAAAATATCGGTATAATCGGTTCCGCTACTGGCGCCAGCGACGTGGGTATAGACGAGTCTCCCGTTCGTGGTATCGGTGAACGGAGCCGACCAGGCGGCAACATTGAAGGTCAGGCCAACGGTCATGGCGCTCAGGTCTTCGTTAAAGATTTCCCAACGCTGAATGCTGGCATTGTACCAGACGCCCACCGGGATATTGTTGTAAATGCACTGGCAGGGATTGCCCTCTTCAGGGTCTGGATTCAGATTATGCGCCACCAGCAGAACGGCGTTCGGATTGCCATTGGTGACCGCATTGTCAATGACAGTGGAGTCACCAGAAACATTGGTGGCAGTCGTCGTCCAGGCAAAAATCGCATCGCTGAAATTGAACGCCCGCGAGGCACGCGAGACCTGATTGGTATGTGCTGAATATGCTGAATGCGCGGGATGCGCAGACACGGTTTTCCCGGTCACCACCAGGGTCGTCAGAAGCGCCGCCAGCGCCAGCAAGCTCAACATATACTTTCTTGGCCACTCATGATGTTTTACGCGCTGTTGAACCATGAGAAATACCCCCTGTACAGCTATCGGCACGAGGCAGAAGCGTGAGGCAGAACGATATCATTCCAGGAATCCCTGGGATTTTCTCTGCTTGGGGGCAGTATAGGGTTCACGCGAACCTGGCGTCTATGAAGAACGACCCAACACAGGTGTGAACAGCTACCAGGGAAACGACGGAGAACGACCAAGCAGGACCATTTTCCCCAAGAGGGCGGCAAATATAGGCTGGAAGAGAATTTGTAACAAATTAGCGCTATCGCTGACCTATAGCTACGACAATCTGGATAGAATTAGCTGCGCCTCGGTCCTCACCAGCGGCGGGCAACCGCTGACGAATGCGGCCCAGGGCAGCTACAGCTATGACATGGCGCTGGCGGCGGGGCATGCGCTCTCGGAGATCACCAGTGCCGGCATCGCCACCTACTTCGCTGGCTATGATGCCGCTGGGGATATGACCTGCCGCGCGCTCAACATCGCTACCTGCACCAGCGGCCCCAACACCGGGCAGGTATTGACCTGTAACCCACTGCGCCAGTTGATTGCCTGGCAGACCAACAGCGGTAGCACGCCAGAGACCGGCGCGTATGCCTCTGACGGCAGCGGGCTGAATGATGTGGCCACCGACCACCTGGGCACACCGGTTGCCACGCTCAACCTCGATAAAGGTATGGCGCAGGCGCAAGGGAAAGGATTGAGATGGAGAACATCCGCCCGATAGCCAATCCGCTCGCGCTCCACGCCTCTGGCTCCCCTCTCCCGCGCACGGGGGAGGGGCTGGGGGTGGGGGCAACTAGGCGTGCGGCACGACATGGACTGCAATTTCGCTGCTATCCGCCAGAATGACATGGGTGCCACGTTCAGAACGCTCGAAGCGCAGATGCAACTGCTGCGCGCCGAGGCGTAAATACTGCAAGTCGAGCGTGTGCATCCAGTTGGGCAGCGCCGGCGCGCGCAGTGTCAGGCGTTGATGCTCGGCCTCCGGCTCGAAGCCCAACACAGCGCTCAGCAGCAGAAACGGCGCGCCCGCCGCCCAGGATTGCGGCGAACAGGCGACGGGGTAGCGTGTCGGCCCATAGCCGCCAACGCGCTCGAAGCCACAGAATAACTCCGGCAGCCGCGAACCAACATAATAGAGACTGACACCGAAGAGATTGCCCAGCAGATGCCCCGCCTCCATTGCGCGCCCATAGCGCGCGAAACCCGCGCCCAGTAGCGCCGTATCATGCGGCCAGACGGACCCATTGTGATAGCTCATCGGATTGTAGCTGGCGGCAGTCGTCGAAAGCGTGCGGATGCCCCAGCCGGTATACATATCCTCTGCCATCAGCCGCGAGACCATCGCATCCGCCCATTCCGGCGGCACGATGCCCGTCCAGAGGCATTGTCCGGCGTTGGAACTCATCACCTTGCAGGGCTGCTTCTGCCCATCTAGCGCCAGATAGAAGGCATGCTCTTCTTCCCACCAGAAACGCTGCAAGAAGGCTTCGCGCAGGCGGTCCGCCGCGCGCTCCCAGACCGCCGCCTCCTCCGGCCTGCCCATGCGCGTCGCCAGATAGCCCATCTCACGATAGGCAGCGTAGGCGTAGCCCTGCACCTCGCAGAGCGCAATCGGCGGCGTGGCGAGCGTGCCGTCAGCATGCGACACAGCATCCCAGGAATCTTTCCAACCCTGGTTCACCAATCCCAGTTCGCTCATCCTGGCATATTCGAGGAATCCATCGCCGTCCCGGTCGCCATAGTCGCGCATCCATTGCGCGGCGGCCTGCGCATGCGGCCAATGCTCGCGCAGGAAGTCCAGGTCATCCGTCCAGCGCACATACTGGCCGAGCGTCACCAGGAAGAGCGGCGTCGCGTCCACCGTGCCATAGTACGGGATGAACGGCACTTCATGGCAGTTCGCCATCTCGCCGTAGCGATATTCGTGCAGGATACGCCCTGGCTGCTCCTCCGTGAACTCGTCTTCGCGCTGCCCCTGGTGCGCCGCCAGCACGCCCAGCGTCCCCCGCGCCACCTCTGGGAACCAGGGCAGGAACTCCAGGCTGGTGATGAGCGCGTCACGTCCGAACGGGCAGACATACCAGGGAATCCCGCCGTAGGGATAGGTCCCTTCGGGCATTTGCGTACACATCATCACCAAGTCGTGCATACCGCGAGTCAGCAGACGGTTGAAAAAGACATTTTCTGACCGCACCACCGGCAGTGATTTCCGCGCAGATAAGCCGGCGAAGAGCGTAGCCTGTTCCTGCGATTCTGTGGCGTCATCGCCCAGCAGCAGTGGCGACTGTGCGGGCGCTCCGTGTCGCTGTCCGCGCCTGGGCAGGTCTTCGCTGGCGTGCAACTCGCACTGCACGCGCAGCACAAGCGGCTTCCCCGGCTCCAACTGCACATCCCAGAACTGATTCTGCGGCGTGGAGCGCGTGGGCGGCGGCGAGAGCGTACAGATCGTCTTGCGCTCGATGCCATCCAACCCACGATAGTGCAACGTGATATTCCCGGCCTCCACCTGCGTTGGCAAACGTTCGCCGCGCCGCTCGCGGTTGATGCCGCGCACCTCGAAAATATCGCGAAAGTCTGCACTGAGTTTGAGGCCGAAGCTCACATCCAGCGCCCGCTTGTGAAAACTGGTGATGGTCAAGTGCTCCGTCAGCAGATGCTCACGCAGCGCCAGAATACGCCGCACATGAATCATGCCCTGGTAGATGACCTCATTATCAATTTCTAGATACGGGTTGGCGAGGTCAACCTGGCAGGTCCCTTCTTCGTCGGAGATCGAGTGCGAGAGCGCCGTCAACGGCCTGCCTTCGAGGAAGAGATCACAGGCGCGCAGATAGCGCGTGCCGCACCAGTAGAGTCCGGTCTCCTGCTCCGAATCCGGCAAGTCGCCCCGGTCATCCGCCACCAGAAACGCATCGCCATGCTTGAGCGTGATCTTCTCGACGGTGACACTGGCCGACCCCTGAAGCACGTAGAGATCGGCGCCCTGCCCCGGTAGTGCGCCCGATGCGTCTTGCTCGACCCTTTGCTCGGCCTGTTGCCTGGCCTGCGGCTGCGTGCCATCGAGCGGACGCGGCTCAGTGGGCATGGAACCGCGTTTCTGGGTGTCTTTGGACCTGCGTTCGTTCTCTGGAATCTCCGGTGTATCCGATGGGTACTGCGTATTCACGAGGCTTCCCCTGAAACACTCTCGCCTGGCTCGTGCGCTTCAACACTCCCAACGGGGTGCGCCGCATGAGTTCCGGGGGTGTTCGCGCTCACTGCGTCAACGGTATCTATAGACTCGATGCTGTCAATAGACTCAATGATGTCAATGGCGTCAGATACCGACCGCCCAGCCGTAGCTCGCCCGCTTCCGGATATCGTGGTGACGGCATGCACGGCCTGTAACGACCCCTGTTTCTGCACCTGTGTATAGACGCGAAGATAGTCGTTTGCCATGCGATGGCGATCAAAACGTCGCACCGCATAGTCGCGGCAGGCTTCGCGCGAAATATAGGGCAGCAGGCGCACCGCCTCCACCAACTCATCGGTGGTTTCACGCAAGAAGCCGGTCACACCATCGCGGAGCAATTCTGGCGCAGAACCAATGGGGCACGTCAGGACGGGCGTGCCACAAGCGAGCGCCTCGATAAAGACCACCCCAAACGGTTCGGGCCAATGGATCGGCAGCAACAGCGCCATTGCGCCACGCATCAACTCACATTTGCGCGCCTCATCGAGTTGACCGAGAAACTCAATCAAAGGATGATCGAGCAGCGGTTCAATCACCTGCGTAAAATATTTGCGATTCTTGGGGTCCACCTTTGCCGCAATCTTGAGCGGTATCCCCGCCCGTTTGGCGACCTCAATGGCACATTCAGGCCCTTTTTCGGGCGTAATGCGGCCAACAAAACAGAGATATTCGCCCATCTGCGGGGAAAAAGCAAAGCGCGCCATATCAATGCCATGATGAATCGTCGCCACCCAGTTGAGATATGGCTGATCTTGCCGCTGGCTCTCGCTGATGGCGACGTAATTGGCGTCGGCATATGCGCTATAGACCCGCTTGAACTCGTGCATATCAATACGCCCATGCAATGTCAGGACAGTCGGCGTATCGGTCGTTTCGATAAAAGGGAAGGTGAGATAATCCAGATGCGAATGGATGACATCGAACTCGCTCGCATGCCGGTACACCTCTTCCAGCATAGCGATATGATAGGCGTTGGCTTCAATTTCAGGGTCGAACTCGATGGCCTTTGCCACGCCAGGAACCAGCCTGGCGCTCGTCTGTGAGTCGCCGGTGGCAAAGAGTGTCACCTCATGCCCCATCTCCACCAGAGATTCCGTGAGATTATGGATAATGCGTTCAGTCCCACCATAGGCATGTGGGGGAGTTGCTACCTGCAATGGCGCTACCTGCGCAATTTTCATCGTGTTTTGCCTCCAATTCCCTTCGGGGGCATGAGCCGCTCGACGTTCTCACACTGCCTTATTTGCCCACATCCGCGACAAATCCAACGTCGTCGGCCACACAGCCCCACCATGTACACGACACCAACGTTAACCGCAACGTCCATGCCGTTTTTACATAGGCACCCGTTGCCAATAGTCGTGTGAAACGTGAAATAATCAAGATTACTGACTACCGCGCGCCCTTCCGCCTCATCCATCCAACAGGAATACAACGCCTCACCAGCGCATAGCAAGCTGAGCAGTAACCGGCAACCAGCGACTCGAAAGTGGCGAATATATGAGGGATCAGGGGGGATCACGAGGAGCGGAGATGCTGGAACCACTGGTTGAGCTGATTCAGCAGATGCGCGGCTGAGCGGCTGGAAAGCAGCACGAGTCCGGCGAACCAGGCGAGAAGCAAGAGATTGTGGGTTGGCGCATAGACGCCGACGGTCACGAGCAAGACGCTGCCCAGCAGAATCGAGGCGACCGCCGCCGCCACCTGCCAGCGGAAGAGGCGTACACAGACCAGCGCGATGAGCAGCGCCAGCAGGACGACTCCGATAGAGAGCAATCCGCTCAGCCGCAAATACGCCAGGCTTGCCACACCGCCCAGCGCATCCGCCAGCGAACCGGCAGCGCCAAGCCTGTGGTCGCGGAGCGCATACTCTACCAGCGCAAGCGACCACCCGGTGAGCAGCAGCGCCACCGCGATGGGTGGCTGAGCGTTGCCGCGCGCCCAGCCCAGTACAACCAACCCCAGCGCGACGGGTAGCCGCACCACCGAAAGCGCCGCCGCTAGCCGGAGACGCTGCGCCGTTGCAAGACTAGGTGGGCCATGCGGTGTTGCGGATGCCGGCGCGAACTGATACGTGCGTCCTTTCCAGGCGACGCCCCGGCCAAATGTCGTGCGGAACGCGGCGTAGGTGGTGAAGAGCATGATGGCAAGGATGGTTCCGGCATACAGGAGAGCCATGCGGCGCGGCAGGCGGAAACGCGCCAGCAGCAGCCAGTGCGTGCCAATCATCAAAGCGATCTGCGCCAGCGGCAGCCAGAAGAACACCGGTGAGAACTGGCGTGTGACGAGACCAGCCACGAGCAGCGCATAGGGGACGAGAAAAAGCGCAGCGCAGAGCGGTAGCCCGATCAGCAACCCCAGCCAGGAATTGTCTATTGCGGCGAAGGAACTCTTGGCGAGACCGCGCCACGCTTCGCGTAGCCCATGATACATGCGCACGCGCATCAGCCGTGTGCCATCTATCCAGACGACCCGCCCGCGCTGCCGCTTCACCAGGCGGCTCAGTTGCACATCTTCCACGATATCCGTGCGGACGCTGGCATGTCCGCCGATCTGCTCATACATCGCGCGGCGAAAGAGCAGGAATTGCCCCAGCGCCCCCGCCAGCAGCGGCGCGGGATGCCGCATCACCAGGCCCAGCGGCAAGAACGACCCGAAGGCGATAGGAATGGTCGGCACGAGCAATGCCTCGCCAAAGCTGCCCGTCTCCAACTGTGGCATCATCGTCACCAAATCAGCGTGCTGCTGCTCGGCGGCCCGTAGCGCCGTCGCCACGCAGTCCGGCGCGTGTACCGTATCGGCGTCTACGAAGAGCAGCCACTCGCCACGCGCGGCGCAGGCCAGTTGCGCACAGGCGTAGGCTTTGCCGTGCCAGCCCGGCAATAGCGGTTTGCCGTGTAGCAGGCGCACTGTGGGATGCCGCGCGGCCAGTTCGGAGACCAACGCCGCCGTCTCATCCTCGCTGTGGTCATCCAGCACCACGATTTCACAGCGCGGATACGTCTGCCCCAAGAGCGACTCGACACAGCCCACAATGCTACGCGCTTCATTGCGCGCGGGAATGAGGATGGAGACCAATGGCTCATGCGCTGGGGACGGCTGTGCAGCGGAACGCGCGCCAGTTGCCCTCAGCCACCAGAAGTTCACCAGTGTATTGGCAAGGATGGCAACCAGAATGAGGATGGCAACCCCTTGATAGAGATAAATCAGCATATGTGGCTCATCTCAGCGAATGTAAGCGAATGTATCAGATTCAGCAGATTCGTCAGTTCTGCGGCGTTTCGTGCTGGGGCACAGATGTGTTATCGTCGCTGGCCCGGCTAAAGCCGGGTGTTGCGCCGCCCTGCCAGGGATGGGTAGCCCAGACCTGCTCGTCGTGTTGGTGATCGAGCGCCTTTTTCAGCGCCAGCAACAACGCGACACCCAGCGCATAGACCGAAACCCAGAGCGGCTGATGAAAAAGCGGCGGCAGCACGATGATAGCGATGATACCGGGCACGACGCTGGTGTTGAAATTGCGCAGCGCAAGGCTTGCCAGCACGAAAATCGTCAGACCGGTGAGCGTAGATAGCGGCGAGACGGCCAGCAGCACACCCAGCGCCGTCGCCAGCCCTTTGCCGCCGCGCCCGCGCAGAAAGATGGGGAACTGATGTCCCAGCAGCACAGCCACGCCCACCGCCAGCGCGCCCGCCGTGGGCAACAGCGCACTGGCAACCAGATAACAGACGAAACCCTTCAGCACGTCGAATACGCCAGCCAGGATGCCCCAGGCCGGCCCCACGACATGCCAGACATTGCGGCTGCCAACGTTGCCCTCGCCCACATCGCGCAGATTCAAGCCGGTGCGCCAGCGTGCGATCAGGTGCGAGAACGGGATCGAGCCGATGAGATAGGCGCAGAGCATGAGCGCCAGCGTTGTCGAAATCACGACGGCACCTTTCTGCAATAAACGACATGTTGGGGAAATCACCCAGCGTTCGCGTGTTCTGATGTCACACTGTATATGATAGCGAGAAGATGCCGGTTGGCAAGGCGAATGCAATCACTATGCCTTTTTACGGTCTGCTGGCGGGTTTCCCTGGAATCGCCGCGTATCGTTCCGGTTGTTCCAACGCACGACAATCGCAGCCTGTAAGCAGCATCTTTCGTACCAGAGCCGGTGCATCGCATAATTGCATAATACAGGCATAATAGTGAGCAGAACTCGCGTGAAGAGCGTAAGCAAATGATCGAACAGAAGGGATGAAGTGAGCGTATGGCAGGCACAGCGGGCACGAACGATCCGGTATGTTGGGGCATCCTCAGCACGGCGAACATCGGTGTGAAGTTGGTCATTCCGGCGATTCAGACCTCGCAGAACGGGCGCGTCGCGGCGATTGCCAGCCGCGATCTGGCGGCAGCGGAGCGTCTGGTGGCGGCGCAGGCGCCGGGCGCGCGAGCCTATGGCAGCTATGAGGAGTTGCTGGCGGACCCGGATATCGAGGCAGTCTACATTCCGCTGCCCAATGCGCTCCATGCGGAGTGGACCATTCGCGCGGCGCGTGCCGGCAAGCACGTCCTCTGCGAGAAGCCGCTGGGTGCGACACCGGAGGAGTCCATCGCCATGCGCGACGCCTGCCGCGATGCTGGGGTGTTGCTGCTGGAAGCCTTCATGTATCGCTTTCATCCGCAGATACGCTGGGCGCTGGAACAGGCCGCATCCGGCGCTATTGGCCGTGTCCGCATCGTGCGCAGCGCCTTCGCTTTTGATCTGAGTGATCGCGGCGAGAATATCCGCCTTTCGGCGAGTTTAGCGGGCGGCTCGCTGATGGATGTCGGCTGCTATCCGCTCAACTTCTGTCGCGCGGTCTTCGGCGGCGCGCCGCAGGTGGTCGCGGCGCGGGTGGATGTGCCGGCGGAGAGTGAGGTCGAGCGCACAATGGCCGCCGTGCTGGACTTTGGCGAGGGGCGCTTCGGCGTCATTGATTCGAGCTTTGCGCTCGCTTGGCATCAGTTTGCTGAGATCGTTGGCGATGAGGGACGAATACTGCTGCCTCGTCCCTTTACGCCAGGAACGAACGAGACAGTGGTGCGGCTGGAACGCGACAATGAGAGTATCGAGCGCCGCTTCGCCGAGGCAAATCACTACCGGCTCGAAGTCGAGCATTTCGCCGAATGTGTACGCAGCGGTGCGCCGCTGGCGATTGCGCCCGAAGACGCCATCGAGCAGGCGCAGGTCATCGAAGCGATCTACGCCGCAGCAGGCTATCAGCGCCCGTGGTAGGACCTCACCACGCCTCGAACAATCCCGCATCGTTGGGGATGCGTATCGCGCCTTCCGCTGTGATGAGCGTCTGTAAGCGGCTGGTGAGTGCGGCGAGAGCGGCTTCCGTGGTATCTGTGGTGGTGTCGCTGGCGGACATGGATGAGAGCGAGGCCAAGTACGCGACGAGCGGCCCGGCCTCAGTTACCACCAGCGTATCCTCGTGCCGGTGCAGCGTGACGTGTGCGAAGGACGCCGCCAGTTGCGCGCCGCCGTTTTCCAGGTTGAAGGGAAAACGCTGGTCCACCATGGCGTCGTCCGGCGCGTGACCGGAGACGAGCGCGGCCAGCGCGCGGAAATGCTCCCGGCTGATGGTGGAGGCGTAGAAGCGCCCACCCGGCTTGAGGACGCGCCGCACCTCAGCGATGGCCCTGGCGCGGTCCGGCACATGATAGAGCATGTGATCGGCAATCACGGCGTCGAAGCTGGCGTCTGGATAGGGGATGGCCTGCGCATCCACGACAGCGTAGGCGAACTGATGCGGCACGTCTTGCAGCCGCTGCTGTGTCTCAGCAAGCATGCCCTGCGAGAAGTCCGAGAGCGTGATATCCCAGCCAGCCGGAATGCGCGCCCGGTTGCGCAGCCAGAGCCAGCCAAGTCCACAGCCAAGTTCGAGGATACGGCTCTCCGGTGCGATGCGCATCTGATCGAACATCCAGGCGAACCAGCCATCGGGATTGGTGCGGAAGCGCGCATGCAACCTGCCACGCACCGAGAGGCGCGCGCCATTGTGATACTGCTGGCTCAGCAGATACTCCTGATCGGTCGCACGAGTCATGGAGTCCCGTCTTTCTCCACTCATTCGCCGGCTGCGTCCTGGTGGTTTTTCATCAGTTCTTTGAGGGCATCGGGCACTTCGATACGATGATCGAAGCGGCGATAGATGGCGGTGGCACGGGAACAGACACGCCCATTGGTGTCGCGGCACAGCCCCTCAACGAAGATGATCTGCTTGCCGCCGCTCTGCACATGCGCCTCGAAGGTCAGCGGCGCATCGTAGGCGGGATACTCGAACGTCACATCCAACTTGACCGTCACCTGCGGCTTGAGGCCATGCGCCAGCGAAGCCACCGCCGCGCCGGTGACGATATCGAAGATGTACGCTTGCACTGCGCCCGTCACCGCGCGCCCACCAATGCCAGCGCCGCGATGGTGGCTGTCCGGCTCGAAGTAGACAGTGGCGTGGCCGTCGGCGCTCTCCGTGATGCGCGCGCCCATCCAACTGAGCATGTCCATCTGGTTCCAATACTCAAAGAAGGCGCGCGGCGGCTGAGCCTGCGTATTGGCCGGCTGCGTCTCGTCGCCGTTCGTGGGCTGTGCGCCCTGTGGCGTGTCGTGTTCCGTATTCATGCAATGGCCTCGATATTCAGGTCGCGGCAGTGAACTGCCGGCGCACGCTTTTGCCGGACTGAAGTCCTCCCGAACGGCACTAGCAGACTTCAACCATTCGTACCGTGCCCCGGCTTTTCAAAGCCGAGCGTAGAGTGAGTGAAATGATGCCAGCGTGCCCCGGCTTTTCAAAGCCGAGAGTCAATGGCTCTCATACCTGCGGCTGATTCATCCGGTTCGCCTGATGCAGCGCACGCCCGGTGAGCAGCCAGGCCGCAGGCAGGAGCAGCGCCGCCGCCAGCAGTTTGATGGTATCACCTAGCACAAATGGGAAGAAACCATACTTCAGCACGAGGTTCCAGCCGGTGAACTGTGCCAGCCAGGGCAGACCGCAGAGATAAATCGCCACCTCGCCCAGGAGCATCATCGGGATGGAGGTCAGCAGATTGCGGTCCCAGCCGCGCTCCGCCAGGAACCCCACCACGACCGCCGCCAGCGCGAAGCCCGCCAGATAGCCATAGGTCGCCGGCGTGCTGACATCCGCAAAGATCGGCAGCCCCAGGCTACCCAGCGCGATATAGAGCGCCATCGTCGTCAGGCCGCGTCGCCAGCCAAGCGCGGCGGCAATCAGTAGCACGCCGAAGGTCTGCCCGGTGATCGGCACCGGCTGCAACGGAATGATGATCTTCGCGGCAATCGCCATCAACAGCACGCCGCCGGCCACCAGCGCCGTATCACGCAGCAGTGTGCGCGACACCGGGACCATTGGCAGCCCATCCAGCGCCAGCAGACCGGCCATTCCTAGCGCAATCAGCGCATCGGCGGCGACGGTGTGACTGGCAAGACTGACGCCACCCAGCGTCAGCGATTGTTTGAGTAAGAAGTGGTCATCCAACAGCAGGCAGAAGACGACCAACAGCGCACCCAGCGCCAGCAGCGCCAAGTCGCGCGCCAACGTGCGGCGTGTCTGTTGCTCCGAACGGGCAACAGCGCCAGGAATGGCGACATCAGCGAGCGCGCCGCGAATGCGTGCAGGTGAAAGCACGGATGAGAGCATGCGATACCTTTCCATAACAAATACATCTTGGCTGATACCAGCCAGCGCCTCAGTATATCGCACTGCGCAAGGAATCGTGCGATATGGCATACATGAGCCTATTGGCGCTATTGGGCAGGCTCGGTTCATCTGTCATGACACGTATACTGGCTTCGTATGAGAAACTATGCCAGGGAGCCATGATGAATGAGAGGAGACGGCGTATGCCCGGTTCATATGACATACATCGCTGCACCGCTGAAGAAGGAGTTGCCTTGGCAGATGCGCTCGAGGATATTCCAGAGACGGTGTTTGCGGCGCAACGCCTGCGCCGTAAACTGTGTCCCGCCTATCTCGCTGGCGATGTTGCGCACGTTGCTGGCGCAATAGTGGAACTATTTCCTGGAAGTCTGCTGGCGTTTGGCGAAGAAGTCTCCGCGCTCGCTGCGCTCATCAGGTCCATTCCTGGCTGGAAGAGCCTGGGAATCGCGCCACGCCATGCGGAAGAACTACGGACGCTCATCGAACGCGAAAGCGGCGCAACTCTACGCGCTGAAGAGGCAATCTTCTTCACACTGCCCACGCCAGCCGTCCCATATAGCCATCCAACCGTGCGCCTGCTGCAACCGCACGAGGTAGAATTGGCGCTGACCGGACCAGGTGGAGGCATCGGCGCCGCCTATGGCTCGCCGCAAATGCTGCTGGCGGAAGGATTTGTAGCGGGCGCGGTTGTGGATGGGCGGCTCGTTGCGCGGGCGCACACATCCTGCCAGTCGGCGCGCTATGCCGATATCGCAGTGGCGACCGATGAGCAATGGCGCGGGCAGGGGCTGGCAACGGCTGCCGCAAGCCTCGTCTGCCAGCAGGTGCAACAGCAGAGGCGCACGCCCATCTGGAGTACGAGCGTGGACAATTGGGCATCACGAAAAATCGCGGAGAAGCTAGGATTTGTCGAATGGTCGCATCTGGTTTATCTCACTCCTGAGACGCATGTATAACTCACTCTGGACTCGATTATTTCCTCATGAGCTTTTCCCATTCTGGCCGAATGAGCATCTTTCCATCTTTGCCCCAACTCCACGGATCTGAATATTCACGCCAGTTGGGAATTGTCTCGCTTTTCGGATTCAGCTTCATATGCTGTTTGACGGCGTGGCGATAGGCGCGATGAGCATGTTGCTTATCCTCTTTTTCGCTCTCGCAGGTAGTGATGCCGCGAAATGGTCGTTTTCGTCGTGATCTGCTCATAATTTTCACACGCTTTCGTAAGCTGGCTATCTATTATTATGCAATCAAAAAACTGATGGAGAGAGGCACAATTTCAACGGTGCATGACTCTCTCCACCAAAGAGCATTCTGCCAAATCTCGGTTTTCCAGTTTATGCGGTGACAGCTACTTCGTAGGTTTCGAGCGCTGGCGCTGATGCGAAAAATGCCGCTAATTTGGCGACCTGCTCACGATAGGAGCCGCTGGCCTCATAGGCTTTGCCATCCGCCTCATTCTCCCACATGGTGATGGAAACACCCTTGCCGGAGGAGCGGTCTATCAACAGATAGCAATGTTTGGCGCCCTGCTGGGCCATGATAGCCGGCTTGATGCTCTCCTCATAGATGCGTACCGCTTCTTCGATTTTGTCTGATTGGATGGTCACAGTGGTGGAGCGCGCATGCAGCGACATGGTGAGTCCCCTTTTAATGTTCGCGTGGCAAACAAAGAAACGAAAATACGAGTGAAAAGCAATACAGATGACACATTCAGGTGGCCGCTGAACATTGCGGCGCAACGCCTACAGGTTTAAGTTCGGGGATGTCGCGTCGGTTGGGACGCAGTATAGCATAATCTTCGTGTTATGAGATGTTATGCCAGCGCGTTCGCCGATAGGCGAATCCAGCCACGCACGATGCGATTGGGCAGGCCGCTGAGATCAGTGATCTGCCAGCCATTGGCAACGGTGGCGAGTGGCAGCGCCAGGAAATATTGCGTCTCGTTGTAGTTTTCCTGCGCGACATACACATGCGCCGCGTCCACTCCCACGATCAGCGCGATATGGCCGGGCGAGGTCGTCAGGCCGGAGATCCAGCCAGCGCGTGGATTATTGACATCCTGGAAAATCAACAGATCGCCTGGCTGTGGACGGAACGCGCTCGTTCCCTGGCTGGCATCGCTGGAAAGCTGATACGTGCCAGCGGGGAAGTCGCGGATGACGCCGGGATGTAGCTGGCTGCCCTGATAATAGTCGAAGTAGCGCGCGGCGTTGCCCGGAATATGCGGCAGCGCCCACTGCGCGTAGAGGAATTGGTTGACCAGTTCGGTGCATTGGAAGAGATAGAGGTCTGGCGAACCTTCGTTGCTGCACACGTAGATTCCCGGCTGCTCAGCGCCCCAACCGAGAGCAGGCGCTGCCGCCGTTGGCCCCGCAAGCGTCCGTCCCCACTGCGCATTCGCTGCGTAGCCCAGTGCCCCCTCACGCTGGGCGCAGGTCTGTGGCGCTGGCGCGGGCTGGGCATGGGGAACGAAACCAGGCGCGGCGGGCAGATATGTGCTGAGCAGGTGATCGAAGTCGCTGGCATTGGTGGCAGCGTCGCCTGCGCACCAGGTCGCCATCACATAATCGTCGTGCGCCAGGAAGAGCCGCACCAAGCAAGGCGCACGCGCCACGCCGTGCATGCGGTCATCGCTGATGGCGGGATACGGGCCAATCTGCATCGTCGGTGTGCCACGCAGCGCGAAGGCAGCGGGCATGGCGCTGCTCTCAAAGACGCCGATCACCACCTGCTGATGGATGGTCTGCTCATCGGGGCTAATAAGCGTGACGGCGCTGGTATGCGGCGTGTTGCGCAGCCCTGGCTCCGGGCTGGCGCTCCATCCGGGCGGCAGCGCGAGACTGAAGCCCAGCTTGGCGTCTACATAGCGGTTGCCCGGCATACTGGTTGGAGTCGGCGTCAGGCGCATCGGCATTGGCGTGTAGTGGGCGCACGCCGAAAGCAGGACCGCCAGCGCGAGCATCGCCAGCACCGCGAGATGCGCCTGCGCTGCGCGGCGGCGACGCAGCATCTTATGCCACCAGCATGCTGATGATCTGGCCGGTAGGCGTAGTGCGCGAGATGGCGGGCTGCGGCTGCGGCTCTGGCAGGGTGAAGCCAATCGCCATGCGTGGCAAGGTTACGCCGCGCATCTCATCGGCAACATACTCCAGCAGGTCGGGCACATCTAAATCGAGCGCCTTTGCCAGCCGTTCCAGGACCAGCGCCGAGGGGTATTTCTTGCCGCGCTCGATCTCACCAAGATAGACCACCGACAGCCCCGCGCGCTCCGCCAAATCCTTGAGGGTCAGGTGGCGCTCACGTCGCTCGCGCCGGATCACAGCGCCCATCGTCTGCTGCAAGTCTTCCATCGCCGGTGCCTCCCGCTCGCGTTTCGCGCCACCTCAGTTTTGGGGGTGTTCTATGCCCTCTATCCCTATTCGACGTTCGACATATGCTCATAGCATATCTTCGGGTGCCAGGTATGCTATGAGCATCACTTTTGCCTTCAATTCTAGCGCAGGCGGCGGTACTGTTCAAGACATCACCGGCGCGAGCCGGTCTTGCGTTGCAAATCACGAGAACCCAAGAGAAACAGTGAGGAGTAGTACCACCTATGCCCTATCTGACCCCTGGCGGCCTGCACCACTACAGCCAAGACCTCGATGGCAGACAGTCTATCACGTTGCCGCTGCCGATGGTCTACGAGGCAGCCGAGCAGCCGAAGTGGGAGTATCGCACCGTCACGATTGACCCGCGTGAGGAGGCGCCGCTCGACGACGCGCGCCTCAACGAACTGGGCGCTGAGGGCTGGCTGCTCGCCGGTATCGCGCAGTTCCCCGGCGGTGAGCGTGTCACACGCATCATCTATTGTTTCGTGCGCTATGCCCAGTAAGTGTTAAGTGAATTGAAACGAGGTGTTTCACTATGTCCGCATACGATACGCTGGCACGACAGGCCAGCATGGTAATCCCGACGGTCATCGAATCCGGCGCACGCGGCGAGCGCGCCTATGATCTCTTCTCGCGGCTGCTGCGAGAGCGCATCATTCTCGTCAACGGTCCAGTGGAAGATCAGCTTGCCAGCCTGGTGGTGGCCGAACTGCTCTTCCTGGCGAGCGAGAGTTCCGACCGCCCGATCAATATGTACATCAGTTCCCCTGGCGGTGTGATTACGGCAGGGCTGGGAATCTATGACACCATGCGCTCGCTGCGCTGTCCTATCGCCACCACCTGCGTCGGTATGGCCGCCAGCTTCGGCACGATTCTGCTGATGGCAGGCGATCCGGGCCGTCGCTTCGCATTGCCCCATTCCCGTATACACATTCACCAGCCGTTGATTCCAGACCGCAGCCTGGGCGGGCAGGCAACGGAAATTGATATTCAGGCGCGCGAGATGTTGCATACCCGCGATGTGATGAACGACATCATCGTCTTCCACACCGGCCAGCCGCTCGAACGGGTGCAGCGCGATACCGAGCGCGACTATTACATGAGCGCGGAAGCCGCCAAAGAGTATGGTATCGTGGACGAGGTGCTGACGCTGGAAGACTGGAAGAGTCGCGGCGAACCCTCTGCCCTCCTGCGGTAAGCGGACCCCACCCCTAACCCCTCCCCCGTGCGCGGGAGAGGGGAACCGGGAGACCTCACCCCGGCCTTCGGTCACCCCTCTCCTTGCGAGAGGGGATCGTGAGGTCACGTGAAGCGGTGAGAGCATACAGCGTCGTTGGCGCAAGAAAAAGCAGTATGCCAACATCGAACCAGCCTGCCTAGCGGCCCCTCTCCTATGGGAGAGGGGGTAGGGGGTGAGGTCTTTTCTATGAAAGGAGCCACGCAGTGCGTCTTTTGGTGCTGGGTGGGACGGTTTTTCTGGGGCGGCATCTGGTTGAGGCTGCGCTGGCCCGCAACCACGAGGTGACGCTCTTCAATCGCGGGCAGGCGAACCCTGGACACTTCCCCGATGTGGAACAGGTGCATGGCGACCGCGACGGCGGCATTAACGTACTACGCGGGCGGCGCTGGGATGCAGTGATTGACACCAGCGGCCAGTTGCCACGTCTGGTGCGCGCGTCGGCGGAGTTGCTGGCAGATGCGGTGGACCACTACACGTTCGTCTCCAGCATCTCGGTCTATGCGGATTTCAGCAAACCGCCTACCGAAACCACACCGCTTGCCATGCTGGCGGACCCGACGACCGAGGAGCGCACGCCGGAAAATTACGGCGGGCACAAGGCGCTCTGCGAGCAGGCTGCCGAGGCTGCCATGCCAGGGCACGCGCTCGTCATTCGCCCCGGCCTGATTGTCGGCCCCTACGACCCGACCGACCGCTTCACCTACTGGCCGCATCGCGTGGCGCTGGGCGGAGAGGTGCTGGCTCCTGCGCCGCCAGAATCGCCGGTCCAGTTCATTGATGCGCGCGACCTTGCCGCGTGGATGCTGGACCTGGCGGAGCAGCGCCACACCGGCGTCTACAATGCCACCGGCCCGGCCACGCCGCTGACGCTGGGCGAACTGCTGGACGCCTGCAAGCGCGCCAGCGAGAGCGATGCGCGCTTCACCTGGGTGAGCGAGCAGTTTTTAGAGCAGCATGAGGTTGGCCCGTGGATGGATATGCCGCTCTGGATTCCGCCGAGCGACACGAGTATGGCCGGCTTCAGCGCTGCCAACTGCCAGCAGGCCATCGCTGCCGGTCTGCGCTTCCGTCCAATGGCGGAAACCATCCGCGATACGCTCGCCTGGGAGGTCACGCGCCCGGCAGATTATCAGTGGAAGGCGGGCATCACGCGCGAACGCGAGACGGCGCTGCTCGCCGCGTGGCACAACGCGTAAGACCTCGCCCCCAGCCCCTCCGCTGCGCTCACCCACCGCCTCCGCACCCCGATGGGGTGCTTCTCGTCCTGCGGACGAGCGGCGGCGGTCCCCGTGCGCGGCAGAGGGGAGCGTGGGCGCGGGCGTTTGGGCTAGCTATCCATCGAGCGCACGTCTATCTCGTCGCGGACCTCGCGGACGCCGGGAACCTCCGAGGCGACGGACTCGGCAGCCTCGGCGTCTTCCAGGTCGGTGACGTGGCCACGTAGATGCACGATGCCGTCATTTACCTCAACCTCGATGGCAAGATCAGTGGTCATCGCGTCCTCTTGCAGTTCGCGGCGCACCGCATCCGCCAGCGCCTCATCGCCGGGCTGCGGACCCTCCGCCGAGCGGTCCGCCTGTGCCTCTGGCGAGAGCGCGGACGGCGCCCAGCCGCCCAACACCTGAATATCATCATGCTGGTCGGTCGTCAGCACTGGATCGGTCGGCGCGAAGTAGGCAGGATCGTTCTCCTCCGGCGGCAGGTCGTCATAGACGCTCTCGTCGGTGACGTTCGAGGGGTCCGTCTCCAGGGGCACCTCATCGAAACCAGGGTCCAGGGCCTCCTCGCTCACCGTCTCGTTCTCATCGGGCATACTGGCGTTATTCTCAATCATGGCGCCTTCGGTGCGACGCGGGCTTCCCTCGTTCGCGTCGCGCGCCTCGCGCTCATCCCCCGGCCAGCTCTCGTTGTTGCGTAATGGCTTGTTGTTCTTCATGGTAGGCTCCTCCTAACACCAGGATGTTGCGCGCAATAACGGTGCCAGCCGCAGATACGCTGCACATACATGGAATGCGCGCAAGTGGCACATAACATGCAGCGAATCAGCTCAGTGGTGTGTGGCAGGGCAAAACAGGAAAGGAACGAGCAACATGAGCGTACATGACAAAGATAAAGATGCTCGCCACCAGAGCCGATCTGATGAGCAGCACAGCAGAAACACCAAAGAGGCGAGAAAAGAGCGGCACGCTAGGGAACGACGGGAACATGAGGAGCGTGGAGATCGTGGAGAGCGTGGAGGACACCAACAGCGAGAAGCGCCCGACCGTGATGCTGTAGAGCAAGCCTCAGATGAATCGTTTCCCGCCAGCGATCCACCCTCCTGGACGCCTGAACGCAGCTAATCAGCGGCAGATCAACCAACGACGAGAAAGCGCCGAAACATACAGCCATGTCTCGGCGCTTGCGTATTTTTGCACGTCTATCCTGTCAACATCAGGAATAGGTTTCAGGGCGAACATCGCCCTCCGCCTGCACGGTGCCGCGATTGACAAACTTCACAAAGCGGCTCTCTTTCCCTCCTGCCGTCCGTTCCTGGTAGAGCATGGCAAGCTGATTTTCCTCGAATTTGTTGAAGAATTCATCCCAGGAAATATGCTCCAGCTTCTCCTCGCCTGCGCCGCCGGGAAAATCAATACGCAGGACACCAGCCTCGCCACCTTTTCCCGTTCCTTTGATGGTCGCCGGATGACCACCGCGCTGTTCCACCCATTTGCGGATGAGGTCATGATCTACGGTATACCTGCTCTCTGATGACATCGCCATGCCTGGCGCCTCCTTCGTTGCTCTTGATGTGACTTGCACAGTCCAGATGAGAGACTGCGCGAATCCTCTCATACCCCGTTATCCGTTGGGGTCCGCTTCGTCCAGCCGCGCCGGATTATGCACGCCGCGCAGCCGGTTCCATAGCACATAGTCCACTTCGCGCTTGGGAATATACAGGTTATCCGGCCCGGCGGTCATACCCGCCAGCGCCGTAAACTCCTGGGCGTTCTCGTCGCGCAGGTCCAGGTAGGTGCCGCCGGGTTCCAGATAGCTCCCTTCCGCCAGCACGGGAATACGCTTCAGTTCGTCGTTGGAAAGCCCCTGCAACTGCTGGTGGATCTCTTTGTAGTCTGCCAGCGTCAGTTCCAGCGGCGCGAAGTGCGGTCCGCCGGTCTCTGTGCCGCCGGTTAGCTCGTGTGGATGCAGATCAAGCTCAAAGCTGTCGTCAGGTGGTTGATCTGGCACATGTCGTCCCATACTGGTTGCTATCCCCCGGTTGCTCTGGTTGCTCTAACTACTAGCTCTAATAGCCACGGCTCTTGCGGTCTGCATTCGAGTCACTGCCACTGCGATCAGAGACGCCTTCGCGGTCTTTGCGTGTCAGATGCCTCGGCGTCTGCTGATGCAACTCATTCTTTGCGTGCTGCGCCTCCTTCGCAGTATTGCGGTGTTCGCGCGCCTGCGCCTCATACGTCTCCCGCCGCTTGGGTGCGCCGGTGGTGCTCGGCGTACTCTTCGCTGGATTGTTGTGCCCGCGCGCGACATCTGGATCGTTGGCGTCGTTATGGTGTTGGCCCTGCTTGGGCATCAATGCCCTCCTTTCTCAAGGGTGTACCTCTACTGAATGCGCGCAACTCTCGTGCCAGCGCCGTCGCCGGTGGGGAGGTGATACCCTAGAAGCGACAATGGATACGTGATGAAAGAAGTGATGCAATGGAAGAGGAGCGCAGCCAAATGAGTGTCATTCTAGACGTTCTTGACCAGGTGGTAAGAATGGACATTGATGAGTTTGACCAGATGATAAGCCTGGACAAAGACGAAAGTAACATAGAAACAGTACCGCCCGCTGTATCCAGCGATCAGCAGACCACACCCGAATCGCCAGCGCCGGAGGAATCGGAGGAATTGGATAAGGTGCAGGAAGCGTCTGAGGAGTCGTTTCCCGCCAGCGACCCACCCTCCTGGGCGCCGGACCACGCCTGAGATGTAGTGAAGGCTAGCCGCGCCTGCGTGCAGCGGCAAGAAGCAGACTGGCTCCAGCAATGCCCAACAACAGCCCACTGAGCGTGAGCCAGAAACCCATGCCGAATCCTAGAAATGTCATGCGAATCGCGTGCGTCATGGGAAAACGAGCGGATGCCAGCAGATATGCCTGATAGAGCGCGATGCAGAGACCCACAATAGCCGCGCCTAGCAGTGTGCCTGCCCAGCGCGCAGTTGGCCGCCGCCCCAGCGCCAGCAATCCACCGGCTAACAGGCAAATTTCCGTTGCCACCAGCGCCAGGCTGAGCGCCGTCATGAAAGATGATGCAGATTGATAGGCAAGATCAGCGCCGCTAGGCGCCATGCTCCGTGTCTGCGTTACATTTCTGCCGCTGCACGAGCTTTCCATGAGGAGAACGCTCAACACCGCCCACGGCAGAAGGTAGCCGATGAGGGATATGATGCCGCCAATACCGCTCATTTTCGCGCCACGGCGCGAAGCGCGAGTTGGCTGCCATCGCACACTTGTGGAAACTGTTCGAGATAGCGTGCGCGAGCCATCCGGCAGGGTTTGTGAGGGATCCAACGGCAATTGCTCATGCGGCTCCGCCGATGTACCGGGCAATACCTGCTCGGCCTGATGAACGACGCCAAGCGCCGAACGTGTTGCCAGCGCGACGATCACGATCACAGGCACAAGTATCCAGAGAACAATGAGCGCCAGCGCCTCGCCCACATGATTGCCCAATGCGGTTGCGCCATTGAATAATTCACTGCCCACGAGCGCCTGAACGATCCGGAGGATAAGCGTGGGAACGCCCACGAGAAGAAACGCGACCGCCGCCACGCCACTGGCGAGTACCAGCAGATACTCTCCACCACGAGGAACAGCGACCACCCCCGTCTTGCGGAGCACAGCCCAGGAGGCGAATACCGCAGCGAACGCCGTACTCGTCGTGGCGACGATGAGCGCCAGCGCCACGGCGCGTGGCGCAAGATCGGGGAAGGCGTTGAGTGTCTCACCCCACCAGAATGGGTGCGTTTGGCCATTGGTGGTATCTATCCCCGCCAGCGATAGGAAGCTCGCCAGGCCATAGACGCCGACAGTCAGAAGCACGACATCCAGGCTGGCAATCTCAAGCCAAGCGCGTATGAGCGCCACGCGGCGTACCCGTAGCAGGGCAAACCAGTAGAGACTGACCAGCGACACCACAGCGACCGTAGCAGTGATGAGATGCAGATATTCGATGTCACCTGCCAGCAACTTGCCAGAGGCGGATTGAAGTGCCCGGGCGCCTACCACAGTTCCACCAGAGGGAAACAGGCTCATAAAGAGGAAATATCCGGGCACGAGGCTAAGAACGATACCCGTAGAAGCCAGCATCGCGCGGCGATACGACGGCTGACTCAAATTGGCGAGCGAGAAATGACGCGGGCTTACGGCATCCACAGCGCCAGGGATAGTAGGCATATCTAGCGCCGTCTGCGTTCGCGGCGTGGCGCTGCCACAGGCGCCGCAAAACAGCGCGTCAGCGGGAATGACCGCGCCGCAAACAGCGCAACGGCGGCCAGTGGTCGCCAACCCTTCGCTCATCATCCGCTCGCTCATCTCCTGCTCGCTGTTACAAAAGACCGATGGAGGCATCGTATCCTACGCGCCCAAAGGAAGCAATGGGGCCAGCAGACAATCCTACAACAACCTTGTTCTTGCTTTCAGAAGCGTGGCCTCATCTTTGCAGTGAAGAAGACCAGGCGCTGACATGGGCATGGACATGGGCATCGGCAGCAGGCGACCGGGCAAAAAGCGAACGAGCGCGATTCATCAAAGTAGTCGCTGGGGAGGCGAGAGAAGCAATGGTTTCTAAGATCAAGATGACCAGCCAGTCCAATGGCGCGAAGGCATCTGCAACAGAGCAAACGGCAGAGAGGCCACAGAGACAGAAGGCCACCGGGACAGAGACAACGCGCCGCCCTACCGTTGAGGAACGGCAGGAACATGGACATGCCCTGCGCGAGAAAACACCACGGAGCAGCCATGCCTTCTGGGCCGAAGCGCCAGATCGCCCTGATCCCCTCCGGCTGCTGGAAGCGCAAGCTACAACCCGCCTGTCAGATTTAGTGCCGCTCCGCTATGCCCGCATGCGCGTCTCGCCGTTCGCCTTTCTGCGCGGGTCCGCCATCATCATGGCCCAGGACTTAGCTCGTACACCAACCACTGGCCTTCAAACGCAACTCTGCGGCGATTGCCATCTCTCGAATTTTGGCAGCTACGCCTCACCAGAGCGGACGTTGCTCTTCGACATCAATGATTTCGATGAGACGCTGCCGGGGCCGTGGGAGTGGGATGTCAAGCGTCTTGCTGCCAGTTGCTTCGTCGCCGGACGCGGCAACGGCTTCTCCGACGCAGAGTGTCGCGCGGTTGTGATGGCTGCGGCTCGCTCCTACCGGGAACATATGGCCCAGTTCGCCGCGATGCCTACCCTCGGTGTATGGTACGCCCATGTTACTGCCGATGATTTGCTCAACCTGCTGGTGAGCAAACAGCGAAAAAAACAGGCCCAGCAACAGATCGAGAAGATCCGGCGTCATGACAGCTTACAGGCGTTCTCCAAGCTGACCGAAGTCGTTGACGGCCAGCGCGTCATTGCCAATGATCCGCCAGTGGTGATGCGGGTTACAGAAGAGCAACTGGGAGAGGAAATGCGCACGCTGTTCAGCCAGTATGTGCAGTCACTCCCTAACGCCCAGCGCCAGGTCCTCGAACGCTTTCAGATCATTGATGTCGCCCGCAAAGTGGTCGGTGTGGGCAGTGTGGGAACACGCTGCTTCATTGTTCTCCTCATCGGACGCGATGATACTGATCCCCTGTTTTTGCAGGTCAAGGAAGCGGAAGGCTCAGTGTTGGAACCCTACCTGACGAAAAGTGCTTTCAAACATCAGGGACAACGTGTAGTGGTGGGCCTGGAACTGATGCAGGCATCGTCGGATATCTTCCTGGGCTGGATGAGTGGACCGACGGGACGCCACTTCTACTGGCGGCAGTTGCGCGACATGAAAGGCTCCATCGAGGTGGAAAACCTCTCAGCGACCGACCTGGCATTGTATGCTGAGATATGCGGCTGGGCGCTGGCGCGGGCGCATGCGCGCTCCGGTGGGAATGCGGTCGAGATTGCCGCCTATCTTGGCGTCAGTGAGGTGTTCGACCGTGCCATTGCGTCCTTTGCCGAAGCATACGCCAACCAGACGGAACGCGATTATCGCGCGTTCCTCGCGGCCATCAAGGCTGGGCGCATCATCGCCGCCTCTGTGGGTTGAGCCACCTATTAGGAATTGGGTGAGCAATCCTGTTGGCGCAGAAACGGCAACCGCCGGAACCCGCATAGCAGCGATGCAAGTTCCGGCGGAGTGCGTGCATGAGCAACTCTACATCATGCTGCGCATGAGCGCGTCGAGCGCCTCTCGTGAGGGGCGAATCTTCTCCTCTGGCAACCGCACCAGCGGTGTCTCGGGCAGCTTCTCCAACTCTGGTAGCGAAGGGCGACCCTCGTTGAGATAAATCAAGCCGGTGATGAACTCCTGCTTCTCGTGCGCAGTCTCCAGCAGGCGCATCGCCGCATATTTATCGGTCGGGTCGTAGTTGTTGTCCAGCTTCTTGAGCTTGATGTGGGAGCCATCGTGCATCTCGACGATGGTGCTGGTGCCCTCCTCGTAATCCACCGTAATTTCCTCGCGGAAGGGAATGAAGGTGAAGTCCGAGATAACTTCCTCGTGCTGTTTACCCCAGGAGTAGCTCTTGGTGGAATCCTCATTGTCATTGAAAGAGACGCACGGGCTGATAATATCTAGCACGGCAGTCCCGCGATGGCTGATCGCCGCCTTCAGCAGCGCCTCCACCTGGCGCGGATCACCAGCGAAGCTGCGCGCCACGAAGCCGCAGCCGTTGATGACCGCCTCGTGGCAGAGGTCAATCGGTGGCAACTCGTTCAGGCCGGCGTATTTGAGCTGCTGACCCTCATCCGCCGTCGCTGAGAACTGCCCTTTGGTGAGGCCGTAGACGCCGTTGTTCTCGATGATGTAGACGACCGGCACATTGCGGCGCACCATGTGCATGAACTGGCCAAGGCCGATGCTGCCGGTGTCGCCATCGCCGCTAACGCCAATGGCCAGCAGATCGCGGTTGGCCAGTGTCGCGCCGGTGGCCATCGAGGGCATGCGCCCATGCAGGCCGTTGAAGCCATGTGACTGGTTGAGGAAGTAGGCTGGCGTCTTGCTGGAGCAGCCGATGCCGCTCAGCTTGATGACGTTGCTCGGTTTGAGCGAGAGGTCATAGGCTATCGAAATGATGCGGGCAGAGATGGAATCGTGGCCGCAGCCCTTGCAGAGTGTGGAGGGGCGGCCCTTGTAATCCGCGCGAGTCAGCCCAATGAGATTTGTGCTTTGGGCGGGTGGTTCTTGAATGGCCATTGTTTTCTCTATTGCTCCTGTTCCAGGATGGATTGGGCGATCCAGCGGCCCGTCAACGGCAGGCCATCGCACTTCGCAATTGAGCGGAAGCGCGTGGCGTGTTCCGGCTCTTCACTCTGAAGGATGCGGCACATCTGGCCATCGAAGTTGTTCTCGACGACATAGATGCGCTGATAGCGGTCGGCGAACTCGCGCTGCTCTTTGGTGGTTGGCAGCGCGCGCATGCGCAGATAGCTCGTCTTGACGCCTTTGGCGGCGAGCATGCTGCGCGCCTCCACCACGCCTGGATCACTGGACCCATAAGCAATGATGGCGATCTCCGCGCCCGCCACTTCGTCTATAACGGGCTTGGGCATGATCGTGCGGGCGAACTCGTGCTTGCGGGCCAGCCGCGCCAGATTCTCCTCCCATTCGTCGGGGCGCTCGGTGTATTGCGCCTCTTTATTGTGGCCGCTGCCACGTGTGAAGTACGCCGCGAGCGGATGGTCGGTGCCCGGAATCGTGCGATAGCCAATACCATCGCCGTCCACATCTTCATAGCGATGGAAGCCGCCAAGCCGGTTGAGGTCTTCTGCGCTGAGGACTTTGCCGCGATCCATCGGCTTCTCAGGATAGGCGAAGGGCTGGCTCATCCAGAGGTTCATGCCCAGGTCCAGGTCGCTGAGGACGAAGACCGGCGTTTGCAGGCGCTCGGCCAGATCGAAGGCCGTCCAGCCACACTCGAAACACTCTTCCATGCTGCCGGGCAGGAGGCAGATCTGGCGTGTATCACCGTGGCCCAGGTAATAGGCCATCAGCACGTCGCCCTGCGAGACGCGCGTGGGCAGGCCGGTGCTTGGCCCCATGCGCATGATATCCCAGATGACCGCCGGTATCTCCGTGAAGTAAGCATACCCGGCGTATTCAGTCATCAGCGAGATGCCGGGGCCGGAGGTCGAGGTCATGGCGCGCGCGCCTGCCCAGCCTGCGCCCACCACCATGCCGATGGCAGCGATTTCATCTTCCGCCTGTATGATGGCGTAGGTCGCCTTGCCGTTTTCGTCTACGCGCAACTTTTTGGCGTAGTCGTTGAGCGCATCTACCAGGCTGGTGGACGGCGTGATGGGATACCACGCGGCGACGGTGAATCCGCCGAAGACGGAACCGAGGGCGCCGGCGCTGTTGCCGTTGATGATGATTTTGCCGGTGTTGGCGTTCATGCGCTCAACGCGGAACGGGTCGCGCTTGGTGATGTTCTGCTTGGTATAGTCAATGGCCGCCTGCACGACGCCGAAGTTGAGGTCAATCGGCTTCTGCTTGCCATGAAAGTGGTCGCTGAGCGCGGCCTTGATCTCTTCGACCTCGATGCCCAGCAACTCGGTCAGCGCGCCAACATAGACCATGTTCGCCACATACGGGCGCATCTCAGTACTAGCGCCAGAGTCTTTCGCCATCTGCTGCACCGGCAGCGAATAGTAGGTGATATCTGGGCGGTCTTCGTTCAGTTTCCACTCGGTCGGATAAATGACGACGCCACCCGGCGCAACGCCTGCGATGTCTTCGGCTGCCGTCTGGCGATTCAGCGCCACGACAATCTCTGCCGTCTCGCGGCGCGCGGTGAAGCCGTCTTTGCTGGCACGGATGCTAAACCAGGTGGGCAATCCCTGAATGTTCGAGGGGAAGATGTTCTTGCCGCTAACGGGAATCCCCATCTTGAAGAGCGCCCGTAACAGGCAGTTATTGGCCGTCTGGCTGCCAGAGCCGTTGACGGTGGCGGCGACTATCGTGAAATTATTGACTCCAGCCGGACTATCCTCGATGTCCGTCGGTCGTACTCCCCGTTGTACGCTTGTGATACTCATCGGCGATGATACCCTTTCCGCGTGAAGCATGTATTGCCCGTGTTTGCCCGCTGGTGACATCTGGCGCCTGTGTTGCAAGTTGGCTGTAGATGGTTGCAGCAAGATGAAGCCGGAAAAACTTCAGCGCTTTGTCCAAGTCCAATATCGTTCATTATAGCGCGTGCGGATGGAAATGGGGAAAGCAGCGGGAACATCTGGAAATAACGTGAGCAACATCACAGGATATCAGTGGATGAATGCGCGCACAGGGGCCGGCGGATGTATCTGCGCCTAAGCGCCTGGCGGCGACGAAGCCTGCCCCCGCAGGCTAGAAGTAGGCGATATCTGCGTTCCCTACCTGCGCTGGGTTGGCTACCAGCGTCCGCGCTCCCCTCTCCCGCGCACGGGGACTGCCGCCGCACGCTCGGAGAGCGTGAAGCAAGCCATAGGCTTGCGGAGGCGGCAGGTGAGCGGAGCGGAGGGGTTGGGGGTGGGGGGACTTCTAGCCAGCAGTAATGCGCAGGCGGGCCAGCTCCTCGAAGAGTTGCCGTTCGCGTGGGCTGAGATGCTGCGGCAGTTGCACCTGGATGCGCGCGAAGAGATTGCCCGCACCCTCACCACGCAGATGTGGCATGCCCTTGCCAGAGAGCCGGAACGTCTGACCGTTCTGCGTCTCCGGCGGAATGGTCAGGATCAGCCGCTTGCCATCGGGCGTCGGCACGGGAACTTCGCCGCCGAGTATTGCCATCGTCAACGGCGTCGGCACGTCCACCGTCAGGTCGTCGCCTTTGCGCTCAAAGGTGGCATCCGGCTTGACGGTGACGACGAGAAAGAGGTCGCCGCGCTGTCCGCCGCCGATGCCAATCTGCCCCTCACCGGCAATGCGCACCTTCGAGCCGGTATCCACCCCGGCAGGAATGCGTACCTCTAGCTTGCGCTGCTTGGTGATGATGCCCGTTCCACCGCAATTCGGGCAGGAGCGCAGACCAATCTTGCCGGTGCCGTTGCAATTGGGGCACGGATCCGGCGACTGAACGTTATAGATACGTGACGTGCCGGTGTACGCCTCGCGCAGCGTGATCTCTACCGGCTGCTCAATGTCCTCGCCACGCCGCTGAAGCGGTTCGCGCGTCGCCGTGCCGGTCGAGGTGGAAGACGATGAACGCCGGTTGAAGAGCGTGTCGAAGAAATCGCTCCAGCCTGTCGGGTCGTCTGTGCCGAAGATATCGTCGGCGCTGCTGCGCGGCCCGTAGGTGCGCGTGCGCGTCGCCGTTCCCGTCCCCCCACGAAATCCGCCAGGGGCATTCCAGTTCGCGCCGTAGCGATCGTATTGCTTGCGCTTGTCCGGGTCGGAAAGCACCTCATACGCTTCATTGATCTCTTTGAAGCGCGCCTCGGCGGTTTTGTTGCCTGGGTTGACATCCGGGTGATACTTGCGAGCGAGCTTGCGATACGCCTTCTTGATGTCGTCGGCGTTGGCGCTCTTCGAGACACCGAGGATTTTATAGTAATCTTTGTCGTCCATCAGGGCCTCTACTCAAAAAGCACTGAAAGCCCTGGCGATGTGTGTCGCGCCAGGTATTCTCGTTGATTATTCTTGTTGTTCTGGCGTCGCTCCTGCGCTGACTCGCACCCGCGCCGGACGTAACAGGTCGCCACCCAGCAGATAGCCCTTGCGAACTTCCTCGACAATGGTGCCCTCTGGATGTTCGGCGGATGGCACGCTATCCATCGCCTCATGCAGATGCGGGTCGAACGGCTCGCCAACGGCAGCCGGTACCGGCTGCAGCCCTTCAGTTTTGAGCAATTCTTCGAGCTGCCAATGCACCATGCGCAATCCCTTATGCAAGTCTTCGCGGTCCATTGATTCCTCAAAGTGCATGGCGCGGTCGAGATTGTCCATGACCTCCAGCACTTTCTCCATCAGGTCGCGCTTGTAGCGTTGATTGCGCTCCCCAGCAAGGCGCTCCTGCCGCTTGCGGAAGTTCTCCATCTCCGCGCGTTCGCGCAGGTACTTATCTTTATATTGCTCGGCCTCCTGGCGGGCGGCCTGAAGTTGCGCCGCCCAGTCGGCAGGGGCGCTGGCGCCGCCAGCGCGCTCCTCAGTGGTCGCAGCAGCGCCAGAAGCATTGTTAGCTGCCGTGTCCTCCGGCTCCGTCGCCTGTGGTGTCTGCTTGTCGTCGTTGAGTTCGGCCATGCTCTTTACGTTCTCCTATGGTTGTTTGTCCGCTTGTCATCATCTATCGTCGTCGTTGCCAACGTAACTCTGATCTATGCGAAGCCTGGGCCGGCCTCGCCAGTATCGTGTATGACATCTCACGATGTATCACCGCAGTATAGAACCGTGCGCAAGAAGGTGTCAAAAAGGTCTATTGCGCGGAATGGTATCTCTGTTATCTCTACGATGTGGCGGCGCTGACTGTTGCGGCATGAGAGATGCTATGGCGAGGACGAAGGTGCCCGTAGCGACGAAGTAGGCAGCACATATGGCATCTGAGATTTCTGTCATGTTGCTGCATAGGACTTGCATAGGACCGCCGGTGTTCAGCGATGCCAAATTCGCTGGCGCTCGTTTCCATAGATAAGGGCAAGGTCAGGGCAAGGGCGGTTGCGCTACGGAAAATACCCAGAAGAACAGTAACAGTGAAGACAGTGAAGACAGTGAAGACACCTGCCAGCGATTGCCCATTGATACATCCTATGCGTCATATGCGTTGGCTGGTGGTTGGAGGGAGCGGGGAACAGATGCACGATATGCACGGCATACACGACTGGGGAATCATTTCCACGCCTGGGCAGAATGGACGACAATTGCCGAAACGGCCACATACGGCAGACCGATCTCTTTCGTTGAACTCCTACACAGTGGTGAGCCGCAAGCCACGCGGACGCCGCGCGGCCCTGGTGGCGGCGCTGGCGCGATTGGAACGCGAGCATGTGGCGCTACTGCTGGCAATCTGCGAATTAGAGACACCGCAGCAAGACGATCATCAGAGTCAGGCGCTCCGCGAGGCGCTGCTGCCGATGCTGCGCGAAGACCTGCGCCAGACGCAACACGCGCTGGCCCGCGCCGCGCATGGCGCCTATGGCACCTGTGAGGACTGCCACAAGCCACTCTCGCTGCGCGAATTGGAAGCGCATCCGGCGGCGACCCACTGCGCCATCTGCAACGCCCGCCTGCGCCATAGCCCACGCAGGTAGTGAGACATACTGAAACATTTCTCGAAACATTTCTCGCGAAGGCGCTCTCTAAAGGGAATAAAGAGACGCGCCCCGTCTCCTTAGCCGCTCACCTGGTTTGCTGGTTTGGTGTTGATAACTGGTAGCGATAGCGAAGATGCGACAGTCTGCCGCAGGAGAAAACGGGGCGTTGAAGTAGCGAGGAACCCATCTATGACTGATACTCCCACCATTGCCAGCAGTTACACGTTCGATCCGTTTGCACGCCACCAGTTCTACCACGATGTCAACCAGTCGCTCGTCCGCACGGCGATTGGCCGGCTGGATGCCAGCCGACCCGCAGGGCAATCTGTGCGCGTGGCGGAGCTTGCTTCTGGCACCGGCGCCGTGACGGAACTGATTCTCGATGAATTGGAGCGATTGGGTCGCCCTGGTCAGGTGATCGGCGTCGAGCCATCCACCGAGGCCATTGATATCGCGCGAGAACGCTTGCAGGGGCGTGAGGCGCGATTCGAGCAGGGCGACGCGGAGCATCTGGCAGAGATAGTGACTGGCGCAGACGCCATTTTCTTCTGCAACGCCATTCACCTGGTGCCCGATAAGCGCGACGCAATAGAAAAGATCACACGTGCGCTGGGGCCGGGCGGCTTCTTCGCGTGCAATAGCTCCTTCTTCGATGGCGCATACGCTCCCGGCAGCGAGCGCTTCTACCACCTCTGGATACGGCGCGCGCTGGGCTGGATGCGCCAGCACCATCCGGAGGTGCGGCCATCGCGCCATGCAAAGGCGACGGCGATGACCTGGCTGAACGCCGCCGAATATACCTCGCTTCTTCAGGAATGTGGCCTGCACATCGTGGACGAGCGCATGGAAGAGGCGCTGATGCCGCTCCGCTCCTGGCAGGACATTGGGCGTTACTGGCTCTTCATCGAGGGGGCGCTGCCCGGCGTGCCCATCCCCATCGGCGCGGATGCGCTGGAATACGCGGCGGCAGAGGCGTTCACCGAACTCAACATCACCGAAGTGCCGCGCATCTGGCTGCAACTGGTAGCTCAACGCGCCCCGCTGGATGGCTAGACCTCACCCCCTGCCCCTCTCCTTGCGAGGAGAGGGGTGGCCGCAGGCCGGGTGAGGTCTATTCACACTTGCCCAGGATCAGCACAGCGTTGTGGCCGCCGAAGCCCATCGAGTTCGAAGCGGCGATGCGGATAGCTGCGGACCGCGCGGTGTTGGGCACGTAATCGAGGTCACACTCCGGGTCCGGCTCCTCATAGTTGATGGTCGGCGGCAGCATGCCGTGATGCAACGCCAGCGCCGTAATCGAGGCTTCGACACCTCCGGCAGCCCCCATCATATGCCCCGTCATGGATTTGGTAGAGCTAACAGCCAGTTTGTACGCATGGTCGCCAAAGACGCTCTTGATGGCCGCCGTCTCGTTGACATCGTTGAAGCGCGTTGAGGTGCCATGCGCATTGATGTAGTCCACCGCCTCCGGCGCGATCTCCGCCTTCTTCAATGCGCGCCGCATTGCCCTCGCCAGCCCTGCGCCCGCCGGAGCTGGCTCGGTGATATGGTGCGCATCCGAGGTGCCAGCGTAGCCCAGCACTTCGGCGTAGATATGCGCGCCGCGTGCCCGCGCCAGTTCCAACTCTTCCAGGATGACCACCCCGGCCCCCTCACCCATGACAAAGCCATCGCGCTGATTGTCGAAGGGGCGGCTGGCACGCTGTGGGTCGTCGTTGCGGCGCGAGAGCGCGTGCATGCTGGCAAACGCCGCCAGCGTCATTGAAGTAATGCTGCCCTCTGTGCCGCCAGCAATCATGGCGCGAGCATCGCCACGTTTGATGATTTCCGCCGCCTCACCGATGGCATGCGCGCTGGTGGCACAGGCAGAGACCGCCGAGAAGTTCGGGCCGCGCGCATTCATCCGCATCGAGACGTAGCCCGTCCCCATATCCGGCGCCGTCATCGGCACGAAGAACGGGCTGATGCGCCGTGGCCCCTCATCGAAGAGCGTATGGAAGCCGTCCTCCAGCACCTGCAATCCGCCGCTGCCGGAGCCGATCACCACGCCAACGTCATCTGGCATAGCGTTGATATCGAGCCGCGCGTCGTCAATCGCCTGGCGCGCGGCAGCGAAGGCATAGTGGACAAAACGCTCGGTGCGCCGGACCTCCTTGCGGTCTAGATAGGCCAGAGGATCGAAGTCCTTTAGCTCGGCGGCGATGCGCACATCATGCTGGCTGGCGTCGAAGCGGCGCACCGGCCCCGCCCCCGACTGCCCCTCACAGAGCGCCTTCCAGGTGCTGGCGGTATCATTGCCCAGCGGCGTCACCAACCCGATGCCGGTGATGACTACACGATTCGTCATATCATCGCCCCCTCTACTCTCTACACTCCACTATCACACAACACAAAGATGTGGAAGATACCGGATAACGCCTCCAAATGGGTAAGTGTCCGCCTGGATGCGAGACCACCCTACAGAGAAAACGTTCCTATTTTACGCTATCGGCGCCAGCGATGAATACGCGCCTGGTAGAACCCCGGAAAATGGCAGACATTCCTGCTCGCCCCAACGCTCAATGCAAACGCAGCGTGATACGCCAAAAGGCTTGCGTCCACTTGGTAAAATGGTGATGCGATTGATGAGGTTCTCTGCAATTGCCTGAGATTACTGTTCGCTGTGCCCAATGGAAAGGGTTGCGCTGTGTCTATGGATCGTCTGCTCTCGTTGCGCCGCTATATAGGTCTACAGCGGCGGACGACTATTACCCGTCTTGCTCGTTTCGTCTGTTTCGCTGCGCTCATCCTCTTCACTCAGGCGGCCTGCGCTATCACCATCGGTGCATCGAATACGACGATCAGCGGCACAGTCTATGGCGATAGTATTGCGTTGCAGGAGCAGGGCATCAGCAAAATGGTACCCCTCAGCGGCGCAACAGTCCGTTGTGGCAACACGACGGCGAAAACTGATACGAGTGGCCACTATCATCTTTCGCTCGCGCAAGCGAAATCCTATGATTGCACCGCTTCATTGACATTCTACCAGCCGGAACAGGATACGTTGGATTTAGTGCAGGGCACGAATCTGACGCTCAACTTTGGCCCGGCGAGCCAGACCGAATGTAAGGTTGCGCCCAGAAGCACCACCGAAGAAGACTGCGAGTCGCTGAGTCTTATCCAGGGGACGCTCACCGGCGCCGTCACCGATGCTGGCAGCAAGAAGCCTGTGGCAAACGCGACTGTCCAGTGCGTTCCCGTGGACCCGCACGCGCTGACCGACGAGCCGGTAGATAGCAATGCGGGACAAACTACCACCACCAGCGCCAGGGGAACGTTTACGCTGGGCGGCCTCGCCACCGGCCCGTATACCTGTGTGGCGATTGTCAACAACATCATCAAGACACAGCAGAGTGTGACGATTGCGCCAGGGGCAACCACGAACACCACATTCTCGGTCTGCCCTGGTGATTGCCATCCTGTGCATTATCACGGCGGCGCAGTCATGCGGACGGTGACAGCGTATCTCATTTTCTGGCAGCCCTGGGCCTATAGTTTTGAGCCAGGTGGCAGCGATGCGCATTTCGAGTCACTGATGAAGCGATTCATTCAGGACCTTCAGGGCACCAGCTATTATGGCTTGTTGACGCAATATTGGGATTACCAGGGCAGCGTACAGAATCAGATATCGCTGGGCGGCGTTTACGTGGACCACACGCCGTATCAGCACTGCCAGTATGATGGCACGCAGTGTAACTCAGCCGCCGCAACACAAAACGATCCGCTGCTGGACCAAGACATCGTAGGCGAGATTGCGCGGGCGCTGAAGGCCAACCCAACCTGGTCCATCGGGCAGACACATGAGTTTTTCGTCTTCACCGGCCACGACGCCGAAGAATGTCAGAGCAGCAAGTCAACCGATGGTTGCACCTTCTCCGGCTCAAAAGGATACTGCGCCTATCACAACTATTACTATCCTGAGAACTCGACCGCAGACACGCCGACGCCCACGATCTATGCGTATATTCCAGACACCGCCAGCGAATGGTCAGAGTGTTCGCCGCAGGGAAGTGTCGGCCCCAATGGAGATAGCATCGCCGATATGACGATCAATTTCCTCTCGCACGAACTCTTCGAATCGGTCTCCGACCCGCTCTACAATACCGCCGACCGCTCTACCGGCGGCTGGTATAACGATGCCGTAGACGCGAAGACCCAGGGCGAGGGCGAAATCGGGGATTTGTGTGGCACGCAATTCGGATACATCGGCGCGGACGGCGGAAATGTGACGCTGAGGCACGGCGACCGCTATCTCGTGCAGATGGAATGGAGCAATCGCACGAATAGCTGCTCGTTCGGGTAGACCTCACCCCCTGACCCCCTCTCCCGCGAGGAGAGGGGGGACCAGGCGTGGGCAACGCATACGGAAGCTTGCGGCGCGACGCTGTATAGGTTACACTACGGGGTGGAGCAACAAACTCATTCTCAATTTCGGTTGTCATTGCGCCAGCGTCGTAGTGCAGGTTCGAGTCCTGCCTCCACCACTCAGCAGTTCTCTTGCGCGGTGGAGTAGCCCAACATGGCAGAGGCAACGTGCGGCGCTCCCACAGGTTCAATCTATTGCTCCAGATTGAGCATTCACCGCCGAACGCCAAATCGAGTGTTCGTGGTCGAGGACTCCCGAGGTCGCCGGATCATAGCCGGTACCCCGCGCCATCTTGTTTCTTCATGCGGGGTTAGCTCAGTTGGTAGAGCGCGGGACATGAATGTGAGCCGCGAACTTAAACGTGTTGGTGTGCGCAAATGGGCGGTATACCGGGACCTGGGAGAAGGCCATTCTCTTAGGTCCCACTTTTGTGTGCCCTCGCTGCGCCTACATTGCCTTTTTGTGCCCGCTAGCCCTAACGTTTCTGCTTTTCCTCTTTCACTGCCTCCCCTGCTGCTGGTATACTGATGCGAAATGTGACCTGCGATAATGGAACACGCGGAACACGTGACGCGGCCTTGAAGCCCGCGTACCGATTGCGGAAAATAGCACGATTGTGGCGACGGAGGCGAGCGGCGGCATGCGAACGCACCTACAGATTGCGATAGATGGCCCGGCGGGCGTCGGCAAAAGCACCATTGGAGAACGGCTGGCGCGGCGATTGGGCTATCTCTATGTGGATACCGGCGCGTTCTACCGCACACTCACCTGTATTGCGCTCACCACCGATACTCCGCTGGACAATGCCGAGGCCCTCGATGCGCTGGCGCGGAGCATCCATATCGAGATCACGCCACCGGCGCCTGCCACGGCGGATGGCCGCTCCTATACGGTGCTGGTGGATGGGCAGGACATCACACCGCAACTTCGCCTGCCGGCGGTGGATGCGGCGGTGTCGCAGGTTTCCAGCCATGAGCCGGTCCGCGCGACGCTGCGCCAGCGCCAGCGCGAGATGGCGGATACGCAGGGCGTGGTGATGGTTGGGCGCGACATCGGCACCATCGTGCTGCCGGAGGCTGACCTGAAAATCTTCCTGACCACCTCCATCGAGGAGCGCGCCAAACGTCGGCATGGTGATCTGGTGGCCAAATACGGCGCGGACAGCCCTTCGCTTGCAACCGTGCGCGATGAGATCGTGCAGCGCGACGCCCGCGACGCAGCGCATACGTTTGTCGCGCCGGATGCCGTCGTCATCAACAATGACCACCTGGAAGCCGATGAGGTGGTCGAGCGCATCCTTCAGATTATCGCAGAGCGGCAGCGCGGAGGGCAGGCGTGATGAGTACGACCAACACCTCTAACACGACAAATACATCAAACGCCACAGCGAAGGCCAACCAGGCATCACCGGCAGCCGAGCCACCGCTTGTACGGGAATCGCCAGTGGTCTACGGCCTGACGCGCCTCATCGCGCGCCCGCTCATCTGGCTGCTCGCTGATCTGCGCACCGAAGGCATCGAGCATATTCCAACGAGCGGTCCGGTGATCCTGGCGATGAACCACATCCACTGGATGGATATTCCGCTGGCGTCGTTGCGGGTGCCACGGGTCACGCATTATATGGCGAAGATCGAACTCTTCAGCGTGCCGTTGCTCGGTGGATTCATGCGGTTGCTCGGCTCATTCTCCGTGCGGCGCGGCGAGAGCGACCGCGAGGCCATTCGCATGTCGGAGCGTGTGCTGGCGGCGGGCAAAATCCTGGTGATCTTTCCGGAGGGACACCGCAGCGGCAATGGAGTGCTGTTGGAGGCGCATCCCGGCACCGGCTATATTGCCATGCGCACGGGCGCGCCGGTGGTCGCGGTGGCGATTTCTGGCACGCAGCGCGTATTCAAAGCATTCCGTCCGAAGGTGACGATTCGCTATAGCAAGCCCTTCACCGTCGCGGGGGGCGGCAAACGCACGCGCGGTAGCGTCGCGCAGGCGACCGACGAGATCATGTACCAGCTTGCGGCGTTGCTGCCGCCGGAGGCGCGCGGCCCCTACGCCGGCGCCGAAACTCACCTCACCCCACCACAGCCATAGCCCCCACCCCTAACCCCTCCGCTCCGCTCACCTGCCGCCTCCGCAAGCCTATGGCTTGCTTCACGCTCTCCGAGCGTGCGGCGGCAGTCCCCGTGCGCGGGAGAGGGGAACACAGACACGTTGCTGCGATTCCTACTAGCAGCCGACCAGGAAACGTCTAGCGGTGGAGCAGGTGCAGGAAGAGCGGCCAGAGATGCGGCCCAAACACCAGCAGACCGATCACCACGGAGAGCATGGCGTTCAGCAGGACGGCGCCCGCCGCAACATCTTTGGCAATGCGCGCCAGCGGATGATATTCCCTGGTGGCAAGGTCCACGCACGCCTCGGCAACCGTGTTGAACATCTCTGAGATAAACACGCCGGTGATGGCGACGAAGACCATCGCAAACTCCACCGGCGAGATGTGCAGCACGAAGCCAAGCGTAATGGCGATGATAGCGATGCCCGCGTGGATGCGCGCGTTACGCTGCGTGCGGATGGCGTGCCAGAGACCGTTCCAGGCGTAGACAAAACTGCGGAAGAAGGAGGCACGCGAGGGCGCGGGTTGTGGATGAGTAGCCGGTACTGTTTTCATACATAATGCCTTGACTGTCTAATCGAGAAACTTCGTGAGGTTGTTCCCCCAACAGCCACACATGCCAAAAAGAACCAACAAAAAACCTGCGTATCAGCGAGCGATGCCCACCTGCGCCAGCACCGCCTCTTGATGCGCGACCATCGCCTGATAGCCGGCATCCGTCTGGTCGTCGTAGCCAACGAGATGCAGGACGCCATGCGCCAGCAGATACGCCAGTTCCCAGGCGGCGCTGTGCCCGGCCTGGGCCGCCTGCCGCACGATGGCATCACGCGAGAGGGCGATATCGCCCAGGTGCAGCGCACCAACGCCTACCGAAGGAAAGGTCGCCTCATCGTCCTCCCACTCGCCAGCGTCTTCTTCATCTTCACCTTCATTGTCTTCGCCTTCATCGTCTTCGTCACCCTCTGCGGAAAGCGGCTCGTCGTCGAGTTCGCTGAAGGCGCTGGCATCTTCTGTATCGGCGAGATGGCCGTCTTCGCCGCTTTCGCCGTCCTGCGCCGTCTCTTCAACGGTCAGCCAGAGTTGATTTTCCGGCGCCTGCACCAGCGGCTCATCGCGCAGCGGAAACGAGAGAACGTCCGTCGCTTCGTCGCGCCCACGATATTCACGGTTGAGCGAACGCAGGCCGTCATCGCCGGTGATGAGAACGCTCAACTCCACCGGCTCCGTCACCTGCACGCGCGCCAGTGTATAGGCAACGACGCGACGCAACTGCGCATCGTCCAGCCCAAAGAGGCCCTCAGTCAGAGCCGTCGCTGGCTCAAAGGCCACCGCCAGCTCTAACGTTTCGTCTATGCGTTGCGCCTGCTCCGCCCATTCCGCCAGTGCCCGGCGTTCTTGTTCATCGTTCTCTTGTTCGTGCTGCTCGTGTTGCCCGCGCGTATCCAGTGAGGTGCCTCTTTTCTGCGCAGTTCTACTGACCACTGACCATCGCTTATTATTGCAGAACTGGGGTCCGCTGTCGAGGTTGTGGGTACGCTGGTCATAGGCGCATAGCGGGGTTGCGCCGTTCCTCGTGTGCGCTGCACTTTGCACTCATGTGCGAAACAGCGCCGTCAGGATTTCTTCCTGGTGGTTGAGGGGTGTGGAAAGGTGGCCATCGTTGGGATAATAGGTTGCAACGCAGCCGGGGAGCAGGTGCGCGGCGGCACGCGCCATTGCGACCCCGACGTTGGTGTCCAATTCGCCATGCCAGAGATAGAGTGGCTGCATGCGAATATCCTGGAGACGGAACCCCCACTCGCGCCCGTATAATCGTCCTTCGTATGCGGCTCCGCGCACTCCCTGGCGGTACGCCTCGGCGGTTGACAACGCCAGACTCTCGCCGCCATCAAAAGCGAGGAGCGCCTCTCTATCCGGCTTCACCAACTGTGGCAATCCCTTTGTCATCGCCCGCCTGGCGCGCTCCGATGTCTGAAAAGAGCGCGCGCCGAGTCCGATCAACGGCGTCAGGAGCCAGGGCAGGCGGCGCGCACAGAAGAAAATCAGGCGGTTGCCTCTGTTCATGCCAGCGGTTCCCAGGGCCAGCGGCTCGATACCGGAGACGATGCCACAGGAGATCAGGCGGTCGGGGATTGTATAGGCGCAAGCCTGCGCATACGGACTTCCGCCGGACATCCCCAGCACGGCAAAGCGGCCAATCTGCAAATGATCGGCGAGGGCCATCACATCAGCGGGCCAATCGAGGAACGAGCGCCCCGGCTGGAAGGTAGATAGCCCCATGCCCGGCCTATCAATGCTGATGAGACGAACACCCGCGTGCCGCGCGTACTGGTCCAGAAAGGCCACTTCCAGGCGTGACCCAGGTAAGCCATGACAGTAGATGAGCGGTTTGCCATCATCGCTGCCATATTCCGCGTAGCCGAGCGACCTGCCGTCGGCAAGCTGCAACGTCTGTGCAGTTTTTGCGCTTGAGTTGGTGGATGTCATTGCGCCGTCTCCGGCCAGGGCAGCGGGGACGCTTCTGCGGTGTCCGCCGCCGGGGTGGAGATGGTGCGGGCGGCGCGTCCACGTTTGGCGCGCGCAGGTTTGGCGGATGGGACTGGCGCGGTTGCAGTGACTTCGGCGGCAGCTTCGGGCGCTGATTCAAGCGCAGGTTCGGGGGCATCGAAGGAAGAGATGGTCTTTTCGCCAAACTTCGGCCCCGGCTGAATCTCTATGGGACCGAAGAGGTCGTCCTGCGTCACAATCAGCCGCGATTGGTGCCAGAGTTCCAGCACCGCCAGGAACGTCACGACGACGGCGAAGCGCGTGGTAGCGGTGAGCAGAACGGCTTCGAGCGTGGCGCGGCCCTCGGCGCGGAGCAGCGCCTCGACTTCCGCGATCTTCTCGGCAATGGTGACGAGCGGCAGTGGCAGTTCTTCCGGCTCGCTGAGGCGCTTCTCCGTCAGCACGCGCCGGAACACCGCCGCCAGCGCCTGCACATTCACACCGATGATCTGCGGCGGCGTCCAGACGATCATTGCCTCGGCGTCCACCAGCCGCGTGGGACGGGCAAATGATTGCAGCCCCGCCAGCTCGCGCGCCCGTAGCGCCCGCGCAATCTCGCGCGCCATCTTATATTCGATGAGATGTTTGCGCAGTTGTTCAGCATCTTCCAGGGGGTCCGGCTCGTCGCTCGCCTCATCCTGGCGCGGCTGGCGCGGCAAGAGGCTGCGCGACTTGATGAGCAGCAGCCGTGCGGCCATCGTAACAAACTCCGCCAACCGGGGCAACGGCGGCTCGTCCCAGTTGCGCAAATACTGGATGAACTGGTCGGTGACGGCGACGAGCGATATTGTGGTGATTTCGAGCTGGTTGCGCTCGATGAGATGCAGCAGCAGCGCCAGGGGGCCATCGAAACCGGGGAGATGCACCTGATAGGGTGGCGGCGCATTGCCATCTTCTGCGCCATCTTCGAGCGCAGGGAAGAGGGGCAGGTTTTCGGCGGCGCTCTCACGCGCAGTGCTGATTGCCATGTGTCTCTCCCCTGAAAATAGCATCATCGCGGCAGTGAACTGCCGGCGCACGGAAGCCAGCGGTTAAAACCGCACCTGGCTAGCTTTCAGCCGCGAAGTCCGCCTGCGCGGACTCGAAATCAGCAACCTATCTGCCGGTATGTTCGGCCATCTTCGGCTAACTATAGCGTACTTCATGCCATTCTACGTTTGGCCGCTGCGAACGGAAACGCGGGGGGACCGATAGGCTACACAGGCAGATTATCGGTACACTCCGACCCGCAAAATACGTATCAACGTGAGCTTCCAGTGGGCAGGAGCGCCAGTTCGAGCTGGCGCAGATGGGCTGGATCGGCAATCGCGCTGATCTCGGTGATCTTGCCCGCTTTGATCGTGAACTGAAGCGTCACCCACAGCCGCCCGCGCGGCGCCACGACGGCGCCCACCGCCCCGTTGACAAGCACTGGCCGCGCCAGTTGTGCGCGCCCAAGATAGTGTCTGGCAACGGATGCCGCTCCACGCACCTCTGCGGTCGCACCAGCCTCCACGGCTGTGCGGTCAGCATGGTAGACAACCTCAGGGTCAAGGAGCGTGAGCAGCGCCTCGAAATTTCCGGCGCGCGATGCGGCGAGAAAGGCATTGACGACGGTGCGCTGAACAGCCAGATCAGCATCAAGAATCGCGCCTGCCCCCTGCACCCGACGACGCGCGCGGCTTGCGAGTTGCCGCGTCGCAGCGGGAGAACGGTTCACAATCGGCGCAATCTCCTCGAACGGGATATCGAAGAGGTCATGCAACACAAACGCCAGACGCTCCGCAGGATTCAGCCTATCGAGTACCACAAGCAGCGCCAGTCCTACCGAGTCTGCCAGGAGCGCCTCTTCCTCAGGGTCTATCACGTTCTCAGGTCGTGTGTTGGATTCAGACGCAGGCTCATAGTCCCCGTGCGATTCTTCGAGCGACTCCTCGCGCCGTGATTGGCGCGCACGCAACATATCGAAGCAGACCCGCCCGACCACTGTTGTCAGCCAGGCGCCCAGGTTCTCAATGCTGCTCGTATCGGCGCGGCTGAGCCGCAGCCAGCACTCCTGCACGGCATCATCCGCTTCAGCGAGCGAGCCGAGCATCCGGTAGGCCACTGCCCGCAGGTGAGAACGCTCCGCCTCGAACCGATCTGCCAGCGTGTTGTGTTGCCGCTTATCCATTAGGTTGTCGTCCTTCATCAGTTTTGCCACCCCATAGCGAGGCACAAACAAGCGATATCTCGCCGTCGCTGCTCGCCTATCGGTCACATTCTATGCTCTCGTCACATTCTCTCATCGGAATCCGACGAAGTAGTGGAGGGGGAAATCCAAACGGCAGGACAGAGAGGCGAAGAGACGGGGGGAACAGTCTCTCATGGAATCCACAGACAACTCCCTCACGAACAAAATCAGTATGCCACAGACAAACAGCGATTGCACACCGCGCGATCTCAAACGGGAGCAATCCAGGAAAGGTCAGTTTATCCATGCAACCTCAGTCAATAACTGAGCTTACGAATCACATAGCGGGCGACGTCGTTCTGCCCGATAGTTCATCATATGATGCTGTGCGCAATGTCTTCAACCGGGCGGGAAGTCCAGCGGCAATTGTTCGTGCCCAGACCACTGATGACGTCAGCACCGCAATCCGTTTCGCCCGCGAACACCAGGTAGCGCTCTCCGTGCGCAGCGGTGGACATGGCTTGAGCGGACTTGCGACCAATAACGGTGGACTCGTCATTGATCTCGCGCGCTTCAATGGCGTCGAGATTCTTGACCCAGCGCGCCACCTCGTGCGTGTTGGGGCTGGCGCCCACTGGGGTGATGTGGCGCTGGCGCTGGCTTCCCACGGGCTTGCTATCTCATCTGGCGATACCAGGCAGGTCGGTGTAGGCGGTCTGACACTTGGTGGAGGCATTGGCTGGATGGTGCGCAAGTATGGGCTTACCATTGACAGCTTGGAGGCAGCGGACCTCATTACCGCCGATGGCCGCGCTTTGCACGTCAGCGCACAGGAGCATCCTGACCTGTTCTGGGCAATTCGCGGCGGCGGTGGGAACTTCGGCGTGGTGACTTCGTTTGACTTCCACGCCCAACCCAGCGGAGAAATCGTTGGCGGTACGGTGATCTATGACCCGGCAGATGCGGAAAACCTGCTCTCCGCATGGGCCGGATCCATGCGCGAGGCGCCTGAAGAACTCAGTTCTACTTTTGTGCTCTTCTCCGGTTTCGGACCTCAAGCCCCTGCCCAGATTATGGTACTCCTCTGCTATGCAGGAGACGATGAAGCCGCAGCCAATGCAGCCATCAAGCCCTTCCTGCAACTGGGCGCTGTGCAGAAGCAGGATCTCCAGCGCAAGCCATATCACGCGATGCTGGAAGATGCGGTATCTCCTCCTCCTACACTCCGAGTCGTGGGTCATGATGGGTTTCTCAAGACTTTGAGTGCTGAGGCGATTGCCACCCTTGCCACCAACTATGGGCAGGCGGGTAAGCCTATCGCGCAGATCCGCGCGCTTGGAGGTGCTGTAGATCGTGTCAGCCAGGAGGCCACGGCATTTGCTCACCGGGGAAACGAGGCGCTCGTGATCGTCCCGGCCTTCGCCCCCAAAGATGCGTCAGACGAGCAGGCGCAACAGATTCGGCAGGCGGCCTGGCAGCCGCTTGCGCCACTGGCGAACGGGGCGTTCCTCAATTTCCTGAGCGATGCCAGTGAAGCGTCTATCGCTGCGGTCTATCCGAGCGCCACCTACGCGCGCCTGGCTCATATCAAGGCAACGTACGATCCTGACAACATCTTCAATCAAAACCAGAACATCAAGCCAGCCCCAACCGCACAGGAGTAGACGGAGGACAGGAGGAGATTCCCAATGAAAGCTATTCGCTTACATGAGCCAATCGGCAATGAGCCAGTTGGCATCGAAGGTCTGGTGTATGAGGACGCGCCTGACCCCACGCCCGCGCTTGGTGACGTGCTGGTGAAGGTGCATGCCGCAGGCATCACTCCCACCGAGCTGAACTGGCCGATCTGGGCAGACCGCGCGGGCCACAAGCGCGACGCTATCATCCCGGCCCAGGAGTTTTCCGGCGTCGTCACCGCCCTGGGCTTTGGCACCGCTGGGCTGGCCGTTGGCGACGAGGTGTACGGCCTTATCATGGCCTATTGGGATGGCGCCGCCGCCGAGTACATCGCCATCGAGGCGCGTGATGTGGCGCCGAAGCCTACGACACTCGATTGGGTACACGCCGCCACGCTCCCTCAGGCGGGGCTTACATCGTGGCAGGCGCTCTTCGATCATGGTCACCTCGCGGCTGGGCAAACCGTGCTCATCCACGGAGCCGGAGGCGCCGTTGGGTCGGTCGCCGTGCAACTCGCCCGCTCGGCGGGTGCGCATGTCATCGGCACAGGCCGGAGCAACGTTGAGGCGCGCGTATTGGAACTGGGAGCCGAGCGCTTTGTTGATCTTGAGCGGGAGCGATGGGAGGACGCTGCCGGACAGGTGGACCTTGTCTATGACATCATCGGTGGTGATATACTCGCCCGGTCGCTGGCGCTGGTCAAGCCCGGCGGCACGTTGGTGACGGTGATGGGTCCGCCACCGGCCACCCGTCAGGACATCCGCACCATGTTCTTCATTCGCCAGCCCAGCAGCGCCCAACTCGTGGAGCTGGCACGCTTGGTTGATACAGGTCAACTACGTCCGCCAGAGATTGGCGCGGTCTACCCGTTGTCCGAAGCGCGCAGGGCATTCACTGCCCAGGCGAACCGCGAAGTGACCGGCAAGGTCATCCTGCAACCATAACGTGACAGAGGGATCCTGGCGGCCTCGTCTATCGTCGCCGCCTCGCACGCTGCATCCTCGTGGTGCAGTTTGACTCTCTAATACACGTAGACACGATGAGAGCTATAGCGCATCATCAACGGCGTGGAGTTCGGCGGCGGGTCCGTCCGGCTGGTGATGCGTGCGAATCAGCAGCACGGTGCGCGCAGGGAGGCCGGCTGCGGCGGCGAGGTCCGCGCCAATCTCCGCATGATGCCAGGCGTTGTAGAACGGGCGTCGCCACCAGGAATGGTCATTTCGCGCCAGCCAGAAGAGCAGGCGCGGCGCGAACGTCTTCAGCAGCACCACTGGCGGGCGTACCCAGAGCCGCACCCGTCCGCCACCCTTGCCGCTGTCGTGCAGCAGCGCCGCCGCCAGCAGTTCGTCATCCGTGCAGCCGCGTTCGCGGAGCGCCTGATACACCATCAGGCTGTGGCGCTGATCGTTCCGCGACATTGTGGCGAAGAGTGCGCATCCGTCGGGCGGCAATGTCGTGGCGAGGATGGCGCGGTCGTCGTCGTCTAGCGGGCGCGGCCTGAGCGAGCGCCAGAACTGCCAGACACGATAGCGCGCGCCTGCCATCCGCCCGACAGGAACACTGCTGACGACTGGCCGAGTTTTGGTAGAGGATTCAAGAGATTTCATGTGATGGTGACATGCTCCCCAGCCCTAAAGGGCGGGGCTTCTCGGAGAACGCCTGCGGCACCCCGCTACGTTACCCCCCGAAGGCGGTGCCCCCGCCTGTTCCTGTTCTGCTCTGCGTTGTTGTTGTGTTGCCTGCTGGTCCAGTTCCAAGCCGGATTGCAACACATTCAGTGCCCCATTGTGGTCACGGTCCAACACCAGCCCACATTCTGGACACATGTGGGTGCGCACACTGAGACTTTTCTGGACATATGCTCCGCAACGACTACACAGTTGCGACGTATACTGCGGTGGGACAGCTACCACTCGCTTGCCGGCCCATACTGCCTTACATTCGAGTATGCTGCGGAACTGACTCCACCCAGCATCACTTATCGACTTGGCCAAGTGGTGATTGCGCACCAGGTTGGCCACCTGCAAATCTTTGAGATAGATCGTGTCGTACTGGCGCAAGAGGTGCAAGGTTTCCTTGTGATGGAAGTCCGCCCGTTGCCGCTTCACCTTCTGGTAGTGTTTGGCGACCTGCTGCTTGACTTGCTCCCGGTTCTTGCTTCCCTTCTCGCAGCGGGCCAACTTGCGCTGTTTCCTACGCAACGCGGCTTCGGCTTTGCGGAAATGACGCGGGTTCTCGCAGACCTCGTTCTGGGAGGTGACGTAAAAGACCTTCAACCCCACATCTATGCCGGTGACGTTGCCCGTCTTGGGCAGTGGGTGCGTGGGCACGTTTTCGCACGAGATACACGCATACCACCCGTCTGCTTCTTTGGAGATGGTGACGGTTTTCGGCGTGCCTTCCAAGGGCCGATGCACCCGTATCTTCACCCGGCCGATCTTGGAGAGGCTGAGTAAGCGGCCATCCACTACTGCCCCATTGCCATATTGCGGATAGGTGAAGCTGTGATAGCGATTGCGGCCTTGAAAACGGGGATACCCTGGCTTCTCACCTGCCTGCACGCGGCGGAAGAAGGCTTGAAACGCTTTGTCGAGCCGCAACAGCACGTCTTGCAACACCTGAGAGTGGACGCTTGCCAGTTCAGGAAACGCGGCTTTTAGGTCTGGCAATTCGGCTTTTTGCTGGTAGTAGGAGATCGTGACGCCGCGCCGGTCATAGGCGGTCTTGCGTTCTTCCAGCGCGACGTTGTAGAGCCTACGACAGTGCCACAACACCGTCTCCAACACCTGCTCCTGTTCAGGCGTTGGGCACAGTTTGTATCTGTAGGTTTTGCGGCACGTCGTCTCGCTCACTCCCACCACCCCCGTACCTAGCGGCCTTTCTGTGTTTCCACATAGCGTTTCAACGTGTCTAGGGTCACCCCGCCCACCGTGGCACAAAAATAGGCGTTCGTCCACAGGGACGGTAAGCGCCGTTTCAAGACGGGAAACTCCGCCCGTAGCGCATGCGAGGAATAGCCCTTCAGCAACTTCACGAGCCGGTGTATTCCGAATTGCGGGTCGCAGCCCACCAAGAGATGTACGTGATCGGGCATGACTTCCAATTCAATAAGTTCTTGTCCCCAGCGCTCGATTTGTTCAGCCAAGATAATCTTCAGCCGTTCATCTATTGGTGGCATCAGCACCTTGCGCCGATATTTTGGACAGAAGATGATGTGATACCGGCAGATATAGACGACGTTGCTGTTGCTACGCATGTCTCTCATACCAATAGAATACAACAATAGATAGCACTGCGTCAACTATCGGTACTTTCGTAGCGCTTCGAGCTACCCGGCTTTCATCCCCATGCCTAAAGGATAGGGGGCTTCAGCCGGTTTATTGGCTAAGCGCGATCTTTGGTGTAAACGCAACAACAAGCCGCAAGTCTCATCATATAACTGAGCTTCTGAGAAGAGCAATACACGCTCCCAACGTCTCCTCATTTAGATCACCCGCCTACGACCTAGAGCCAGCAGCCACGGTACCAGCACTGCCGCAAGGATCCCGCCCCATAGCGCCGCTGGGGTCCCAAATATCCGCCCAAAGATGAGGACACCTAACCAGCCAACAAGCAATGCGCCCGCCGCACCGATGCCAAGCGTGCCAATCGTCGCACGCCAACTTGAGAACCCCTGTGCACGCAACCCCCACCGTGCGCCAATGGCTAGCGCGCCGATGGCAATACCGAGGATAATCCAGAAGAGCGAAAGTATAAACATCTCATCGTCCTCCTGTTACGTTGAGTGCATCAGCGCCGCGTGTATCGCGCCCAAGAGCCGTGGAAGGTCGCGTAGCAGCGATCCGAGATCGAGAGAGTAGCTCACTTGCGTATGCTGGAAGATGCTGAACTGGACCAGGTCGTGTGGGCGATTCAGTTGTGTCAGAGCGGCGGCAAAGTTGACAGATTCGGTAAAGGGCACATGTCCATCGTAACGGTCGTGCAATAGATAGATTGGCGCGCTGATCTGCCCTACCACTGTGCTGGGCGAGAGCTGCTGCAAGAGTTGCTGCATTTCCGGCGAGAGGGCATCGAGATTCCGCTGCACCTGATCGCGCTGATCGCCGACGAGAATATGATAGACCGCCGCAGCGGACGGCGAGAGCGCCGCCACTTGAGCATTTGTGAGGGGTATCGGGTGGCTGGTGTCGAAGGCGGCCCTGATCTCTTCGCCCTCACTCGTGGGGAGCGTACCCGCGACGGTATTGGCTAGCACATGCAGTGGCACCTGGTTCGGCTGCCACGCCTCCAGCTTGCCGTTGACGATCAGCGCGCGGCGTCCGATGTCGGCCATCAGGTCACGAGCGTTGAAGAGACCGCCAAAGAAGGTGAGGAAGGCGATCTGATGCCGGATGCGTGGATCGGCGGCGGCCAGGCTCGCTGGCACATTGCCTGCGCTTAATCCGAAGATGCCAGCTCGAGTTGCGCCAACCCCAGGCCAATGCAACAACGTCTGGAACGCTCGCACGGTGGCATCGGCGTCGGCAGGGGAGAGCACAAAATCAATCAATGCGTGCGTGGTCATGGTCATCACGACCAGCCCAGATCGCGCCAGCGATTCGTTGAGGTTGGTGAGTTGCGGGACAGCGCGATTATCGCCTACGCCAGGAATGATGAGGATGCCCTGGCGCGCCCCTGGTATGGGCGGTGGAGAGGCTGTTGGCTCCCACACATCAAGATAGGCTGGGCCTCCACGCGAGGAGATTGTTAGCGAGACGTGGCGAATTGGCTCGCCATTGGCGACGATAGGCGCGAGTGGACGCAAGGCCACGAGTTCGGGTACCAGCAAGAGCGTTCGCAGCCCTGCTCGCCCCCAGGGAACCAGCGTGAAGAAGAGTCCTGCCAGGGCCAACACGATAAGCACGACGCGCGCAAGGTAATTGCCCCACGAGAGACGCCGTGAATCTGCTACGACATCCTTCCGCGATAGACCAGCTGGTTGGCTTGGTGCGTGGTCGGATGGAAGCCGCTGGCCAGTGTCGGGCTGAGGAGTCTCGTTGTCCACGCCTGATCCCATTGTCCTACCTTTTATTATCCATTGGGCAGCGATTCCAATTGGTTCCGGTCTTAATCTTCGCTTACAGACCCTCTTGCAGATTCCAGACCATCCATGAATGTCGCCTGCCTACTTTTACATGTGTCATATTGGACATGATCTCTGCAAAGGTAGCGATGGTACTGTGTTTTCACTATGCCGGATTGCGTCTCGCGATGGCTCATTGTTCGTTGTACGCAAGTGCCCTATCTCCATACTGCTTGATGTTTTGGTGCAGTTTCTGCAAGGATTCTCTCATGGCTCAAGAATGGGCAGGAAGTCGCTGGTTGCTGGCTACTGAGGCCGGTGCATGAACGATCAGATAGGTGTGCATGATGGTTGGTCTGTTAGAGGAGATTATTCCCATCGGGCTGTTCCTAGCGTTGGGACCAACCCGGATCATCAGTACTATCCTGCTGCTGACCTCTGCCCATCCAATGCGTAACGCTCTGGCTCTTCTGGCAGGTTCGGCCAGCGTCTACATTGTTATCGGTTCTATCAGCCTGGCGCTCTTAGGACGAACACTAAGCAACCTCATTGAGAGCACCCCTATCTCCGACATAACCTTAATCGCGGCTGGAGTCTTTCTTCTTATCATTGCTGTGAGAAGTCTCTTCAGTACACCTGCGCCTAACGCTTTGCCATCGGGGTGGATGCGGCGTATTACATCAGTCTCTCCTGGCGAGGCATTTCTCTACGGAATTATTCTCGCCTGCTCTGTCCAGTACCTTTTGGTCTTCCTCAGTGGCATTACTCTTATCTATGAGACTGAAATATCTCTTGTCCAAAACATCCTTGCTCTGCTAGTTCTCTTGACGCTTGCGTTGCTCTGTCAAATTCTCCCAATAGCCCTCTATGCTGCGAATCCCAAATGGGCGAGCGTCCACCTGTCGGCATGGATGGAATGGCTCAACCGCTACTACCATGTGATTATGCCCATATTTTCTTCAGCTCTAGCAATCGTCTTCCTCGTTGTCGGCGTGAGTGGTCTGATACGAGCCGTAGGCTTAGTGCCATAAGCTAGCTAGCGGTGATGGCAGGTCTGGTAGAATCAGGTGCCGCTGGCGGCTGGCGGTGTTTGGTTGGATTCAAGAGAAGGTGTTGTTGGCATGGATGAACTCAGGGAAGCCACAGGGCGCCTCTCTAGAGAGCGAGGTAGAATCGCCAGATATTCGGCGCGATATTGGCCAGGACGTTGTTGGCTCCATCAATGATGATGCGGCCCGGCGAGAAGTTGATGCCAACAAACGCAAGAACGAAGGGCACCAGAAAGAAGATGACCAGCAGGATCAACTCCATATATGGCTCATACTTGCGGAACGTGATCGCCTGCGGGCTGGGCAGCAGCGCGAACAGCACACGATAGCCGTCGAGCGGATGGAGCGGGATGATATTGATGAGCGCCAGCACGAGATTCGTCACGGCGAAGGTGAAGGCGAACTGCTCGATACGCAGCAAGTAGGTCGGCTGCGCGGCGTTCAGACAACTTTGGAGCGCCTGACCGGCAGCCTCTCCCCTCCCGATGAGCGCAAACGTACAGGAATTATCGAGAGCAGCGGGCAGATGCGCATAGCCAGGCAGAACCGTTAGCAGGAAGGCGATGCCGATGGCCAGCGCCAGATTGACAAGCGGCCCCGCCAGCGCGACAAGAATCAGCCCCAGATTCGGGCCGACACGCATGCGCCGCGCGTCCACATCCACCGTGCGCCCCCAGCCCAGCCCAGCCGGAGCGATGCCACTGAAGGAGAAGACAATCGCCACGATAGTGCCGATAGCCGTCATCTGGCGTGCTGGCGCCAGGCTGAGGCGACCCGCGCCGCGCGGCGAGGTATCCCCCAGCAGGCCCGCCATTACCGCGTGGGCCGCTTCATGAATGGTAATCGCCAGCACAAAGGCGATAAACGTCTCGACAATCAGAATGATATTAAGGTTCATACCACTGCCCTATACCGTTCCCTCTTGATCCCCTGCTGATGCGGCGTTCTCGCCGGCCTCGCCTCAACTGTTCGCACTGGTATTGTGCCACCTGCGCCACGCTGCGGCAACTATGTTGCGCGCTGACGTAGTAGATGCCCCCACCCCTAACCCCTCCCCCGTGCGCGGGAGAGGGGAACCACCCATCTCGCAGCATGTGGCGGCTCCACATGCTCGTGGCAACTGAGTTGGGACATGAAATACAAGCGAAACCAAGAGAAACGCGGCGCCCGATGGTCCGCTAGCACTGGTACGGATGATTCGTACAGGCGGTTACGGGACCGAGAGCGCCGCGACTGATCGGGTGATCGCACTGATCGAGTTGATAGCGGAGATCGCGCCGATCAAAAAGATTGAAAGCCTCGCGGGGATCGAGGTGAAGAGCATGAAGCGTTATTTCGCTGCCGCCTTCGCCTTCTTCGGCTTTCGTTTTTCCTTGTTTTTCGGACTCTTGTCACCCATGTGAGAAACCTCCTGTGTTGGAATGTCTACAGTCGGGGACCCCGGCGGGCAGTTCTCGCCGGCATGCTCTCCGTAGCCGCATTATATCTGTCGCGCAAGAGGCGCGTCCAGAAAGATTTCCCCGCCTTCTCTGGCGGCCACCGTCGCGGGGAATACCTGACGCGCCGCCTGTTCCAGGGCAAAGATGTCGGCGTCTGCGTAGCCGGGATCGTGATGGAAGAGGATCAGCCGCCCGACGCTGGCCTTGCGCGCCACCCGCGCCGCCATCACTGGCGTGCTATGGCCAAAGCCGCGCGTTGGCGCCGTCTCCACGCCTGCGTAATCGTCCTCGCTATACTGCGCGTCATGCACCAGCACATCCACGCCGTGAATGAAGCGCAGATATCGCTGCTCGGCCTCGCCGCCCTGCTCCTCGATCTCTACGATTTCGATATCGGTCGCAAACACCATCGTCTGCCCGCCGGCGCTGATGCGATAGACCAGCGTGCCCTCGCGTGGATGCAGTCGCGAATGGAGCACATCTACCACCAGCGAGTCTGGCGGCGGCGTCACTGCCTCATCCCAGACCACCGGCCCATTGGCCTCCGCCATCCAGACGAGCCGCGTGCCATCGCCGATGCTGGTCAGGCGGCGCTCTGAGGGCAATTCACGGAAGTCCACCGGGAAATAGGGCGAACGCATATAGCCCGCGACAATCTCCTCGAAACGCATCCCGGCAAGGTCAGGGCCAAGCAGGTGCAGCCGGGTCTCCGGCTGATAGATCGGCGCGAAGAACGGCATGCCACAGAGGTGATCGTGGTGGGCATGGGTAAAGAGCAGGCTGACCGTCGGGCGTTCGCTGGTCGTGGGCCAGTCGCGCATCTCACGGGAAAGTTCGTCGCCCAGCGCGATGATGCCGGAGCCGGCATCTATGATGATGATGTGCCGTCCATAGCGGATTTCCAGACAGGTGGTGTTGCCGCCGAAGCGCGTGCCGGTGGGCAGCGCCGCCGGATGGGTGCCGCGCACGCCCCAGAACCGCGCACCCAGGCGCGGGCGTGGGGTGGAACGCGAAACGAGCCGGTGATCGGGGAGCGTATCATCGCTCAGCCGGTCATGATGGCTTCCTTGATCCTGCGGGTCCTGCGGGATGGGAAAGATCGAAAGGTATCCGGGAAACGGCGTGAGGCGATGGTGGTCGTGTTGCTGCTGTTCCAACTCGTCTCGCGTATTCCGGCGAAAAAGATGCATGATGCCAACCTCCCGCCCCGGTCCCTGCCACGTTACCATCAGATAGCATCACCAGAATGATTGTCGCCAGCCTTGATTGCCTTGATTGACGAGTAGTACGGTACATTGGGACGGTATACGAAAGCCGCGCAGGTAGGTCATCCAGTTTGCTCTACCATGCGCGTGCAGTGCCAGTATTCGCTGTGTTGCCAGTATTGCCTGAATGGTCTGTCTTGTTTGCGTTGTCGGGAGTATAGCACTGCGCGCTATTCCCTGCTGTGAACTAGACCACTTTTCTTTATTTTATGCAAAGCGACCAGTGGAGTTGGTACCGTCGAGTGAGTTTCATGAGAGCTTCATGCCCATCGAATGAAACTCGCACACCTCGCTAAATTCCTGCGCTTTCGCCGCTGCGATCAGCGCCGTCTCCCAGGAGGGGATGTGCCACTCGATACGATTCTTCGGACTCAGCCGCTGGAGCGTGTGCAGCACATACTGCGTGAGATACGGCGCAAGCTCGCCGTGCGCCGGGTCCAACTGGACCGTGCACGAGTTGATGCCGCCACCACGGACATGCGCGCTGAGGCGAATCGTCGCCACCACCTGTCCATCTGCGGCGCGCACCAGCAAACCGCGCTCGCGCACACCAGAGAGGCCATTGAGCAGCGACAGCACCATGCGCAGGCTCGCGGGGAGATGAAACTGTTGCTTAGCGATGGGTCGGTACTGCTGCACCTCTGCTGGGGTAATACGCCGCGCCAGCTCATAGTACGGTCGCCACGTCTGCGGGGAGCAGGCGGTTGCCGTATAGCCGCTGGCTGGCGTACCTTCGGCTATGGGAGCAGGGACTTCATGGCGAAGCTGCACGTGGCTGCTGAAATGCGCGAAGCCCAGACTGGCATAGAGGTCATACGCGGGAACATTCCCCGCCACCACATCCAGCAGGACGAGCCGGGCGCGACGCTCACGCGCAAAGTTCACCGCCGCCGTCACCAGTTGGCGCGCGATGCCACGTTTGCGATAGGCTGGCAGAACGCCGACGTTGGCGATGATCCAGTCGTCGCTGGCGCCGTCGCGGCTGACGTTGACCACCCCAACCGGCTGACCATCTTCCTCCCAGATGAAGCCGTGCAGGACATCGCGCATCGCTGGAGACACCCGCCCCAGCAGGAAGATCAGCGGCCAGAGTTGTCTGGCGGTCTTGATCATTTTGAGAAAGCTTTCGGCTTCATCAGCCTGCAAACTCCATTCAGGATGGTCGGGATATTCAAACGTCGGCGGCAGCAATTTCATCAGCAGAGGGAGATCGGCTGGCAGGCGGAAAGGTCGCATGGACATGGTACACCTCGCTTTGTCACGGCATCATGCGTGTGTCGCACGAACCTGAAAGGATGTGGTAGGGCAGGCATTCTTGCCTGCTAATCTGAAAGGATGTGGTAGGACGGACATTCCAGTCTGTTGTCCCTGGAACTTGGCAGACAGGAATGTCTGCCCCACCGAAATCATCCTGCTAGTCTGCCCTCATAACACTGGCCGCCAGTATCCCATCTTCCTGATCCGCGCTGGTGTCATCGTCGTGCGTGGTCGTCGCCAGCTTCACGCCGCGCAGGCCGATGAAGGCATAGATGCCTGCAAAAAGCGCGAGCAGACCGGCGGCGCTAAATACCGTGTCAACCGGCCCCAGTGTCAATATGCCAACGGTGGCGTGGAAGTTGACCAGCGCCGTGCTGACGAGGAAGCCGGCCAACGCAATTGACAGCAGCGAGGTGACGGTCATCGCTGGCTGCAAGATGGACTGAACACGCCCAATCAGGTCGCGTGGCGTGACATGCAGCACCAGCGGACCAACGGCGACATTGAGCAACGCCTGCAATCCACCAGCGATGAAGAGCAGTGCCAGCGCGGGCGCCACGCTCGTCATACGCGCATAGACCAGGAAGATCACCCCCAGCCCGGCGACCGAGAGGCCGATGGCGCGCGCCACGCCCATCCGCGCCGCGAACATGCTGGAGAGAATCGCGCCGATCAGGATGCCCGCGCCGAAGACCGCGCCGACGAAACCATAGACGCTGGCCGGAGCGTGCAGGTTTTCTGTGACGAAGAAATAGTCGAGCGCATTGAGCGCGCCAGCCGCCATGCTGATGATGACCGCCATGATGAGCAGTGTCACCAGCACCCGGCTGCCAAAGAAGAAGCGCATCCCCGCGCGTAGCTCGCGGAAGAAGTGACCGCGTTCGCCGGGCGCGACGCTGCGGGCGGCTTTGGGCGCGCGAATGACGGCGAGCGTCAGCAGCGAAACGACGAAGGAGAGCGCATTGGCCACCAGCGCCCAGCGCACGCCAACGGCGAAGAAGAGCACCGTTGCCAGCGACGGCCCAATGATCTGCGCGAAGCTCATCGTCACCTGGCTCAGTCCGCTGGCGCGTGGTCGCAGCGGCTCTTCCACCAGATCTCCAACCAGCGCCATCTGCGAGGGATTGAAGAACTGCGCGCAACAACTGGCGAGAAAGACGACGGCATAGATTGCTCCCACCTGCCAGGTGGCGGGCAAGGCGAAGGGCAACGGTACGATGCCGGTATTGAGCAGCAAGAGCAAGATCAGCACAGCGCGCAGCGTGTCCATGACCAGCATCGTGTGGCGCTTATCCCAGCGGTCCACAAACACACCAGCGATGGGCGGCATCAACAGCATTGGCAGCGAGGCCGCCAGCAGCACACCGCTGACGGCCAGCGGCGCCCAGACCTGGTGCAGCGCAATCTGGCTGGCGATCCAGAGGACGAGCGTGGTATCGAAGAGGAAATCGCCAATGACCGAGATGGTCTGGCCGCCCCAGAGCAGGGCAAAGTTGCGATTGATGAGCAAGCCGGGCTTTTGTTGCTTGGGTGACTTGGATGGCTTTTGCGAGGACACGACCGGGTATCCGGACCGGTCTGTGGTAGTATCCATGATGTGCTACCTCGATTCGACTGAAAAAGCATCGGTTGAATGGGCGTTGGTAAAGCACTCTTGGCGTGGTGGCCGTTGCAGCGGTACCACGCCGCTTTGTCACTGACCGCTCTGCTGTCCGGTCATCGGGTTTCCCTCTTTCTGTCTCACGCTTTTTCTTTGAGTTGCAGCACCGCCCGCACGGCATCTGAGGCGTGGAGTTGGCCGCGCAGGCGGAAACGGGCGATGGCGCGCTCTACCAGCGAGGCGGGAATATCGTCGGCAAAGGTGCAGAAGCCAAAGACACGTATGTCGAGTTGCTCATTGTTCGCCACGACCTTTTCTAGCTCTGCGCGCGAATACCCCACAGCTCCCGCAACGACGACCATACGCCGCTTTGGCTTGAGTTCCGGCTCACCGGCTGGGCCAGCCGCCGCACGTTCGCCGGATGGCGCGGACACAGTGTAGGAATAGTGAGCGATGCGACGCTCGCGCTCACCCGCGACGCCACGCTGTTTGAGATATGGCTCGAAGAGCGCGTTGATCTGGCGGTCCAGCGCCTTCGCCTCCTCATTGGTGGCCCAAAATGCAGCGGTAGACATACCGATGACCTCTTCTCCGTGTGTTCCCTGTTGCATCTCCCGGCGCATCGCGGCGAGCAATCCGGCGTTGACCACCTGAATAAACTCATTGACGGCGGCGATCAGTTCATCCGGCGAACTGGTGTTGAGCAGCTCGTCGGGAACCTGGAAGTTTTTGGCGACGGCGCGGTAATACTTTTCGAGGATACCGCCCTTTTCGCGCGTCTCCACCAGCCGCACCAGCCCCACGCGCTCCAACTCGCGCACGTGGTAATGCGCCTTATTAGGGGCAATGCCCAACGCCTCGCCCACCTGCGTTACCGTCATCGGCTGCAAGGTCAACTGGTCCACGATGCGGATACGTAGTTCGTCCGCCATTGCGCGCACCTGTTCGATGCTTTCGATGGCATAGGTCTCAGGGATGTCGTCCATTGCGAGTACTCGTGTCTGTGTTTGTTGCTCGATCAAAATATTTTGAATGAGCAAAGTATACCGATCAATCAGGATATTGTCAAGGGGCAATTTTGGAAGGCTGTGAATTGATGGCTAGCATTAGATGAAGAAGCGGGCTATACTGGCGTGCAAGATGCAAAACGCCGTCCTGATGATTCTGCTGGCTATCCTGGCTATCCCATATGGTTGATCGTTGCGCTGTGCGCATGTCACGTTTGCTCAAAGGAGACAAGCCGTGTCCCAACAGCCGCCACACTCCTCACAGCCGCCGGACGTTCCAGATTGGTCCACCCAACCGCCTGACTTTTCAGTAATGCCGGACCAACCGACGCAACCGCTGGAGTGGGATGACCAGTCGCCGGGCTGGGCGCCACCACCGGGGCAGTCGCTCCGGCTACCGGACTGGCCAGCGGAGCTGCCACCGACCGGTTGGCTGCCACAGCCCTATCAACCGCAGCGCGAGTGGACCACCGGCGATCTGCTGCTGCCACCACAGCAACCAGGATCGAACCGCAAAACGCTAGTTGCCATCGTTGGCAGTGGCGTCGTAGTGCTGCTGGTGCTTGGTCTCTGCGGCGGATTATTCATCAGCGGGCTTGGCGGTCTGCTCGGCAATGGCCTCTCCGGCGCATCTGGCGGTGGAAACACTGCCACGGCAACCAGCAGCGCAACGAACAGTAGCGCAACCGCAACTGATACGGGCAGCGCATCACCGACACCAATCCCAACCGCGTCCGCCGGCGCCACGCCCTTCAGCGTCAGTGGCGTGACGGCCTCCGCCAGCCCAGGCAACTTCTCCGGCGCCTGCGCCACAACAATGACGTTTACGATCTCGGCAAGCATCACCGCGCCCGCCGGTACTCCTGGCGGCAATGTCACCTTTGACTGGCAGCGCAGCGATGGCACGACAGGAACGCAGGAAACTATCACCTTTGCTCCCGGCCAGACGGCGCAAATCGTGAAAGATTCCTGGCAACTCAGCGATGAGCAGGGCACCGGCGCGACCTTTTGGGAAAAGGCGCAGGTGACTGCGCCGAACAGCGTCACCTCGCCCGCCGCCACGTTCACTTTCACCTGCCGGGCCGCAGCCGTCAGCGCGCATGCCGTCGTCAGCCCGACATCATACAACTGTAGCAATCTTTCTCCGCAGGTATTCACGTTCACCGCGACGCTTCAGGTTGGCGCAATGTCCACGCCGTATACTATTCAGTATTATTGGTTCCGCTCAAACGGCACCAAGATCAGCGGAGCTATAATGGTTCCGAAAGATACCGCAAGCGTCCAGATTTTGAATACCTGGACGCTGTATCCCACGGCTAAAAACCAGAGCTTCTCCGAAGAAATTGTCACTACCGCGCCCAACGGAGTTACCTCCAACGAGGCGACCTTCACGAAGAATTGTTAGCGATTGGACGGTAGCAGGCGCAGCCTTATCTGCTTCTCTGCCAGTGAGCAGTAAGAGGATCAGAAGGTGAAATCAGGAGCCATCTTACGTCTTTTTACGGCGCGGGTGGCTCGGCATGACCGGAGCCACCATGCCCGCGCTCTCCGGTTGAAGAATGCACCGCTGCATGCCCGGCTGTGTCGCGGATGGTCAACGTCATGCGTTCCTCATGGCTCTCGTCGGCCAGGCGCAGCGCCTCGTCCTCGCTCAGCTCTCGTAGCGGACGAGTGATGCGCGGGCGGCGCGCACGTTCGGCGGGCGTCTCGTCATGCAGGCCAGGGAACGAACCTTCAGTTTGCATCAATGCCTGCACGTAGGCGGGCAACTCATCTTCCCAGTAGTCCACCTCGTCCTCATCCCACACGCCGCCGTCATCCGGCAGCGCATGCACACCTTCCCACTGCTGCGGTTGTTGAGGTTGCTTGCGACGACGGTATAATCTCCCGCGTGTGCGCTGTTCGGATGGCTGCGCGCCACCAGCGGTGGGGCGAACGGCGGGCAGTTCCGGATCAGTCTTCCAGTCGTCCAGCGAGATAGCGGCGGCGAAGCCAACGGCAACCGCAGCGGCCCGCAACCGCTCATTGCCGCCGATCACGGCAACATCCTTGCCGAGTTCGTCACATAACGTGCGCAGCAGTTGGAGGGCGACAGGATCAGCGAGGTCCGTGCCTGCGCCCGGCGCAACCAGCAGAGCGATGCGCTGGGCGCGCACGCCGCTGATGGCTCGCGCAATGGTGGAGACGGTGGCATCGGCAGGGATGCGCAAGACGTGCGGCATAGGCACTCCGCTTCCAGAAACAAACGCCACCATGCCTGGCAATTCGGCACTTCAGGCGCGTTTCAATGCACTTCAGGCTATGGCTACGCTACGAGATACAAGATTTGAGTTCGACACACACCGCTCATCATAAGATAAGACGTATTGCTGGGGTGATTTTTGACAGGCAGCAGGACCGGCGTTCTGCGCGTTACGCAGAAACGCCTGGCTCTGTGCAGCACGCCAACACCTCAGTGGAACGCCAGCGATGGGTTGGTCTTGATTGTTCCGCCGTCGCTGAACTCATGGTCCGGCCCGTTCCAGGTAGCGTTCTTGCTGATATAAAAGTGTTGCACGAGATCATAGCCGCCAGCCACGATCTCCAGATTGCCGCTGCTGGGATTCACGAGAATTGTTGGGCCGGTGGCGATGCCGTTGCCATAGACTGAGACCCGATGCCAGGCGCTCGCGTCACGATAGTAGTAGACCAACTGATTGTTCTCAGTGGCTACAACTTCCAGAAAGCCGGAAAGCACCGTCCCACCGTTGTACGCGATACTCACACCGCCATACGTCACGCCGGTGTCGCCAAATGCCTCGCCGCCGCTCCATGCCCCAGTGGATGCGTTGCGATAGTAATACACCAACTGCCCGCCGTGCATCGCCGCCACAAGCTGGTCGCCATTGGCGCTGTCAAAAGCGAGCGAGACATCACCAGTAATGGCGCTGCCAAAGAGCGCAACCGGCCCCACCCAGGCGCCGCTGGATGCGTTGCGGTAGTAATAGGCTATCTGGCTGCCTTCGCGCACGGCGACATCGAGATTGCCATTGGCGTTATAAGCGAGGCTGGGCGCGCTGGTTTCGGCGTCGCCAAAGACTTCGGGGCCGTTCCAGTGGCCCTGCGCATCACGCCAATAGTGCGCCAGCACGCCGTTGCGCCGCACCACCACATCGAGGTCGCCGTTGCCGCTATTGTAGGCGGTGGACGGCGCCGACTGGATGCCATCACCGAACGTCGCGCCGACGAGCCAGTCATGATTGGCGTCGCGCCAGTAATCCACCAGATGGCTCCCTTCCTGCACCACGGCATCCAGCGTCGCCTGCGCGCCGGTGACGATAGGAACATGCGCCACGGCTGGCGTGGCGGTCGGTGCGGGCGTGCGGGTAGCCGTCGCTGTGGGGCGTGGGGCGTGCGCGATATGCTGATGCGTGTTCCGGTTGAGGAGCAACGCGCCTCCGGCGTAGGCGACGCCGAGCGAAGCAAGAACGAGTATCGCAACCAGCGCAACCAACGCCGCGCGCCGGTGTGTTTTCAGGTGTGCGAACACGTCCGCCGGACGAGCAGCGCCCACCCTGCTCAGCGCCTTGCCAAGACCGCCAAACCGTAGCCGTCTGACCTGCAACGGCAAGGCTGCCGCTGGCGCATCGGCATACTCCTTGTACTCTTTGACTGTCGTGGCGCTGCCCGCTACATCGGCCTGCCCACGCGCCGGGAGCATGGCGGGGGGTGGCGCGGAAGGCCGGGTAGTCGTTGCAGAGAGCGTGCCAGGGGTGAACGCGGCGAGACCGGAGGCATCCGCAGCGGCGGGGAAGGGCGAAGTTCCGGTGGGCGCCATGCCAGGGGCAGACGGGAATGTCGCCAGATTTTCTCTCCCCGTCTGTGTGCCCCAGGGCGCGGACGCGGCATACAACGCGGGCTGCAAGGCCTGGCGCAGCGCCTCGGCAAACATGGCGACCTGCGGGAAACGATCAGCAGGCTCTTTGGCCAGTGCGCGCCAGAATACTGGGTCCACAGCCGGCGGCAGCGTGGGATTCAGTTGTGTCGCGGGGGCTGGTGCGATGGTGAGATGCTGATGATGGAGTTCAGCGATGGTGCCGACGAAGACCGGTCGCCCGACGAGCAGGAAGTAAGCGACGCAGGCCAGCGCATATTGATCGGTGGCCGGCTCCGGGTGACCCATATATTGCTCCGGCGCGGTATAGAGCGGAGTGCCGGTCGCGCCGGTGCTGCTGCCAGTCAGTTCGGTGAGGAAGCGCGCCAGCCCGAAATCTGCCAGCAAGATATGCAAGGTCTGCGCGGTATGAGCGGTGGTATCGGTTGGCGCCGCCCAGACGGGCCGTGCAAGCGCGCCACTTGCGGAGAGCGCCGGTTGCGGCGCAGTCTGCGTGCTGGTGAGCCTGCGCACCAGCAGATTTTGCGGCTTGACATCGCGGTGAATGACGCCGTGGTCGTGGGCGAATTGCAGCGCAGCGGCGGCCTGTGTGATAATCTCGCAGGCGAGTGTCTGTGGCAACGGCCAGGGCAGGCGATGCGCGGCTTCGGGCGCCAGCACATCTGCCAGTGAGCCATCGCTCAGGTACGGCATAACGAGATAGTGAATGCCGCGCTGCTCGCCATACTCATACAGCGGTAGGATGTTGGGATGCTCCAGCGCAGCGACGGCGCGCGCCTCGCGCACAAATTGGGAGGTTGCCCGCGCCTGCACATCTGCCCGCGCCAGGAGGTTTCCTGACCCCTGAATGACCTTTACCGCAACCTGACGGCCCAATGTCCGCTGTTCAGCGAGATAGACCTCGCCCATGCCACCGCCGCCGATGCGCCGCAGTAGCGCACAACTTCCGAGTTGTAACCCCTCCAGTCCGGGCATGTCCTCGCATCCTCTCCCTCTAACTGCTACATGATGCTACATGTTGTCCATGTTCGTAGACAAGGGTGGCGCCGGTCCGCCCATCAACACCAATGGGTTCCTGGAGCTTCTTGTGGTTGCTTGGATAACTACAATAACCACAGAAACAGACCAGCCGCAGCAAGTGTACAAGAGAGAACAAGAAACGGGCAATCCGCCGGTACGAATTGCCCGTTGAAAGACCTCACCCCCTACCCCTCTCCCATAGGAGAGGGGCCGCTGAGCAAGCATCGTCGCTGATGATATACTGTTCTGCTTGCGCAGCTTGTCGTGCAGAACACATCGTTGCCAACCAGCAGCAAAGGTTGCCCCACGGTCCCCTCTCCTTGTGAGAGAGGGGTGGCCGCAGGCCGGGGTGAGGTCTATGCCAGCAGCGCAGCCAGCAGATCAGGGACGCCCGCGATAGTCGCCGCGAGCTGGCCGGTCTCTTTGCTGCCGCCCTGCGCTGAATCCGGGCGACCGCCGCCCTTGCCCCCCAGACGCTCGCCCACCTGCCGGGCGATAGTCCCCGCGTGGAGGCCGCGTTTCGTCAGCGCGTCGTCCACCGTCACGATGAAACGCGCCTGGCCGTCCAGTTCCGCCGCCAGCAGAATCACGCCGGAACCCAGCTTGTTGCGGATCGCGTCGCCCATCTCGCGGAGCGCCCGCTCGTCCGCCACCGGGACGACCGCCGCCACCAGCGGCACTCCCCGCACGTCGCGCGGGGAACGCGCCAGCCGGTCCGCCTCTTCGCGGCTCGCCTCGGCCTGTGCCCTGCGCAGTTGGCGGCGCGCCGCGCTCAGCTCTTCTTGGAGCTGTTGCACGCGGTCGGCGATCTGTTCTGGCGTGGTCTGGAGCCGCTCGGCCATCGTCGCCACGAGCGCGTTGCGCGAACGCAGGTACGTCTGCGCGCCGGTCCCGGTCAGCGCCTCGATACGCCGGACGCTCGTACCGACGCTGCTCTCCTGGCCGGTCAGATAGATGCCGATTTGCCCGGTCGCTGCGACGTGCGTCCCGCCGCAGAGTTCTTTGCTCGGCCCCATCGTCACGACGCGCACTTGATCGCCATATTTCTCGCTGAAAAGTGCCATCGCGCCGGTTGCCAGCGCCTCGCGATATGGCATGATCTCGGTCGTCACGGGCAGGTCTTCCAGCACCCACTCGTTGACGCGCTGGTCCACTTCGCGTAGCTCCTCGGCGGTCATCGGGCGCGGCAGATTGAAATCGAACCGCAGCCGGTCCGGCGCGACGAGGCTGCCCTGTTGATGCACCTGCTCGCCCAGCACGTCTTTCAGGGCGCGATGCAACAGATGCGTCGCGCTGTGGTTGCGCATAATCGCCTGACGGCGCGCGGCGTTCACCTCCGCGCGCACCTCCGCTCCAACGCGCAGGACGCCGCTGGTCATCTTGCCGTAATGCGCGATCAGACCGGGAACGGGGCGCTTCGTATCGAACACCTGGAACGTTCCGCTCGTATTGCCGATCAGCCCCTGGTCGCCGATCTGGCCGCCGGTCTCCGCGTAGAACGGCGTCTCCGCCAGAACGAGAACGGCCTCCGATGGGGCGCTGACGCTCTCCGCTGGTTTTTGGTCCACCAGCAGCGCGACGATCTCGCTGCTGCCCGCCGTCGCGCTGTAGCCCGTGAATTCGCTGGCGGGAACCGTCTTTATGAGTTGCGTCCATGCCTCCTCCTCTCGTTTGCGAGTAAACACGTCGAGTTGACGTGCCTGCTCTTGCTGGCGCTGCATCGCGCCATCGAATCCCGCGCGGTCCACCGTGAAGCCGCGCTCGCGCGCAACCTCCTCGGTCAGTTCCAGCGGGAAGCCATGTGTGTCGTAGAGCCTGAAGGCAACTTCGCCGGGCAACTCGCGCGCGCCCTGCTCACGCAGCGCGTCGAGTTCGTTGGTCAGCAGTTGGAGGCCCAAACTCAATGTCTGGCCGAACTTGATTTCTTCCGCACTCAAGATTTCAATAATCTGGTCACGCCGCTCGGCAAGCTCAGCGTAGTGCCCCTTCATTAGATCAATGACGGTATCGGCGGCTTCCGCAAGGAAGGGGCGTTCCAGGCGGTCCAGACCGAGCAGCTTGCCATGCCGCACGGCGCGGCGCAGCACGCGACGGAAGATGTAGCCGCGCCCGGTGGTATCCGGCTGCACGCCATCCGCCGCCAGAAAGACGAGCGCGCGCCCATGATCGGCTATCACACGCAGCGAACGGTCGTGCGCCTCGTTCGCACCATAGCTGGTGCCGGCCAGCGCCGCGAACTTATCAATGATCGGACGGAACAGATCGGTATCGAAGACCGAATCTTTGCCTTGCAGTACCATCGAGAGGCGTTCGAGGCCCATGCCGGTATCAATGTTGCGCTGTTTGAGCGGCTCGCGCTTGCCCTCGGTGTCCTGGAAGAACTGCATAAAGACCAGATTCCAAATTTCAAGATAGCGTTCGCAGCGGTCGCAGCCCGGCGCGCAATCGGCGTTGCCGCAACTGAGATGCGCCCCACGATCATAGTAGATTTCAGAGTCCGGACCACAGGGACCAGATGCCCCCGGTGGACCCCACCAGTTGTCGGAGAGCCGCGTGATGCCCTCGGCAGGGAAGCCAGCCACCTCCTGCCAGTAGCGCGGCGCTTCATCGTCGTCCGGGTGAACAGTGGGATAGAGCCGTTCCGCAGGCAAGCCGTAGCCTTTGGTCAGCAACTCCCAGGCGAAAGCGATGGCCTCTTTCTTGAAATACTGGCCGACCGAGAAGTTACCCAGCATCTCGAAGAAGGTCAGATGCGAAGCATCGCCGACTTCATCAATATCCGTCGTGCGGAAACATTTCTGCACGGAGGTGAGCCGTTTGGCCGGTGGCTCCTCTTGTCCCAGGAAAAACGGAATCATCTGCTGCATGCCCGCCGTCGTCAGCAGCACGGTGGGGTCATTGCGCGGGATGAGCGAGGAACTGGGCAGGCGGGTATGGCCGTGTTCCTCGAAGAAACGCAGAAAAGTCGCGCGTATCTCGGCGCCGCTCATCACCTTCATCGGCGCCGTGGTGTTGTGCTTGCCGGCACGAGTGTTACCGGGCAGGCTTTGGGTCCGCTTCGCAGGCATAGTTTGCCCTCATGACAAAGACATCATCCATCAAAAGACAGGTGCGCAGCCGACCAGTAATCCTTTCCATGACAGAACAGCACAGAAAAGAGCAGCAAAATCAGCCGTCACGCAAAACGCTACAGCATACCATTATTGCACGAATAGAAAGAGCCGTCACTCTGTGAGTGGCGGCTCTTTGCTCATCAGCCAATCAACATGGGAAGGAAAGGGACCGTACTACAGACCGGCTCCGATCAGTTCGCGTCGCTTCAGGAGCCGCTTGAGCGCGCTCTCTTCTTCGACATACGCCAGATCGTAGCGGCTGGCATCATCTATCGCATCGAGCGCATCTATCTCAGAGGTTGCCATGTGCCGATCAACGAGTTCCGCCAGATCGGCCACATCAAAGTTGAGCGTCAGAGCGCGTTTGCCAGTGTCGTCGAATGTTTCGACCACCAGACCGCTCTCCACATCACGAATAGCGAAGCTCCGTGCCTCCGCGCGGTCCAGCACCTGGCCAACAGCGCGCAAGATGTTTTCGTAGCTATACGTTCGCATAGGTCCCTTACTCAGCCTCCGTAGGTTGTTCCTGTCATGAACAACACTGTTCACTGGTTTGGGCGTTTCTCGCCCAATAGACAAGAATACCATGACCCGTGAAGGAAATCAAGCCGGATATCCAGCAAATCTACTCATGAGTCGCCAATCCGTCGTGTTGGTCACTATTACTCATCGCCGTCGCCGTTGCGTTCGCGAGCAGAACGTGTACAATACAGGCGGCGACACAGGAGATTTGCAGCGGATATACTGATTGGAAAACAGAGGAGACATTCATGGAACCTGAAGAAATGGATCTGGTGGAACTGGTGGAAAATATTACGGTTGAACCATCCTGGCGTATCGAAAAAGAGGGAAAAGAGATACCGGCGACGCTGAACGCTGGCGAGCGTGGCATGGTGATTCACCGGAGCGAAGGCACTCCCACGCTCTTCGATGTTGAATTCCTCGACCCAGCCACCAGCGAGCCGTGTGTGCTGGCGACGCTGCGTGCCGAACAGGTGCGCGTGGTCGAACGCGATACGCTAGGCAGCGAATAACCTGTATAGCGCGTTCTTCTGCTGAAGAGCTGAACAAGAGACACCTAAAAAGCCTATGGCGACCGATAGAGTGCCAGAGCCGCGTAGCGAACGCTGGCGGATGCTCCTTGATGCGCTGGCCACCGCGCTCGCCACACACGGTGCGCAGGCGTGGCTGGTCGGCGGCTGCCTGCGGAATGCCTTGCTCGGACAGCCTGCCGGTGATATTGACCTCGCCGTCACCTGCGCGCCGCTGCCGCTGGCTGAGGCGTTGCACGCGCTGCGCAAGCCGGCCATCTGGGTTGCGCCGCTGAACCGCGACTCCGTGCGCGTCGGCCTGTTTGCTGCTAAGGGAGCGAAAGCGCCACAGCTCGATCTTTCCTTGCTGCGTGGCGCTTCCATCAGTAATGATCTCGCCCAGCGCGATTTCACCGTCAATGCGCTGGCGCTGCCACTCAGCGCGCGTGAGGTGTTGCTGGCGCGCATGGCAGAGATTGAGCAGCACGCGCAAAAAATCAGCGGTACTGAGCCGATACGGCGGTTGCCCGGCCTCCTCGATCCGCTCGGCGGAGTGAACGATCTCGCACAGCGCACCCTGACGCCGGCCAGCGACCGTGCGCTGCATGCGGACTACGGGCGCATCCTGCGCGCTGCGCGCTTGATTGCAACCTATGGCTTCAGTGCATCGCCGTCATTGATTGCTTCAGCACACGCCACCGCACCCAAACTCATCAGTCTGCCCGGCGACCGGCTGCGCGACGAACTGAACGAGCTGTTCACAGCGGCGCGGGCGGCGGATGGGCTGGACTTCCTGGCGGAGACTGGCGCGCTCACTGCGCTCTTTCCCACGCTTCAACGGCCAGCCGTTGTCGCGCATGCCATTGCTTCGGTGCGCGCCACCAGCGGCTTGCAGCAGGATTATTCCGCTGGCAAGCTGGAAATCACTGGCATAGAGGCGCTGGCAACACTGGATGGTCTGCGCACCTGGTATGCCGCCCCATTGCCGGATGGGTTGCCACGTATCGTCGCGCTGCGCTGGGGGCTGCTCCTGCATGCAGCCTATGCACATACTGCTGGCTCCGCTGAAGCGCCGGGAACGCGGAGCGATGCGCCCTCATCCGTCATAGCTGCTCATCCAGGGTGGCGTCTTGCCAAAGCTGAACAAACGATTTTCTGGCATCTCGTGAGCGGTGCGCTACACACGATCCGCATGCAACTTGCGGGCACTCATGGTGAACCGGTTACTGAGATGCAGGCGGCGCTCTTGTTCCATGAACATGGTGAGATAACGGTTGATCTGCTCGTCGCAGCGGTCGCCTGCAATGCAGCTCTGGTGACTGCGCCACTCGACGGCGAACACTACGTCGCCGGACTGGATGCAGCGGCGCGTTCGCTCTTGGAGCTATTCTTCAATGACCGTGAGCGGCTGATACCACCCCCGCTGTTGAGTGGGTCCGACCTGGCGCGCGAGCCAGACGCTATACCAGGGCCAGCGATTGGCCGCGTTCTCCATGCGGTGCGGCTGGCGCAACTGCGTGGGGATGTTGCCACGCGCGACGAAGCGCTGGCGCTGGCGCGACGCCTCACTGCCTCATGATTGTGAGACAACTATTGACGCTTCCGGTACATTGATAGGCGAGCAATGATCTACATGACGCTAGACGCCCAGGCGAGCGGATAGTTGTTCCAGTGAGTCGCTGATCGCGTGTTCCAGCACTTCATCCAGCACAGATAGGGTAGCGGCACGAATGGCAGCCTCAACCGCCGGTGGCAGCGTACCAAAGCGCACCCGCAACACCGTCAGCACTGCCTCGGCTTTGCCTTCCGCTAACCCCTCCGCCAACCCTTCTGCTTTGCCCTCTGCCAGCCCTTCTGCCAATCCTTCTGCTTTGCCCTCTGCCAGCCCTTCTGCCAATCCTTCTGCTTTGCCACGTGCGACCCACTCCTGGTAAAGCGGCGAAGTTTCCAGAATCTCAGTAGACATAAACAACCTCCGCATCAACGTCCGTATCGCGTCAGCGCCAATCGTACGGGCGCCAAACACCGCTAGCAATGTTTCAAGTACCTCAATCTCTGCTGCTGGCGCCTGCTCTTTGACCAACAGTGCCGTCCGCTCGATGGTTGCCTCATCCCCGCCTTGTTTGGTGAAGGGCACTAACGGCAACAGCCCTAGCAAGCCACTACTCAGCAGTTGCTCGGCATCTAACGCATAGAGTTCGATGCCGGTGAAATGCCACGTCGCCACCAGCCGGTTGCCCGCGCGTAGCTCGAAGGGCGAGGCGGGCGGTGTGCCACCCGCTTGCAGCCACAGCACCACCGAGAGTACTGGTAGGCCAGTGGTTTGCCAGATACGTGCGCCGTAATCGAAGCAGCGCTGGGCCATCGCTTTGCGCGGACGCGCCTCCGCTTCGACATGGAC
>JAJPKE010000024.1 GCA_021323855.1 Chloroflexota bacterium | reverse complement strand
TCGCCGTATCTTCTCGCGTTTCGACAAGTTGGACCGCTCCTACCTGGGCTTCGTCCACTTCGTCTGCGCGCTCGTCTGGTTACGGTAAAATGTCAACAGAACCTAGTAATTCCTGGCGCGGTCTTTGACGAAGCCCTCGACCTCTTCGCCGCTGCCTTCGGTGGGTACTTCGATGAAGGTGATCCGCGACATCGAAAAAATCACCGATTGCACGGCGCCAGAAAGCCATTGCACCCGCTTCTGCTCGCGCGTGCGTGGGTTCTTGAAGATGACGCAGGTGGCGTCCGCTGCCGGTAGCTCTTCGAGGTCGGCAACAAATGGCTCTTCGTTGACGACATGCACAATGACCAGAATTGCCATAGAAGTCTCTTTCTTTCGTTTTCTTTCATGAGGACACGATGTGTCACATCGCCAACTACTATTACAACTTCTACCATTACAACGAAGTCTGAATCTTAACCGATAACCTGATATTGCCCAGCAGAATCTCGTCGCCATCCATCAAGGGATATTGTTGATACGGGAACAGGCGAAAGCCGTTGAGAATGGTGAAATTGCGGCTTTCGAGGTCTTCGATGGAAGCCGTATTGTGATTGACGTGAATGATCGCGTGGCGACGCGATACACCATTGACCGCTCCATTCATGCCGTTCGCTTCATGCAAATCAATATCGGGAAATATCTGCTGCTCTGGATCATGCCTGCCGATGCGATAATCCTTTGGCGCAGCAAGCTCGATGGTTTGCTTCTCCAGGACGAGTAGCACCACCCGGCGCGGAGCGTTGGAGGCGTGGCCCGCGCCATTGGCCGGTGGCGCGGCGTCTGGCTGGCGCGGCGGAAACGCTGAGTAGTTTGGCAGCGATGTCGGCGTCTGCTGGCTGCGCGAGATGGCTGGCCGCGACCGTAGCTTCTGCGTCGGCGCAAGCTGCCCCGACTCTGACTGGCTCGCGTACTGTGGCTGTTCTAATGGCGTTGGCTGTTGTGCGGGAGCGGGCGCTGAAGGAGTCGCTGGCGCGGGGGTAAGTGTGGGGATGGGCGCGCCGGGCTGCGTACCGGCGCGCGCAGTGGCAGCGCCGGCGGGAACGGCTACCGCCTCCGCGTCCTGGTATTCTCTCGCTACAATATCTGCGCCGCAATAGTCGCAGAGTATCGTTCCATCAGGCTGCTCCCGATGGCAATTCTGGCAGTACAGCATGCTCGCTTCTCCTTCTTCACACGCCATGTTGCGGGCATGATAGCGGTTAGCCGTCTACCTTGTCAAGCCAGTTGGTATGTCTGGGTTTGCGTCTCCTTCCAGGCCTGGCTACGTTCGATTAGTTCGCTGGCGTTGGCCTGCGCGGCGGCGGTGCGCGCGCCACCGAGCATCTGCGACAATTCAGCCACCCGCTCTGCGCCGGAAAGTTGCTCCACCTGGGTAGTTGTACGCTGCTCGCCCGTTGTCTTCGTCACCTGATAGTGGCGGTCGCCCAGGGCTGCGATCTGCGGGAGATGCGTGACGCAGAGAATCTGATGTAGCCGCCCCAACTGCCAGAGCTTCTCACCGACCACCTGACCGCTGCGCCCGCTAATGCCGCTGTCTATCTCATCGAAGATCAGGATGGGTACGATATCGGCGTTGGCAAGAATCGTTTTCAACGCCAGCATCAGGCGTGAGGTCTCGCCGCCAGAGGCGATGCGCGCCAGTGGCTTCAATGGCTCGCCGGGATTAGGCGCAATCAGAAATTCGACGTTATCAATGCCCGTTGGCCCAAAGGCATATGAGCCGGCGGGGATGGTTGCCTGCGCAGCGCCGTTCTTGCTCTTGCCGCGCGGCGCTTCTGCCACCGGCGCGCCCTCCGCATCTGGTCGCTGGAGCATCTGCACCTGGAATCGCGCCCGTCGCATATTCAGATCGTCCAGCTCGTGTTCCATCGCCGCCGCCAGTCGCACGCTCGCCTCACTGCGTTTCTGAGAGAGGCTGGCGGCGAGCGCACCGATCTGCGCCCGCAACTGCGTCTCACGCTCCACCAGTTCGGCGGCGCGTTCCTCGCGGTGGGTCAGCTCTTCCAGTTCCGCGCTGGCGTTTTCCGCATAGGCCAGGATTTCCTCGATGGTCGCGCCATACTTGCGCCGCAGCTTCGCAATCAGGTCCAGCCGCTCCTCCACCTCCGCCTGGCGCTGTGGGTCCGCCGCCACCTCATCCTGATAGGAGCGCACCGCCAGCGCAGCATCCTGCACGAAGAAGAGCGCCTGATCGAGCGCGGCCTCCTGGTCGCGCAGGGTGTCGTCGAGCCGCAGCAATTCATCCAGCGCATGTCGCGCGGCAGCAATCTGGTCCAGCGCGCCAACCGTATCGGAATCACTATCGCCGGTCAGCGCGCCGTGAATCGTGACACAGAGTTCGCCCAGGCGCTCGGCGTTGGCGAGACGGCGGCGTTCGCTTTCGAGTTCGTCCAGTTCGCCGGGCTGCAACTTTGCGGCGTTGATCTCTTCTACCTCATAGCGCAGCAATTCGATGCGTCGCTCAATCTCCCGCTCGTCGCGGCGCAGTCGTTCCAGATCGCGCCGCGTCGCGCGCCACTCGTCGTAGAGCGCGGCGACGCTCTGCCGCAACTCAACGGTGTTTGCGTAGCGGTCCAGGTAATAGACATGCTGCTCCGGACGCAGCAATTCCAGGTGTGCGCTCTGCCCATGAATATCAATCAAGAAGCGTGCGATGCGTTGCAGGCTGGCTAGCGGCACAGCGCGGCGATTTACCCGCGCAATGCCGCGTCCGCTCGCCAGCACCTCGCGCGAGAGGATCAGCGTGCCATCCTCGCACTCGATGCCCAGTTGTGCCAGCACATGCGCCAGCGATTCCCCAGATTCGGCTGATTCTGCCATCTCTGCGGTCTGCGCTCCTGCCTCAGTCGCTTGCTGAGGATGCGCATTGCCGTTGTGTGGCTGGCTCTGCGCCAGCAACGTGCTCACATCGAAGATGCCCTCGACGATGGCGCGCTCGCTGCCAGCCCGCACGACATCGCTGCTGACACGCTCGCCCACCAGCGCGGAAACGGCGTCTATGATGATGGATTTGCCCGCGCCGGTTTCGCCGGTGAACACATTGAAGTGTGGACCCAGCGCCAGACGCAGTTCCTCGATGATGGCGAAGTCGTTGATGGCAAGTTCGAGCAGCATCTACAGGTTATCTCGCAGTTTCCGGGAAAGGATGCGGTAGAAGAACGTTGGCGGGCGGCGACGCAGAAACTTGGTGACGTAGGCATTGCCGCGAATGACGACCTTCATCCCTGGAACAATATCACGATTGATTTGCCCATCGGCAGAGAGCAGCGCCGGACTCGAAGTGTCTCCCACCAGTTCGAGCGTAATCACGGCGTTCGGCTCCAGAATCAGCGAACGATCTGCCGCCAGGTGGGGCGCAATCGGCGTAATCACACTGCTGCGCACCTGCGGGTGCAAAATCGGGCCGCCCGCCGCAAGATTGTAGGCTGTCGAGCCGGTGGCAGTGGAGACGATGACACCATCGGCCACCGTCGTGTTGTAGAGATGGTTGTCTATCCAGATGTTCAGGTGAATGACCCGTGGCTCCGCGCCGCGCACCACGACCACATCATTCAGCGCAATATGCCGCTCTAGCCCGCCATTTCCCACGACCTCGGCCTGGAGCATCGAACGTTCATCCATCCAGTAGTCGCCGTCGAGATAGTAGGGCAGCTTTTCATCCACTTCAGACGGCTCCAGTTCGGTGAGGAAGCCGACACGCCCAAAGTTGATACCGAGAATCGGGATATTGACGGGCGCGCAGAGCCGTGCAACTGAGAGAATCGTCCCATCGCCGCCTAGCACAAACATGACGTTCGTCTCCGGCAGCAATCCGGTGATGCGGTCCTCTGCCATGCGGTCGGCGCTCCATACCTGCTTGCCGGTCCCGCGCAGTCGCTCAGTCAGCACCTGCGCAAGCTGCGCCGCCTCCGTAGAATGCTCGCGGTAGATGATGCCGATGGTACGTATGTCGGCGTGCTGGCGCTCACTCATGTCCGTCATTCCCCCACATCCGGCGCAGACCCCAGAACAGCGGACACCTGCCGGCGCTCAACGCAATTACGTGATCTCTTGATTGCTGATGTACCTCTGTATCCAACGGGCATACCGTACGTTTCCCCTTGACAAATGGTACGTGAGCCGCGCAAATGGTGTCAATGCAGCCGAACATCTCGCCTGCGGCTTCATGATTCTTGATATGCGTGAGCCAATCATATCGGAGAATACCTTCTGCAAGAAGCGTTCTCTTTCGGTCGTTATAGGAGCAAAGGGGCATGGTCATGATGCGCCTTTTCATGTGATATGCTACCCACGAATTAGTTTGATCGTTCAGGAGATGCGTGATGTTACCGGGCAGAGATTGTTGCTCCATCACCATGAACAACAGCCAGCGCCAGCAGCCAGCCAGCAGGTCTGGATAGCTGCTCCTGTCTCTTGATCTTCCGAACGGTCACCGGATGCCCGCCAGACCAACGAGGTCTGGCGGGCTTTTTGTATGCACAGTTTTATGCGCAGTTGGAGATGATACGTCTATGGCTATGGCAAACCTGCTGTTCTTGTTGCGTGGCATCATCCTGGGGCTTTCGATTGCCGCGCCGGTCGGCCCGATTGGCGTCCTCTGCATCCGGCGCACGCTGGCGGATGGGCGGCTCGCTGGCTTTGTGCTGGGCCTGGGCGCGGCCACCGCCGACATGTGTTATGGCGCGGTCGCCGCCTTCGGGCTGACGGTGATCTCGTCGCTGCTGCTGGGCGAGCGCCTGTGGGTTCACCTGATCGGTGCGGCGTTCCTCTGCGTGCTGGGCGTGCGCACGATGCTGGCGTGTCCAGCGACGGAACCGGCGGCGCTGGTTGCCCGGAGGAGCCTCATTGCTTTGTATGTCTCAACCTTCGCGTTGACGCTGACGAATCCGACGACGATTCTCTCGTTCATCGCTATTTTCGCGGGCGTGGGTATCGTGGGAACGCATAGTAGTGCGCTTGTCGCCGGGCTGACGGTGCTGGGCGTCTTCTGTGGCTCGGCGCTCTGGTGGTTCATTCTCAGTGGGCTGGTCAGCCTGCTGCGCGCGAAGTTTACGCCGCGAGCAATGCGCTGGGTCAACCGGCTTTCCGGCACGATACTGCTCGGCTTCGCGCTCTATGCCGTGCTGACGCTGGCAAACTGAAGCGACAAAGCGCCGGCAGTGAACTGCCGGCGCATGCTGGTAATGGGATGTCGCGGCAGTGAACTGCCGACGCACGAGAATCAGGCTAAAGCCCAGCAGTAGCCCGCTGTGAACTTCGTGGGCTTCAGCCCGTTCGCGCGTGCACCGGCGTTTCAACGCCGAGAGCAAGGCTATTTTTCGATGCGATAGGCGGTTTCGTTGGCTTGCGTGGGCAGCTCGGATATCTTGGGCAGAAAGACGAAGCGATTGGACATGACGAAGTTGTAGAGGAATGCGCCTGCCATGCCAATCAAACTCGCCAGATACGGGTTGACGCCCGCCACTTCTTTCAAGAGCAGCACGCCAACGAAGGTGACGAGTTGCGAGGAAAGGTTGGTGGCCTGCGCCTTGAATGCGCGTTTCGGCCAGTCCCAGCCGTGGATGTTCTGCTCGCCGTAGGTGTAAATCTGGTTGAGGACAAAATTGATGGTTGTGCTGATCTCCCACGACGCCACCAGCGCCAGGGGATAGAGCCGGTTGCCCAGCACATGCAGAAAGAGCGCCAGCAGCAACAGGTTGATCGGCACACCAATCAGCCCGACCAGCGCAAAGCGAATGAATCGGTGAAGCGGAGTAATGGTAGGAATGGGGGAACTCCCTTCTGTTATCTGGCAGGTGATGAACACGCAGGCGCATCTGCCGTCATGTGTCCCCCCGGCGCACATGAACCTGTGCCATAACCTGTAACGCAAGTATAGCACGCGCTGTCAGTGGGTTACTACAAAATACGTAAAGAACGCATCAAATCTTTCATCTCTTGTGTCATGCCCGTCCATAGCTGACCTGTACCAAAGAACATTGCAGGGTATTTGCCAGGAGCGATATACTTCCCATGAGAAAGTAAAAGGAAGTGGTGATGCAATGTCACTCTCTGTAGAGAAACCAAAAGACATGGTAGTTGATACACAAACGTTTCGTTCGGTCATGGGGCGTTTTGCAACAGGCGTGACTATCGTGACGACCCAACATGGACCACAACGCCTGGGAATTACCGTTAATGCCTTCTGTTCCGTCTCCCTCGATCCGCCGCTGGTTTTGATTTGCATCGAACGTGGCAGCCGTGTGCATGATGCTCTGCTTGAAACCGGTGTCTTTGCCGTCAATTTCCTCTCCGAAGAGCAAGAGCAGCTTTCCACCTGCTTTGCCGGCAATTCAGAAGAACGCTATAACAACTTCTGTGGCGTTGCCTCGCATACCGTCGCCACCGGCGCACCCGTCTTCGATGACTCGCTGGGATTCGTAGATTGTCGCATCGTCGCCACCTATCCCGGCGGCGACCATACCATTATGCTGGGGCAGGTGGAAGCGTTGGAAGCGCGCGAAGGAAATCCGCTGCTTTACTACCGCAGCCACTATCTTCATTCTACCGGAAACGAGTCATGACTGGCGGCCATATCAAACTTTTGCCACCGCTGGCCGCCAGAGAGCAGCAGGAAGAACGCGAACGCCTGCTGCTTTCGCTCCATGCCGAGATGCGCTGCTGTGAGCAATGCGTGAGCGCGGGCTATCTGGCCCGTGCCGCCAGCGTCGCCGGTTTTCGCGGGCGCATCGGCGACCAGTTGATGTTGATCGGCCAGGCGCCTGGGCATCTCTCCGTGGAACGCGGATTTCCGTTTGCCGGTCCTGGCGGCAGAATACTCGATAGCTGGCTCCAGCGCGCCGGTTATCCTGCGGGCGCATTGCATCGCCAGGTGTATCTCTCTGCGCTCACCAAGTGCGACCCTGGCAAGAATCCGCGTGGTGGCGGCGACCGCAAGCCATCGCCCGCCGAACTGGCGCTCTGCCGCCCGTTCCTGCTGCGCGAACTGGCGTTGGTGCGGCCACGGGCGATACTGCTAGTTGGTGGCATGGCAATCGAGGCGTTCCTGGGACCGCAACTGCTGCACGACGTCATCGGCAGCAGCTTCGAGCGGAATGGCGTCAGACTGTTGCCGTTGCCACATCCATCAGGCGTTAGTCGCTGGCTGAACGCGCCGGAGCATCAACGCTTGCTGGCGCAGGCGCTGGCCATTCTCTCCGGCTGGCGTCAAGCGTGGGAATCCGAAGGGGAATCCGCGGCAAGCATTTCCACACAAGAGTGAGGAGTAAACACGATATGTCCGAAGAAGAGACGCAGGCACAGACCAAAGCGCCCCGGCGCGTGCTGATTGTGATGGCGCACCCGGACGATGGCGAGTTCATGTGCGGCGCAACCGTTGCCAAATGGGCCGCCGAAGGCCGCGATGTTTATTATTGTCTGGTGACGGATGGGCAGGTTGGTGACGCTGGCAACGAGACGATTACCAGCGAAGAGCTGACGAAGGTGCGCCAGGCCGAGGCACAGGCGGCGGCTGATGCGCTGGGCGTACAGCATCCGGTCATCTTCCTGCACTATACGGATTCGCGGTTGGAGCCGACGCTGGAAGTGCGCCGCGACATCGCGCGTGTCATCCGCCAGGTCAAGCCGGATGTGGTGATCTGCCAGGACCCCACGGTGCGCTGGCACGGCCAGGGCTACATCAATCACCCGGATCATCGCGCCGCCGGTGAGGCGACGCTCGCCGCCATCATGCCGGTTGCCAGCACACGTCTCGCCTTCCCAGAGCTTGCCGCCGAGGGATTGAAGATGCACAACGTCAAAGAAATCTATATTGGCGGCACGGAGAGCGCCGACCGCTGGGTGGATGTCGAGGGCTATCTCGATAAGAAAGCCGCCGGGCTGAAGGCGCACAAGAGCCAGATGCGTGATTGGGACCCGACTGAGGAAGTCGTCCAGTGGGCGAAGGAAACGGCCAACCAGGCGCGGAAGCACGGCCATGACATGCAGTACGCCGAGAGCTTCAAATACATTCGGCTGGAAGACGACTAGCCCTCACTGTGTACCCCTCGCCTGATGGATGAGGGGTACGTATGTATTTCTCGTTTATTTCTCAGCGGCTTTGCGCTGCATGTGCAGCTCGTGGATGCCCTTCTTGAGCGTGCCCAGCGCCACCGTCGCGCAGGTGGGGCGCGCCATCACCACTTCGCGGCCCAGATCATCCATCAGCGACTCAAAGGTGAGAGCCTCAACCTCTTCCATCGTCATGCCCTGCACCAGTTCCGTCACATACGAGGCAGCCGCCATGCTGATCGTACAGCCTTCGCCCTCGAAGGAAACCGCCTCCACACGGCCATCCTCGCCGACCTTTGCATACATCTCCACGCGGTCCGAGCAGCCGGGATTGCCGCCGGTCAGATGAACGTCAGCGTCTTCCAGTGGCCCGCGATTGCGTGGATTTTGATAATGATCTACCAGAAACTCAATAGCTTCCTGGCGAGACATAGACATCGGTGAACACTCGCTTTCGGCGCGCATCTCTCCAAATGAAAGAAGGGAATGATACGCCATTTCATCCAGTAATCTCTAATAAAGTATCGCATATTCTCGCTGGGAGACTTCACCCCGGCCTGCGGCCACCCCTCTCCCATAAGGAGAGGGGGCCGTAGGGGCACGCAACTCGACTAATGGCAACCGGGAGAAGTTACGTCCTTTCTACACGTTAGGCAAGATAACTTCTCCCATTGGCGGCAACCCTCCGCTCGCGGCCCCTCTCCTCGCGGGAGAGGGGGTAGGGGGTGAGGTCTCGCGCTGTTATGGTTGCTCGCCCTTGTTGATGGGCGCGCCAACCAGGTTGCCCCACTCGGTCCAGGAGCCGTCGTAGTTGCGCACATTGGGATAGCCCAGCAGTTGCGTCAGCACAAACCAGGTGTGCGCTGAACGCTCGCCGATGCGACAATAGGCGATCACATCTTTCTCCGGCGTAATGCCCTTGCCCCTATAAATCTGCTGCAATTCCTCCGCTGACTTGAAGGTGCCGTCAGGGTTGGCCGCCGTTGCCCAGGGAATATTCTGTGCGCCAGGGATATGGCCGCCGCGTTGCGCGCCTTCTTGCGGATAATTGATCATATGCACCAGCTTGCCGGTGTATTCATCTGGCGAGCGTACATCCACCAGCGCCGCGTTCGCCGCATGCAGATGATCTTCCACCTGCCGGCGGAAGGCACGCAGTGAGAGATTGGCCTCCTGTGCGGTGTACTGTGTCGCCGCGAATTGCGGCGTCTCTTTGGTGTATTCGCGGCCCTCCGCCTCCCACTTGGTGCGCCCGCCGTTCATGATCCTGGCGTCACGGTGGCCATAGAGCTTGAAGAGCCAGTAGCTATATGCCGCATACCAGTTGTTCTTGTCGCCATAGAAGACGACCGTCGTGTCATTGCTGATGCCATAGCGGCTCATCAGCGCCTCGAAGGCCGCCTTATCCACGAAATCGCGGCGCACCGGGTCTTGCACATCCACATGCCAGTCCAGCTTGACGGCATTGCGAATATGTCCCATCGCCTCGTAGAGCAGTGGGTCCTCGTCCGCCTCGATAATCCGCACATTCGGGTCATCCAGGTGCGCGGCTACCCACTCGGTATCCACCAACACTTCAGGATGCGCATAGCCAGACTGCGGCTGCGAGCCGGCCACTGTGGTATCAATACTCATGTCTCATCGCTCCTCTGTGCCAGACGCTTAGCGACACGCCACCATTTGCGAACATTCATCAGCAGTATCAACAGGGTAACTGAGGACGCAATTGTCCCTCACTCATGATAAAACTGTAGCATTTTCTAGAATCTTTATCAACTAACTTAACATTACCGGGGTTTGCCTGACGCCTGCTCTATTTCATGACGGGCGGTGATGGCGCGCTCCTCTTCGTGTATGCCTGCCAGTACTGGCCCTTGCAGCCGCTCGGCCAGGCCGGTGTTGCGGCTGGCGACCGCATCGTTCTCCACGGCGCGGCGCAGGGCGCGCGGATCGCCAACCAGCACGCAGAGCTGTTTCGCGCGCGTGATCGCCGTGTAGAGCAGGTTGCGCTGAAGCAAGAGATAGTGCTGGTTGACCAGTGGCAAGACCACGCAGGGATATTCGCTGCCCTGCGCGCGGTGAATTGTGCAGGCGTAGGCCAGCGTCAGCTCATCCAGTTCATGTGTCTCATAGCAGACGGTGAACGCGCCGGCCTCATCGCTGAACTCTACCGCTAGCTGGTTTGTCTCGCGCAGCACCTCCACCACGCGGCCCAGGTCGCCGTTGAAGACACCGTTCGGCCCTTTGTCATAGTCGTTGCGCACCGCCATCACCTTGTCGCCAGCGCGCAGCGTATGGTCGCCGTAGGTGATCGTTGCGGCAGCAGCGGCGGGGTTGAGCCGCGCCTGCAACGCGTCATTCAGCGCCACCACGCCGACGGGACCGCGATACATCGGTGAAAGCACCTGAATGTCGCGTTTGGGATCGAAGCCGTAGCGCGCTGGTAGACGCCGCGCCACAATATCCACGATTAGTCGTTGCGCCGCTAGCGGCTCCTCCGCACGCATGAAAAAGAAATCGCTGGTGGCTTTGGGTTGTAGCGATGGCATCACGCCAGCCTGCACGCCGTGTGCCGTGACGATGATGGCGCTTTCACGCGCCTGCCGGAAGAGTTCCGTCAACCGCACGGTCGGAATCACGTCGCTGGCGATGATGTCGGCAAAGACGCTCCCCGGTCCCACCGACGGCAACTGATCGGCGTCGCCCACCAGCAACAGATGCGTCTCCGGCGCCAATGCCTTCACCAGTCGGTATGCGAGCAGAATGTCCAGCATCGAAACTTCATCCACGATGACGAATTGGTGTGGCAGCGGACGACGCTCGTTATAGGCGAAGTCGTTGGCGTTGGGCTGAAACTCCAACAGGCGGTGCAGCGTGCGTGCAGGGCGTCCGGTGGCCTCCGCCATGCGTTTCGCCGCGCGGCCCGTCGGCGCCGCCAGCACATAGGATACCTGCTGCGCATCCAACGTATCGAGCAACGCGCGGATGGCTGTCGTCTTGCCCACGCCCGGCCCGCCCGTCAGCACGCAGACCTTCGCCGTATAGGCCGTGCGCACTGCCTCTTTCTGCCGCTCGGCCAGATGAATGCCGCGCTCCTGCTCCAGCGCCGCAAACGTCTTTGCCCAGGCGCGCGCGCTGACGGGTGGCAGCGGACTTGGCGCATTGAGGATCAGGCGCAGGCGGCGCGCAGTGCCGTTCTCTGCATAGAAAAACGGCGCGAGATAGATGTGGTCGTCCTGGGCGAAGGCTTCCTTCTCCGCGAGCAGTTGCTCGAGCGCTGGCTCCAACTGCTCTGGAGCAACATCCAGCAGCGCCGCCGCGCGCATCAACAGATCGTCTTTTGGCAGATAGCAATGACCGTCGGCGCTGGCAAGCTCCGACAGCACATGTTTGAGGCCCGTCATGAAGCGCGGCACACTGTCGCGTGGCAGCCCAAGATGCACGGCCAGCGCATCCGCCGTCTTGAAGCCAACGCCACGGATATCGCGTTCGAGAAGATAAGGATTCTCGCGGATGACGTTGATGGATTGCTTGCCATACTGGCGGTAAATCTTCGTGCCGAGCGAAGGCGAGACATCGTATTCCTGAAGAAACAGCATCACTTCGCGGATATCGCGCTGTTCGGCCCAGCCGTTGACGATCTGCTGGCGCTTGCTGGCGCTGATGCCTTTGATCTCTTCCAGTCGCTCCGGCTCCAGCTCGATGATCGCCAGCGTTTGCTCACCGAAGTGCGCGACGATGCGCTCAGCGGTCTTTGGCCCGATGCCCCTGATGACGCCGGACCCCAGATAGCGGCGCAGTCCAGCGGCGGTGACGGGGGCATGTGTGACGAAGCTACTGACGCGCAGGTGGCGCCCATGCTGCGGGTGCGATTCCCATTCGCCGGTGACTTCCAAAAGCTCGCCAACGCTGACGCCGGGCAATACGCCCACCAGCGTCACCAGTTCCTCGCGGAAGAGCCGCCCCCTGGCGTCGGGAGCCAGCCGCGCGACCGTATACTGTGTCTCCTGGTTGCGAAACACGATACGTTCCAGCGTTCCCGCGAGCGTCGGCATAGCGCGTCCAGCCCTCCTCTGGCGCTCGCTTCCTGACTTTTCGCGCCGTGATTCGTACATTCAATAGCCGTAGAAATATTGTACCACTGGCGCCGCGCCGTAGCGCCATCGTTCGCCAGATTCAGCATGCGTCGCTGATAACAGCAGGCACGTCTATTCCATCAGTTGCATGTGTTGCGTTTGTTTCGGCATGCTATCTGCGCATTCTTTTTGGCGAAACGCGATCAGGCATGCTATAACAAGCAGTAAAGCCGATGCCGCACGCGAACGGGCCAGCTAACGATAGCCAACGAGAGTGCAGCCAGGAGCCGGCGCAGAGTGGAGGAAACGGAACAGTATGAGCAAAACCAACGAAAAAGACAAGAAATCTCGGGGCCGGCTGGGCGTGCGCGCGCGCGATGTCTTCACCTTCTCGAATCTGACACGCCTGCCATCCAATCTGGCGGTCGCGCGCAAGTTCCTCAACGTGCTCGACTGGAAGGCGGCGCAGTCGGCGATTGAGTCAGAGCTGGGGCACAAGGTCGCGCTGTTGGGTCTGGCGAACTCCGGCAAGTCCACGCTCTTCAACCAGTTGCGCGGCGGGTACCTCTCAGCGGTTTCGGCGCGCGAAGGCACGACAAAGACGCTGGTGCGTGGCGCGCTTGGCCCCTTCTCGCTGATAGACACGCCAGGACACCTCCCGCAACTGCAAGAAGAGGCGGTAGAAGAAGCGGCGGCGATTGTCTATCTCCTGGATGCAACGAAAGGCATCCGCGCGCAGGATATCGCCATCATCAACCAGTTGCGCGCCTCCAACAAGCCGCTGGTGATTGCGCTAAACAAGTGCGACACGCTGAAAGCTGACGCCGATGAGGCCGCCGCCAACGCCGCCGCGCATCTGCACGTCAGCGATGTCATCCCCATCTCCGCGCGCACCGGCGAAAACGTCGGTGAGGAGCTGATACCCGCGATCATCGAGACCAGCCCGGAGGCCGCGCTGACGTTGGGCCGCGAACTGCCGCGCTACCGCCGTCAGGCTGCGCAGAAGATCGTGCGCTCGTCGAGTATGGTGGCGCTGGTAGCCGGCATGGAGCCGATTCCGCTGGTGGATATCCCGATTCTGCTCGGCAATCAGGTGCGTATGACCATGCGTATCGCCGCGCTCTACAACGAACCGCTCGCCGGAAAGCCGACCCGCGAACTGATTGCGACGATTGCCGGTGGGTTGGTGTTCCGCTATATCGCTGAAGAGGCTGCCAAAGCGGTGCCATTTGGCGGCGATCTGGTGGCCGGCGCAATTGCGGCGGCAGGCACTTGGTCGTTGGGGCAGGTGGCCATCGAATACTTCGAGGGCGGCAAAAAGCTCTCGCAGCGCCAGATGAAAGACCTGTTTACGCGCTTCTATCGCCGCTACCGCGAGGAGCGCATGAGCGAGCAACTCAAGCTGGAAGCCGCGAAGCAGCAAGAGCAGGAGCAACAGAAGTTGTTGCCTTCTGGCGAGAAATAATCTGATTTGGAGCCACAGATATGCCACTGGGACGCCGCCCCGTTTTGCTTCTGCTCAACGGCTCGTTCTACACGATGAACCCCGATCAGCCGCGTGCGACGGCGCTGGCGGTTGATCGCGCCTCTGGGCATATTCTCGCGGTCGGTGATGATGTGGAGATTCGCTCATTCGCTGGTCCGCTGTCCGATACGCTGGACCTGCGCGGGCGTACTGTCTTGCCGGGCTTCATTGACGCGCATATCCATCTGCTCCATTACGTGCAGTCGCGCCTGAACGTGAACCTGCGCGATGTGCCGTCTGAAGCCGCCGCCGTCGAGCTTGTACGCCAGCGCGCCCAGCAGACGCCCGCCGGAGGCTGGATTGTCGGGCGCGGCTGGGATAAAAACCTCTGGCCTGATGGCCGCTTCCCTACCAGAGCTTCGCTTGATGCCGTCGTGCCGGACCATCCGGTCGCGCTCTGGGACCATGCGTATCATGCGCTCTGGGTCAACAGTGAGGCGTTGCGCCGCGCTGGTATAGACGCCAATACACCTGAACCTGCCTCCGGCGCGATTGGGCGCGATGCGAACGGCGAGCCAACCGGCATGCTCTTCGAGTTTGGCGCGACCGACCTGATAGATAACGTGGTGACGCCGCCGGATGATGCGCCGATGGCAGACGAGTTAACGCGCGTGCTGGCGGAGCTTCGCGCACGCGGCATTACGGGCGTGCATAACATCGAGGGCGACCAGAGCTTGCGCGTGCTGCAACGGCTGCACAGCGCGCATCAGCTTGGCCTGCGTGTGCTGGTCTATATCCACAACCGCACACTGCCTGACGCGATTCACCTGGGCTTGCAGGCCGGTTTTGGCGACGATTACCTGCGCTTCGCCGGCATCAAGCTCTTCATGGATGGCGCGCTTGGCCCGCAGACCGCCGCAATGCTTGACCCCTACGAGAATCAGCCGGGCAACCGTGGCCTGCTTACTGTGGACGACACAGAGGCCGCGCGCATCGTTGCTGAGGCGGCGGAGGGCGGCATCGGCGTCGCTATCCACGCCATAGGCGACCGTGCGGTACACACGGCGTTGAACGGCATCGAGGCGACGCTGCGCCAGCAGGAGCAGGCGGCAGCCAGTGTGCCGACGATCAATCCACGCCGCATCCGTCTGGAGCATGTGCAGCTTGCTGCGCCCGCCGATATCGAGCGCATGGCGCGGCTGGGCGTCGTCGCGTCTGTGCAGCCCTTCCACGCAGTAGTGGACCGCGATGTAGCCGAACGCCACTGGGGCGCACGCTACCGCCGTGCTTACGCGTATCAGACCTTGCGGCAGGCAGGTATCCGGCTGGCGCTTGGCTCAGACCTGCCGGTGGATACCGCCGACCCGCTGCGCATCCTGCACGCCGCCGTCAATCGCCGCAACGACCAGGAGCCGGACCGTCCCGCCTGGGTGCCCGATCAGGCGTTGACGCTGGCGGAGGCGCTCTGGGCATACACAATGGGCGCAGCTTACGCTGGTGGCCAGGAGCAGCACCAGGGGTCGCTGGAACCTGGAAAGCTGGCTGATATGGTCGTGCTGGGCGAAGACCCCTTCACCATCCCGGCAGATCGTTTAGCGGGCGCGGAGGTTGCCGCGACGCTGGTTGGCGGCGAGTTGGTGCATGGTGCGCTGGAATAATGTATCTGCGCCATCAAGCCTGCGAATGAATTCGCGCCTTGATGGCTTTCAGCCGCAAAACCCGCCTGCGCGGGTTCGGAGCAGGTAGTGTCTGGCCTCCCCTCTCCCACGCGGGGGAGGGGTTAGGGGTGGGGCCTCTCAGTCCGCGCAGGCGGACTTCGCGGCCAGCGGCCATCCAGATGCGGTTTTAACCGCCCGCTACTCCCGCCTTACTCTTTAGCGCGAAGAGAATATCGCCGCTGGCGACCACATTTCCCTCGACTCGCGCCTCGGCGTGGCCGCGACCAATTCCCCGGTGAATAGCTCCCAGCGTCACCTCGATCAGCAGTGTGTCGCCTGGCGTCACCTGCGCCCTGAAGCGCCAGCGGTCCAGCCCAGCGAGAAATGGCATTTGCCCCTGGTACGCAGGCTGATGCAGCACGGCAACCGCGCCCACCTGAGCCGCAGCCTCCGCAATGAGAACGCCGGGCATGATGGCAAACTCCGGAAAATGTCCGGCGAAGAACGGCTCATTCCCACTGACCAGCTTCACCCCCAGCGCCCGCTCCGGCGTACATTCGAGGATGCGATCAACCAGTAGAAACGGATAGCGGTGCGGCAGAATCGCGCGAATATCTTCATACGTCAACGTTGTCATGCTGTTTCACCTGCTCTAAACCGATCAGCGTTGGCGCGGGCATAGGCCAGCCGCCGTCCGACCGAGGGGTGATTGTGCAGCATGAACTCGACGAGCGGCGACGGCTCAACCTCCGCCAGATTCTGGTTCGCCAGCCGCGTCATCGCGCTGATGAACGCCTGTGGGTCGCGCGTCGCTTCCAGCCCGTAGACATCCGCCTGATGCTCCACATGACGGCTGTAACTATTGGTGACGGGTAGCAGAATCAGCGCGAAGACACCCAGCGCCGCCGCCACCAGTGGCATCGTAGCGGGGTCCGCCAGCCCATGATACAGCGTGACGCTGCCAACCACTGCGTGCAGCACCAGGTTGACGATGAAGAGACCGATCAGCGTCGTCAACGTCTGCACCACGATCAGCTTGGGAATATCACGATGCACCTGATGGCCGAGTTCATGTGCCACCACAAACGCAATCTCATCCTGCGTATATCGGTCCAGCAGCGTATCGCCGATAACGATGCGCCGGGTATTGCCCAGCCCAATTACCATCGCATTGGCGGCGGTGGTCTTGGAACTCATATTCATCGAGTAGATGCCGCGCACCCGCGTTCGCGCCTGGGCCGCCAGCGCCAGCGCACGCTGCTTCACCTCGCCATCCGGCAGCGGCGTCAGCTTGAAAAAGATCGGCAGCAGCAGAACGGGCGCGAGATTCGCCAGCAATACTGTGACACAGAGCATCGCCAGCCCCGTCCAGAGCCACCATGTCGCGGACGTCAGTGCCAGCAGCAGATAGATGAACAGGACAGCGGCCAGCTCAAATGGCAGCGAGAGCGCCAGCCCCTTCACCATATCGGCCACCCATGCGCCGAACGATTGCGTGGAGAGGCCATAGCGATGCGGCAAGACATACCCACCGTAATAGCTGAACGGCAGGCCAAGCACAAAAGAGACGGCGAACAGCACCAGGAAATAGAGCGCGACCAGCACCGGACGCCAACCCGCGACAGGCTGCCATTGGCCGGTCGTAGCGAGCGCATCGCGCAGCGCGAACCCCATCCCGCCAAAGAGCAGCACCAGGATGACCAGCGCGCTGATTCCCAGATTGACGAGCGAGAGCCATTGCCGCTGCCGCGCGTACTGTTTCGCCTGCGCCTGCCGCTGCTCATCCAGTTGCGCCAGCTGCGGTTGTGTCGGTTGTTCAGGGGCAATGCCCGTCTCGGGCAGTTCCTCTGCGGCGAACGCGCGTGCAGATGCAGCACGTAAATACGTCCAGTGATTCCAGAACATCATCTGCTGCTATCCTTCCCCATCTGCACGCCCGCTTGTGATTCCCCTCTCCTCATGGGAGAGGGGGTCAGGGGGTGAGGTCTAGTTTGGGATGCTTCCCGCGACTCCCTGCCGCAGTTGCTCGGCAATCACGGCTCCCTCAGCGAAGGAGCAGAGTTGTTCTACTGTCATCACTCGTATGCCGCCGATTTTGTCGTTTTCAATCTCATAGAGACCAGGGCGGCCCTGCGCCTCACGGACAACGAATCCCATCCGGCGCAGAGCGATTTGTGCTTCGCCCTCGCTTAGCACGCGATCAAGACGCATCGCGCCATCTCCTCTATTGGTGGTAAGCAGTTCTTCGCCAGCTCAATGCTACTTCTTCATTTTGCAGCGCGTCGTCACTTCGCAATCTTCCAGCACCTGCACCTGGCAGGCGAGGCGCGTCTGCGGATCACGGTTCTTGGGCAGCGTGCCGAACTGGTTCATCGCCGTCTCGAGCAGCGTCTTGGGGGTAACGGCGCTGGCGGGGGAGACGCGCACGCGGTCTGTCCAGCAGAGGCCGTTGCCGTGGCAGTTGGCAAGCTTCGAGATACCGAACCACATGCAATAGAGCGGGACATCATTTTCGAGCGCGGCGTAGCGCAGCGAGGCCCCACGCTCGACCTCGACGGTGCGTTTTTCGTTGACGAAAGTAACTTTAGGCACAGACGTTCACCTTGTCTTTTGCGTTGTCTTACACGCGACTGGTTTAATCCGTTGCAGGCAACGGTCTCACCCAATCATCTCTTCATCGTGTAATGCTTCAGGACATGCGCAATCGCAGCCCGCACGACTGACAGCTACTGCAAAGTGTAACATAGCCATGCGGAGCCGGTCAACGCGGAATTTCGAGCGAGACGACGGTGCCTTTCCCCGGCTGCGAGGCAATGTTCAGTTTCGCCTGGATCAGCAGCGCCCGCTCGGCCATATTCATCAGACCCCAGCTTCCCCGATGCTCATATTCTTCCTGAAGTTGCTGCGGATCGAAGCCTTCGCCGTCGTCGCGTACCAGCGCCACGCATTTGTCGGGGTATTCACGGACCTCGATCCAGCAGTTGGCGGCGTTGGCGTGCTTGATGGTGTTGTTGACGGCCTCCTGAATAATCGCAAAGGCCGTCAATTCGCTGTTGTGTGAGAGCCGCTCCGGATACTCGGCGGAGAGGTGCATATGCGGACCGGGAGTGGCCTGGAAACGTTCAAGGAAATGCCGCAATGCCACGACGAGGCCGCCATTTTCGGCATCGAGTACGAGCGGGCGCAGATCGAAGAGTAGATTGCGAATCTCGCGGGTGGTGGCGTTTGCCGATTCGCGCAACGACGCCAGTTCTGTGCGCAGCGCCGCCGGGTCGAAATCAATCAACTTCTCGGCATAGCTCAGTGACATGGCAATGTGTGCCAGCCGTTGCGCCGGGCCGTCGTGCAGGTCGCGTCCCAGCCGCTTGCGCTCGTCTTCTTGCGCCTGGATGATGCGGTCGCGCTCGGTCCGCAGGCGCGTGTAGAGTCGCGCATTCTCAACGGCGGTGGCCGCCTGCGCCGCCAGCGTGCGCAGCAGATCGAGGCCGCTGGCGTCGAATCCTGCCGGCTGGTCGGCGTGTGCGACCTCCAGCACACCGCTCACGGCTCCCTGGAAAATCATCGGTACCGCCAGTAGCGCGCTGGGCTGCACACCGAGCAGTTGCGCGTCAATACTGATTGCGGCGGCATCGAAACGCGGGTCGTTCTGTGGCTCATTGACCAGCACCAGCATGCCGCTCGTAGCCGCAGCGCCGGCCACGCCCTCCTCCACGCCAATGCTTGGCCCGCCAGGCGCGTCTGCCTCATCCTCCAGTGTGCCCGGCTGCGAACGCGAAGCAAGGTCCCATGCGCTGAACGCGCCGCTATCGGCAGCCGTCTGGGCAGTTTCAACGGCTTTCACCGTCAGTTGCGTGCCGTCGGCGTTCACCAGATAGACCATGCTGACCTGCGCAGCGGTCAGCTTCAAGGCAGCAATCGCAATGCGTCGCAACAGAGGGGTAAGGTTGAGTTCAGCGCTCAGTGTGTTGGCTATTTCCTGTAGCACGAGCAGCGCACGTACCTGTTCTTCTAATTGTTCGTTCTGGCGTTGCAGCCGTTCCTGCTCACGACGAAGTTGCGTCATTGTAGACAAGACATCGGGCGATATGCCGGGCATCATGCGTTCCGTGGTCATCACTGACACCTTACTTGTGGACAGAGAACGCTGCTGCGCGCTACAAGAGAAAGTCACGGGAAATCAGGCGCAGGCATTCCCAAATTACCCGGCTATTATATGCGCTGGCCGGTGTATCACACAATATCGGTGGACCAACAGCTTACCCCCTTCCGTACTTCTGCGCATAGGTTTACACAAAATGTAACCGGGCTGAATGAGATAAGCGCATCAGTGTGACATCGCCATGAGATGCACGACCACGATAAGGAAGGCCAGCGCATGCACCGAAAAGACCAACCAGAACATTCCGATTAAGCCGCGCTCGACCCATTTCTCTTCCAGGTCTTCCCGCGAGAGCTTCGGCACGGCGTGGCCACGATCACTCGCCACCACGCCAATAGCGATGCGCAGCCGTTGCGCGGAGCGCAGCGCAGCGCGCTCGATCTCATGGCGCACATCTGACTCGCACTCCAGGCAGAGCAGCCATGATTGGCGAGGCTCCGGCGCAGTATCGGATTCTTCCAGCAATACCGCGCCCCTGCGCAACCGGTGCGTGCATATGGCGCAATGCCTCAGCCAATAGATCAACGGGAGGCGCGTGCTGCGCCGATAATAGTCTGCTGTAGGCTCCATAGGATGTTTGACCTCAGCCGTAGTAGCCGCTTATGCGTAACGGAGATATGGTAGCACCAAATGTAAGACTATGGCGCATTCCCTCGCATCACGATATCATGAACCAGTTGCTGAGAGAATTGCTCACCCGTTCCTCTTGCATGTCGCTCACGCGCCACTGTTTAACCGACCAAATGCGATGAGATACGACCCATGCAGCCAATACGGTACAATTCTTGGTACAACGCCCCTCGAGACAATGGCGATGTAAGAACGCCAGATTGAGGGGCACAACGGCGTTATGGCGGTGTAGCGCGCACATGAACACATCACGAGAGGATTCACATGAGCATTGATGTAACCCGGTCGCTTGGCACAGACTATTATCTGGTGGATGAGTTGCTGACCGATGAAGAGCGGCGCATCCGCGACACCGTGCGCGCGTTCGCCAACGAGGAAGTCATTCCGATCATCAACGACTATTGGGAGCGCGCCGAATTTCCCTTTGAGTTGATTCCCAAGCTCGCCGCGCTGAATATCGCGGGCGGCAACCTGCAAGGCTATGGCTGCCCCGGCATGAGCACTGTCGCCGCCGGTCTGATCGCCCAGGAACTTGCGCGCGGCGACGCCAGCGTTTGCACCTTCTTCGGCGTTCACTCCGGCCTGGCTATGACCTCACTGGCGCTGCTGGGTTCTGAGGAGCAGAAGCAGAAATGGCTGCCAGCAATGGCGCGGATGGAGAAGATTGGCGCCTTCGGCTTGACCGAACCCAACCACGGTTCGGATGCCGTGGCGCTGGAAACCCGCGCTCACCGCGAAGGCAACGAGTATGTCATCACCGGCGCGAAACGCTGGATCGGCAACGCCTCGTTTGCCGATGTGACGATCATCTGGGCGCGCGACGATGAAGGCAACGTCGGTGGATTCCTAGTCGAGAAGGGAACGCCCGGCTTCACGCCAACCGTCATGACAGGCAAAGTCTCCAAGCGCGCCGTCTGGCAGGCGGACATCGCTCTGGAAGGCGTGCGCGTGCCGCTGGAAAACCGTCTGGCGAAGAGCCGCAGCTTCAAAGATACCTCGCGCGTGCTGACGGCCACGCGCTCCGGCGTTGCCTGGGAAGCCATTGGTCACGCAATTGCCGCCTATGAGATTGCGCTGAACTACGCGCAGCAGCGGGTGCAATTCGGCAAGCCGCTCATCAGTTTCCAGATCATCCAGAACAAACTCGCCGCGATGCTGGCGAACGTCACCAGCATGCAACTGCTCTGCCTGCGGCTGAGCCAGCTTCAGGCGGAGGGCAAGATGACCGATGGCATGGCCTCGCTTGCCAAGATGAACAATGCGCGGCTGGCGCGCGAGGTGGTCGCAGACGCGCGTGAGATGCTCGGTGGCAACGGTATCCTGCTGGAATATCACATCGCCCGCCATCACGCCGACATCGAAGCGGTCTTCACCTACGAAGGCACCGACACCATCCAATCGCTGATCGTCGGGCGCGAGATCACCGGCACGCAGGCGTTCTCCAGCCGCTAAAGGTCGGCGGATGAATCCGCGCCTGAGTGTGTGCTGCAACGAAGGTTGCCTCCGCACGTTCGGAACAGGAGGCTGGTCTCCCCTCACCAGTGCCCGCCCGGATGCCAGCGCCTGCGCTCCCCTCTCCTATGGGAGAGGGGTTGGGGGTGAGGTCTTCTGATACTCCCCTCTCCCGCGCACGGGGGAGGGGTCGGGGGTGGGGGCTATCCGACCGAAACTGCTTCTTCCTCTTCTTTGAGGAGCAGCCCATCCTCATAGATGTGGCGAATCATATCTTCGATATCCGGCTCCTCGAAGGTGACATCGCGCAGCCGGATACGCGCGCCAAGCCACGCCACCAATTCATGCGCGGGCAGCGCGTCGCGCGTGAAGGCCAGCGCTACCTGCGGCGACTCTGCCGGAACCTGGCGCACACCCGCTGGCAAGCCTTCGATGATCGGCTGATTCTCGCCGCCGCGTGGCAAGGTGGCGAGGTCCGCCGGATCAATCTGCGCAATCAACGTGCGCTCGCCGCCAAATCGTTCGCGGATGCCTGTCACCGGACCATCAAAAAGCTTGCGCCCGTGGTCCACGATCATCATGCGCGGGCAAAGCGCCTCCACATCGTCCATATCATGTGTCGTCAGCAGCACCGTCACGCCGCGCGTGCGGTTGATCTCCAGCAGGAACTCGCGGATGCGCGCTTTAGCCACCACATCCAGCCCGATGGTCGGCTCATCCAGATAGAGCAACTCCGGGTCGTGGAGCAGCGCCGCCGCCAGATCGCCACGCATGCGCTGCCCTAGCGACAACTGGCGCACCGGCGTATGAATGAACTCATCGAGGTCGAGCATGGCGCGCATGTGGGCCAGATTCTCCGCGTGGCGCTCCGCTGGCACATGATAGAGATGCCGCAGTAGCAGCAGGGAGTCAATCAGCGGTAAATCCCACCAGAGTTGCGTCTTCTGCCCGAAGACCACGCCGATGTGGCTGGCGAGCGCGCGTCGCTGGCGGTGTGGATCAAAGCCCGCCACCGTCACCTTCCCGCTGCTCGGAACCAGCACGCCCGTCAGCATTTTGATCGTCGTACTTTTGCCCGCGCCGTTCGGCCCGATCAGCCCAATCATCTCGCCGCGCTCGACCAGGATGTTGAGGTCACGCACAGCGGATACCGTGCGCATCTCCGGGTCTACGATGCTGCGCATGCCACCAAAGAGACCAGGGCGCCGCTTGGCGATGCGAAACGCCTTGCTGAGATCATGCGTCTCGATCATCGTCGTCGTTTTGGCTGCCATCATCACATTCTCCTCAAAACACACTTGAAATCAGGTAGTAACGTTGATTTCATCTGGCACTGCCCTACATGGTCCTCCCTCTCCCGCGAGGAGAGGGGTCAGGGGGTGAGGTCTACCCCCCTGCGCTCTGATAGCGGCGCACGCCGAATCGCCAGAAGACATAGGCGACAGCAGCGAAGAGCGCCGCCGCCAGCGGCGAGAGAAACGCCGCCGCATCCGGCAGACCAAGCGGCTGCGGGCGGCCCAGCAGATAACAAACGGGCATGTAAAGGCCGAAGGCCAGCGGCACGACGAAAAGGAAAATGCTCTGGAACGCGCGATTGTAGACGCTGAGCGGCCAGCTCATCACTTCGCGGCCACCATAGGTGAGGATGTTGGCCAGTTCGGTGGTTTCGACGGTCCAGAAGCAGAGTGTCGCGCCGAGCAGCAGCACCGCCACAAAGATCGTCGCGCCGCTGGCGATGCCGAAGACCAGCATCAGCAGTTTGGCGAAAGTCCAGTGCAGCGCAGGCAAGAGGTGCAGCGCGAAGAGGAACATCAGCAAGCCTTGCGTCATACGGCCCAACCGGCGCATGCGAAACTCGTTGGAGGCCACCTGCATTAGCGCGCCAACCGGACGTAGCAGGATGCGGTCAAACTCGCCGCGCCTGATGATCTCTGAAAAGCTATCCAGCCCGCTGCCGAACAACTCAGCAAGGCCAAACGTAAACGAGACGACGGCGCCCAGCAGCGCCACCTCGCCCACATGCCAGCCGAGCAACGTCTGAAACGTGTTGAAATAGAGGAAGATCACCATATATTCCAGCATCGTCACCAGAAAATAGGTGAAGATATCCACCGCCAGATTGACCTTATATTGCACCTGTGTGCGCAGTTGCATGCCGATCAGGCGGCGGTAAAGGCTGAGATCGCTTATGATACCTGTTATGCCTGTTATCATCACATTTGCTCCTGAAGAGGGAACGCTTGCCATACGGCCTACCCGCCTTGCACGACAACGCGCCGCGCGGCGATGGCGGCGATACCGCGCGCCAGCAGCGTCAGCGCGACCAGCCAGAGCGCCTGCCGGAGAAACTCGAAGGCAAGCGCGCCGCCGAAGAGCTTGCCAGTGAAAATCTCGGTGGGAACGTTCATCATGCCGTTGAAGGGCAGCCAGAGCGTGATGCTGCGCAGCCAGAACGGCATGAAGGCGATAGGGATGTAGCTGCCGGTGAAGAAGGTGGCGATCACCTGCCCCATCGTCACCATCGCGCGCGCTTCGATGATCCAGAAGGCGATGATGTTATAGAGGAAGCGGAAGGCGATGCCGAGCGCCGCGCCGATCAAGAGGAAGAAACCGCTGCCCAGCCAGGAAACCCAGCCACCGGGGAGGCCGATGCCAAAGAGCAGCATGCCGCCAAGATAGATGGGCACCGTGCGGAAGAGGAAATAATAGAGCGCCGATCCGACCTCACGGCTGAACCAGTACCAATAGAAATCGCAGGGCTTGCTGAGGTCCGAGACGACATCGCCGGAGCGAATGGTCAGCATCAGGTCCGTCCAGCCAAACGGCACCACTACCATGATAAGCGCCTGCACCAGCCAGATGTAGCGCAAGGTATCGCGCAAGTCGTAGCCAGCGGTGTCATGCCGCGCCTGAAACAGCGCGATCATCACATAGCTGAAGATAGCGCCGAAGAAGATGTTGACGATCAGCCCTGTCAGATTGGTCCAGCGATAGACCAGTTGCCGGCGAAAGGAGGCGCGGGCCACCTCGAAGTAGAAGCGATAATAATGGGTTTTACGCGGCATACCTTCCCCTTTGATCGTCCAGTGAGCAGTCTGTTGCTCAGCACAAATACCCAGCTCCCAGAAATGGGGGCCGGGTGGCACAATGGGTTGACGCGCACGCGCGAATGCGGGATAGGCGCTGCCTACCCCGTGTCCGTTCCACCGCTACGGAAGCTGAGCAAAATTGGCACGCATTATGCGCCAATTTCGCGCCTCATGAGCGGATAGTATACCAGTGTATCATCGCTCAGGCATCCGGTCAAGCCCAAAACGCCAAAAAATGCTGTGTAAAAATACCAGTAGACAGAACGGCGTTTTTTGGGTACCTTGTGCGTAGCGAGGCAAGCGTGACACAGCGTATCATGACGTATCGAGAAGCGCATACTCGCGTGAGGCGGGTGATGCTGTTGAATACATTCGACCAGTGACGTTGTATGCAACCTTCTCGGAGGGGGTATCTCCGCCTCGTGGCGTCTGCGCCGGTGTCGGTGTAGCGCAAAAGTGTTTCACAGAAAGGCGACCAAGTAACATGGGCATGGATCCAAACCAACCACCCTATGGGCAGCAACCGTCGTATGGCAGCCCACCGCCGCCACCACCGTATGGGGCGCCTACCGGCAGCGCCGGTAGCAAATGGGGGCCGACCTCGATGGGAATGGAGGCGCACATCGCCGCCGGCCTTTCCTACATCCCCATCGTTGGGATCATCTTCTTCTTCGTGGAGAAGACAAATCGCTTTGTGCGCTTTAACGCGGCGCAGTCTATCCTGCTGACTATCGCCTGGTTTGCTGTTGTCATCATCGGGATTGTCCTGGGCATTGTTGGCACTGCGATCTCTGTGGGCGATAGCACGGGCGTTGCCTCCGCCGGATTCAGCCTGGTCGGCTGTCTCATTTCCTGTGTCTCGGCCATCCTGTATCTTGGCATTCTTGGCCTCACCATTTGGGGCTTCATTGCCGGCTTTATGGGCAAGTACGTGAAAATGCCAATCATTGGCAACATTGCCGAGAGCTGGGCGGGCGGCCCTATCCCCGCGTAAGCGACGTACAAGCAACATCATTGCGGCAACGAGGCAACCTGACGTTTTGCCAGGTTGCCTCGTATTTTCTTGGTCCGCGTCCTCTGAACAAGCCTGGCGCAACAAGATGATCGTGAGGTAAAATCTTTACCTCAGCAATTACAAACAGCCAGGCGCATAGCGCAGAAATTGCCTCACCTACCACTTGACTGTTACCCAGGTTCCAGATATACTGGTTGCACGGGGTCAATGCCTCGCCTCGTGCGAGCAGGTGGCCCGGTTTCACAGCGAATGCCTGGCAATCAGTTTACCGCGTAGACCCTACTCGCTACTAGCCCTTGATCCCATCTGCTGTCGCGCCTGTCTCAGTTGTTGTTTGCGCCGGATGGCCAAAGGATCAATCCACTCATCCAGGCGCAGGGACGGTGTCGCCACAGACAAGACAAACGAGCGAAGGTATTCTGATTTTTCCTGGTTCATCGCAGCGTTCGCGGTTCATTGCAGCAAGATGGCGCAGTGTAGCTGTATGAGCAAACGACGATGGTGTCGTTGCGCAGACAGCGCGTGGCTAGCCTGGTTCGCCTGGTTTGTTTGGTTCTTTGGGTTAGCCGCCGCTCGTTCTCGCTGCATGCCCCCAACCCCGCGACCGCAGCAATGGCCTCGATAGCAGCAACGGGACCGTTGGCGAAGCCGCGCATCCCCAGCCCCGGTTCGGTCGGTTTCAGTTGGCATTTGGCATGTCGTCCCACCAGCACAGTTCTGCCAGGAGACGCCTGGCAGTTTCAGCGTACCCAACATATCCAGCGTTCCCGATGTTTCGCATGTTTCCAAAGTAGCGACCCCAAACTATCACAACCGTCGTCAACGTCACATCACCACACCAGGGGGCACCATGGATTCCGAAGAGCGTCTGCAAGATCCACAAGACGTGGATACCGCGTCCACCACACCATCCGTTACCACCGCCGTTGATGAGCCAGATGCGCCAATGGAGGCAGCAAGCGAATCTACCGACACTGCCAGCGTTGAGGCTGCTGTGCCCGCAGATGAAGTGGCGGCCACAGAGATTAGCACCGAGACCAGCGAGGTAGCAACGCCTGCCGAAGAAGCCAGCGCAGAGGCGAGCGAAGAGGCGAGCGCCGCCGAGGAGGAGCCTGCCGAAGCAGTGGCCGATGATGCCACCGCCGAAGAAACGACACCTGTAGAAGAGGCTGCCCCCGCCGACGCCGGCGATGCGGTCGGCGAGGTGGATGCGCCAGCCGCCGAAGAGGTAGCCAGCGCCGGGTCAGCCGCCGAAGAGCCAGAAGCGGCAGCAGCCAGCGAGACATCTGCTGGCGCGGAGAATGATTTCGAGCGTGTGCTGGCAGCTATGCACCATGCGCTCAGCGATCTGGCGGAACATTTCTCAGCAACCGTCAGCAATATTGGAAGTTTACTGTCATCGGCGCGGCGTGGCAACGCTCAAACAGCGGAAGCTCCCGCCAGCGCTGAGGATAGTGTGAGTAGTGCAGCGCCCGCCGAGACAGAAGTGGCGAGTAGTGATGCGATGGAGGTGCCCAGCGCAGAGAGCGCAGAAGGTGCTGAAGACGCCGCCGAAGCTGAGGCCGCGCCAGCGGAAGCCGAGACTGAGGACGTAGCAGCGGCAGGTGATGGGGCAGCCGGTGACGCTTCAACGGCGGAGGCTGCCGCAGAGGTGGTAGATGTGGCAGAGGTGACGGACACGGCAGAGGTGGCAGATGTAGCAGATGCGACGGATGTGGATGTGGTGAGCGGCGGCGCAGAACCAGCGACGGCGGAGGCAGACGCAGGGGCCGCGATGCAGGAGACGCCTGCGGTGGACACGGGGGTTGCCACCGAGGAAGCTGCCACAACCGATGAGGCCGCAGCGCCGACAGATGAGGCGGTAGCGGCGGAGGAGACGGAGGTTGCCGCCCCCGCCGATGAGGGAGAAACCACCGATACCCTGGCAGAACTGGCGATGACGACTCCCGCCGAAGAAACCGCAGACGCCACAGCGACCGACACGGCAGCCGATACGCCTGAAGTGACAGAGACCGCCGAGGCCGCTGAAGCAACGGAAGTGACCGATGCAGCGGATGCTGCGCCAACCGATGAGGCGGTCGTTGAGGCTGCCGAATCCACTGATGCTACTGATGCCACCGAGGGCGCAGCAGGCGAGGCAGATGCGGTGGCAGACGCCTCAGCGACCGATACAGCGGCGGCTGACGCTGACGCCAGTGGAACAGAGGCCGCCGAAGCCAGTGAAGCTGCCGAGGCCGCGCCCGCTGAAGAAGCCAGCGAGGAGTTGGCGGCAGCGCCAGAAGCGGCAGCAGCCAGCGATACCCAGCATGAGGCCGCTGATTAGCTAGTAGCAGGCTGACCGGTAGCACTGAGTACGCCAATGATGCGGATAGGAAGCGTTGATCTCTTCTGAAGCGTGTGCCAGCCGGGGGGCAGCGGCACATGCCTGGTGGAGAGAAGCGCCCCAAAGGCATCAGTAAGCTGGTATACTATCGGCACCAGGCGGGGGCGACGATTGGGCTGACACAACGGCGTGTTTGCCCAATCGTCTTTTTCTGCGTCATTATGTGCTCGCGCTTTATGCTATCTTGCTGTGATGACATGTGATAGCGCATGCTATAACTCTTTATTGTGATGCTGAGGAAAAACGAGACTGATCTGGCGAAGAGGCAATTGTCATATGGATGAGCGACGAAGCGATTATAAAGCCTTCAGGACGCGGCTCGACGCCGTTCTGCGCGAGCGCGACCCCCAACGCCTGCGCGACTTTCTGGTGGCCGAGGGACAATGGCCGGAAGATACACAGACCGATACCGAGGCGGCGCTCTGGATGATGATAGCCACCAGCAAGGCGCTTGCCGATCAACATGAGGAGGCGAAGCAGTGGCTGCTCACGCATGGCCACGAGGCTGAGGCCAGGGCCATCTTTGGCGAACGCAGGAATCCCGGCAAGAACATCAGCAGGGGCGGAGCAAAGGGCAATAATAAGACTACGGGTAACAAGCAGCAGGTCCAACGCCAGCAGCATTCAGGGCCACCATCATCATCTCATCCGCGTTCGCCTTCGCACTCGCAAAATCCCAGGCATAATACGCATCATCGGTGAAGTACCGGGAGAATCCGGTGAGGCGCGGTTCTTGATACGTAATTGCTGGTATACTGTCTGATGACATTGAAGAGACCTGGCGAAGGTGACCACGAGGAGCAGTGGCCGCGAGGGAGACATAGACGCATGCCAATAGAATCGCAGCAGGACGCCCTGAGCGTCGCGTCGCCGGCAGAGCATGCCGACGGCGCGGCAGCATCTATTCCGCCACAACCGCGCACCATCTGGCAGCAGGTGGCGCCTGCTCTAGAGGCCATGCGCCCGAAACAGTGGTCAAAGAATGGCTTGGTGCTGCTGGCGCTGGTGTTCGCGCGCCGCCTGAGCGATCTGGCGGCGGTGGAGCGCGTCATTCTGGCGTTCTTCGCGTTCTCGCTGGCCGCCAGCGCTATTTATATCATCAATGACATCGCCGACCGCGACAAGGATCGCATTCACCCCAAGAAGCGCCTGCGCCCGATAGCTTCCGGCAGGCTCACGATTCCTGCCGCCATCACGACGGCTGGCATCTGTGTGCTGGGTGCGGCTCTGCTGACGTTCTGGCTGGCGGCGCTCTCCTTGCCGACGGTGCATGATCCCTTTGTGCAGTGGGGCGGCGCGCCGCTACTCTTCACTGCCACGATCACCTGCTATTTCGTGATGAATTTGGCCTATTCTTCCTGGCTAAAACATCAGGTATTGTGGGATGTCTTTATCATCGCTGCCGGTTTTGTGCTGCGGGCGCTGGCTGGCGCCTTTGCCATTCCGGTGCCGATTTCGCCCTGGTTCTATCTCTGCACCACCTTCCTGGCGCTGTTCCTGGCGCTGGGCAAGCGGCGCGCTGAACTGATTCTGCTGGACGACGAGGCGGTCAACCATCGCAAGAATCTGCGCGAGTATACCGTGCAACTGCTTGATCAACTGATGTCGGTGGTTGTCACCTGTACGCTCATCACCTACAGCCTCTACACCTTCCAGAGCGACAACAGCCATGCCCTGATGGTGACGATTCCCTTTGTGCTGTTCGGCATCTTCCGCTACCTCTACCTGATCTATGTCAAAGGCGAGGGCAGCCATCCCGACGAACTGCTCTACCGAGACCGACAAATCCTCGCCACCGTTGTCCTCTGCGTCCTCGTCGTGATGTTCGTGCTCTACGGGCTGCCGCTGCTACGCAGCTAATTTGCTGGCTGGCGTAGGCCATCATGAGGCTATTGTCCAACGATCACGCAAACTGAGTGTATCCCCGAAGCCACCCGAAAGATGAGGGGTGGCTTCGGGGACATTTTCTGCTGTCGTTTGGCAATTCCTATCGCGATTTTTTCGGCGTCGGAGACGGAGTTGCCGGTGGATTTGGAGCAATCGGTTGATAGCTGAAGTCGCTAAGTTCTGCCCCAATACTTCCGCTAGCCGTAGGACCCCAGTTCAAGCACGCGCCTATGTAGTCAGTAGTGTTATTCTGCTGGTCGCTGACAATGGTTTTAACGACTTGGTCGTTGATTGTGAACTGTTCTTCATACATGTATACGTTGACGGTGAGGTGGTTGAATGCTGGAAGAAAACTCACATAGCCACTTGCTAGTCGCCTGACCTGGCTGCCATCGCCATTGACAGTACTGACGGACCAGCTACCATCGTCGCATAGCACATATTCTATGGCGCTGCCTGGTGTTCCATTCCGCCCACTCGATACAAGCCCAGCGCACTGGCCAACATCCAGGAAGCTATTGATGTCGAGTTGTAGCTGGTAGGTGGACGCATACGGATAAGCCAGCGTCAGTGTCATCATTTCCGGATATGGAGCTAAATTGACGAGAGAGGTGAAGTCACTATCACAGGTCATGGTGAGGACATTGGGATTTGGGTCTGTGCTCCTAAGTTGCCAGATTGCACCATCCGTTTTCGGTCCGCAGTTTGGCCCAAACTCAGGAGCAGAAAAGGAGAAGCTCGGTGACGTGACATAGGTAGCAGTAGCATTGGCAATGGCAGTCGCGTTCGCCGCAATGCCACCGACCTGCGAGCGATAGACCAGACCGGTACTGAGCAGCGCGATCAGTAGGACGGCGGCCACCAATCCCAGCACGATGCCAAGCCGTTTGCGCCGTCGCGCTTGTGTTCGCAGGTAGGCCGCTCGCATGTCGGCGAGCAATGCCTCACGACGAGATTCTTCGCCTTCTGCGCCGTCCAGTTGCGCTACTTCTTGCTGCGCGCTGCTGTTGGCTACTTCTCCGTCATTGACTGTAGTAGAAATCACTGGCGAGGAGACAAGCGTGGCTTCGTGTGCGCTCTCGGTTATGCCATCCAGCGTGTTTGCCGCCAACGCTGCTGTCTCAGGCGCAACTTCTGTCACTACTGAATGGGTCACATGTGTGCTACGCGCAGACATCTCCGCTAGCGGTTCGCTCTGGGTAGCAACGCGCGCCATCGCGTAGAGCCGCCGCTCCTGCTGGCGCCGCTCGCGCCCGCGAAAGGCGATTCTGCCGTAAAATGCTCCTATCGTGCTAGCTGCAAGGGCGCCAAGCGACTGGAACGGTATCCGTATGACGATATAGACAGCAATCGCGCCGAGCGCCTGAGTGGTAAGAATATGTGAACCAGTGAGTTTGTCTACACCTGCGCTCCATTGCGCCTGGGCAAGCCGGAATCCCTCCACGCTCGCCAGCATGGCAAGCGACGCCCCCAGCATCGCCGCCAGCACGCCATTCTGGCGTTTGCCGCTCCAGCGTGTGACGAATCCACTGGTGAGACCGTAGATTACCAGATCAACGAGTACCACTACTGCGCCCGCCAGAATTGCCGTTGCTTGGCTAAGCTGGCTAAAGGCGGCCAATACCAGCCGCGCCATAAATGCGTCAACGCCGAGGAGCGCCAATCCCGACAGGACGACGCCAAGTAGCAGCGGAATCCAGGTATCTGTCGCGCTTTCCGCCTTATGCAAGCCCGTCAGCCGCTCGATCACACGCGTGAGGCGTCGCATATCTCCGGAATAGTCGGGTTCGTTGCGCACCCAGGCGGCGTTCAGCATGGCAAACTCGTGCATGCTGGCCGGAAGCTGATTGGGTGATGGCATCATCGCGCCAGTGAGCAGCACTGGAATGATTGGCCGTCCCAGTGCCAGCGCCGCCTCGATGCGCTGGCGCAATGGATTCTCTGGATTATCCATCTCCGTCGCAGTGTCTCCACCTGCCTGCCAATCCGGCCCGACGAGGACGAGGACGGCGGACGAACGTTGTAATGTGCGCTGAACGAAATTGGCGGGCAGCGTTTGCCCAACATGGTCTGCCAAACCAGGCTGTAAGCTCTGTCGTTTTGAGGGGAGAACACGCCTGCCAAAGAACGAGGTAAGCCCTCGCGTGATATGGGCGCCAGCGGTGGCATCGTCATTGGCATACAGCACCTGGAGTGTCCTGGGCGCACGTGTAAACAGGCTGGACAGGCCGGATGATTTCCTCCTATGCCGGAAAAACGAGGCGATTGCCGCGCCCAGGAGCGCCGCGACGAGCGCCGGACCCAGCGCAACCACTGCCGCCGCGACGAGCGTTCCCGTCGTGAACGCGCGATACGTTGAGTCCTGCACCGCCAGAACTGTGCTTCCGTAGAGGGTTGCGCCGTGGATCTGGGTAGTGATGACCAGTGCCGCGCTTCCCATGAGAACCGCCCGCCAGGCCAGCCAAAAAGATCGCCGGACCTGCCCAGTTATATAACCGAGCTGCGCTCCGCTGATAACTGACAACAGTGTCATTACAATTGGCGCTGCCCCAAGAAATGTCACAAGTGATGAGGTAGTCGCCCCAGACTGCAAGCCTAGCCCACGCGCGATTTGCACACCAAAAATGATTCCCAAGATGAGGAAGAGTCCTAGCCAGATAAGCGCTGCCGTCTGGGTTGCTCGCGGGCCAGCCTGTAGCGAAGTTACGCGCTTGAGCAAGGGCTGTCGCGTGGGCGCGGGCCACACGGTAGGCGCAAGTATCAGCCCAAGATTGCGCATATCACTGTCGAAGTCTGGCGCATAGCGGACGGTGATAGGCGTAAGGTCTGCGAGCGGGCGCAGACTCTCTGGCAGTTCATCAGCGGTGGGCAACTGCGCTCCCTGGACCAACACAGGAATCACATGAATCCCAAGCCGTAGCGCGGACTCGACCTCCAGGCGCACGAAATCTCTTGGATCATCCAGACGCCGCTGACCGTCTGGTAGAGCGATGGAAACCCAGCGTGGTCCAATGACAACCACCTGCGCAACACATTGCTCCAGTGTTGAGGAGATAAATTTCTCAAAGTTCGTGCCAACCGGAATCATATCTACATCCTTGAAGACGGTATCCACTCCGAAAATCTCTGCCAACCGGTCGTAGATTGAGCCGCACATCACTGCCGAATCGTCGCGCCGATAGGAGATGAACACCTTGCCGGCAGGGGTCGCGCCACGCCGTATGACCTGACCCGAACGCACACGGCGTCGGAAAATAGTGGTGACCGCCCTCCGTTGCTGTACTGCCTCTTTCTCGTCTGTTTCACTTTGGATAAGCGACTCACGTTCGCGTGATCGCTGACGTGCGGAAACAAACTCCGTGACGCGCGTGCCCAGGATACCACCAAGTGACCCCAGCGCAAAGCTGGCAATCAGACCGAAGGGTATGCCCAACACCAATACGCTGAAGAGGAGGAGGAAAGGCCGCATCAGGAGCAGCAGCGGACTGAGCAGCCAGTCGGGGCTACCTACGAGAATCGCAGGTGTGGGAACCGGCACAGATAACAACTCCCACTTGGACCAGGTGATATCTGCAAAGACCGCTATGCCCACGACCAGACCAATGATGTAGGATGTGACGGCGGCGCTGATGCCCAGACCCACATCACCTGTGCGGCGCCCGGTAACGTATCCTGCCAGGAAATAAATGCCCCAATCAACCAGGCTGGTGATGATAATGGTGGGCAACCACTTTACCGGAATGGCGAAGGCAGGAGTAAGCGGGACTACAAAGTTGAGCGCGAAGTAGGCAAGGACACCGGCATGGATGAACAGCGCCGCGCTGGCAGCGAGCGTGACATAGCGCAAAGTGCGGTTGATAGCCCCTGATGCGCGTTCCAGGCTGGCCGCCTCCAATCCGGCGAGGTTTTCGATCACCTCACAGAGTCGTTGCGCGTCTCCTCCGAAGTCCGGGTCGCGCCGCACCTGCAAGCCAGCGCGACTGACCAGCGAGAGCAAGCTCTCTCGTCCCCGTTTGCCTTTATGTTCCTGGTCCTGCTCTAGCAGGAGTTGCAAGCTGGCAGGTAGCTCATCCGCATGGGGCATACTCCCCTGTTGAACGAGCGCAGGCACAATAGGGATACCCGCGCGCAATGCCGCCTCGATCTCGATGCGTACCGGGTCATTGAAGTCGCTGAGGCGCCAGCCATCAGGTTTACCTGACTCCACCCAATGCGGACCAACGAGCAGGAGTAAGACAGCGCAACGTTTCATGGCATCTGCGACATACGTTCGGTACTCATTCGGTGGGATCACTGCTCCATCTGCCGTGTAAGCGGTGTCAGTACGCAATGTGGCTTCGGAACCGAAGTAACTCCTCAATCGCTCGACAATGCGGCCATACGATTCACTGGTGTCTTCACGCCGGTAGGAGACATAGATGCGCTTCATTGTGTGCCCACCCTCATTGTGTCTACTATTCAAGCACTGCTCAAGAAGGGATTTCGTGGCGGAGGGCCAGCGCATCAAGGCAACTCTACGTGCGGTCGCAATTTGCTAATCTTTGCGTTATGGAACGAAACTCACGAGCAAACAATGACTGGTTTTGCAAGATGCTGCGCTGCTGCGAGTTGAACAGTTCATGCAGAGATCAATGTTGTCGCGTCAGCTATTCCAGGTCATCTCAGGGATAATTGTTGCCGCCTTTTCGCGCGTTTCAAGCGTTCAGAAAGCGGCTGGATAGCGAGAATAGAGTATGAGATGACTCGCGTTGAGATGTGAATTGGACGCAACAAACAACAACAAACTACAATAATCCGACGAAAAGTGAGATAAGATGTGACACCCTGCCAGTGACAGTATAGCAGAGTAGCGCAAGGAAATCAATTGTGGGCAAATATCCAGAAGAGCGAATAGTCCTTTATCCCACCGCGCGCCTGGTGTTGTGTTATTCCATTGTGAGCGCGCGCCGGTAGAGATTGGTGCTGAGTAGCCCCATTGGATCGTATTGCCGCTTCAGCGCGTGGAATTGCGCCAGCTTCTCCGCCGGGTACATACGCCGGACCTGCTCCGCTGTGACGACGCTGTCTTTGACGAAATAGCAGCGCCCCCCGTGGTCTGCCAGCACATCGTTCAGTTCGTGCAGCAGCCGCAGCAGCCGTTGCTCCTCGCCGCGTCGCACCGGATAGTCCAGCGCCAGCGAATAGCCGTCTACGAGATAGCTCATCAGGAAATTGTCAGGACGATGCTTCTTGAGGACCGCAAACGAGGGCGCGATGCCCGCCTTCTGCGAACGCGCCAGGAATTCCTTGAAGGCGCTGGCTGCCGTCTCCGCTGGCACCATGCTCTGATGCTGAATCAAGCCGCCGGGGCGATAGGTATCGCGCCAGTTGGGAATGGCATCGAGCGGGAAATTTGCGCCGACATACGTCTGGTAGTGTCGTGCGCTGGCTTTCCGCCCCTGGCCGCGCAGCCATTGCATGCGGTTTGCCGCCCAGACGCCTGCCCGTGTGGTCATTGGCTTCGCCAGGCGCGGAACCAGTCCGCCCGGCAGCATCCGCGCCAGACTGCGGCGATACTGCCCACCGACCGAGAGTGTGCGTTCAGGATGCGGGTCTTCGTTGGGGAAGAGGTCACGTCCAGCTTTCAGCAGGCCGCGCCCCAACTGCGTGCCGCTGGCGCTGGTATCTATCCAGCCGACAATATCCGTCGCCCAGTAGGTTGCCTCTTCCAGCCCATCCAGCAGCGCATCCAACGAGTGATACGCCCGCTGCACCTCGGCAAGCTGCCCGGAATAGATGCGGCGCAGTTGCAACGTCAGCGAGGTAAAGATGCCGAGCATGCCCAACCCACCAATCGCCGCATGAAACAGGTCGCTTTCGTCCCAGCGCGAGCAGGTGATGGTCTGGCCAGAGGGCAGCAGCAGATCAAACGACTCGATGAAATCGCCGAAACAACCGATCTGCCAGTTATTTTTGCCATGCGCATTGGCGGAGGCAGCGCCACCAATCGTCACGGCGCTCGTCCCCGGTACGACGAACGGCCACCAGCCGTCACCGATGGTGCGCCGCCAGAGCTGGTCAATCGTCACGCCCGGCTCAACCGTCACCTGCCCGCTATCCGGGTCCCACTCTCGGATGCGATTCAGATGCGAGAGATCGAGGACGATCTGGCCGTCGTTGAGCGAGGCGTCGCCATAGCTACATCCTGCGCCACGCGGCGCAATCGTATGACCAGCAAGGCACGCCTGCTCCAGAATGTCAGGTAGCTCTTCGATATGTTCGGGCGTGGCCACGCGGCAGCGGGAGACGTTACGCAGTCCCCAGCCGGTCAACTGTTGTTCACGCCATTGGGTGACGGTCATCATCGGTGGCATCCCTCACTTCATCGAGCAACCAGGTTGGCGATATGCGGCAGACCTACGCGACACGCTTATACACCCTTATATTGGCAAACGCACCATCAGCGACGCGGGCAGGCTCTTGATAACCAGCATAATCAAGCGCCAGTAGCCGGGAACGTAGGCAACCGATTTGCCTTTCTGACACTGGCGGGCGATAGCGCCGGCGGCCTGATCGGCGCTGATGGTGAGCGGCTTCGGTAATTTCATACCGGCGGTCATTGGCGTGGCAACAAAACCCGGCTTGACGGTGACGACCCGCACGCCGCTGCCATGCAGACGATAGCGCAGCGATTCCAGATACGTGCTCAGAGCCGCTTTCGATGCCATATAGGCGCTGTTGCCCTTGCGTCCCCGGTCCCCGGCCACCGATGAGATGCCCACGAGCGTGCCGTGCCCCATGCGCTTCATCACGGCGGCTGAGGTGTTCAGCCATGCCATCGCGCCGATGACATTCGTCTCGATCATCAGGCGCTCGTCCGCGAAGCTCCACTCTCCATCTTCACTGGGCGGCATGACCCCAGCCGCATACACGACCACGCTCAGTTCGCCGCCGTTCCTGCCCATATCACGTCTGATCTGTTCCAGCAGGCCTGGCACTGCGTCACCATCACGCACGTCATGCGCATAGAGCTGTGCCACCGGCGTCACAGTCTTGGCGGCGGCGGCGGCATTCAGTGTGTTCGCCAGTTCTTCGAGTTTTTCGGTCTGGCGGCCAATGAGCGCCACCTGATAGCCCTTCGCCACCAGTTGCCGCGCCAGCGCTGCGCCCATGCCTGTTGATGCGCCAACGATGATCGCCCCCGGCTGCCCTGCGCGTGTTCCTTTGTCGTTACTCACTCTCTCATGCCGCCCTTTGTTCTCTGCTCTATCATCCAAAATGTGATGGTTATCCATGCTACCAACTATAGCAGCATAATGCCGCCGATACGGTTGATTGCCCCCCATCTGGATGGCAGTCTATCTCTCTATCTCACATATGCAACGCCAGCATGGGAAAACGCCCTGCGCTTCTCTTGCAGGGCGTCTCAATGTATACTCTCAGCTTTGAAAAGCTGGAGCATGTAGAGCAGTGCGGACAGTCTGATGTCGCTATGCGCAATAGACCGGTGCAGGACTATTGCGGCTTCAGCCCACCGCCCGTGCGCCGGCACTTCAGTGCCGCGCGATCTCGGTGTCAGGCGTAGCGCCGCGCTGCATCAGCCGGTCTGGCAGTATAGCGTGACCGCTCTACGCTGCTGCGGGGCGGTGCGCTGTTCTTGGGGGTGGCCCACTCCGTCAGCCAGCGGTCCAGCGCCTGTGCGCGGTACTGCGCCTTCTCGGACCCCTTGATCTCGTTGCACTTGCGATGCGCCGGCACGAGATTGTGCGCCGCGTGCTCGCCGCCGTCCGCCAGCGCAATTACATGGTCGAACGAGAGATCGTCGAGCGTGACCACTTCATTACAGATGGCGCACCGCCAGTAGCCCTGTGCGTCTGCGGACCGCTCCAAAATGTGCGCCAGGTCCACCGCGCGCACCGAACCAACCACGCCGCGCCGCCGCGCGCCGCTGTTGAGGCGAAGCGCCCGCCGCCGCACGATATCCATCATCCAGTCGTCGAAGCTCGCCGGCCACTCCAAATGTTCATGTTGGCGCGCAGCCATTGACATACGCGGCGTGCGCGCCATGCTGGTTGGTGTATGCGTCGAACGCGCAGACAGCCTGCGGTCGGTGCGCGCATCGCGGCGATGCGCCTCACGCGCGCTATTGACTGCTGGCCGATTCGGTGTCTGGCGTGGAATCGCCTGCTGTGCCGTTCGTGCAGGATGTGCGTTATGCGGCTCACGAGGCTTATCGGCAGAACGGTTTGGCGTGGCCCCGCTGGAGAATGAGTCGTTTGCCAGCATGTCAGATTTCGCAGCGCGCGGCAACGGTGGAAGGATAGCCGGATGGCCGGGCCATGCGCTTCGGGCGCTCCATGCGCTCCAGGGGTGTACGACAGCGTAACCAGCATATCCATTGGAGGGTGTAGTGTGCGCAGACTGCGCAGCCCAGGTGGCGTCTGACGAAACGAAACGAACGACCATACCACCCGGGGGAACAGGTGTATACCCGTTCGATTGGGGCATTCCAGCCCCAGATGTCACCCGTGTACTCAAATTGTTAAACTTTCCTCTGCATCCACACCCGCCGCGCCATGTATCCCATCTATTCGATGTATTCGATTGATGAATCCCATCCAGTCAGCATAGGTTGTGGAAGGTACGTATCTGTAAGAGAGGGGTCGCACTTTGCCACTGCGATCTCGCGGCATCTGCTCCTGTCGCGCCTATCGGTCGCGCGCAACCGGCCTCCTACTCTCATAGTATCGCGCAGAGACCGCATTTTGTCAAGCATCAGGGGTCGAAGTTCCCACAGGCTGCACTTGCCAGCTCGGTTGCTTCAGTGCGCTATCCGGCGCTTTCATCTGCCCTCGTCGCCTCGATTACGCGCGCCTGCGTCACGGCGATCAGGTCCGCTACCGCAAGGCGCAGGTTGACGCCACGCTGCCCACCGTTGATATAGAGCTGCGTCAGTTCAGCGCCTGGGGCATCCAGAAACACCTCGAAGCGTTTATCCAGCAGCGCCAGCGGCGAGATGCCGCCGACCTTCAAGCCGGTCAGCCGCTCCGCCTCTTTCTGTGGCGCCATGTGCGCCTCTTTCGCGCCCACGCCCTTCGCCACCAGCCGCAGGTCGAGTTCACGGTCTCCCGGCGTCACGACGAGCAAACGCCTATCTGCGCCGGCCAGCACCACCAGCGTCTTGAAGACCTGGCTGGCGGGTACTCCGAGCAGACGCGCTACCTCATCCGCTGAATGAATTGCCTCGTCATAGAAGAAAGCTTCATAGGCGATATGGCGCGCATCCAGCGCCCGCATCGCGTTTGTTTTGATTGTCTTGGATGTCTTAGCTGCCTGGCGCTTGCTCTGCGCCGCATGTTTTGCCATATTTTCACCAGAAAATGCCCAAATAGCGTGAATAGCACGAATAGTACGATGTCACGTCCGGCAATGGCGGGCGCGTTATACTGGGTGCAAGAGCGTGTCCCATGCGACAGGTCGCCGTAGCCACACAGCCAAAGGACAGCCAGATATGCCATCTTCGCCAATTAACACCCCAAACACCCCAAACACGCCAGGTATCCCGGACACAGCAGGCGCCGCTCACGATCAAGAACCTCCACGGCCTGCCGCGCCCAGCCCTGTTAGCTCGATGACAGCGTTGCGCGCCGCCGAAGACGCCGTGCTGCGTTCCACCGGCTATGAGATCGAGCAGCATGATATCGAAGTCGCTGGCGTGCGGCTCCATTATCTCACCTGTGGCGAAGGCGAGCCATTGCTCATGCTGCATGGGCGCGGGCTGGCCGGCGCGACGTTTGCTCCGGTGCTGCCGCTGCTCGGTGCAGAGCGGCGCATCATCACGCTCGATCTCCCCGGCTGGGGACTTTCAGATAAACCACCCTTCACCGGCCACACGCCACAGGATGCGCTGCACGTTTGGATGGATGGCGTGCTGGGCTTCCTCGATGCGCTTGGTCTGGAGCAGGTGGACCTGCTTGGCCATTCGATGGGCGGCTTCACGGCGCTGGGCCTCGCATTGGAGCATCCAGACCGTGTGCGGCGGCTGATTCTGATGGATCCCGCTGGCATCGGCAACGAGATGCAGTTGGATGTGCGCCTCTATTTTGCTCTCGGCCCGGAACGCCTGCACCGGCGCTTCGGCAAACGCTTCACCCGCATGGTGCTGCGCTCCCAGGGCGGCACTCGACACAACGAACTGGACGAGCCGCTCTTTGGGTTGTACCATGAACTGTTCACACAGGCTGCGGTCATTCCCAGCGGCGCAAAAGCCTTTCACGCCTGGATCAATCTCACCGGCGTCCACCTGACATTTGCAGACCGCCTGCATGAGTTGGAGATGCCCGTCCTGATGCTCTGGGGCGATAGTGATACGCTGACGCCGTATGAGGCGGGGCTGCATGCCATCCGCCATCTGCGTGATGGCCAGCTCGTCGCCTTCACGCACACCGGCCATTCGCCGTGGGTGGAGCGCCCCGGCGATTTCGCCACAGTGCTGCTCTCCTGGCTCAATGGCCTCTATGTCAGGCCGCGTGTGTGATCGTCTACTACCAGTTCTGGCGATGCGCTTGATATTAGTGGGGCGGACATTCTTGTCTGCCCGCATCGCTTCAGCTATTATTTTTCGTCAAGCGCCGCAACGGTTCGGCTGCGGCGGGGAGGCGCTATGCCCGACGACATTGTACTGCATACAAACTTGCCGCTGCCCCGCTTTGGCGTGGGGAAAGTGCGCGATACCTATGATCTTGGCGACCGCCTGCTGATGGTCACGACCGACCGTATCTCTGCCTTTGATTGTATTCTCCCCAACGGCATCCCCAACAAAGGCAAGGTGCTGACCCAGCTCTCCGTCTTCTGGTTCGACTATACAAAAGACCTGCTGCCGAATCACCTCATCAGCACGGATGTTGCCGATCTGCCGGAGGAGGTTGCTGCTTTTCGCGCGCAACTGGCCGGGCGCAGCATGCTCGTGCGTAAGGCGGAGCGGCTGAACTTCGAGTGTGTTGTGCGCGGCTATCTGGCGGGCAGCGGTTGGCTAGAATATCAGCAGAAGGGGAGCGTCTGCGGCGTGCCGTTGCCTGTGGGTCTGCGTCAGTCCGACGAACTGCCCGAACCAATCTTCACACCGACGACCAAAGCCGAGCAGGGGCACGATCTGGGCATCACGCTCGAAGAGGTGAAGAACCAGGTCGGTGAAGACCTGGGGCAAGCGTTGGCGGACGCCAGCATCGCCATCTACCGCGCGGCTGCCACCTATGCTCGCGACCGTGGCATCATCATCGCTGACACCAAAATGGAGTTTGGTCTGCTTGGCGGTGAACTCATCCTGATTGATGAATTGCTTACGCCAGATTCATCGCGCTTCTGGGCGCTGGGTGAATATGAACCGGGCATCTCGCCGCCAAGCTTCGACAAACAGTATGTGCGCGACTGGCTGGAAAAAAGCGGCTGGAACAAACAGCCGCCTGCGCCACAACTGCCAGCAGAAGTAATCGCCGGCACCAGCGCTCGCTACCAGGAGGCGCTCGAATGGCTCACCGGGCAGCCATTGCGCTAGCATGGGCATGATCTCTCGCCTGAGTTTGACTCTAGCGCCTGCCTCGCACTACAATCGCCTTTGGCCGTAGCGCCGTTGCTACGCGATATTCGCGATATACGAACATGCGCGAACGAACACGAAGGAGCCATAGTCAGTGAGTAATGAAAGTCTGACCGTCACACCAACCCTCAATGTCGGCGATGAAGCGCCAGATTTTACGCTGAAGTCAGCAAGTGGCGAGAGTATCACGCTCAGCCAGTATCGTGGAGCGAAGAACGTCGTGCTGGCGTTCTTCCCTTACGCATTCAGCGGCACCTGTTCCGCGCAGATGCCTTCCTATCAGGCCGAGTTGGAACGGTTCAACAGCTACGACACGCAGGTATTGGGCATCAGCATGGATGCCACTCACTCGCTCCGGGCATTTGGCGAGCAGCTTGGTATCACCTATCCGCTGCTCTCAGACTTCTACCCGCAGGGCAAAGTGACCGACCTCTACGGCGTGCGCCATGCCGCCGGTATGCCAGAGCGCGCGCTCTTCGTCATAGATAAGAGCGGCAAGGTCGCCTGGATTCACGTTCACCGTCCGACAGGCGAGGCGCCGGATAACGAAGAACTCTTCGAGGTGCTGCGCAAGCTCGGCTAGGCCGATCCCCCCAACGCATTGGCGCCAGATACGACAATGGACGGCGTAGTGCTCGCGCCGTCCATTGTATTGACCGCTGTATTGACCGCAGCTTACCAGTTCTGCGCGCCCGCCACCTGTTTGGTGGAAGCGTTGAGACGGTTGAAGAGATTGGTTGTAGCGATCATGAGGAGTAGCGCCGCGAGTCCCTTTTCATCGTAATGCCTGGCAGCCTCGTTCCAGATATCGTCAGGAACTGCGTTCGCGCGGTCGGCCAGACGAGTGACGGACTCGGTGAGCGCCAGGGCGGCGCGTTCGGCGTCGGTGAAGTATGGCGCCTCGCGCCAGGCGGCTACCGCGCCGATGCGTTCGTCGCTCTCGCCAGCTTTCTTGGCGCTGCGAACGCCAGAATCCACGCAGAAGCTACAGCCGTTGATCTGGCTCGCGCGCAGGTGGACGAGTTCCAGCGTTGTCTGCGGCACACCACCTTCTCTCGTTGCTTTGAGCAGTCCCTGTATGCCGTGCAGGGCATCGGGAAGGATAGTTGCCGGATTGCTCATACGTGCTTGCATGATGGGTTTCCTCCAATGGGGCGCTAGTGTCTTTGCCTGGTACAGCATCACTAGGTCATGTGAAGATAGGCAATCGGAATGTTGAACATGTGTCGAGCATCCCGCTGGTACTCGTGTTGCACTCGTACCCGACGATACCGCCTTCTGATGCCCCAGAAACGCGATTTCTCCGTCACATCGGGTGAATTTGGCTCGTCACAAGGGTGACGAAACGCAATGTGAAGGTGTGACCAAAATACACACGACGGCGAAAATTTGCGTGAGGCAGAGAAAAGAATACGTGCGGAGGACGAGATGGACAAACACGATTGGCTGGCGGAACAATTCGAGGAGGAGCGTCCCCACCTGCGCGCGGTGGCCTATCGCATGCTTGGCTCACTCACGGAAGCCGACGACGCCGTACAAGAGTCCTGGCTGCGCCTCAGCCGTTCAGATACAAGCGGCATCGAGAACCTGGGTGGCTGGCTGACAACAGTGGTGGCGCGCATCTGTCTCGATCAACTACGCGCACGCAAAGCCCGGCGCGAGGAATCGCTGGATACTGGAGCGGATGGACAACTGCCAGAGACAACAGCGGCTAGCATAAGCCACGCAGGCACGGTAGACCCTGAACAGGAGATGCTGCTGGCGGACTCGGTAGGGCTGGCGCTGCTCGTCGTCCTCGATACGTTGAATCCTGCCGAGCGGCTGGCGTTTGTGCTCCACGACCTCTTCGATGTGCCATTCGAGGAGATCGCTCCCATTGTCGGACGCACACCAACGGCGGCCCGGCAGCTTGCCAGCCGTGCGCGCCAGCGCGTGCGCGGCGCAGCGTCAGATTCCGATACTGATCTCCCTCGCCAGCGCGCAGTCGTAGAAGCCTTTCTCGCTGCCTCGCGTTCGGGCAACTTCGATGCGCTGCTCTCGCTGCTTGACCCAAACGTCGTCTTCCGCGCCGATGCCGTTGCTCTGCTACGCCAGCCAGCAAAGGAGGTTCGCGGTGCGCAGGCGGTGGCGAAGCAGTTTGTAGGACGTGCGCAGGGCGCTCGGCTCGCGCTGGTGGATGGTTCCGCTGGACTCCTTGTGGCTCCAGGTGGAAAGCTGTTCCTCGCCATCAAACTCACCGTTGCCAATGGCAAGATCACCGAGATCAACGCTATTGCCGATCCCGCGAAGCTCCAGCAACTCGACGTGGCAGTTCTGAGCAATTGATGAGTTCTCGGTTATTCCAGCGGATTAGAAGTCTAGAAGTCGAGTTTTAACGCCACTTGGTTGTCATTCGGGAAGAAAGACGATGCGGTCGCGCCATTCGATGGCGCGGCTCGCACCCCAGACCAGGGCGATCTGCTCAATAGCCTCCGCGACCGGCAGGTCATCCTGCAAAATGAGGACGCCCGGCAAGTGTTGGCCAAGCGGCAGCCAACGCTCCAGTACGGCGGCGAAGTGGCGCGGCATAGTGCGTTTGTCGTGGCTGAGCAAGAGGCGCTCAATCCGGGCAGTTTCTTCGATCAATAGCGGGTCGTCCAGGCCCTCCTGAAGGCCGGACTCGTTGAACGTCAAAATATCGAGGTCGGGGAAGTGTTGGCGCAATCCATCAACGATATGTTGATTGAAGTTTTCATCGCCCAGGAAACTCGGTCGCTCTTCGATGCCAATGGGTTTCATTGGCCGCCCTCGTTAGCCTCAGTTTCCCCGCAGTCCACATCAGCGCCATTAGCGTTGTCTGTTCTGCTGGTTTTATCTACATCATTACCTGGGTCAGTCACCTCGGTCACGTCTGTTGGCTGGGTAATCGGTTGAAGAAATCCGCTCTGTCGCAACTGTTCCATGCGCTGTCGCAGATTGGCATGGAAGGCGGGATCTGCTGCCCGGCTCTCGGCTCGCAATTGCTCGAATTGCTGCCGTCCTTCGGCGAAATACGCTTCCAACTCGTCTTGATGATCCAGATAGTAAGCGACGGCACCATAGGCAGCAGCGAGTGAAAGCGACGGATAGGCTGCAAGAATGCTTTCTGGGCGCTGGCCTCCCTGTTTCCAGGCGGATATGGCGCTGCTCAACGTCACGCGCGATGCGCCGATATATAGCTCACCGTCACGTTCCTGCACATGTTCGATTGTTGGCGGATGAATTGCCATTGATTTTTCAGTCTCCTTAACCAGTTGATAACCTATCGGTTGATTTAATCCCAATCCGGGACTATAGCCGATCAGAACTCGGAGTTGCCAATGAACTGGGTATCATCTCATACTGTTTATATCTTACATCATAAGTCTCTGAGGAGTTGTCAGCTATGCCGATGTCACGCCGCTGTATTCCCTATACACCACGTCGCCGCGAGTTGCGTGAAACAGTGTTCGCGCTGGTCAGCACGGCGGGTGTTCACCTGCGCGACCAGGAGCCGTTTGCGCTCGCCGGTGACAACTCGTGGCGGCTAATTCCCGGCGATGTGCAGGCGGATCAACTGATGGTCACACACGAACATTACAATCATCACCATGCGGACCAGGACATCAACTGCGTCTTCCCAATAGACCGGCTGCGCGAACTGGCCGCCGATGGCACGATTGCCGGCGTTGGCGATAAGCACCTCGGTTTCATGGGCTATTCGCAGCAACTCCGCGACCTTTATGAGCGCGCCGCACCGGAAATGGCGAAAGTCATCGAACGTTCGCAGGCCGATGCAGTGCTCCTCACCGCCGGCTGACCGCTCTGCCATCGCACGGTCGTCGCGATTCAACGAGAAATCGAAATGCTGGGCTTGCCCACTGTCCTGATTACCCTGCGTCCGCAAAACTCCCGTGAAATGGGGCCGCCGCGCGCAATTCATCCAGTCGGCTTCCTGCTGGGCGATTGCCTGGGCGGACCCTTCCAGGTGGATTTACAGCGGCGTGTGCTGCGCGATGCACTGCGCCGCTGGGAGGCGCGCGAAGAGCCTGGCGGCATTTGGGAACTGGAATATCCAGACTATCAGCGCGACCCCGCCATCCCCAATGACGGCGAAATCATCCAGGACGCCTGAGTCATGCGGATCGCGGCATGAGCATGCTTCCCCCTCTCCTCGCGGGAGAGAGCCTCCGCCCGGCGGAGCCGGGAAGCAAGTCATAGACTTGCGGAGGAGGCGACGGAGCGCAGCGGAGGGGGTCAGGGAGTGAGGCCTCTATTTATGGCGTTGTATCCTTCACATCCTCTTTGTCTTCGCTCGCTAGCACATCGGTACCCGTCTCTTTTTTTGAGGTGGTTTCTTGGTCCGTAGCGGCCAGCTTGCGCCGCCGGTCGCGCACAATGAAGAAGATGATGCCCGCAACAAAGAGCGCCAGCAGCACGAAGCCGCCGATGCCCATATACTGGAGGATTCTACCCAGCAGCGACAGGTTATGGCCCAGGATGAACCCCAGCACGCCATAAATAATCGCCCAGGTGATGCCGCCCAGCGCATTCCAGAGCAGGAAGGTGCGCCAGTGCATGCGGTTGACACCTGCCAAAAACGCCACATAGGCGCGCAGCAGCGAGAAGAAGCGCCCCAGGAAGACCGTCTTATCGCCGTGCCTTGCAAAATAGTCCTCTGCATAGCGGAGTGTGTCTTCCTTCAGATGGATCAGGCGCGCAATCCGATGAAGCAGCGGATAGCCGCCAAAGTGTCCTATCGCAAAGCCGATGTTATCGCCGAGAATCGCTCCTACCGCTGCCGCGACGATCACCAACACTGGATTGATGCGGCCCGTCGTGCCCGCATAAATCGAAGCCGCCAGCAGCGCCGTTTCGCCAGGAAATGGTACGCCCATGCTTTCCAGCGCCACGGCCACCAGCACGCCCCAATAGCCGTAGGTTTCGATTGCCTGTTGCACCCAATGCGGAATGGTCATCGCGCGCTACCGTTTCATCGTTTCAACGATCACTAGGCTAACAATGCGTTATCATGAGGCAATGGTCTCTGATGGAGAACAATGCCGTCCAGAGCTAACATACCGGAGAAGCGAGGTTTTCACGCTCATGGCCGATACACCCAACCCACGCCGCTTTGCCCAGGCCGTTGAAATCACTACCGCCACCTACGATCAGGTGGCGCGCAATTACGCCGAACGCCACGAAGAGATGCCCCCACACTGGGCCGAGCGCATGGATGAATTTGTTGACCTGCTCGCCGCTGCGCTGGCGGACCATCCGCTCCCCGACTGGGGAAGGCCCGGCGATGATTGTACGCTCGAAGAGTACCTTCAGTTCGTGCCAGTGCTGGATGCCGGTTGCGGTCCAGGACGCGATACGCGCGCATTGGCGGCTCACGGTCTGCCGGTGCTTGGCGTTGACCTTTCGCAGGGCATGCTCGACGAAGCTGGCGAACGCACCGCACGCCGCTTGCCACGTGGCTTCATCCGCTATGCGCTGATGGATCTGCGGCGGCTGGAACTGCCGGACGCCAGTTGCCGTGGCGTCTGGTGTTCCGCCTCATTGCTGCATATTCCGCGCCAAACTGCGCCGCGCGCCGTGGCTGAGCTGGCGCGTGTCTCCCGCGCAGGTGCGCCCATCGTTGTTTTCCTCAAGCGCCAACAGGGTGCAGAGCAAGAAGAGTTCCAGCACTACCAGTTTAGCGACGCCGGTGATGCACGGCGTTTCTTCGCCTATTACACGCCTGAGGAAGCCAGACAACTCCTGGAAGATGCAGGGCTGGCGATTCTCGACCAGGCCAGCGTGCCAGGCGATTCTCCCTCTGCGCCGGAATGGATTTCGCTGGTAGCACGCAAACTGTAAAGCAAACTCCAACATTGCGTCAAAACAGTTGCTCTCTTTGCGTCATCTTTCATTGACGATAGTTGTCGCCTGGTACACAATAGAGACTGTCTCTGGTCGCCCGGTAGGGAAGATTGATGTGGTGGTTTATGTGAGCATGGGGGAGTGAGTGGCATGAAAACGGCGGCGCAGGCAACGCCCAATCACCGGCTCCGGCAGGCGCGAGAGTCGCGTGGATGGTCTCAGGAATATCTTGCCGAACAAATCGGTGTCACTGCCTTTACCGTCGGGCGCTGGGAACGTGGCGTCACCCTGCCCACGCCACACTATCGCCGCAAACTCAGCGAGGTGTTGCTGTTGAGCGTCCGCCAATTGGGATTGGTTGCCAGCCCAGACCGTCCGCATGAGGAGCGCGCGGAACTCGATGGCTCGACCATCGCCGCCAGCATCTCACTCTCCACGAACGCCGGGCGTTCCGGCGCCACTGTCCCGCCGTTGCCGCCACATACGCTGCCGCTGATTGGGCGCAATCACCTGCACGCACAGATCAGCGCCGCGCTCTGTGACGAAACGCTGTCTGCCCCAGTCACGCTCTACGGCCTCCCAGGGGCCGGCAAAACGACGCTCGCGGGCGCCATCGCCCATGATCCAGTGATACGCCAGCAGTTTGCCGATGGCATTATCTGGTGTGGTCTCGGCCCTGAACCAGGCCTCCGGACCCATCTGCTCAGCCTGGGAATGGCAGTGGGAGTCGCCCAGGAAGAGCTTGCCACCTGCAAAACGGTGGAGGCACTGGCAAAGATTATCTACGCCGCCATTGATTCACGGCGTTTTCTGCTCGTTCTCGATGATGTCTGGCGGCTCGAAGATGCGCTGGCGCTCTGCGTTGGCGGTCCGCAGTGCGCATATCTCGTGACCACACGCTTCCCGGAGCTGGCCTTTCAGCTTTCCCGCGACCATGCGATCATGACGCCAGAGTTGACCCTGGAGAGCGCGCTGGAACTGCTCCAGCGGCTGGCTCCTGATGCCGTCTCCCAGGAGCCAGAGGCCGCGCGCAAGCTGGTATATGCAGTCGGGGCATTACCACTGGCACTGACGCTCATTGGCGATTATCTGTATGTGCAAACGCGCAGCAATCAGCCGCGTCGCCTACACGCTGCGCTCGCGCTATTGGCCAATGCCGAGCAGCGGTTGCAACTGGCGCAGCCGCGTTCACCGTTGCATCAGTCGCCCAGCCTTCCCGCTGGTGGAACTCTCTCGCTTCAGGCGGCCATCGCCGTCAGCGCCCAATCGCTCAATGCGCCAGCGCATGAAGCCCTGTCTGCGTTGGCGCTGTTCCCCGCCAAGCCTAATAGTTTCTCGGAGTCCGCTGCGCTCGACGTCGCCAACTGCGCTGAAGATACGCTGGACGTGCTGGCACGCGCCGGTTTGCTCGAATCAAATGCGCCAGGTCGCTATTCCCTCCACCAGACGATAGCCGACTATGCCCGCATGCAGATGAGTGGTGATACTGTACAGCGCCGGAACGATGGCACTGAGGTGTTTCCTGCGCTCACGCCAGCGGAAGCGCGCTATATCGCCTGGGCGGTGACGTATGCGCGTGAACGGGCCAGCGACCACACGGCCTATGAATCGCTCGAAGGCGAACTGGCCAACCTGCTGGGCGCGCTGGCGCTGGCAGGTGCGCCAGGAGACGAAAAATCACTGATCGAGGGAACGTTGGCGCTGGCACCATTCTTCGAGGTACGCGGCTTCCAGGCGAGCGCGCATGAGTTGCTGGCGCGAGCATATCAGGCGGCGCAATGGCTCGGTGACACAGCGCGTAGCGCGCAACTGCTCGTTCATCTGGGTCGCGCGACCGCTGCTGCCGGTGACTGCAAGCGCGCCGCCGAACTCTATGCGCAGGGTCTTGTATTTGCAGAGCAGGTGAATGATCTGCCCGCCACCATTCGCCTGTTGGCTTATCAGGGTGATGCGCTGACGCAACTTGGGCGCTACAGAGAGGCGACCCCACTACTCGAACGTGGGTTGTCGTTGGCGACAATGCACTGCCAGCACGCTCTGTTGCCGATGTTGCTGCGATTATTGGGAGAGGCCGCCGACTGCGAGGGCCGGAATATCGAGGCGTATAGTTTCTATCTGCGCGGGCTGCGTTTCGCGCGCCAGCAGGGCGATCATGAAACTACCTGTGCGTTACTGCAAATCATTGGTGGCAAAGCCACCGTTGCGGGCGACTTTCATCGCGGTGAGCGATATCTGCGCGAGGGAGTGCAACTCGCACGCCTGTCCGGTTATCGCCAGCGTCTCTCCGCGTTGGTGAACAACCTCGGCATCACACTCACTGGCAGGGGCGTTTCGCCGAGGCCGAGGAGTGCCTACAAGAAAGCCTGCTGATTGGCCGCGCCATCGGAAACCAACTGCGCATCAGTATCGCGCTCAGCAGCCTGGGTGGTCTGAAGAGCGATTGCGGCGCCTATCGAGAAGCGCATGGGTATCTTAGTGAGGCGCTCAATCTCGCACGCCGCGTTCACAACCCTTTTCACATTGCCTCCTGCCTCTGTGGGTTAGGCAATCTGTATCGCTATCAAGGCAAACTGCGCCGCGCCAGCGCATGTTATCAAGAGGCGTACACCATCGGGCAGGAGCGGAACGCGCCTGATGTGCTGGCGCGCGCAACATTAGGGCTGGCGCAGATCGCCGCCAGCCGCAGCGATGGTGAACAGGTGCGAGACCTCTGTGACGCATGTATCGTCTATGCAGAACAGGCCGGACTGAAAGAAGGAAAAGAGGCGCAGCGCCTTCTGGCGACCCTGCCTTTGCCCGTCGCGCCCACACCCCGCCTGATAGCCACATCGGCGGTATCTATCTGACGGTGAAGTATGATCTATACGATATACTATACGGGTGTGCCTTTCATTCAGGTCACGCTCGACGCTAGTCGCATTCAGCGCAGGAGAAACCGCTGGTTCCTCATGCACTCGTTGATCCGTTATTCTACCGGGGCTAACCGGGATTCTGGTTTCCTGCGCGGCGGCTACGATATACTACTGTAGATTGGGGCGGACTACGTCCTGCCGAAAGGAGCCGCTATGCCTGTTATGACTGGTCCGGTGCGTTACCTGTTTCTGCGCATGGCTCGCGGGCGCGAAGAGATAGAAAACTGGCCGCCGACAATCAAACCACTCGAATTGCCAAACAATACGGTCTGCACCAGCGTCCGGCTGTATCCCTCACCGCTCGGATGGAAGGCAGAATGTGGTGACACCGCCGCTTCGCCGGATGGCGCAACAGAGCCGCCGCTGGTGGTGACGCGCGCCACCGTCATCAACTTTCTTCAGGGCGGCAAGCGCAGCAAGGCCGAGGTCGAGGTGTTGGGCGTGCGTGTCGTCAACCTGGAAGGCCAGGGCACAGAATACGCCAGCCATTTCGTGGTAGCGGCACTGCCCGGCGCCGGCCTGGGGCCGCGCCGTCCAGTAGTCGTGCCAATTGATGGGCTTGTGCTGGAAGATTACGTCGAATTCGGCTCGCAGGCAGCCGTGTCGTTGGCGCTACGCCTCTCGCCGGATGAGTATGCCAGCATGCCGCGCTACATGGCGGACCCGCTGATTCTGCGCCAGGCCAAGCGCACGCTCGATCAGTCCATCCTCTCGCCACGAGCGCGACATGGCATCACTTTGGAAGTGGAGGCCGGTCGGATTGCCATGCACGGGCGCGCTGAACTTACCAGCTTTGGCGATCAGGCATCAGAGGCGCTGATGCGCAGCCCCGGCGTGGTAGATGTCGCCGACCACCTGCTCTACGACGAGCAATTGACCGATCTTGTTGGGGCGGCACTGGCCGCAAAGGGCTTCGACAACATCATTGTGCTCAGCGAGCATGGCATCATCAACCTACGCGGCGAAGCGCCAGACTCCGCCAGCCGCTACCGCGCGGAGGACATCGCCAAACGCACGCCGGGTGTGCGCACTGTGGTGAACGATATCGTCATCACCAGCCCCACCCAGCAGGCGACGCCGCCAGACGCGCCAGCGAAAGGCGATGTCGCTGCCTCCGCCAAGACGCCAGCGGAGACCGCCAAGAGCGTGTAGGTCCTCTGCGCTCCCCTCTCCCGCGCACGGGGGAGGGGCTGGGGGTGGGGGCTTCACATCCTGAACACGCCGAAGGTAGTTTCGGGGATCGGTGCATTGAGCGATGCGGCGATCCCCAACCCCAGCGTCATCCGCGTATCCAGCGGATCGAGAATGCCGTCGTCCCAGAGGCGCGCCGTGCTGTAATACGGATTGCCCTCCTCCTCATACTTCGCCAGAATCGGCGCCTTGAACTGCTCCTGCTCCTCCGCTTCCATTGTCTTGCCGCGCGCCGCCAGCCCCTCCATGCGTACCGTCAGCAGCGTATTTGCCGCCTGCTCGCCACCCATGACAGAGATGCGCGCGTTTGGCCACATCCAGAGCTGGCGCGGCGAATAGGCCCGCCCGCACATGCCATAGTTGCCCGCGCCGAAACTGCCGCCTATGATGACGGTGAACTTGGGCACTGCCGCGTTTGCCACCGCCATCACCATCTTCGCGCCGTCTTTGGCGATGCCGCCGTTCTCGTATTGCTTGCCAACCATGAAGCCGGTGATGTTTTGCAGGAAGATCAGCGGCGTCTTGCGCTGGCAACAGAGTTCGATGAAATGCGTGGCTTTGAGCGCGCTCTCCGAGAAGAGGATACCGTTGTTGGCGATGATGCCGACGGGATAGCCCATCAGCCGCGCGAAGCCGCAGACCAGCGTGGTGCCGTAGAGCGCCTTGAACTCATGGAACTGGCTGCCATCCACCAGCCGCGCGATGATCTCGCGTACATCGAACGATTTGCGCGGATCGCTTGGCACTATGCCATACAGGTCACGTGGGTCATATTTCGGCGGTTCTGGCGGCAGCACCTCCCAGGGATAATATTTGCTGCGGTTGAGGTTGCTGACAATCTCGCGCACAATCGCCAGCGCATGCAGATCATTCTGCGCGTAGTGGTCGCTGACGCCGGACTTGCGCGTATGCACCTCTGCGCCGCCCAACTCCTCAGCCGTCACCTCTTCGCCGGTGGCGGCCTTCACCAGCGGCGGACCCGCCAGGAAGATCGTGCCGTTGCCGCGCACGATCACCGATTCATCGCTCATCGCCGGAATATAGGCGCCGCCCGCCGTGCAGGACCCCATCACGGCGGCGATCTGCGGGATGCGTTTGGCGGACATCTGCGCCTGATTGTAGAAGATGCGCCCGAAGTGTTCACGGTCGGGGAATACATCCGCCTGAAGCGGCAGGAACGCGCCGCCGGAATCTACCAGATAGATGCAAGGCAGGTGATTCTGCTCGGCAATCTCCTGCGCGCGCAGATGCTTCTTAACGGTGATGGGGTAGTACGTGCCGCCCTTGACGGTTGCGTCGTTGGCGACGATAACGCACTCCTGTCCCTCGACCACGCCGATGCCGGTAACGATGCCTGCGGAGGGCGCGTCGCCATCGTACATCTCCCAGGCGGCCAGCGGATTGAACTCTAGAAATGGTGTATCGGGGTCACAGAGACGTTCAATGCGTTCGCGCGCCAGCAACTTTTCGCGCGCGCGATGTTTTGCTATCGCCGCCTCGCCGCCGCCCTGGCGCACCTGCGCGGTTCTGTTGCGCAATTCGCTGACGAGTTCCTCGAAATAGGCGCGATTCTCCGCGTATTCCTTGCTCTTGGTATCTATGCGACTTTCGATCAATGCCATCGGTCTCTGCGCTCCTCTCTCGCCGGTGAGAGCCAATCCAGGTTGTGTAGATTGTTCGCGTATTCGGCAGCCATTGCCGGAGGATGTTTCAGATGCGAGCATAGCACCAGAACGGCTGCGAGAGCAACAGCGCCCATGCGCAAAGCATGCGTGTTGCATGCTGCTACCACTGCATTGTAGTGGGCGTTGATGACGGGTGAACGTCCTGGCAAGGCAGTAGTTTAGACGGTTGGTATATTGCGCTGTATGGTACAACCGCCTCATCCGAATTGCGCTTCATTTGGGCTGGTGGCAAACTGCTGCGTATCGAGCAACACATCAATGTTCGCTCCGCAGACGCCGGAGGTGGCCAGTGCGAATTCTCGTGGCCGAAGACGACCCACGTTTGGGCGCCAGCCTCAAGCAAGGGCTTGAGGAATCCCTTTATGCGGTAGACTTGGTGGCGGATGGCGAAAGTGCGCTGGCGTTGGCACAAGAGATATCCTACGACCTGATCGTTCTCGATGTGCTGCTTCCACGCCTCTCTGGATTCGAGGTCTGCCGCGCCTTACGCCGCCAGCAGCGCAAGATGCCTATTCTATTTCTAACGGCGCTCGATGAAATCGAACAGCGGGTCACAGGGCTAGACCTGGGCGCCGATGACTATGTGGTGAAGCCTTTTGCATTCAGCGAGCTGCAAGCGCGCATTCGCGCGCTCCTGCGGCGCGATGGTGCAACCAGGAGCGCCGAATTATCCTTTGCCGGCATTACGCTAGATCCGAGCACGCACGAGGTTCGGCGCGGCGGCAGAGTGATTACGCTGAGCAGCAAAGAATACGCTCTGCTCGAATTCCTCATGCGTAATCCGCGCCAGGTCCTCAGCCGTCAGGCGATTGCTGAACATGTCTGGGATATAGATGCGGCCCACCTCTCAAATGTGATTGATGTCTACGTCAGTTATCTCCGGCGGAAACTCTGCGCGAATGGAGAAGCAGATGTCCTGCAAGCGGTTCGCGGCTATGGATATCAGTTGAAGGAGCCAGCGCCATGAAGAAGCGAATACGCACCATCCTTGCCCCTGGAATCCGCCTGCAAATTACGCTCTGGTATACTGCTGTCTTTATCCTGTTGCTGGTGCTGGTGGGCGTTGTATCCTATCTCAACGTCAATTCCACGCTTGACGCAAACCTCGATACCAGCCTTGCCCTGCGCGCACGCCAGATCGCACTCGGCGTCAGTAACGACGACGGCCAATTTACCATCGCAGATGTCTCTGGTGAGCTGCCCGGTTTAGGGACTGCGAGCAACACTGCTACTCCCGCAACATCAGATATCGGGTCTGCCAACGGCCAGTCTAGCGATGATTCCAATGATGATTCTCACCAGACGACGCCAGCGGTGGCGACCAACGTTGATGCTGCAACGCTGATTCGTATTTTCAACAGCGGTGGTCAGCTTGTCTATAGTTCACTGGCCGCGCGCATACTTCCCCTTTCTGCCACTCTACCGCAGCAAGCGCACAGTGGCGTTCCCTGGTATACTACCGTTTCGCTCGCGGCTGGCAAAACCGTGCGCCTGTATAATCTTCCAGTGCTACGCGGGGGAACGGTCTACGGAGTGGTGCAGGTGGGAGCCTCGATGGCAAGTATTGACACCACACTCCACAGCGTGGCGTTTGGCTGGTTGCTGCTGGCGCCGATTGTCCTGCTGTTGGGCGCGCTCGGTAGTTATTGGTTGGCCTCGCGCGCCTTCACTCCCGTCAGCCGCCTTACCCGGATCGCGCGCCAGGTAGAGGCGGGCGACCTGCGCAAGCGAGTGCCGGTACCGCGTGCCCGCGATGAACTGCGCGAACTGGCGCTCACGCTCAACGATATGATTGCCCGGCTCGATAGCGCCTTCGCCCGTCAACGGCGCTTTGTTGCCGATGCCTCTCACGAACTGAGAACGCCGGTATCAGCTATTCGCAGTCTGACCGATGTGGCGCTCTTGCAAGAGAAAACTCCAGCGGAATATAGGGATATCCTCAGCGATATCAACGCTGAAGCCGAGCGACTTGGGCGTCTGATAGGCGACCTGCTGGCGCTGGCGCGCGCCGACGAAGGCTACACTCCATTGGAGCGCGTGCCATTACGCCTGGACAGTATCGCGCATGATGTGGCAGCCGTTTCCGCGATACTCGCTCGTGAGCGAGGCATCGAGTTGCAGGTGGAAACATCGGGGCCGGTGGTCGTGCTGGCAGATCAAGACCGCCTGCTGCAAGCCATACTCAATCTCCTGAATAATGCCCTTGCCTATACACCGGCAAATTCAGGCGGCAACATTACTGTGCATGTCAGCCGCGATGAAACCGACGCGGTACTCTCGGTCAGCGATACCGGCATTGGCGTTGCACCGGAACACCTCCCTCATATCTTCGAGCGGTTCTATCGTGCGGACCCCGCGCGAGTCTACGCTCCCGGCAGCAGTGGCTTGGGGTTGGCAATCGTTGATTGGGTGGTGCGCGCGCATAACGGTTCGGTCACGGTCGAGAGTATAGTTGGTTCCGGTTCGACATTCACCATACGCCTACCGCTCGCCACACCTGCCACAATCAGGAGTGGGAAAAATGGCGCAATTTAATTGTCCTCTCATTGAAGAGTCATAGACTCATCATCAGATGAGATGATCGTGTAGGTTCAGGGAGTGTTCATGGCTAGCCCATTCCAGGTATTCAAAAGCAAAGTGGCGCTTGCTTTTCTCGGCGCCTGTCTCATCGGTGGTACGAGCGCAGCGTTGGCAGCGCGGACGGCGCTCCCGCCAGCCACGCCACAAGCAGCCAATGTCACAACGCTTGCCACAGTTACTGCGACGCCATCGTCGTCTTCGCAGGCAACCGCGACATCCACACCCACCACTCCCACTGTAGCGAATTCTCCCACTACTCCGGCGCAGCCAACTGCAACGCCGAACGGCCAGACCAACCTCCGTGGCACGATACAATCGGTCAACACGTCTACTAGCACGTTCACTATGAGCAACGGTAGTGGAACCCACACGATTGTCGTGGATGCCAACACCACCTTTACGGGGAACTCATCCTCATTGAGTGGCTTGCAAGCGGGCTGGGGTGTGACGATCAGAGGGAAAGTTCAACCAGACGGCACATTCCTGGCCAGCAGCGTGTACTCCTACAACAACGATAATTGAGCAGTCTTGGGGTTTGGAAGGGAAGAGAGTAACGGATGCGAGAAGACAACCCAACGCGCGGCTTGCCGGTCGTCTCACCGGCAAATATGCTGCCTGTGCAAGTCATTCGCCGCGAGGTCGTGGCGCCGGATGTGGTTTCCATTGCGATTGTCCTGCCCGGCACTGACCAATCGCCTGCTCCCTATCTTCCTGGACAATTTGTGACCCTGGCGTTGCCAACACCACGCGAGACGCTGTACCGCTCGTACTCGCTCTGTGGCGCTGGTAATGCCGATGAACCCTGGGAAATCACCGTAAAACGCATGGACCAGGGTGCCGTCTCCACCTACTTTTATCAGTGGGTGCAGGAGGGAACGCTCCTCTATTCCAGCCTCCCGCGCGGCACGTTTACCCTGCCTGCGCATCTCTCGCCGGAGATGGTGCTGATTTTCGTGGCGCTCGGCAGCGGCATTACCCCGATCATGGGCATGCTTCGCGCCCTGGCGCAGCTTCCAGATGGCGAGCGCCCGCTGGTGCAGTTACACTATGCTTCGCGATCCCCAGAAGACATCATTTTCCGCGAAGAACTCGAAGAGATGGACCCCTATGCCACCTGGCTGAGCCAGCGGCATTACCTCTCATCCGAGGGCAATCGCATGACCACCGACGCCATTCTGTCGCGCACCGGCAGTATAGGGGCAAAAGCCTACTGGTATATGTGCGGCCCTGAACAACTCAAGCGCGAACTTCAGGATGAACTCCACGCGCGCGGTGTGCCCGCGAATCACATCTATTCTGAGATCTTCGCCACAAAATCCGGGCCGGCGTACCGCGTGGAGGGTCGCGGCGGCAACAGCGTTGGTGGCAGTATCACGGTTGAGGAAACAGGCGCTACGCTCGACGTGCAGCCACAAGAAACCTTGCTGACCGCGCTCGAACGGCATGGCTATCATCCACGATTCAGTTGCCGCGCAGGCGCGTGTGGCGAATGTAAACTGAAGGTGACTTCTGGGCAGGTGGATCCGATAGGCGAGGCGCTTTCGACAGCCGAACGCCGGGAGGGCTATGTGCTGGGGTGTCTGGCGCACCCGATTGGAGATGTGACCATCGTCTCCGGTGGGCGTATGCCAGCGGGCGTCGCACGAGTGGCGGCGTTTGCTGGCGGAGCCAGCGTGTCGGGGGGACGGCGCGCTGGCACGACCACCATGACCCGTGTTGCCGCGCTGGTAGGCGCGGGCGCCCTGCTGGTGGGATCGTGGAATCTCACCAATCACCGGCCATTCAGTTGGAGCTATGCGGCAGCTTCCGTACAAAATGTCTCCGGTTCACCTGGGGCCACGGGGTCTCCATCAGCACAGCCAGGGACGACGCAAACGCCGGGCGGATCGAAGCAGCCAACAGCAACAAGCCAAAGTGGAGGGGGAACAGGCGGATCGCCCAAGCCAACCGCCACCGCCGCGCCGGGTGGTGGCGGCGGTGGCGGAACGGCGCCCACAGCGACGCCAACGCCCAAGCCAGCGCCCAAGCCAACGCCGACATGTACCAGTACGCCATCGAAGCCTTGTTGAGCCTGTGGGCTTGCACGTCTGGCAAGAGGGTAGTACGACCGAAGGGAAGAACAGAACGCGAGTGGTATCCAAGCCTACCGGCCCGGTGTTGGTCGAGCAAACACGCACCATCATGGCAAGCGAGATTGACATCCATCTCGCGGTGCCACCAGATCGAGCAGCGGCGGCAACACGCGCTATGGAGGCCTGTTTCTCGTGGCTGGAAGAAGTGGATGCGCGCCTGACCCGCTTCCAGAGTGAGAGTGAACTGTGCCGGTTGAATGCAGCGTCGGGATCATGGCGTGCCGTCTCAGATATGCTCTTCACCGTGCTGGAGCAAAGCCTGGCTGCGGCAAAAGCGAGCGATGGTCTCTTTGACCCAACGCTGCTCTCGCTACTTGAAGCGCTCGGCTACGACCGCGATTACAAAGCGATGGCACAGCGAGGAGCGCGCCATGACATCCAGGTTGCCCCTGTTGAATGGCGCGTGGCGCATCGCTCTCCGCTGACGGGCGCCTGGCGTCGTATTCAACTGGATAAGCGCCATCGCCGTGTTCGCCTGCCGCTTGGCGCGCGATTGGACTTTGGCGGGATAGCGAAAGGCTGGGCTGCCGATGTCGCGCTAGAGCGGTTCTTCGCTGGATTCGAGAATGTTCTCGTCAATCTTGGTGGCGATATGCGTGTGCGCGGTGGGCGAGGCGACGGCGAACCCTGGCCGGTTGGCATTGGCAGTTCCTCCACGCTTGCGCAACAGCCCGGTTACTGGCAGTCCAGTGGTACCGTTGTGACATTGGGGCACGGTGGTCTGGCAACGTCTGGCGCGGCTGATCGCTGGTGGTATCAGGCTGGCCAGCTCCGCCATCATCTTCTGGACCCGCGAACCGGACAACCCGCGCGCGTCTGGATTGCCACCAATAACGCGCCCAACGCCAATAATGCCAATGACGCCAATGACGCCAGCGAAGATAGCAATGAGCCGCAGCATGGTGCGCAAGATGACATGCTCATTGCGGCAGCCACGGCCTTTGCGCCGACGGCGGCGCATGCGGAAGTCGCGGCGAAGGTGGCGCTCTTACGCCGATTCCCCGCCGCTCTGCGCCTGGTGGAAGCAGCCTGGGAAACCTGGAAACGGGAACATGCAGCGCATGGAGCCGCATCTGCGCGCATCGCGCCCTATGGCGATGCAGGGGTAGCCCTGCTCCTGACGTTGGAGACGGGCGAAGTCGTCTATTCGGCGAATCTGGAAGAGTATCTTACGATGATAGGAGGCGGTGGAGACGTATGGCTTTCTTAGCGCAGATTCCAGTCTCACTATGGGCGTTGTTGCTGCCTGCACAGGGTCTCCTGTTGAAGCTGGCTGCTGGAAAAGCAGTGGCGCAGGCAAGCCCAACGCTCTGGTATCTCACCCGTGCAATGGCGGTTTCTTCCTACGTGGCGCTCACGCTCTCTGTGCTGCTAGGAACATTGCGCGCCATCGCCCGCAAAGCCTCCGAACGCCTCTCCTGGGTGGTTGATGAATTGCATCAGTTCATCGCCACGTTAGCAGGCGTACTGATCGTAGGACATCTGCTTACACTGCTGCTCGATCCCTTTTTGCCGTTCTCGCTGCTGAATCTCCTGCTGCCACTCGATGAACCCTATCGCCCCACCGCCGTGGTAATTGGCGTATTTTCCTTCTATGGCATGGCGCTGTTGCTGCTGACTTCCTGGCTGCGCCGCCGCCTGCGCTATAGTTGGTGGCGTGCCATTCATTACCTCAGCTTCGTCACCTTTGCGCTCGTCACCGCTCATGGCTGGCTGGCTGGCAGCGACTCTGGTGAACCCTGGATGCGCGCGATCTATGCAGGAGCCGCCTCCGCAATCGCTTTCCTGATCCTGGTGCGCTTCTTCGTCGGCGCGCCCAGCGCGGCCCAGGTTCAACCGCGTTGACAAAATGGCTTGGTGAACAGGCGCTGGCAGTTTCTCTCCCCAACTGTTTTCAATTGACGCTTCCACCCGCCGCTCTCCAGTCCGCACAGGCAGACTTCGCGGCGGGATGCGTGCCGCCGCGCATTCATTCGCCACGCGAAACCCGCCAGCCTCTCGTCCACGCGGATGAATCTGCCCGCCTGTTCTTCCCTCCCGTTCGCCTGCATGCCCCTTCTGCCCTTCACCATCACCGTTTGCCCTGTGCTCTGGCTCCCCTCTCCCGCGCACGGGGGAGGGGCCGGGAGTGGGGGCTTCTTGACACGTGGCTGGCAGCGTCTTACACTGCCCTCACGAACTCAGGTACGATATGCCCACGGCTTCAGCCCATTGTCGTGCGTGCGCCGGCAGTTCACTGCCGCGCTCTGGCTCCCCTCTCCCGCGCACGGGGGAGGGGCTGGGGGTGGGGGCTATACAGAAAGGTGGCTCGCAGTGGGAAGATTGGATGGACGGGTCGCCCTCGTCACCGGCGCCGCGCGGGGCATCGGCGCGGCCACGGCGCGGCGGCTCGCCAGCGAAGGTGCGCACGTCGCCCTGGCGGACCTCGATGAGCAGGGCTGCCAGAAGGTCGCGGCAGAGATTGCCGCCGCCGGTTCGGAGGCGCTGCCGCTGGCCTGCGACGTGTCGGACGCCAGCGCCGTGCAGCAGACCGTAGACGCGGCGGCCAGCCACTTCGGCAAGCTGGATATCCTCGTCAACAACGCTGGCATCATCCGCGACAACCTCATCCACAAGATGAGCGATGACGATTGGGATCGCGTCCTCAACGTGCATCTGCGCGGCGCGTTCCTCTGCGCGCGAGCTGCTCAGAAATACATGGTGCCCGCCAAATACGGGCGCATCGTCAGCCTTTCCTCCACCTCCGCGCTGGGCAATCGCGGCCAGGCGAACTATTCGGCGGCCAAAGCCGGTCTGCAAGGGCTGACGCGCACGCTCGCCATCGAGCTTGGCCGCTTCGGCATCACCGTCAACGCCGTCGCTCCCGGCTTCATTGACACTGACATGACCCGCGCCACCGCCGAACGCATGGGCATCACGCCGGAAGCGTTCCAGGCAGGTGCGTCGCAGCATATCGCCTTGCAGCGCATCGGCCAGCCCAGCGAGGTCGCCAGCGTGATCGCCTTCCTGGCCTCTGACGATGCCAGCTATGTCAGCGGACAGGTCATCTATGTTGCTGGCGGTCCCGCCGGCATTTTGATGTGACCATGTAACCGCCTGACGGATGTGATGGTTGTGACCAATATGATGGATGTACCTGATATGGCCGATGCGAGGCGGTGCAGCGCGATGAGATGATGTAGCTATACTCGTCGTTCGCTCTTTTGTTACCTGTGTTACCGGATGGTTGATGAATCGAGGTATGCGATGGACCTGGGCCAGATGCTTGCGCAGACTGCGGCGCACTATCCCGACAAAACGGCGATCATTTTCCGCGACAACGGCACCACCTACGCCGAATTCGACCGGCGTGCCAACCAGGTGGCCAATGCGCTCATCGCGCTGGGCATCGCGCCAGGGGATCGCGTTGCGCTGCTGATGCACAATTTGCCGCTGTTCATGGAAGCCTATTACGGCATCCTCAAAGCCGGTGCCTCGGTTGTGCCGATGAACGTCCTCTACAAAGTCGGTGAGGTTGAGTACATCCTCAAGGATAGCGGCGCGAAAGCCATCATGTCGTTCCGTTCGGATGCCGCGCCGTATTACAAAGTGGCAGTCGCCGCCGCCGCCAACGCGCCGGAATTGCAGCATGTGATCCTCGCCACGCCGGAGGAAACGCCCGGCACACTGGCCTGGGCCAGCACCATCGGCAATGCCCCAACTACCCCGCCCAACGTCACCGTCAACCCCGAAGATGTCGCCGTCATCTGCTACACCTCCGGCACGACAGGCCGCCCCAAAGGCGCAATGCTTACCCATCGCAACCTGCTCTCCAACTGCGAACAGTGCATGATGGTGCCCGCCATCACCACGCGCCCGGATGATGTGGTCTGGCTGGCGCTGCCGCTCTTCCATATCTACGCGATGAACGTCGGCATGAATCTGGCGGTGATGAACGGTGCGAGCATGGCGCTGATAGAGCGCTTCGAGCCGGTCTCCAGCCTGGAAGTGATCCAGAAATACAAGTGTACGGTTCTCTACGGCGCGCCGCCGATGTTCGTCGCCTGGGCGCAGCTACCCAATATCCGCGACTACGACGTGAGCAGCCTGCGCTATGTCGCCTCCGGCGCCGCTGCATTGCCAGTGCGCGTGCTGGAAGCGTTCCAGGGTCTCTCCGGCGTGCCGATCAGCGAAGGCTACGGACTCTCCGAGGCGTCGCCGGTGGTGACGACCAACGCCGCCGCGCCAGAGACCCGGCCCGGCACCGTCGGTTTTCCGCTCCCCGGCGTCGAGGTCAAAATCGTTGACACAGCAGGCAATGAGGTCCCGCGCGGCGAGATGGGTGAACTGATCTGCCGGGGCGCGAATATCATGAAAGGCTATTGGCACCAGCCGGAGGCGACCGCCGAGGCGCTGCAAGATGGCTGGCTACATACCGGCGACCTCGCAGTGATGGACGCTGAGGGCTATATCAGCATCGTGGACCGCAAAAAAGACATGATAAACGTCTCCGGCTACAACGTCTATCCGCGTGAGGTCGAAGAGGTGCTGTTCCGCCATCCAGCGGTCGCCGATGCGGCGGTGGTGCAGTATCCCGACCCGTATCAGGGTGAGTCGGTGATGGCGTATGTCGTCTTGAAGCAAGGTCAACAGGCGACCGAGCAGGAGTTGATGGACTACTGCCGCAATGAAATCGCCACCTTCAAGTGCCCGCGCAAGATCGTCTTCCGCGACGAACTGCCCAAGAACAACACCGGCAAGGTGTTGCGGCGCGAGCTACGCGACCAGGCGGCGCAGGCGGTGTAATCGGTTGGCATCGCGGCAGTAAACTGCCGGCGCACGTGAATAGAAGGCTAAAGCCGTTGCGTATGTTCTGCCGTTGGCTTCAGCCTGTCGTCCTTGCTCCGGCTTTTCAAAGCCGAGAGCAAAAGAGCGCATAGGAGCCGCCCTATGATTTCCGCATTGGTGCTGATCAATGTGCGCCGCGATGCCATCAACACGACGGCGCAGGCGTTGCTTGCCATTCCAGGGGTGGCCGAGGTCTATTCGGTCACCGGCGAATATGATCTCGTCGCCATCTTGCGGCTTGCGCGGCATGAAGACCTGGCAGAAGTTGTCACCGAACGCATGATAAAGATCGAGGGCATCACGCAGACACGCACGATGATCGCCTTCAAGGCGTATTCGCGTGAAGACCTGGAGCAAGCCTGGGATATTGGCGTAGAGTAAGGCTGCCTGTTCACTCCTCATCTGCGCCAGATGGAGCGCCTGTGCCCTTCTGCCTCCCCTCTCCCACGCATGGGGGAGGGGATTGGGGTGTGGGCTAGCGACCGGAGAGCGCGTTGATGCGCCGGGCCAGGGCGGTGTCCTTCGCTGTGATGCCGCCCTCATCGTGGGTAGAGAGGCGTAGCGTTATCGTCGCATAGCGGATGTCAATATCGGGATGGTGGCCGGCGTCTTCCGCGAGGTCTGCCACGCGGTTGACGAAGGCAATGCCGTCGGGGAAGGTCGAGAACCGTAGCGACTTCACCAGCATGCCATCTTCCACCTGCCAGCCATTGAGTTGTGTTAGCGCCTGCTGCAATTCGTCATCGGTCAACGTCGCCATCGTCTTGCCCCCTTCCAGCCACCTGAAACCAACCAGGATATACTCTCGAACAAATCATTCCCGTCTGTTAGCCCAACACAGCCTGATACGACATACTACCGCAAAAGGTTGTCATCCGGCGATTGGCGCTTCTTCTGGCGTGAGGAGATTCGCGAGGTATCGTTGTCGTCGCAGTCCTTCTCCCATTGTTGCCGCAGGTAGGCGCGATGCTGGTACTGCCGCCGCTGATATTTGGATGGCTCGTTCAGTTGCCGTCCCAAATCGTTGACGCGCGCGCCCTTGCCGCCGTTGGCTTGCACGCCGCTGCGCACCTCGAAATCGTCGCTGACGGCCACGCACTCGGCTCCCGCCGCCCGTTCCTCTGCGCTCAGCCGCTGAATCACGCTGTCGGCGCTCTCGCCCCGGCGCGAATAGATCACCTGCCCGCGCGGCAGCCCCGGAAGCGCCTGCCGTGTCTCCGCTGGGCCGTCGCCATCGAAGACCACGATCACCCGGTGTGGCGTGTGCCGGTAGCGGCTGGCGATCTGTTTGAGCAGGGTTTCACGCCCATCGTGCAGGCTGCTGCGCTCGGCGGCCATCAGCCCCGGCAGGTTGCGGATGACGTTGTAGCCATCCACCAGTATGGTGCGTGGTCCCATGCCCATAGCTCACCGATCCCGTATCCGATGCTACTGCAATATCTTTGGAGATAGTATAGCGTGGAATGTTAGCCTATTCGCCAGCATCCTCCATGTCGTCTATCTCAATCGCCTCGATTATCTCGCCGTCAGCATCGCCAGCATCGCCGGTCGCTGTTGCCATATTCGCCTCGTTGGATTCATTGGTCTGCCAGCCGCGTTGCCGCCAGATTTCATAGAGCGCGACGGAGCCAGCGACGGCAGCATTGAGCGAGCCGATGTGCCCGCGCATGGGAATGCGTATCAGCAGATCGCAATGCTCGCGCGCCAGTCTGCTGATACCCTTGCCTTCGTTGCCGATCACCAGGGCGATAGGTCCAGTCAGGTTAGCTTTGTCATAGGTGATTTCCGCCTCGCCTGCCAGCCCGATACACCAGATGCCGCGTTTCTTGAGGTCATCCAGCGTGCGGGTGATGTTGGCGACGCGGGCGATAGGCAGGAACTCCACAGCCCCGGCGGAGGTCTTGTCCACGGCGGGAGTGAGGCCGGCGGCGCGGTGTTCGGGGATGATGATGCCATGTGCGCCGACCACCTCAGCCGTGCGAATCAATGAGCCGAGATTCTGCACGTCCTGAATCATATCGAGTACCAGGATCAGCGCATCTTCATGGAGGTCTTCTGCGCGTCGCAGAATATCTTCCACCTCGGCATACTGGCGTGGCGCGGTAACTGCCAGCACGCCCTGGTGATTGGCATTGTGGGTCAGGTCGTCCAGATGGCGGCGCGAAGCCGTCTCCACCGGCACGCCGACGCGCCGCGCCTGATCCAGTACGAGGCCGAGCGCAGGGTCTCGCGGACCCTGCGCAACCAGGATGCGATGCACGCGCCGCCGTGAGCGCAACGCTTCGAGTACGGGGTAGCGCCCCCAGATATAGTCAGCCATTGTCAGTCATCCTTTTTCCGTCTATCGGAGCGCGTGTCGCATCGCATCTCACGTCAACATACGAAAGTTGCTAGTAGGGCAGACAGGAATGTCTGCCCTACCAAATACAAATTTAGTCATGGACATTCCAGGTGGCGCCCTGCGGCGTATCCTTGATCGTCACATGATAGTCCTCATCCAGCGTTTTGCGGATACGGTCCGCCTCCGCCCAGTTCTTCGCCTTGCGCGCTGCGTCGCGTTCGGCAATCAGCGTTTCGATCTCTGCGACGCGCTCGGCGGAGAGAGCGCTGCCTGCCGCCTCGACGTTTTCGAGCGCGATACCCAGCACACCGGTTACTTCTTCAAGCGTCGCCAACGCCTGGCGGAGCGCCGCCAGCACCGCAGGCGAAGCTGCGCCGCCACCGAGCGCGTTGGCATAGTCGTTGGCGCGATGCACCATCTCGTCAATGGCGCTGAGTGCGCGCGACGTGTTGAAGTCATCATCCATCGCCGCCAGGAACTCATCTTTTGCAGTGGCTAGCTGCTCCGTGAGTTGTTGCTCTGGCTCGCCAGGCTCAGCGGTTTCGTCGCTGGCGTTGGACTCTGCCCAGGCAATGAGGCGCAGCAGCGTCATGCGCGCCTGCTCCCAGCGACGCCAGCGCGCCACCGACGCGCGCAACTGCTCCTCTGAGAAGACCAGATTAGCGCGGTACTGCTGGCCGAGCAGATAGAGGCGCAGGGCCGGCGCGGGCACGCTGCCATCCGCCAGCACAGAGCGGATGGTGACGAAGGTGCCGGAATGCGCCATCTTCTCTTCGTCGCCGTTACCTTCTTCTGTGGGCACACTGAGCATGCCAGTGTGAATCCAGTAGCGCACGAACGGTACCTTGCCCGTCAGGCTCTCGGTCTGGGCGATTTCGTTCTCATGGTGCGGGAAGATCAGGTCGGCGCCGCCGCCATGAATGTCAATCTGCTCGCCCAGCGTCTCTTTTGCCATCGTCGAGCATTCGATGTGCCAGCCAGGACGCCCCTTGCCCCAGGGACTTTCCCACCACGGTTCGCCCGGCTTGGCGGACTTCCAGAGCGCGAAGTCGCGCGGGTCGTGCTTGCGCTCGTCGGGTTCGATGCGCGCGCCCGCCAGCATCGCATCGGCGTCGCGCCCGGAGAGCCGGCCATAGGCGGGGAAGCTGGGTACCGAGAAGAAGACATCGCCCTCCACTTCATAGGCGTGGCCCTTCTCGATCAGCTCGCTGACGAAGGCAATGATCTGCGGGATGAACTCGGTGACATAGGTGAAGATGTCGGCGCGGCGCACGCCAATGCGATCCATATCGCGGAAATACGATTCGGTGTAGCGGCGCGCGGCCTGCGATGGCGGAATGCCCTCGCGTAGACCGGCGGCGATGATCTTGTCATCTATGTCGGTGAAGTTCTGGACGTAGGTGACATTGTAGCCCAGGTATTCCAGGTAGCGGCGCACCGTGTCATTGACAGCGAAGAGCCGCGCATGGCCCAGGTGTGGCTCGTTCTTGGGGGTCAATCCGCAGACGTAGAACCGCACTGGAAGCTGCCGGGGTTCAAACGTCTCTTTGGATCCTGATTCGGTGTTGTATATCTGCATGCTCATGCGCTCCGTTTCTCGTGTTCTCGCTAAAAGGCATTATCATGTTCGTACTTGCGCGGCGGCAACCATGAAAGTGTGTCAACAAGTGGTTGCAGAATGTTGTATGCCGCGCAGTCTTCTCCACCTGCCACGATCATGCGCTGTGCCGTGAATTCGATGCGGAATCCATGAGCAATTGGCATAACCGGCAGGGAGTGATACGCGCTCGCCCGCTACGCTGGTCTTCCTCGCTGCATGGCGTGGAGACCTACCGGCAACGGGCGCAGATACAGGAGCAAAACGGAGCGGGTGTTGTGAACATGGGGGCAGCCAAAGGCGCCGCTCGCCGCAGAGCGAGCATCATGATCCTTTGTCGGCGGGATTGGCTCGATGACATATGATTTCGTATTCTCCAACTACAGTGCGCCAAAACAGATGACGCCTCATCCTGTATTATCGCTCGCCATACACGCTATCGTCAACCACCTCAACCATGCGCGCGCGTATGTCAGCACAGCGTATAATTGCAACAATCCGGCCAACTATGCAACAATCCTCACAGATACCGATTTCTTCTCTACCCGAACTATGAGAACCAGGAGAGCAAGATATGCCTGACGATACATTCAATAATCCTGCCCGTAAAGCGGTGGTCTTGTTGAGCGGCGGACTCGATTCAACGACGACGCTGGCGATTGCCAAAGCTGAGGGGTATGCCGTCTACGCGCTTTCGTTCAGCTACGGCCAGCGTCACCAACCGGAACTCGACGCCGCGCGCCGGATCGCTGCTGCGTTTGGCGTGGAGCAGCACGCCATCCTCGCTATTGATCTGCGCACCTTCGGCGGCTCTGCGCTCACCAGCGACATTGCTGTACCCAAAGACCGCGACCTCGGCACCATCGGTCACGATGAGATACCAGTCACCTATGTGCCGGCCCGCAACACGATTTTCCTCTCGTTTGCGCTGGCCTGGGCGGAGGTGCTGGGCGCTAACGATATCTTTATCGGCGTCAATGTGCAGGACAGCAGTGGCTATCCCGATTGCCGGCCAGAATTCATACGCGCTTTTGAGCAGATGGCGCGGCTGGCAACCAAAGCGGGCGTAGAGGGTAAGCAGCAACTCATGATCCATACGCCGCTCATCGAACTCTCCAAAGCGCAGATCATCCAGAAAGGGTTGGCGCTCGGCGTTGATTATGGGATGACGCTCACCTGCTATGATCCCTCGCCAACGGGGGAAGCCTGTGGGCATTGTGACGCCTGCCAATTGCGCCTCAAAGGGTTTGCGGAAGCGGGCGCCTCGGACCCCGCAGTCTATCAGTAGCCATTTATAGCAGCAGGTCAAGCGGAGTAAGAGACCTACAAGGGATACGCGAGCAAGAATATGGCGAATTCACGTCCGGTGCCAGCGGTTGCGGCGACCCAGGCCAATACTGCGCCTGCCATCCTCATCATCGAGGCAAATGAAGCGCAGACACAGCCCGCTGCGCGCCTGCTGACGCTCGCCAACTTTCGTGTGATAGTGACGGTGACGCCGGAGGAGGCGTACCGGCGCTGCTTTGGCAACCATCTGCCGCTGACGGACCTGCCGCGCATTGTAATGGCGGGACACATTTCGCTGGGTGACCGCGCAGCTTTTACACGGCTGATGCAGCAACTCTCGCAGGCGCGTGGCTTTGACGTGCCAATTTTGCCGTTGGCGCCGCTCGACGACGAGCAATTGCTGCTGGCAAACGCCGCGATTTCGCCGTTTTTTCACGTCTTTTCGCAGACGTGCCGGCAATGGTTGAAGCAGGTCTGGGATGCGCTGCCGGACATGCGGATCGCCAACACCATGCAGGAGTATGCGCTCGTGCTGGACGCATTGCCGGCGCGGGGGCAGACGCCGCGTGTTTCGCGGGAGAATCGCGCGCGCAACCGGCATTTTCGCCTGGCGCTCAGCACGGCGCGCCAGATCATTCCAGCGCCGCTCTGGGAGACGCTGCTCAGTGACGTCGGATTAAGCCGCTACCGCATTCAGCAGCAGTGGCCGCCAGATGACGATGCGCGCCTTGTGCCGCTCGAATATTGGAGTTGTCTGCATCAGGCAGTCGCGTTCTCGAATCCGCCCAATCCGGACCAATCCCTGCGGCGTTGGGGCGACGCCTCAGCGCAAATCCTGCTCGATCAGCGATCCTCATTGCTCACACGGCAGGTCGTCAGATTGTTTACCGGTGATCGCTCGATCAGCCTGATGTTGCGGCGATTTACCGAAGAGTTGGATGCAGCTCGCGGAGAATCGCTGCACACCTGGACCACCTGGCCGGATGGTAGTTACTGGTTGATTCACTACAGCAACCTGTATATCTATGGGCGTGGTGGATTGGCTTCGCCCGCCTGCCAAGTCTGGCTGGGCGCGCTGGATGCGCTACTTCGTTATGTGCGCCTCAGCGACACCTGGGAGGCGCGCGAAGTCGAGTGCAGCGGACAGACGCACACGGGACATTGTGTGTTTGTCCTGCATAAACGAGGAACTGACGCTAACGTGGTCGCAGATGCTTGATACGCGCAGGACGCTCGTAATATGGAACCATGCTGCTGCGTGCAGTATAATATCGGCGCGATTGCGACCCAATTGCGACCCCATAGTGGCGAAGGGAGGGCGCATAATGGTATTAGAGCAACTTCTGCAACAGGCGCGCGCCGTCGAACAGGCGTGGAGCGCAGCCTGGGTTTCGCTCAGCACCGTTCCTACTATGCCCCGCACCATTGCCGACGATACCCCTGAGTATGTGCGTGTCTATACGCCGGGCGCGCGCGAGATGCTGCTCAATATCGTCTTGCGCTATGCTGCGCCCGCCCCCGTCACCAGCGCCGATATCGAGAAGGTTATCGCGCCGTTTCGCGCCCACCGGCTGCCGTTCCAATGGTGGCTGACGCTTGGTGGAGAACCGGAGGGGCTGCGTGAGTGTTTGCGCGTGCTCGGCATGCAAACGTGGGGCGGCGCAACTTCGATGACGCTGCCGCTGGCAGACTGGAATCCCAGCTATCCGCCCGCGCGGGCCGCAGATCTGATCTTGCGTCGTATCGCCACGCCGGAGGACGCCACCGCCGCGTTGCGGGTGATTTGCGCCGTGTTTTTCGTCCCGCAGAGTCCGATGGCGCGCTGGACCACACAGAATTCGCTGGCGCAGGTCTATGTGGCGTATCTTGGCGGTCAGCCCGCTGCCGCGCTGGCAACGATGCGACAGGGCGATGTCGTCGGTGTGTATCATGTGGCGACAATGCCCTTCGCACGCCGTCGTGGTATCGCCGGAAATCTGCTCATTCTGGCGCTCCGCGATGCCATTCAGGAGGGATGCACGCTGGCGACGCTGACGGCCACCCCAGAGGCGCGTCATCTCTATGAGCAGCTTGGTTTCCATACCTGTGGCCTATTGGAGCAGTGGGTGCCCGGACATGAGCTGACCCGCGCGCTCGTCTATGGACATTCGCCAGTGCCGGGGCGCGGCATATCGTAGGATGAGGGCAAACAAACATCTTCTCAGAAAGAAGGCGACGAGATGAGCGATAAGCTCCTCAGCATGAGCGACGCAATTGCGCGGTACGTGCCCGATGGCAGCAGCGTTGCGTTGGGGCTTGCGCTGGAGCCGTTGATTCCCTTCGCCGCCGGACATGAAATCATCCGCCAGCGACGCCGCAATCTTACGCTGATCGGGCCGATTTCCGATATCCTCTTTGATGAGATGATCGGCGCTGGCTGTGTCTCCCGCATCGCCGCCGCCTGGGTGGGCAATGTCAGCGAGGGACTGGGGTACAACTATCGCCGCGCCACCGAACATCAGCAACCGCACGCGATTACCGTTGAGGACTACAGCAATTATAGCGTCGGGCTGGCGCTGCTAGCTGCTGCGCTCGGCGTTCCCTATATTCCCATGCGCTCGCTGCTGGGCAGCGATATCGCGCGCAATCATCCACATCTGCGCAATGAACCGTCGCCGCTGGATGGCACGCCAACGCTGCTGGTGCCGGCGCTTCAGCCGGATGTCGCCATCATCCATGTGCAGCGCGCGGACGCCGAGGGGCGCGCGCATGCCTGGGGCGGCCTGGGCATCTGCGAGGAGGCGGCGCTGGCGGCGAAGGGCGTCATCTACACCGCTGAGGAGATTGTGCCGGCGGAGGTGATTTTGAGTGACCCGAATCGTGTGCTGGCCCCGGCCTTCAAGACGCTGGCGGTGGTCCACTCCCCCGGTGGGGCGCATCCCTCGCCGGTGCAGGGCTATTACAATCGCGACCACAAAGCCTACGCCGAATATCACGAGCATTCGCGCACACCCGAAGATTTCGCCGCCTGGCTTCAGGAGTGGGTCATTGACCAGCCGGACCGTGCCGCCTATCTCGATCATTTGGGTACGGAACGCTGGGCTGGGCTGGCGCTACGCGAACACCACTACGCAGCACCGGTGGATTACGGCTATTGATTCGAGCGCTGATTATATAGCAATGCGAGGTGAGCGATGGCAGCCGGAGACGGAGCATATACGCCGCAGGAGTTGATGGTGGTCTGTGCGGCGCGGCAGATTCGCGACGGCGAGGTGGTCTTCGTAGGGATGCGCCTGCCGCTGCTGGCGTTTGCGCTGGCCAAGCGGACGCATGCGCCCAGCGCCATCGGCCTCTTTGAGAACGGCCTGGTGCGTGATACACCCTCCCGCGAATTGCTGATGACAATGGGCGACGCGCCGAACATCCTGGGCGCAGAGTGGGCCACGCGCACAGTCGCGCTGATGGGACTGCTGGCGCAGGGATGCGCGCAGCTTGGCTTCGTCGGCGGCGCGGAGGTGGACCGCTATGGCAACCTCAATACCTCCTATGTCGGTAGTCGCGAGCATCCGACTGTCAAGTTGCCGGGGAGTGGCGGCGGCGCGGATATTGCGTCGCTGGCGGGCCGGCTTGCCATTATCATGGAGCATGAGCGGCGGCGTTTCCCGGAGCGTGTCAGCTACATCACCAGTCCTGGCTATGGCGACGGCGGCGATTGGCGAGCGCAGGTGGGACTGCCGCGCGGCGGACCGGCAGCCGTCATCACGACGCGCGCACTGCTTGGCTTCCGCGATGATACGCATGAGATGCAACTGCTGTCCTGGCATCCCGGCAGCAGCATCGAGGATGTGCGCGCCCACACCGGTTGGGAGCTGGCGGTCGCTCCGGAGGTTCACGAAACTCCGCCGCCAACCAGCGATGAGCTGCGTATCATCCGCGAGTGCGATCCGCAGGGCTTCTGGACGCGCTGAAACATCTCCGGTGTGTGGCGAACATCACAGTTCGGTGGGCAAACTGGCGCGTCATGTACGGTAGATGGCCGTGTGCAATTATTTCATGCAGGCGCCATCGTTTGCCGTCTTTTATGATGAAAGGCAAAACCGTACATGCGTCGTCTGCGCTTCTTCGCCACTATCCTGGGCAGTCTCTTGCTTTTGCTGCTCGCCGCCTGTGGCTCTACGGCGGGCACCAACCCCAACCAGCCTGGACAAACCACCACGCCAGCGGCAACAGTGACTCCAACAGCCACAGGCCAGTCGAGTGCGCCGCCGATCACGAAGTTGAGTTCCAGTCAGATTGCTGGCACCTGTGCCGCCAGTGTTGATAGCTATGGCGGGAACGTCTATTATCAGTATGGCGACCTCATCATTACGCAACCGGGCGAAGTGCTGGCATATCCGCAGAAACAGATTCCCGATGGTACGCCGCTCAAGCCACTGCAACTCAACGATGACATGGGTAGCACAACGCTGGCAAACTCCCCAAAGACGAATCCAGACATTAACGGTGAGGGATATGGCTTTACGGTCTGCAACAACTCGAAGGGCCAGTCTCACACGTTGAAGAGTATTGAAGCAAGCGTCGCCAGCTTCTCAGCATATGGTGGCCAGCTCAACGCCTGGCAGCCGTGCGATGGCGCTTATAGCACCACCAGCGGAACCGAAGGCGGCGGCTGTGGTGGTGGTGCGTTCTTCGATGAACGCATACATGCGACATTCCCTGCGAACGCAGGAGTGGGAGCCAGCGCCACGGGAGTCGTGACCGGAACATATAGCGAAAATGGCGGTACGCCGCCGCCACCACTGCCGTTGACACTGGCTCCTGGGAAGAGCATCTCGATTGGCTTCAGCGTCACAGTTCCGACGATTCCAGGAATGTATGCGTTCACCGTAGCGATACTGGTAGATAACTTCTCCGCCGCGAATCTCTGGACGAGTTCGCCCGCGCTCTTTGCGCCGGTAGCTCACAAGTGGAACGGTCAGGCGTGCGAACAGCCAAACATGAAATCACAGATTCCCAGTGGCGGGTCAGAAGCGTTCTATATTTGCCCAGCCTCGTAGCGTTCTGTAGTGCTTTGCGCCGCGACCGTCATATCCCTGTTCCTTGCCGTGATGCTATACTGAGTCCTGAGCGGGTCCTGATGCTCTCGTTCAGGACTCTTTGCGTGTTCGAGAACGCGGCAGTAAACTGCCGGCCCACGGAACACGTGGCTCTGAAGAGCCGCAGTATAGGGGCAATTGGTGGTATATCTTGGCGAGCGACGCGGCTCGCAGGGCTTCAGTCCATTTTGCGTGCCCCGGCTTTTCAAAGCCGAGAGCGTGATTCAACGTCGTAGATACAACAGGGAGGCAACGATGCCAGAGCAGTATATTCTCGTCGAGCGCGAAGACCCGATTGCCGTCGTTACGATCAACCGTCCAGATAAGCTCAACGCGCTGAATTGGGCGCTGGTCGCGGAGATGGCCGGCCATCTGGAAACGCTGGACGCCGACGATGCCATTCGCTGCATTGTGCTGACCGGCGCAGGCAACAAGGCCTTCGCCGCTGGAGCAGACATTGCGGAGATGTCCAGCGCCAGCGCAATTGACATGGCGACCGGCGGCTTCGAGAGCTGGGATCGCATCCGCCGCATCAAGAAGCCGATCATTGCGGCAGTGGGTGGCTATGCGCTCGGCGGCGGCAATGAGCTGGCGATGCACGCCGACATGATCGTCGCCAGCGAAAACGCCAAGTTCGGCCAGCCGGAGATCCTGCTGGGCATCATGTGCGGGGCTGGTGGCACGCAACGGCTCGCCCGCACCATCGGCAAATACCGCACGATGGAACTCTGCCTGACGGGCAAACAGATCACCGCGCAGGAGGCGCACGACTGGGGGCTGGTCAACCAGATCGTGCCGGCAGGGCAACACCTCGAAGAGGCAAAGAAGCTGGCGCGTGAGGTGGCGAAACAGGCCCCCCACGCTGCGCGTTTTATCAAAGAGGCGGTGCTGGCGGCCTTCGAGGTGCCGCTCCAGGATGGATTGATGTACGAGAAGCGTCTCTTTGCACTGCTCTTTGCCACGGAAGACCAGAAGGAAGGGATGCGCGCCTTCCTGGCGAAAGAGCAACCAACGTTCAAAGGCCGGTAATGCGATGGAAGAAGCAGTAATACTCTCGGCAGTGCGCACGCCTATCGGGCGCTATGGCGGCGCGCTCAAAGATATGCGCCCAGATGATCTGGCGGCGCTGGCGATTGTCGAGGCGGTGCGTCGCGCTGGTATCAATCGCGACCAGATCGAGGATGTCATCCTGGGTTGCGCCAACCAGGCTGGCGAGGACAATCGCAATGTCGCCCGCATGGCGTTGCTGCTGGCCGGTCTGCCCATCGAGGTGGCGGGGCAGACGGTCAACCGACTCTGCGGTTCTGGCTTGCAGGCGATCAACAGCGCCGCGCATGCGCTTCAGGTTGGCGAGGGCAGTTTCTATGTGGCGGGCGGCGTCGAAAGTATGACGCGCGCGCCGTATGTACTGGGCAAGTCGCCTACTGCCTTTGCGCGTGGCGAAATGAAACTTCAGGATACGACGCTCGGCTGGCGCTTCATCAATCCGCGCCTTGCCGAGATGTATCATCCCTATAGCATGGGCGAGACGGCGGAGAATGTGGCCGAGCGCTACGGCGTGACGCGCGAAGATCAGGATGCGTTTGCGCTCAGAAGCAATCAACGCGCCATCGCCGCGATAGATTCTGGGCGGCTGCGCGAGGAGATCGTTCCAGTCGAGACACCGGGTGGTAAGGCTGGCACGGTAACGGTGGAGGTGGATGAGCAGCCGCGCCGCGACACGACGCTGGAGAAACTGGCGCAGCTCAAGCCGGTGTTTCGCAAAGATGGCAGTGTCACCGCCGGCAATAGCTCTGGCATCAACGATGGAGCGGCGGCGCTCGTGCTCGCCTCGCGGACGGCGGCGGAGCAGGCGGGGCTGCGGCCACGCGCACGCATCCTTAGCTGCGCTGTGGCGGGTGTTGACCCGGCGTATATGGGGCTTGGGCCGATTCCGGCGACCCGCAAAGCCTTGCAACGCGCTGGACTCCGCGTAGATGACCTCGATCTGGTGGAGTTGAACGAGGCTTTTGCCGCGCAATCGCTGCCCTGCATGCGTGAACTTGGCCTGGACCCAGAGCGTGTCAACGTCAATGGCGGCGCTATCGCCATCGGGCATCCGCTCGGCTGCTCCGGCGCGCGGCTGATGACGACGTTGCTGCACGAACTGGAGCGGCGCAATGGGCGCTACGGCCTGGCGACCATGTGCATCGGCGTCGGCCAGGGCATCGCTACTATTATCGAGCGCATATAGTCCTCACCCCCAGCCCCTCTCCTCACAAGGAGAGGGGTGAGTTGTTTACACCATTTACTCGCCCGTTTGTTCGTTCTCTGGGGGTTCGGCTTTGCTGTCTGCCAGTGAAGGGAAGTCATTCTGACCAAAGGAGAGCAGGTCAGAGGCTCGCAAAGAGCCAGGGGCATGCAGCGAATCTATCGCGTCGCCCGGCGCACCGGCGGGCGCGGGCGCGACATCTGGCCCATCTACGATTTGCCGTGCCAGTTCCGCCAGCGTGCCGTCGTCTCCCTGCATATCCGGCGGGATGGGGCGCGTCAACTGCGGTCCGCGCGCCAGCGGCGATTGTGGCAGCGGGCGAGACGGCATGGCGGGTGCTGAATCGCCGCCGGGCGTCTGAAGCGTCGTTGCCGCGATCTGTTGAAGCTGTTCGGCATTGCCGCGCACGGCATCCAGCGTGGAGCGGAACCAGGCGACGTTGGCGTCGGCGGTGCGTAGATGTTTCGATTGCACGCCGGCCTCGCGGCTCAACTGGCTCAGCGCGCGTTCGAGCTGCGCCAGCTCTGCATCTATCTGTGTGGTCAAGTTCCAGGTTTCCACCAGTTCTGGCAGCAGTTCATCGCTGGCGATGGGCCGCACATCTGAATCGCTGTTCTCTGGCGCGTTGGCGTCATCGCCGCCGGTGTTTTGTAGAGCAAGCACCGGCGCGTTGGGGGCAGCAGTTGCATCGAGCGCCTGCAATGGCAACGTCAGCGGCGCGATGTTGAGATCGGCTGCTGTATCGCCATCTGAGGCAACCGCCGGGAACTGGCCGGTGAAGCCAGAGGACCCCATGCCGAGGTCCTGCGCTAGCCCGCTCAGGTCGCCAATCTCCGGGTTCAGATTGCCAGTGTTGACACGCGGCAACTCGTTCTCTGGCGCACGGGTAATTTCCTCTGGCAGCAGCGGCGTCAACATCCGGCGCATCGTCGCTACCTGCGCCAGTTGTTTGCGTGTGGTGTTGAGCGCCGTGACGGAGGTGTCCACGAGGAAGCCCGCGATACGCTGCGCTTCGCTCACCGCGTCCAATATGCCGCTGAATGGCTCCTGGCTGTGATTGAGCGTGCTGACCACCTCACCCGCCAGCCGTTGTACGCGGCCCAGGCGGTTGGTGAGGTTCGATTGCATCTGGCTCAACACCACCGACACGCTATCCAGCGGCGTATTCGTCATGATCGGCAGGCTGGTGGGCGTCGGCGTCGTCGGCTCCGTCATGCGCGCAATCGAGTCAATCATGGGTAGCGCAGCGGCGTCCATCCGTGAGCGCACCTGCTCCGCCTGCGTCGCTGCCTCATAGCGTTGCAACAACAAATTGAGGCTATCGGCCAGCGGTGTGAGTTCGCTATCCGGTATCTCCGCGCGCACCAAATAGTCGCCTGTCATAGCGCGTGAGATAGTCTGCAACAGGCTGCCGACCGTTTCTTCCAGGAAGCGTTGATGGTCGTTGACCTGGGTAGAAAGCGCCTCGTAGCGTGCCTGTGCAAACTCAAGCTGCTGGGCACGTTCTGATTCCAGCAACAACTCGTGCATGTACTGCGAGATGTGCCACGCTGGGAGAGCCGCTAGCGCCTGAAGGCCGAGCGTAAACACCATCAGCAAATACGCATCATGCCGCTCCATGCTCGGATCACTCGATAGGCCGAAGAGAATGGCAAATGCTGAGAAGAACATCGTGGAGACGGCGATAATCAGTGTGACTTCCGGCGCAAAGAGCAGTCCGGCTTCAAGGATGATGGCGATGAAGAGCAACGACGCCTGGCCGGCGCGCGTGGGTTCGCCACTGATCGCCAGCACGAGCGTCTGGGCGAGAATGGCGACGCTGCCGCCGATGACGAGCAGGTAAGAGGCCAGAGAGCCGCGATGGAAGAAGTGGTTTGCCACGAACGCCACAACATAGATCAATAGCGCAAACGCCCCCGCCAGAATAGATGGAATCGCCGTGGGAGTGCCGATGTAGCCTGCGGTGGTGATGGCTGTGACCAGGAACTGCGCCAGAATCAAAATGCTGACGAGCCTGCTTCGCTGCTGCTCACGCTCTGCGGCGGTTGCCATCGTGCGGCGTATCAACCCGGAGAGCGCCAGTTTGCGCTCCGGGGCAGGTTGAAATGAGTCCGATTGATTGATCATAAATACCATGTTCGCGCGTCCGCATGCTCGCTCCAGCGCGGCCAAAACGGCTACTCGTCCGCGCGCCTCCTTCCCCCAATGTCACCTTACCTCTGATGGGTCCGCCTGCCGTGTTCTGATTCTACAGAAATAGTGCGCTATGATACCTGTATTGATTGCTTACTGTTGAGTGGATGAACCACCCTATGGAAGCGACATACCGGCGCGGCGGTCCCTGTATTGTAGGCGACCTCTGGGGATGGTGGCAAGGGTACAGGTACTCGCATGGGCCAAAAAATCAGGTATATTGGCCAATACCGGCGGAAAGTATCTGCTAGCCGGGTGGTACTTCTATGTTGTACGCTGCTATCCAGTCTATCCGGCAGGCTGTTCTATAGCAGAAAGGCGGTTCGGCATGGCGCGTTACATTCTTGCCCTGGACCAGGGAACGACGAGTTCGCGGGCAATCCTTTTCGATGAAGCGGGCATGGTGCGGCATGTCGCCCAGCAAGAGTTTCCGCAGCTTTTCCCCGCACCGGGGTTGGTGGAGCATCACCCGGAGGATATCTGGGCCAGCCAGCTTGCCACTGCTCAGCGCGTGCTACGCGAGAGTAACGTCGCCGCCAGCGAGGTCGCCGCCATCGGCATCACCAATCAGCGCGAGACGACGCTGATCTGGGAGCGCGCCACTGGCCGCCCAATTCACAACGCCATCGTCTGGCAGAGCCGCCTGACAGAGCCAATCTGCGCCGAACTCCGCGCGCACGGGCTGGAAGACACCATCCGCGCCAAGACCGGTCTGCTGATAGACGCTTACTTTTCTGGCACGAAAGTCAAGTGGCTGCTGGATCATGTGCCAGGGGCGCGCGAACGGGCTGAGCGCGGCGAACTGCTCTTCGGCACGGTGGATAGCTTCCTCATCTGGCGGCTTTCGGGCGGGCGCGTCCACGTCACCGACTATACCAACGCTTCACGCACGCTGCTCTTCAACATCCACACGCTGACCTGGGACGACGACCTGTTGCGCGAGTTGGACGTGCCACGCGCGATGCTGCCGGAGGTGCTGCCGTCGAGCCATATCTATGCGCATTGTGATCCCGCGCATTTCGGCGCGCCGATCCCGATTGCCGGCGTGGCGGGCGACCAGCAGGCGGCCACCTTCGGGCAGGCGTGTTTTGCGCCAGGGATGGCGAAGAGTACGTTTGGCACCGGCTGTTTTTTGCTGCTCAACACCGGCGACGTGGCGCAGCAATCGGGTCATGGTCTGCTGACCACTATCTGCTGGGCGCTGGGCGCTCCAGAAAAGCCCGCGATTACCTACGCGCTTGAGGGCAGCGTCTTCATCGCGGGTGCGGTGGTGCAGTGGCTCCGCGATGGCCTGGGCATTATCAAGACGAGCGCCGAGGTGGAGCAACTGGCGGCCTCTGTGCCGGGTACCGGCGGAGTCTATCTCGTGCCAGCCTTTGTAGGGCTGGGCGCGCCGTATTGGGATGCGAAGGCGCGTGGCGGCATTTTTGGGCTGACGCGCGGCACGACGGCGGCGCATGTTGCGAAAGCGGCTATTCAAGCGATGGCCTACCAGACGCGCGATCTCACGGAAGCGATGCTGGCCGATACGCCGGAGCCGCTGCTGACGATGCGCGTAGATGGCGGCGCTGCTGGCAATGACGAGTTGATGCAATTCCTGGCCGGGCAACTGGATGTGCCGGTGCAGCGCCCACAGATACGCGAGACGACGGCGCTTGGCGCTGCCTACCTGGCGGGACTGGCGACCGGCATCTGGCGCGATCAACAGGAATTGGCGGCGCTGTGGAAACGCGACCGCGAGTTTACGCCCAGCATGCCTGCTGATGAGCGCGAGCGGCTGTATCGCGGCTGGCGCAAGGCGGTCAGCCGCGTCCGCGATTGGGAGGAATAGAGTGCCTGCGGCTGAGATGTGTTGGGCCGGTGGAGGTGTGTCAGCCCAACCATCCTAATCAACCTATGACCTCCGGGCTGCCAGGTTGACGGAATGTGCCTGCCCGCGTACACTGGCGCTGAATCATACTCATCTTTCCTGATATTCGCCCAACGTCATACACGTCATATGGGCAAAGAGCGAGGAACGGCTATGGGCAGGCGTGTCATCGGTGGCCTTGTCGGTTGGTTAATTGGCGTGCTGCCGCTGGTTGGCGTCAACCTTGCCAATTATTTCGGGTTCTATCCTGGCGATCCCGTGGTGGTCGGCATGCTCGCGCTCTTTGGCGGTTTGATAGTTGGCGCTGTCATTTCTGGACTCATCGGCGGTCGCGCGCGCGATAACGGCATGAGTGGGGCCGCTGGGGCGAGCGTTTCCGGCGGCATTGCGGCGCTCTTCTATGCTGTTTCGATCATTGCCTTCATCTTTCTCGCTCGCAGTTCCGATGCGTTGCCAGCCATCGCCGCTGCGCATCCCATCCGCATCAGCGCCGTCATTCTCTTTTTTGCCGCTGTGTTTCTCGGCATTGCCATGCTCACCGGCCAGTTGCTAGGCCGCCACAATCCAGAGACGTTGGATGCCGTTGCGCCGCCAATGTCACGCCAATATCCAGAGAATCCGCAAAATGCGCAGTACCCTCAGTATCCGATGCAACGACGCCCCTCCGCTCCGGTTGGCGCAAACAGCATGCGGCAGGGACAGGGGCACGGACACGGACAAGGACAGCAACCATATCGCCAGGACGTTTCCGCACGGTATAATAATCCCCAGGTGTCTTCTACGCCTATGGCATCTCCTATGCGACGCGGTGATGGAGGCTCCCAGCCCAACCGGCGCGCGGACCAAGAGCCGTACAACCAGCGTGGTGAGGACTGGTAGCAACCACGGCGCGGCGACAACCATCCATAAAGGAAACGATGTATGGCCCGATTGATCTTTCTTGGCACCGCCGCCGCGCTGCCAACCGCCGACCGCACCAATACTGCTCTTGCCATCGTCCCCGATATGCCGGGCATAGGAAATGGGTTGCTGATAGATAGCGGTGGCGATGTCTATTGTGCCCTGCTTCGCGCCGGACTGGGACCGGACGCCATCAGCGATCTCTTCATCACACATGCGCATATTGACCACATCGGTAGCCTGCCGTCACTGCTAGAAAGTTTTCGGCTGGGCGGGCGTTGTGCGCCGTTACGCATCTGGGCGTCTTCGCCGGTGCTGGAGGTGGCGCATGGTCTGGTGCGGGTGTTCGGCTTTGAGCTGAAACTGGACCAGTGGCCTTATGACATTACCTTTACGCCGGTTGAGCATGGGCAATCGCTGACGTTGGCAGGGCTACCAGCGCAAACCTTCAGCATGGACCACACGGTTCCCACATTGGGGCTGCGCCTTGAACTGCCGGATGGCGTGCTGGCGTATACCTGTGATACGCAGCCGAATCCGCACATTGCCGAACTCAGCCAGAACGCGAAAACGCTGATTACTGAGTCTACCTTTCTGAACAAATATGTCGCGGAGGCGCGTTCCACCCGCCATCTGACGGCGCACGAGGCGGGACAGCTTGCCGCTGCCTGTGGTGCGGAGCGGCTGGCGCTTGTTCACCTGGGCGCGACGCCAGAGGAGCTACGCGCGGAGGCGGCGCAGGCGTTTAGCGGCGAGATCATTGTGCCGAACGACGGCGATACACTCACGGTATGAACGGGAAAACTGTGATCTTCGTCACAGAAGGTCTTATTCCACAAGACCGGAAGCGCGCAGTGTGATACACTGGCTGGGCACCATCGCAGCAATGGTGCATCGGTTGTGCTGCCAGTGCTGGCTAGCTATTGCTGGCTGTTCATGAGAAATTGACGCTGGTGGCGAGGTCGCAGAGTTTTCCAAGGAGACAGTGGCGATGTTCCAAGATCCGAACCATCCTGACTTACAGCAGCTTGCGCAGCATCACGATGCCGGCACGGCGACGACCATTCCCGCGCAACAGGCGGCGGCTGCGGTTGAGGACTTCCACCAGAATGCGGACCCAGCGATTGTGCAGCAGGTGACAAACGAACACTATGAGAACATGTCACCAGCGCAACTGCAAGGCGCCGCGCAGCAGTTCAAGGATAAGCTTCAGACCGTCGCCGGTAGCTCGCCAGAGGCTGCCCAGCTTGCCGCGATTGATCCCTCCACGGCGACGCCGCAGCAAGTGGCCGAGATGCACCGCTTCATCCTGAAGAATCATCCGGAACTGATGCGCGACGTTCTCATCGCTGGTGGGGCAATTGCCGTTGGCGCGCTGGCCGCCTTCGCCGCGAAACGCTATCTCGCCCATCACGGCAAGTAGTGATTCCTGCTCAGTTCGTTCGGGCAGCGTTCACCCGCTACACAGCACGGTGAACGCTGCCCGAATTTTTCACGCGGCGACCTGACATAACTTTCCAACTTGGCAACAGATGACAAGAATAAGCACATGACAAAGATGATATACTATGGAGCAGGAATCATAGAACACACGTTCTCTTTTCGCGTATCCGAAGCTTCCATAGTTGCTATAACTGGACGCGGATAGCGTCAGAACATCACCGGAGAAGCGCGCATGGCCGACCGCATTGTATCGCCGAACTCAGGCGAAGATGATAACCAGGAAACAACACTACGCCCCCGTCATCTCGACGACTATATCGGGCAGGAAACGGTGAAGGGCAACCTGCGCATCCTGCTGGAAGCGGCGCTGAAACGTAATGAGGCGCTGGATCATGTGCTGCTCTATGGGCCGCCAGGGCTGGGCAAAACCTCGCTTTCGCTTATCATCGCCAATGAGATGGGCGCCAATATCCGCATGACCTCCGGCCCTGCCATCGAACACGCCGGTGATCTCGCCTCAATTCTGACGGCGCTCGATGAAGGGGATGTACTGTTCATTGATGAGATTCACCGCCTGAGCCGTGTCGTGGAGGAGCGGCTCTATTCAGCGATGGAAGACTTCGCGCTGGACCTCATCATCGGCAAAGGGCCGTCCGCTCGTAGCGTGCGCCTGCCACTGAAGCCGTTTACCGTCGTCGGCGCGACGACACGCCTGGGCGCGCTGGCGGCTCCCTTGCGCGACCGCTTTGGCGCAATCTATCGCCTGCAATTTTATGACGAGGCTTCGCTGCAGAAGATCATCCGCCGTTCTGCGCACATTCTTCAGGTGAATATGGATGATGGCGGCGAAAATGAGATTGCCCGCCGCTCGCGTGGCACACCGCGTATCGCCAACCGCCTGCTGCGCCGCGCACGCGACTATGCGCAGGTGCGCGCTGACGGCGTGATTACGCTGGATGTGGCGCGCGCGGCGCTGAATGCGCTGGAAGTGGACGACCGGGGACTCGATCCCACCGACCGCACGCTGCTACAAGCAATCATCCAGAAGTTTGATGGCGGCCCCGTGGGCATCGAGACGATTGCCGCCAGCATCAGCGAAGAGACCGAGACCATCGAGGACGTGCTGGAACCGTATCTGTTGCAGCTTGGCTTTCTGGCGCGCACGCCGCGTGGCCGCATTGCCACGCGGTTGGCCTACGAACACCTCGGTATCCCCTATCGTGTGGATCCCAATACCCTGAGCCTATGGGAGCAAGCTGAGGATTCCGGCAAGTAGCGGCGTATCTTGCAGCGTGCGGATAAACATGATATACTGCGCGGCGGAAGGGTGTCCGAGTGGTTTATGGTACCGCTCTCGAAAAGCGGCGTGCCTGAATAGGGCACCGCGGGTTCGAATCCCGCCCCTTCCGCCGGGTTGGTTGGAGTACCATTGAGCATGGCGAGTAGGCGTATCGTCCGCTCGCCATGTGGTGTCTCTGGTCTATTGGTCCCGTGAATCCGTGAATTATCCTGGAGGAGTCCCATAGAGGCCTAGTGGGCGCGACTGGAAATCGCGTGTGCCTGAAAGGGCACCGTGGGTTCGAATCCCACCTCCTCCGCCACCCTGTGGAAACAACTGTATGCCGCTTTCGCCAACAGGTGAAGGCGGCATTTTCATATCGTTCTCATTGCCTTATTGGTATGTGGCTCGATGGGGAGAGAATACTATGGCTGATGTATTTGCGCAGGCTACCTATCTGCGCGAGGAGTTTGCCGATCTCCCTGCTGAAGAGATGGAGATGGAAGGCATCGAGTTCGAGGAGTGCCGTTTTACCGGCTGTAAATTCCGCGAATCGTCATTCCTGGATTGCATGTTCATCAATTGCGTGTTCCAAACCTGTGATCTCAGCCTCGTCAAGGTACAGTCGTCGCGCTTCACCGGCAGCCAGTTCGTTGATAGCAAAGTCATTGGCGTAGATTGGGCAGATGCGTCGTCTATCAATGCGCTGGCAACCAACATGAGCTTTCTGCGCTGCGCCGTCAGCTATTCATCGTTCCTCAAGCTGGACCTGACTGGCATGCAGTTCGTGGAGTGTGAGGCGCATGAGGTGGATTTCAGCGAGGCGCGTCTGTCGCGAGCGATATTCACGAAGACTGATCTGGCTGGCGCGCGGTTCTCCGGCACCGACCTGCGTGAGGCTGATTTTATCGGCGCGACCAACTACGATATTGACCCCAACCGCAACAAGGTGAAGAAGGCGCGTTTCGCGTTGCCAGAGGCGGTAGGTCTGCTCAAATCGTTTGGCGTCATCGTGGAAATTTGAGCGAGAGACAAAAGAAATGGCCCTCTCTTGTCGGGAGGGCCATTTGGAATAGTTTCATCACCTATCGTTTGAGGGCTAGAGGCCATTCCACTGCGTGAAGGGCTGCGGCTGAACATTGGGGCTGTTGTACAGCACGACAATCGTTTGATGCGCCTGGAGGACAATATCGCGCGGATTGCCCGTCACCTTCGTTAGCTTGCCGCTGGCGTCGAAGACCTCGAAGGTCAGCGGATGTGCGCTATCGGCCTTGTACTTCCACACCTGCGTCGAACTGAGCGGCTGGCCCCAAATGTCGAAGAACATGCCCAGCGTATACTGCTTATCCGCCACCGGCGACTCGATGTGAATGACATTGGGCGTTGCGGCATGCACATGTAGCGGGTAGTAGCAGACCAGATTGCCGTTTGAGGCGAGCGCCGTCTCTGGATACCCCGGCGGGGCGACGATGCCGATACCTGCCGGAATGGAGACTTGTAGCCCATTGACATACATCGCCAGATAGGCATGGTAGTGGGCGGCTGTGCCCTCTGTGTTCAAGCAACTCAGTCCGTTGCGAGTATCGCCATTGGCTGGCGTGGTGAAAGGTCCGGTACTGACTTTCCCGGTTGAAGTTCCGCCAGAGCCGACAACCGCATGGATGACAAGGAATCCGATCAGTAGGAAGGCGACGATGCTGCCGCCGACCACTGAGTAGCGTCGTATCCGTTGGTTGCGCAGCTTGCGCTCGCGTTCGCGGCGGCGTTCTGCCTGCCGTTGCTCGAATTGCGCGCGGCGCGAGTTGCGCCGGTCGTCGCGTTTTGTGGTTGATCCACCTGGACCGCTCATGAGCCTCTTCCTGAAAATCCCAGCAATAAAATCATCTGTTGAATGATAGTACGTGGCGTGGCTACCCCGCCATGCTAGCCGTCCTAGAACAGCGTAGTGAATAGTGATGCGCAGACGCAAGAACGTGGCGTGAGCTGGGCGCAACTGCCGTAAGTATATCTGAGTATATGTCCCGCCGGTGAAAGCCGTCAATGACAGGTGACGGTCACTTCTGATAGCGCGTTTACCTATTTCTGGGCGCTGCGGTGTATGCTATAGTTAATCAGTTACCACCGATTTGCAGGATGGGAGGCATCCCATGTTTGGCCATTGGTTCGAGATACTCATCATTTGTGGAGTGGCGCTGGTCGTGTTCGGCCCCAAGCGTATGATTGAGATGGGGTCATCGCTGGGCCGGGCGCTGCGCGAGTTCAGGGAGTCCACCAAAGACCTGAACTGGGGGTCGTTTATCAGCAGTGGCGACACTGATCCGGTGAACAAGGTGACAAACTCGGCGCTTGGCGCACTGAGCCAGTTCAGCCAGGCGATGTCAAACAATCAGCAGGAAACCGCGACGCCACAGGAGACGGCTGCATCGGCGGCGAGCGAGACCGTTGTGGAGAGCAAACCCGCCATAGAGAACGAGCCAGTGCAGGGCCAGACAGCAGAAGCAGCAGAAACGCCTGCGCAGCATCCTGTCGCCTGATGGATTGTACATTGAAGTTGCAGTCATCTATGGCTAATCGCCGCTCAAATATGACATAGGATGTCGCAACGCAGACATATACTCCCTCGTGTGTCCTCGATCAGCATGAGTTTCGTGGAGCAGGAGTATCGTGTATGCGTTACGGGTTTGTCATTCCGAACGGTGATGTCCACACCATTCCAGAACTGGCGCATGAGGCTGAGGCGGCTGGCTGGGATGGCGTTTTCATTCCCGATTGCATTTCTATCCAGACGCCGACGGTCGGCCCGTTTCCCAGCTTCGATCCCTGGGTGATGCTGGCGGCGATAGCCATGCGCACCGAGCGCGTTCGCATCGGCCCCATTGTTACCGCTGTCCCACGCAGGCGGCCCTGGAAGCTGGCGCATGAGGCGCTGACGCTTGACCATCTCTCCAATGGCCGCCTCATACTCTCGGTTGGGCTGGGTGCGGCCAGCGATGACGCTGGTTTCTACAAGGTGAGCGAGGCGATGGACCGCAAGACGCGCGCGCAGTTGCTCGACGAAGGGCTGGCGATCATGGCGGGCCTGTGGAGCGGGAAACCGTTCAGCTTCGATGGCGAACATTTCCATGTGCAGGAGATGACGCTGCTTCCACCGCCGGTGCAGACGCCGCGTGTGCCCATCTGGGTGGTTGGCGCTTGGCCGCGTGCCAGGTCTATGCAGCGCGCGCTCCAGTGGGATGGCATCCTGCCCGCCAAGATGAACGCAGATGGCTCATTCGGCGAGATGACGCGTGGCGACATTCGTGAGATGCGCCAATCAATTGAGGAGCAGCGCGCGCAGGCTGGGTTGACGGCGCCGTTCGATATTGTCATCGAGGGCACAACTCCCGGAGACGATCTGGCAAAAGCAGCAGGCATTGTGCGCCCGTATGCTGAGGCCGGCGCAACATGGTGGACCGAGGCAATGTGGGAGGAGCCGAACGGCTACGCCGAGGTTCGCGCACGCATCCGGCAGGGTCCGCCACGCATTGATTAGGGTCGCTTCACTCTCGGCTTTGAAAGCTGGAGTACGCAGTGTGTAGCTGAAGCCAGGGATGGTTTCCAGATGCGCCTCACAGGAGCGGAATAGTATAATGTGATATCCGAAAGTGAGGCGCATCCCAATGTGCGGACGATATGCTCTGCTGAATCCCAACAAAATCTTTGATCGTTTCGGCACCGTCAATCAGCTTCAGCAACTGATGGCGAATGCCGATATGCGCCCGACGCAGCTCGCGCCCGTTGTGACGATGGATCGCCAGGCGACACTGATGCGCTGGGGGCTGATTCCCTCCTGGGCCAAAGACCCCGCTGTGGGCCAGAAAATGATCAATGCGCGCGCCGAAGGAATTGATCAGAAGCCGTCATTCCGCAAGCCGTTACGTGTCTCGCGTTGCATCATCCCGGCAACCGGCTTCTATGAGTGGCAGGCGACGGCCCACGGCAAGGTCAAATACCTGTTTACGCGCCCTGATGATGAGATGTTTGGCTTCGCTGGTCTCTGCGACACCTGGATTGACCCGAACGGCGAGCGACGCGAGACTTTCACCATCATCACTACCGCCCCCAACGAAATCGTCGCGCCGGTGCATGACCGCATGCCGGTGATTTTGCAGCAAGCCGATGAAGCGGCCTGGCTCGACAAAGATGAGGACGATGTGCCCTATCTGCTGTCGTTCCTCAAGCCATTGCCTGCCGATGAGTTGGTCGCGCAGGTGGCATAGTGAGTCATGAAAATAAAGCCGCGCAGGATGTTTCCAGTCCGGCGCGGCTTCGCTCTCAGTCATCGAAACATATTATCAGTGGACGAGACTGATTGCCCTGGCAATGGGGAGATGCCGTGCCTGCGCATGGCTGCTGATTGCGGAACTGCTGCCGCAGGTCAGATTGCCGCTGACGGTTGGATTGTTCGTCGCAGTCACGTCAATCGTGTAGAGGTTGGGATACGTGGCCGTCGCCGTATAGCCCACCCCGCAAATGCTGTTGCCGGTGATGCTATCGCCGTCGCCCTGGTCCGCTACCCCTGCCTGATAGACGTAGCCGTTCGTCACACCATCGTCGGTCACGACATTTTTGGCGACTGCGATATTCGTCGCCGTGCTGTCGGGATTGCAGTTCGCGTCGAGGTTAGTCAACCAGATACCGATATCGTTGTTGATCGAGATATTGCCGCTGATGGCGCTGTTCACCGTGTAGGCGTCACCTGCGCCATAGCAAGGACCGCCGACGATGATAATGCCACCGTCTACCGTGCTGGAGCCGGTGTAAGAGTTGTCAGCGACGATATTGCCTTTGATGGCGCTGACCGAGGCGCCATACCCCACCTGGATGCCGTTCTGCGCGATGAAACCGATGGGACCAAGCCCGACCACAACATTGTTAGTGATGCTGGCGCTGTCGCCCGTGCCGTTGACAACAATGCCGCCCTTCTGGTAATTCCAGATGGTATTGCCATTGATTTTGCCCGTGGCGCCGCTGCCATACGCAAAGTAGATACCGACGCCGTGCTGGTCGCCATTGAAGGGCGATTCACCGATATCGTGAATGCGCGCATGGGTCACGGTGACGTTGCCGCCGTTATTGACCACGCCGTAATAGTTGGCTCCAAAGATTTCGGCTGAGTTGACGGTGCCGGAAGAGCCGGGGCCGTAGTAGACGCCGATGTTGCAGCCGGTGGCGTTGACGCGCGAACGCACCGTTTTGGCGGGGTTCACCAGCGCAGCGGTCAGGTTGATGTTGTCGCGCATAAAGCCTGTTGGCGTGCAGACGGCGGCGGCATCAGCGCCGGATGCCGGATGAAAGTTCACCAGCGCCACCACTACTAGCGCGGCAACCGGCAGCGCCGCAGCCAGCGCATAGAGCAACCTGTTCGTTGTTTTATTCATCGTTCATCCCAATTATGCTGTTGTATTGGTATGCGTGTGCATGGCCCTCAGTCGCTGTTTCCCTGTATGTCGTGGTTAGCGTCGTGTGCGGCTAGCGCACTGCTGATATCCGCGCAGCACTGAGATGCGCGCGCGAGGCAATACTCTGCGCGTGCGAAACGATGAGCGGGTTCGCTCCGCTACACGTCGTGTTGCCGCTTTCGAACGGAGTGTTCGTTGCGGTCACATCAATGTAATAGAGGTACGGCGGCGGCGTCACTGGCGTATAGCCAACGCCACAGATGTTGTTGCTGATAATCTTGTCGCTGGTGCCCTGATCCGAGACGCCCGCCTGATAGCCGGAGCCAGCGGTGCCATAGCCGCTGGTGTTGGTCACGGCGTCGTTGCTGATGACGTTCTTCGAGGCGGTGTCGGTGGTCGTCGTCGCGGTTGGTATGCAATTATTGGCGTTGTTGGGGTCGGTGTCGAGGTTGGAGAGATAGACGCCGACATCATTGCCAATCAGCGTGTTGCCGGAGATGACGGTGTTGGTCGTAACCGCCGCGCCATAGCAGGAGCCACCCCAGAGTAGAATGCCACCGGACGAGGCCAGCCCGGAGCCGGTATAGGAGTTGCCAGCGACGATATTAGCGGTGACGGTCGTGGTTGAGCCGTCGCCAACCTCGATGCCATTCTGCGCAATATAGTCCACCGGGCCATTGCCAATGACGATATTGTTGGTGATGGTTGCCTGGCTACCGATACCGTTGACGACGATGCCGCCCTTCTGGTAGCTCCACACGATGTTGGCGTTGATTTTGCCCTTCGCGCTGCTGCCATCCACGAAATAGATGCCGACGCCGTGCTGGTCGCCGTTGAAGGGCGATTCGCCGATGTCATGGATACGCGCATGCGTGACTGTCACCGTGCCGCCGTTGTTGACAACGCCGAAATAATTGGCGCCGAAGATTTCTGCGCCATTGACGGTACCAGTGGAGCCAGGGCCATAGTAGACGCCAATGTTGCAGCCGGTGGCATTGACACGCGAGCGGACAATGCTCGTTGGATTGATGATCGCGGCGGTCATGTTGATGTTGTCACGCATGTAGCCGGTTGGCGTACACACCGCCGCTGCGTGCGCGCCGCCCGCGCGGCCAAATGTGAGACCTGCAACGAGAATCAGCGCAGTAAGGGGGAGCGAGATAGCGAGTGCGTAGAGTGGTTTTCGCATAAACCTGCCTCGTAGAGACAATGGCCCGGCCAGCGCGATGGCAAACGTGATCTGTCTAAAGCGATCTATCTTCAGAAAGACGCATCTTCATCAGAAGCAGATGGCCGGGCGAAAATTAAATGAACGACCTACTAACAAGGGTTGCGGAACGCGAAAAAGCAAAGAATAAATAGACGACATACAGGGAACAGAGCAGCAAGCGCAGGCAAAAATTGGATAGCGCATACCACTTGATGGATATAACGGACGATGGGCAAAGCTATAACTGTGTGTTTTAGTTCCAGTGTACCTCGCAGTACGAAGAGTAGGTCGGGAAATCAAATCACCGGCCTACTCTTCTGTACTATTTATTCTCAATGTGCATTTAGTGTTCGCGTATCTCGTTGAAGGCTGCCTCGAAGTGGCGCATCTGGATTTCAGGGAAGTTGGCGCTTGCGAGCGCGCCCGGCAACGCTGACACGCCGCCCGCGCCACGCGCCCGTAGCCACTCCGAGAGCGCCAGATTGGCAGCACGACGGCAGGCGTTTTCGATGTCCGCGCCGGAGAAGTCAATCGTGCGCTTGGCAAGCGTATCCAGCGAGACGTTGGAGGCGACGGGGCGGTGACGCAGGTGAATCGCAAAGATCGCTTTGCGCGCGGCGCGGTCCGGCATCGGCAGCTCGATTAGCGTGTCAATGCGGCCAGAGCGCAGCACCGCCGCGTCCACCAGTTCCGGGCGGTTGGTCGCCGCGACGACGATCACGCCGCGCCGGTTCTCGATGCCATCCAGTTCCGTGAGTAACTGGCCGATGATGCGGTCGGAGATGCCGTTGAACATCGCGCCGCGCGCCGGAGCCAGCGCGTCTAGTTCGTCCAGGAAGAGGACGCACGGCGCCACCTGTCGCGCGCGTTGGAAGGTCTCGCGCACGCCGCGTTCGGATTCGCCCAGCCACTTCGAGAGCAGTTCCGGCCCTTTCACTGAGATGAAGTTCGCCTGGCAGGCGGTTGCCAGCGCGCGGGCGATCAGCGTCTTGCCGGTGCCCGGCGGACCGCTGAGCAGCACCCCACGCGAAGGGTCGAGGTCCATCGCAGCATAAATATCGGGATAACGTAGCGGCCACTCGATAGTCTCGGTGAGCGTGCGTTTCACGTCGTCCAGCCCGCCGACATCCTCCCACGACGTGCGCGCCAGTTCCACAGCAACCTCACGCGCGGCGGACGGCTCGATGCCTTTGAGCGCCTCTACAAAGTCATCCATCGTAACGGTGAGCGCCAGCAGATGTTCAGTGGGGATGCTGCCGCTGGTCAGCACAGCGCGTGGGAAGGTGCGGCGCAGCGACGCCATCGCCGATTCACGGCAGAGCGCCGCCAAATCTGCGCCTACGAAGCCTGGCGTGATGCGTGCCACCTCTTGCAAATCCACGTCATGCGCCAGCGGCATGTCGCGGCTATGGATGCGCAGAATCTCCACGCGACCCGATAAGTCTGGCGCGTGCAGGCTGATCTCGCGGTCGAAGCGTCCCGGACGGCGTAGCGCCGGGTCGAGCGCGTCTTGCCGGTTGGTCGCGCCGACGACCATCACCTGCCCACGCGAACGCAGCCCATCCATCAAGGTCAATAGCTGCCCCACGACGCGCTTTTCTACTTCACCCCAGACCTCAGAACGTTTGGGGGCAATCGCATCTATCTCATCCAGGAAGATGACACTTGGAGCGTTTTTCTGGGCGTCAGTGAAGACGCGGCGCAGGTGCGCCTCGCTCTCGCCGTAGAACTTATCTATGATTTCAGGTCCGCTGATGCTGAAGAAACGCGCGCTGGATTCCGAGGCGACAGCGCGGGCGATCAGCGTCTTGCCGGTGCCCGGCGGGCCGTAGAGCAGCACCCCTTTAGGCGCTTCGATGCCGAGGCGGTCGAAGAGTTCGGGGTGTTTCAGTGGCAGTTCGATCAGTTCGCGTACATGCTGTAACTCGCGGCCCAGCCCACCGACATCTTCATAGGTGATCTGGCTGCTGCGTGGCGCGGTCATCGCGCCCTGGGCTTGAATGCGCAGGCTGGTGCCCGGCTCAAGCGTGACAGCGCTGGCGGGATTGGTCGCCAGCACTTGAAACTCGCGCGCCGAAAGCCCCAGCCCCGGCACGCGCACCAGATCGCCTGCGACAACGGCCAGCCCTTTGAGCGAACGCGCTACATGCCGTAGCTCAATGTCATTCAGCGAAGCAGCGCCGGCCACAGGCACCAGCGCCGCGCTGATGGCCTGCTGCACACCGCATGGGCGAACGGTCACGAGGTCGCCCAGCGCCGCGCCTGCGTTCTGCCGCACCAGCCCCTCCATCGCTAGCGAGTGATCGTTGGTAGCGCGAGGGTCAAGTTCAATGCCCGCCTGACGCTGCTCCTCAACCGGCCAGGGGTATAAACGCGCCACGGTGGCACGGGCGCCCTGTATCAAGACGACATCACCCGCTGCGCAGTCCAGTGCATCCAGCGCGGCGGGGCTGGCGTAGGCGACGCCACGCGGCACGCCTATCCCTTCGATAGCGGTCAATTGTAATGCGGTTGAGGTTCTGACCTCATCTTCGGCGGTACTCATGCCCTACTTACGTCTTGGAGTCGCCAGATGTTGCGAGGTATGACGATCATTTTTCGATTAATGTGATTGCGCGGTTTGTGTCGTTTGTGTCGTTTGTGCTGCCTGCGCAGCGGGCTGGCGGCGCTCGTGCAGCACGATAGACGTGAATGGGATGCGGAAGACAGTGAAGACATCCAGGCTGATGAGCAGCCCCGCCAGCAGGCAAAGCGCGCCCAAAAATTCGCCCAGCGCCGCGCCGCTGCTATAGCCCAGGCGTTGCAAACCGGTGGTGATGCTCGGCACCACCGCGCCCAGCGCCAATAGCGCCATAGATAGCACGCGATAGCCGGGTGTGTGCCTGCGCACGAACGTCCAGGCGCTCCAGACCGCGCCGCCGAAGAGGAAGAGCGCGCCTGGAATATTCATCAGAATGGCGACGAGGCTGAGGTCGCCCGGCAATACCTGGAAGGCGCTGACATTGGTCACCTGGGTTGTCGAAGCGGTCGCCAGTTTCGCGGCGGTGTCGGCGGGCACGCTATAGGTGAGGATGCGGATGGCGGCGTAGAGCGAGAGCAGCGCCACAATGCCCGTCAGGATGTTGGCAATGCGGCGCGGACCAAGCAGATAGAACGATCCCATGCCCAGATAGATGGCGGTGAGGATGCCACCGAAGAAGTACCAGACTTTGTATTCGGTGACCGTCCAGTGGTTCGCGCTGCCAGCAAAGGCGGCGCCCGCCGCGATACCATAGAAGAGCAGCCCCAGGGTCCACATCAGTTTATAAGGGCGCGGACGATGGACGTGCTGGTCGAAGATGAAAAGCGCGGCGATGAGCGCGGCGATGCACGCCAGCAACTCGAAGAAGGCGGTGGATGACATGGCGCTGCCCCTCTTGATTGGGAACATATCGGGAACATATCTGGTGGATTCGGTGTCGCCGGATGTATCGAGCATACTCGAACACATTGTTCGCATAATTATAGCAAAACAGCGAAACATGAGACATGGGAAACGTGCCGTTCGTCTGGACTGTTGGGGCGAGAATCCGCGTCTGGTGAGCTATTATCAGCGATTGGGATATCGCCCATGCGGTGTGGTGGATGTCAATGGCTGGCAAGCGCAACTGCTGGAAAAGGCTGTTCAACCCAGTTAGCCTATCCGGGCGACTGGAAATAGCAGCGTAGCCCCATGGCGGACATCATGCTATAATCGAATTTGGTGTACCGCAGATTGTTACGAAACATAGACCGAGGCATTTTTCATGAGTACGAACACGCCACGGCGCGGGAAAGAGGTGCCGATGCTGCCGCGCACGCCCGCCGAATATATCGCGGGGCAGCAGGAAGCGAATGTCGCGTTGACGAGCATGGCCGATATGCTGCGCTGGGCGCAGAACTATGCCCGCAGCCGCTCTATCTGGCCGCTGGGCTACGGTCTTGCCTGCTGCGCCATCGAGATGATGGCCGCCGCCTCCGCGCCGCAGCATGATCTGGCGCGCTTTGGCTCGGAGGTCTTCCGCTCCAGCCCGCGCCAGGCAGACCTGATGATCGTGGCTGGCACGGTCTGCACCAAGATGGCGCCGCGTCTGGTGCGCCTCTGGGAGCAGATGCCTGACCCCAAGTGGGTGCTTTCGATGGGCCAATGCGCGAATTCCGGCGGCGAGTTCTACGATAGCTACTATACGGTGCAAGGCGTTGACACGCTGGTGCCGGTGGATGTCTATGTGCCCGGCTGTCCTCCGCGCCCAGAGGCGCTGATTGAAGGCATTCTCAAACTGCGCGAGAAGATCGAGAAGCAGGGCCTCAAGATTCGTGGTGAGGAGTAAAAGAGAGTCGCCATGCGTGGAATACTCCAGGGGTTGGGGTTGACGCTGACCCATCTGACACGCCCCAAGCCGACCCGCCTCTATCCCTATGAAAAGCGGGCGCTGCCGGAACGCAGTCGTGGCCTGATCCAGCTCATTCAGGAGCATGGGCAGGACACGCCGTTCAACCTCAAATGCGAGGCATGCCTGCTCTGCGAGAAGATTTGCCCGCCGCGCGCCATCACCATCGAGAGCCGCCCGACGTTGCGCTTCCGCCGCCGTCCGTACTTCTCTGAGAGCGCCGTTGCCGGGTTCTATACGCCGCGCGTCTCCGAGTATGCCGTGCGCTATTACAATCCGCCGCTCTCGCCGCCGACCCAGACGCCCGTCTCTGTCGCGCTGGAGGAGCCGGTAAACCTGGAGCGTGCCGATCAGATACTCGACAATTCCTCGCTCGACGGCTGGGACCTGGCTTCGCTGCTCAATGAGTTGATGCAGGCGTATGAGGGGCTGCCGCTGGCGGTGGCGCAGCGTGTGGTAGAGCGGCGTGGCGTGGACCTGAGTGATATCTTTGGCATTGCGACCGCCAGCCCATTCTTTGCGCCAGCGAAGCCAAAGACCCCTGGCGTGTTCCGCGACGATCAGGTGGAGCGCGGGCCATCCCCGGCGACACGCGGCAAATACGGCAATATCAACCATAGGAGGGGCCAGGGTGTCTGAGACACAGCAACGGCTTCTACAACAGCTGGGTGGCCCGGCGCAGACCTCACTGGCGGATTATCGCAAGCAGGGCGGCTATGCGGCCCTCCAAAAAGCTATTGCGCAGATGTCGCCGCAGCAAGTGCTGAATGAAATCCGCGAGGCAGGGCTGCGCGGACGTGGCGGCGCGGGCGTGAAGACTGCCGAAAAGATGGCGATTGTGGGCCGCTCGGATGAAGATATCAAGTATGTCATCTGCAACGCCTACGATGCCGACCCGCGTTCGCGCATCAGCCAGACGTTGCTCGCCCGCAATCCGCACCTGGTGATCGAAGGCATGGCGCTGGCAGCGTATACCGTCGGCGCAAGCGAAGGTTTCCTCTATATACGCGGTACTGACAGAGGGCTGGCGGATAGTCTGCGCCAGGCGTTACAGGAGGCGATGGGGCAGGGCGTGCTTGGCCCCAGCGTTTTCGGGTCGTCTTTCACCTTCTCTATCACGCTGGTGGGCGTAGAGATGGGCTTCATGGGCGGCGAAGAATCCACATTGATTCAGATCATCAAGGGGCGCCCGGCAAAAGCGCAACAACGACCACCCTATCCGACGCAGTACGGCGTTGCCGAAAAGCCGACGCTGGTGCAGAACGTCGAGACGCTGGCAAATCTGCCGCTGATCGTGGCGCGCGGCGGCGCTGCCTACCGCAAAACCGGCACAGCCAATTCATCGGGCACAAAGCTCTTCACGGTGATTGGCCCCGATGCTGCTGAAGGTGTGGTCGTCGAGGTTCCCTTCGGCGCGACCATCGCAGAGGCGCTGCGTGCGGCTGGCATCAGCGCCAGCGACGATACGGCGCGGGCGGTGGTGGTCGGCGGGCTGGAAGGTGGCGCGTTGCCGCTGGCTGCGCTCAACACGCCGCTCGACTTCGAGCCTATCGAAGATACCGGCGCAATCATCGGTTCCAGCATCATCGAAGTACTGCCCAAAGCGACCTGCATGGTGAACTGGGCGACGCTGCAATCGGTGGCGCTCTCCAAAGAGACTTGCGGTAAGTGTGTGCCGTGTCGCGTCGGCGTCAAACGCATCGCCGGGACGCTGGAAGGCATCATCAGCGGCATTGGCAACAAGGGCGACCTCGACCTGCTGGAAGAGTTCTCGCGCTATGTGCCGGATGGCTCGCTCTGTGGCTTCGGCGTCAATGCCGTGCATCCGGTGGTGACGGCAATGAAGAACTTTGCCGGTGATTTCCAGGCGCATCTCGATGGGCAGTGCCCGACGAATACCTGCGAGCCGGTGCGGGCGCATCGGTATGTAACCAAACATGTGTTGTAGTCGCTAGAGACGAGGAAGCTATGGCTGTTACAATTCGAGATGATAGAGCTACGTCTCAGGGTGGCGAGCCGTATAAGCGCAATGAAATCGGCCAACCGTCGTTTACGTTGACCATTGACGGGCGGACGATGAACGCTTATGAAGGGCAGACGGTGCTGAGCGTCGCCATTGACAACGGGATTCTCGATATTCCGAATCTCTGCAACGACGAAAAGCTCGAGCCTACCTCCGCCTGTCGCATGTGTTTGGTGGAGATCGAAGGTGCGGAACGCCCGCTGCCTTCCTGTAATACGCCCGCCGCGCCCGGGATGGTGGTGCATACCAAGTCTGACCGGCTGAAGCATATCCGGCGCACCAATCTGGAGATGATGCTCTCCGACCACAACGCCTATTGCCAGCCGCCGTGTCAGGTCGGTTGCCCGACGCATATTGATATCCCCGGCTATCTGGAATTGATAGCCAAAGGGCAGAACCGCGAGGCGGCGCGCTTGGTCAAAGAGGTGCTGCCGTTCCCCTATATCCTGGGTCTGACCTGCCCGGCTCCCTGTCAGGAGGTTTGCCGGCGCGCGCTGGTGGAGGAAGAAATCGCCATCTGTCGCATGCACGGCTTCGCCGCCGAGCAGTGCATGGACGATCCGCCGGTGCCGTATGTGCAGGAAGCGCCCACCGGCAAGAAGGTGGCTATCGTTGGCGCCGGACCCGCCGGACTCACCTGTGCCTATTATCTGGCGCTCAAAGGCCACTACTGCAAGGTCTACGATATGCAGCCGCAGCCCGGCGGCATGCTGCGCTATGGCATTCCTGAATATCGCCTTCAGAAAGACATGGTGGATAAAGAGTTTGAGGGCGTCTGGAAGCTGGGTGTGGATGCGCAATATAACGTCAAGCTGGGTGAAGATTTCACGATTGACGATCTCTTCAACGAAGGCTTCGATGCGGTCTTCCTGGCGATTGGCGCGTGGACCTCGAACGAGCTTGGCCTAGACGGGCAGGACAACCCTAACGTCGTCAACGCCATCCGCTTCTTGATTGACAAGACACTGGGCGAGACGCAGCCGGTAGACGACTCGAAGGAAGTAGTTGTGCTGGGCGGCGGCTTCACGACATTCGACTGCACACGTACTTCGCTGCGGTTGGGCGCAAAGGTTCACACGGTGTATCGCCGTGGCCGCCAGGAAATGTCTGCCACCGCTGAAGAGGTGGAGGATGGCGAGGCAGAGGGCACCGATCTGCAACTCTTTGCCTCGGCATCGCGCATTGTCTTCGACGACAAGGACAAAGACAAGATCGTTGGTTTGGAGTTCCAGCGCATGCAGCTTGGCGAGCCGGACGCCTCTGGTCGCCGCCGCCCGGTGCCGATTCCCGGCAGCGAATATGTTGTCTCCTGCGATACGATCATCCCAGCGTATGGGCAGAAGCCGGATAAAGAGGTGCTGCCTGCGGAGTCCGGCGTTAAGTGGACAAAGCGGCAGACCATCGAGACCGATCCCTATAACTTCATGACGGCGCGCAAAGGCGTCTTCTCTGGTGGCGACTGCCAGCTTGGCGCCTCGACCATCATTGAATGTGTGGCGCAGGGCAAGCTGGCCGCACGCTCGATTGATGCTTACCTGAACGGCGAAGACATGGCGGAGGTGTCGCGGCGCATCGAGGCGCAGGAGCGCAAACCTGACCTCTTCGACATTGTGCCATATAAGCCGGTTGAGCCGAAGGTCAAGATGCCGATGCTGCCCTACGATGAGCGCAAGCGCAACTTCCGTCTCATCGAACTTGGCTACACACAGGAACAGGCGGAGCGCGAGGCTGGCCGTTGCTTGCAATGCGCCTGCCCTGCCGCTGGTCAGTGCGATCTGCAACGCTACAGCATCGAATACAACCTGGAAGACAACCGTTTCCACGATGGCGAGCCGGATGACTACCACGACTATGCCTTCGACATGTCGCATAGCTTTATCCTGCGCGACCCGAACAAGTGCATCAACTGCACCCAGTGTGTGCGTGTCTGCCATGATGTCATCGGCCCGAACTGCTACGGCATGTTCGGTCACGGTTTCGACACCATCGTTGAGACGCCGTTCAACGTCTCGCTCCATGCCACTGACTGCGTATCCTGCGGCGCCTGCGTGCAGGTCTGCCCAACGGGTTCGCTGATGATGGCGGAACGCGAACTGATACGCTGGGACTTCGCGCTGGACCGCTGCATCTTCTGTGGCGATTGTGTAGAGGTTTGCCCGCACGGCGCGCTTGGCGAGACGCCGAACTTCGAGCTGTCGTTCTACAATCGCTTCGGCAAAGATGTGGATATCCCGATGCAGGATGTGGCGCGTGCGCCATCGTTCCTGGTGCGCCAGCGTGTCCCACGCAAGCTGGAAGACAACCCACAGGGGCCGAATCCGCTGGTGCGCCCGTTGCCAGCGCGGCGTATCCGCGAATAGCTGTTGCTAGCGAGGGAAATAGTCAGGAGGGGTTGGTGCATACATGCCAGCCCCTTTTGTTCAGCCTTTTCCGGCTTGCGCGTAAAACTGAGCGGGTACTAGGCGTCAGTAGCTGTAACTGCTATACTGAAATAGTCATGCGCACACACAGATGCGTAGAGCGCGCGTTCGTTGAGAGAGATGGAGAGCGATTCATGCACGGCGCCCCGATGGTCAATGGAGGCCCTTACTCGCAGCCTTATCCGCAGATGATGCCACAGGCGCAAGGGTACAGCAATGCGCTGCTGCGGGTCGAAAATCTCGTCAAGGAGTATCATGTCGGCGGCGGCACGGTGACGGCTCTGCGGAACGTGAGTTTCGCCTTGCCGGAGGGACGCTTCATTGCGATTCGTGGCCGGTCGGGCGCTGGCAAAACGACGCTACTCAATCTCATTGCCGGTCTGGATGACCCCACCCACGGCCATATCTGGTTGCTCGGCAAAGATGTTGGCAAGCTCTCAGAACGCGAACGCACGATGCTGCGCCGCACAGAGCTTGGCTTTGTCTTCCAGGCGGCGCACCTGTTCCCCTCGTTGACGGCGCGCGAGAATGTGGAGGTGCCGCTGCGGCTTGGCAACACGCCGCGCGAGGAGCGCGAACGCCGCTCACGCGAGGCGCTGGCGCTGGTTGGCCTTGCCGAACGTATGCACCACCGCGCGCCGGAGCTTTCCGGCGGCGAGCAGCAGCGCGTCGCCATCGCGCGGGCGCTGGTCCACGCGCCGCGCCTGGTGCTGGCGGACGAGCCGACCGGCAACCTCGACTCGCATACCGGCCTCGCTATTCTCGAACTGCTGCTGAACGTCGCACATAACGCCGGCATTGGCTTCGTCATCACCACCCACGACCCGCAAGCCTCCGCGATGGCCGATGCCGTCTATGACATCAGCGACGGCGTTCTCACCCCTGGCGTGCGGTGATAAGTTTTTCATTTAGTGGCAAGCGGAGCGCGTCAGTACTGACGCGCTCCGCTTGCCACTAAAATTGGTAGTACTGCAAGCACTAAAATAGCGGCCATTGACAATATTTCACCAGCTCCTTATACTTAACGATATGGTTAATGATCTGTCTGACCGACTGGATACGGTCTTTTCGGCGCTGGCCGACCCCACACGCCGGTCCATTCTGGAACGCCTGGCACATGGTGAGGCTTCCGGTACGGACCTGGCGCAGCCATTTTCTATCTCCGTGCCGGCAATCTCCAAGCATTTGCGCGTGCTGGAGGAGGCTGATTTGATTTTGCGGCGCAAGGAGGGGCGGACGCATTGGTTTCGCCTGGCTGCTAATCCTGACAGCCCGATGCGCGACGCCGCTGCCTGGCTCGAACACTACCGCCAGTTTTGGGAAGCTCAATTCGATTCGCTGGATACCTACCTGCAAGCGGCATCAGATGAGGAGCAGGACCCTGATGATTCCTCCAACATCTCAGGACGATAACACAACCCTCGTTTTGCGGCGAACCTTTGCTGCCTCGCGCGAGCGAGTGTTCCGCGCCTGGACCACCCCAGCAGCGTTGGAGCGCTGGTTGAAACCGAGGAGCTTGAACATCATCGTGCGTGCGCTCGACGTGCGGGTTGGCGGGTCCTTCTGTTTCGAGATTGCGGACGGCAATCGCATCGTCGGCACCTATTTGCAGGTCGTGCCCCCTGAACGCCTGGCCTTCACCTGGTCTGGAACAATCGCACAGAGCCAGGAAACGGTAGTCACGCTGGATTTCTTCGAGCGTGGCGCAGAGACGACGGAAGTGGTGCTGACCCATGAAGGGTTGGTCGCTCCCGATCAGCGCACGCGAGTGGAATCGGGTTGGTCGTCGTTCTTCGACGCGCTCGCAGTGGTCCTCGCTTCTTCTGACCTCGCCTTGTGACATGGTGTGCAATGCGTAGTTGCTCGTAGCGCTAGGAATCAGCAGGCTCGGCGAGTTTCCAGATGCCAGGGGTGGTCAATTCGACGCTGTTGCCGGCGGGGTCGCGCAGATAGAGCGATTGCCCACCCGACGGCCATGTCACCTCAGCTTCAATAGCCACGCCGCTGTGTTGCAGGCGGTCGCGCCATTGTGGTAGCTCAACCTGGCGTACAGCGAATGCCACATGCCCCTGGCCATGCGCTCCATGCGGTGGCACCGGCCCGGTGGCTTGCTGAGTGGCGGCGGGATTGAAGAGCAGGAACATAGTGTCACCGCAGCGGAAGAAGACATGTCGCCCCGCAACCTGGGAATAGACCTCTAACCCCAGCACACGCTCATAGAAATCAGTGCAGGCCGCCAGATCATCGGCGTAGAGACATGTTTCCAGTACTCGTGCAATGCGCATGTGATTTCATCCTCTGGCCAGTATCGTTACCTATCAGATATATCATGTTGCGCTCCCCTTGACACGCTGCATCTCGTGCCCTATATTTAACCATCGGGTTAAGTATATAAGAGTGAAGGGACGTAAGACATATGATGAACCAAACGAGCCAGAACAGTGCATCTTCCTGGCATGAGGAGGAAACGCTCTGGTATCTCGGCGGAATGAGAATCATTGAGGCGCTCGAAACGCAGCGGCAGCGGATGGGCGCGATGTTCGAGTATCTCATACCTGCAAATACCTCAACCTTCTCGTATGCTCCAACACAAGAAGACACCGCCATCTATGTGGTAGCAGGCGAGGCTGATTTCGTGAGCGGAGAGGCAACCATTCATGCGACGCCAGGTATGTTCCTGTTCCTGCCGCGACCTGTTGGCTTTCGCTCTGCGACGCCTCCCACCGGCTCGTTGAGGATGCTCACCTGGACCACACCACTGGGATTTGCACAGCGGGTAACGTGCATGGGGAATGCCGGTGAAGCGTTCGTGCTTGCGCCTCCGCCACTCGTTGCTCGTGAGAAGGTAGAGCAGTTTGCGGCAATGCTGAGAAAGTTGGTCCAGCCTTTCTAAAGGCTGATAGATGCTCTGCTCATTCCGGGAGTTCGCACGACCTGTATCTCTGTAAGCACATCCGGGACAAAATCCTCCCTATAGATTACACTTTCACAAGTGGATCTGAACCTGCTGTATAGCAATGGGAAGGAGATGTCCGTGAAACTTGGATGCCACATCAACGACTACGACTGGGCAGGCGGCGCAGCCACTTTCGCCACCACGCTGGGAAAGATTGCGCGTGCCGCCGATGCGGCTGGCTTCGACCGCATCGGCGTGGCCGACCACTTCTGGCGCAGCCACTATATGGGCAGTGTGGAGGGGCCAGAGCTAGAGTGTTATACGACGCTGGGCTTTCTGGCGGCGAACACGCAGCGTGCGAAACTGACGGCGATGGTGACGGCGGCAACCTATCGTCAGCCGGGGCTGCTGGCCAAGATGGTGACGACGCTGGATGTTCTCTCTGGTGGCCGCGCCTGGCTCGGCATCGGCGCCGGCGACTACGAGGCGGAGGCGCGTGGACTCAGCCTGCCATTCCCGCCGCTCAAAGAGCGTTTCGAGATACTGGAAGAGACGCTACAGATTTGCCTGCGTATGTGGGACGGCGAACACGGCGACGACCGCCCGTACCAGAGCGCGCATTTCCAGTTGGAGCGCATACTCAACGCGCCGCAGAGTCTGACGAGACCACACCCGCCGATCTTGCTGGGCGGCAGCGGCGAGAAGACCCTCCGTTTGGTGGCGCGCTATGCCGACGCCTGCAACATCCGTCCTGGACCCGATATCCCGCAGAAGTTGGAGATGCTGCGCCGGTTCTGCGATGAGGAACAGCGAGACTACGACGCCATCGAGAAGACCAGCCCATTCGCGTTCGATGTCGGCGAGAATGGCGAGAAAGTTGGCGACTTGCTGGGGCAGCTACGCTGGCTGGCGGGCATGGGCATCCAGACGGTGATCGGCTTCGTGCCAGGTATAGACCGCATCACGCCACTTGACATCATCGGGCGTGAGATTATCCCGGCGATCTCTGAGTTATAACCCACTCGGCCAGAGGTCTTTAGAGGAATGCCAACAGCGCGTCGTTGACCGCTTTTGGCTCCTGCTGGTTGAGCCAGTGGCCGGCGCCAGGGAAGCGTTCGATGCGCAGGTCGTGAACCCACTGGTTGAGGCCGTCCAGCAGTTCCACGCCGAGATAGGGGTCTTGCTCGCCCCAGAGAACCAGCGTTGGCCCGGTGATGGTGCGCATCGGGCTGAGCCGCAGAAAGCTGCCGCGCGGCAACTGGCGATAGTAGGCCAGCGCAGCGGTCAGCGCGCCAGGGCGTGAGATGGCATCCACATAGCGTTGGATATCGAGGTCGGTGAGCCAGGCATGTTCGCGGTCGGCAGAGCGGAAGGTGCGCCAGATCATCGAATAGTCGTTGCGGGTGATGGCGCGTTCTGCAAGGCCGCGCAACTGGAAGAAGCCGACATACCAGCTACGCGCCATCTGGCGGGGATTGCGCGCCTCACGAACTGCTACGCCGGGATGCGGCGCATTGAGGATGGCCAGCCTGCGCGTGTAGTCCGGGTAGAGGATGGCGAAGCTCCAGGCGAGCGCGCCGCCCCAATCATGGCCGACAATCGCCGCCTCGCGTTCGCCAAACGTCTCGATCAGCCCCGCGATATCGGCAGAGAGCGTGGCCACATCATAGCCGCTCTCTGGCTTATCGGAGCGATTGTAGCCGCGTAAATCCGGTGCGACGACATGATACCGCTGCGCCAGCGCCGGAAGTTGCGCGCGCCAGCTATACCAAAACTCTGGAAATCCATGCAGCAGCACGACCAATGGCCCGTTGCCAGCCTCCACATAATGTAGACGGATGCCATTTGTTTGGATGTAGCCGCTTGCACACCCGGGCGGCGGCGGTATCGTCTCGTGGTCGCTCTGCTTCACTATTCCCGTTATGTTCGTCATAGAAGCTGCTCTCTTTTTTCCTGTCGCATGACTGCATATCAGCGTCAATAAAAATCATGGCGAGTCATGTCAAATCATTAGAAATCATTATATAATAGGACAGAATCATAAGGAATCGCTTATACTGCGAAAAAGAATCTGATAGCCCACTTCTCTGGCGTTTCACAGCGCCGATGCCTACAATGCGTGCAGTCCATGTATGCGGGAAATATCCGCGCAGATCAGTATCGTCATACACGAATGAAAAGAGAGGAATAGATCTGTGATGTTAGCAGATCATCCCTGCCATGCCCCAAACTGTTTCCACATGGCGAGTGGTGAATGTGCCACCTGCGATAGGTTGTATTGCCGGCGGCATTTGATCACAGTGCAGGTCGTCACCAATTTCATCAGCTTTCCAGCGTCTCTCTGCCCCGGCTGCCTCGTGCAAGAAGCGCAGACGCCAAGTATCGAGGGATATCTGGCAATCGGAGACTTCACATACATAAAGTAGTGTCCATGTGCCAAGAGGCATCAAAGCTCTATGCGCAGGAGAAACACCCGGTGGAAGGGTTCTCCTGCGCCTGGACCTTCTGCGATACGCCAGCGATAGAAAATCACTCGCGCACGTCATCGTAGAGGACTGTGCTGAGATATCGCTCGCCAGCCGAAGGAAAGATTGCCACAATCAGCTTGCCTGCGTATTCGGGGCGCGCAGCCACCTGTGCGGCGGCCCAGGCTGCGGCGCCGCTGCTGATGCCTACCAGCAAGCCTTCTTCCTGCGCCAGGCGACGCGCCATCTCGATGGCGTCGTTGTCTGCCACCTGCACGATGTCGTCAATCAGTGAGGTTTGCAGCACATCAGGGATGAAACCAGCGCCGATGCCCTGAATCTTGGTTGGCCCCGGTTGCCCGCCAGACAGCACCGGTGAACTGCTCGGCTCGACGGCGATGGCGCGGAAGCTGGGTTTGCGCGCTTTGATGACCTCAGCAACGCCGGTGAGTGTGCCGCCGGTGCCGATGCCAGAGACCAGCGCATCCACCTGCCCATCGGTATCGTTCCAGATTTCCTCTGCCGTCGTTGCGCGGTGGATAGCCGGATTGGCGGGATTCTCGAACTGTTGCGGTATCCAGGCATTCTCTTTCTCGGCGGCAAGCTGGCGTGCGCGAGCGATGGCGCCGTTCATGCGCTCGGCAGCCGGTGTCAGCACCACCTCTGCGCCCAGCCGCCGTAGCACCATGCGCCGTTCCAGGCTCACCGTCTCTGGCATCACCAGGATGCAGTGATAGCCGCGCGCCGCCGCTACCCATGCCAGCCCGATGCCAGTGTTGCCGCTGGTCGGCTCGATGATCGTGTCACCTGGCTTGATCTTGCCACTGCGCTCAGCATCATCAATCATGCTGACGGCGATGCGATCTTTCACGCTGTATCCTGGCTGGAAGGCTTCCAGTTTCGCCAGCACCGTCGCGCCAGCGGGTACCACTCGATTCAGCTTTACCAGCGGCGTATGGCCGATCAATTCAGTTGCGTCTTTTGCCCAGTGTGGCATGTCTACTCCCCTTTGTGAGTGAGAACGGTCTACTACACAAAAGATAGTAGAGTATTTCAATCAACATAGTCAACAAGATCAAATATAATACATGAGTTCGCCGCTGTTCGCGCCAACCTGGTGGCGCGCCGCCAGTTGGTCGAGAGTGGTGCTTGCTAGCAACTGTTGCGCGAACTGTTCGACCTGCTGCCAGACCTCGCGGATGGCGCAGCCAGGCGAAAGCTGACAGAATGATGGTGTGGGTAGACACTCCATCGGCGCAGTGCTGCCATCCAGCGCGCGAATGACATCGCTCATGCTAATCTGTTGCGGTGGCCGTGCCAGCATATGGCCGCCCTGCGGACCGCGCTGGCTCTTGAGCAGTCCTGCCCGGCGCAGCGCAATCAAGAGTTGATCGAGAAAATGTTCAGGCACCGCCTGCCGTTCGGCAATCGCGGCACTGGGCACCGGACCCTGGCCATAGTGGGCTGCCAGATCAATCATGGCGCGCAACCCGTAGTCGCTTTTCATCGTTACTCGCATGACAACATCCCCAGTACGTTGCATACCGCCATATAGCCATATGCAGCGAGATTACTCACTCAGTCTACATAAGATTGTAGACTACTCTAGTCAAGTATAGTATGCGCCGTTTCTGGTGTTTGCGCAACTCCTGTTCTACTCCTGTCTAGAAAATGCTACACGCAAGGTTCATGGGTCTCCATTGCGCGTTCCTCTCTCGCAAATAGGTCCTATATCCTCTGGACAAAGACACGTCTCTCATATATACTTAGAACAAATGTTCTTATTCTGTTCTAGAACTCACATGAGGAGGTCATCATGAGCTGGTCGGCTCTGCCGTATGCGATGCGCCCGACAACCTCCATGCCATCCATACGCTCTGTATCGTCAGTACGTTCATCCACGTCATCCATGCCATCTGCTCCAACGATGGCCAGGACAATGGCCAACCGGCCATTACCGATCTGCGCGCCGGTGCGCGTGGCGCTTCGTGAAGAGGATGCGAGGCAACCCGGTCGTTCTTGGCCCGCCGATGCGATGGACTCAACGGATTCAGTCAAATTGACCGAACGGCGCGCGGATGATATCGCGCATCTCTACAGTCTCGGCTCGGCGCATGCTGGCGGAAACTGGCGCTGGGCGTCTCCGGTGCGTCCGCTGCCCGTCATGCGTAGCGGGCAATCCACCCAGGAGCAGGCGCCGACCGACGAACGTGCGCAGGTAACTGTGGTAGCGCCGGTCATGTCGGTTGAAGCGCGGGTACAGGTTCCTGAAACTATCAAACGCTCAATGGCGGAAATTGCTGCCGCCAGCGGACGCAGCGAAAGCGATCTCTGGGCGGAGGCGGCGCGCGCCTGGCTCGATAGCCGCGCCTTCGACGACGAACCGTTGCCGCCGGCGCCTGCCGCTGCGCTGGCGCTTCCGCGACCCACACGCTCCTGGGAGATGATTGACGATCTGCTGGCTGAGCTACGCCAGCCCGTCGCTGCGGAAACTGGTAGCAAGACGGAGCGCGCAGCATAGCGGGACCTCACTCACTTGACGTGTTCACCTCAGTGCGAGTACGATGGAAGGGACAAGTACTACACGTACACATAGCATGGCGATACACGAGACGAGTAGGCCAGGGCTGGCTACAGAAAGCTGCGGGATGATGCAACGCAGCGCCGTGCCAGGCTGAAATCCCCTCGTATGCCTCCCAACGAACCGCCAGATAATGCGCTAAGATGGGACGCAAGGCCCAGCGTTAGCGGGCCTTGAGGCCGCAACCAGCGCAGGATGTCAATCCTCCACAGCGCAGGCGGCAAATGAAGGTGGCACCACGGGAAACGAGCGTCGTCCGTCCTTTGTGATGGATGGCGCTCGTCTGTATGTTTTGGCAAATTGTGGCACTTCAGTGCCGACGCACGGTACCCCGTGAGGTGACTTGGGAGGAATTGACATGTTGGACCTGACATTTATCCGTGAGCATCCAGACCTCATCAAAGAAGTGGCGCAGCAGCGCAACACGGCAGTGGATGTTGATGCGTTACTGGCAATCGACGCGGACTTGCGCGAGACACGTCGCCGCGCCGAAGACCTGCGTGCCGAGCAGAACCGGCTCTCGAAGGCGATACAGGGAGCGGGCGCAGATCGCGAGGCGCGCGACGGATTTATCGCCAGCGGGCGTGAAGTGGCCGCCGCGCTGAAAGAGTTGGAGCCGCGCGAACGCGAGTTGGAGGCGCAACTGCGTGAGTACCTGCTGCTCGTGCCCAATATTCCGGACGCTTCGGTGCCGGTGGGCAAGGGCGAAGAAGATAATGTGGAGATCAAGCGTGTCGGCCAGCCGCGCCAGTTCAGCTTCGAGCCGCTGGACCATGTGGCGTTGATGCAGGGCGCAGATATGCTGGACATCGAGCGCGGCGTGAAGGTAGCAGGTTCGCGTAGCTACATTCTCAAAGGCGACGCTGTGCTGCTGGAACTGGCGCTGATGCAGTTCGCGCTGAGCCGCATCACACAGCATGGCTTCACGGCGCTCAGCGTGCCGGCAATGGCCAAAGAGTTCTGCTTCATCGGCAACAGTCAGTTCCCGCGTGGCCGCGAGCAGACCTATGCGCTGCCGGAGGATGAACTGTTCCTGGTGGGTACGGCGGAGGTTTCGATCACCGGCATGCACAGCGGCGAAATCCTGCGCGAGGCCGATCTGCCGATTCGCTATGTCGCCTGGTCGCCTTGCTTCCGCCGCGAGGCCGGCACCTATGGCAAAGACACGAAGGGCATCATGCGAGTGCATCAGTTTGAGAAGATTGAGCAGTACGTCATCTGTCGCGCCGAGCATGAGGAGTCGGTGCGCTGGCATGAGGAACTACTGCGCAATGCCGAGGAATTGGTGCAGGCGCTGGAACTGCCGTATCGCGTCATCAACATCTGCACCGGCGACCTGGGCGACGCCAAAGTGAAGGGCTACGACATCGAATGTTGGATTCCCTCGGAGCAACGTTACCGCGAGACCCATTCGGATTCGTATTTCCATGACTATCAGGCGCGGCGGGCCAATCTGCGCTATCGCGGCGACGATGGCGTCGTGCGCTATGTCCATACGCTGAACAACACCGCGCTGGCCTCGGTGCGCACGATCATCGCCATCGTGGAGAACCATCAGCAGGCGGATGGCACGGTTCGTGTGCCCGAAGCGTTGCGCCCGTTCCTGGGTGGCCGCGAGAGGCTGGGCAGAGCGTGGCGCTAGGAGCTGGCGGTTAAAACCGCGCCTGGCTGGCTTTCAGCCGCGAAGTCCGCCTACGCGGACTGGGAATAGGCAAACACTTGCGCCTGCTCCGAACCTGCGGAGGCCGGTTTGGCGGCGGCACACCAGCCAGGCGCGAATTCATTCGCTGGCCCTCTTCGTTGTGCTAGTAGACCCGTTGCATTACTGTCGCTACGCCTGCCTCACGGTCCCCTCTCCCACAAGGAGAGGGGTGCCGGGGGCGGGGTAAGGCCTCTCGGTCAGTTCGTATCGTACTGGTAGAGGTTGAAGTCCTGCATAATGGTGATGAGCGAGGAGCCTGGGCTGCCGTTGCTGGTGTAGTGACCGGCATCCCAGGGAGACGCGCCCAGCGCCCGCGCCGCCGCATCAGGTCCGCCCTGCCGCGCCGCTGGAGCCACCGCCGAATAAAACGGCAGCGCGGCAACCGCGACATAATAGTTCACGCCGTCTATGGGCGTCGGCGCGTAGGAGAAGCTCGGCGGCGCTCCTGGCATGCCGCCGCTGGCAACATGAGGGACGCCGGGCAGCGCGCCGACGTTGCCCCAGTTGTAGCCGGTGAAGCCGGGAACGTTCCAGCCGTGTTCCAGCCCCCATTGCGCCAGGATCATGCTGACGGGCCAGCCGGTTTGCTGGTGCGCGCTACGCGCATAAGGTAGCGCATATTGGATGAACGCCGCCTCGCCGCTGACTGTTTTCTTCTCGTTCGTGAGCGTGTTCGGCCCGTCTACCTGATCCTGCTGGCCCTGTGCTGCCGCCTGCACCAGCGGCCCATTGAGCGGGATGCAGAGCCGCTGGCCGGCGGTGATGTCGCCGTAGCTCTTGAGGTGATTCGCCTGCACCACCGTCTCTGCCGTGAGGTGATATGAGGCGCTGATGGCATAGATGGTATCGCCAGAGGCCACGGTATACCACGCGCACGAAGCGTTGGTGGCGCTTCTGAGGGCTGGCAGAGCGCGGGGAATCATCGCCGCCACTATGAGAATCAGCAGCGCCAAATTCACCACCATCCAGATAGGCACCAGCTTCCAGATATGCCCGCGTAGGCGCACATGCGGGCGGCGGCTCACCAACTGCCAGAGGCGCCGCACCAGATCGCGCCCACGTATCTCCGGGGCTGATTGGGATGCGCGCCTAGCTCCCCTCTCCCGCGCACGGGGGAGGGGTTGGGGGTGGGGGCTTCCGTGTCTGGCAAGCATCTGTGGCGTGATGATTGGATAGACATCCGAGAAGTCCACCATCTCGGCGCGTTCGGGTGCGCGTAGGGACTCGTGGAGGCCGGTGATGGCGCTCTGCCGCTGTTGCTTATTCCTCACCCTGGGTTCCCTGGTCTCCGAAGTTTCCCTGGCCGGCATGGTAGCTACGTTTGATGCGCTGGAAGAATTAGACAAGAATAGGTTTCACCTGGGAGGGTATCACCGGGCAGGAGTAAACAGAAGAAATGCGACGAAAGTACCAGAGGCCGCCGCGACGGCAGGTCGTTAGAGGGTGAAGAGGAATCCGAAGACCAGCCCAATCAAAGCGCCGGCAAAGACCTGTACCGGCGTATGGCCGATCAGTTCATGTAGCCGCTTTTCGCTGATGCCGCGCTCATGGAAAAAGTCATCGAGCATCAAATTCAAGATGCGCGCCTGTTTGCTCACGGCAAGCCGCACACCTGCCGCGTCATACATCACCACGCCTGCTAGCACGGCGGCCAGTGCAAAACTGGTAGATTGAAGGCCGTTGATTCGCGCAACAGCGGTGGCCAGCCCAACGACAAGCGACGAGTGTGAGCTAGGCATGCCGCCAGAGGCAGTGAGGTAGCTGAGATTGAGTTTGCGGGTAATAATCAGCGCGCGCACAGTCTTGATAAGCTGCGCAGCAAGCCATGCGACAAAGGCGCACCAGAGGACACGATTCGAGGCCAGTTGATTGAGTGGTGACATAGCGCCGTTTATACATCCTCATCCACGATAAAAGATTCCAATAGATACGTTGCTGCGCCATCTTCGGCGCCCTGTTCGTTCGCTGTCAGCCGTTGGAGGCGTAGCTCCGCCTGATCGAGCATCTGCTGGCAGCGTTGTGCCATCCGCACGCCTTCTTCATAGAGGGTGAGCGCCTCCTCCAGTGGAATCTGGCCGTCTTCCAGCAGACTGACCATTTCATCGAGCCGCCCCAGCGCCTCCTCGAAGGCTAGTGGTTCCGTTGGTTCCGTTTGCGCATGCTCTATGCCAGTATCCCCAATATCTGCCGCCAACTGTGCGCCGTTGGTGGCCGCCTTTCGTGTTGGGCTGGTTCCATGTCGCTTGCGTTCACTCGTCATAGCGTCTCTCTCTATCCACCTGTCTCAGTCTTTTCCAGGGCATCGGCGCTGTCTGCGCTACGAGCCACCGTTGGCCGCTGCTCCGCCTGCGCAGGCGCAACATCTGGTGTGATCGTCTCCATGCGCGCGCCTGCTATCGCCGCGAATACGCCATCAGCGACGCGAATGGTCAAACCCTGGCCGGGGGCAACCTGCGTCACGCTGGTGACACGCGCGCCATCAACGCTACGGCGCACGACGGCGAAGCCGCGCCCCATCGTCTGCAACGGGCTGAGCGCATCCAGCCGCAATGCTGCGCCACGCAGATGCTCTCTGCGCAGTTCAGTGAGGTGGCGCATAGCGGTGTCCAACGTGTGCCGCGATTCGTCAACGCGCTGGCGAGCGGTCGCCAGGATGCGTTGCGGGCTGGCTTGCTCCAACCGGCGGCGGCTCGTGCCCAGTTGGGTGCGCTCCGCTTGCAGGCGCGTCTCTATCAGATAGCGCATCCGGTCCTGCGCGTCGTCGAGCGCGCTCTCCCAGGTGGCTGCATCCGGCACGGCGGCTATCGCGGCGGCGGTGGGTGTGGAGGCGCGCAGGTCCGCCACAAAGTCGGCTATCGTAAAATCCGTCTCGTGGCCGACGCCGGTAATAACTGGAACCTGCGAGCGGGCAATGGCACGCGCGACGATCTCTTCGTTGAAGGCCCAGAGTTCTTCCAGTGAGCCGCCACCACGCGCGACGATGATGACCTCGGCCTCACCATGCGCGTTGAGCAGGTCAAGCGCCGCCGCCACCTGCTCAGCGGCGCCATCGCCCTGCACCAGCGCCGGCGCGAGCAGCACCCGCACCACCGGGCAGCGCAGCCGCAACGTGCGCACGATATCGCGCAGCGCCGCCGCTGAGGACGAGGTGACGACGCCAATGGTTGCCGGGCACGGCGGGATGGGGCGCTTGCGTTCCGGTGCAAAGAGGCCCTCAGCTTCGAGTTGCGTTTTGAGCGCCTCGAATTCCAGGTGCAGTTCGCCCTCGCCGGCCATCTCCACGGCGTCAACGTAGAACTGGAAGTCGCCGCGTTGCTCGTACAGGCTCATGCGGCCATGCGCCAGCACCGCCATGCCGTTCTGTAGCGGCGGCACATAGGCGCCACTGCGGAACAACACACAGCGCAGAGTCGCATAGGCGTCCTTGAGCGAGAAGTAGCGATGCCCGGATGCTGCCCGCGTAAAATTGGTGATTTCGCCGCGCACCCAGACATCCTGCAAGAGATAATTGTCTTCCAGCAGTTCTTTGAGATACTGAGTGACTTCGCTCACGCCGACGATGCGCATGGTTCGCATAGATAGCACACAGCCTTTACCGATCCGGGTCAGCAAGGGAAGCTGCTTATAGCTCCGGCGACTAACCGGCTGGCTAGAAGCAGCTCGAACAATAATTCTGCTATGTACTATACCGCGCCGCACAGCGAAAGCGGAAATCGTAGCCGGTCTGTTTGCACCAGAACGTCGTAGCGCCGGATAAAATCAGCCAGAGGCGTGAACGCTCAGCCGCTCAGGCAGGCTCGATCACCAGCAAGGTTTGGCCGTACTCGACAGGCTGCCCATCCGTCACGAGAATATCGGTGATGCGTCCAGCGACGCTCGCTTCCACCTCGTTCAAGACGTTCAGCGCTTCGATGGCGGCGATGATCTGCCCTTCTCGCACGATATCGCCCGGCGCCACCAGTGGCTTATCGTTCTTCATACTGGCGCGGAAGACGCCGACCAGCGGCGCGCCAACCTCGACGGCGGTACTCTTGGACTTTTCGGCGTCGGCAGCGAAATCGTCTTCGCCAAAGTCCTCATCGTCTTCCAGGAGCGCACCGGAGGATGGCGCGGGGCGGCGTAGCACGAGCTTCAGCCCTTCGCTCTCGCGCTCGACGGATATCTCATCAATATCACTGGACTCCATCAAGGAAATCAACTGGCGAATTTCAGCGATGTTCAGGCCACTTGACGGTTGGGAGGGCGTTGCTTCACCTCCCCGCTCAGCTCGCTCGCGCACCATACAACGCGCCTCCTCTGTTACTCTGCTGTTTGACGACACGTATCAGTTAGCCGACACGCTCGACGTAGGTGCCGGTGTCGGTCTTCACACGAATCTTGCTGCCGGTGGTAACGAAGAGCGGCACCTGCACCACCAGACCCGTTTCCAGCGTGGCGGGCTTGGTGCCGCCGGTGGCGGTATCGCCCTTGAAGCCAGGTTCGGTATAGGTCACTTCCAGGTCCACCGTGACGGGCAACTCAACGGTAATCGGTTCGCCGTTATAGGAGGCGACTTCGAGCTGCATGCCATCGAGCAAATAATTGATGGCATCGCCAAGCTGCTCGGCGGTCAGCGGGATCATTTCATAGGTGCTGGTATCCATGAAATAATACGTGTCGTCCTCTTTATAGGAGTACTGAACGGTGCTGCGGTCCAGATAAGCGCGCTGAAAACGCTCGCCAGCATCGAAGGTGCGGTCAATGATCGCGCCGGTGCGCAGGTTGCGCAGCTTGATGCGCACGATAGCGCCACCGCGTCCCATCTTGATGTGCTGCCAATCAACAATCGTAAAGAGTTGACCATCCATCTCAATTGAGATGCCTTTTTTCAGGTCACCTGTGGAAATCATGCAATTCCTCCTGCGCCGGCAAACAACGCCGGAACGCTCCTCTCCTGCGACGCGCCAACTATCTAGTAGCCAATAGCTCAATACCAGTGCCCGGTCGCGGATGGCTTCAGTGTGTTGTCTTGTTGTCTTTGGACTTTTGTTCTGGCTGGTCGAATGTTCTCGCGCTGCGCTTGTCAAGCATGTCATATACATGGCATGCCACGCAAAACGCTGGAAAGCCGAAGATATTCTATCACGTCCTCCCCCGGCCTCCGCCAGTCTGACCACTTGCAGAGTAGGGAGGAGACGGAGACACAATCGTTCACCCGGCTTACCGGCTCAGCGCGGCAGGTTGAATCGCTTGTGCGAAGTGGTCAGGATGCGGATACCATCTTCGGTGACGACAGCGGTATCCTCAATGCGCACGCCGCCGACCCCCACAACATATAGCCCCGGCTCGATGGTAATGACCATTCCTGGTTGCAACACCGAATCCTCACCGAACTTGCTCAGGCGCGGATTCTCGTGAATCTCCAACCCCAGGCCATGCCCGGTGCTATGCAGGTAGTGTTCGGCGCGGCCCTTTGCCTCGAAGACATCGCGGGCCAGCGCGTCCGCCTCTTTACCGTTGAGTCCGGGACGCAGCCCTTGCTCGCAGGTTTCCTGCGCCGCCAGCACCAGATCGTAGAGTTCCTGCAACTCTGGCCCTGGTTCACCCAGGCAAACGGTACGTGTCATATCCGAACAGTAACCGTCGTACTTTGCGCCCATATCAATGGTGATTGGCTCGCCCAGCGCAATTGTGCGGTCGCCGGGGACGGCGTGAGGTAGCGCGGCGTTCGGTCCGCTGGCGACGATGGAGGGAAAGGCCAGCCCTTCGGCGCCGCGTTCGATCATATACCGTTCGATTTCCTGCGCAATCTGCCGCTCAGTCTGGCCGGGACGCAGGTAGCCGCAGAGATAGCTGAACGTTTCATCGGTGATGGCGACGGCGCGTTCGATGGCGGCGATTTCCAGCGCATCCTTGATGACCCGCTGCTGCTCAACGATTTTGCGTGTGGAAAACAGGGTCATTTTCTGCTTGCCGCCAGCTTTTTCACGCAACGCCTTATCAAGATCTTCATAGATCGCAACCGTGAGATGCGCGGCCTCGAAGCCTGCGCGCCTGGCTCCCGTGGCGAGCAACGATTCCGCCGCTAGATCGGTAAAGCTGCCTTCCCGCTTGATAAGGCGCAGGCCGGGGCATTCGTTCGTGGCTTGTTCCAGATAGCGGCCATCGGTGATGAGCGCAATGTCATCAGTGGTGATGAGCAGCGCGCCTGCGGAATCTGCGCCGGAATCATGCCCGGTGAAGCCGCTGAGATAGCGCCGGTTCTCTGGATTCGTCACCAGCAAGGCATCGAGTTGCTGCTCACCGAGCGTCTTGCGCAGACGTGCCACTCGGTCACGATAGATCGTGATGCGTTCGGTTGCTGTGGTCGAGGTGGTCATAATACGGAGTCGGCTCCTTTGGTAATCAGCGCGTCGAGCGCATAGAGATAGCCGCGCCAGCCGAGGCCGCTGACCTGTCCACGGCAGACCGGCGCCAGCAGCGACGTATGACGGAACGACTCGCGGGCGTAGATATTGGAGAGATGGACCTCGATGGCTGGCTTGCCTGTGCCCGCTATCGCATCGCGCAGCGTCACGCTGGTATGCGTCAGCCCGCCAGGATTGATGACAATGCCTGCGGAGTCCGCCGCTTCTTCTTGCAGGAAATCTATCAACGCGCCCTCATGGTTGGACTGGAAGATGGTGATTTCACAGTGGCGTTCCGCCGCATACGAGACGATACGTTCGTTGATTTGCGCCAGCGTCATCCGCCCGTAGATGCCCGGCTCGCGTTTCCCCAGCGTATTGAGGTTGGGGCCATGTATCACCAGAATATGCAGTTTTGGTGCGCCGCTTTCTGTTCCGCTCATCGTCACTATCCAATCTCAACGTCTCTTCAATCAGCGTTTGCGCCGATCTCCATCAGCGCCGCCATAACATCATTATCGCTGACATCGCTGACGAGCATTGCGCTGCCTAGCGCCGCCGGTACCACCCAACGGATGCGCCCACCGCTGACCTTCTTATCCCAGAGGCAGGCGCGCAATAACGCTGCGGCTGAGAAACCATCCGCGCGCGTTGGCAGGTCGTAGCGTGCTAGCAGGGCATCTTGCCGTGCCACCACGTCTGCTGGCGTGATGCCCAGGCGCAGACCCAGCCGCGCCTCCGCCGCCATGCCGACGGCGACCGCCTCGCCATGCAGCCACGCGCCATAGCCAGCGACCGATTCGATGGCGTGCGCGATGGTGTGCCCGTAGTTTAGCAGATGGCGCCTGCCGCCGTCATGTTCGCGCTCATCCCCTTCGACCACGCTCGCTTTCAGCGCCACCGAACCCGCGATGATCCGCGTCAGTGGCTCCGGTTGCAACGCCAGCAACGCCTCAGTTTCGCGTTCCAGTGTCTCGAAATATGCTCCATCCAGCGCGACGCCGTGCTTGATGATTTCCGCCCAGCCCTCGGTGCGCTGGCGTGGCGGCAGTGTCAGCAGCGTGGCAGTGTCGGCCAGCACGAGGCACGGCTGATAGAACGCGCCAATGAGGTTCTTGCCGCGTGGGTGGTCAATGGCGACCTTGCCGCCAATCGAGGCGTCCACCTGCGCCAGCAGCGAGGTCGGGACTTGGATCAGCGGGATGCCACGCAGATAGGTGGCCGCCGCGAAGCCCGCCAGATCGCCAACGACACCGCCGCCCAGCGCAATCAGCGCCTCGCCACGTTCGGCGCGTCGCTCCGCCAGCCAGTCGTGGATGGCGTTGAGTTGCTCGCGCGATTTGCTGGTCTCGCCTTCGGGAACACGGTAGACCAGCGGCTCAAAGCCTGCGCCGATCAATGCGGACATCAGTGCCGGTTCATAGAGCATGGCGACATTGGCGTCGGCGACGATATGCAACCGTGGCGGCAAACGCAGTTCCGCCAGCCGCGCGCCCAGCGTCGCCAGCCCGCCCCAGGCGATGACCGCGTCGTAACTGCTGCCGCCATTGATCTGGATGCGCCGGACTGCTGCGGCTGCGCCAGCGGGAGCCAGCAATCCACGCGCGACGAGTCCGGCGACGACGCGCGCCGCGACGCTGTCAACATCCAGATCATCGGTGACGATGATGTCGTCGGCTTGGGCATACCAGCCACGACGGCGCTCGTCCAGCAGACGCAGCCGGTCCAGCGCATGCCCGCCCGCCAGCATCGGGCGCTCAGTTGCCACTTCGTCGTCAGCTTCGGCGCTCTGGCGCATACGTTGATAGGCCACCTCCGGCGCAGCAGTCAGCGTCACTACCCAGCCGTGCGTGCGCATCAGCGCCAGGTTTTCCGCGCGTTCACCAATGCCGCCGCCGGTGGCGACGACGGCCTGCTTCATCTGCGCCGTCTCTGCCAGTGTGCTGCTCTCCAACGCGCGAAAGCCTGCCTCACCATCCTCTGCGAAGATAGCAGGAATCGTGCGGCCAGCAGTGCGCTCAATGGCGGCATCGTTATCCACCAGCGACCAGTTGAGCAGCGTGGCCACCTTTGTAGCGACGGTGCTTTTGCCGCTGCCGGAGGGACCGATGAGATAGATGCGTTCGACGAATGGCGTTTCCATGCCGCCATTGTAGCATCTGATGCTTGGCAGACAGAAATGTCTGCCCTACCAACGCCACCTATGGATTAGATGCCGCCTTCGGTGTGCCACGCGGCAATCGTTTCGGCGGAGAAGCCAAGCTCGCGCAGCACCTCGCCGGTATGCTGGCCGAGGGTTGGCGGAGGCAGGCGTAGCGCGGCGGGCGTCTCCGAATAGGCCACCGGCGTGTTGACGACGCGAATCGTGCCAGCCGTCGGATGCTCCATCGTCTGCGCCAGCCCCATATAGTGCGCCTGCGGACTCTCCATCACCTGTCGCATATCGCGGATGGGTCCGGCGGGTATTTGTGCCGTATCCAGTTTTGCCAGTAATTCTTCAGTGGAGAACTGTGTCGTGCGCGCCTCGATCAGCGGCAACAGCACGGCGCGATTGTTTACGCGGTCGCCGTTGGTGGCGAAACGCGGGTCGCTGGCCAGCGCATCCAATTCGAGGACCGCGCAGAGCCGCCGCCAGATGTCGTCATTGCCGCCAGCGATGTTGAGGTAGCCGTCGCGTGTGCGTACCAGATCATAGGGCGCAATCTGTGGATGACTGTTGCCGACACGCGAAGGCACTTCGCCGGACATCAGATAGCTGGCGGCATAGTTACCAAGCGCGGCGACGGTCGCGCCCAGCAGCGTCGTCTCGACATACTGACCCAGACCAGTGCGTTCGCGCGCATGTAGCGCCGCAAGAATCCCCTGCTCTGCGAACATGCCCGCCAGGATGTCGCAGACCGGCAGCCCGCAGCGTACTGGCACGCCGTCCGGTTCGCCAGTGAGGCTGGTGACGCCGCTCATGCCCTGGAGAATGATGTCATAGCCGGGGCGGTAGGCTTCCGGCCCACTCTGCCCGAAGCCAGAGATCGAACAGTAGATCAGGCGTGGATTGCGCTCCTTCGCCGCCTCATAGCCAAAGCCCAGCCGCGCCATCAGACCGGGACGAAAGTTTTCGATCAGCACGTCAGCGCCTTCGATCAAGCGCCAGAGCGCCGCGCGCCCGCCCTCATGTTTGAGGTTGAGCGTGACGCCACGCTTGTTGCGGTTGCAACTCATGAAATAGGCGCTTTCGCCGCCCGCGAACGGCGGACCCCAGTGGTGGCTGTCATCACCGACGCCCGGCTCCTCTACTTTGATGACATCGGCGCCCAGATCGCCCAGCAGCATTGTACAGAACGGTCCGGCGAGCGCCCGCGATAGATCAATGACACGCACGCCTTCCAGCGGCAACATAGCAGTTCTCCCAGCACCCAAAACGACACTGTTTCTGGCGTACAGTATGCTCCGCTGCGCTGTACGGTGGCAATGATCGCTGACAGTTACCTGGCTTTGAGGACGCGCTGGTAGGTGAAGTGTTCGCGGGGATCATCCAGGTTCCAGGTGGCCGTTTCGGCATCCACCAGATCAGGATGCGCGCGGCGAATATCGCGCAGCGCATTACCGGCGGAGTGGCGCACATACTCGCTGGCGTCGTGGCGCAGCGGAGCTAGCCTACGAATCGCCTCATCAGGATGACGCGCGAAGTACGCGCGGCTCCTGGCAATCCAGGGACGCAAACCTTCGCTGACGGCGCGGCGCGCGTTAGCGTGCGCATCCGCGAGCCAGGCGTCTATGGTGGGCAGCGCCTGCTCATAACCGATGGCGGCGCAATAGGCATCGAACGCCTGCGCGATGCCCTCCTGCACCTCCCAGTCACCATCGGGAACAGCGCGCTCGTGGAGGATGGTCAGGTTGGCTGGCCGCGCGCCGCTGGTGAATCCCAGCAAATAAACGCCGTAGAGCCGCTGCTTGCTCTCCGTTGCGCTCAGCAGTTGCTCCGCCAGCGCCACCACCTCGTCCAGCGGATGCTGCTCCGCCTGCTCACGCGCCAGCGAACGCACCTTCGCCCAACTCAACCCATCGAGTGCCGGCGCCGTCAGCATCGTTCGCTTCTCCTGACATCTATCGTGTGATAGCAACTCTCTCAATCAAGCTGGCAACAGTATAACACTATCACAACGAACAGAGACCGGCGATATGTGGCGCTCCTTCAGTGCCCCAGCTCGTCAGGTATGGCAGGAGATTGGCTGAATAGACCAGTTTGCCGGTGCCTAGAATCAGGATGAGCGCAACATCACGCTCCGCTGCAACGAAAGAACCGCCCGCTAATTCGCTCTCTTCTGCGCCAATCGTTGCGTTCCAGGCTGCCTCTACACTGCGTAGCGCCGCCGGATAGCCACGCAGCAGCGCAACCTTCGCCGCCACTTCGGCCTGCGTCGCGGTCGGCGTCAGCGCCGTGGCCGTCGCAATCAGTGGTTGATCTGTTGAGGCTTCTTCCATTCCTGGGGTCCAGAGGCGCATCGGTGCGCCGGAGCGTGGGTCCAGCAGGTGATGTATGGTTCGCCCGTCGCGCAGCCACCAGCGTTTCACTGCGCCGGAGGTCGCCAGCCCGCCGCGACTAAACGAAACCGTTACGGCATCCTCCTGCGTGGTGCCGTGTGGATTGCTGACGCCGACCGACCAGGGTGTTTCCGGCGCGGGAAAGCCGCGCAGCCGCAGGTCGCCGCCGGCATTCGCCAGCGCATTGGCGAACGACGCGCAGAAGCGTTCGATGGCGACATCCGCCGCCCAGCCTTTGGCGATCCCGCCCAGGTCCAGCCGTGCGCCAACCGGCAGGCGTATGCGCCTGCGCCGCGCGTCCAATTCGATGCCGCGCCAGAGTCCGCCAGGGGAGAGCGGCGCGTTGACGCTTGGGGTATCAGGCGTGCGTTCCTGGTGCGCAATCTCGTCGAAGTCGCGGTCGTAGCCCAGCGATTCGAGTTGTGGCAGCAGCGTAGGATCGAAGAGTCCGCCCGTTTCCTGCGCAGCGCGTATGGCGCGTTCGACCGCCGCATACAGCACATCCGAGGCGGCATGCCACTTGCCTGCGCTCTCGTTCAGGCGCGAGAGGTCGCTCTGCGGGCGGAAGCGCGAGAGCCGCGCGTCCACCTCCGCATACCACTCCATACAGAGGTTAGCTGCGCGTTCGGCCTGCGCCACCTCCTCCGGCGCGACAGCAAGCTGGATGCTCACCTCGCTGGCCATCGCCCGCCCGGTCCTCTGCACCAGCACATGCTCAGTCATCGCCTCCTGCGCCGTGCCTTCGTCGTTTGGCTCAATTTCGCTGGACATGCTCAAGAAACCCCAGAGCGGCTGTTTGGGCCGAGCGGCAAGGGCTGTGTCGAGATGCCGGAACCGCCGGGCGTCGTGTTCACCGGCGGACTGATGTTCGGCACGGATGCGGCGCTGGCCGGTTTGTGGTTGGTCAGCGCCCACGCGCCCGCAAACACCGCCGCCGCCGTTGCCGCCATGCCGATGCGCAGCGCAACCATCGTTCCCTGCCGCGCGGCGCGCCCGCTCCTGCTGCTCTCACCTGCTGTGGTGGCTCCAGAAAGGGTGATCTCACCTGTTGGATAGGCGGTGCAGGCAAGGATATAGCCTTCGGCGCGTTCATCAGGCGTCAGACCGCTTGCCTCGCTATGACGCACCTGGCCGGAGAGCAGTCGCAGCCGGCAAATGCCACAGACGCCCGTTCGGCAACTGTAATTCGGTGTGTAGCCCTGTCGTTCTAGCGCCTGAAGCAGCGTCTCTTTGGCGCGCACATCGAGCAGCGCGCCGTTCTCTGCGATGCGCACCTGCGCCACCGTCGTGTCTTTGCCGAAGAGCGGCATCGTATGCGCGTCCGGACGTTCTTCTTGCCGCGCGAAGATTTCACTGTGAATGTGGTCCGCCGGTACGCCCTGTCGTTCCAGCGCCTCCTGAAAGCTCAATTTCAGGGCTTCCGAGCCGCAGATATACCAGTGCGCCGAGAGCGTATAGGGTTCGCTACGGCGCAAGACCGTTTCCGGCGTCAGCAGCGCACCACGGCTGGTGCTGTAGTTCCATTGCCGGAGCCATTCCGTACCCTGCGCCAGCGCCGCAAGTTCGCGCCCATAGAGCAGCGGCATGGATTGTGGCGCGGCATAGTGCAACTGCGCCAGTGGCTTGCGCAGCGCGGGTCGTAGCTGCGAAAGCGCCCGCAGCATGCCGTAGATCGGCGCGATGCCAGCGCCCGCAGCGACGAAGATCAGCGGCATGCCTGGGGTGATGTGGCGCGGCAGGGTGAAGGTTCCACGCGGCATCGTGGCTGCGAGCGTGGCGCCGAACTGCGCGTGCTCGAAGAGATAGCTCGACGCCAGCCCGCCGGATTGCCGCTTGACGGTGATTTCCCAGGGAACATCGGCGCGCCCATCGCTGCTAAGCGAATAGGAGCGATAGACCGGCCCGCGTCTTCCTGGCAGCGCCAGCGTAATGAACTGGCCAGGCAGGTAGGGCGCGGGTGCACGATGGGTCCCCGGCTGCGCCAGCCAGAGCGTCAACGTATCCGGCGTCGCCAGTTCGCGGCGGACCACCTGTGTCTGCAACAGCGTTTGCCCGGTGCTGCTGCTCCTCAGTTGCTCTGCCATATGCGCCCGCCATCCTCTCCCTGGCATTGCTTCATTGTCGCTCTGCGTTAGTATTAGAGATCAGTATGACCAAGTATAGACTCGCAAAGATGAGAATGCGCTGAAAAACAACTTGCATGACGAAAAATTTGTGAATAGTGTGAATAATATGGGCAATCATGAATGCGCATTCCTCACCGCAAAATACAGTGCGCTGGCCCTCATTATGCGCAATGCAATGGTAGCTGTAATCACTTTGAGGCGCGCTTGTTCGCAGAGTGAGCGAGACAGGGTGTGTTATACTGACGAAACACAGCAAAAGGTCATCCACGGGCGCAGGCCGCAATGACGCGGCGCATTCCATCCAGCGGAACGGCGCAGTTACCGCAAAGAATCCCCGTTAGCGACTATCCTGCGGAGTTTGCTTTCCATGCGTCGTTCTCTTGTTCATGGCGTCACCGTACCTGCTCGTTCTTGCGGAGGGAATTCATGAGCCGGCAGGAAAATATCCAGAAACGTATCACGGTAGCTGTGGTCAATGGCACCGGCTATGGCGGCCTTGAATTATTACGCCTGCTTGCGCATCATCCGGTCTTTGATCTGGTGGAGGTGACAGCGCGCAGCGAGGCTGGCAAGGCCGTCTCGTCAGTGTTTCCCTCGCTGCCGAACCTCGATCTGCGCTTCAGTGAAACGGTTGAGCGAGCGGAGCTGGCGTTTGTTGCGCTGCCTGACCACGCCGCCGTCGAGATCGTTTCGCACCTGCTGGCGGCGGGCCGGCGCGTCGTGGACCTCTCGGCGGGATTCCGACTGCGCGATGCGGCGCTCTATCCGCGCTGGTACAAATATGAGCATCCCGCTGCTGCGCTGCTGGAAGAGGCAATCTATGGGCTGGCCGAGTGGGCGCGGCCCGATTTGCCGGAGGCGCGGCTCGTCGCCTGCCCCGGTTGCTATCCGACGGCGGCGCTGCTGGCGCTGGCTCCCGCGCTTGCCGCTGGGCTGATCGAGTCTGATCTGATCGTTGACGCGAAATCCGGTGTCAGTGGCGCGGGCCGGACGTTGACGCTGGGCAACCATTACAGCGAGGCCAACGAAGATGTCAGCGCGTATGGTCTGGGCGGACATCGCCACGCGCCGGAGATGCGCCAGGAACTCGTGCGCATTGCCAGCGCGGCGGCGCATGCAGCAGTGGACAATACGCCGCTACGCCTGACCTTCACACCGCATCTTGTGCCGATGACGCGCGGCATCCTGGCGACCTGCTATGCCACGCTGCGCCCCGATGTTTCCGCAGAGACGGTGCGCACGGTCTACGAGCAAACGTATCGTGACGAACCGTTCGTGCGGCTGGCGGAGACGCCGCCGCATACGAAATGGACGCTGGGGTCGAATCTCTGCTTTGTCTATCCGACGGTTGATAGCGACAATGGCCGGCTGATCGTCGTAAGCGCGTTGGACAATCTCATCAAGGGCGCTGCTGGTCAGGCGGTGCAATGCGCGAATCTGATGTATCGTTTGCCGGAGACGCTAGGGCTACCATGCGAAGGAGTGTACCCATGACGATGACAGCGGGAAGCCTGACGGCCAGCGTTGAAGACCTGGCGGCGGCTAGCCAGGTGGCGCGGCACGCGGTGATTGCGCAGGTGCTCAAAGAGGCGCAGCCCTATATCGAGCGGCTGCGCGGCAAAACGCTGGTCATCAAGCTGGGTGGCAGCACACTGGATAACCAGCAGGATGCGCTGGAAGATATTGTCTGGTTGCGTGGGCTGGGCGCGCGTCCGGTGCTGGTGCATGGTGGCGGCGCAGAGATCAACGGTTGGCTGAAGCGTGTCGGCATCGAACCACGCTTCGAGCATGGGCTGCGTGTGACGGATGAGGAGACGCTGGATGTCGTGCGGATGGTGCTGGTCGGCAAAATCAACGGCGACCTTGTGCGGCTGGTGGGTCGGCTCGGCGGGCGCGCTGTTGGCCTCTCCGGGCTGGATGGGCAGCTCTTGCGCGCGCGGCGTGTGAGTCCTGAACTCGGCCAGGTCGGCACGGTAACAGACGTGACGGCCGGCCCCATTGAGGTCTTGAGCGCAGCAGGCTACATTCCAGTGATTGCGCCGATTGCGCTAGGCGAAGATGGCGAGCCGCTCAACGTCAACGCCGACGACGCGGCGGCGGACCTGGCGCGCGGGCTGCATGCGGCAAAGTTGCTCTATCTCAGCGATGTTCCCGGCATTCTCGACCGCAACGGCGCGCTGCTCTCCGAACTGACGCATCAGGAGGTAGAGGCGCTGCTGGCGGATGGCACCACCTCCGGCGGCATGGTGCCGAAGGCGCGCGCCTGCCTGCGGGCGCTGGACGCTACCGAGCGCGTGCATATCGTTGATGGACGCGATTCACATGTGCTGATTCGCGAGCTGCTGACGCATGAAGGCGCCGGCACGATGATTACCTGACACCCGCTTCAGGTTCTTCAGGCTCTTCACGCGAATACGCGGCCAACACTTGCTTTGCTGTTCGCAGGACACGCTCACGTAGCGCCGGTGGATCCAGAACTCGGACGCCGTTCCCGAAACCCAGGACGAAGGCGCAGGCAGCGCGCTCCGTATCGAAGCGCAGGGTGCGTGTCACCCAACCTTCGGCGTTTGGCGGCTCCTCTTGCTCGATCTGGGCGTAGATGCTAACGGAGCCGACGTGATCTGCCTCTTCGGGCGCAAAACGTAACGTCGCCAGATAACGCGGCAGGTTCGCCTGGAAGGTGTGCGACGATTGCTCCCAATAGGCCGCCAGATCGAAGTCTTCGGGGCGCACGCTCGGTTCATCCAGCAGCGCGGCATCCTGGATACGCGAGACGCGATAGCTGCGTGGTTCACCCTCCACCGCTGCAACCAGATACCAGGCGTTGCCCTTCGCCACCAGTCCCAATGGGTCCACTATGCGCTCCGCCAGCGTCTCGCCACGCGGATACATGAAACGCAGCCGTCGCCCCTGCCAGACGGCCTCCTGCACAATACTGAGGCAGGGCACTGCCTCAGCCGTTTGTCGCCAGCCAGCAGTGTCTACATGGATGCGCTGGCGCATATCTTCAGCACCGTGTCGCGAGACGGCGGGAAGCGCCGCGAACAGCTTGATGAGCGCAGCCTCGGAGGCGTTGCGTAGCCCCAGGTCCGCCAGCAGACGTGGCGGCTTGGCGAGGAAGAGCGCCTGAATCTCCGTTTCGCTGAGTCCCGTCAGGTTGGTCTGATAGGCTGCCAGCAGTCCCCAGCCGCCGCCGTTGCCGCGCTCCGCCGTCACCGGCACGCCTGCCATGCCGAGCGCCAGCATGTCGCGCTGTATCGTGCGCTCAGAAACCTCCAGCCGCTTTGCCAGTTCGCGCGCCGTCATGCGCCGGTGAACCTGCAATAGCAGCAGGATGGACAAGAGACGGTCGGCGCGCATATTATCCTCACTTTCCGGCGCTTTGGTGTGTATGTGACTGCTGGGTGACTGCTGATGTTGGTTGTACTTGATAGTCGAATGGATATACTGTATCACCTCACAGGAGCGGGCAATGCTGGTATTTACCGTAACTTTACGCGAAACACTAGCCCGACCTCCCCATTCTCTGCGATGATTTTGTTGAGATAGCCATCACGTTTCCCCCCTATCCTCGTCGGTGGCTATCTCGCCAACTTTTCCTCAGTGGTTGTCCTCAGTCGTCCTCAGTCGTCCTCCGTCATCCTCGCGTTGGTTGCTGGCAATAGACGCTCTTCGTCTTTAGAATTACCGTGTACGCTTTTTGCGGAGAGTTACTGCCTGAGACACGGAGCATGGAATATATCCATATCCACATGGGCGCGTGACCGCTGGGGGAAGGTGAAGCAAGTGATGAGGAAGTCTATTCCACGGCTGAATCTTTCGGGATTGCGGCGCCGCGTGCCACTGATGCGTATCTTCTTCGGCGCAATTGGCGCACTGGTAGGCTTACAGGCGACCATCGCCGCCGTGCTGATGGTAGCGGCAGTGCGGCGGCATCGCAGTCCTGCCGAGGGCTTTCCGTACCTGCGGCTACCAGAGGTGCGCGTCGGCCAGAACCAACTCAAACTATTTAGCTATGGGCGTGATCTCTATGAGGCGATGCTGGCGGCGATAGATGAGGCGCAGGAGCGTATCTATATCGAATCCTTTATCTGGAAAGGCGACGCAGTTGGGCAGGAGTTCAAGAAACGCCTGGAACGCAAAGCAGCGGAGGGCGTTCAGGTCTATGTTCTCTTCGATAGCTTCGGCAACCTGGTCGTCTCAAAGGAGTTCAAATCGTTCCCGCCGCCCATCCACGAACTCAAATATCAGGCGATTGTGCGTCTACGCCATGCGTTCGATCCGCGTCGTTATGCGTTGGACCACCGCAAACTCCTGATCGTGGACGGCAAGACGGCGTTTATTGGCGGCTACAATATCGGCAGCCTCTATGCGACTGAATGGCGCGATACGCATTTGCGCATCGTTGGCCCCACCGCTGCCGACCTCGGCCAGTCGTTCGAGGATTTTTGGAATCGCCATGCGCCACGCCGAAAACGCATCCCACATCATTATCAGCGACATTTCGATTCGCTGATCCAATTGCATGGCAACAGCGCCGTCCGCCTGACCTTCCCTATTCGCGACATGTATATCGAGGCGATAGACTGCGCCGAACACCATATTTACCTTACCAACGCCTATTTCATTCCCGATCACATATTCCTGGATGCGCTGAAAGCAGCGGCAGCGCGCGGCGTGGACGTACAGGTGTTGGTGCCGTGGCAATCAAACCATGTCATTGCGGATTGGCTGGCGCGTGGTTACTTTACCGATTGCCTGGAGTCCGGCATTCGCGTTTTCTGTTATCAGCATGCGATGATTCACGCGAAAACCTGCACGATTGACGGCCAGTGGTCCACCATCGGCACTGCGAACCTGGACCGGCTCAGTTCTGTCGGCAACTACGAGATCAATGTCGAGGTCTATAGCAAAGAGCTGGCGCGACAGATGGAGGCGCTCTTCGAGTGCGACAAGACCAACGCCGTTGAACTCACACTCGATGCCTGGGTGAAACGTTCATGGCTCGCCATACTCAGCGAAGAGATACTCGAACCATTGCGGCTGGTCATGTAGTATGCGCGGCTTTGAAAAGCCGGCACACGGACAAGTCCGGCTGAAGCCATGGGTGTTCAGCGCGTGGTGTTCGTGCGCCGGCAGTTTACTGCCGTGATATACGACTGAAGGTGTCAATGTTGCGGTTGTTGTGGTTGCGCCTCCGCGCCAGTCGTGGCGGACATCGTCGGAATCACGCCGAGTTGTTGCATCAGGCCCAGCGTATCCCAGTTGGTGTAACTTTCCACAATCTTCCCATTCGCGCAGCGATCAATGGTGATCCCTGTGACGGTTGTTGATTTGCCGGTTGGTGGGATGCCTTGCAGCGTTCCGCGATGGGTGCCGCGTGCCGTCCAGCGCGTTATGACGCGATCACTGGCGCTCAGTACATCGTTGAGCGTGAATTGGAGGTCAGGGAATGCGGTGCGATACATGTTGACAAGCTGCTTGAAACCAGCAGCACCCTCAATTGGGCCAGGCTGAGCAGGGTCGTGGAGGATGCTGTTGGCGTCTAGCACCTCATCTGCCACACTCAAGTCGCCTCTGCTAAAGCACTCTTCCAATAAGCGGCGGGACAAGATGGTGTTATCTTCTGCCATTGTCGTTGCTCCTTTGCAACTCTCGATCATTCAGAACGATCATGTGCGCGCTCACGCATATGTGGCGCGAAAGACGGCTGGGCGGAATACGCACTACGGGTTCGCGCTATGTGCTTCGTTATCGTCGGATGCGACGCGGGCATGATTATCGGGTGAAAACAAGGGCTGATGTCGGTTAGGCATACTGATGGCACAAACAGGACGAGAAAAGCTGGCGAATATGTTGTACGAGGGACGCTTACGGCTGCGGAACGTCTAAAATGTTGCCGGTGCTACGAAACATGAATCCGCTGATGTTATTGATTCAGGCTAGATGGGTTGCGGATACGCCATGTGAGCGCGCTGCGGTGTATTCGCGTCATGGCAGTATATCTAACATATTAGGTATGCGCAAGCTGGACAACGACCCAGACAACGACCTGGACAAGATGTGCTTGATGCGCCTGTTGTCTCGTCGTACTCTAATAAGATGATATGGTAGAGCGGGGACCGAGCTAGCATGAAATAGAGGGGATGGGGCAACATGGTCACACGGACAGCGCCACACACGGACGAGCGAGCGCCGGAACGGGGGCAGCGCACACAGCGGCAGAGCGAAGCGCCAGTCGCGCGTCCGCGTAACCCTGGCATGCCGCTGGACATGGCGCGGATCGCCGCCGTGCTGGTGAATCGCAGCGCCGTGGAGCGCCGCGCCGCCACCATTCCCACGCGCCGCACCGTCAAGAAAGAATGGCAGGCGGCCTGGCTTTTGCGCGCCATCACCTGCATTGATCTGACGACGCTGGCCGGCGATGATACCCCTGGCAATGTCAGTCGTCTCTGCGCCAAAGCGCAGCATCCCGTCCGCCAGAACATCCTGCAACAGTTGGGCGCTACGGGACTGGACCTGCATACTGGCGCCGTCTGTGTCTATCATAATCTCGTGCCGGTGGCTGTTGAGGCATTGGCAGGAACCAATATCCCCGTTGCCGCCGTCTCCACCGGATTCCCCGCCGCACAGAATCCATTGCCGCTCAAGCTGGAAGAGATACGCGCCTCGGTGGCGGCTGGCGCGCGTGAGATTGATATCGTGATTTCGCGCGCCAACGTGCTGACCGGCAACTGGCAGGGACTCTACGACGAGGTGCGCATGTTCCGCGAGGCCTGCGGCGATGCTCATATGAAGACCATCCTGGCGACCGGCGAACTGGGTACGCTGCGCAACGTTGCCCGTGCCAGTTGGGTCTGCATGATGGCAGGCGCCGACTTCATCAAGACCTCCACCGGCAAGGAAAGCGTCAATGCCACGCTGCCGGTAAGCCTGGTGATGGTGCGCGCGATTCGTGAATACGCCGAGGAAACGGGCTATCAGATCGGCTTCAAACCTGCTGGCGGCATCCGCACGGCCAAGCAATCGCTCGACTGGTTGATTCTGATGAAGGAGGAGCTTGGCGACGATTGGCTGCGCGCGGACCTCTTTCGCATCGGCGCCAGTGGCCTGTTGACGGATATCGAGCGTCAACTCGAATATTTCGCCACCGGACGCTATTCGGCGGCCTATCATCACCCGATGGCCTAGTATCGTCTCAGGACATGAGACGCGCGTGCCATGCGCGCCATTGACCCCGCGTAAACAAGGCGGTACACTTGATAGCATGTATGATGCTCATCATACATGAGCGTGCCGTCTTACGACATGTTGATACGCTTGCTCAACCCCCTATCTACGTCAAAGGAGACGATCCCGTGTATTACTGCGGTTATCGGGGCCTCATGCACCTGCTCGATAGCGCCCAACTGAACGAGTATGCCGATTATGCTGAGTATGGCGAGTATGCTGGCGTGCGCAATGGCAACGGCCCAACGTTTGCGCTGCCTGGCGACAAGGCAACCTATGCGCCGGACCGGCCAGCCGACGTGGTGCATGTCGCCATCGAGGTGACGCCCGACTTCGATCACAAGAGCCTGAATGGTGTCGTCACCACCAGCTTCAAGACGCTCTTTGAGGAGATACAGGAGGTCAGCTTCGACGCCGCCGAACTGCTCATCGAGACTGTTACGCTCGCTGGTACCGAGACGCCGCTGGCCTACTGGAGCGAAGGCGAGAAGCTGCATGTCCGGCTGGATCGCCCCTATCACTATGGCGAAGAGTTCGGCGTGACCGTCCGCTACAGCGCGCAGCCGCGCACCGGCGTGATGTTCGTTGCGCCGGAGACTGGCAACCCTGATCTGCCAGTGCAACTCTGGACTCAGGGAGAGACCGAATACCACCATTTTTGGTTTCCGTGCCATGATTTCCCCAATGACCGCGCCACCACCGCGCTGAAGGCCACCGTTCCCGGCAATTTCTTCGTCCTCTCCAACGGCGTGCTGGAAGGCGTCGAGGAGCAGGCGGATGGCAAGAAGACGTATTCCTGGCGGATGGATGTGGCGTTTCCTGCCTATCTCGTGACGCTGGTGATCGGTGAATTCGCTGAGATACAGGATGCCTGGCGCGAGGTGCCAGTCAACTATTATGTGCGTCCGGGGCGCGAAGAGGATGGCAAACGCTTCCTCGGCAAGACGCCGCGTATGATCGAATATTTCAGCGAGCATTTCGGCGTGGACTACCCCTATCCCAAGTATGGGCAGGTTGTCGCTGAACTGTTTCTGGGGGCAATGGAGAACGCCAGCGCCACCACCCATAGCTATCGCCTGATGACTGATGCGCGCGCCAGCCTGGACACCAACACCGAGGATGTCGTCGCGCATGAGTTAGTGCATCAGTGGCATGGCGATCTGCTGGCGGTGCGCGATTGGAGCCATACCTGGCTGAAAGAAGGCTTCGCCTCCTACTTTGAGGCCACGTGGACAGAGTTCGATCTGGGCGTGGATGAGTTCCGCGCGATGCTGCACGACTACCGCGACATCTATTTGCAGGCGGACGCCAGGGGACGCCGCCCCATCGTCTACAACGTCTACCATAAGAACGGCAATGAACTCTTCGACCGGCATGTCTACCAGAAGGCGGCGCTGGTGCTGCATATGTTGCGCAATGTGCTGGGCGAGGAGCCGTTCTGGCGTGCCATCCAGCTCTATACGCGCCGCAATGCCGGGCGCGAGGTCATCACCGCAGACCTGGAACGCGCAGCGGAAGAGGCGACCGGGCGCAGTCTGGGGCGCTTCTTCGAGCAGTGGTATTACAAGGCTGGCCATCCAGAGTTCAAGGTCTCCTACAACTGGGACGGCGAGCAGAAGTTGGCGCGGCTGACGGTGCGCCAGACGCAGAAGGTGGATGAGCAGACGCCGCTTTTCGTGACGCCGGTGGATATCGCCTTCATGGTGCCGAAGAGCGATGAGAGCAAGGCGGACGACCCCAACGTTGCCTTCACGACCCAGACCTTCCGTGTCAACATCGAGGAGGAGAACCAGACGTTCTACTTCCCGCTGGCGCGGCGACCGTTCGCCGTGCGCTTCGATGAAGGTACGTGGCTGCTGAAGACGCTGGAGTTCGAGCGCCCAAGCGAGCTATTGCGTTTCCAGTTGCGCCACGACCCCGATATCCAGGGGCGTATCGAGGCGGCTGAGGCGTTGGGTAAGCTGGCCGACCGGGAGAGCGTTTCGGCGCTGGAACAGGCGCTGCTAGATGAGCCATTCTGGGCGGTTCGCGGCGCAATTGCTGCGGCGCTGGCGAGCCAGAAGTCTGAGCATGCGCTCGATACACTGATTGGCGCGCTGGAGAAAATCGAGGAGCCGAAGGCGCGGCGCGCCATCGTGAGCGCGCTAGGCACGTATCGCGCGCCGGAGCAAGCCGAACTGGCAGAGCGCGCTGCAACAGCGCTGACAGGCATCCTGGAACACGGCGACCCCAGCTACCATGTGGAAGCGGCGGCAGCGACGGCGCTCGGCAAGACGCGCACTCCTGGCGCCTATGAGCGGCTGCTGGCGAAGGTGGAGACGCCATCGTGGAATGAGATCATTCGCAGCGGCGTCTTTGCTGGCCTGGGTGAATTGGGCGATGCGCGCGTGGTGGATACGCTGGTGGAATGGGGAACCAGCCGCGCGAAGCCAATGGATGCGCGCTTTGTGGCGCTCAACGGCCTGCGGGTGCTGGCAACGACGAAGATGATTGATCCAGGTGAGGCGCAGACGCGCGTGGTCAACGCGCTGATCGCCGCGCTGGACGATCCCTGGGAACTGTCGGTGATGGCTGCTATTGGTGCGCTGGCGGCATGGAACGATCAGCGCGGCATCGCGCCTTTGGAGCGGCTGGCGGCGCGGAGTGTGGACGAGCGCATCGTGCGCAACGCCCGCGAAGCCATCCGGGCGCTGCAAAAAGGGCGCAGCAACGGCGAGGAGACGCGCAAACTGCGCAGCGACCTCGACGAGACGCGCGAAGAGAACCGCAAGCTGCGCGACCGTCTGGCAGCCATCGAGGCGCGCCTGGATAGCAAGGCAGATAGCGAGTAGCAGTTGTGTGATATTGGCGGGCATATGGGAGGTGCTTCTCATCTGCCCGCTCGTTCTATGTTCCTGCGGGAATGGTATACCGTTGCACCAAGTCCGATGGGTTCAGGTCATCTTCCACCTGCGCCCAGAGCGTTTGCGCGCCAGTCGCATCCGGTGGCTCTATGAGTAGCATGCTGACGCCATTGACTTCCAGCGGCGGAGCTACCTCGCGCCACTGGGCTTGACCTGGCTTCCATGCCAGCAAATGAGTGCCTGAAGAGAAGAATGTTGTACCGCCTGTCGGACTTCCACCATTGACCGTCACCAGCACCAGAATCGAGCCATCGGCAAGTTGACCCAACAACGGAAGCGAAATTTGTAGGTTTGCCGGAATACCATCAGTTGGAATGGCGTGCCAGCTAGTGCCACCATCGTTGCTGTATTCAAGCATAGAGGCGGTTGCTGGGCTGGCAAAAGCGGTAAGGATATAGAGTATTGGCTTGCCGTGTACCATCGTGGCGTACATCGCCGGAATCGCATTATCAGGTATGCCGCCGACAAAGTACCAGGAATAGCCAGCATCATCAGTGCGCCAGAGTTGATAGGCGGGCGTGAGCGGTGGATGCTGGCTTTCGGCTACTGAATACAGATTTGTGTCTACCGGCTCGACTACTGCGAAGACGGTCGAGCCATCAGGCGTGGGTGCATACTCATCTATACCCAGCCCGCGCGCAATGAGTGCATTGTCGCTGGTCTGCCAGTGAATGCCATCACTGCTCGAAACGAGCCTGCCGAGCGGCTGTAGCCCTGTGGCTGGACCATAAGCTGTCACTGAAGAGTAGAGGCGACTGCCTTGTGGCACTAGATAGCTGGTAGCATAGGGATACAAGGCGAGTTGCCCTTGCACTCGAAGATTGAGGACATGCCAGTGTTCACCGCCATCGGCGCTGTAGAATTGCACGCTGCACCCATGTGAGCCGGATGATGCTTGATGAGATGCTCGTTCTCCAACCATTGCCGCATATGTCACCAGGCTGCTGTCTGGCGACTGCCCAAACGATGTGCAGAGTGCCGCAGAATTGATGGCTGCGTCCAGATAGATGATTTGCGGGTTGATGGGGTCAATCACGAATTGGTTGAATCCCCAACCGCCAGGGCTGCTTTCCGCTGGTATCTGGAACGGGAGCGGGAGATTTTGCCATGTCTCGCCTGCATCATCTGAGCGCTGGATACTCAGTGGCGGCTGGGATTGTGGCGAGTAGATGATGCGCGGATTGCTTGGCGCAAGCATTGCTGGAGATTTGCCGTGTAGCGGCACCATTGTCCATTGCGGTGTCGTATTCAGTGTCATTGTGCTGGTAGCGATGGGTGTTGATAGCGCAACCGGTGTCTTGTGGGCGGCGATCTGTGTGCGCCCCTGCGCGGCGGCACGCAGCAACGCGGCCAGCAGCACAACGACGGCTAGCATTGCAGCGATGGCGAGGAGACCGCGCCGGTTGTTGTAGCGCATGGGGCGCAGGGAACGCAGAACACGCTGCGCCGACACGAGTGTTTGTATTTCAGTCGTCATCTTTTGCCTGGTGGGCGTCCAATCCTCATGTTCATAGCCAGCAGTACGCTGGTCCAGTTCTGTGCGCCAGTCCGCGCCGTCCGCCAGCAGTTGCTCATGCACGTCCTGGAGTTCCGGTGGCAGCGCATCAGTAGTGGATATTTCTTCGTGATCGAGCGGCATTAGCGGCCTCCTTTCTCTGCCTGGATAGAAGCATGTGGGGCATGAATGGCAGGATGTTCGCCAGGAGTGACGAGGCGCTCACGTAGCAGTGTCAGCGCGCGGCGTAGGCGGCTGCGCACGGTGGGCGCGGGCAGGCCGAGCGCCGCGCCGATCTCCGTCGCGTCCATGCCAGCGTAGTAGCGAAGCGCAATCACTTCGCGGTGTTCGGCGGCGAGATGGTTGATGGCGGCGCGTAGATCGAGCCGGGCGGTATTCCCGCTGGCGCCGGGGTCGTCTTCGAGCGTGGCGACGCGAGCGTGCGTATCGTCATCGTTCATCAACGGTTGCGAGCGGGCGCGGCGCGTGCCGAAGCGCCCACGCCGCCAGTCACTGCAGACGTTATAGGTGATGCGCAACAGCCAGGAGCGCAGCGCGCTGTGGTCGCGAAGCGCCGGCCACGACTCCCAGGCGCGCGTATACACCTCCTGCGCTGCGTCTTCGGCGTCTGCCATGCCTACCAGCGCCGCCGCCATCCGCAAGACGGCGCGGCGATGCGCGGGCAATAGCTCCTCGAAGCGTTCTTCTCCTACGGTCAGCGTGCCCGGCCCCGGTAAGTCCGCGACCGCCTGCTGCTCTTGCTGCTGCTCCATCCTCGCTCCTCATCTCGTCACGCGCATGACCTATAAAACGGCCACTTTATACAGTAGGACGGAATGAAGGTGGCAAAGTGATGATGCGCCGCGCAAAGATGTAAAGTATCCATGAGGATAGGTGTCGTCCAACAATGAGATAGAACGGAGAACGAGATGGAGCAGCAAATGCAGCCACAGGTCGTGGCGTTGGGCGTACTGGCCGAGCAGGCGAGGATAGAGGACAAGGTTGGGCCGGCGTGGTCATTAGTGAGCGAGGACCTGAACCTGAATCTGGTGCGCTTCACCGCCGGGGACGGCGTGGATGAACACATCAACAATGAGGTGGATGTCGTTGGTATTGTGGTGGCAGGCGCGGGAATCGTGACGATTGAGGGGAAGAACGAGCGCGTGAGCGCGGGCCAGTTGTTCTTCGTGCCAAAGGGGATGCGGCGTTCGATGCGCGCCGTGGAGACAGTTGAGGGTTCAGAATCTGGTGAGGATTTTGTCTACCTGACATGCCATCGGCGGCGCATGGGTCTGATGCCCACACGCCGCGGATGATCTGGTTCGTCGGCTGGTCGTCGAATTAGTCGTTCTCGGTGCCACCGGCTAGCACGGTTTCTTTGGTACCCCAGGTGCCAGGGTCCATCGTGGTCTCTTCGTTGACCTCGCCCTGCGCCTCCAACCAGCGTTCGGCGTCAATGGCGGCGCGACAGCCATCACCGGCGGCGGTGACAGCCTGGCGATAGCGATGATCCGCTACGTCGCCAGCGATGAACACGCCTGGAATGCTGCTCATCGTATGCTCGGTGGCCTTCAGATAGCCCACCTGATCCATCTCCAGCACGCCCTTGAAGATATCGGTGTTGGGCTGGTGGCCGATAGCGACGAAGAAGCCCTGCACCGGCAGCGTCTCGGTTGCGCCGGTCTGCACATTGCGCAGCACCAACCCCTCGACGCCCTGTTCACCCAGCACATCCTCAACGGCGACGTTGTAGTGAATGGTGATCTTCTCATTCTGACGCACACGCTGCTGCATGATCTTACTGGCGCGGAACGAATCGCGCCGGTGCAGCAGATGCACATGTGAGGCGTATTTCGTCAGGAACAGCGCCTCTTCCATCGCTGTATCGCCGCCGCCAACCACCGCCAGTTCTTTGTTGCGGAAGAAGGGGCCGTCACAGGTGGCGCAACCGCTGACGCCGCGCCCCTGCAACCGCTGCTCGTTCGGCAGCCCCAGCCACTTGGCGCTGGCGCCTGTTGCAATGATGATGCTGCGTGCGCGGTAGCTGCCATCGTCGGTGAAGACCTCGAACGGCTGATGCGAGAAGTCCACGCGCGTCGCGTCGGTGGCGATCATCTCAGTGCCGAAGCGTCGCGCCTGCGCCTCAAAGCGGTCCATCAATTCGGGGCCGAGGATGCCTTCCTCGAAGCCGGGATAGTTCTCGACATCGCTGGTAATCATCAACTGGCCGCCCGATGCGAGACCCTGGAACATCAGCACGCTCAGGTTGGCGCGCGACGTATAGATGGCGGCGGTATACCCGGCAGGGCCAGAACCAATGATAATCACATCATAGATGGGAGACGCAGAAGCGCCATTTGTATTCGTCATTGCTTATCCTCACTTCTACCGGCGGCTGATGATGATATCATAAAGCATGACCATCCGGTCGCGTCCAATAGCACTCAGATCTATTATAGCATACCCCAGGGGGGTATATCAACTACTCTTGCTCCCTCTCACACCCGCGAACGTTGCTTCATGACACGCGCCAGTTCGCGCTGGCTGTCGCGTTCGGCGATGGCCTCGCGCTTGTCGTAGAGCTTCTTGCCGCGACAGAGACCAAGCTCCACTTTCACATGATTGTCCTTGAAGTAGAGTTTGAGCGGCACCAATGTTTGCCCCTTCGCCTGGACACGCCCGATCAGCCGGTTGATCTCGCGGCGATGCAGCAATAGTTTGCGGTTGCGCAGCGGCGCGTGATTCATATAGGTGCCCTGCGCATATTCGGCGATGTGCATGTTCTCGATCCACACTTCGCCGTCCTTGATGCGCGCAAACGACCCGCGCAGATTCACCTTGCCGTCGCGGATGGACTTCACTTCGGTTCCGGTCAGCGCGATGCCCGCCTCGATGGTTTCGTCCACGAAATAATCGTGATACGCCTGACGATTGGTAGTGACGGTATACGAGGTCTGTGAACGCTCCGCCATTGGCGCGGTTCTCCTTGATTTTCAGCAATAGTGATTATCCCGCCCGCTAAAGAAGCGCGGGCACGGCAGGACATCGTGCGCTATAACATATGGTGGTGGCTGTGCGCATGTCAATCCAATCAACCTAGTCATTCGCGCAGGGCACCTGGCTATTTTATCCCGGCGTGGCGCTGAGGGCAAACCCTGTGAAACCTGCTCCGGCTCACGCCTCATTGAAAAATGTTCTAGAGGGTCTCGAGGTCATTCATGTTCCAACGGCTCGGCCTGCGGATGGTTCGCTGGCGCTATTGGATCGTCGGTATCTGGCTCCTGGCCGTTCTGATTGGCTTACCCTTCGCCCCGCGTGTCGCTGAGGTGCTGGCGCCCGGCGGCTTCTCCAGCGATGCCATGCAGTCGCAACAGGCAGTCAACGCCCTTCAGCAGGGACTCCATACCAGCTTCACCAATGTGCAGATTGTCTTTTCCAGCAAGACGCTCACCGCCGATGATCCACGTTTCGTGCAGGAGGCGACTACCGCCGTCGCCAACCTCAATGGCTGGTCGGAGGTGACGGGCATAGTGCCGTTCAGCGCGGACCCAACGCAAATCTCCAACGACCGCCATGCCGCCTATACCGTCGTGTTGCTGAAGTCAGACCCGGATACAGCGCCCAACGTCTTGCCGGAGCTACGCAGCAAATTGCGCCAGCCCGCCGACCTTCAGATGCTCGTTGGCGGCGGCCCTGTCTTTTACGCCGATATCCAGAGCGTCAGCGAAGAAGATTTGCGCCGTGCTGAAGAAATCGCCTTTCCCTTCGCCATCATCGCCCTGCTGCTCGTCTTCCGCTCGGTGATTGCGGCGGGCCTGCCGGCAGCCATCGGCGGTTGTAGCGTCGTCGTCTCGCTGGCGCTGCTCTATCTGCTCGCCAGGATATTTCCCGTCTCGATCTTCGCCCTCAACATCACCACACTCTTTGGGCTGGGCCTGGGGGTGGATTACTCGCTCTTCATGGTCAGCCGCTTCCGCGAGGAACTGGCGCGCGGCCATACGGTTCCTGATGCTGTTGGCATTGCGATGTCCACCGCCGGTCGCGCCGTCTTCTTCTCTGGCCTGACGGTTTCCATCGGCTTGCTCGGCCTCGTGCTGTTCCCGCTAAATATGCTGCGCTCGGTGGGCCTGGGCGGCATGCTGACAGTCGCCCTCTCGATTCTGGCTGCCGTTACGCTGCTACCGGCGCTGCTGGGCATCATCGGCACGCGCGTCAATGCGCTACCGGTGCGGCTGCCCTGGCGGCGCGTTGCTTCTGCGACAGCGCCTACAGCATCAACTGGCGCTCAACAACCGGCAAATGGCTTCTGGCACCGGCTGGCGATTGCCGTCATGCGTCACCCCATAGCGTTCCTTGCGCCGGTGCTGGCGATCCTCCTGCTGTTGGGCACGCCGTTCCTCAGCGTGCGGCTGGCTGCGCCGGACGCCTCGATTCTGCCGTCAAGTGTGGAGTCGCGGGCGGCCTATAATGTGCTGACGCAGCGTTTCGATCAGACGGCCAGCACGCCGATCATCATCGCCGTCCAGACGCAGGGCAGCCCGCTCAGCAAAGACAATCTCGTGCGGCTGGATAACTACGTGCGCACGCTGGAAGCCGACCCGCGCGTCCACACCGTCACCAGCATCGTCTCGCTCGATCCCCGGCTGACACTGGCGCAGTATGAGCTGATGTATAGCCAGCCGCAGAATATCGGCGACCCGTATATCACACGCCTGCTGCAAAGCTATGCCGGCGACCATATCACAATGGTGCAGGTCATCAGCAACTATCCTATGTTGGACCAGCGTACTGAGGCATTGGTGCAGGCTATTCGTAACACGCCACCGCCCGCCACCATGCACATTCTGGTTGATGGCAGCACCGCCGGCATCATTGATTACGTGAATACGCTCTATGGCGCATTTCCGTTCGCGCTGCTGATCGTCGCCATCGTGACCTACGTCGTACTAATGCTGGTTTTCCGCTCGCTGGTGCTGCCGCTCAAAGCTATCCTGATGAACTTGCTTTCTATCCTGGCGAGCTATGGCGCGCTGGTTTTCATCTTCCAGGAGGGGCATTTCAGCCAGTTGCTCAACTTTACGCCGCTCGGTTTCGTGGAGGCGTCGTCACCCATCCTGATGTTCTGCGCGCTCTTCGGCCTTTCGATGGACTATGAAGTGTTCCTGCTCTCGCGCGTTCGCGAAGCCTACGAGCAGACCGGCGACAATACACGTAGCGTTGCTGAAGGATTGGAGCGTAGCGGTGGCATCATTACCAGCGCCGCCGCCATTGTGATTCTCGTCAGCCTCTCGTTCGCTTCCGCAGGTATGGTGCTGGTGAAGGCGCTGGGCGTCGGCATGGCGCTGGCCGTCTTCCTGGATGCCTCACTGGTGCGCGGTCTGCTGGTACCCGCGACGATGCGGCTGCTGGGCGACCTCAACTGGTGGTGGCCCGCGCCTTTCAACAAACTGCTGCCCTCGGTCGTCTATCACCATGCGCATCAGGCCAACCAAAAGGCACCGCTAGATGAGGGCACATCCAGCGAACATAAAGAAACGCTGCCCATAGGAGGCGCCCAATGAACCAGCAGAAGACCTCACCCCGGCCTGCGGCCACCCCTCTCCCACAAGGAGAGGGGACTGTGAGGCACGCTTTCCCCCATTCGAGCAACGCTTTGTCCACTGGCACCCCATCGTCTGCCCTCAGCGGAACGCCAACGCCCACGCTCCCCTCTCCTCGTGGGAGAGGGGCTGGGGGTGAGGTCAAACCATCGCGCTCACGCCTGTTTGCGCTGCTGGGAATTGCCGTATTGCTCCTTCTGCTGGCTGGCTGTGGATTGCCAGGAACCATCCCAACTGGCGGGCATTTGCAACAAAGGGCATCGGCCCCCACACCTGCGACGGGCTTGCCGCCGATACAGTTCCCACAGGACGAGGCGCCACACCATGACCTGACGGAATGGTGGTATTACACCGGCCACGCGCACGGGCTGGACGCGCAGGGACAAACGCACGACTATGGCTTCGAGTTGACCTTCTTCCAGACGTTGCGCGGGGCCTTCTCACCATATTACGCCGCCCATTTCGCCATCAGCGACATCACCGCTGGTGCGTTTCACTTCGACCAGCGCGCCGGATTTGAGCCTGCTTCCGTCATTCCGCCCGCTGGCTCACGCAATGGCTTCGATGTTTCGCTTGGCGGCTGGAGCGCGCAGGGCCTTAACGGGCAAGATCATCTCTCTGCGACGATGGCCAACTATGTGATATCCTTCCAACTGGCAGCCACGAAGCCACCGGCGCTGCATGGCGGCAATGGGCTGATTACCTATGGTCCCTCCGGCTTCTCGTATTATTATTCACGCACCCGCATGCTACTGGCGGGTACGCTGACCGACCACGGCCAGCGCATCAGCGTCACCGGCCAGGCGTGGATGGATCATCAATGGGGCAATTTCGTCTCACTGGTCGGCTCCGGGTGGGATTGGTACAGCATTCAACTCGACAACGATACCGAGTACATGCTCTATGTCATCCGCGACAGCCAGAAGCGGCCCGTCGCCACCTTCGGCACGTATGTCGCCGGCGATGGCAGCGCCACCGAGCTTGCGCCAACCGACATCGCATCTCGTGCGCTCTCCACCTGGACCAGTCCCCACACCGGCGGTGTCTATCCGTCAGGATGGGCGGTGAGTATTGCCAGCCAGCAACTCGATTTAACGCTGACGCCGCAACTGCTGGATCAGGAGTTGGTGACGACGCAATCCACCGGCGTCGCCTACTGGGAGGGAGCGGTGCGCATCAGCGGCACCCTGCGGGGCCAGCCAATCACCGGCCTCGGCTATGTGGAACTCACCGGCTATGCGACGCTGCCCTCTTCCTCGCAGAGCGCGGCTGTGCCCTGATGAGCGGAACGTGAGGACGCATGAATGTGACGCTATGCAGAGTCAACGCGGATGAACCTGTAAACTGCCTCGTGTAGAAATGGTTGAGAAAAGTTGAAATTGGGTCGGCTTTCCCTCTTGAACACCTGACAGTGTGTGATACAATAGTTTGGGTTGGTCGAAGGAGTGGCTGCTGCTTCCACATGGCGCGCAATCTTGGGATGTCCATTTTTGTAGTGAACGAGTGGCAGAAACCTGTGAGGGTGTAGGTAGTTCTGGATGAGCCAGGGGGGGACGATGGAACAACAGGGGCGAATACTTGACGGCGACCTGGAAACGCTGGGTCTATCCGCCGCGCTGAAAATGTTGGCGCTCAGCGGGAAAACAGGTGTCCTGAACGTTGTCTCCGGCCAGGAGCGTCTGGCGATTCTCCTGGAAAACGGCCACATCATTGACCTCGATGAACCTGGCGCCGCGCTCCCCGATCTGGTTGATATGTTCCGCCTTCTCGGCACCATTCCGCGTGATCGCGCGTATGAGATACGCAAGCTCTCAGGCAATAATCCGGCGACGGCAATGACGATTATGGCGCAGTGGGGCCTCATCTCCCCGGCAGAGATGCAACAACGGACGGAGTTCCGTGTTATTCAGGCGATTAGCCGCGCCATCAACTGGACCCGTGGACGTTTCGAGTTCCATCGTGATATTTCCTCTATTCAAGCGCGCTCTGGCACACTCAAGCCGCTCAGCGTTGATCATATTCTGCTGGAAGCCCTGCGCATGGCGGATGAATGGGGCCGGGATAGTTCGGGGGGCTATACACGCAATACTGTCGCCCGCTGGATGCCCCAATTCAACGGCGACGTGCGGCAGCTTGGATTGGGGCGCGAGGAAATCGGCGTGTTGTGTCTCTCGAACGGGCAATTTCCTCTCCAGGCGATCTCGTATGCGCTGCTCGTGCCGGAGCCACAGGTAGCCGTTATTATGCAACGCCTGGTCGAGCTTGGTCTTGTCGAAGTCATTGATGCGCGCATGGAAGATGAACTCGAACGGAATCTGGTTAACCTCTTTACCCAGTGTCAACATCAACTCACCCAGGAAAGCGGTCCCTCGCCGGAGCAGCGGATGCTCACACTCATCCGCACGATGGGCAACTGCGTCAACGGCATGATGGCGCACCACGGCATCTACGCCAGATCGCTACGCGGGCGGGGTGAAGTCCCGCGCCGCGAGGTCGCTCGTTATCTCGATGCGACCTTCGGGCCGATCATCGCACAGTTGTATCGCATGTTCCCACGTATGGATGGGATTATCCGTTTTGGCAATGGCGTGGTAGACTTTCAAGACCTGGAAACGCTGGACAAAGTAGTTCGTGGCCAGGAATTAGGAGATTGTTACTGGGATGCGGTACAGTTCTTTTCGCATCTCATGCACATGGATTTTGATTGTATCCTCAACGATGAGGTTGGGAAATCGCGCGCAGGGCGCCGTTTTGAGGGCCTGTGGAGCGCTTTCCAGCGTGAACTTGATGAGGATATTGCGCGCCTGGCGCAGCGTCGCGCGATGACACGCGCCCAGGCGGACCGCTCCCTGCCACCGATGGGTGGGGCGTCACGTAGTGCTGCTTTTGCTTATGATGCTGTTCCAGATGTGCGGAGGAGGTCGAGATAGTGGACGATCCGGTGGTGCTGGTGGTGGACGATAGCCCAACTGTCCGCAAGATAGTGCAGTTGACGCTGCAACGTGAACGTATCCAGGTGGTGACGGCTGGTGATGGATTGAGTGCGCTGGCTGCCGTTGCGGATGAACAGCCGGATCTCATCCTGCTGGACATCATGTTGCCGCGTATGGATGGATATAATATTTGTCAGGTTGTTCGCAGAAACATGGCGTTCCGTGATATGCCGATTATTATGCTCAGCGGCAAAGATGGTCTCTTTGATAAGATGCGTGGTAAGCTTGCCGGTTCGACCGAATACATTACCAAGCCGTTCGACTCAGCGGAACTCGTGCAGACGGTGAAACGTCATCTCGATTCCGCCGTGGTACGCGAACGGGCAACGCAACGCGCGATGCAACGGCAACAACGCATGCGTCGCCGCGTGTAGCGGGAGGCAAACGCTGGCGCGTGTGGTGCGCTCGCGTACTCAATAGTGTTCTTGGCCTGGCTCCTTTCGCCTGCAATTGCTGGGCGAAGGGGCCTGTGTCATAAGAGGCGTATTCCTCAGTTTACGGAGTCACGCCAATTGTCGTAGTCAGGGTTAGTCAAGGGGGCACAAAGATACCCATGCCAAAAGTATTAGTGGTTGATGATAGCTGGACAGACCTCACGTTGATCGCAACTCCGCTCCGCGAGAGTGGGTATGATGTGATTACCGCTGTGGATGGGGATGAAGCGCTCGAAAAGATTTTGCACGAGCGGCCCCAGTGTGTCTTGCTAGATGTCATTCTGCCCAAGCAAAATGGGTTCCAACTCTGCCGCCGTCTCAAGCAGATGGAGCAGAGCCGCGATATCCCGATCATCCTCATCAGTGGCAAGAATACGCCGCTCGATAAACGCTGGGGACTTCAGCAGGGCGCAGATATGTACATCACAAAACCGTTCAGCAAAGATGAACTGCTGGCCAGCGTCCGCAGTCTGATCTAGCGACCTACCGTTACATCCCGGAGAACAATTGGCTCATGAATGACCCACGCCCGGCCATGAATAGCGCTGATCCGTTCGGCACTTCATCTGTCCGTTCGCGCGCTGCAATGGCTGAAACGTTGCAGCAGGCGCTTCGCTCGTTTAGCGGCGACCCCTCCGCGTTGGCGGGCGGCGCGATGACGCCTGATGTGCTGCGGCAACTTGCCCAGAGCGCCGGCATTACCAACAACGCGCAACTCAACGAACTGGCACGCATGCTTGGCGTCAGTCTGGGCGCGAACGGCGCGGAAGGGATCAGTGTTCCACAGAACATCATCTTTGCGCTCAACGAGAATGAGTGTACCTTCCCTGCTGGCTCTGTACAGGGCGTCGAACGCATCACCGATATTTCGACGGTCCCCAACACCGTCCCCTGGGTATTGGGCATTATTCACTTGCGTGGTTCAATTCTCTCCGTCGTGGACCTGCGCGGATTCTTTGGCTTGCCGACGCAACCGCTCACTCAACGTTCGCGCCTGCTCGTCGTGAACCGCCGCGAGATGACTATCGGCCTGATGGTAGATGGTGTCAATGAGATGCGCCTGATTGATACGGAGCAAGAAGTCTCTCAGATGTCCACCGTTCCCGCCTGGTCTGCGGCCTATGCCACCGGCATGATTAACATTGAGGGGCGTCCTGTTATTCTGCTGGACCCCGACCGGCTGCTGTTTGCCGATAAGATGCACCGTTATCACGCGTGATGATCCAGCGTGATATGCCGCATGTAGCTCAAGTGCGGTTGGTAGCATGCAGGTAGCATGACCTCCTTCTCATCTCGGTACCCCATATCTTGGCGGTCCGTGGTACGCTGAGGTGGTCACAAACGCAGACGCTCATTCGTAGACTGTTGTGCAGCTATCGTAATGATGCGGGCACACTGTCTGCAACCATTCATTTCAGCATTCATCCATCATTTTCATGAATTGGGTGGCGGATGGCGCAGGCGCGTTGGACAAACGGCATGACGCTACTCGAGTAGCTCCTGCATAAAGGAGGACTTATCCTAATGGATTCCAATACGCGCGCTGGCTGGTCAACCGGCGCCCAATTGAATCTCTTCATGCTCCTCTCGGCAACCATTCCCGTGATCGCGTTGATTGGATTGGGCGCCTGGGCCGTGGCAAACGTTCCACAATCTTCTTCCAATGCGACGGGGCTTCCTATTGAAACGCTGATGTGGGGGGTCACGTTCGGCCTGGCGTTGCTGGTGTTCCTCTGTGTAGCCGCTGCCTGGCTGCGCATGCGCAGCATCATCCGCGCGCGCGCCCTGGAACTGGCCGACGTTTGCCGCCAGGTATCTGCCGGAGACAAAGCGTTGCGCGCGCCGGTGAAAGGCGAAGATGAGTTCGCTGTGCTGGCGGCGGCGGTCAACAGTGTCCTGGATGGCGCGCCAACCACCAGCTCGGCCTCTGGCTCCTCCGGCGATACGCAGGACGCCGCAACCCTTCAGGCGCAGATCGAAAAACTGCTTCAGGAAGTGAGCGCCGTCGGTGACGGCGATCTGCGTGTGCAGGCGGAGGTGACGCCTGATACGTTGGGCGTGCTTGCGGATTCGATCAACTATATGATCGAAGAACTGGCGAAGGTTGTGGGCCGTGTGCAGGCAACGACCTTCCAGGTGACGAATGCGACACGCCGCTTGTTGGACCGCTCCGCAGAGGTGGCCCAGGCATCTGACGCGCAGGCCGTCCAGATTTCGCAGACGACTGAGTCGGTCGCGCGGCTGGCGGACTTCGTGCAGCTTTCCGCCAATAACGCGCTCGCAGCGGCGGAGGCGGCGCGCGACGCCCTGAAGAATGCCGATGGCGGCCAGAAAGCTGTGGTTCAGACTATTGATGGCATGGTGCATATTCGCGAGAACGTGCAGGAAACCTCCAAGAAGATCAAACGCCTGGGCGAGCGTTCGCAGGAAGTCGGTGAAATCGTTCGCCTGATCGAAGACATCGCTGACCAGACCAACTTGCTGGCGTTGAACGCCGCCATCCAGTCGGCAATGGCTGGTGAGCATGGACGCGGTTTCGCCGTCGTCGCCGATGAAATCCGCCTGCTCGCTGAGCGCGTGACTGAAGCGACCAAACGCATCGCCACCATCGTCAAAAGTATTCAGGGCGACACGTATGAGGCGGTGGTCGCTATGGAAGAAAGCACGCAAGAGGTGGTCAAGGGATCGCTGCTGGCAGACCAGGCAGGTGAATCGTTACGCAGCATCTATGGCGCGGTGGATCGCCAGGCCAAGATGATCGAAGGCATTGCGAAGGCCGCAAACGAACGCGCACAGACCTCCGAAGCGGTGGCGGCGGCAATGACCCGTATCGCCGATATCGCCCGCCAGACCAACACCGCCACGCAGGATACCACGGCAGCCGTAAGCTACCTTGCGGAGCTTGCCGAGCAGTTACGCGCCTCGGTCGCCACCTTCCGCCTGCCGGAGCAGGCTACTGAATCGCTGACGATGCTGCCGCAGCCTGAAGGTGTCTTTGCGCAGATGGGGAATATGGCAAACCTGGGCACGCCGAATTGGGAAGAGGTGCCCCAACTGCCAGCGCTGCCTGCGGCCCCAGCAGGAGCGCTCAACGGCAACGGCTATGGTGGCGAGTATGCCAACGAATACGCAAACGAATTCGGCGGCTATGAGAACAATGGTTACGATGCGGGGGCATATGGCGCTGCCGGTGGCTATAACTACGAAAACGGCTACGACAACACCGGCGGCTATGATCCCTACTATGGGAACCAGGCATATACCGGCGTGCCCAACGGCATAAACGGTATGAACGGTATGCCAGCGCAGCAAGCCTATGCGGACCCGCGCTACAACCAGGAGCAGCCGAACAATGGGCCACTGCCTTCGGACCTGTATCAATAGGGTGAATCAGATGGGCGTCTGACTCACAGGGCATGCGCCAGCACGTTAGTTAGTGCCACGACGGCATAGCGCGCAGCCACAGATTGGTGTGTAAGTATGTCTGAAAACTTCGACAAGTTTGCGATTCTCGAGAGTTTTCTCGATGAAGTCACAAGCTACTTGCCTGAGATCGAAGCAAACCTGGATACGCTTCAGCAACATCCCGATGATACAAATGTCATCGAGGAAACGTACCGGCGCGCGCACACAATCGGTGGCTCAGCGGCCATGATGGGCTTTGATAATCTGGCGCATGTAGCTCAGGGCATGGAAGATACGCTGGGCAATGCCATTGATGCGCAGGCAGGCCTCAGTGCGCCAGCAATCGCCCTCTTGCGGCGCTCGTTCTCGCGCCTCTCGCGCCTCGTGGAGCATATCCGCTCGAATACCGATGGCTCGTCGCTCGTTGCGGAAGATGACGCCGACCGCGCCGCTGCTCCGGGAAATAGCTCACCTGCCATCAGCAATCACGGCTTGGGTGGCGCAGGCGCAACAGGACTGGGCAACGGCTCTATACCAGCCGAGACGGGCAGGTCAACTGCCCCTGGTATGGCCGTCCCCGATTGGCTGGCTCCATTCGCTGCACCAGGCGTTGCGCCCACCACGCCCTCCAATTCACCTAACGGCTCTAATGGCTTCAATGGCTCCAATGATCAGAGTCCGCAGCCTCAACCATTCGGCGCGAGCCAGCCCTCAGCAGGCTACCCATACGATGCCTCTGCCATGCCCACTGCCCCCATGAACGGTGGTTCGTCTGGACAGTTCGCGCAATCGCAACCGGTTTGGACTGGAAATAGCAGTAATCCCGGCGCGTTCCAGCCGGGCGCAAGCCAATCTGCCATGCCACAGACGCCGCAGTCTGATCCGTGGGCGTCTTCGATCTCGAATTATCCAACTGGTCGCGCGCCTGCCATGCCGCCACAGCAGAACTTCGGCGCGAGCCAGCCGGGAACGTATCTGCCACAGCAGATGTCGCCCTCGGCATCTGGCGCGTTCGGTGGAGCGCCACAGACGCCGCAAGAATCGCTCGACGACATCCTCAATGCGTTCACGGCGCGCCCGGCAGAGAGTGATGGCGCAGAGGCGTTGATGGAGACGGCGCCGCGCATTCCGGTCGTTCCGCCTGCGGCTTCCTCTTCCTGGCAGCAGTCGCAGCCCCAGGGAGTTGATTTTTCGCAGATGGGCACCGATCAGATGCCTGCCGTTGGTGGTTTCAACCAATTCAACCAATCGCGCCCGCCTGCCGCCGGCTCCTATGCGCAGCAAGGGTCGGGCGCTGACGCCAATGTGGTCGCCTCGCTTGATGAACTGCGGCTGGGTGAAGAGACGGTGCGCCGTCAGGTGGCGACGCTGCGCGATGTTGCTGCTTCGATCTACAACGCGGCGAAGGCGATGGAGGATGAGCGCACCGAATTACGCGGCTTCCTCGATGGCTCGCGCGACGCGCTGGACCGCCTGGAAGAGTGGGCTGGTCGCCATATGGGCCTCGATTTGCAGCGTAGCCCAGATTCCGTGCGTCGTTATCTCCCGCTCTCGGTGATCTGGGTGACGACGATGCGCTTGAAGAAGCTCATCGCGCTGCTGAACAACTCCGGGCGCGGGCTGACGGCGACGCAAGAACAAATCGAAGAAACGCTCGATGATCTGCGGCTGATGATGGCAAACTTCGGCCAGATTTTCCAGTCTATCTCCTCGGTTGGTGGCGCACCAGAACATGGATTCAGCGCCACCGTTGCGCAGTTCGCCTGGAATCCTGCGCCGCCCGCCGCGCCGGAGCGCACCGTCAGCTCCGCCTCCAGCGAGACGCCAGCGCTGACGCCGGGCATGCGCGCTGAACTGGAGCGCGATGTGCGCGAACAGTTGCGCCGCGAACTGGAAGACGAGGTGCGCGCCGAAATTGCCGCCGAGGTCCGCCGCGATGAAGAAGACCGCTTGCGCCAGGAACTTCAGATTCAGGTGCGCCGCCAACTGCTGACGGAGCTAACGCCGGGTATGGCAAGTGATGCGCTTGGCCAGGGCGTTGGCGGTGTCTTATCTGCCTTGCCGCCGATGTCGGTGGGAAGTGGGCGCGGCTCGAAACCGGTGCAGATTACCAGTGAGCAGTCGCCGGAGGCGATGGAAGTCTTCCGCGAGGAGGCGCAGGAACACCTGCAAACGATTACGGCAGGCATTGCGCAACTCGAAAGCGCGCCACATGACACCGGCGCGCTACAAAACATTCGCCGCGCCATGCACACGCTGAAAGGCGCCGCTGGCATGATGGGTTTCTCCATCATCCAGCAAACTGCTCACGCTTCCGAAGACCTGCTTGACCGCCTCGTTGAGGGTACGCTGACGCTGACCCCCGATGTGCTGAGCCTGCTGCTCGACACCTCCGAGGCGCTCGACTTCATGGCGACCAGAGTTCTCAACCAGCCAGCAGAGCAGCAACGCTCGCTACAATCGCTGGCCAGCCGCTATACAGAGCTGACCGGCATCGAGATTCCTGAAGAGTTTCTTGGCGAGCCGTCAGCTACTCCCCGCACCACCGATCCGGTGATGATCGGTCTGGAAGAGGAGAGCGAGGAAGGCGCAGAGCAGCACAGTGCGCCGGATGGTACTGATCTGAGCGTCCGTCTCCAACTCAGTAAACTCGATGAACTGGTCAATCTCTTTGGTGAATTGCTCATCAACCGCTCGGTCCTCGAGGAGCGTGTGGACCGGCTCAACCGCCTCGTAAATGATAGCAACGTTGTAGGTGAGCGTCTGCGCGAAGTTGGCTCACAGATCGAAACTGGCATCGAGGCAGCAACCCTCCCCAGCGGCCCTGGCTCCGTCGGCTCGCTCATGGGCAACGGGCAGGGGCAAAGCGGCAGGGGTGGATGGCTCCCGTTTGCGAAGGGGCAATCGTCGCAGGGCTTTCACGAACTGGAACTTGACCGTTACAACGAGTTCCACCTGTTGACGCGCAACCTCAACGAGAGCATTACCGACACGTTGACGCTGACACATGAGATGGAATCGGTGTTGCGTGAATGTCAGGCGTCGTTCGCGCGTGAGAGCCGCCTCAGTTCTGATTTCCAGGAGCGCCTGCTCAAAGCGCGCCTCGTGCCGTTGCAGTCGTTGGTGCCACGGCTCTATCGCGCGGCGCGTGGTTCTGCGCTGCGCGAGGGCAAAGAAATTGAGTTCTTTGCCGATGGTACCGATACCGAAGTAGACCGCAAAGTCTTCGAGGAAGTGGCCGGTCCGCTGCTGCACCTCGTGCGCAACGCCGTGAATCACGGCATCGAGCGACCGGAGGTTCGGGAAGCTGCGGGCAAACCACGAGTCGGCAAGATTCTCGTCTCAGCAGCTTATGAGGGCAATCAGGTAGTCATCGCTGTGCGCGATGATGGCGCGGGCATTGACCCGCAACATATCCGTGAGACGGCTATCGCTCGCGGCTGGATTGACTCGTACTCACAGCTTTCTGAGAAAGAGGCAATCAACCTCATCTTCCAGCCGGGCATCACCACTGCCGAATCGCTCACCGAGGAGGCAGGCCGTGGCGTTGGCTTGGATGTCGTCCGCGATACGGTCACGCGCCTGCGGGGAACCATTGGCGTCGAATCGGTGATCGGGCAGGGAACGATCTTTACGATGAAGTTCCCCATTAGCCTGCAAATCGCCCGCGCTGTGCTAGTCAAGGTGAAGAACCAGACGTTAGCCATTCCAATGGCGGTCGTAGATCAGATTGGCCGTCTTGACTACTACCAGACGGTTTCGACGCCTGTGCCGGCCATCGAGCTTCGTGGTGAACGCTACACGCTGGCGCATCTCGCCAGCTATCTGCGCCTACCGCCGAGTCCGGTGGAGGAGCGTTCGTCAGTGCTGCTGGTCAATACCGGCAATCGCCGCGTGGCGCTGCTGGTAGATGCCGTGGTTGTGCAGCAGGAAATTGTGGCGAAGCCGCTTGGCCCACATCTGCGCGATGTGCGCGGAGTAGCCGGCGCTGCTGTGCTTGGTAACGGGCAAGTCGTCGTCATTCTGGAATTGCATGAACTGCTGGCGCAGCCTGCGCAGGACGCAGTTGTGCTGCCGGACAAATCGGCAAGCAGCGTATCGCGCCTGGAATCGCAGGATACCAGCGTAACGCCCGCGCCGAGGCCGGTGATGCCTACGTATCCCACTGCTACTCAGGGCGTGAATGGCGCTGGTGGCAACATGGCAATTCCGGTGGGGCCGGCCAATGGCGCTGCCAGCCCGCCGCCACCAGCATACCCACAGACACCGGCAGCCAGCATGCCGCCGATGTCTGTCGAATCGGGGCAATTGACGACCTCCCCAACCGGGCCCGTGCCATTCGTCATCTCGAATCAATCGGCAGGTGTATCCTCGGCCCATCGGGTGGCTGTTCCACCAGCAGCCCATCGCTCCTACATCCTGGTGGTGGACGATAGCCCAAGCGTCCGCCGGGTCGTCAGCAATATGCTCAAAGCGCACAACTGGGAGGTACAGACGGCGCGTGATGGCGTCGAGGCGCTCGAAGTGATTGCGCGCCAGATGCCCGCCGCTGTGCTGCTGGACATTGAAATGCCGCGTATGGACGGCTACGAACTGATGGCGACGATTCGCAGTCAAGAACAGTATCAACACCTGCCGTTGATCGTGTTGACCTCGCGCGCGGCGACGAAGCACCATCAGCGCGCATTCCAGCTTGGCGCAGATGCGTATTTAGTCAAGCCCTATCAAGACGAAGAGCTTACCAGCACCCTGGCGCGATTGATACAGGAGCAATAAGCACGCTAGACAAGGCGTAAGGTGACAATGCGCTCCAGGAGGTGTCCAGCGATGAAGATGGGACGCGAGCGCGACGTGTTGCGTTGGGATATCCACGTGGCGCTCCTACGCCAGCAGATCGAGCAAACGCAGGCCGAACTGGCGCGTTTGCCGGGCGGCGCTGAATCCACCAGCGGCGGCCATCAGCGCCAGCGAGCCGAACAGTTGACGGCGAAATTGGATGAGCTTCGCCATCAACTGCGGGCGTTGGGTCCATCTCCACGCGCGAAAATGGGCTAGCTGGCACCAATGTCAGCTAGCCCTCTTAATTCCCAATTATTTTTCGATGCGCCGCACCACCTCGTCGCCCATCTGGCGTGTGGTCACGGTTGTGCCGCCGGAGGTAGCGATATCCGGTGTGCGGAATCCGGCCTGCACCACCCCCTGCACTGCCTGTTCAACGCAATGTGCTTCTGCTTCCAGGCCGAGCGAATAACGCAGCAACAGCGCCGCGCTGAGAATCGCCGCCAACGGATTTGCTTTGCCCTGGCCAGTAATATCCGGCGCGGTGCCGTGAATCGGCTCATAGAGGCCGAACTTCCCATGTTGCGTCGTGCGCAGGCCCAGACTGGCGGAGGGCAGCATACCCATCGAACCGGCTAACATAGAGGCTTCGTCGGTGAGGATATCACCAAACATATTCTCGGTGACGATCACGTCGAACTCGCGCGGCTGGCGAATCAGCCCCATCGCACAGGAATCCACCAGCATATGCCGTAGCTCGACATCCGGGAAGTCCTTTGCGACACGCTCTGCCGTGCGCCGCCAGAGACGCGAGCAGCTCAAGACATTCGCCTTATCTACAGAGGTCACACGCTTGCGGCGACCGCGCGCCAGCTCGAAGGCATAGCGCACGATGCGCTCGATCTCCGCCTCGCTATAGACCATCGTATCAATCGCGCTGGCGCCGTCTTGCTGCTCGCGAATTTCGCTGGGTTTGCCATAATATAATCCGCCGGTCAATTCACGGACGACCAGCAAATCTACCCCACGCAAGACATCTCGCTTGAGTGTGGAGGCGCCCAGTAGCGCAGGAAACGGGCGCACAGGCCGCAGATTGGCGAAGAGCGCCAGCTCTTTGCGCAGGCGAAAGAGCGCGTGTTCCGGCTGCACCCTGGCGTTGGGGTTGCCCACGCCTGCGCCGCCGACCGCCCCAAACAGCACCGCGTCGCTGTGCTGGCAGAGCGTCATCGTTGCCTCGCTGATGGCTTCACCTTCCTCCTCGATGGCTGCCTGCCCTACGAGCGCCTGCGCTAGCTCGATGGTATGATGGAAACGCCGTCCAATCGCCTGCAAGACACGGGAAGCTTCGGCTGTCACCTCCGGCCCGATGCCGTCGCCGGGCAACATCGCGATCTGATACTGTCCCATTGTGCTATCTATCTCCTGAAAATGCTCGTTCGTTCCCTCACGAGTATAGAGGGCGCAGAGCCGTCCGGTCAAGCGACGCGCTGCTCCCAATCTGCACAGCATGCTACCTGCTCAAAGTCCCATTTTGCTTGACACTCCTGGCCTAGACACGTATAGTACCGGCGCAACCAGGTGGTTTCTGGAGACGCATTACATCCAGGAGGAGCCAGACATGCGCGACCGCGCACGGCAGAGAGCGATGGCTGAGGTGAAAAGCCGCCGGGCATCGCGGGAAGAGTTACGAGAGGCGGGCAAGCGGGTCAAAGAACTCGAACAGGAACTCTTGACCACTGTTCCGCTCAGTCCAGAAACCAAGCAAGGGGAAGATCGTCGCAGTCGCTACTTACGGCTGTTGCGTCTGCGCAATATGCGCGATGACTTCACCAGCACGCGCCCGATCCAGGCGGATCACCCTAATGGCTATATTCTGGCGCTGGTGATGACGGTTGCCTGCGTGCTGCTTTGCGGCTTCTGTGCGGGCGGCGCGTTTGTCGGCCTGCAACTCCTGAATTTCAAACCCAGCCCTGTTGATACGGCGAATGCGTTTTGGGCCGCCGCCGAGCAGCAAAACTATTCAGTCATTCATACTAACTATCTCTCACCCACATTGCGCGTCATCTGGGACGATCCCACTCAATTTGCCTCAATGGCGGAAGCCTCGGACTCTTACTACGGCGCGATCACCAATTTTTCGCTCATCAAACAGGCTGGCGACATGACGCAAACTGCCTACCTCACCTACACGGTGACGCGGAGCAAGAATGGCGTCAACAAAATCTATAACGCTACCTTGAAGTTAGTGATCCATGCCGGAAGTTGGGGCATTGACGATCTTGGCGCATCGCTGGATCCATCCGTGGGTGGCGCTTTGCCTCCCATACCAACGCCGACCACCCAACCGACGCTGACCCCTGCGCCGACCTACACGCCCATCAATGGCGCTACGCCAAGTACTTCGCCTGGCGCCTATCGTAGCGGCGCCTCGCCTGGAGATTCCGCCGCCTGACACGGACACTGACGCGGATATGAGACCAAATCTTCACACCATCATACGGCCTAGTGGGATGGTGGAAGCGGCACTTTGAGGGTAACGGTCGTGCCTGAATTTGGCTCACTGGCAATGCTCAGGTGCGCGCGGATGAGCGCCGCACGCTCGCGCATGCCGAGCAAACCCAGGCCGGAGCGTGGTTCCGTGCCATCGGGCAGCTTCGCGGATGAGGCGCGCAGCACCGCCTGTGGGTCGAATCCTTCGCCATTATCAGTCACGCGCAATTCGATGCTGTTCGCGCTATAGTGAATATCGAGCGTCGTTTTGGTCGCTTTGGCGTGTTGCCGGGCATTGGCGAGCGATTCCTGCGCAATACGATAAATCGTCACTTCCATCCACGGCGCACAGGGGAATGACTCACCATGTTGATGGAACGTACATTCAGGTCCGCGATTTGATTCGGAATGAGCCAGCGACTCCAATGCTGCGCAGAGACCAAGATCGTCCAGGACCGAAGGGCGTAAATCCTGGCAGGCGCGCCGCACGCTATCCAGCGTGCGTTTGGTCAGTTCGCTCAAATCCTCGGTGAAACGGACATCATAGCTGGAAAGCGGCGGTTCGACCTGACGCGATGCCAGCGCGTCGAGTCCACGAGAGAGCGCGATCAATGCCTGTGCTGTATCATCGTGCAACTCGCGTGAGAGCCGCCGCCGTTCGTCCTCCTGCGCACGAGTAATCAGCGCCGCATAGTCGGTGAGTTCCGCTTCACGCCGCCGCGCCGCCTCCAACGCCGCCACAGTTTTTTGCAATTCGTTGGTGCGCTGTTCGAGCCGCACACTGACCAGGGCAAGATAATAGACGGCGAAAAGTGGCACCAGGAAGAGCAGCCAGGCAAACTCTGCATCAATATCGTCAAGCAATTCAGCCAGCGGAAGCAACGGTCCCACACTCAACAGTAACACCTGGAACCGTAGCGAGGGACTGGTGACATAGCGGCGTATCGCTTCTTTGACCGGCAAGCCGAGTGCGCGCGGTCCACTCTCTTGCTCGATGATCTGCATCGCCGCCGCCCCGATACACGTAAGGATCGAGGCGATCAACGCGCCAGCGATATGCGCCCGGAGCGCGCTCAACTGCGGTGTGAAGGTTTGCGAGACCCAGAAGAAGACCAGACTGGCGCAGAACATCGTGAGCGCAGCAGCGGTCGCCTGGCGCAATGCCAGGCGCAACGCCTGCAATGCCTGTGATCCATGTAGCAAGTCTGGCAAACACTCCACCAGCGGCGTGATGATGGCGAGCAGCACTGCCTGGGGCGGACCAATGAGAATGAGCGTTGCCAGGTACAGAGTGTAGAGCGGATCAGGCAGCGCCAGCGCCGTCTGTTTATCGAGATCGAAGCGCAGCCGGAAGGCTCGTGCAACGAATGCCGCGCCCAGCGTGATGATGGTGAGTACAATCATAGCGCCGTTGGGAGCGGTTGGCAGCGGAATGGCTGGATGTGAGGTAGCCCAGAGCGCCAAAACCAGCAGTATAGCCGTCGGCAGCAGAAAGTGCATCAGAAACTGCTTGAAAAGTTGTGCAGTAGGCGGTATTGCATGCCCTACATTGGGACTACCAGCGCGTGTTCCCATAAGTTAGATTCCACTCGATAGCGTGCAGACACTATCCGCTATGATCTACCAGCGAGCAAGCATTTGCGCGCCGGATGATCTTCTAGCGTATATGATGTCACGTTTTCGAGTGGTGCGACTGTGAGTTATGACCGTTCGGACTCTGAAACGATGCCTGGACCGACATCCTCAGTATCTTCGAGCGCGATCCAGCCCCGCCGCAGCGCCAGGAGAACCGCTTCGGTGCGCGAGCCAACGTTGAGCTTGGTGAAGATGTTGCCCAAGTGGGTATGAACCGTCCGCACGCTGAGATTGAGTCGCCGGGCGATATCTTTGTTCGGCAGACCACGCGCCGCCTCGCGCAGCACTTCCATCTCGCGCTCCGAAAGTGGTGGTGGCATGATCGCCGTTTGCACGCGCCCCGTGGCTGCCCGTCGCGCCGCCCGCGCCGCCACTCGTGGCTGAAGCACGCTCTCCCCGCGTGAGACGGCTCGCACTGCCTCCACCAAGTCTTGCCCACGCGCATCTTTCAGCATGAAGCCAGCGGCTCCAGCATCCAGCAGCGCCAGGACATACTGGTCGTCATCGTAGGCCGTCAGCGCCAGGACAGCGATATTTGGCAGGAGTGCCTTGATATGTCGTGTCGCTTCGATGCCTGACATGTTCGGCATTGCCACGTCAACAATAGCCACATCCGGATGCGTGCGCTCGGCTTCGCGTATCGCCACGTTGCCGTCGCCCGCCTCTGCCACCACCCGGATATCCGGCTCGGCCTCCAACAGCCGCCGGGTGCCCTCACGGACCAGCGCATGGTCGTCCGCCAGCAACACTTTAATGAGCGGCTTGGATTCGTTTGTCGTTTGCGCATCCACGTCTGCTGCCATTGTATGCCCGCCTGTCACTTCTAGCTTTGTACCGTCTTCCATTGGCTTCATTCCCCCCAACCTGGTGGTCCGGCAAGTTCTGCTACTCGATATTCGTCAGTATACGCAACTCAAACCCCATGGGCTAGACCACTACGCATTAGAACTGATGCCACTGCATAGCTGCTAACGGTATAGTGGGACTTGCGAAACAACCGATTGGCTGGCATGATATGCGGGGCGTATGCACATACATACGTAATGGGGGTTAATAGTGGAGGTTGCTCGCTGGTGAAGATACGAACGTGGTTGAATGTTCTCCTGGTTGCAGTCCCCGCGACGCTGGTCGTGTGGTACCTGAGCCGGCAGAGCGGATATACGGGAAAGCTGACAGTTCTGCTGTTTGCGCTGGCGCTCGTTGCCCTCGTGCCGCTTGCGTCGCTCATCGGCACCTTTACCGATACGCTCGAAGAGTATCTAGGCGACCGTCTTGGCGGATTGATTGGCGCCTCGTTTAGTAACGTCCCAGAGCTGGCGATTGGCGTAGCGTTGTTGGTTCATGCCCATATGCACGCTGGTGATGTGGGCACTGTGACCTCCGATCAGTCGGTGGTTCTTGCCCTGATGATCGGCTCAGTCATCAATAATGTGTTGTTTGTGCTGGGGTCTTCGATATTCCTCGGCGCCACACGCAATGGACGAATGAACTTCAGCGCAGAGAGCGCCGCAGGCTACGCCTCAATGCTGGCGCTGGCTGTCGTCGGTCTGGCGCTGCCGACGCTTGCTACGTCGCTGATTACCAAATCAAGCGACCTACGCCCAACCGAGTTGAAGATCAGTGTGCCGTTTGGCATCATCCTCATTTTGAGCTACATCTTCTATCTAGCGGCTTCTGTCTTCAAAGTGGGTGAGCATAAGCAGAAGAAGGTCATCGAAGAAGAAGCGGAAGAAGCGCGTGAGCGGCGCGCGCAATCCGGCGAAGCGGAACAGGCAGAAGCCGCCATTGCCATTGATGGGGCCGTCGTTCTGAGCGATGAAGGCGAAGAGACCCATGAGACGGAACTGCAAAAGACCATAGAGGGCGACGAGAAAGAAGAGGAAGAGGAGCGCCGCCAACTGGCTGAACTGCGGCGCAAGAATCCCTACGCCGTGCCAATTGCGCTCGTTGGGCTGGCTATCGTCACGATAGTGACCGTCATCATGGCGGTGGTGCTGGTGAGCGTCACTGATAATGTGATCGTAGACACCTCGCTGACACCGCTCTCGGTCGGTCTGATTCTGTTCCCTATTGTCTGCAACCTGGGTGAGCAAGCCAGTTCAGTGCTGAACGCCTGGCACAATCGTATGGAGGGTGCGATGTCGGTGGCGGCGGGGTCCAGTGTGCAGGTGGCGCTGTTCGTCACACCGATTCTCGTCCTCGTCAGCTATGTCCTCGCGACCGGCAACTCCACGCTGGTGCTGGCGATGGTCTTCAAACCGCTGGAACTGATTGTTCTCGGACTGGTGGCGTTCGTCTATGCGCTGGTGAGCCTGGATGGCGAGACGACCTGGCTGGAGGGACTGCAATTGCTGGCATTCTACGCCATGATGGTTGCTGTCGCGTTCGCCCTGCCAGGGCGCTGAGCAAAATAAAGCGATCCAAGTTTTCAGGCGGCCTGCTGCTTTGGCGTGGCATACGCGACGCTTTGATAGACAGCCAGCAGGCCATCCATGACGCTTTCCCATGTTCGCTTGCCCGCCTGATGAAGCGCCTGAGCGCCGAGGCGCTGCCGCAGTTCAGGCGTCTGTATCAGCAGGCTGAGCGCATCTGTGAATGCTCGCTGATCGCCTGCTGATGCCAGCAATCCCGTCTCTCCATGCCGCACTTGATCGCGGACACCCTCCGCATCGAACCCAACGACCGGCAATTGACTCGCCATTGCTTCCAATACCACCTGCCCGAATGTTTCGGTTAGCGAGGGAAAGGCGAAGACATCGGATGAGGCGTAGGCTTCGGCCAGCGCCTCACCAGCCAAATAGCCGGTAAAGCTGGCGTTGTGCCCGGCCAGCGCGCGTTCGAGGTCAGCGCGCGCTGGTCCATCTCCCACCAGCACCAGATGTGTCGTCTCGCTTTCGACTGCGGTATAGGCCGAGACCAGCGCCGGCAGATTCTTCTCATGTGAAAGCCGCCCTACATAGAGGATAATCGTTCGCTGCTCATCGCCGCAGAAACGCCGCCGCCACGCCTCCGAGCGCCGCGCCGGCGTGAACAACTGCGTATCAACGCCACGCGGCCAGACCCCCACCTGCGCAAATCCGCGATTGACGAGCTGAGTGCGTGTCGAAGACGAGGGGCAGAGCGTGCGCGCAGTTTGATTGTGCAGATAGCGACGATAGCGCCAGGTTGGCTCAATCAGGGCGCTCAGGTGAAAATAGGCGCAGTAAGCCGCGAGATTGGTATGATAGGATGAGACCACCGGCACGCCGAGCCGTCGCCCCCACGTGATGCCCGCCGCGCCGAGGATCATCGGTTCGACGACATGAATGACATCCGGGCGAAAGAGTGAGAGTCGCCGCTCAAAGACCGGTTCCGGCAAGAGCGCCCGTAATTCTGGGTAGAACGGCAGCGGGAGACCACGCGCGCCAAAGATACGTGCGCCTGCGTAGCGCCTGGGTGCGCCCTCCGGCCCAATCACCAATGCGCGATGTCCACGCAGTTGTATATGTTCGAGGAGCATTGCCAGCGTCCGTGTGACGCCATCCAATTTGGGAAGGAAGTTTTCTGTCACCAGCGCAATCCGCATGTCCGTGCCTCCCGTAGCATATTCCAAAGAAAACTCTGCCACGCACGGATTAAGCGCCGGTCAACGCATGGTTAATCTCTGATGAATTGCGCTATGAGGCTCAACAACTGTGGTTGTGTTACTCTTTTCTGCTAGCTCTGTGAAACGCGCCCTACTCTCGTGTGTATACTCAAGTGGCTCGATTTCGTTGAGCGTATGGTGAGTACACGATAAGTAATATGTGAGGGTGGTGGTTTTATGGCTTCGCCGGAGGCATCGGCATCATCGCAGAACGGCGCGCTTCCCCTTGCCGAACGCTATCGCGTGCTGGCGCGCGTTGGGCTTGGGGGCACTGCGGTGGTCTATCGTTGCGAGGATTTGCACACCGGCCATATCGTCGCCGTCAAGGTCCTGCGCACCAATGGCCCGCTGATTCCCGAAGCCGCCGCCCGTTTCCGGCGCGAAGCGCAACTTGCCGCTTCGCTCAGCCACTCCAACATTGTGCGTGTGCTGGATTATGGCTACACCATCCCGCTCGCCGTTTCTTCAAACGTTCCCTGGGCCGACGATAGCGGCCAGCCAGTCCCCTATCTGGCGATGGAATACGTCTATGGCACATCGCTCAAAGAACTGGTGCGGCGCCTGGGGCAGTTGCCGCTGAGCTGGGTATGGACGTTGGGTGAGCAACTCTGCGCCGCGCTCGCCGCAGCCCACGCGCGCGGGGTCGTCCATCGGGATGTCAAGCCGCAGAACGTCATGATCGTTGACTCCAAGATCGAACTGCTGGCAAAGCTCACCGACTTTGGCATCGCGCGCCAGGTAGGGGGCGACCTGACGACGCTAACCGCAACCGGGCAGGTGATCGGCACGCCGGATTACCTCTCGCCAGAGCAGGTGCTTGGCGAACCTGGTGGCCCATCGTCTGATCTCTACGCACTGGGCATCGTCCTCTATGAACTGGTGACTGGGCGCCTGCCGTTCGAGGCGGAGACGCCACTGGCCGCCGCCTCGCGCCGTATGGTGGCCGACGCGCCACCGCTGGCGGCGTTTCGCCGCGATGTGCCGCGCCCGTTGCAGGAGGTGATTCTGCTGGCGCTGCGGCGCGAAGCCGGCGAACGCTACGCCGATATCACGGAGTTCGCGCAGGCGCTTCGTTGGAGCCGCGAGCAATCGCCCGGAGTCTATGATGAGCAGCGCGGCGAGTGGGTGCTGGGACCGCGCCCGCCCAAGCCACCAGTCGAACGAGTTCCAATTGACGATGCGCCAGAGCCGGGGCCAGCGCCGGAATCCGAAGATGAACCGCTGGACCTGGAGTTTCAGTCAACCATCCTACGTGTTGCGCCGATCTCAACCGACCCAGCGGAGGCTGAACAGGAAGCAAATCAAGCGGGAGAAGCTGGCGCGCTCGCATTGGATCCGGTGGATAATGAGGGCGAGTGGGACGATGATCTCTTGCCCTCGTAATATTCGCTATTTTCACTGAGGGAAAATATTGCTATGCAGGCAAAGAATGTGGTATGCTTTCTGCTGTTTGGCTGCCGGAGGGAATCGCAACGCAGCACACGAGCCGACCGTACATGAGTACTGGTATGGTGGATGTGACGCAAACCAGCGCAGGGAAGTCTGAACCAGTGTGGTTGATGTATTTCGTGGTTGCTGTAGTGATGTAGTGGTTTAGTTGCTGTCCAGGGCTGGCGCGTTGACACATGATCTCGCTGCCAGCCAGCGGAGAAAGGGATGACGACTTATGAAACGTGCGCAGGTGGCCGCGTTGCTTGCGGGCGCGGCGTTGGGACTGGCTGGTGTGGCTATTGCTGTGGCGCTCTCTCGTGAAGAGGGACGCAGTGCTGCTCGCCGCCTCGTCGAAAAATCGAAGCCGGTTGCAGAGCAGGCGCGCAGCCTCGGTGAGCGCGCTGCGAAGACTGCGGCTGCGCAGTATCAGACGCTGGCTCCGAAGGCAACAGAGGCGTGGAACACGGCGCGTGAGAAGGCTCCGCAGGCAGTGGACGCCATCAACTCGCGTCTGCCGAAGTTCTCGCTCAATGGCAAGCGGGAAGAGGTGGATGTCCTCCCGTAAGGTGAGCGACTATCCAGGCAAAGAGGTGGGACTCGTTCCTGCCTCTTTTCTTTTGTGTTTTTGTGTTTCTTTTTGCCCAACAATCGCGTTTGACGCGCCCACCGGCGCCCTTCTACAATCAGATTGATGTGTCTTGTTGATGTGTCTTGATGCACGAACAGATTGCAAAGGTGGGTTCTATGGCGCCGGGAAGACGAGTGCGGCTGACGACGATGGCAAGCTGTGCCGGTTGAGCCGCCAAAATGGGCGCGGATGCCCTGGCGCACGTGTTGCAGCCACTCAACGGCGTCTTTGGCGCCGACCTTCCCAATCTGCTCGTTGGCCTCGGTAACGCCGATGATGCGGCGGTCTATCAGATCAACGAGGAACAGGCGATTGTCGCCACGACGGACTTCTTTCCGCCGGTGGTAGACGACCCCTATACCTTCGGCGCAATTGCCGCTGCCAACGCCCTCAGCGATATTTACGCGATGGGCGGCAAGCCGCTGTTCTGCCTGAATCTTGTTGGTTTTCCCGATGATCTCGATCCAAGCATCCTCAGCGATATCCTGCGCGGCGGCGCGGATAAGGTGCGTGAGGCTGGCGCGTTGATCGCCGGTGGGCATACCGTCACCGACCACGAGCCAAAGTACGGCCTGGCAGCCATTGGGCTGGTGCATCCACAGCAGGTCTGGACCAAAGGCGGCGCACAGCCGGGCGATGCGCTAGTGCTTACCAAAGCGCTTGGCACCGGCGTCATCACCACCGCGCTCAAGAATGAGGCGGCCAGCGAGGAACATGTGGCGAGCGCCGTCATCAGCATGACGACTCTCAACGCTGCCGCCGCCGATTCTCTGCGTTCGTCTGGCGCAGCGATTCATGCCTGTACGGACATCACTGGCTTCGGCCTGCTCGGCCACGCGCTGGAGATGGCGGAGCAAAGCCATACGCGCTTCATCTTCCAGGCCGGTGCCTTCGCCTGGCTGCCGGGAGCGCCGGACTATGCGCTGGCGGGTTATACCCCGGGCGGCACCCAACGCAATGCCAACCACCTGGCCGGGCATGTGACATTCGCGGACGGCGTATCCGAGGCGCAGCGGCTCTTGCTCTACGACCCGCAAACCTCCGGCGGACTGCTAGCAGCGGTCAGCGCCGGATCGCTCGCCAGCGCCCGCGCGGCGCTTGAAGCTGCTGGCGTGCCCTGCCTCGTCGTTGGCCAGGTCACGGAGGGCGACGGTTTGATGGTCGAGGCATAGGTAGGCATAGGCATGAAGCCATGAGGAGCGCCGGAGATGAAGAAAGACATGCCGCCCATGACAGACACAGGCGAAACTGCATCAGAGTCACCAGCATCGCCAGAATCTCAGGATTCAGAGAATACAGATGACGCGCTGGAATCACTGGAAGTGGCGCTGGGCAGAAGGTTCACCAGACGCCAGTTGTTGCTGGATGCGTTGACGCATCGCTCGTATGTCTACGAAAATGCCGCGCCTGATGTTGTCTCGAACGAGCGGTTGGAGTTCCTGGGCGACGCCGCGCTTTCGATTGTTGCCTCTGAACTGCTCTATCGCCGCTTTCCCAAAGCCAATGAAGGCGAATTGACGGATCTGCGCGCCTCGCTGGTGCGCGCCTCCACGCTGGCGACCTTCGCGCGTGAGTTACCGCTGGGACCATACCTGCGTCTGGGGCGCGGCGAAGAAGTTACCGGTGGACGTGACCGCGAACTCTTGATCGCCCGTGCGATGGAAGCGTTGATTGGGGCGATTTATCTGGATGGCGGCTTGCGTGCCACCAGAGCATTTCTGGAGCCGCGTCTGGTGGCCGAACTGGCGCGCATCAAGACGAAACGCCAGCTCAAAGATGACAAGTCGCTGTTACAAGAGGTGGCGCAGGCGCAATTAAATATCACGCCTACCTACCGGTTGGTGAGCCAGGAGGGGCCGTCGCATAGCCGCGTTTTCACCGTCGAGGTGTTGTTGGGGGAGCGGGTTGCCGGTCGTGGCGAGGGAACGAACAAGCGCCAGGCGGAGCAGGCTGCTGCCCACATGGCGCTTGCCGACGAAGGTTGGCAGATCGAAGAATAAGTTGTCGTGCGCTATGGCGCCTGAGTGGATGGTGTGCGGGTCGAGAATCCGCGTACAGCGGCAATGATGGCGATCAGTGTCGCAATTGCCATGATGATGACGACACGCAGCCAGGTGAAAATCCGATAACTGTAGAGGTCTCCGCCTCCATCCAGGCTGAACCATTGCGGCGCATCGGCGCGCAGGCTGACTCCCCAGACAACCGTTGCAACGCACATCACCGCCATCGCCAGCGCCGTGATGATTGCCGGCCAGCGCACGAAACCGATCACCTGCGCGCTGAGGTTGCTGCGCGCTATGGCAATTGCCACCGATGCCGTGCTGATGATTGCCAGCGCGATAAAGAGGGTAACCAGTTGAATCGCCCGGTCGCTCTTTGGCAATGTATCAGTTTTCACCAGGACAACATAGGCAACTAATATGGCGAAGCACGGCACTGGCACGAAGAGCAGCGCGACGACACCCCAGCGCTTCGCCGCCAGCGCCTGCCGCAACGCAGCGAACGCCATTGGCAGCCCACCGGCCAGCACCGCCAGCAGTGACACCACCGAGCCAGCTTCAATCAGATAGAACGAACCGCCAATGGTGGGATAGGTTTGCATGACGCCTGCTTTATCCACGCCCTCGGTCATCTTCTGAAAGCCTAGCCCGGCCACCACAAAGGCAATGTAAGCGCAGAAGACAGTAATTGCTGCCGCGCGTAATCTATTCATTCTCAAAGACCTTTCGATAGTGCTGAGATATTCGGCGCTCGCGCCGGTGATGACATCGCCGAGCATCGAGAACCAGAGCCGCATGACGCCCTGCGCGCCGCGCTGTTTATAGGCCGCGCGGCAGGAGGCGCGCGCCACCTGTAACATCTGTGCGCCATATTCCCTGCGGAACTCAAGTGGGCAGATCAGCAGAAGCCATTGGTAGACATGCAGCGTCGTGGCGATAATGCGGGGCGCGGGCGATACTCCTGCTTGCCGTCTCGAAGGCGTCGTTTCAATCATCGCGCGCCTCCTAGCTGTCCTGGCAGAATCCCTGATATACCCCCAATGCTGCTATCCTGCGCCAGCCGTTTGGCCTGCGCCACCGCCAGCAATTGCGAGAGCCGCTGTGTCTCTGCCAGCGCCACCTGTCTGCCGAAGGTGGTCAACCGATAGTAGCGGCGCCGTTCGTCGTCCAGTTCTGGATCAGGGCGTTCGTCTGCTTCTACGATCAATCCGGCGGCAAGCATTTGCTTGATGGAGCGATAGAGCGTTGTCGGCCCCAGGCGCACCTGTCCCCCCGTATACGCCTCTACCTCGCGCATGATGCTGTAGCCGTGCCGCTCGCCGTCCGCCAGCGCCAGCAAAATATGGTACACCGCCGGCGTCAGCGGCAAGAGCGCCTCCGGCTCCTGGGTGTCATGAGCCATGCCAACCTCACTATGCAATAGGTCGTTTCACTGCGACTATAGCCGATGTGGTTATAATAGCGGCTTGTGGCAAACTTGTCAAGTCTTCTCTTCATAGCGGCTTTTTCTGCGCAGCAAATGCGTGAACTGCTTGACGCGAGGCCAGTGCTGCCGATACAATACCTATATCCAAATGGAGATATGAAGTGGCGACGATCCCTGATTTCAACTGCACTTCTACCATCGTAGATGCGAACAAACCTGCTCGTGTTGTAGCATTTGGTGGTAGTGAGAAATCAGATAGACCAGTCTGCGCCGTCCATATATCCAGATCATGCGCTGCTGAATGTGCTGTATCCTTGCGAGAGGAGCTTCCGATGAACGCGCCATTGACCGACGCCGCTGTGCTGGACCGCATCCGCGAACAGCGGCTGATCGAGACTGTTGAGCATATGAGTCCCACCTATCTGGAGGGCATCAAGCGCATCCTCACCGTCTCCGCCGATACGGAACTCATCAGCGCGCCGGCCTATTTCCATGCCGCGCGTTTTGCGCCTAATCTCAACTCTTTCGGCTCCGCCATCGCCATCATTCAGGATGAGCTTGGGCATGCGCACATCGCCTATCGCCTGCTGCGCGATCTGGGGGTAGACACCGAGGAACTGATCTACCGGCGCGATCCCGTCAAGTGGAAATATCCCTACGCCTTTGATGTGCCGCTCGATAGCTTCTACGAACTGATCGTTGCCAATGCCTTCTATGATCGTGCCGGCTATACGCTGCTTGGCGATATCTACAACAGCACCACCTTTGGCCCGTGGAAGCGCGCGCTGGTCAAGGTGGATAAAGAAGAGACGTTCCATCTGCGCCACGGCGAGCAGTGGATGCGCAAGCTCGCGCCCGACCCCGCCGAACACGAGCGTTTGCAGCAGGCGATTGACTGGATGTTCCTGCTGACGGTCGAGTGGTTCGGCCTGCCAGATGACCTGAAGAAGCACACGGAGCAGCTTGGCTTTGGCTTCAAGGGAAAGAGTAACGACGAACTGCGCCAGACCTGGATGAGCACCGCTGTGCCGCTCTGCCAGGAGCTTGGCTTCAAGGTGCCAGCGCATTTCGATGACGGGCAGAAACGTTGGGTGATTGATTGCGCCTTCCCCGCCGCCTTCGACGAGAAGAAGAAACGCTGGCTTCTCGAAGATGGCGCGATTACCTGGGATGACGTGCTGGTGCGCTGGAAGAATCGCGGCCCCAGCAACGCCGAGTTTGTGGAGCATGTGCAGCGCGGCAATCGTGGCCTGATGCGTCTCTTGGAGGCCGCCTGATGGTCGCTCCTATGACATCCAACACGTCCCGAACATCCGGGGTATCCAGGGAATCCAACGCCTGTGCCGTCTATCCACATAACGAACTGTGGGATGCGCTGCGCGAGGTGGAGGACCCGGAACTGGCCATCTCGCTGGTGGATATGGGATTGATCGTCTCTATTCAGCGTAGCGGCGGCGCGGTCGCAGTAGAACTCACCTACACGGCGATGGGCTGCCCGGCGATGGAGATGATTCAAGACGACATCCGCTCACGCCTGCTGCGCATTGCTGGTGTGACATCAGTTGACATTGAAGTGGTATGGGAGCCGGTCTGGACCAAAGCGCGCCTGACCAGCGAAGGGCGCGACGCGCTCTTGCTCTCTGGAGTGTCGGTATAATCTATGGCCAAGAAAACCACGCAGGCGACGCCAAAAGCCGCTGAAAACGAACAGCAATCGGCTACAGCGCAGAAGCCGCATATTCTGCCGGATCGCGTCTGGCTGGTGCTGGCGCGGCGCGCGTATGAGGAGCCGCTGCGCCAGGTGGGCACGGTGGAGGCAGACGATATCGAGTTGGCGCGCGTCTATGCACGCAGCATCTATGATGAGTTCGCCTGGGTCGAGATGGCGCTGGTGCCGCGCGAAACGCTGGTGACGGTCATCGAAGCCTGATCCATTCTGTTCAGTAGGAGCTTTCATTCTCATGCAGAACGTGACGCAGACGCCAGCCGTGAAGACCGCCATCGCGCAACTGATCGCGCGCCTTGCCGACAACAAGTATTATCTTGGTCGCTACTTTGCTGAGTGGTGTAGCGGCGCGCCAACGCTCGAATCGGCGGTGGCTTCTGCCGCAATGGCGCAGGATGAGCTTGGGCATGCTCGCGCGCTCTATCCGCTGCTACGCTCGCTCCAACCGGAGGCAGGCGCGGAGAACGAGCCGGAGACGCGCACGGTCTTCTCCAATGTCTCCTATCTCGATCAATCCTTCGCTGCCTGGGAAGACTTCATTGCCGCCAATGTGCTGATTGATGGCGCGTTGACGACGGTGTTCGCCGCCGCGCTGGCTTCGAGCTACGAGCCGCTGGCTGGGCGCGCCCGTAAGGTTTTGCAAGAGGAGCGCACGCACGCCATGCACGGTGACGGCTGGGTGCGGCGTCTGGCGCGTGAGGGCGGCGCGGTGCATGCGGCTATCGAACGCGCGCTGCAACGCGACTGGGACGAAACGCTTTGCTGGTTTGGGCAGGACGACGACGAAACGCTTGCCTCGGCTGGTGTGCTTGATGCGCCGCCCTCTGAACTGCGTGCGCGCTTCCTGGCTGCCGTTGCCCCCACCATCGAGGCAGCCCACCTCGCCATCCCCATCCGCCACGCAGGTGACGGCTGGGAACTCACCGCGCCGCTCCCCTGGGACCGCTGGGACGCCATACGCTACCGGCTCAACGCTGCTGATAAGCAAGGGAAGTAACAGCTTATGAGTAGCGGTAAGCAACCATCGAGACAAATTTTACATTTTCCACAGGCAGAACGCGACACAGAACGCGCGCGCGTAGTGCGCTGCCCGTTCTGCCACAGCGCCGATACCGAACCCCTCGCCAGCTTCGGCTCGCAACTCTCCACAGAGCAACATTATTGCCGTTCTTGTCGTACTCCTTTTGAGTATATGCGACAGGAAGAAGACTCAGCAGAAACATCTGAGTAGCTGACAATAATGATTGCTACTGGTACAAGTTGGAGGTAGGCGCGCGCATGGCCGAAGAACTGGACTACTATGCCCTGCTCGCGGTGCCGCAGGATGCGGACCTCGCCACGATTCGCCTCGCTTTTCGCCGGCTCGCGCGCCTCTATCATCCCGATGTCGCGGGCACTGGCAGCCTGGAACGCATGCAGCAACTCAACGCTGCCTATCGCGTGCTGAGCGACCCTGAGCTACGCCGCACCTATGATGCGCAGCGTCCGCAGCCGGTGCCTGCGCCCAATCAGTCGTCACCTGCCCAGCCACCAACGCCACCCCGCCCGCAAACGGCCAAACGCACCGGCACACTGCGCCACAGCGGCGGACCGTTCCAGTATCTCCATGCGTTCGCTGCGCCCGATGCCATTCCCGTTGCTGCGCTTTCGTTCTCCGGCACAGGCGCTGTGCTGGGCGCGGGGCTACTGGATGGGCGTGTCCAGCTTTGGGATATGCGCACTGCCCGCAGCATCGCCATGCTCAGCTTTGGCAGCGAGGCGAACGGTGGCGTCTTGCAAGATGTGCGACTCTCTCCCAATGGGACGCTGGCCGTAGCCTGGGGTTTCCAGCTTGGCATCCGCGTCTGGAATGTGCTGACGGGGCAGCGCCTCTGGCATATCGGCGCCTCAGCGCCCAGCGGCGCGCTGGATGTTGCGCTCTTCGATACGCCGGCCTGGGTGCGGCTGGCGCTGCCAGATGCGCCGCTCGCTCTCTTTGATGAGGACCCCTTTCGCTGGGCGTATACGGGACGGCAGGGCAGCGGCATCTTGACACGTCCGCTCGACGGGCCGGTTGACCCCGCCTGGGCGACGCCTATCCGCTGCTACGAGGCGCGCCAGGGCAATCGCTTGCATGGCGCAAGCGGCAATGAACCGGCGCAGTGGCGCGTACAGCAGCGTTTGCTCTCGCCTGATGGTCGTTCGTTGCTGACGATATCCACTGGCCGCACGGCGGCGTTGCCCGCTGCGCGTATCGTCCGCCTCTGGGACTTAGAGCATCGCACAGTGCGCGGCGTGATGGAGCCGCGTTGCGTGGCGCAATACGCGCAGCCTGCCGAATATCTCCAGTTCCCCACTGCCGTTACGCCGGATTTTGCGCTGGCCTGCGCGAGTTTCCAGGAACGCGAGGCGCTGCTCTTTTCGCTGCGCGGCGATGGCAAGCAGCGCACGATTCCTACTGGACCCATCAGCAGCGAGGCGCAGATGGCGCTGGCGCCCGATGGCCGTTATCTTGCCATTGCCACTGGCCCGCGACTTGATCTGTATGAGACATTATCGGGGCAACGCGCGCAGCAATGGCAGTGCGCCGCGCCGATTTCCGCCCTCACCTTTGGTCCACCAACAGATCACCTTATCCTCGCTTTCGCCCTGCAAAACGGACTCACCGAGCTATGGCGTGCGTAATCTTGGCCGCGCCACACGCGTTTCCCCTCTCCTATGGGAGAGGGGGTCAGGGGGTGAGGTCTCTGGATTGCGGCATAACATTTGCGCCGTTGGTCATGACAGGAATGAGAGTGGTAGACTCTCAAGTAGTGGCCGAATTACGCAAGAGTGATGACGAAAAATGACGAGAGATGACGATACAAGGAGCAAGGGCAAAAGATGAGCGATACCTCGAATGGTGCGAATGGCGCAAATGGTCAGCAGAAGCCACAGATTCTCGGCCAACCTCATGCGCTCAGCGATGAAGAAGCGCAGAGCATCACCGAGATGATTCTCGAAGTTCAGGGATCATCGCGCCAGTTGACCATCCCTGCCGAAGACCTGGATGAGCAGGCGACCACTGAAATGTCGCCGGAGGTGGCGCGTGTCGTGGAAGAGAGCCACGTTCTCGACATCCTGCACCGCTTCAATCGCGATTATCTCTATGGCCTGGGGCGCTTCGACGAATATCAGCACGGGATGCTGCTCAAATGGGGCGACGGCTATTCACGCAAGCACATCTGGATCACCGTGGAGGGTGACAATCTCGTCTTTGCCACCAGCCATGAGCGCAAGTGCGGCAAGCCCTATTGCCGTGGCGGCCATCACGTCTTCACACCGGAGCAGTGGCATAGCATCCGTCTCATCAACGAGGAGCTTGCCGATCAGTTCAAGCACCCGATCTATGAGCGATCTGACGACTGATGACTGATGACAAGGATACTGTCAGATGCAGCAGGCACATCAAACAAAGGAGCAAGATGGGGTGAAGCGCGCGCTCCTGCTCGACAACGACCTGTTCTTTTCGGTCAAAGTGACTGATACGCTCAGGCATAGCGGTATCGAGACGCATACCGTGCGCCGCCTGGAAGATTTCGTTCAGGCGTTGGCCGCAGAGCAGCCCGCTCTTGCGCTGGTCAACACTGCCGCGCGTGGAATAGACTGGCGTGCCGCCATCATTGCTGCGCATCAGGCGCGAGTACCGTGCATCGCCTTCGGTGCGCATGTGGACCTCGAAACGCAGGAGGCCGCGCGCCAGGCCGGCGCAACCCGCGTCATCTCCAATTCACGCCTGGCCAGCGATCTGCCCGGAATCGTCGGTCGCCTGCTGCGTGCGGCGGACGGAAAAAATGAAATAGCGGCAAAAACGGCAAGTGACGGCGCGACATTCGCTGCGATAACAGAAGCAGAAACCGAGGCGGATTCGGCAATGAAGCCAGCCGCTGAACCAAAATAGGCTTTGTCTATCGTTCACATAGCTTGTTCGGGAGTAGTACACAATGGCAACAAAGGAACAATGGCACGAACTGGCACAGCAACTGCGTGTGGATAGCATCCGCTGCACGACGGCTGCTGGTTCGGGGCACCCAACGTCATCCATGTCGGCGGCGGACCTGATGGCAGTCTTGCTCTATGAGCATCTCCATTACGACTTCCAGAATCCGAAGAATCCGCACAACGACCACTTGATCTTCTCTAAAGGCCACGCTGCGCCGCTGCTCTACTCGGTCTACAAAGCGGCTGGCGCCGTCTCAGATCAAGAGTTGCTGTCGCTGCGCAAGTTCGGCAGTCTGCTGGAAGGCCATCCAGTGCCGCTGCTACCCTATGTAGATGTTGCAACCGGCTCGCTTGGCCAGGGATTGCCCATTGGCGTTGGCATTGCTCTCGCTGGCAAGTATCTGGACAAACTGCCCTATCGTGTCTGGGTAGTGCTGGGCGATAGTGAGATGTCCGAAGGTTCGATCTATGAGGCGCTGGAGCTTGCAGGACACTATCAACTGAGCAACCTCATAGGCATCCTCGATATGAACCGCCTCGGCCAGCGCGGCGAGACGATGCTCGGCTGGGATGGCGACGCCTACGCTGCACGCGCCCGCTCGTTCGGCTGGCATGCCATTGAAATTGACGGCCATGACCTCGATCAGATTCAGGCAGCCTACATCGAGGCGGCGCAGCAACACGAGAAGCCGACGCTCATTGTCGCCAAAACAATCAAGGGCAAGGGATTCCCGGAGATCGAGAACAAGAATGGCTGGCATGGCAAGGCGCTGCCCGCCGACATGGCCGAGCGCGCCATCGCAGAGTTAGGTGGCGAGCGCCATATCGTCGTGGATGTGCGCAAGCCGGAGAGCAGCGCGCCCGTCGAGCGCCCAGCCGTCGAGCCAGCGAAACTGCCGAACTATGAAGTGGGCAGCCAGGTGGCGACCCGCAGCGCCTATGGCGACGCGCTAAAGGCGCTGGGCGATGCGCGCCTCGATGTCGTCGCCGTTGACGGCGAAGTCAGCAACTCCACCTACGCCGAGACGTTCGCAAAGGCGCATCCCGACCGCTACTTCGAGCAATATATCGCCGAGCAGCAAATGGTTGGTTCTGCGGTTGGCCTGAGCGTGCGCGGCTATCAGGCGTTCGCCTCCACCTTTGCCGCCTTCTTCACGCGCGCCTATGATTTCATCCGCATGGCCGCCATTTCGCGCGCTAACGTCAAGTTCTGTGGCTCGCACGCCGGTGTCTCCATCGGCGAAGACGGTCCCTCACAGATGGCGCTGGAAGACCTGGCGATGATGCGCGCCGTGCATGGTAGCATCGTCCTCTATCCCAGCGATGCTAACCAGGCGGGGCATCTGGTGGAAGCGATGGCCGACCACAATGGCATCTCGTATCTGCGCACCACGCGCGAAAAGACGCCGGTGATTTATAGCGCCGATGAGGTCTTCCCAGTTGGCGGCAGCAAAGTGATCCGCCAGTCCGACCAGGATCATGTCACCGTTGTTGCCGCAGGCATCACGCTGCACGAAGCCCTCAAAGCCTATGATGAATTGAAGGCGGAGGGTGTGCATATTCGCGTGATAGACGCTTACTCGGTCAAGCCAATAGACGTGGCGACATTGCGCGAGGCGGCCAGTGCGACCAATGGCCGCATCATCGTCGTCGAGGATCACTGGCTGGAGGGTGGCCTGGGTGACGCCGTGCTGGAAGCCTTTGCTGCCACGCCGGAGCATGATGCCGCCGCGCAGCCGCCGCATGTCACGAAGCTGGCGGTTCATCGCATGCCAGGCTCCGGCACACCGGCGCAACTGCTGGAAGCGGCGGGCATCAATGCGCACCATATCGTGCTGGCGGTGAAGAAACTTGTCGGCTAGGCGATTGCGCCGGTCTGCACGTGCTCATTGCTAGAATCGGCTAGAATTGCTGGCATGGCAGATGGCAACGTATACTGTTGCCATCTGCGCCCACCATTTTGACCAATGGATGATGAGACGGCATGAGTGCAACGTGGGCAATATCCAACCTGACGGCGAAAGCGGCCCCTTTTATTGAACGTGAGCGGCTCTGGCCGGAACGGCCCCGGCTGGTTGCCGCCGTATCAGGTGGAGCAGATTCGCTCTGCCTGCTTGGCATCCTGCTGGACCTCCGCGATAATAACCACCCACGTGCCCCCTCAGAGATCATCGTCGCGCACCTCGATCACGGACTGCGTGGCGCGGCTGGTGCAGCGGACGCCATCTACGTTGGTGAACTGGCCGCCTCATTACATCTTCCTTTCTTCACGGAACGCGCCGATGTCCGGGCGCTCGCTCGCGCGCAGCATCGCTCTCTCGAAGACGCTGCCCGCCGCGCCCGCTACGTCTTCCTGCGACGTGTCGCCGCTCAGTCCGCTGCCGCCTGTATCTGCACCGGCCACACCGCTGACGATCAGGTGGAGACCATCATCATGCATTGGCTGCGCGGGAGCGGTCTGCGGGGGTTATCCGGCATGGCTGCGCGCACCGACGACCTTGCACGTCCGCTGCTCACTATCACGCATGCCGAGGCGGTGATGTATTGCGCGGAGCGAGGCTGGGAGCCGCGCCATGATGAAACCAACGACGATCTCATTTACCAGCGCAACCGTGTGCGCCATGAACTGCTCCCCGCCCTCGAACGCTACAACCCCAATCTGCGCCAGACCTTGCTCCGCAACGCCATTTTGCTTGCCGGCGATGAGGCATATCTCGAATGCGAGACTGATCGCGCCTTCGAGGAGGTGTGCATGAGCCAGGAGAGCAATGCAGTCATACTCTCGCTGGCGGCGCTTCGCGAACTGCCGCAGGCGTTGCTGCGTCGAGTGCTGCGACGCGCCGTCTCGCGCTTTTTTGCTAAGCAGGACGAGCAGCAGGACCACATGCTCGAAGCGAAACACCTTTTTGAGATCGAGTACCTGCTCACTGACAATCATGCAGGCGCGCGCCTAAGCCTGCCCGGCAATCTCGTGGCCGAGCGAGTGTACGAGACGCTGGTGATATCCTATCAGGCGGATAACGGTCAACAACCGGAACTGGCGGATGAAGTGCTATTGCCGGTGCCCGGCGAGTGTGTCTTGCCTGCGCTGGGCTGGCGTCTCCATGCGACCCTGGAAGAGAAGCCTGCTGGATCGGCTCAGCAAATGATCGCTGATAGAGCAGCTAGAGATGCTGAGTTGTCTGGTACGCGGCACCATGCCGCGTATCCCATTGAGGCTACCGTTTATCTCGATGCCGATGCTTCCAGCTCCGGGCTGCTGGTGCGCACATGGCGCCCTGGTGATCGCTTCCGCCCGCTCGGCATGCAGTATGAGAAGAAGCTGCACGATTACTTCACGGACGCTAAAGTGCCACGTGACCTGCGCCACCGGATTCCCCTGGTTTATAACGCCAGGCATCTCGTGTGGATCGCTGGTCTGCGGATAGATGACCGTGTGCGGCTCACGCCAGAAACGCGGCGCATACTCGTTCTACAGTTGGAACCGTTGTAGTTGATGAATCCATCAACGCCTGTCTATAGTCATATCATCTGTCATCATCTAGCTAGCAGGGGGAACGAATCGCCATGGCGTTTACGGCAGACATGCACGACGATATCGAGGAGATTCTCATTACTGGGGAGGCGCTTCAGGCGCGCGTTGCCGAGTTAGCGCGGGTCATCGCAGAGGAGTATCGCGGCAAAGACCTCATTTTGCTTGGCATCTTACGCGGCGCTATCATGTTCATGGCGGACCTGGCGCGCCAGCTTGCCATGCCGCTCGACATGGATTTCATGGCCATTACCAGCTATGGCAACAGCACGGAATCCAGCGGTGTCGTGCGCATTCTCAAAGACCTGGATGAGCCGATAGAAGGCAAACATGTCCTCATCGTCGAGGATATCATTGACACCGGCCTGACGCTACGCTATCTCATGGAAAATCTCGAACGTCGCAATCCCGCCAGCCTTGCGGTCTGCACACTGCTGGATAAAGAGAAAGCGCGTGATCGTGATAAGGTCATCGAGCCGGCCTACATCGGTTTCCAGATACCCGACCGTTTCGTCGTCGGCTATGGCCTCGATTACGCGCAGAAATACCGCAACCTGCCGTATATCGGCGTCCTCAAGCCTTCCGTCTATCAGGGTGAATAGCGTGGCTTAGCTGGTGGCCGCGAGTGGAACCACCCAGAGTGCATGGGCCGCATGCGGGGATATAGTGACGTTGGCATGCAGCCCCGCAACGGCCAGCACGACATCCCGTGTTTCACCAGCAGCCTGTGCGTTCGGGCGCTCTACCAGCGTGATCTCAGTGCCAGGCGTCAGATTGCGGTCGTGCAGATAGGAGATCAGTTCTTCCTCATCCTCCACAACCTCTGAGACGCAGAGAATGCGCACCGGCTGCCCGATCTCCGCAGTCAGCAAGCGGATAGCGCCCTGATCTTTGAGGTACGTGCGCGCGTTTGGCACATAGCCCGGAATGGGGTTGCCATGCGGGCAGGTGGTTGGACTGCCGAGCGATTTCACCACGCGCTCCTCCACTGCGCCCGAGATGTGGTGTTCCAGGCGGCAAGCTTCCTCATGCACCTGATGCCATTGCATGCCTAGCATATCTACCAGGAACCGCTCCGTGAGCCGGTGGCGGCGCAGTACGGCCTCTGCCAGTTCGACGCCACGGTCAGTCAGGAATACTTGCCGTTTGTTATCCATTTCGATGTAGCCGTCGCGCGTCATGCGTTTGAGCGTTTCTGTCACCGTCGGCGGCGCGACCCAGAACTTTTCTGCCAGCCGCGCGCCGATGACCGTTTCGCCCTCCATGCCCATGTTATAAATGGTCTCCAAATATTCTTCTGTAACCGAGGATGCTTCCATCTGTTGCCACCTCTATGCCTGCTGGTTGCTATGGATGACCCAGTGCAGACACTATACGTTGTGTCGCGGGTAGCTCATGCTCGCCCTTTATTATCGCATGTGGAAAGCGTGGGCGATAACAGAAGAAAGCCCGCCTCATGTATCGGTGGTACCTGGGCGGGCCGTCTCGTTGTGTTTGCGAGCGATATCAACGGATGTTAGCGACGCATACGTTGTACGTCTCTCGGATCGAACGTAGATTGCGCCTGAGCCTGCGCCTCAGCAGCGCGGTCGCGCTTGATATGGCGGTAAATATAGAGTGCGACAGCAGTCACGAACAATACGAGAATGACAACATCCAGGCCGTGGAAAACGGTGCTGAGTTGGGTTGCCTTATCAATTTTATCGCCTAGCTGCATGCCGATCCAGGCGAGGGCGAAGGTCCAGGGCAACGAACCGAGCAACGTGTAGAACAGGAACTTCCAGTAGTTCATCCGTGAGATGCCTGCTGGCAGCGAGATGTAGGTGCGGACGACTGGCAGAAGGCGCGAGAAGAAAGCGACCGGAGCTCCCCACCGCGCGAACCAGCGGTCGGCGCGGTCGGAATCTGCACGCGAGATGAGAATGTACTTGCCGTATTTGAGGAGGAGTGGACGCCCGCCAGCGGCGCCGATGCCATAGGCAATTGCGGAGCCAGCTACGCAGCCCAACGCACCTGCGATAGTGACGCCCCACAGCGTAAAGGTGGCGTTCGGTGGACAGGAGGTGGCGCCGGTGATCGTGCGACTGGAGCAATACACAAAATAACCGGCAAGTGGCATAACAATTTCGCTGGGCAATGGGATGCAACAACTCTCTAGCGCCATTGCCAGCATGATGCCAATATAGCCGGTGGTGATGTACCAGTTCTTTATCAGGTCAAATAACGCTTGCTCTATTCCGCTCAACCGTTTCCCCCTTGGTGAAAAACCATAGATGGCGCCGCTTCATGGTGGGCTGTTTGCCGCTCCTCACCACTCCCAAAGTTGGGGAATGAGGTCTGTTATCAGCAGTGTACCGCATCTTTCCTACCATGATGTGACGAAAATGGCAAGCCAGGGGGGGACTATGCGGCTAGCAACGGCGATACACGGCAGTCACTTTCCCCTGCACCTCCCACTCATTGTCCCACTCTTCGGGGCTGATGATGATGGGGTCCATCTCAGAGTTCGCAGGCTGCAAACGGATGTGGTTCTGCTCTTTGTAGATGCGCTTGAGGGTAGCTGCGCCGCCTTCGGCATTGCCTGTCTTGTGGGTGGCAACGATGATGTCGCCGTCGTTGATGTAAGCTCCCGGATCAATCAGCACGTAGTCGCCGTCAGCGATATGATCTTCGATCATGGATTGCCCACGCACCAGCAGCACATACTCACGAGTGTGCTTACCGAGGTCAAGTGCCTCCTGCTGGGCGGTCGCGTAAATATCAAGCGGAACACCAGCGGCAATCGTGCCAGCGATGCGCAGCCCCTGCACTTCTTCGCCGCGCATCAGCCGGATGCCACGGCTCTTCCTGCGCTCGCGATGGATATAGCCCTTCTTGTCCAGGACCGTCAGGTGATAATCTACATGGCCGGTAGATTTGATATGCACTGCCTCGCCAATTTCACGATTGGTTGGTGGCATGCCATATCGCCGCGTATATTCGCCAATGAAGTGATAAATCTTTGCCTGTGTCTCGCTCAAGTCGTCGTTATCCACGATACCCCTCCTTTAACGTGCTTTTACTCGATTGTGGGCGTAGAACTCACGTTCTACAGTGTAACAGCAATCCCATCATTCTGTCAAGCCCCTGCTATCACCTGTGGCCATTGTCTTTGCGTTCTCTCGCTTCACCCTGCTATTTTGTCCTGTTATCCTGATACTCTTCCATTCTCGCGTTATTGCTGCCCTTCCATGTGATTAAACCGGGATGAATTTGGGTAATCGCGATGCGCTGAGAACGTCCTGTGTATTTGCGCCACCGATATGCCTGGGTGTACAATACAGGCATCGTGGGCTGGCATACTCCCGCCAACCCTCAGCCATCCCAGGAGGGAGAAACCCATGGTGGAGATGTCGGTCGAGAGTGTCCGGATCAATCTCGCCACGAACCAGCGGGTAGTCATCCTGAAAGATGGGCAGGGCGACCGCTACTTGTTCATCTGGATTGCGACTGCTGAGGCGTACTCCATCGCCATGGAGCTACAGGGTACGACTTCGCTGCGTCCGCTGACGCATGATTTACTCAAGTCAGTGATTGGTGAGCTTGGTGGCACAATTGTCAGCGTGATTATCAATGATCTGACTGACGATATTTTCTATGCGCGGCTGGTCTTAGACGCCAATGGCCGACACGTGGAAGTGGACTCGCGGCCAAGCGATGCTATCGCCCTCGCAGTGCGCGCCAAAGTGCCGATTTATGTGGCGGAGAGCGTGCTGGAGAGCGCCGGTGTCACGCTCAGCCAGCCAGACCAGGATGAGCCAGTTCGCTCGCGCGAGGTTGAGGCCGAGCGCGACGATAATCTCGATGTCTATCGCGATTTCATCAACAGCATCGAGGCGCTCGACGAATTCGGCAAGCCTGACTGAAATTGTTATGGTTGCCGGTCATCCTTCAGCCAGCGGAACTGGCTAGGCGATGACCACACCGCTGTTTGTGCCTGGGAGCTGGTGGCAGAGAGGCACGAAGAGGCGGAGGCGGGTTGTTATTGCAAGCCGCTTGGAACTGCTTGAAGATGGTTTGAGTGGAGGATAGAGGTATGCGCGCACGGGAGCGCATTATCCGCGAGCGGTTCGCAGACCAGAAATGCGCGCATTGCGGATCGCCGTATCCAGGCGAAGGAGTGGTGATTCTCGCGCGGCGTAGTTCCACCTGGATGGTGATGGCGAGTTGTGCGAACTGCCAGCGACGCAGTGTATTTGTCGTCTCGTTCCCTCCACAGCCAGCAGATCACGCGCAGCAATCCGCTCACTCCTTCTCGTTCGATACGCCGATAGATGTCTCCCCAATTGCCCCAGTTACTCCCATTGCGCCTGCTGTTTCCGCTCCCCCGGCCTCTCCCGAACGTGACAGTGATACACCCTATGCCCCCTCACCCTCACCGGAACCTGAACGTATCCCAGTCCCCATCAGCGCCGCCGATGTGAATATGATCCACGAATTCCTCACCACCTTTGATGGTGACTTCCGCAAGCTCTTCCGCAAGCCTGAATAGACGAGCCTTAGTTGCGTCACAAAAAGGCGAGGGTGCAAACAGCACCCTCGCCCTTTTCGCTTTCAACGTCATCCGGGTGGTAATGCCCCAACTGCCAAGCCCTCTGGCGTATTGATGGGCGGAGGCGCTCCTATATCATGGCCGAGCTTGCTTATCTGCGAAATCTGGCAACTCGAAGAGAAGTTCCAGCCGCCATTCGGGTCCAATGCAACGCAGGGAATCGAGCCACCTTTTTCGCCAAGATTGGCTGGTGGATTGTAACCTGCCAGGAACCAATCACTGGTGCAGACACCGTTTGAGCAGTAGTGTTTGTATTGAACACCAGTTGGCACTGGGAACGGCGTCTTTGGCTTATTGTTCAACTCCTCAGCAGCGATCATACTGTGAAAGAAGATCGGAGCGGCGCCAGTAATACCGTCAATACCGATCATCGGTGTGTTGTTACTGTTTCCCGCCCAAACGCCGCCGGTGTAGTCCATCGTATAGCCCATCGTCCAGTCATCGGTGAAATTCTGGCCAGTGCCGGTTTTTGCTGCCGTCGGCCAGGCGTTCCTAGACAGGAAATGATTAGCATACAGGCCACCACATTCCGCATTGTTTATATCATTGAGGTTGAATTTGGGGTCCAGGTAAAGCGGGCTGCATGGGCCGAAATCGCCAGCGCGCGAGGCGTTGTCGCTCAGGATGCTGGTCATCAAGAATGCGACGCGCGGATCCATCACCTGCACCGGCGTCGGCGTCACATATTTATAGAGGACATTGCCAGTGCTGTCGGTGATGTAATCAATGCCATGCAGCGGAATGAACTCGCCATAGTTGGCGAACACCGTGTACGCCTGCACCATCTCGAACGGCGTTATCCCCAGAGCGCCAAGCGCCGAAGAAAGGCCCCAGGTCCCTTTGGCATCTGTGATGCCCATGCGCTCTGTCATCATTCTGACGTTATCTACACCAGCGAACTGCATCACTTTGACCGCCGGAATGTTGAGTGACCAGTCGAGCGCAGTGCGCAGTGTATCCAAACCAGTAACCTCGGTTGGATCAAAGTCAAGCGGTTTGTACGCTGTGCCTGAACCAGGATCCCAGAAGGCCGTCGGCGAATCGTTGATGGTCATCGCCGGGAACCAGCCCTTCTCAAAGGCGGTCGCATAGACAAATGGCTTGAAGGATGAACCCGGGCCACGATATCCCTGGGTGACGACGTTGAATTTGCCGTTGATCTTGGTGCTGTAATAGTTTGCGCTACCAAGCATCACCTTGATGTCGCCGTTGTGCTGATCTGCGATAAGTACCGCTGCATTTGTCAGGTTACTATCGCGGATATAGAGGAAAGGGGCGTATCCACCTCTATCAGTTCCGTAGAGGTGGTCATTGATGGCCTTTTGCGCGGCGTTCTGCATGTCAAGGTCCAGCGTCGTATAGACGTTCAGTCCGGAACGCGAGACGTTGCGCAACTGGCCGCTGGTAATCATCTGGTCCAGAATGTCGCGGATGTAATAGACGAAGTGCGGCGCCAGATTCGGTTCGGCGGTCACCGGATGGAAGAAATGTGGCTGATGCGATTCCGTCCAGGCGGCGTTGGCCTGTGCCTGGGATATATAGCCGTAGCTCACCATGTCGTTCAACACGGTCGCCTGGCGTGAATACGCCTGATCGAGATTGAGCAGCGGATCGTTGTCGTTGGGGTTCTGCGGTACGCCCGCCAGCATCGAAGCCTGCGCCAGATCGAGATGCTGCGCCGCCGTCATGCCGGTGGTTGGGTCGTCCTGATAGCCGAAATATTCCGTCGCCGCAGCATCAATGCCATAGGCGGTTGGGCTATACGGGATGGAGTTTAGATACATTTCGAGAATCTGGCGCTTGCTATAGGTGCCATTCTCCGTCATGCCAATCGCCAGAATCGCTTCATCCAGCTTACGGGTGAAGTTGACATCGCTGCTAAGGACCTGCTGCTTGATGAGCTGCTGTGTGATGGTGCTGCCGCCCTGGGTGATCTGGCCGTGCTGAAGGTCCGCCTGCGCCGCGCGCACAATCGAGACAAAGCTCACGCCCTGGTTAGTCCAGAAGTCGTGATCTTCGATGGCGATGGTGGCATTGACGACATCCACCGGCACGTCCGCCAGCGAGATACTGTGCTGCGCGCCATCAGTGTCTATCTGATAAAGCAGCGTGCCCTTGTCGTCGTAGATGCGCACGCTGTCTTTGTTGGCGACTTGCCGCTGGAGGCCGTGAATCAAGCCGGATTCGGAATTGTAGTACGCGGTGGCTGCGCCGAAAGTCGTCGTCAGGCTGGCAAAGATTAGCATCAACAGCACGATAACAGTGGCCCAGGCGGCGCGGGCGAAGGTCGCTGAGCGGGCTGCCTGGCGGGCGCGAGCGCTGCGCCGGACGAAGAGCGTGTAGCGGCGACGGCGCCGCGCCCAGCGCCGTGTTTCCGCCTGCATGCGCTGCTGTTCCAGCGGCGTGAGCCGGTGGCTGACGAACGGCACTGGCATCGCGTCTGCTTCATCAGAGAGAACGCTATCCAGGGGACGCGGCGTGGAGACGAAACGCCTGCTGGGCGGTGTTGCTATCGCGTGCGCCGGTGGGGTATCCGCCAGTTGCGCCAGCGTGACCTCGGCTTCTGTTTCTTTTGGCGTGGCTGGTGGCGTCGTCTGGCTATCCTCAGCGGTGGGTGACGGCTGGGTTGCCAGTTCATCTACCGGCTGATTCTCTGTGGCGCTCTCTGGCGTGTTCTCCAATGTAGTCTCTAGCGTGTTTTCTGGTGTTGGCTGCCCGGCCTGCTCAGCAGAATGCTGCTCGTCACCTGTTGGCGGTGTACTTCCTGCCTGATCCACTGTGCTGTTCCTCCGCGTGTCTCTACAAGGGCAAATGCAATGATAGCTGCCGATAATTTCTTGTCGTTGCGATGGTTCCCTCCGTGCGCCGCTAAGCGAGTGAGAGGTACCGCATGTACGGTATGTATGGTAGCATCACCTTGCAATTGAACAAGGGATGGGCACGTATGATCCAGATGACCCGGATGGCCTGGATGGGTCCTGTGTTTCGTCCCCTCTATGCCGATAAAACGCGCGAAACGGCGTGATAGTTACTCGCCACCGACCATTGGCCGCCTCCTGCATCATGCAACCATGCGGTGCTTCATTGAAAAGAGCGATACAGGCGACAGAGGCGTGGCAGGAAGTAAATTTGCATATCTGATGCCAAATATGGGCCTTCTGGCTCATGCGGTAGAATAAAGGGTTGCGTGATCGCCCTCATACCTGTACAATCGGCTTGATACACGCGCTATCCGGTGATGGATGGCTGATAGAGGCTGCAATTCTGCTTCGTTGGAGGTTCCCGTTGGATGTTTTAGTGGCTGGCGGCGCCGGCTTTGTAGGTTCACATTTGTGCGCGAGGTTACTGAAGGATGGCCATCGAGTCCTCTGCGTGGATAATTTGCTGACCGGCTCCGAGCGCAATATTCGACCGCTGCTCGGCCAGGAAAATTTTACATTTCAGCGCCAGGATGTCATCTATCCGTTCGCTTTTGATGCCGATGCCGTCTTTCAGCTTGCCAGCCCTGCCAGCCCGGTTGGGTACTGGGAGCATCCCTTCGAGACGATTCGTGTCAACACCGAGGGCACCATGCACCTGCTGCGTGAAAGCCAGCGTTGCAACGCGCGTTTTCTGATGGCCTCGACCTCAGAGGCGTATGGCAATCCGCTGGTGCATCCGCAGACAGAAGACTACTGGGGGAACGTCAACCCGACTGGTCCGCGTTCCTGTTATGATGAGAGCAAGCGGCTGGGCGAAACTATTACGATGGAGTTTCACCGGCAATACAACATGGATGTGCGTATTGTGCGCATATTCAATACCTATGGGCCGAACAGTCAGCTCAATGATGGCCGCATGATTCCTAATTTCATCATGCAGGCGCTTTCAGATGAACCAGTGACGGTGCATGGCGACGGGCAACAGACGCGCAGCATTTGCTACGTGGACGACCTGGTGGATGGATTGATGCGGGCCATGTTCATGCCCGGCACAAAGGGCGAAATCTTCAACCTCGGCAATCCCGAAGAGCATACCGTGTTGGAGTGGGCTGGCATGATTATCAAACTCTGCCAGTCTTCATCGCATATTCTCTTTGAAGAGAAGCGCGTGGAAGACCCAGAGCGCCGCAGGCCAGATATCAGCAAGTCGCAGCGCGTGCTGGACTGGCGCCCCACCATTGACCCGGAAACTGGACTCCAGCGCACCATCGCCTGGTTCCGTCAAGAGATGGAGCAGTCAACGTCGTGTCTATCAGCCACGGGACACCCGTAACCGCAGACCAGACCACTGGTAATGCGGGCGACCTGCATGATGCGGACAGCCCCGCCAAAAAGCGCCAGGCACTCCTGTGGCTGGCGGCTGGCATTGCGCTTTCGCTGGCGCTGGGGCTGCTGTTGGCGCTGGCGCCTATTCATGATGGCTGGCTGCTGCTGGCGAGCGCAGTGGTTCTGTGTGTCACACTGGTGCGGCCTTTTGCCGGGCTGTGCCTGCTGCCGTTTGCTGTGGCGTTCGGTACCCTGTTTTTGTTCACCTTCCACGGCCTCAATGTTGCACTGAGCGATGTATTGATCGCGTCGCTGGCTGTCTCTGTTCTCTGGCGGCTCTGGCGCCGCGACGGCCTTGCGCCACTCAGCCGGATGCGTCTCAGTGACGCGCGAAGTTGGCTGGCCGCTCTCTGGCAACGCGACCGCGTGCGCGTGCTGGCGGTCGCTGCGGTGCTTGCCTATCTTGCTGTCGTCCTACTCTCCGTGCTGGTTGCCCAAAACAAGCAGCTTGCCATCAAAGAGGTCATCAAGTGGGCGGAGGTCGCGCTGCTGCTGGCGCTGGCACTGGCGGTGATTCGCACGGTGCGTGATGTTCACTTTCTCGTGTGGGCGATGATCGGCGCAGGTGTCGCCCAGGCGCTGTTGGGATTCTGGCAGTGGGTGCAGGTGACGGGAACGCATACGGCCAGCGCTGATAGTTTGCGTGTCTTCGGCACATTTGGCCAACCCAATCCCTACTCCGGCTACTTGAATTTCTCGCTGCCACTGGCGTTGGTGCTGATCTTCTTGAGCAAAGATGTACGCGAACGCTGGCTCGCCGCCGCATCTGCTATCTTGATTGCTGGCGCGGAAGTGCTGGCAGATTCGCGTGGCGGTGATTTGGGGCTTGCTGCTGCGGCCATCGTGCTGATTGTCGTTGGGCTACGCCGCGAACGGCTGGTTGGCCTGGCGCTGCTGATCCTCATCCCTCTGGGCGCAATTGCCTGGTTTGCCCACCTCATTCCGGCGCATATTCGCAATAGTCTGATTGCGCAGGTAAGCATTGGACCCGTCACCAATGCGAATTTCTCAGTACAAGAGCGTTTGGCGCACTGGGTGGCTGGCTTGCGCATGTTCCGCGCGCATCCGCTGCTTGGCGTTGGCGCGGGCAACTACGGCGCCGCCTATCCGCAGTATCAACTGCCCGACTGGATGGAAGCGCTGGGACAGGCGCACAATTATTATATCAATGCTGCCGCTGAGACTGGCATATTGGGTCTGCTGGCAATTCTGGCGCTCGTTGGCATTGCGTTGTTCGTCGGCTGGCGCGCGACTCGCATGCAGGCAAACCAATGGAAGGCTGGCGCACAGTATGGCGCGCGGCTTGGTTGGGCGCTCGCGCTCGGCCTGTTGGCGGTGCTGGTGGCGCAGAGCGTCCATAATCTGACGGATGATCTCTTCGTTCATGGCATGGAATTGCAGTTCGCGCTCTGTCTTGCTTGCCTGCTCGTGTTGGGGCGCCGCGATACTACTTCTACATCTGCATAGCGCCAGATGTGCTATGCTATGCTGGCTGTTGTCTATGCTTGACCATTCTCGATGTTGTGGGTGGTTCGTGTGCGCTCTCGGTTGGCCACCTTGCACTATCCATTTTGATGTTGTGGATGGAGACATTGCTCCGATATGCGAGTAGCTTTCAATGGGCTTTTCCTTCAGGAACCCCGCACGGGAACCGGGAGGTATGTCTATAACTTGCTGGAGTCGCTGGGCCGTGTAGATGGAGTGACGGAATATACCGTGTTCAGCCCGCGCGACATCGAAATGGCTCCAGAGACGCCCTCCACCTTTCAATGGGTGACGGTGCCGGTGGGCTATCTGCGCCACGCGGGCGATAACCTGGCGAAGCTCGTTTGGGAGCAGCGTACCTTTCCACATGCGGCAAAACGGGTGGATGCCGCTGTCATGCACATCCCACATTTCGCCTCGCCACTGCGCACCTATGGCATCCCCACCATCGTCACCATCCACGATGTCATTCCCCTGCGCTTGCCAGCATATCGCGCGTCACCAACAGTACAGGCATATGGGCAGTTGGTGGCCAGGGCAGCGCGCAATGCCACGGTGGTCGTCGCCGTCTCGGATCATTCCAAACGCGACATCATTGAGGTATTGGGTATTCCGGATGAGCGTATCCGGGTCATTCGCGAGGCGCCAGCGCCACATCTACGGCCAGTGACCGATGCCGCTCAGTTACAGGCGGTCCGTGAGAAATATGGGCTGGGCGAGCGTTTCATCCTCAACGTCGGTGGATTGGATCAACGCAAGAACATCGTCGGCCTGGTTGGTGCGTTTGCCGCTGTATACCATGAATTCGGCGACCCAGAACTCAGGCTCTTCATCGCTGGCGACCCCAAGCGTCTGGGCAGTTCGCCGCTCTTCCCGGATTGGCGTCCCCTGGCGCGCACGTTCGGCGTTGCGGATGCGGTTATCTGCGCGCCGATTGACGAGGAAGACTTGCCAGCGATGTACAGCGCCACGTCCTGCTTTGCCTTTTCCTCGCTCTACGAAGGCTTTGGATTGCCGCCCCTGGAAGCAATGGCATGCGGCGCTCCTGTCGTCTGCTCTGATCTGACCTCGCTGCCGGAGGTGGTGGGGAGCGCGGGCATCCTCGTCAATCCCGAAGACCCTGATCGTTTCGGCGCGGCTTTGCAGCGAGTGCTGACGTTGCCACAGGTGCGCGACGATCTGCGCGCAAGAGGCCTGGCGCGAGTCAAACAATTTACCTGGGATCGGGTTGCCGTGGAGACCAGCACACTCTATGCCGATGTGGCCGGCGCGCGGCACGAATAGACCCAAGATGAGACAGACAAGACAGACAAGACAAGACAAGACAGACGAGTTAAAAGGAAATGAGCCAGGAGATGCTATGCCCTCTGATGTACAGATAACCTGCGATGCTGCGACCGACCTGCATATGCACACGATTCACAGCGACGGTCACTGGACCCCTGATGCGCTCTTCGCGTATCTCGCGGCGGAGCAGTTTCGCGTCGTCGCCGTCACTGACCACGATACGTTTGCTCATATAGAAGAGGTACGGTCGCTGGGTGAGGCGCGTGGCATAACGGTGCTGGCTGGTGTCGAGGTTACGTCGCGCTGGCGCGAGATGATCGCGCATGTCCTTTGCTATGCGCGGCGGTTTCGTGGCGATGCGCTGGGGGCGCTGGTGGAGCAGACGCGCCTGGGACAACTGGAGAATACCCAGGAGGTGTACGCCGAACTCGAACGACGTGGCTATCAGTTTCCCCGGCGCGACAAGGTGTTAGCCGTCCAAAACGGGCGATTGCTCAGGCCGATTGATAATGCTCGGCTGCTCATCGAGCATGGCTATGTGGCTGATGTGCCAGCGGCGCTCGATGTGCTACGCGATGCAGGCTATCGCATCATCGCGGCGCCGATAGCCCAGACATTTGCTGCGGCGCACGCTGACGGCGCTGTCACTGTGCTGGCGCATCCTGGTCGTGGGGGTGGCGAGATTCAACGTTATGAGCCAGCGACAATAGAAGCGATGCTCGCGGAGCTGCCAGCCGGACTGGATGGCATCGAGGTGTCCTATCCCCTGCACACAAACGAGCAGGTGGACGCCTATCGCACGCTGGCAGCAAGGCATGGCTTGCTGGTAAGCGCAGGGTCGGATTCACACGGCCCACGCCAGCGTTTCCCCATCGCCTACCACGCTGAGCAGTGCTCAGAATTGCTCGCTCGTTGCGGTATAACTGTGAACCAGCGCCAGTCGTAGAGAGATTGTCGCGCCTGGTGTCTGCCGTTCGTTTGGGCCGCTGGCATAAGGCTTGCTGAATAGAGAACTATTGGAGCATATGCTCATCGTGTCTCGCTAGGTGTTGATCGGTGGAGGAGAAACCGAAACGTATGAAGACGATACGCGCGTTTATTTGGGGCGGCGCTATTGGCGCTGTATTAGGTTTGCTGTTTGCGCCGCAGCGCGGCGATGTGACTCGCGCACAATTGCAAGAGCGGTTCAACCAGTGGCAGACGCAGGCGCAATCACGCCTGGGTGACTTACGGGAAACCGCATCGGGCGCGGTGGAAAGTGGCCGGAAAGTCGTTGACAACGTTCGTGGACAGGTCCAGAGCAAGACGGATACGACCGCCGGTAAACTTCAGAGCGCAGCGGATAAGGCGCAGAACGCGCTGGATACCACTCCCACACCTTCCGTCTAAGCCACGTAGCACGTAGATCGTATCAACGATTGCCTGCAACTTCAGAGAGCCTTCCTGGGTGGAGGCTCTCTTTGTTTAACCACCATTTGGTATGATGGGAGATGCAGACGCAGAAACACAAGAGAATGATGAGTTAGATCGAGACACGAGATAGAAGAACTCATGATGGATGAACATGATCCATACACCTCCATTGCTGGATGGTACGACCTCGAACACGATGCGCTGACCGAAGATGTTGAGTGTTATGTCGAACTACTGGCTGGCGCCCATGAGGGTCGTGCTACGCTCTTAGAGGTTGGCAGCGGGACCGGGCGCATCGCTGCCGTGCTGGCGACCGCTGGCTATGAAGTGACGGGCATCGAGCCGTCGGCTGCTATGCGCGTGCGTTGTGATACGCGGCTGGCGCAACTGCCGCAGCGTGTCGCACGCCGGATCCACATTGTTGCTGGCTCCGCTGAGAATTTAGGTCTTGCCCCAGAGCAACACTACCACGCTGTCCTCTACGGCCTGAACACGTTCGCTCATCTCACCAACCGTCGCCAGCGGCAGCGGGCGCTCTCCGTTGCCTGGGAGCATCTGTTGCCTGGTGGTCTGCTGCTGATTGATCTGGATCTGGCCGGCCCACGTCGCTTGCTCAATGCGCCGGGGCAGTTGTTTTTGCAGGGGAGTTGGGTGTTGCCGGCAAGTGGCGAGTGGGTTTGCCATCTGGTTGCTGGTGTGCTGGGCCAGGAAGCGGGGAGCATCGCGGTGACGCACATGTATGATGTGTTCCCGCCGGGTGAAACGGTGCGGCGCACGCTCTCGCTCATGCCTCTGGCGCTGCTCTCACGCGGTGAGCTTGAATTGGCAGTCATCAATGCCGGTTTTGAGGTTGAGTCGGTGTATGGCGGCTATGATCTGGCGCCTTTCGATGAAACCTCCGGGCGCGCCATTCTTCTGGCGCGGCGCATGGATAACTAG
>JAJPKE010000042.1 GCA_021323855.1 Chloroflexota bacterium | reverse complement strand
TATGAGCGCTTATGCTCCACCAGCGAGACGCTGATCTACCTGGCGATGATCCGTCTCATGCTCCGCAGACTCGCTCGCTTCTGACAGGTTTTCAGACAGTTTCTAATGTGTTGGATGCTTGTCCAGGAAGCTGAAATTGGGCTAGGGGTGAAGGGTTGCCGTTAACAACTGGACGTTCTACAATACACTCGCCACTGGCGCTGTCAGAGTTCCATGCTGTATTGCCTTTCTGGCCTGCTGGTAGACAATCATTGAAGTTCGTGCCTCCCGTGGTATTGAGTTCACAGGAGAAATAGTTATAGGTGGACATATTGTAGATGCTGAAATAGTCGTATCCGTCGTTTTGGTAATTTGACGTGGTCGTGGCATCAATCGTATCGCCGACATGTATACCGCCGGCTAAGGTGATAAATTGCCCATCAAAACCAGGGTCAACGTCCCACCAGGCTGTATTCACTTGTTGACCATTATCCACAGACATATCTATTCCATCCTGTACCAGCACAGCGGGCTGTGTAACATAAAGTGAATCCCCGCCGACGCCTGACCAGATCGCAGTATGAGCACTGGCATTCGCTGTGCTGATTGTAGGTACAGCAAACTCAATCTCAGATTCTCGATAAAGCCCTCGAACCACTGGCCACTCGCTTGCCTCATTTCCAGCCCAAGTAGTGAGACCGCATGCTGAGCCAGGTTGTGGGCAGGTTGGAGTATCAGGTTGTATCGAATCCTGTGTTGACATCTGCGGTCGGTGCATTCGATGAAGTGGATCGGGTTTCGAGTCACATGAACGATGGCGCGCGTGGGACAAGATGGTAGCCCAATGCGTGGGGTTTGCTTCCAGGATGCCGCGTGGAGGGAATCCATATTCTTGCAATTGCGCGTCGGATAACTGCTGGAAATCAACGCTTTGTGGTGGCTGAATACAAGCGGAAGCTGTTGTTTGCTGATTAGTGGCAACTTTGCTTGCAGATCTTCCGTGAGCGGCAACGCCTGAGACGCTCCATGCTTGACTGATTACAATTAATACACTACATGAGACAAGCAAAAAGACCCGACGAGCAAATGAGATGGCGTCATGTGATGTTCGTTGCGAAACTTGCACAGAATACTCCTTCGCGCTTGCTCTACCTCAAAACCACTTATCCTACCTATGACAAACTGCCTCCCCGGTAGGAGGCACGTGCAGTATAGCTGCTTTAAGGGATGAGGTCAAGCTATCCAATTGCCAATAGCTATCTCTTTGCGGGTGCGGAGTCATTTTTATATGTGCGCCAGCATTGCCAGCCGCGCACGAGGAGATAGGCGGCGGCGGGGCCGAGCGCGAGGAAGGCGCGATAGCCATAGATCGGTGCAGCATAGAGCGGCAGGAAAGCGTACAGTGTGAGCGAACCGCCCGCCAGCAGCAGCGCCGCAATCATCAAACGCTCTGCGCTCCCCTCTCCTATGGGAGAGGGGTCGGGGGTGAGGTCTCCAGGTTCCACTCTCCCGCGCACGGGAGAGGGGTTAGGGGTGGGGGCGGCCAGCGCCACAAAAGCAACGGCCCAGGTCGCGTACCAGGGCCAGTACCAACCGCTGGCGATCAGCGCGTAGCCCAGCAGCACCCACGCCCAGCCGCGTAGCATCACTGCCAGCGTTCCCTCCTTGTAGACACGCCAGAGTTGCCAGCACCAGAGCGCCAGGAAGCCAAGCAACCCGATGATTTTCAGCGCGCTCTCGACCATGCTTGCAGCCGTAGCGCGACCGAGGCCAAGCGCCTGCGCCAGTGACCGCAGCGGCCAGGAGACCGCTTCCAGTAGCGAATTATCGAGTTGCTGGGCCGGTGGCGAATAGAGGATCGAGCCGAGCGTCTGCGGACCCGCCCAGTATGGCAGCGCCGTCACCGCGACCACGCCCAGCACCACCGCCGCGCGCCAGAGCACCGCCAGCGCCGCTTGCTTCCAGGAGTCAGGGGTGAGGTTCTCTGGCTCCCCTCTCCTCGCGGGAGAGGGGCTGGGAGTGAGGATATTCTGCGCTCCCCTCTCCCGCGCACGGGGGAGGGGCTGGGGGTGGGGGCTACGCATGAGCGCCTGCCGCACCACAAGCGCCAGATAGAGCGGTAGCAGCGCCAGCAAGACATATTTAATGGAGATCGAGAGGCCGAAGCTGACCAGCGCCGGCCATTCCCAGCCGCGCACCAGACAATAGACGCCGAGCAGCGCGAAGGTCAGCATGATGGCGTCGTTGTGGGCGCTGGCGCAGAACTCCAACAGGCAGAGCGGATTCCAGGCGTAGAGCAGCGTGCCCAGTAGTTGGCGGCGCGGCGCGATGCGACCGAGAATCAGCCAGATCAGCGCGGCGTTGGCAAGATGCGCAGCGAACCCCAGCAGCTTGAAGAGCAGCACATACGTCGCCAGCGCGCCGCCGCACGCCTCCGCCAGCAGCGTCAGTCCGCCGGAGAGCAGCAGCCACGCTGGACCATACACCGAGCGCGTGCCCTGCCAGAAGACCAGCCGCAGAAAAGGGTCCTGCGGGAAGGAGGCGGGGGTGACGATCAGTGGATTGGCGTGGTGCAGCGCGCCGATGCGGCCATAGAGGATATAGCTGAATATGTCGTCTGAGGGCAGCGATGGCAGCAACACGAACGTCAGACCGAGGACGGCTGCGGCTCCGAGCGCCAGCGCCAGATAACGCCGGTCTGCGCCAGGGAAGCGGCGGCAGAGCGGGATTACCAGCGCCGCCGCGCAACTTGCGCCCACCAGCAGCACGGCAAAGAGCGCCAGCGACGGCCAGCCGCGCTCTGGCGGTATGCTGCTATCCACCAGCGAATTGCCGAAGATCAGTCGCGCCGGAGCGAGCAACCAGGGCCACGCCCGCGCCAGCGGCGAGATCGTCTGTGAGACGCCGCCGATGGGCGCGACGGCCACCAGCGCCAGCAGAAACGCCTCGATCACGGCGGCGATGGCGAGCAGCCGCGTGAACGAGGGCGCAGCGGTGGGTTTCGCTGGTGGCATTGTTTTATCTTTGCCGCTCGTGCCGCGCTCGCCGTCCTGGTTGCCCGCTGCGGTGTTGGGCTGCTGCCCGGCCATCGCGTTACCTGCGTTCGCCCTACCAGCCCTGGCCAGAGGGTCCGGTCGGGTTGGAGGGTTGCTGCTGCGGCGCTGGTGGTGACTGTGGTGGTTGTGGCGAGAGCGACGGCCAGCCATTGTCTACACTGCCCATACTATTCATAGTGCCCAGGTTGTTCACGTTGCCCAAGTCCGGCCACTGATCCGGCAGCGAGGTTGGGCCACCCTCCGCCTGCCAGGGCGGCGTATCGCGGCGTAGGCTGCCGGAGGTGGTGAATGGTCCGGCGGCTCCGGCTGGCGGCGCGAACTGCAAGGGATTCGCTGGGTTTCCGGGCGGTGGGGGTGGCGTTGGCGAAAGATCGGGCCATTCCGGCGCAAGCTGCGGTGGCTCCCAGCCACGCGCTGGCTGCTGCGTCCTGGGCGTCTGTGGCGCTTGTTGTGGCGATGATGTTTGTGGCGCGAACGGCTGCGTCTGTGGCCAATCGCTCAACGCGCCGCTGCCCTGCGCGCCGTTCGCCGGTTGCCGCAGGCGTTCGGATGGTGGCGTCATCAGCGGCGGCGGAGGTGGGGTCGGCATAGCGCGCTGTGGCGGTTGTGGTTGCGGCGTCTGCGGCGCGTTTGAGACGTTGAAGGCGGCTGGCGGGGGCGTGACTGGCGTATAGGGCGCGTATGGCGCGGCGTTGCGTGGCGCACCTGTCATTCCCTGCGTACCCTGTATGGGCTGCGCACTGGCAGGTTTTGCCGCCTGCAACCGCAGCCAGACGACGATGGCGAAGGCCAGCATCGTGGCGAATTCCAGCAGGCCCAGCCCCACGCGGTCCAGCGTGCCGACGCTTTGCAGGCCGAGATACTGCGAGAGTGTCGCCGTCGCCGCCAGATAGGCAACGCTCACGACCGGCCAGCGCCAGACGCCCGCGCGCCGGTCGTGCATGGAGGTGAACTCCCAGACCAGCAGCAGGATGAAGGGTTCGAGATAGTAGTACGGCCAGTTAGTTTTGCTGAGCATCGGCACGGCCAGCGCCGCTATCGCCAGCACGGCCCAGGCGTCGCGCCCATACGCGCTGATGTGGAAGTGACGCGCCGCCAGGAACGTGACAATGAGGACAGCGACAATGACGGTGGGCATATCGAGCCTGCGCGCGGCGGCGTCTAGCGTGTGGCGGATGCCGGTGGTGGTGTCGCTGGCGGCGAAGATGCTCCAGATGGAGTTACCACCAATCGCCGCCGAGCCGCGCCAGGTAAGGAACGAATACGTCGTGTCGGCGCGGTCGAAGGCGAAGAAGGGCGCCATAATCACCACGACGACCACCGCCGCAACACCGGCAAACTTGAGCAGCGCGCGCCACTCACCACCGACGATCAGCAGCACACCGAAGGCGATCAGCGGGATTAGCGCGGTGGTGCGCGTCATCAGCGCCAGCCCGGCCAGCAGCCCCGCCAGCGTTTCGCGGCGCTGCTGAAAGGCCATCAGGGCGCCTACCAGCAGGCAGAGCATCATCGGCTGCTCGATGTGATACCACGTGCCGTAGGATTGCCAGGTGAGCGGCGAGAGGACGACCAGCGCGTAGGCCAGGAATTGCTGCGCCTCTGGTATCTCCGGGTAGAGTTGCCGCAGCATGCGCAGCACCAGATAGCCCAGCAGCGGCACAAAGACCATGAACGGGATGGAGACGAAGGTGATGAGTTCGCCATAGTTCTTGTCGAAGCCGACCGTATGCGCCAGCGAGAGCAGCGGCGCCATCAGCGCGATGCTGAGCGGTGGGTTGTAGTTGGGGTAGGCGCCGCTGGCGCGCACAGCGTACATGTGCCACGGATCGCCGCGCAGGATGTAGTCTGCCGAGCGAAAGAAAAAGTTGGTGAGGTCGCTATCGCTGATAACCCGGAGGGAGCGTGTCCCGCGTACAATGGCCTCCCACCCCAGCAGCAGTGATACCACCGTCACCAACGGATATGCCCAGCGCGGCACATGAACCGGCGCGCTGGTTGGGGCGCTTGAATGTATCTGTCTCACAAGCGATATGGCTCCTTTATCGAACGGCCAGCGCTTTGCTTACTGCTGCCTGGTGTTTACTGTGTCTATGGTCTGGCGCAACCCAGTGTGTATCACGCAGTTGTGCCCCATTGCTCTTCAGTGTACGATTCGCTAAGCAGTGTAGCATGCCCTGCCGCTCGTGACTATTCCTGTTGGACCTTCTGCCATCGTTTCCGCTGTTTCTCCTGCTGTTTCTCCTGCTGTTTCTGTCACACTGTCCATAGGCGCAATCTGTGTTCCACTATTTTGGGGGACTTTCAGAAGGCTCGTATCAGCAGATCTACCGGATATCCCCATAGCCCCTTGACAAATCTCTGCGTCCGTCATACAGTGTATGGCATATACTGTATGACAAACAGTACTGAGAGCGAACGCGAACATGCTTGACAATCTTCGTTTGGAGCTGCGCCGTGGCTGCCTGACCATTGCGGTACTGGCGCAGTTGCGGACGGAGCAGTATGGCTATGTGCTGCGCAAGGCGCTGGCCGATCAGGGCATGGAGATTGACGAAAACACGCTTTATCCGCTGCTGCGGCGGCTAGAGAGCCAGGGATTGCTGGTGAGCATCTGGCGCGAAGAAAACAAACGCAACAAACGCTTTTATCGCCTATCGAGCGAAGGTGCGTCGGTGCTGGCGCAGCTCCTGGAGGAGTGGCGGAGCATTGACGCCTCGCTCAATCGCATCATCGGCGCGGCATTGCTCCCAGATGGAGCGCACTGAAACAGCGCATCGCAACCATGAATATCCGCTCATCGTGAGAGGAGATCATCCAATGGAACTGCTCGAACGTTACCTGGTCGCCGTCAGAAGTTTTCTGCCACCGGCGCAACAGGACGACATCGAAGAGGAACTCTCCGCCAACCTGCACGCGCAGATGGAGGACCGCGCCGCCGCGCTTGGCCGTCCGCTGACCGAGAGCGAGCAGGAGGCCATCATCCAGCAGCACGGCCATCCCATGGTCGTTGCTGCGCGCTATCAGGCGCATCAGGGTGGGCTAGTGTTTGGCCGCCAGTTGATCGGTCCGGCGCTGTTTCCAATGTATCTGCGGGTGCTGTGGGTGACGATGGGCGTTTCGGTCGCCATCTATCTGCTCGTGCGCGTGGCGCTGGTGGTCGCTGGCAACGCGATGACGTTCGATGAAATGCTGAACACCGCGCTGGTGCAACTGGTTATCCAGTTTGCCGTCGTGACGGGCATCTTCGCAGTGGCAGACAACTACCTGCCAGCGATGGAATGGGATGCGCGGCGTCCGCCGGTTATGCCCGCCATCTTCCGGCAGGGACAGTTACGACCATACCTGCAAGCCATTGTTGAGATTGCCGTGATCGTCCTCTGCTGTTACGGGTTGTGGCTGCTCTTCACGAGGCCGTCGCTGCTCTTCGGCGCGGCTGCCGATCCCTACCAGCCGGGACCGATCTGGCAGCAGGTCGTGTGGCCGGCGCTGGCGATTGCTTTGGTGAGCATCGCAATGCCAATCATAACGCTTGTGCGTCCGGTGTGGGCGCGGGCGCGTCCGGTGCTGCGCCTGGCGGTGGATGTTGCTGTGCTGGGTGTCCTGGTGTATCTGGCTCTGGGCAGCCAGTGGGTGGTGCTGGCTCACGCAGGGAGCGGTAGCACGAGCGCGCTCACCACCATCAATGCGGTGATGTTCTATAGCCTGCGCGGTCTGGTCATCGGTACCGTAGTCGTCTGCCTGCTCGATGGCTGGAAGTTGCTGCGCCAGACGCGAAAGCGGCCCGCATAAGTTCCTGCCATTCCGTATAGCAACATGCCCCAATCTACAGGTATATGTGGTTGGGGCATGCTTTATATCGTGTATTCGGCCTTTGCCGTGATGCGGTAGCGATGCCGGCTGGCCCAGACGCCCTCGAAGTCTGGCTCATAGAATGTCCCCTCATACTGCATGCCGCTTTTCTGCATGACGTGATCTGAGGCGATGTTCTCGGTTTCGCATTCTGAGATAATCTGTTCGGTTCCCAGCACCGTGAATTCATACTCGAAGGCGGCCCGCAGCGCCTCCGTCATGTAGCCGTGACCCCAGCAGCGTTGATCGAGGGCGTAGCCACAGCCCGGCGTGCCCTCCACGGTGCCGTCACGCTCGCCGCCGATGAAGAGCCAGCCGATGAGTTGCCCACTATCTCGCAGCGTGATCGCCCAGTTGTAGCGGAGCCGTGGAGCGTCGCCCGCCTCCTGCGCAAGTTGCACCATCCAGGCGAACCACCGGCGCCGCTGCTCCTCATCCCAGTTTGCAAAGTGCATGTAGCGCGTGACGGCGGGGTCGGTGACGATGGCGCTGAGCGCCTCCCAATCGTCCGGCGTGAAGTCGCGCAGTATCAGCCGTTCCGTTTCGAGTGTGGGCATCTACGCTCCCCTTTGACTGTGCGAGCGGACGGTTGACAGGGCAAGCGCCCGTATGGTACGCTTGTCTGCAAGAGGGCGAGCGGTCCCTCCCAGCGAAAAAAAGCAGAGTAGCCTCCCGGTGTAAATTGACACCGAAAGGCCGTTAGACTGCGCTAATCCGTTAAGGTCACACCGCAATCCAACTAGATTCCCATGATACGGTATGTATTTGCAGCGGCGCAACTTCGCAATCAGGCGATGCGTCTGCGATACACCGGATGAGATGAAAGGGAAACTGGTGGAGGCGTTCTGGTACGATGGATGGCGCAGGGAAAGGGTATCCGGCGCGATCTATGGCTCGCATCTCACATCTGCAAACGGCACATCCGCAACACGTCAACCGCTTCTCTCGTTTCTTTTTGTCGCGCTTCTGTGCGCGCATCTTGCATCCGTTCCGGCACGCATCACCCCCTCCATCCGCCGCGCAACTGGCGCGGGCGCGCGAACTGCACGCCGAAGCGGTGGCCCGGCGCTGGTTGGCGGGCCGCGCAACTTGGGATGAGATGCTCCGCGCGCAGGCTCAAGTGCAGGCAGTGGGTGGGGCTTCTACGCCATCTATTCCAGTGCCAGTATCTGTGTCATTGCCGCCGCGTCAGTGGCCCGCTGTGTGGGGTGGTCGCGCGGAGGAAGCTACCGAACTGGCACAAGCCTACGGTGTGGTGGCGCAGGAGATAGATCGCCGCTCTGCGCCCTCGGCCAGTGGCGACCGGCTCTTCATCGCCGTAGTGCAGTGGAGCGCCACGGGCGAGCGAGGAGGCTATGCGCCGGGGAGCAAGTGGGTGGTGCGCATCCGGCGGCATCATCCTGAGCAAATCAGTTGCGCCTGTGGTGGCGCGTTGCCACAGGGCAGTGTGTGCGGGCATATCGGCGCGGTGCTGCTGCTGGTGGGATAAGACCTCACCCCGGCCTGCGGCCACCCCTCTCCCACGAGGAGAGGGGACCGTGGGGTGGCGCGTCGTGGCGAGCGGCGACAATCTGGGTGAATGGTAGGCAGAGATAGGAGAGATAGGCAGAGGGAGGCAGAAGGAGGGTAAGCACAGGGCTGCCTCGTGGTGAACAGGCACCAAAAAACGAGAGGGCGAGGACACGGCGGATGTGTCTCTCGCCTTCTGCGCTTGCATCCTGCGGCGCATCCTGCGCGGCATGAAGCTTCTTGCTTACTCATTCCCGGAACGCACTACAACATCGCATGACAGGAACCGCACTACAGCGACGCACTACTCAACGCGCTACAAGAACCGCACTACAGGCTCGTCTAACGGCTCTGGCGCATGAACGCCAGGAATTGTAGCCCCACCATAGCAGCCTGTTCCGCAAGTGTCGTGCCGGATTTCAGGTCTATTGCTGTGAATTTGTCCCGCCTGGCTTTGTACGGTCCTTCACGGCCAGATGCGCTCACAAGATTGCCACGCGCATGCAGCTTAATTTAGTTCAATTTAGTTCATCTCAGGGCCGGCGCCTGCGAGAAAGCGACAGTGAGAACGCTGGTCGCCGGCTTTCTAGTCGTTGCCGCGCCCGGTCAACCGCCTGTTCCAGGTCTTCAAGCATAAAGGGCTTGGGAAGCAACTCGATGGACAACGCCTGGAGCAAGCGTTGGAGGCGCAACCGGCGCGAGAGGTGCGGCACGGCGGACATCAGGATGACGGCATGGCGGCGGCGCAGACGGCGATCACCAAGCATCTCACGCAAGAGGTCTTCGCCAGAGCGTCCCGGCATGCGTTCATCCAGGAGCACGACCAGCGGCGTCACGCTCTCTCGCAGGATGGTCAGCGCCTCGTCACCATTGCTGGCTTCCAGCACCGTATAGGGAATACTCCCCGTATCCGCAGCATCGGCAAAGACCAGGCGGATAGATTCACGTATCTCGTCGTCGTCATCAACGATTAAGAGTGTCACTGGCGGCGGTTTCGCCGCGCCGAGTGCAGCGGTCGTCTCTGTTGGCGGCTCTATATTCATCGGTCGCCAGTCCCTTCTGCGTGAGTTATTCCCGCCTCTGCGCCTCTTCTACACTCCGCTGGTTTGTCTACCATTTCCTATCTCATCATACGCCTAAACGCCTAAACATCTAGACGCATATACGCATGCAGGCAGACTCATAGCCCCCTGCATAGTACAGAAGGATGCTCGCTGCTGTGCGGACCTGTCCCTGCTGGGATTGCAACCCACGCGAGACAGCACGATACAGCACCATACAGCGCGACACGAGCGCGATTGAGGCGTGGAGAGCGGATCGTTCCGCAGAGAGTATACCAGTATTGTTGAGTATGCGCGCATGCAATTTCTAGCATCCACGCCTTTTCCCTAGCCAACATGAGCGCGCCCGGCTCTCATCTGGTCCGCCCTCCTTTGGCGCTCATGCTGGTCCACATGTGGGTTTGCCTGGAATGGTGTATAGTACAACTAAACACAACCGTGGCAGGCGGCAGAGAGGACGGTATCCCTAATGATTGACGAGTTGCGGCGCGCCGTTCAGGAGGCTGAACACCAACCAGAGCCATTGCAGCGCCACATCGCTGAACTGATTGCTCTTGCTATCGAGGAGGCTGAGTGGGATGCTCTTGTCAGCACCCCTGAATCTCAGGATTTCCTTGCTGAACTCGCTGAAGAGGCTCGAATGGAAAATGCAGCGGGAACTACACGAGACCTAGATGAACTTCTTTCATGAAGTCTAAAACAACCGCGCGCTTCCGTTCGCTCTACGGAGCGTTGCCTGCCGATGGTCAGAAACAGGCACGAGAGGCATACCGCTTATTCAAGCAGAATCCTCGGCATGGCAGTTTACAATTCAAGCGAATTAGCGCCAAAGATGCCACACTTTACTCAGTTCGCGTCGGTGCGCACTATCGCGCCATCGGCAGTCTCGACGGCGACACTATCACCTGGACCTGGATTGGCACTCACGAGCAGTACAACACGATTACAAACTCAAAACGCAAGGCTAATCTTCAGCCTTAGCACTGTGTTGTAGTGAAATCACCGATACGCCTCTGCCTGGAGCGCGAAGAGTTCGGCGTAGCGGCCCGCCAGCGCCAGCAAATCGGTATGTGTGCCCTCTTCCAGCACGGAGCCGTTTTCCAGTACGATGATGCGGTTCGCCAGCCGCACCGTGCTGAAGCGGTGTGAGATAAAAATGGCGGATTTGCCCGCCGTCAGCTCGCGGAAACGCGCGAAGACCTCATACTCTGCCTGGGGATCGAGCGAACTGGTTGGCTCGTCCAGAATCAGCAGTTGCGCGTCGCGCATGAAGGCGCGGGCCAGCGCCACCTTCTGCCATTCGCCGCCGGAAAGCTGCTGCCCCTGCTCGAACCACTTGCCTAGCATGCTCTCATACGCGGCGGGCAATTTCTCGATCACCGTATCGGCGCCGCTCTTGGCCGCCGCCGCGCGCACGCCCACCAGATCGTCTATCGCCTCCACCTTGCCGACGCCGATGTTGCGTCCGGCGGTGAGGTAGTACGTGACATAATCCTGGAATATGACACCGATGCGTGCCCGCAACGCTTCCAGATCATACTCCTTGATATCATGCCCGTTGATGAGGATCTGCCCCTCGTCGGGGTCGTAGAGGCGTGTCAGCAGCTTGACGATGGTGGTCTTGCCAGCGCCGTTGCGGCCAACCAGCGCCACCGCCTCGCCCGCATGAATCGTGAAGCTGACATCGTGCAGCGCCTGCCCCTTCGTCTCGCGCCCCGGATAGCTGAAGCTGACATGGCGGAACTCGATCTCCAACCCATCGCCTTCGGGTGTGCGCCCCTCTGGCGGACTGGTGATCTCTGGCGAGTATTCGAGGAACGAAAAGAGCGTATTGATGAAGAGGTTGTTTTCATAGGTGGAGGAGACGCCGGAGAGCAGGCTATCGAAGCTGCCGCCGAGCGAAAGCGCCGCCTGCGTATAGAGCGTCAATCCGCCAAAGTTGATCGCGCCGCGCACCGTCTGCAACGCGATATAGAGATAGATAAAACCGTTGACCAGCGTGCTGCCCTGTTCCCAGCCGAACGAGGCGAGATAGCGCGGCACGATCAGCGCCCGCGCCTCGCGGTAGAAGCGCGTGGCGAGCGAACGATAGAGCTTGATGAAGAAGCCGCCGAGGGTGAAGAGCTTGATCTCCTTGTTGTAGGTATCGGTGGTCAGCAGCGTATTATAGTAGGCCATCTCACGGCGCAGCGGCGACTGGCGACGCATCATCTGATACCCCCACCAGCCGTAGCGCACATCGGCATAGAAGGCGGGCAGCGGCGCGAGCAGCGCCAGCAGCGCAATCCACCAGGCGAGATGCACCAGGATGAAGAGCATCGAGAAGAGTGTGACGACGGTGCGCCCCAGGCCGAAGGTCTGCGAGATCATGTTAATCGGGCGGGTGGAGGCTTCGCGCTGCGCCTGCTGCAACGAGTCGTAGAACTCGGAATCCTCGAAGAAGCGCAGGTCAAGAGTATTGGCCTTCTCCATAACGCGCAACTGCACGGCGTAAGAGGTCTTTTCCTGCAAGAGTTGCTGCACGATGTTGGAGAGTGTGCCCAGCAGGCTATTCAGCGCCTGCACTGCAAACTGCGCAATGACGAGCCAGATGACGATGTTGGTGGTGCCTGCCGCCCCATGTTTGAGGATGGCGTTGAGGACTGCCTGAAAGAGCGAGGCGCTGACGAAGGCGGTCAGCGCCGGCACGATGCCCTGCGCGATGTAGAGCAGCGCCAGCAGCACGGTGAATACTGGCTGAATATCCCAGACAAGTTTGAGGACACGCGGCAGGCTGGCGAAGGCTGTCATCACTTTGGCGAAGGTGAGCCGGTCGCTTTCGCCCGGCTGTCCCCCGCCGCCTCTATTGCCGGTCCGCCGCGCACGGAAGGCCGTGCGGAGCCGCGCCGCTCCCCCTGTGAACGCCATAGATGTTGTATCCCTTCCAGCCGGTGAGGTCTCTTGTGTCAATCTCAGGCATTATCGCGCATGAATCGCCAGCGAAGAATCTGACGGATGGCTAGTCCTGTGCCTGGCCGGATGGGCAGGTAGGTCAGAGGGGCAGGCCAGCTAGCGTTTCTTGTGTCGTAGCAGCCGGTATGATACGATGCGTCTCCAAAGGGGCGTGTGATGGCTCCGAGCATAGCATAAACATATCCAGGCCATATCCAGAGGACGGGATAAGGATAGTAGCGACTGGCAGGGACTTTTTATGAATCTATTTGCGCGCGAGCTACAGGCGGTGTTGGAGCGGCATGGCTACCCCCTGACCATTCTCTATAGCGTGCGGACGCCCGATGGCGCGCGGGCGATTCCGCCTGCCAAAGTGACGCGGCTGGCGCGGGCGCAGATCGAAGAGGTGACGGCGACGCTCAGCGAACGTGAAATCGCAGCGGTGGTACAATCGCTGGCGCTGGATGAGCGCGACGAACACCGGCTGCGCGCCGCGATGGTGGGCGAGGCGGTGCGCCAGTTGCTTAGCGGGCGTGTCTCCGCGATGAGCGCGCACGATGAGGGCGAGCGTGTCGTGCAATTGCTGCTGGATGAGGAGGACGATACCGCTCATCTGCGTAGCGTCGCCCACACTGTGCAACGCAGCATGCTGAGCGCCAACCTGATGGCAGGCGATACCAACGCAACGGTGTCGGCAGCTTTGGAGAGCGCCGCCGAATCCTGTGAACGCGGCGAACTCTGGCTGAGCGTCGCGCTCGCCACACCGGACGCCGAGCGCCGGGACGATCTGCTGCGCATGGCATACTCCGCGCTGACCCGCGCCGCGCAATTCCTCACCTTTGCCCCAACGGTTGCCCAGGGCAGCGCCGCGCTGGACGAGTGGCGCGGCATCGTCGAGAGCGCCCTCGCCACGTTGCGCCAGTCCGGTCGCTACCAGTAAGCCCATTGCCCATTGCCCATTGCTTATCAAACATAATCTATCGAGTCGCAAAGTGATATGGTCATGGTACGAAATAGATTGATTGTCACAGTTGTTAGTGGTATATTTACAGAGCGGCGATACGTAGAGAATTGAATCTGAGGAAGGGAGGATCTATCGGAGAGAAAGGGAAAAAGGAAAGGGTACTTCATACATCAGGGACCGCCATATGTTTCTTTTCCGCTTTTTCTGCTCCCTGCTGTATGTCAATGATCGAAGGCATCAACACAATCGTGTGTTGACCTCTCTGTTTTCCAGTTTTCTTTGAGGAGCTTTCACTCGCTATGCTCGAAATGTTGCGCGCGTCCAGCGCCAAAACCCGCATCGCTCTGACTCTGGTGTTTGTCGTGCTTGCTGCTGCCGTTATTCTTGCCTGTGGCAGTGCTACTGGCACAACAACCACTGGTGGCTCAGGAACGTCTGCACCGACCGCTACCGTCTCTGTTGCCAAGGTTGGTTCAACGATTACGCAGGATAATGTTGCTTGCACACTGGTCTCCGTGCAAAAGATCAGCGGCGATGGTGTCATTAATCCCAAGCCGGGGAATACCTTCATCGTCGTGCATGTCAAGATTGTCAACCACTCCAGCAGCAATTTTGATTACAATGAGGCTGATTTCAACGTTGAGAGCGGATCAGGCAATGTCACTGGATCCGAGATTCCACCTTCTACTTACACAGCGAACAACGAACTCAACTCGGGAACGCTCACCCCTGGTGGCAGTGTTGAAGGGGATATCGTCTTTCAGGTTGGTATCAGCGATCACAAAGCGCGTCTGACCTGGCAGCCGAATGTCTTTGGTGATGTAACGCAGAACGCCTGGCTACTCGGCATCTAATCTTGCCGGTCATATTTCGTAGCCGAGGTGCTGAACATTGCGAAACGCGGCGCTGAGAAACGCTTCCCAGCGCCGCGTTGCTCTATTTGCGGAAGACAAAGTGATAGTGGCAAAAGTTGGCACGGAGGTTGGCACGCGATGTGGTGATACCTGGACGATGGCTGCTACGTCCCGACTAGAGCAGTGGCCATGATGGTATACACCTGCCCTCCCAGCGATGATTGCGCGACATAATACTCTATGTGACGTGAATCGAATTTGGAGATGGAGAGCAGAAGGAGAAAGAGGGCGAGCAGAAATGGCGAATCCACCGAATGGATACGATCAAGATGAGCTGACCCGGCCACCTGGCTACTTTCAGGTGCGCAAACCGATGCGCCCGCCTGCGCCCGCCCGTCCGCCGTCTAGCGATGTTGACTTCAGCCTCTTCTTCGACCCGCGCAACCGCGCCTATCTCGCGCTGGCCGTCTGTGGATTGATCGCGCTGATCGCCTTCTTTGTGCCCTACTTCACCGTCTCAACGGTGACGACCGCCACGCCGACGTTCCTCAACATTCCCCTTGCGCAGTCCACTCCGGCGACGACGACCGGCGCGGACGCCGCCAATGGCTTCGGGCTGCTCTGGCTGGTGCTGCTGGCGGCGCTGGTGGTGATTGTCGTCGCCTCGATTCTGGTGCTAGATACAGGATTGTTGCGCGCGCTGACGCCGATTATTGCGGCCATCGCCTTCGTGGTGTGTGGCCTGCTGGGTTTCGTCGTGCTGATCGTCTCGCTCTTCCGCGCGAACGGCGATATTGCGCAGGCCAACCATATCCTCAACCAGCACAGCGCTGTGCAATATCAGGTGATCCTGGGCCTCGGGCCGGGCTTCTGGCTCTCGCTGCTGGCAATGCTGGCCATTGCGATCATCGGCGGCCTGCGATTGCGCGCGCTGTGGTGAGCTAACACGCTCGGAAAGTGTCACGCCCGTCACAGCCGTTCTCTCTTTCTCGCTGCTATACTGCGAGCCACATTGATTTGTTTGTTTATGTCATGAGCGTGTGGGTAGCAGTAGCGCGCAGATATCCGGAGATATATTGATTTCTGCGCAGAGGGGGAAACGGACATGCCGCTCTTTGGTTCATCATCTCGTGAGCGTGTTCCGGCTGGGCACCGGCTGGGGCGTGACCTGGCGCATCATGAACATGCCGGTTGGCGCAAGCTGGTGCTGATACGCCACGGACAGACCGACTTCAACGTCAAACACCTGCTGCCCGGTCAACTCCCCGGCATCCCCTTGAACGCAGAGGGGCGGAGCGAGGCGCAGTCCACTGCCACGGCGCTGCGCCCGCTGCCACTGACTGCTATCATCGCCTCGCCATTGGAACGCACGATGGAGACGGCTGGGTTTGTCAACGAGGGCAGGGGATTGACCATCCAGCAGGACCGCGACCTGCTCGACACCAACTATGGGCGCTTTAGCGGGCAATCGTATGATGACCTCGACAAGAGCGATAAAGAGTGGCAGCGGTTCACGACGGATCCGCTCCATGCGCCTGCCGGAGTGGAGAGCTTTGCCGCCGTGCAAAAGCGCGCCGTCCGCGCGGCGGAACGCTGGCGGCACGCCAAAGACGCCGGTGAGTGGGTGGCGCTGGTGACGCATGCGGACCTCGTGAAGCTGATCGTCGCGCACTACATCGGCATTCCGCTGGCGCGGGTGCCGCTGGTCAACATGGATAACGCCGCCGCCTCGTTGCTCGCTTTCCATCCCCAACCAGAGCGTCCGCCGACGTTGCTCTGCTTCAACTGGACCTCGCCCGCGCTCTGGCTGGCCGCCGCCGAACACGCATAAGCGCATCAGAATAGAATGGCTGTCTATGAGGGATGAAGTTGGACACGCTCCATCTTCATCCTTCGTCGCATGACGAACGCGCCCCCTAAACCCAGGAGTGCGCCGAGTACCGCATTGCCCAGTGCGGCATAGATCAACGACAAGTGGAACGAGCTATGGGTTAGGATGTCCGTCATAGTAGAGGGCAGCGCATAGCTCGTAAATGCATGAAACCACGATGGCGCCTCGATCGCCAGCACAATCGCCGCTACCTGTTGCAGCGTCAGGTTCACCAGAGCAGCTAAACTTCCCGCAGTGATTCCCCAGGCAAGTTTTCCAGTCTTCTGTGTCGTGTCCTTGCCAGCGTTGTAGAAGAGTGAGAGAGCAGTAAAAGCCAGGCCAAAGTCAATATATGTCCATACTCCAGTGGACCACCCTAACGCATCGAGAAGGCGCAGGATCATGTGTAGCAGAAACGAGAGACAACCTAGACGCAGTGCGCAAATGACAACGATCCTGGTGTCGCCTAGTGATATTCTCAGACTTCCTCCCGACTCCAATAATCTGTCTATATGCCTGTTGTGGCTGCCTCATCATGATACAATGAGGCGTGTTTCCGCCACAACTTCAAGCTGGCTCTCCAATTGTAGCAAAAGAGGCGTGTATGCCCGAAGAGGCTCATGAGACGAACGAAGCAACGACGAACGAGAATGGCCAGATCAGCATTGAAGATTTTCAGAAGGTAGATATTCGCGTCGGGCGCATCCTCTCTGCCGAACCGCTGGCAGGCGCGCGCAAGCCAGCTTATAAGTTACGCATAGACTTCGGACCGGAGATCGGCGTGAAGCAATCCAGCGCGCAGATCACTTTTCACTACACCGCCGAAGAACTGCTGGGGCGGTTGGTGCTGGCCGTCGTCAATTTTCCGCCGCGCCGCATTGCTGGTTTCCGTTCCGAGGTGCTGACGCTTGGCCTGCCCGATGCCGAAGGCCATGTCGTGTTGATTGCGCCCACCAACGAGGTGCCGCTCGGTGGCAGGCTATTTTAGATGATCCAGAAGAGGTAAACTCCCATGTCCAGCAGCTACGAAGCCCGCATCGGCGCGCTCGCCAGCGGACCCACGATTGATCTGCGCAGCGATACCGTGACGCACCCGACCGAGGCGATGCGCGAGGCGATGTATCGCGCCGAGGTTGGCGACGACGTATACGGCGAAGACCCGACGATCAACCGGCTGGAAGAGCTGGCCGCCGAGAAGACCGGCAAAGAAGCGGCGGTCTTCGTTCCCTCCGGCACGATGGGCAACGCCATCGCGCTGCTGACGCATTGCCGGCGCGGTGACGAGATCGTCATGGGCGACCGCTCGCATACCTATCTCTATGAGGTTGGCGGCGCGGCGCGGCTCAACGGCTCGCCAGTGCGTCCGGTGCCGACATTGCCAGATGGCACGCTGGACCGCGCACGGTTGGCGCATTCCTTCTTGGGCGATGACATCCACGAGGCGCGCACGGGGCTGCTCTGCCTGGAGAACACCCACAACATGTGTGGCGGGCGCGTCCTCTCCGCCGCGACCCTGCGCGAACTGGCCGCGCCTGCCCGTGCCCGTGGGCTGCCCGTGCATATGGATGGCGCGCGGCTCTTCAACGCCGCCGTTGCGCTGGGTGTGCCAGCCAGCGAACTTGCTGCCGAGGTGGATAGTGTCCAGTTCTGTCTCTCGAAGGGCCTCAGCGCGCCGGTCGGCTCGATGCTCGCCGGGTCGCGCTCGTTCATCGAGGAGGCGCGGCGCGTGCGCAAGCTGCTCGGTGGCGGCATGCGCCAGGCGGGCATCCTGGCGGCGGCGGGCATCCTGGCGCTGACGGAGATGGTGGAGCGGCTGGCGGAGGACCACGCCAACGCCAAAAAGCTGGCCGAGGGGCTGGCGAACATCCCGGGCATCGCCATCGAGCCGGAGACGGTTGAGACGAACATCCTCTTCTTCGGTATGCGTGGCGCAGATGGCCAGCCGGGCGATGTCGCGCCGCTCGTCACGGCGGCTGCCAGCGGCGGTGTGTTGTGTTCCGGCGGCGACGATGGCCGTATCCGCGCCGTCACTCACTATGGCATCAGCGCCGGTGATATCGAGCGCGCGCTCACCGTCTTTGCAGCGGCGATGAAGGAGGCTGCGGCTGCGCCGGTAGCATAGCCGTATAGCGCAAGGCGCGCTCGTAAGTGGGAAGTTATGCCGAAACCCCAGGAGGTGCGCGGGTGGCAAAGATATTTTTGTCGTACCGCCGTAGCGATAGCCCGGCGATGTGCGACCGCATCTATGCCAGGCTGGTGGAACATTTTGGCAAAGACGCCGTGTTCAAGGATATTGACAGCATCCCGCTCGGCGCGGACTTTGCGCAGTACATCGAGCAGTGCATAGCGCAGTGCGCCGTCATGCTCGTCATCATCGGGCCGAAGTGGCTGTATATCGCCAATGCCGATGGGGTACAGCGTCTAGACGACCCACAGGATTTCGTGCGGATGGAGATCGAAACGGCGTTACGCAGCGGCATTCATGTCATCCCCATCGCCGTGGATGGCGCTGGCATCCCCATTCCTGAACATTTGCCGCCAAGCCTGCGGCCACTCGTTCGACACAATAGCTGGGAAGTTCACCACGACCCCTATTTCGATACGGATATGCAGCGCATCCTGAAGGCATTGGAGCAGTGGGCGCCACCGCTCGTCCCTGGCGGCACGCAGGCTGCGCCCGATGCCATCGCCTGTCCGCGTTGCCGGCAGGTGGATCAAGTACGCAAGGTGAGCGCAGTCGCCAACGATGGTACTCCATTGGCGAGACGAGTTGCTGCGCCGCCGGACCCAGCTACAACCATCCCACGGCCTGAGCAACGAGGGATCCAACCACATGCTCCGCGTGGACTGATACAAGCGCCAGGAGGGCCAGGTTTTACTGTGACACTGACGATCATCATGACCTTCCTTGCTTGCGCAGGTCTGATGGCTGTCTTAACCATCAATGTTCCCTCAAACCAAGGCCAATTGTTTCAGTCTCAGGCGCAGACGTTCTTGGTTAACGTAGCAATCATTTTGCTGATCATATCTTTGCTAGTAGTGATGATAGTTGCATGGGCGATATCCGCACGACGATACGGCGCGAAGGTGAGGCGCCGCTATACTCAGGCGCAGGCTGAGTGGCAGGCAGCAGTTGATGCGAAAACGCCTGCGTGGCAGCGTGCGCTGGGACGCTGGCAGAAGGCGTATTACTGCGCACGCTGCGATAGCGTCTTTATTCCTGGGGAACGCGACTCGCTGACGCCCGCAGATCAGATGAACACGTTACTTTCTCGTCAGTAACGTAGCTAGCGCATCCAGTATCCAGTACAAGGAGTGTGGTCCCTGCCATAGCGCCGTTCACGAGTGGCAATGATATACTATGGCGGACGTGTATCATATCAGTTCTTTGCCGCGCTGCCTGTAACCAGTGCGCTCGCGGTGAACGCTGAAAATTGCGTATTTTCCGTATTTTAGGTAGATGGAGGGACGCGCGATGGCGGTTTGCACACACTGCGGGCGCGAAAGCCGGGGAGACGAACGTTTTTGCATGTCCTGCGGGCAGCCGCTCACCAGTAGCGATGCCGCTCCCGCTGGTTCCGCTGGTGTTGGCGCTGGTGCGCCCGTCTGGCCGGTCACCGCGCAGGATGCCGCTCAACAGGCAGCGCCGGCAGCCAATCAATCTCAGCAAGTTCAACAATCCCAACAACCCCAACAATCCCAGGGAGGCGCCGCTGTGGCAATCGCATCCAGAAGCCGCTTGATCGTGCGCCGGCTGCCCTCGGCGGATGGCGGCACGGCGGATGGTCCCGGCGTAGAAGTTGGTGAGTTCATTCTCGATGGCCGCGATGTCGCGATTGGCCGCGCGCCCTCTTGCGATATTGTGCTGGAAGGCGATCAGTTGGCCTCGCGCCGTCATGCCTTGCTGCGCAGCCGCTCAGATGGCTATACTGTCGTGGACCTGGGCAGCAGCAACGGCACCTACATCAATGATCTCGAAATCCGCGAGGCTGTCTTGCTGCATGAGGGTGATCGCATCAGCATCGGCGGCCACGAGTTGATCTATTCCACGTCCCCTGCCAGCCCGCATGCTTCGCTGGCCGGCGTCAAGCTGGCGGACCCGGAGGCCGCGCCGATGTCGGAGACTGATCCCAACGCCGTCGCCGTGATTGCGGAGACTGCCGAATCTCCAGCCGTCGTTGCCGCCGCTGCTGCTCCTGCCCAGGCTGAATCGCTGCCTGATGATGACGCAGCGTTCCTGGTGACGCCCGCTGATCTGGCCGCCTCTGCCGCCAACGATGAGGCGGTTGCGCTGGATGACGCTGCGCCCATCGCTGAGGTCGTTGCCGTCGAGGAGGCACAGGAAGTTCCTGCTGATGAGAGCAGTGATGCCAGCGCCACAGCAGCCACAGCCGAGCCGGACTTTGCGGCAAGCGGTCTGACAGACGCCGATTTCGAGGCGCTACGCCAGCAATTGGCGCAGGTGAGCGATGCGCTGGCCCGCAAGGCGAGCGCCGAATCGCGCGTCATTGGCCGTCTACGCGGTGCGCTTGAGTCGGCGCGCGATCAGCTGGCGGCGCTGGCCGAGAATGCAGGCACAGCCGCCGATAGCGCGCCCTCCGGCGACGTGAGCAACCTCATCATGATAGCGCGCCAGGCCGCCGAGAATCCGCGCCACCTCGACTATCTGACGGCGCTGGCGGAGCATGCCGGTGAGATTGCCGATGCGTTGGAGGCCGGGCAATCTGCCAGCAACACAAGCGGCGGCGTTTCGGCCTCGGACCTGGATGCTGTGCGCGCGCGGTTGGATGAGGCGCTGGGCTAGCTCCCACCCCTAACCCCTCCCCGTGTGCGGCAGAGGGGAACACGGACGCACCGGGGCCGGCGGGTGAACCCGCGCCTGGCTGGCGTACCGCCGCGAAGTCCGCCTGCGCGGACTCGGAACCGGCACTTCTGATTACCCCCACCTGCGCCCGCTTGCAAGCCAGCGCCGGGACTCCCCTCTCCTCGCGGGAGAGGGGCTGGGGGTGAGGTCTCTCTGGCTCCCCTCTCCCGCGCACGGAGGAGGGGCTGGGGGTGGGGGCATTCTCGCATTTTTTCAAGATAGGGCAGTCATGGCAGACGAACGCATGTGTGATGTCGTGGTGATTGGGGCGGGGCTTGGTGGCCTGCTCTCTGCCGCGCAATTCCTGCGGCGCGGGCAGCGCGTGGTGGTGGTGGAGCGGCTGGCCCATCCGGGTGGGCGCTTCACTGCCAAGACGTTTCGTGGCGCGCAGGTCAGCACTGGCGCCGTTCATATGCTGCCTTTTGGCACCAATGGCGAACTCGCGGCGATGCTGCGCGCGCTCGGTGTGCCTCATCATATCCACGACTCTGAAGTGTTCGCCTCATTCCATGCGCGCGGACGGCAATACGTCTGCCGTTCGGTGCTTCAGCTTGCCGGTGTGCTGGGGCCGCGCCAGTTCGCGGAGTTCGTGCGGCTGGGCTATGCGATGTTGCTGCGCGCGCCACGCCCGGACGAGCGCCAGCAAACCTACCGCGAATGGCTGGATCAACGTATCTCGCGTGCGCGTTCGCCGGAACTCTATGCCTATTTCGAGCGCGTCTGCCATTTCGCCCTCAGCGTGGACCTCGATGATGTCTCCTACCCTGAAATTGTCGAAACGACGAAAAATATGTTTCGCTACGGCGCGCCCGGCATTGTGGAGGGTGGCTGCGCCGCGCTCACCGGCGAGTTGGAGCGCCGCGTGACGGAGAGCGGCGGCGAACTGCTGCTGCAACACGATGTGCTGGCGATCACCTCGGCGAATGGCACGGTAACAGGCGTGCAGGTGCGCGACAAGCAGAGCGGCGCGGAGACCTTCTTGCGCGCGCCGCTGGTCATCAGCAATATCGGTCCCGCCGCCACGCGCCGCTTGACTGCGCAGGCCGCCGTGCCGGTTGCGGTTGGTGGTGAGGATGACGCTATCATGTCAGCACGGCAGGAGTCTGCATCGCTTCCTCTGGATGACCTGCCCCTGGCGCCGTCTGGCAGACGTGAGGCTGGTGGCCTCAAGGTGCATCTGCTCAGCGACGTTTCGGTCATTCCGCATCGCGGCATCATGTACTGCCTGGATACCGAACGCATCGCTGGCATTGTGCAGCCGAGCAATAGCGACCGCCGGCTGGCTCCCCCAGGGAAGCATCTACTCATCACGCATCAATTGATGCGCAGCGACGACGTGAACGCCGAACGTGAGGCGGCGCGCGCCGATCTGCGCCGTCTCTTTGGCGAGGACTTCGGCACGAAGATCACCATTCTGACGATGAGCCAGTATCGCGGTGAGTGGCCGGTCAACCGCTCGGTGCAGGGAGCCGATGTCACGCCGGAGACGGACCTCGCGGGCCTCTATCTGGTGGGTGACGCCGCCAAGCCGTCGGGCTATCTGATGGTGGAGGGTGTGGCGCAGAGCGTCAATGCGTTGCTCGATACCCTGGATAGGCTGGATGCGCCAGCAGGGCTACCATCCCATACGCCACCTAAGCCACCCAAACGCCGCGCCTTCCGCTGGCTGGTCTCGCCGCCCCCACCGCATCCTGGGTCGTAAACTAGCTGCTTATCAAGAGAATGGATCAGGGATTAGAAGGCAGAGGATGTTGCTCAATATGCTCTGGATAAAGAATGGTAAACATATGAAGTAAGTTTGTCTGCTCGTTTTGAATCGTAGTTGCTAATCGTTCTGCCCGTTGCTCGCGTGGCATCTTTGCCAGACGAATCCAGATGGCACCCCAGCTTGGGCGTTGCTCGACCATGATGTGTCACCAGTAGTCCCGATCCAGCGTCAACACAATCGCTTGCTCATCGAGTGCCACCCGGATAATTGTAGGATCGTGTAACCGTCGGTTGATGTCAAGAACGGAGAGTACCTCATGCCCGTCGTCGCGCAAGCGAAGTATAAACGGTTTGGGTACATTGACATCGGCCAGAAACTTCATGAAACCGCCTGAGTTGTATCAGTCGCAGTTGCGATCAAATGGATGGCGTATTCGATGGCAGCGACAATATCCTCGCGTGAAAGGAAGGGATAATCTTCGAGTAGCTCATCAAAGGTGTCACCGCTTGCCAGACTTTCCAGCAGAACTTCGACACTCAGCCGGGTTCCAGCAATCACTGGTTTACCATGCAAAATGGCTGGATTGCTCTCGATCCGCGAAAAGAGCTGGCGTGACTGGTCACCATTGTTCGATTGTTCCAAGTCGTCGTTCATGCCTGATTTCCTCCTCCCTATTGCTGTTTGTTATAGCACTATACCACGTACAGAGACCTATCCATACCCCTGCCATAGCCCGCTATGTACAAGAGCGTATCTGTCGCAATCCTGTCGCAATCTTGTTGAGCAAAAGTATGTCTGCTGCTATTGGACGATGCCCCGCTTTATAATGGCGAAAGAAGTAGCGATAGCGCATGCTGGCATATCCAATAACCAGCGAAACCCAGGATAGCGATGCCCATGACCACCATTCTGCTCGTCGAAGACAAGCTCGATCTCGCCCAGGTGATTGCCCGCGAACTAACGGCGGAGAACTACACCGTCTATCACGCAGGCGATGGGCTGGCGGCGCTCGATACACATGCGCGCGAGCATCCCGACCTGGTGATTCTCGATTGGATGCTGCCGAAACTCGACGGGTTAGAGGTGTTGCGGCGGCTGCGCCAGGCTGCGCCGACGCCGGTTTTGATGCTGACGGCGCGCGGCGAGGAGATGGACCGCGTGGTGGGCTTGGAGGTCGGCGCTGACGATTACCTGACCAAGCCATTCAGCATGCGCGAGCTGGTGGCGCGGGTGCGCGCGCTCCTGCGCCGCGCCGAATTGATTCGCCAGACGCTCGCCGCCGACCGCGACCGTAGCGGCGAGGTGCTGGCGCGCGGCCCGTTGCGGCTGGACCCCGCTGCGCATAGCGCCACACTGGCCGGCGAACCGCTGGACCTCAGCCCCACGGAGTTTGCGCTGCTGCACCTGCTCCTGCGCAGCCCCGGACGCGCCTTCAGCCGCGCCTATCTCTATGATACCGTCTGGCAGGAGACGTATATCGGCGGCGACCGTTCGGTGGATAACGTCGTGTTGCGGCTGCGCAAGAAGCTCGGCCCGCTCGGTGACGAGATCGAGACGGTGTGGAGCATTGGCTATCGCCTGCGACCGGAGAGCCAGAAAGGGGCGGGCGCATGAGATGGTTGATGTTGCTGAACCAATTCGCGCGGCGCTGGCGTTCATTCTGGTTCAGCGTGGGTTCGCGGCGCGCGCTGGCGGAGGCGTTGCTCGGCGCGCTGGGACTTACGGCGCTGCTAGTGGGATTCCTCTGGGTGTCGGGACTATTCCCCATGCAACTCGTCGGCATGCCCTATCTCTATCTGGTCATCCTCCTGTATGGCATCTGCGCCGTCTTCTGGTGTGTCGTGCGCCAGCGCTTTCGTAGCAGCGGACGCTGGCGCTGGCCGCGTGAGGCGCTCGTTGGGCTGGGATTGGGCCTCGCGCCGGGTCTGGTGGCGTTTGGGTTTACGCTCTGGCTCATGCAACAGATCGTGGTCAATGATCCGCGCCGCGAACATGTTCCCCTGGATATTGCGCTAAAAACTGCGCTTGCCGCCGGAGCATTTGCGTTGCTGATGTGCGCGCTGGGCTATTTCTCGCTGCGGCTGGCCGTGCGCTACTGGCAGTTGCGGCGTACACGGCTGCAATGGGAGCTGACCAATGCGCATCTAATGGTGGCGTTGACGGGCGCTGGGTTGATTAGCCTGCTCGCCATCTGGATTGCGCTTAGCTCATCAGGGCAACATCCACAGAATGTGTTGTTGACCGCGCTGTTCATGCTCATCCTGAGTGCGATGGGGATTCTGCTGATCCTGCCGCCGGTCGTCCTCTTTTCGTATTTCTTCGCACGCCGCACCACGCGCCGTATCAAGGCGCTGACGACGGCCACCAGCGCGCTGCGGGTGGGCGACTATTCGGTGCAGGTGCCGGTGGTCGGCCAGGATGAGGTGGCGCAGCTTCAGGCGGACTTCAATGCGATGGCGGCAGAACTGGATCGCGCGGTCCGCGAGCTTCAGGAGGAGCGCGATACGGTGGCGCGTTTGCTGGCGGCGCGGCGCGAACTGATCGCCAGCGTCTCGCATGAGTTGCGCACGCCGGTGGCGACGCTGCGCAGTTACCTGGAATCCACTCGTGTTCACTGGAACGGCGAGCCGCCGGCCACGCTGCGCCAGGATTTAGAGGTGATGGAACACGAAACCGTGCATTTGCAGACGTTGATAGATGACCTGTTCCTGCTGTCACGCGCAGAGGTTGGCCGGCTGGAACTGCATACGGAACCGGCGGATATCGGGGAACTGGCGCGCGGCGTAGTGGCGGCGGTGGCGCCGCTGGCCTGGGAGCAGAGCCGCATCGAAGTGGTGGTCGAGGCATCCGGTGAGTTGCCGCTGGCGTTGGTGGATGGCAGCCGGGTCGAGCAATCGCTACGCAATCTGCTGCATAACGCGGTGCGGCATACCGCGCCCGGTGGCATCGTTGCGGTGGCCGTCGCGCCGGAAGATGACGGCATGCTGGCGGTGCGGGTGCGCGATACCGGCGAGGGCATTGCGCTGGAGGACCTGCCGCACGTCTGGGAACGCTTCTATCGCGGCGCGAACACCCGCAATGCGCCGGGGAACGGCTCCGGCCTGGGGCTGGCGCTGGTCAAGGAGTTGACGGAGGCGATGGGTGGCTCCGTCGCGGTGGAGAGCGAGCCAGGGATGGGCAGTTGCTTCACGCTGCGGTTGCCTGTTGCAGCGAGCAGCAGGGCGCAATTAGAAAAGCCAGCGGCGATGAGTTTGCTGGCGGGCTAGGATTCACTTGTTGGTGGATCGGTATGGGCAAGTGGGTTGAGCCAGCCCAGGAGGCCGCCCCGGCGCGCGCCGAGCAGTTCCCAGGCGCGTGTCAATCCAACGCCATTCACAACCAGAATGATGGTAGCCAGCGAACTAACTGCGTCCGCATCACGCGGATTGTGTATGAGTTGAAGCGCAAAGATGAGTTCAAAGATATACACGACCAGGGCGCCGACGGTAAGTACGAGGTCGCGGGCGATACGCAGCCAGAGGCTATTACCCTTGAAATCGTGACGATGTTGCCAGCGATTTTGCGCAAGACGGAAGCCCAGCGACATGCTGTTTATGCCACCCATCAGCGCGAAAAGAAGCGCGACATAGCCGAGGCCCGAACCAGGCAGCAGGGCAGAGATGGAGATGAAGAAGGCGTTGACCAGCGCCGTAAACGCGCTGGTCGCTACAGCGGTCACCTCGGGAGAAGCGTTCCGCGAAAAAACCTTTTCGGGCGAGATGGAGGTTGCCACGAAGAGCAGGCCGATCAGGGCAGCGCCGCCGCTGGAGGTGGCCAGAAAGAAATTATCGAAGGTCGCTGGAAGCATGAAGGCTTTCCTCTCCAATCGCTTACCATGAGCTATCACTATCAATCAATCGCAACTATTGTAACGTTGGCAGCAACGCTGACCGCTCCATGATACCTCATGCTTATTTATGAGTCGCCGGTGATGGCGTCCCATCCGGCGGGGAAGCGGGTGTTGGGGAAGATGCGCCGCGCCTCATCGAGCAATATCTGCCAGCCATCGTGACGATAGCGGTCCGAGAGGTGAAAGAGAACGAGCCGCTCCACGCCTGCGCGTTGCGCCAGTGTTGCGACCTGGCTGGCCGTCATGTGATGATTTTTGCGCGCCAGCGCCACATCATCGTCGCGGTACTGGCACTCGCAGACGAGCGTATCGCAGCCGCGCAGCGCCGGTATGAGCCGTTCCATTGCCGCCTCATCTAGCAGGAAATCGGTCAGATAGGCCAGCGCATCGCCCGGCGTCTCCACCAAGAGCGCGGCTCGTAGCTCCGCCAGCGGATACTGTTGCCCTTCTATTTCAATTGTCGCCTGTTCTGCTGGCTCTATGCCCACTTCCGGCGCAGCGTCTTTGAGTTGCTTGAGCCAGGGACCGCCGCGCAGCCCCAATGCGGCGAGACGGCTGGTATCTACGTTGAGATGTGGCTTCTCACGAACGATATAGGCCATCGAGGGCGTGAGATGATCCATATGCAGCGCGCTGACGCTGAAATCGGGCGTGTCGAGTACTACGCCATTAAAGGGCTGGACGCCGGCCTCATGAGCGACGGCAAACGCTTCGCTCGCCTCGAAGCGCGTGCTTTCAATGCGCTCCGGCAGGATATCATGGACGAACCAGGAGGCGTGATCGTCTTCGTAGAGATTCCAGAGGAAGCCGCAGAAGCGATGATGCAGGATGCGCGCCGTTTCCGGCGGACCCCAGATACGGTTCGGGCGGTCCGTGCGAGCATAGACGGCGCGGAAGAAGCTATCGAAACCGCTGATGTGGTCCATATGCAGATGCGAGAAGCAGAGATGGTCTATCGCCTGCACCTCGGCAAAGCTGAGCGTTTCTAGCACCGCCTCACCACAATCAAAGAGCAGGCGCGTGATGCGCTGGCCGCTGTTGATGCGCACAAACAGCGCATTGTCGCGTCCCGGCAAGCCCAGTACACGATATTCGATGCCCATAGCACAGTCTCCAAGCAGTATCTCCACATGGCTTTTCGTTTCATCACAGCGGCAGGCGGTTGACTGGCGGTACAATTCCTTATCATCACGCATACACATATGTGTGCGCAAGACGCAAGACGCAAGACGCAAGACGCAAGACGCAAGCGATGGCTGTGAGAAAGAAGTGAGGGATGCGCCCATGCCCAGCATGCGAGTCAACGATATAGAGATGTATTACGAGATTCATGGCGCAGGCGCGCCGCTGGTGCTGATTGGCGGGCTGAACAGCGATCATATGCTGTTTCGGACGTTCATCTCGCCACTGGCGGCGCGCTATCGTGTGATCGTGTTCGATAATCGCGGTGTGGGGCAGAGCGGCAAGCCGGATATTCCGTATACCATCGAGATGATGGCAGATGACACGGCGGGGCTGCTGGCTGCGCTGGGCATCGAACAGGCGCATATCCTGGGCGTCTCGATGGGCGGGTGAATTGCCGTGGCGCTGACGCTTCAGCATCCGCAACTCGTGAAGAGTCTGATCCTCGTTTCGACGGGCGTGAAGCGCCTGAAAGACGAGCCGATGACCTGGGCGCGTCGCCGTGTTGATCTGATGCTGAGGCTACCGTGGATACGCAAAGGAACTCCGTATTACGCCGTCATCCGGCAGCGTGATGCGTCGCGCAACTACGATGCGATGGATAGGCTGAGTGAGATTCATGCGCCAACGCTCATCCTACATGGCAGGCAGGACAAGTCTGCCCTACTTCCGCTGGCTGAGGCAATGCAACAAGGCATCCCTGGCGCGAAGATGCAGACGTTCCCCGGCGGCCATCTCTTCTTCATTTTCCGGCAGCAGCCATTCCTCGCGGCAGTCACCGATTTTCTGGATGCGCTCGATGCGCAAGACAAGCCATCATCGCCACATTCAGCGCCACAAAACGACTGACCTGATTTCGTGTACGACACCCCTCTATGACACCCCTTGCCCTCAACTTGACTGGTAGATGACTCATAGATGCCGTGTTCATCTGCGCCTCACTCATGTATTGTCAGGACGCCAGCGATTCGACCCACCCCGATTGTTCCGGCAACGGGAAGCGGAGGCGCGCTGGTGGATTCTCTGTGGTGTCATGTGTGTTGCGGAGGAGAAACGATGTTTGCTTCGGTTCAAAGTCGGCGTCGGCCCACGCTAAAGGTGCGACGGCTGAGTATGCTGTTCATGCTCGTATTGGCGTTGTCATTGGCGGCGCTGTTTGTCGCGCTTACGCCACTACACGTGGCCCATGCGTCATCAGGGCAAGCGCCGTGGTGGTCCGGTGATTGTGATAATGGGGATCCAACGCCTGACGGATTGACTAGGGGAACGCTCATTACGACCGATCCTACCCTCGGAGTCCAGATTTGTTACCCCTACAATTGGAACGGTCTGCCAAGTGGGCAGAAAAACTATACCGAGCAGACACCACATGGTGTTGCGACGCTCGCAGAATGGCAATGTGTCGAGTTCTCCGCCCGTTATCTTGAACAGGTCCGTAACATGCCGAACGAGGGCGGTGTCAATGGCGCAGGCGTTGCCAACGCGTACTATAACTGGTACAAAGGCACGGTTTCAGGGCTGAGCTTGATTTATGGTGGAACAACCCAGATGTTTCCTTCCCCTGGGGATGTCCTCTCCACCACCAGTGGAGGCGATTCCTCCGGCCATACTGGCGTCGTCAACTATGTCCATATTGACGATGCCGTCAACGGCAATGGCTACGTGATGATCGCCCAGGAAAATACGAGTAGTGGTGGCGCTAATGCCGGGTGGACTCCCGATGGAACGAGCGTCCGCTCAGCCTGGGGAGACAACTCATGGCCCTACACTAAGCTGGTGGTGAGGAACTGGAGCTACTACAACGATGATAGCGGCAGCTCCTATCCGACACAATCAGAAGACAATGTGCAGATTCTACACTTTGGCGCTCCAACCAACAGCAATCCGATCATCTCCACCAAGCTGGTCTATGCAATCGGCACGGATACGCACGGCAATTCACATCTCTACGAGTTCTGGCCGGACTCGAAATTCACCTCGTGGAGCGCGCGCGACCTCAACACCACCACAGGTGAAGCCTCCAACCTCGTTGGCAATCCCAGTGCGGACTGGCTGAAGCAAAGCGGCCAAATCGTGCATGACATCTTCGCCACCGGAACCGATGGGCAAATCCACGAGTTCTATTACATGAACAATGCGTGGACCTACAACGATCTGGCAAAATACAACGGCTCGTACAACCCGACTTTTACCCAATCGCCTTTCGGGTACAGTTATTACGATAGCAGCAACAACCCTCATCATGCGGTGTACGTGGTTGGCACGGATGGGAACCTGTACGAGTATTCCTGGCCGTCGTCTTCGATCTGGGGCATTGCCCTCACAGCGCCTCCGAGCGGGACCACCTTTACTGGTACGCCAACGGCCTATGCCTATGATACTAATGGGGACCAGCTCGTGTATGTCATTACCAGCGATGGCAAGCTGCGCGAGTACAGTAATCCCATTGGTAACACCGGCTCGATGAACCTGATCAATACGTTCTCCTTGCCCAATGGCTATAGTGCCAGCGGCCAGCCGAGCGCGTACTCGTACAGTGACGCTGCCGGTACGCACCACTTCGTCTACGTGAAGGGCAGTAACGGCCAGGTATATGGGTTCTATTACGATCCCTCCACGAGCACTTGGAACTACTCTAGTCCGGCGGCCCTGCTGCCCAGTGGAGTTGTTCCCACTGGCTCACCCAACGTGCATCCCTCGTTTGAGAGCGCGACGCCGATCCAGTTTGGCTTCGTGACCGATTCCGCAGGTAGCGCCTACGAAGTGTATTCCCAGTCGAATACGCCTTCGAGTTGGTCGCATGTAGGCGGTGGCACGGACCCGGACGGCTATAATGTCACTGGCTCGCCGGATGCGCTCACATTCATCTACTCCGGCACAACGACGCATAATGTCTTTGCCAGTGAGGATGACGGTAATATTCACCTCGAATATTACCCCTACACCGTGAATAACAAGACATCTTGGAACTGGACGACGATCACGACCTCCGGGTCGCAATCGTTTGCCGGGGTCTCCTTCACTGGGGCCACGCCCAGCGCCTATGTCGTGCCAGTTGGCGCGTAGCGATCCAGATCATATCTCTCTTCGATCTCTCTAAATAGCGAGACGACGCGCATGAAGCCAATGCGCGCCGTCTCGTCATATCAGGCGTATTGCGTATTGCCACTCTCTAGTCGCTAGAGACCAGCATCCAGCCCGACTCCGGTGGACGCTTCCTCATTTGAGGCTTTTGTTGGATGGGTGTTGATGGCGATCACCGCGACGATGAGCGCGCTGACCGCGAAGATCACGCCGACCGTGAGGGCGCTGACGATGCCCTGCGCCAGAATGCTATGCGCCTGTACCTGCACGCTGGCATGCGCGAGAGGGTGCCGGGCGGCACTGCTGCTGGCTGCGCCGAAGACCGTCACTAGGATGGCCAGCCCCAGCGAGGCGCCGGTCTGCTGCATCGTCTGCTGGATGCCGGAGGCGGCGCCTGCGTCGTCCTGTCCCACGCCGGAGAGAATTACGACGTTCAGCGGCAGGATGCTGCACCCGACGCCGGTGCCAAGCAGCACCATCGGCCCCAAAATATCAGGGAAATAGGCGCTGGCGACCGAGATGCGGCTGAGCCAGAGGATGCCGCCGGCCAGCAGCACCGCGCCCACGATCATGATCGGTTTTGCGCCGAAGCGCGGCAGCAACCGGGGAATCGTGCGCACCGTGGCGAACATTGGCACGGTCATCGGCAGAAACGCCAGGCCAGCGATGATCGGGCTGAAGCCCAGGACATCCTGCAGGAACTGCGTCAGGAAGAAGAAGACGCCGAACATCGTCGCAAAGAAGAGCAGGATGTTGAGGTAGGCGCTGGCGCGGTTGCGGTTGGCGAAGAGGCGCAGCGGCATGATAGGCTGCGCAGTGCGCGCTTCGATGGTCAGGAACAGCGCCAGCAGCGCGGTGGCGGCGACGAATGCCCAGATCGTCAGCGCGTTGCCCCAGCCACTCGACGAGGCGCGGATGAACGCAAAGACCAGCGATGCCATGCCTGCGGTTGCGGTGAGCGCGCCGGCGATATCGAGCCGCCCCGGACGCCGCTCCGGCTCCCGTATGAAGATGGGCGCAAGCAGCATCACGGCGATACCGACCGGCACATTGATGAATAGCACCAGCCGCCAGGAACCCCAGGCGGTGAGCAGCCCGCCCAGCACCAGACCTAGCGAGCCTCCGGCGCTGGCTACCGCCGAATAGATGCTGAGGGCGCCGGTGCGCTTCGGACCCTCCTCAAAGTTGGTGGCGATCAGCGCGAGTGTGCTTGGCGCGGCGAAGGCAGCGCCCACCCCTTGCGCGGCGCGCGTCACAATCAGCATAGCCGCTGAGGTGGCGAATCCGCCGAGCAGCGAGGCCACGGTAAAGAGCAGGATGCCGGCGATGAAGACACGCCGCCGTCCCAGGATGTCCCCAGCGCGTCCACCGAGCAGCAGCAGACCGCCGAAGGTCAGCATGTAGGCATTGAATATCCAGGAGAGGCTGGTCGGCGAGAAGTGGAGGTCGCGCTGGATCTGTGGCAGGGCGATGTTGACCACCGTTGCATCCAGGACAAGCATCAACTGGCAGGTGACGATGACCGCCAATGCAATGCCTGGATGATAGCGGCGCTCTGCCCTGCTGGCGAAACGATCTACTATTGTCCGCAGTATCCGCATTGACCGGGTTGTGGTCGGAATCGTTGCCATGAAAGTCTCCGTTGTGCGATAATATGGAGGAAACCTCCACATAAATAAGCGGAGCATCACTCCGCTTATGGATATTATACGGAGGAATCCTCCGTTTTGCAACCCCTCTTGGGGGAATCTGTTGCCGTCTTCTGCAAACTGGGAAAAACCCAGAGAAGTGCGGAATCTGTGGAGGATGGGCGTCAATGGAGACGCAAAGAGCGAGCATATGAAGACAACTGAAAACGAGATGCCAACGACGGAGCCGCGACAGATGCGCGCCGACGCGCGACGTAATTATGAGCGGCTGCTAGCTGCGGCCAATGCCGCATTTGCGGAGCATGGGCCGCATATCTGCCTGGATGACATTGCCAGGAGCGCAGAGGTAGGGATAGGGACGCTCTACCGGCACTTTCCCAATCGCCAGGCGTTGCTGGCGGCGGTCTATCGTGGCCGCATCGAGAACTTGAGCGCGGAGGCTGAGGAACTGCTCAACGCGCCGTCTCCTGGCGATGCGCTGGCATCCTGGCTGCGCAGTGTCCTCGTCCATAACATCACGCAGCGTGGACTCAAGGAAGCCCTTATGGTAGTCGAGGGAACTGATGGCACTGCGGCGATTACTGAATGCAAGATGCGGCTGCATGCGGCTGGTGGCGCGTTGCTGGTTCGCGCGCAGGAGGCGGGGGAGATACGCGTAGGGCTAACAATTTCAGAGGTGTTGCGGCTGGTGCATGGAATCGCGATGGTGACGGATAACACCCCGGACGGCCCTGAACAGGCTAATCGTATGCTGGAGGTGGTGATAGCTGGCCTGCGACAGCAGAACGCTGAGGCAGGGGCGTAGACCGATTACCGGAAACGCGCGCCACCTTCGGAATGGGGGAGGAGTAATCCATCGCACCAGCTAACCCTCGTACATTTACAATACGCAGCGGTGCCAGATCAAACCATTGGCGGCGCGTAGTTGACTACTGGCTGTGATGCCGGTGATGGCCATGCAGTTCGTGCGCTCGTTCGCGCATGCGGTCGTGGATGTTCTGCTTTCCCTCAGACGACACGGCGCCGACAGGGCAATTGGCCTCGCCCGGCAAATTGTAGGCGTTGCCGAGCGTTTGCAAGATGGTCAGCAGTTGGCGGCGTTGCGCGGCATCGAGCGGCGCAAAGAAGCGCTCGCTGACCGTGTTCATCGTCTGCTCGATCTCTTCGATCTGCTCCTTGCCCTGCGGCGTCAATTCCAGCCGGATAGCGCGGCGGTCGGTCGCATCGCGGCGGCGCACCAGCAATCCTTCGCGCTCCAAGCCATCCACGATGGTCGTGATATTGCGCGGCGTGACGCCCAGCTCCTCAGCAATATCAATCATGCGCAGATAGCCTTCGCGGTTTCCCACATGCAAGCCATGTTCCGCCACCGTCTTTAACACCATGACGCGCGGAATCGAAAGCCGCTGATTGCTGAACCAGAACTGGCCCCAGCGCATGAACTGGTGGGACACCATCTTAAACGCCTCGGAGAGTTCGACGCCGCTCGGCGTCTGTTCTTCCTGGGCCGGCTCCTCATCGTGAGATCTGGTCTGCTCTGGCACTACCTCTGGTGCTGCTGTGGATGCTGACAGTGCATCCTGTTGATCTAGCGTTGATCGTGACTGTGATCTTGACATGGTGGCACATCCTAGTGTACATACTGTATGTGTTCACTATGTAGCTATCCACTTTGTATGTCGGGTTAATGAATAGTCACACAGAAAAGGATACCACATGGCACACCATTTTGCCATCCTGGCCGAGGGCTTAGAGAAGCGCTTTGGCCAGACACAAGCCTTACGCGGCCTCGATCTGGCCGCTGAAGAGGGGACCGTTCTCGGCGTCCTGGGGCCGAATGGCGCGGGCAAGACCACCGCCGTTCGCATCCTCACCACGCTCTTGCAGCCGGATGCCGGCCATGCCGAGGTCGCTGGCCTCGATGTTGTGCGGCATCCCAACCAGTTGCGCGCGCTCATTGGGTTGACCGGCCAGTATGCGGCGGTGGACGAATATCTAACGGGGCGCGAAAACCTGGAGATGTTCGGACGGCTCTATCACCTGCCGAAGAAATGGGCACGCCAGCGTGCCGATGAGCTAATCGAGCGTTTCGATCTGGTGGATGCTGCCAACCGCACGCTCAAGACGTATTCCGGTGGCATGCGCCGCCGGTTGGACCTGGCCGCCAGCCTGATCGTCTCGCCGCCGGTGCTGTTTCTGGATGAGCCGACCACCGGCCTCGATCCACGCAGCCGCATCGGCATGTGGGACATCATCGCTGGGTTGGTGTCCGATGGCACGACGGTGTTGCTGACCACGCAATATCTGGAAGAGGCCGACCAGCTTGCCAACCAGATTGTCGTTGTGGATGGTGGCCGTGTGATCGCCAAAGGCACCGCCGATGAGTTGAAGACGCAGATCGGCGGCGAGCGGCTGGATGTGACGCTGGCGCGCGGCAGCGATATCAACGCCGCCCTGCGCACGCTCGGCGCCTATAGCGATGGCGAGCCACGAGTGGAGGTTGAGCGTCGCTTCATCAGCCTGCCGATTGCCAACGGCGCGCGCCAGTTGCCCGCTGTCGTTCGTGATCTCGATGCCGCCGGTGTGCGGCTGGATGACCTGAACCTGCGCCGCCCCACACTCGATGATGTCTTCCTGACGCTAACCGGCCATGTTGCTGAGGCTTCTGCCGGTGATGAGATGAACAACGCCGCTCGTTCAGAGCGCTCGAAAGAGAAAGAAGAGGTGACGGCATGAGCGTCGCAACCAATCTCCCGGCGGCCCTGCCGCGCACCGGCGCCACGCCGCCGCGACGCAGCCGTCTCTACTGGACGCTCTCAGATGCCTGGATACTGGCGAAGCGCAATCTGCTCCGCATCCCGCGCATCCCTGAAGAGCTGGTGTTCTCGACGATTCAGCCGATTATGTTTGTTGTCCTGTTTCGCTATGTCTTCGGCGGCGCCATCGCCATCAAGGGCACCTCATATGTGAACTTCCTGATGGCGGGCATCTTCGTGCAGACCGTAGCGTTTGGCTCGGTCTCCACCGGCATCGGCCTGGCTGCTGACCTGCAAAAGGGCATCGTGGATCGTTTCCGTTCGCTGCCGATGTCGCGTTCCGCCGTGTTGACAGGGCGCACGATAGCTGATCTGGTGCGTAACGCCTTTGTCGTGCTGGTGATGCTGGTGGTTGGCCTAATCGTCGGCTTCCGCCCAGAAGGCAGCGCGCTTGGCTGGATTGCTGGCATTGGCTTGCTGCTGCTCTTTGGTTTCGCGCTCTCCTGGGTTGGCGCACCGATTGGCTTGCTGGTGCGCAATGTGGAGGCGGCGCAGTCCGCCGGCTTCATCTGGCTCTTCCCGCTGACCTTCGCCAGCAGCGCCTTCGTGCCGACTGCCTCGATGCCGGGCGTGCTGCAATGGTTTGCCGAGCATCAGCCCGTCACGCTGGTCATCAACGCCGTGCGCTCCTTCATTCTGGGCCAGCCCGTCGGCGCGACCGGCTGGCAGGCGCTCGCCTGGTGTGTGGGTATCCTGCTGGTGTTTATCCCATTCTCGGTCTGGGCCTACGAACGTCGCACCGCCCGCTAAATGAGAATAAAGACGCCGCCTGGAATACTCTTGATATTCCAGGCGGCGTTTTGTTGTGCGCCAATCATCCGCCGTGTCAACTGCCAATTCCAATCACCAGAGCTGGCGGAACTGTGGGCGCGCAGGCAATCGCTGGATGAGCGCGCGCTTCCAGGTGGCGCGCATCTCCGCGCCAGCCAGCCAGAGGGCCAGTACGATGCCTGCGGTGATCCAGATGATCCAGGCAAGCCAGGGAATAGACCCCGGACCCTCCGCCTGCGCCAGCATGGTGAGCAGCGGAAAGCTATGCGCAAGAGTGGCAAAGAATGAGGTGCGCAGCCCTGGATTGATGAACAGGAAGAGCAGCGTGCTGATGGTGCCCAGCAGCGCCGCCAGCAGCGCATCGCTCCAGCGCCAGGTGAAAGGGTGTGCGGCTCGCGCCGCTTGTGTCGCCGCCCGGCGTCGTTCGGCTGCGGCGATGCGCGCCATAACCAGCAGAGTCAGATTCTCCGGCTCGCGCGCCGGTGTCGCATCCTCTCCCAGCGCCGTTTGGATAAGTTCATAGAACGCCAGATCATGCTGGCAATGGTCGCAGGTATCGAGATGTGTTTCGAGCAAGGAGAAGCGACGCTGATCCAGCCGCCCATCTATATAGAGTTGTAGGTCTTTCTGGGCACGGTCGCAATTCATCACTCACTCCCCTGCTGCGCTGGTTGCTCCAGCTTTTCCCGGCTGCCTTTGCCGCGATCTAGCATGCCGCGTAGGCTCGCCTCGATGCCAGCGCGCACACCGCCGGCGCGGGCGATACCTTCGTCGCGAACGCGCTCCAGGTCTTCCAGCCGCTCTTTGAGGAGCGCCCGCGCGCGGAAGAGATGCGTCTTGACGGTGCCGACGGGCATGCGCATGATGTTCGCCATCTCCTCGTAGCTCAATTCTTGCAGGTGGCGGAGGATGAGGACTGCGCGGTATTTCGCTGGCAAATTATTGATCTCGCTGCGCACGGTTTCGCGCATCTGGCGTTCGGCGTCCAGCGCGTGATTTGCGCTGATGGTGCTGGCTGGGCTGTGTTCGCGCGCGGTGGTGGCCGCCAGCTCTGCTCTGGTGGCGGCGTCGCGCCGTTGATGTTCGATCTGTTTCAAGCAGTAGTTGTAGGCGATGCGGTAGAGCCAGGTAGTAAAACGCGCGTCACCACGGAAGGTGCGCAGCCCTTGCCATGCGGAGAGAAACACTTCCTGGGTTGCCTCGGTGGCTTCTTCGCTGTCGTGAAGCATCCGCAGCGCCAGCGCATAAATCTGGCGTTGATGCAGGCGCACCAACAGGCTGAAGGCATCTTGATCGCCAGAGCGCGCGCGTTCGATCAGGGCAAGCTCCTCTGCGGTCGCCCCCTGCTTCTGGTGCGCAGCCAGGTCCAGCCCTGTGAGGGCCGCCTGTTGTGTCTGCTCTGCTGCGCTCATCGAATCGCTGCTCCTCATGCTCCATCCACTGGATGTATCTGTTGGAGCGAAGCGCGGTCCAAAAGGTTTCACGAGTAGTTCTCGCTTAATCCGCCTATTCCACTGAAACAATTGGCGCGGTGCTACACTCAGTACATAAAAGTACAAGGTGTATGGGTGTATCGCGTCTATCTTGCGTCTCTGCGAGGCCGGGCCTCGTCAGTGCGGGCAAATTTCCCCGCTAGCGATAGAACGAATAATACGCCAATCCATATCTCACTGTATAACTGTATCATGCGTTCCGGCTGCTGTCAGAACGCCTATGATGCCGATGATACCATGATCTCTGGAAGAGGATATTCAGTAGCAATGATACCCTCTATCGGTGGCATCGGTTGCCGTAACACGCATACAGTGTGCCGATTTTGCTGATTTGCTGATTTGCTGAGAGCAGGGAGACGAGGGGAACAGCGTGAGTGATCTGGCGGTCGTCGGTTTAGAATGGCTGGGCGGTGTCACCGTTTTTCTGGCCTTCATTCTCTTCCTGCGTTATCTCGAACACCGCGAGCGCATGAGTATGATCGAGCGTGGCCTCCTCCATCCAGAGACCGGGCAGCGTCCTCACTATCCGCGTGGCTCGGCGCAGTTGCGTGGCGGCCTGATTACCGCAGGAGTCGGCTTCGCGCTCACCGTTGGCCTCTACAACCTGGGCTGGTTGCTGCCTGCGCCACTCACCGCCGCCCCCGGACGCATCGGTCCCTGGCTGTTGCCAGGGCTGATTCCGCTGGCCATCGGCATCGCCCTCATTGCTGGCTATTATCTCTCGCCGCCACACCCAGCATTCCGGCAGGATGAGCAGATCGGGGATGATGAACTGGCCGAGGATGATACGGGAGGGCAGCCAGGACATGCAGGACAGACAGGACAGACAGGTCAGCGGGCGGGCTGGCGTGTTCTTGGCGCGGGCCACAGCGGAGAGGGGAAATCCGGCCCAGGGGGGCAGTCTCATACTGATGCTGATGAGGATGAAGCGTCGTCGCACGGATAGTTTCCGGTCGCCATCGCCTTCTGAGAATCGTATCCCCAACTTTTGGGTGATGCGTGACGCAGTGATAGGTCTGCGCGTTTGAGGATATGTCCCCACGAAGCACGCACAATAACCCACTAACAGGAGGCGTTGTGCATGCAGCGCACGGGGGTAGTACCTGAAGCGATACGGTCTTGACAGTGTGTTCTCTTTGTGAGAAACTCATAAGGCTGCCGCGAGGAAGCGGTACGATGCACAGCCACTAACCATTAGCTGATCTGGGCATCGTTCCTCTCACCAGTACCTTCGATTCGTGATTCTAGTACCTGTGACGCGCGTGTAATGCGATGCGTTAGAAACAGTACGAGCCACCGCGAAGGGCTCTTGTTTCGAGCAAGCGATTTCCCACTGGAAAACGAATTTGAAACAAGTCGCGAAATTGCCTCTTGACACGCGATTAAAGATGTGTTAAGCTCAGGAGGCGCCCTTGAAAAGGGGTGGCGATGCAAGCGGAACTCCAAAGCGAGTACGCTAGCAGGTAGCAGTACCTTGACAACTGAAGAGTGAGAAGCAGTAGCACAGCGTATGCAACGGGAACACAGTGCGATAAGGCACCGTCAAACTCTTGTTTCGGCAAGGGTGAGAACCTGGAGCAAAACCTTTATTTGAGTCGTAGACTCATCAGCAAGTGAACGAGTGTCTTTCCTTTGGGGAAGGCAAGCGATAGAACTTGGATGGCGAGTTTGATCCTGGCTCAGGACAAACGCTGGCGGCGTGCGTAACACATGCAAGTCGAACGGGGGTCAGCTCTTCGGGACTGATTCGAGTGGCGGACGGGTGCGTAACACGTGGATAACCTGCCCAGAGGTGGGGGATACCCGGTAGAAATACCGGCTAAGACCGCATGAGGTGGCCT
>JAJPKE010000017.1 GCA_021323855.1 Chloroflexota bacterium | reverse complement strand
TATCTGGCGGGCGACGCGGGCAAAGTGAACCAGTCCGATTTCAGGCATTTTGAGCCTCCTGGCAGACTTCACCTGCACAGCTTAGGCCAGGATGTCAACAAGGCCAGATAGCTTCTACGAAAGTATCGGCTTTTCTAACCTCAAAGACGACCAGCCGCCGTACATCATCACGTATGCTATGGCCAATGGATCTAATAATGGTGGCACGTACATGACCTATTGTTGTACCTATCAGGGCACTGGCATCATAGCGCCTCCAAAGACGAGCAATCATCCACCTGCTCATAGTGCTTCGCCTTCCACTCACGTACCTGGGATGCGCGCTATCGCGCCACATCCACCACAAAATGCCTCAGCGACTATGCCAGTGTTTACCATAGCAGATGCTACAGCTTACGTCAGCCAGCATGTTATGCCGCAGACACTTAATCCGACGCTTCCCAAAGTACTAAAGGCTGCTTTCCTCACGGATCAGGCGCTCCATGCGTTCGTGAGTGATGATGCAGGTCTCGCCCCGAATGCGCTGGTCTGCTACGTGCAGGTGAGTGGGATGTTCACCATCCCAACGCCAAACGGCGGGCAAGAAAGTCTCCGCAAAGGCTTTGAAGTCTTCGATGCACATACCGGCAATTTGCTCATGTGGGGTGGGCAACCGTGAGAAAGGCTGGTTTTTTACCCTAGTGATGGAAAGGAATGAGCAGATATGACGAATGTCGCATTGGCCTCAGCGCAACAGTGCAGGAGCAAATACAAAGTGGGGTTGTTTTCAATGGTGTTGCTAGCATCGCTGGGATTGGTGGTTCTCGCCGGGTGTGGACCGCAGACCAATGCTGCGCAGGGGCCATCATCGCGACCTCCTACCGGCGATCAACTGATCACGTTCACCAAAATCACCTCATATGCCCAAGCGCTGCGCGAGATCACCGACCAGGGGATGCAGCCTGGCTTCCTCTGTTCCAGCGTGCAAGTTGGTATGCCTCCTCACACCACACTCTACACAGCGCTCTGGCAACCCCAGGGCCAGCGGGACAGGTACGCCAGAACCCACCAGCTCTATGTCTACTTCAGTGAGACGACGGGGGATATAAACTTTCTCACAGGGCTTTCCCACCTTGCCAATGTCGTGAGCATACGCACTGTTGGCAATGTCGAGCAGGGATTGCCTACACCGCCTGGGTCCAGCACCAATGGCGACTTTTTCTGTCCGACAGCGGTAGGCACTCCACCGGCTGGTACGCCACGCATCATGTATGGCAGCGATGGTTGGTTCACCACAAAAGTGACCTTTACTGCGCCGCTCGATACATATGACGCCGCGCTCTATGTTATCAGTAACCTGGGGCTGGCGCTCGATGCCAACTGTTTTTATCATGAGCAGACATTCGCTCCCGTCGGGCAGGAGAAGGCGTTTGCCACCACGCACACTTTGATGGTGCAAACTGCCAATCATTTCACATCTATCGCCTGGTTGCAACAGTTGCGCAGTACGCCAGGGGTAGCGTCAGTCGCTCCGCCGAGTGAACCGCCCGGCTGCTAAATCAGCAAACGCTGATCTACTCAGCACGCGGTTCTGCGCTTGACAGGGCTGCGCGCGCCACGTATCATCTCAGGCATACCCTGTGCGCGTTGCAGCGCCCGCTCGATGTTCTGAGCCGTAGGCATGGTATCACCGGCCCATTATGAGACGCTTCGCTGGCGAACCGTCGGTGGCTGGACCTTGCCGGCTGCCGTCGAGCATCCGAGGCGCACGTATCACCGCAGCGTAGTGTCATTATCGCTGCGAGGCGCAGGGGTTCAGCCACTCTCCGCATTTGGCGTGGAGAGTGGCTTTTGTTTACCCTTCGACTCTAGCTCCCCTCTCCTGCACACGGGGGAGGGGTTGGGGGTGGGGGATTACGAAAGGGAACGCTGGTTATGTCTGAGCGAGGAGGAGCGTCGTGATCGTCGTAAAATTCGGCGGCACGTCGCTCGCCGGAACGGAACGCCTGCGCGCGGCGGCGCGAATCGTCGCTGCCCTGCGCGCTGAACAGCCGGTCGTCTGTGTGGTCTCGGCGATGTCGGGTGTCACCGACACGTTGCTGACCATCGCGGACCTGATGATGAAGAAGAGCGAGACCCAGGCGCAGACCCTGCTCACCGCGCTGATCCAACAGCACGAGCAGGTGACGCGCAGCCTGACTACTACCCGCTCTTCCGCCGTCACTACCGCTGGTTCCGTTGCGGAGACCACTCCTTCGCTCGCTGCCGGTTATGCCGCGTTGCGCGCCGACCTGGAACGGCTGGCCGCGCTGCGCGAGCGACCGGATGACCACGAGACCCAGCATGCGCTCGCCGCGTTCTCCGGCTGGGGCGAACGCCTCTCTGTGCATCTCTTCGCGCTGGCGCTGGCCGCCGAAGGCATCGCCGCCGCACCCTGTACAGGCGAGCCGGTGGTGATGGTGGACCTCACCCCCGGCCCCTCTCCCATAGGAGAGGGGAGGACAGGCGTTCCGTGTTCCCCTCTCCCGCGCACGGGGGAGGGGTTAGGGGTGGGGCTTCCATCCTGGGAGCAACTCAGGCCGTCAGTGGCGGCGACACGTGAGTGGCTTGCGCCTGAGATTGCCACGCAGCTTGCGGCAGGGTGTGTGCCGGTGCTGCCGGGCTATCTGGCGCGCACGGCGGAGGGATTGGTGACGACGCTGGGCCGCAATGGCTCCGATTATTCCGCCGCGTTGATCGCCGCCGCGCTTGGGGCCGGACGCCTGCACCTGTATAGCGATGTCGCCGGTGTGCATCGTGCCGACCCGCGCGCCGTGCCCGACGCGGCGCTATTATCTGCGCTCTCCTATGCGGACGCCGCCGAGATGAGCGCGATGGGCGCGCGCGTCTTGCACCCGCAGACATTGCGCCCGCTGGCCGCCGCCGGTATCCCGCTGTATCTGCACAGCAGTTTCGTGCCGGAGACACCTGGCACCGTCATCGGCACGCCTGCCATGATACAGGCGGATGCTGTACATGACACACCGTTTGATACATCGTTGACGCGGCCTGCCTGGGTTGTTATCGCTCGCAGTGTGACGAGCGCCCACCCGCTTTTCGGTTATCTACAGCACGCGGGCGATACAGACGACCAGGCCGACGGTCTTGTCGAGGTGACAGGGCTGTTTCTGCGCCATGCCGACCTTCCAGCGCAGGAAGACGATCACCTGCACACGTATTTTGCCGCCCTTCACCAGTCTCCCGCCGATGCTGTGTCTGGTTATCCCTGCTATCCCGGCGATGGCGCGGTCTCCGGCGCGCTGGCGCTGCTGGCGGGGACGCCGCGCCCACTGCGGCTGGCGCTTTCGGCGCGCTATATCAGCGTGGCCGTGCCAATGGCAGAGAGCGCAGCCACGCAGCGGCGGCTCTATCATGCGCTGCTGCACGCCGATGAGCGCGCCATACTGAATATGCCACAAGCAGCGGATGAACCGGCGCATGGGCTGGCAGAACGGAGGCGTAGCTCATGAGACGTGACATGAACCGCGATATCGCGCTGCTGCAACTGGGCGTGGGGCGGGTCGGCGCGGCGGTGGTGCATATCATCGCTGCACAGGCTGAACGCTGGCGCGAACGCTATGGCTTAAACGTCCGTTACTATGCCCTTGCCGATTCAACCGCCTTCCTCACCGGCAAACAGACGTTCCTTACACCTGAAGCGGTGCGCGCGGCGCTACTGGCCCATGAGAACGGCCAGCGTTTCGCTGAGCAGTCCGGCGCGGCGTCGCATGACGAATGGACGCATGTGCTGGATGGCTCAGTAGAGGCTGCCGGTGATGCGGCGCGCGTTGTTGTGCTGGATTGCGCCAGCGGTGATGCGATGGCGCCGCTGCTGCTGGCTGCGCGGGCGGCAGGAGCCAGCGTCGTATTGGCAAACAAGGACCCGCTGACCGGACCCCTGGCGCAATACCGCGCGCTGGCGGAGAGTGAGTATGGCGGTTCGCTGCATATCAGCGCAACGGTTGGCGCGGGCTTGCCCATTCTCTCCGCGTTGGCTGCCAGTGTCGCCAGCGGTGATACGATCATCGAGATCGGCGCGCGAGCCAGTGGTTCGCTTGGCTTTTTCTGTGATGAACTCTCGCGCGGCGTTGCCTTCGATCAGGCGCTACGCGAGGCGATGGCGCGCGGCTATACCGAGCCGGACCCGCGCCTGGACCTTTCCGGCTTCGATGTTGCACGCAAGTTGCTGATTCTGGCGCGCGTGGCTGGCGCCTCCGCCGAACTGGCGGATGTGCAGGTGGAGAGCCTGGCGCCGCAGGGCAGCGAGGCGCTTTCGCTGGCGGAGTTCGTCGCGGCGATTCCCGATTATGCGGACCATCTGGCGGCGCGCGCCAGTAACGCCCGTTCCGCCGGGCAGGTGGTGCGTTATGTTGCGCGGATGCGGCCCGATGGCGAGTTGCGCGCGCTGCTGGCTGATCTGCCGCCGGAGCATCTACTGGCGCGTGGCGCGGGACCAGATAACGTCTTTGTGCTGCGGACGGCGCGGTACGACGCCAATCCGCTGGTGATCGCCGGTCCCGGCGCAGGCATCGGCGTGACGGCTGGCGCGGTGGTGAGCGACCTGTTACGCGCGGCGGGGGTGCTGTGATGAACAATTCACGATACCCCTCATCCACGCCGGATATCGCGCAGTGGCGCAGTGTGCGTGTCCGCGTGCCTGCTACCTGCGCCAACCTCGGCCCCGGCTTCGATTGCCTTGCCCTGGCGCTCGATTTCGCCAATACCTTTGAGGTGCGAGACCTCACCCCGGCCTGCGGCCACCCCTCTCCCAGAAGAGAGGGGACCGTGGGGCAGGTACAGTGGCGAGGGACATGGCCCCCACCCCCCGCCCCTCCCCCGTGCGCGGGAGAGGGGAGCCAGACGCCAGCGGCGAAAACTCCGCACCCTGCGGCCCCGCTCCTCGCGGGAGCGGGGGGAGGGGGTGAGGTCTCCCTCGAACTCTCCGGCGCTGAGGCGGATCTGGCGCACCTCTCGCCGGAGCGAGATAACCTCTTCTGGCAGGCGTTTTGCGCGCTCTATACGCACCTGGCATTGCCGGTTCCCCTCTGTCGTGTGCGCATTGAGGTCTGTTTGCCGCCGGGGTGCGGGCTGGGCAGCAGCGCAACGGCGGTGGTTGGCGGATTGCTGGCGGCGAATACGCTGCTGGGCGAGCCGCTCTGCCGTGACGACCTGCTCGATCTGGCCGTCGCCTGCGAGCCGGGGCATCATGCGGATAACGTGGCGGCGGCGCTGCTCGGTGGGCTGGTGGTGACGGGCGCACGGAACTGCAATGAGCGCATGATCGCTTTGTCGCTGCCAGTGCCGGAGGCGCTACAGGCCGTGTTGTTCATCCCGGACCAGCCGATGAGTACCGTGCATGGGCGTTCATTGCTGCCGGCGCAGTATCCGCGCCAGGATGTGACTTTCAACCTCAGCCGGGTGGCGTTGCTGCTGGGCGCGCTGCAAACCGGGCGCTTCGATCTGCTGGCGACGGCGATGGAGGATTGCGTTCACCAGCACTACCGCGAACAACTCTTTCCTGCGCTCAGCCCGCTGATTGCCGCAGGGGTGGCTGCGGGCGCGCATGGCGTCTGTCTCTCCGGCGGCGGCTCCTCGGTGCTGGCATTGGTGACGGAGGGCGCGGCAACGGTGGCGGCGGCGCTGGAAGATGAGGCGCGGGCACGGGGCGTTGGTGGCCACAGCCGTATACTCGCCATTGCGCAGGCTGGCGCGAACGCCACGCTATTCGAGTCACCGGCGGAGGATGGTGGAGAGATCGAGGAGGTAGCGCAATGAGGATTGAGTCACGAGAGATGGGCAATGGCGCCGCTTCGCTGGCAGCGTTGCGCTTCGTCTGTGCCTCCTGTGGGGCGTCGGCTCCAGCAACCGGCACGCGCTTCCGCTGCGCCTGCGGCACGCCGTTTGATCTGGAAGACCTCACCCCCGGCCCCTCTCCCGCGAGGAGCGGGGAGGACAGCCAGCATCGGGCAGGACCTGCTTCTGGTTTCCCGCTCCCCCGAATAGAGGAGCAAGTAAGGGTAGGGGCGACCTTGCAAGCGCACTTTCACAAGCGGTTGGGCGTTGCGCTGGGCAGCGCGGCCAGTGGTGTTTGGCGCTATCGTGAGTTGCTGCCGCCACTGGCTGAGACGTTCATTGTGTCGCGGCAGGAGGGCAACACGCCGCTGTATCCAGTGGGCGCAGGTGAGCCGGGCGCATGGCGGGCGATTGGCGCGTATGTTGGCGTCGAACGGCTCTACCTCAAGCACGAGGGTGAGAATCCCACCGGCAGCTTCAAAGATCGCGGCATGACAGTGGCGACGAGCGTGGCGCGGACGATTGACGCACAGGCGGTGGCCTGCGCCTCCACCGGCAATACCGCCGCGTCGCTGGCTGCGTATGCTGCGCAGGCAGGATTGCCGGCGCTGGTCTTCCTGCCTGCGGGCAAGGTGGCCGGTGGCAAGCTCGCGCAGAGCATCGCCTATGGCGCGCGGCTCGTTTCCGTCTCTGGCGACTTCGACGACGCGATGCGCCAGGTGGAGGCCGTGGCAGACCAGTTGGGCATCTATCTGCTGAACTCGATCAATCCGTACCGGCTGGCGGGGCAGCGTACCATCGCCTATGAACTGCTGCAACAACTCGGCTGGCAGGCGCCGGATTGGGTAGTGCTGCCCGCTGGCAACCTGGGCAATACCTCGGCCATCGGCGCGGCGCTGCTCCACGCGGCGGAGATTGGGCTGATCGCGCAGGCGCCACGCCTTGCCTCTATCCAGGCGACCAATGCCGATCCGTTCTATCAGAGCTATGCCGCCGGCTGGCAGTCGTTCTCGCCGGTGCGTGCGCATACGCGCGCCAGTGCCATCAACATCGGCGCTCCGGTCAGCTATGCGCGGGCGCGGGCGGTGATCGAGGCGACGAATGGCGTTGTGGCTGAGGTCAGCGACGACGAGATTTTTGCGGCAAAAGCGCGGATTGATCGCGCAGGCATCGGCTGCGAACCAGCCTCCGCCGCCGCACTGGCCGGGGTGCGGCAACTCACCAGTGCAGGAATTATCGCACCTGGTGAATCGGTAGTCGCCATCCTGACCGGCCATCTGCTCAAAGATACCGAACAGATCACGCCGGAGGTATCGCCAGGCGAGAACCAGCAGGGCGACGACCTGTTGCGCGCCATCGAGGCAACGCTGAGGAAGTTGGACGACAAGTAAATGGACAGAGCATAGGCCAACAGGTGAATCAGCCGGTTCCTCGTTCGTCCGGATGAACCCTTTGCTTTTCACCACACTCGTCCGCTCGCGCTTCCCTCTCCTCGCGGGAGAGGAGGCAGGGAGTGAGGTCCTATGGCAACGCTGGTAAATTCGGCGGGCGGTGTTCGTTGAAATGATCTACGACGGTCGTATGCAGCCAGTGATAGATCGCAGGATGGGCCAGCGCGTTGTCGGGAAGCAGTGCGAGCATCCGCGCGAGGGCAGCGTTCGCCTGGATGAAGCGCCGCTCCACCTCCGCGCAGGAAAAGGCGCTGAAACGTGCGACAGCCTGGGCATTGAACGCCTGGTCGTCATCATATCGCCGCTCGGCAGGATATGCTATATCAAGCTGGCGCGTGCCGTCACGGAGCAAGAGCGCGACGATGCCCAGCGTTTCCTCCTCCCACGCGGTGACATGCGCAAGCAGATCTCGGCGCTGCACGAAGCCCTGTGCCGCGAGATATGCTGTACGGTCGCTCGCGCTCAAATCTTCCAATGCGAGCAGGTATGCCTGCCAGCCGTCATCCAGCGCCCGCAGCAGTCCTCGCACGTCTAGCCGCACCTCTGGCTGGATACTCGAACTGATCTGTACCATTGTCATCTCCTCCACACACTCGTGGACGCTCTCCGCCAAAATCTTACCGAAGAAATTGCATTGATTGGTAAGATAATAGCGCAGAAAACCTTACCTGTCAAATCGTGTATAATGGTAATATCATTGCAGAGGCGGGAGAGACGATGACACACGACCATGAACAGCGACCACTGAGTGAGCTACAGAGCCATGTGGCGGGCAAATATATTGAAGCAATTGGCGACATCGAGGAATTGGAATTGTTAGGCGGGCGACTCTGCCTGGATTTCGTCAATACCGTCGAGTCGCGCAGCGATCTCGTCACTGGAGAGCCGCCGAAGGGATACAAAGAGTACCTCATGAACTATGAGGATTTGGTGCATTGGGGCGGGCATGTGCAGTTGCTCTCGGCGGAGCAGCAGACTGCGCTCCTGCAGGCTGCCGCGCGTATGCCAGAGGCCGCTCATTCTTGCTTCGAGCGGGCGATTGCCTTCCGTGAGACGCTCTGCCGTGTCTTCTCGGCCATTGCCAGCGGCGGGGCGCCTGCTGCGGCGGATCTGGAGGCGGTGCAGTCCGCTTATATGGAGACGATGGCGCAGGGGCAGCTTGCCGCCGCGACGGACGGCGCGGGCCTGGCGTGGCGGTGGCAGCCACCGGAGGATGCCCTGGATCAGGTGCTCTGGCCGGTGGTGCGCTCAGCAGTTGAACTGCTGACGGCGCCAGAGGTGGCGCGGGTCAAGGTGTGCCCGGGTGTGGGAGACTGCGGCTGGCTCTTTCTGGATACCAGCAAGAATGGCCGTCGCCGCTGGTGCAGCATGGAAAGCTGTGGCAGTCGAGTCAAGATGCGACGCTATTACGCGCGCACACATACAGGGCAGGCAGAAGATAGCGGTGGTGAGCATGGTGGCGATGACGGCAAAGATTAGCCCTTGCGTTGGCATAGGGCGTGCGGCGACAATAGTTGATGGCTCTGCTAATGAAGGCAGAGCGGCCTATCGCCTATCACGCAGAGAAAGAGACAGACACATGCTCCTCATCGCAGTGACGAAGATTACGGCGCCGAAAGAACACCTGGACCACATTGCTGAAGCGTTTCGCAAGGCCGCGCCGGACCTGAAGCAGTTCCCCGGTTGTAAGGGCTTTGAGCTGTGGCTGAACGAGACAACCTTGCAAGCCATTTCGCGCTGGGATTCGCGTGAATCAATGGAAGGCTACACCAAGAGCAATACGTTCCTGGCGCATCACGCCGGCGGCGCTTCCACCACCCCAGGCAGCGAGATCGAATATTACGAGGGTGATGTGCTGTTGTAGGGACTACTCACCTGCCTGTCGCCGCAATCGTTTGCCTAGCGGCCCCTCTCCTCGCGGGAGAGGGGTGCCCGTAGGGCGGGGTGAGGTCTCTTTTGTGTGTTACGCGCCTACAGTTTGGGTGGCTGGCTCGAAGACTTCGGCGTCAATGTTGATGTTGATCTTCTCGCCGACCAGCACGCCGCCGGTCTCCAGCGCCACGTTCCAGACGAGTCCCCAGTCCTTGCGGTTGATGCTCGTATGCACCGAGTAGCCGGCAAGGCGCTCGCCCTTCATATTTTTCGTCTCACCTTCGCGTGTCACCTCCAACGTGACGGGCTTGGTCACATCGCGGATGGTGAGGTCGCCATAGACGCGGGCGTGGTCATCGTCCAGCTTCTCCACGCGCGTACTTTTGAAGTTGATGGTCGGATACTTCGCCACATCGAGGAAGTCCGGCGAGCGCAGGTGATTGTCGCGGTTGGGGTCGCCGGTGCTGAGGCTGTCGGCCTCAATGGTGAACTCCACCTGCGAGGCCGTATGCTCCGGTTCATCCAGGTCAATCTTGCCGGAGAACTTGGTGAAACGCCCTTTCACCGTCGTTACCATCATGTGTTTGGCGGAAAACTCGATCACCGTGTGGGCGGGGTCAAACTCCCAGGCCATGATGCGTTCCTCTCTTCCAATCTTCCAATGTGGAATGGCGAACTGAATACTACTGGAATATCCAGCCCTTTCTTCACGACAGTGGCACCCAAAAGCAAAGCCACTACAGAATATATAGCAGGATAGGCAACGACTGTCAAGTCCTAAACTATCGTTGAGGAGGGAGCGTGTTCCTGCCAATCCTTTGCTATCAGGGCGATATACTGCTGGCCGCGCACTTAGCGCGCCAGAATCCAGGCGACAAGCGAATCCAGATATCCCGGCACAAACGTCAGCTTCTGGGTTGTTTCGTCGCGGTATCTGATGCCGTGGTCGCCGCCGGGAAAGATGCGGATCGTGCAATCGTGGTGGCCTGCGGTGTGCAGCGCATGTGCGATCAGATCGGCGCTTTCCTGTGGCGGCACGCTGGCATCCGCTGCTCCAAAGATGAGCAAGACGGGTTGCGTGACCTGCTTCCAAGTTGGCAACGGATCGAAGTCCATCGTTCGGCTGAAATAGCCCACCATCCCCGGCCACATTCGCTTGGGCGTATGGCGCAGCAGGCCGAACATCAAGTGAACAGTGGCCATGCGCCGGGAGCGCGTGATCTGTGAGGCGCTGGACGCCTCGATGATGAGCCTGCGGCGGTAGTGTTCCTGCTGCGCCGGACTCATACCCGGAGCCGAGATGGCAACGAGAAAGCGCACCTCTGTGGAACGCGCAGCCGCCAGCGGCGCAACCCAGCCGCCCTCGCTGCATCCCCAGAGGCCCACGCGCTGCGGGTCTATCTCCGGGCGCGCGGCCAGCAGGTGGACAGCGGCCAGCGCATCGCCCGCCAGTTCTGCAAACGTGCCGCTGCGCCAGTTGCCGGTGGAGGCGCCTACACCGCGCTTGTCATAGATCAGTGTGGCGATGCCGCGCGCCGCGAAATACTCCGCAAAGATGCGATAGTCGTCGCGTGGGTCGTCGCCCGACCCATGCACCAGCGCCACCCCAGGGCATAGCCGCTGTGCATCCGGCAATTGCGGCAGCAGGAGCGTTCCACCCAACCTGACGGAGCCATTGTGGAACGCGACTTCCTCTTCTCGTATTGGCATGATGATGAATTGCCCAGTTGCTGTTGGTGTGGCTGATGGCGATGATGCTGGCAGTGTCATAGGTTTTTCTCTCCCCCGCAGCGGCTATTACTGGCTTTCCGGCATTGCCCAGATTCGCCAGGCGTACCAGATGTGCCGTTCTCGTTTCTTTGTCGCTGGCAGAGGCTACCAGATAACGCAACATGCAGCATGCAGCGTATGTTCGTGGAAATTGCGCTGCCCGTTTCCTGGTTATCCCTGTTTGGCTTGTTGCGTTGCCTGTTGTTGCTGTTCTTGGAGGCGGACGGCCTGCTGGTGCGCCGTGTAGGATTCCGCGACGCGGCCCAACGCATAGAGGATGGCTGAAGAGTTATTCCAGGCGACGGCGTTGTTGGGGTCCAGCGCCAGCACGCGCTCACAGGCGGCCAGCGCATTCGTGTAGCGTTTCATTGCATAGAAGAGGAAGCTCTGATTGTTCCAGGCGGCGAGATAATCGGGGTCCAGCGTCGTTGCCACCTCGTAGGCGGCCAGCGCCTCCGTGGGACGTTTGAGCCGCTCCAGCGCCAGCCCTTTACCGTTCCAGGCGAGCGCATCACCTGGATTCAGCTTGAGCGCCCGCTCGAAGCTGGCCAGCGCCTCGTCCTCGCGTTGCAGATCGTGCAGCGCGTACCCTTTATGGCGCCAGGCAATCGCCAGCGTTTCGTCTATGATGATGGCTTGCTCGCAGGCGGCCAGCGCCATATAGACACGGCCAAGTTCGTTGCTGGCGTAGGCCAGCGCCACCCAGCAGCGCGCGTCTTTGGGGGCGGCGCGCGTCGCCTGTTCCAGCAGCGGCAGCGCCTCTGCATAGCGTTGTTGATCGAGCAAGGCGTTGCCTTCTGCCAGCAGGCGGTCGCCCGCGCCGACGTTCACCGGCGTGGTGGTGGCTGGCGATTCCGCCAGGAAGGCGCGTAGGAAGGTGAGCAGCTTTTCCAGGCTGTCTTTGAAGTAGTTGTTCTGATAAATAGGCATGGCGTTGAAGCGCACCAGCGGTTGCAGGCTCTCCGGCAGGCGCTCGGCAGTTGGCATGGGCGTCTGGCCGATCAGCAGCGGCACGAGGCGCAGATCGCCGGATAGCGCGCGTTCCAGCGCCATCTCCACCTCACGCCGCACGAAGTCATCGGGGTTTTCCAGGCGGCGGCGCTGCTGCTCATCCACGATATCCAGCCAGCGCGGGCCGATGACCACCAGCGCGACGCTGCACTGCGCCAGCGTCGCCTCGATGCGCGCCGCAAAGTCTTCGCCAGGGTGAAGCGAGTCAATATCCTGGAAGATGGCGTCGCGTCCGAACTGCGCGGCGAGTGCGTCGTAGAGGCGACCGCAGATATCCAGGGTATCGTCGCGGCGATAGGAGATGAAGATGTTGGCCGCCATAGATGTCTCCTCCGCCTGCACCAAAGGTGACTATTTGGGAATAAATAAGGTGTAGCCCAGGGCCGAGTGGTATTTGCTCATCACTGAGGCGGTAAGCTGTCTTGATCGTCTCGAAGGTTTCGCCGCCAGCGATGGATGATTGCACCGCTAACCCTGTGCAGTTGATTCTGTTGGCGCGATAGTGCGCGCGTGCGTCACTTCGTTTTTGGTCGCTGGACGAATCTGTCCCTCTTGAACAGTGACGACATCATACGTGGAACCATCCACCCGGAAAACTTCTACCTCATAGGCTTTCCCCGAAGGGTGAATATCCGCAATTGTGCCCACGTCGCCAGCCACCAGGCCATATTGCGGCAAATCCACCGTAAAGACCACTGGCTCAAATTCTCGAATCATTGCTGCTTCCCCTTTCAGCCTATACAGCCCATGCAACTTGCATCTCTCAATCATCAGTCGCGTGCATAGGCGGAGATCAGCCGTGGATAGTTTCGTCCGCCGTCAATCATCCACACTGAACGTACCTGTGGATTCCTGCCATCCGGCGATTGTAGCGCCCCCTCAACTACATACTTTACGCCATCATCGAGCAGGATTTCTTTTACATACTCATGTGTGATGACATGCCGCAACAAGGCGTCACGTAACACCTGCCATTGCGCCAGGGTAAACCCAAATCCCAAAAAGAACTTTGCTTTGCCCGGATGTTTCAACAAATAGTTGGTGATCTTGGCATCTGCAATCACCGCTTGCGCCGCATGCGGCACAAACATCACTCAGCCTCCTGTGGTTTCCCTGTTCCCCACATGTCTATCGGCCACATATTCTAGATAGCCTGCTTAAGTGGTCTAATCCAGATAAACCATATTACGTGATTACATCATATTGATATAATACAGCACAGTCCGTTTTTGAGGGATGTTCCATCATGGAACACCCTCTGATTTGTCAGCGTAAGCGAGAGAGGCAAAACCGATGGCAGCAGGAGCCGACCGCGAGGTCTTTCTTCCGGCGGAACAGGCGCAGGTGTCGTTCTATGCGCGCCCGATTCGCGCCGTGCGCCTGCCGGATGGGCGTATCGCGGCGGTCTTCAGCGATCTCTGCGAGGCCATCGGGCTGACACGTCCCTCGCAGGCGCGGCGCATCCAGGCGGATGAGACGCTGGCCGAGCATCTGGTGCTGGCGCGGGTGGAGACCGATGGCGGGCCGCAATCGCTGGATGTGCTGACGGCGTGGGCGATTCCCGCCTGGTTGCAAGGCATCCATCTCTCGCGGGTGACGCCGGAGAAGCGCGCCGCTATCCTGGCGTTCAAGCGCGAGGCTGCCGATGTCCTCTATCGCCACTTTTCGGGGCAGGCGGCGCTCTCCGCTGCAACGACGGATGCTACCGTGCTCGTGCCGTCCGAGCCGGTGGCGCAGCCGGAGCGACCCGCTGCCGAGGCCGAACGCGGCGAATGGATCACCTATCATCAGGCGATGGTGGCGTGGCTGCAATGGCAGGACGACATGGAACGCTGGCGCGCGGAGAGCGCAGAACGCCAGCAGGCGTTGGAAGAACGACAGGACGCGCTGGAGAACCGCATGGAACAGGTGGAGGAGTTGTCGCGGCTGTTTTTGGAGGTGCGCGAACGCCTGGGGGCGCCAGCCTTGACGCCGGAGCATCAGGCAGCGGTGCGGCGCATGGCAGCGCGGCTGTGCGCGCTCACCGGCCAGCGTGAGGCGGAGATTGCGGCGGAGCTGCGCGCGGCGCTACACCTTGCGCGTACAAGCGACGGCGATGCACTCTCTAACATTCCGGAGTCCGCCTGGGAGCGCGTGGCCGCGTGGTTCCAGTTCAAGATTGCGGATGTGGAGAAGAGCGGGGGTGGATGAAGAACCGCTGGAGAGTACGGTCTCATCGGCAGTGGTGTCGCGGCAGTAAACTGCCGGCGCACGGAGATGAGGCTAAAGCCAGTGTGACACATCGCTTTCCAGCTTCAGCCTATTTTTGCCGTGCCCAGGCTTTATAAAGCCGGGCGAATAACTTCCCTCAAGCCAAGCGTAATGGACTACCTTTAGCGGCTGAGCGCGAAGAGGAAGATGGTGATGAGCAGCGAGTGCGCGCCCAGGACAATGCCGCCAATTGCCATGCCGGTGCCCTCTTTGTTGGGCAGGCGCGAGGAATAGCCCAGCGCGCGGATGCCGTAGTAGATGGCGTAGATGGCGGTGAAGCCGAGCAGGTAAAAGCCGCCGTCAAGCGTGCTATCACACGGTTCCCTCACACGGTTCCCTGCGTCTCAGCGAGACCACGGAGCGAAGCGCAGGAGCGGGCAAGTGCTTGACGGCGCTTGACAGGTCATACGCTGGCATGATACGCTTGCCTGTGCGGGGGGCGAAGTGGTTGCCTCCGCAAAAGTTGTCAAAAAAGGGGATGGCCCCAGGGTGTAGAACGCACCCGTGAGGCCGTTCGATTGCGTCGTCGTTTTTCAGCCCTCACGCAACCAAACCGGATGTTCATCATATGGTATGCGCCCGCCGTAGCGCAAACAGCAAAGCGCGCACAAGCGGGATTGACCGTAGCACCCATAGAACACCGGATACGTGCAGGCGCAGACCGGCGACGTTCAGAAAGGCTGGGCGTTTCGCTATGCGTACCTTCAAGCGTTTCCTGGCATCCCTGGCGCATGGTTTCGCGCGCCTGTTCCATCGTTCCCCGTATCCTTCGTATCCGGCACAGCTTCGCAATCCCTCCACTGCTGCGCTCGCTTATGCAGCCTCTGTCGCTTATCCTGCCAACCCGCGCAATCCCCGCTATCCGCAGGGAGCGAGGCGACCGCTGCCACCGCTGGATGATAGCGATGACTGGCAGCGCCACGCGCTCAAGCTGGCCGATGACTACGGCGTGATCGCGCATCGCCTCTTCGCCTACACGGCGCGTGGCGCGGGCGTGCGCATCTTCATCGCGCTGGTGATCGGTGACGGCCACGGCCATGCCTGCTCTCCGGAGGACGACTATCAGGTGGGCGTCGAACGCTACGTGCGGGTGGATCCGCTTGGCCGCGTGGTCTGTGAGTGCCCGCATGGCGGGGTGGGCGAGCCCTGCGGGCATGCCGGTGCGATCCTGCGGCATGTGCTGGCACACCCAACCCATCCAACACGTCCCTTGCCGTGAGGTCATCTGTTTGCTCAAATTGACCCCTATGCCTCGATAGTTTGCTATTGACAGGCGATGTACACTGCCCGATAGATGCAACTTGCGGAACACACGACATGGCAGGTGCGCGCGTGGGAGAAAGGTGAGAGACGATGCGCTGGTTTGGCTGGTTTCGTCGCAAGAAAACGGGCGACGGCAGCGTGGCGATGGACGATGCGACGGTTCAGGTGATAGGAGGGCGCAAACGCTCGGTCGGCGTTCCCTATCTGATGCCCACCGATCTGGAAGAGATGAACCGGCTGGATTTCCAGCACTATATGTTGCGCTATGCGCTGCGTGGCAACTACGCCGCGCCAATCGGCAATCCCACCAGCATCCTGGATGTAGGAACGGGCACCGGACGCTGGGCGCGCGAGATGGCGGCGCTCTTTCCACAGGCTAACGTGGTCGGCGTTGATGTGCATGTGCCGCCCGCCGATACACAGGCGCAGGGTGGCAAGGAGGATGCGCTGCCGCCCAATTACTCCTTCGTTCCTGGCAATATCTTCGAGGGATTGCCGTTTGCCGACGGCAGTTTCGATTTTGTGCATATGCGGCTGCTGATTATGGCGATTCCGCATGAGCAGTGGCCGCAGGTCATCGGTGAGCTGGTGCGCGTGACCCGCCCCGGCGGCTGGGTGGAATCGGTGGAAACGACGATCTTGCAGCAGGCAGGGCCAGCAATGGCGCAGATCATCCAGTGGAGTACAACGGTGCTGGGATGGCGCGGCGTCAACCTGCTCGATGGCGAGAAGGTGGGCGATCTGCTGCGCGCCGCCGGGCTGACGCAGACGACCACTATTCCCGTCATGTTGCCCTGCGGCGAGTATGGTGGCCGCGTCGGGAAGATGCTGGCGGCGGACTATATTTCCGGGGCAAAGGGATTGGGAGGCGTCGTGGTCTCGCGCGGGCTGGCAACCAACGAGGAGTTCGAGCGGGTCCTCGCGGCTGCTGGCACGGAGCTTGCTTCGCCACAAGCGCGCTGCGTGGTGCCGTTCTATGTCGCCTTTGGCCAGCGCCGCGTCTAGCAATGCCGGTTTTTCCTGCCAGGCAGTCGTTTCCTCGGGCGGTAGTTTTCGAGATGTTTCAATGTAGGGAGGGGTGCTTACACCCCTCCTTCTTTATCTCTCTTTCCTCCATACCTCCAGTGCACCCTTCCCCTTGACATTCATTCCTAATGTTGTTAGAATTACTAATTATGTTAGATCAATCAGAGGTAGACACACGAGCCATGCGTCGTGCTGCTACCCACGCACATATATTAGAGGCTGCCTGGGCGCTTGCCAGGCGAGACGGAATCGCTGCTATCGCGCTCCGCGACATTGCCGGACGTGTGGGGATGCGCGCTCCGTCGCTCTATACTTATTTTCCGTCCAAAAACGCGCTGTATGACGCGATGTTCGCGGAGGGAGCGCGGCAACTCGCCGAGACCCTTGCCAGCAGGCGGAAAGACGCTGATCCAGGTGAGACCTTGCGCGCTCGCGTGCAGCTATTCATCGCCTTCTGCATGGCGGACCCGGTGCGCTACCAGCTACTCTTCGAGCGACCAATTCCCGGTTTCGAGCCGACGCAGGACTCGCTCGATATCATGCTCAGCGCCCTTGCTGGGACGCGGACAGACCTCGAAGCGGTTGGGATTCACGGGGAGCGGGCGCTGGACTTGCTGCGGGCGCTCATTACCGGGTTGATCTCTTTACAGGTTGCCAATGATCCGGGCGGAGATCGCTGGACGCGACTGCAAGAAGAAGCGCTCGAGATGTTCCTTGCCCACTATGCGCATCGGGCGGCCAACGTCAAGTGATCGCCATGCAAAGGGGGACGATGATGGCTAGGGTAGTGATTGTAGGCGCTGGTCCTATTGGGCTGGCGACCGCCATCCTGCTGGCACGCGACGGCCATGCGGTGACAGTCCTCGAGAAGGACGCGCAGGCTCCGCCCGTGACGGAACTGGAGGCCTGGGAACGCTGGGAGCGCAGGGGGGTCGCACAGTTTCGCCAGGCGCATTTTATGCAAGCGCGATTTCGTCACCTCCTGGACGCCGAGCTTCCAGAGGTTCGCAACCAAATCAGGGCATTAGGTGGTAGGCGTTTCAACCTCATCACGGCGCTTCCTCAGTCGCTCTCCGACCGCTCATTCCGCCCCGGAGACGAGCGATTTGAGACGCTCACTGGCCGTCGTCCCATCCTGGAATACGCCTTCGCGCAGGTAGCAGCGAGAACGCCCGCTATAGAGATCGTTCGCGGGGTCGGTGTGGATGGGCCTATCGTTGGGCGATCTGTTCGTCCAGGTATTCCCCATGTCATCGGGGTGCGCACGAAGGATGGCGCAGTGTTCAGCGCCGATCTCATCATTGACGCTATGGGGCGTCGCTCGACGTTGGGAGAGTGGGTGGTGGCGCTCGGTGGACGCGCGCCCTACGAAGAAGCCACGGATGCAGGATTTGCTTATTACACCCGCCACTTCCGGTCGCGCGATGGGTCTGTGCCTGCATTCCGTGGGCCGGTTAGCGCGACGCTCGGTTCGATCCTCACCCTCACCGTGTTGGCGGATAATGACACCTGGACCGTTGCCATCGCAGCAATGGCGGGAGATCGGCCTCTCAAGGCGCTGCGGCATAATGAAGTGTGGGAGCGCGTGGCGCGGACAATTCCTCACGTCGCTCATTGGATTGACGGCGACCCGCTGTGCGATGTGACGCCAATGGCAGGCGTACTCGACCGCTACCGCAGGATCGTAGTGGATAGCCAGCCTGTGGTCACTGGCCTGCTCCCCGTGGGCGACGCCTGGGCCTGCACCAATCCCACGGCAGGGCGTGGCTTCTCCCTCGGACTCATGCACGCGATTGCCTTACGCGATGCCATGCGCGAGGTTCCCGATGATCCTGCTCGACTCGCAGAGGTGTTTGATCATGTGACTGAGGAAGCGCTCACGCCCTGGTACCGCGATCAGATCAATCGAGACTATCAGCGGGCAGCAGAGGTCCAGACGGCTATAGATGGAAGAGCGCCAGTCAGATCTCCTAATGACCCAGCCAAACAGATGCAGGCTGCCCTATTGACGGCGGCGAGCTTCGATCCCGATGTGGCGCGTGCCTTTTTCGAGGTGTTTTCCTGCCTTGCTTTGCCGGCGGAGATTCTGGGCCGCCCACGAATCCACGAGAAGGTGGCGGCATACATTGGCGTGGCGCCACCGCAGATGCCCGGACCTACCCGCGCTGAACTGGTCGCCCTCATGAGTTGATGACCAGCTATCAAAACGAGAATCTGGCCGTCGCACATATGCCAGAGCGAGAGGCATCTACTTTCCTTGCGCTTTAGATCACCAACGGGACATACTGCAAGCGAAGGGAGCGTGAGGAGTGGAGGAGAACCCGAACGATGCGCCAACGCATCCAGCACTGGATAACAGGCCTCGATAGCTGGGAGGAGCGGGTAACTGATTTCCCGCGTTATCCTGGGTGGCTCAGCGTATCCGTAGCAGTAACGTGGGCCGTTGCTGGCCTGAGCCTTGTACTCTCACTTGCGGTGCTGCTCCTCTTCACCCTGTTTCCCGGCTTTTCCTCGCTGGCGCGGCCATTACAACCGCTAGGGGAGGTGCTAGGCGCGCTCATAGCGGGCCTGATGATTCTGTCAATGATCTTCTTCCTGCTGTTTCTCCTGCATGTGATGCTTGTCCTCATCACCTACACTTTCATCACACTCGCACGTGGGACGCTGAGGTCGGTGCTGGCATTTGCCCATTGGTTCCACTGAGCGGTGTCAGGACACTCATCACTCCGGCAAGGCGCGACGGGAAAGCGCCTTGCCGCAGCGAGAACAGCTATGGCAACTGGTAGCTGTAGATGGTGTAGGCGGCGTGTTCAGCGGTGTCGTCCACCGGCGCGGAGACGCACCAGAGCGTGTCGTGTCCGCCGCCGGAAGATGGCGACGCCATGATGTAGGCGAGCGTACTCAGTGGTTGGCCATAGGTCAGTGGGCGCCAGCTCGTATCGCCGGCTTTCCAGGCGTAGAGTGAGTTCTTCAGGTCAGAGACGGTGGCAGAGCCGAAAAGGGCCTCATCAAGATTAGCGAATGTGGCGACCACTCTGTCATCGCTAGTGACCGTGAACGCTGCGATAAAACTGTCGCGTGGGCGCAGACCGCTCGTTGGCGCAGCGACCCATGTTGCACCGTCATCCAGGCTGGCCCAGAGACTGTGGTTGTTGGTGCTGAGCGGCGACAGAATCACCTGATTTTCCACGTAGATGACTATCTGGCCGGAGCCTGTTTCGCCAGGCGCCACCGCGAATGAGCAGGCAGGTGCCGTTCCTATCGGCTGCCAGGTGGCGCCGTCTTCGCTGCTGCGCCAGAGACGACATTCCCCTCTGCTGGCACAATCCTGGTTGAGCGCTGTGGTCGCGTATAGTGCATTCCCGGTGGTGGCGGGCAGCGCATCGCAAAGCAATGTGGCATCAAGACCCGATGAGAGGTCTTGCCAGGTGGCGCCACCATCTGCGCTACCAACCAAACGTTCACCACAGATGGATTGCCAGCAGGCGGCGAGGCCATATATCCATTTCCCGCGCGACCTGATGATTTCGCTGTTGTTATACTGGTCACCTATCAGGTGGAGGCCACTTTGTAGGTGAAGTTGCAGCCAGTGCTGCCCGCCATCAGTGCTGATGAACTGCATGGGACAGGGTGGCCCTCCGCTGCTGAACATCGCCATTGTCGCGGTAGTAGGTGAGCTACCAATATCCCCAACCGGCTGATTTTCGGCAGTGGGACACATGTCGGACGAAGGAACCTGATCGTCTACAACTAGCAGCACGATATTCGGATTGGTCGCGCTGACATATGCCGCTATCTGGTCGAGGTTCGCTCCGGACATCGGCAGCGGCAGCGATTGCCAGGTAAGGCCGCCATCCGCTGTGCGGCGCAGCACCGGCGACCAGACGCCATTGCTGCTCATATGGTTCGAGGTTTCGTAGACGATGCGCGGGTTGCTGGCTGCAATTGCTGGCGCGCCGGCCCCTATCGCGCCGTTGGTGTCAATCAGTTGGCGATCTACCGTCCAGGTGGGTGACTGGCCGATAATGCCCTGCGTGCCGCTAGCGGGCGCTGGCGTCGCCCGCCCGTTGGCAAAGTGCAATACGCCTATAATGAGCAGCACCACAGCAGCCAGCGAGGCGAACGTGGCGAGGATGCGGAGATGGCTCTGTCTCATGTCCTGTCTTCCCTTCGGATGGTAGGCAAGGTGGGTAAACCGCTCGTGTTGCCACTGCCCGCGCCGCATGCGCTGCGTCTCCAATACCAGTTCCGCCTGTTCGTCCATCTCACTGGCCGCATCCGGTTCTGCGCTGTGATGTGCCATTTCCGGCGGAAGAGTGGCAGTATTGTTTGGTGATTCTTGGAATACCGAGGATTCTGGCAGTCGTTCGCGCATGAGCATGGAGACGTAGCCTGCGATGCCGGGCAGAGGTGGAACGGTGCGGCTCCAAGCGGCGGCATCATCCAGCAATTGCTGATGGAGCGCCTGCACTGCGGGTGGCAGCGGGTCTTCCAGCATAGGGTGTCTCCTTTTACGCAAGGCCAGCGCCGGATGTTCCGGGCAGACGACATTCCAGTTGGTTGTCTTTTGTCTTAGTCTCAGCGTGCTGCTCCAGTAATTCGCGCAATCGCAGCAGTGCCCGCCGCAGCCGTGTGCGGATGGTGGCCGGTGGCAGATCAAGCGCCACGCCGATTTCACTGGCATCCATCCCGCCGTAGTAGCGCAACAGCACGACATCGCGCGCCTCTTCTCCGAGCAAAGTCAGAGCGCGGCGCAGGTCTAGTGCGCTGGTATGCGAGGTGGTGCCGGGGCCAAGATCGGTGATGAACTGGATTCGCGTCGGCGTCTCCGTTTGTGGGAACGGCTCGGTATGGCGCTGGTATGCTCCGAACGGGCTGGCGTGCCAGTTCCGGCAGACGTTGACGGTGATGCGCAGCAGCCAGGAGCGCACTGCCGCTTCTTCGCGCAGCGAGGACCATCCACGCCACGCGCGCAGCAATGCCTCTTGCACCGCGTCCTCCGCATACACCTGCCCCACCAGTGCGGTTGCCACGCGCGCCATGGCGTCTGCATGCGGCAGGACGAGCTGCGCATACCGGCGATCATCCATACAACGCGCCCTTCCCTTTTCGCATCCCCTATGTTCCAATCAAGCCGCCGGCTTTGCTCACAAACCAGTCAGTAGAAAAGACAGGGGCCAATGCAGAAGTGTTTCATCGAGATGTTCTAGATTCCGTGGGTGCAGTACTTCTAGAGCGCCTCAGCACGTGAACGACTGCGGAGGTCAGGTGTAACACGGCACGCTAGATGCGGGATAGCCGCCAGGGGGTAACAGTGGAATTGCGGGAAACATTGAGGTCATGCGCCTCTGAGGACACTATGAAGTAAGAGGGTCAGCAGAAACGACGCGCCGCATGTGAAATTGCCTACAGACAAAACGCGCAACTTGCTGTACACTGGATGCACGTTTTGTGAAAGATGGCGAGAGATGGCGTAGTGCGTCGAAGGGAGGGCTTCCCTCATGGAGCAGGCACGCAACCGGGTTCAGGCGCTCGCGGGCCGGATGATTGACGGCTACCAGTTAGCGCGGATCGTCGTGAATGGCACGGCGGAGGTAGTCTATCGCGGCAAACGGGCGGAGAAGAAACCACAGCCAATTACGCGCCCTGGGTTGCCGCCGCTGCTGCTGCCAGAGCTGGCGCTGGTGAGCCTGGTGCCGCTCGATCAGCAGCGCCCGGAGCGCGCGGCGCGCCTGCAACAACGAATGCCGGCGCTGCAACGGTTTGCCCATCCCGCGCTGTTGCCGCTGCTCCGTTGTGGCGACGATCCGGTCAGCGGCTGCGTCTACGCCATCTATCCCTATCCAGCAGGCGGCTCGCTGGCGGACCGGCTGAGCGCCGCGAAGGGCAAGCCGCTGCCATATACGGAGATCAACGCCTACCTCACGCGCCTCGCCAACGCGCTGGATATCGCCCACCAGCAGGGGTATTTTCATCTCCATCTGACGCCTCATACGATTCTGTTGGATGCCGCTGGTGAAGTGTATCTGGCGGATATCGGGCTGGCGCAACTGCTGGACATCCCCAGCGCGATTGCCGCCGGTTCGCTCTATGCCGCGCCGGAGCAGATCACCCACGATGAAGCCGGACCGGCGACCGATATTTATGGCCTGGGGATGGTACTGTATCAGTTGGTGACGGGGCGTACCGCCTACGAAAGCACGCGCCATCAATTGCAGTCGCCGCCGCCGCCCAGCGAGTATCGCCCGGACCTGCCGGCGCAGGTGGAGAGCGTCATCCTGCGGGCGATTGCCAGCTATCCAACGCAACGCTATGCCACCGCCGGGCAACTGGCGCGAGACTTCACGCAGGCGGTTCAGCAGGCGCAGACGATGCCGAGCGCCAGGGGTATCCAGGGCATCAGCGCGGAAGCTGCCCCAGCCGTCACCCCGGCTGTGCCATCAGTCGCGCCCCCGGCGCCAGCCCCGCCGCGTGGCAAGTCGTTCGTCGTCTCAACGCCCGCGTCGAGCGGCAACACGCTCTATCCGCCGCCGCAGAAACCGCCCGAATGGAAATTGCCGGCGGACCTTGCCGCGCCACAGGCGCCGACCCGCGAGTTGCCACCAAATCCCGCACAGGCTGTCGCGCCAGTTGTCGCGCCAAAAGCGCCCGTAGCGCCAGCGCCACGCCAGAAGACGGCTTCGCAGCGGGCGCGGCGCAAACGGCGCTCCTGGGCGATTACCATTGTCAGCGCATTGATCGTGCTGGTCTCGGCGGCTATCGTGCTGGTGCTGATCTTCCCGCAGTTGAACCGCGCGATTCCGCTGCCGTTCCTGACGCCGGGCGCGGGCAGCCAGCCCTCTGGTTCACTCAGCGGCGCCACCGGCGCACGACTCTATGCGGCGGTGACGCCGGGCGTCTGCGATAAAGGCGGCGCGACCTGGGCGCAGAATACGGCGTCGGTGGAGACATGCAGCGCCAGCGCCTTGCTCTTGAATGCGCCGTCCTGCCAGAATTGTCCGCTGGCGGTGGTGACGCTGGGAACGCTGCCCGGCGGCGCGGCCTATCCTGCTGATTTCGTAGTGCAGGTGACGGTGCAACCACTGGCGACCGATGCGACGGTGCCGTTCGGGCTGAAGTTCCGCCAGCAATCGCTCCAGGATGATGGCGACGGGCGTGGCGGCTATAGCTTTCTGGTGAGCCAGAACGGTCAGTGGGAGTTCGATAAATACGCGGCGAACGGCAGCAAACAAACGCTGGGGCAGGGCAAGCTACATGGCACGCTGCCACCCAACGCGACGCTCGGCCTCATCGTGGATGGCTCAACGTATTATTTCTACGTTAACGATAAGTTGATAGCGACCGAACACGACACGACGTATAGCAGCGGCTATCTCTGCCTGGTGGCTGCGCCCTCGGCAACGATTCTGTTCTCGAAGTTCACGCTGTCGCGCGTGGCGTGAAGCCCCCACCCCCAGCCCCTCCGCTTCGCTCATCGCCTCCTCCGCACTGCTAGGCAGTGCTTCTATGCTTCGCATGGCGGAGGCTCATCCCCGTGCGCGGGAGAGGGGTGCTAGAGGCAGAGTGCCGCATTCCAGACGCTTCTCCTAGTGGATGAGGGGAGAGTGATTTAGGCGGGTTCTGGGGTGAGCAGCAAGAGATGGCCGACCTGCTGCTTGTCATGCGCCAGTACGATAATCTGGCCTGCGTCGTTGAGGACGGCAGTTTCATCAAAGATGAAGCTGGAGGTGGTGGCAAGGAGCGTGCTGAGATCGTGCATGCCATGCGCATCGTCCCACACAAAGAGATGCGGCTGGTTGGTGCAGGATGCCTCTGAAACCGAGTGATTGAGTGAGCAGGAAAAGCCGATGACCTCGCCGGAGGCATTGATGGCAACGGCATTGCTATCGGTGTCGTCGCCAATTGAGCCAAGCGCCAGCAATTTCCCATGCGGGCTATTGGGCGCTTCAGGAAGCCAGACAACCGCATGATTGTTGTCGTCGAAGCTCGTGCCGACCAATGCGCCTGCTGGTGTAATGTCATAAAAGTCCAGTTCGCCGCCTTGCAACGACGAGATAGAGGTTAACTTTCCTTGTGTGCCGTTAGGATGATTGGGTGTCCAGAGGAATGTCGCGCTGTTGATGGTCGAGCCGTTGACCTGCCCATAATCGTTGATGGCTGCCACAGTACCTCCGTCACCGTGCAGCACTGTTGTGGTGCCGTTAGCGCCATGCGGGGTATTGGGCGTCCAGAGAAAGGCATGGGAATACTGGCTACCCTGATAGGACTGCCCAATGACCTGCCCATAGGAGTTGATGCCGCCAAGGTCCATACTCGTATCGCTGGACACTGGCGCGATGAGGGTGATGTTTCCCGCTGTGCCGTTGGGATGTGTAGGAGTCCAGAGTGCGCCCCTGTTGGTGCTGCTGGCATCTATCACCACCTGACCCCAATCATTTAGGCCACTGATAAAGCCCTCGCCATTCCACGGCAGAAAGGTGATAGCACCATGAAGAGCGTTAGGTTGTGTTGGTGTCCACAGGAACATGCCGCCAGTGCTTATTCCGGCGATTTGGCCGTCATTATTGATTGCTTGCGGCTCGATGGTTATGGAAGATGGAACGGCGAATAATTGATTGAGGGGGATCATTTGTCCCTGGGCACCATTGGCTTCAAAAGGCGCCCAAAGAAACGCCTCTTTGCTTCCATACGTGTATTCACCAATGATCTGCCCATAGCGGTTAATGCCTCGCACGATTACTCCAGTCGGCAGGCGTGAGCTATGTTTTAGTGTTTTGTCCGGCAGCCCGAACGCGGTTAGCGTGCTTGACGGGCGGTTGCTCTCAGCAATGGGCGATGTCTTAAAAGTTGCCAGGTCGGTCACCGTGAAACGGATAGCGAGCGGCTTAGGTGGCACAGCAGGAGGCACTGTCCCACTTGGTAGGATGTCGCAGCCGCCGAGGCTCACGAGTAGTACAAGCATCATGGGCAACAGAACCAGCATAGCGGGCGGCAAACTGGCCGCTTTCGCTCGTTGCTGTTGCGGTTGCTCTTCCATTTGCACGTGCTCCTTCAAGCCGGGCATTCAATTATTCGCCTGTTCGCGGATGCCTCGCACCATGAGGAGCAGAAAGCCCTGGGTGACGAGATAGAAGAAGAGGAACGCGAAGCCGCCGCCAACCGCAATCAACCAGGTGTATTGCGATTGGGCGTCTATCATGGATTCGACGCCACCACCGACCATTGAGCCGAATCCATAGGCGATGCCGAACCCCCAGACGACATCAGACGGCAGCAACGGCCAATGCGCAAGGCTATCTTGCAGATACACCAGCCCGCGCGTGGCAAGGCTGAAGAGCAGCAGCGCAACGCCGCCAATGAGCGCGCTCTGCCAGGAGACGGTGTTAGAATCGGGGTGTAACCGGGCGAAAAGGCCCGCGCCAAGCAACGCGCCAAAGACGAACACAATGCCCCATTGGGCATCTATGTTATCGAACGCTGTTTTTCGCCGGGTGCGTGGCTGCTCACCCTGCGTTCCTGGCGTGCTATCGCGGATTTTGGCGGTCTGCTTGCGAATTCGCGTCACCGGGCCGCCATTGGTGGTGAGCGTCCAGCTTGCCAGCGCCAGGAGTGCGAGTGAGGCTATGGGCCAGATGGCAATAGAATGGGCGTAGGCGGCGAAAAAGTTGGTGATGAAGCCACAGGCTGCGCCAATCGCTACGGCGCTATTTCTCTGGCGATTTCCTTCGAGCAGAGCAATCACGAGGATGAGCGTCAGCAGCAGCAACGGCAGCAACAGCGCAAGACCGAGCAAACTGAGCGCAATGATGACCGGCGCCCAGTTGCCGGGTTTGAACCAGCCAAGCAACGCCGAAATGAGAATCGCCGGCACGATAGCTACGAGCAGCAACGGTGACGCTATCGCGGTCACTTTGAGAAAGGACAGTTGGAATCGTTTGAGTGCCGGGAGCAAGCCTTTCATCCAGCCTCCTAGCGGGCGCTTCAACTATTCCAATGTCCTCTGACACAGCAGACAGATGGTAGGGGAAAGCGCTCCTTGCTCGATAATACGCCATGCGGTCAAGCGGCGGATGGGTTATCCGTAAGCGGTCCAGGCGCCTTCGGCGAAGTAGAGCAACACCGGGTGGCTGGCAACCTGTGTGGTGTCATAGCCGAAGCCCCAATATTCGCCATTCGCCACGCGCACCAGCAGGATATCGCTAAAGCTGGCGAAGGGCCAGGGGACGGTTTGCCATTTGCCCGCCTGCTCATATTGCGCGAACGCTACCACTGCGCTGGATTGGTCGGAGGAGGTGCCCGTCTTGCGAACGCCGAACGCCCACCCCTCGCTATCACCGAACATCACCACCTGCTGCGCGGCGGCGGATGCGCCCACGTCCATACGGGTCCACTGCGTACCGTCGTAATGCAGCAGCAGCGCCGTCCCGTCGGCGATGGTGCCGCTGGCGCCGGGGATTTGTCCCATCGCAAAGCCATCGGTTGGTGAGAGCATGCGCAGGCTGCTGATAACGCCGTTGTCCGGCACCGGCACCGTCGTCCAGACGCCATGCAGGTAGTGCGCCAACACCTGCTGTGGACCAGCGTTGACCACCTGACCGGCGGCCCACGCCTCATCTGTCGCCACCGGCTCGATATCGGTGATCCAGCTGAGCGGAGCAAGGACCTGAGACCAGACGGCATTGTGCGCCTGATACAGCGCGTAGCCCGGTCCCGGCTGCGCGTTCTGCGCGGCGATCAGCCAGCCGTCGCCACCAGCGCGCATACGGATGATGTTTAAGACGCCGCCAGGGAGCAACGCCTGCACCGACTGCGACACATCTTGCCAGCGCCCGTTCAGGTAGTGCAGCAGCGCCTTTCTGCCGCCGCTGGTGGCGCTGCCAGCGATCCAGCCGTCCTCTGCTGAGATCATCGAGATGCTATTGAGTGAGATGCCGGCGAGTGTCGCGCCAATTGGCGTCCAGTGGCACTGGCTGAAGTGGAGCAACAGGCTGCTGGCGACGTTGCCCTCTTGATCGTGGATAGCGCCGACGGCCCAGCCTTCTTTGGCTGAGACCATTGCGATATCGCTGAGCCAGGCGTTGGCGGGGAGTGTGGCGCGGACGGCCTGCGGCGCGCAGCCGCCGTTTGGCGTCTGCGGCGGCGCGGCGGTACGGTTGCTGACGCCAGAGACCGCGCCGAAATGCAGCAACCCTTTGGGCGCAAGGCTAATCAGCACGGCGCTGATCAAAAACACGACCAGCACGGCGGCGATTACGCCAATCGGCGAGAGCCGTCCGCTGCGCCGGTAACCCGCATAGGGGCCGGGCCAGGTCGGCGCGCTGTTTGCGCTATGGGTATAGCTGCGCAGGCTCTCCGCCCGGCGCGCTGTGGATGCGCTAAACGCTGGACCGAACGCCGCCGGTGTGAGCCGTTCGCGCATGCGCCGGAGCCAGGTCGCGCGGGATGGGCGCTGTTGTGCGTGTGCGAGTTCGCTGCGCTGGAGCGCGATGCGCGCGCTCAAACGTGCGCGCAAGAGATCGCCCTGCTGTGGCAGGTGTGGCAGCGTGGGCTGCGGCGCTGCGGCGAGCAAGGCATCAACACCCGCGATCTCCTGTAGCTGCGCCTCGCACCAGGCGCAATCCGCAAGGTGTGCAGAGACGGCGCGCGCCGAGACTCTATCGAGCGTCCCATCATGGAACGCTTCCAGGAGTGGCGCGAATCGCGAGCAATCCGCTCCAGGAGCCAGCGTGTCACGCGCCATTGCGTCGCTGTCTTCTCCGGTATAGTTCGTAACGTCCCCCGTTTCGCCACGGAAGCCATCGTGGCTACGCTGCATTGTCTCTAGTATTCCCCTGTGGATAGCTTGTTCTTTGCCTGGTGTCGCTTATCTTATCTGTTGCCCAAACGAATATATGACCAATTCGGGCTATCATGTCCCTATACACGTCAACTTCGGTATACATGTGACATCTCTGTGAACGAACGAGGGGAGATGATTGGCCAGTGGAGGGGCTATTTCAGGGGAATAGTACGCATTTTTCACTAAGCGATAGGCGTTCGTCTACTTCATCACTTGGTCGTGTAGAGCTTGCGGAAGCGTTCGCGGCCCCGGCTGAGCGTTTGGCGCACGTTGGGAACGGAGATGCCCAGCGCCGCGCCGATTTCTTCGCAGCTTAGCCCATAAACGGCGCGGAGCAGCAACGCAGCGCGCTGGCGTTCCGGCAGGCGCTGCAACGTGCGTTCGATGAGGTCGCGGTCGGCGGTCTGCTGCTCCATATCCAGCGGGTCCGCCAGAAATTCGTATTCGATGGCGCTTTCGCCTTGCTCACCCTCACTGCCGGTGCGCTTGAAAATCTGGGCGAATGAGAGCGATTTTTTGCGGCGCAGGTGACTGATAGCCAGATTGGTCGCCACGCGGTAGAGCCAGGCTTCCGGGCGATCATAGGTCTGCAGTTCTGCGAAGTGTTGCCAGGCGCGGAAGAAGGCTTCTTGCGAGAGTTCCATCGCCACTTCTTCGGAGGGCAGCATGCGCCGCAGATAGCCGTAGAGCGGTTGCTCATAACGCTGAAAGAAGGCATCGAACTCCGGCTGGCGGGGATCAAGGGTGCTGCGCGTTTCATTCGAGTCTGCTATCGCTTGTGGCTGCACTGGCATGGCGGCAAGCGCCGGTTTGGTGAAGATGCCGCTATCGGCGCTGTTGGTGTTCTCGGAGGGCGCGTTGTGCGGCTTGTGCAGCCGTGCGGCAACCGCAGTGGGCAAAGACATTGGCGTGCGCTGGGCGCGTGGCTGCGCCGTCGCCCCATCGCCAAAGATTGCATCCGTCTGTCCAGTTGCCACAGACCACCCCTCTTGCCAGTGTATGCTGATCGCAGAGCGAGCGAACGACACAAGGATCGTAGAGCATTGATGCTAGATGATCGAGATGAACAAGATAAGTACGATGCGTGATTGGTAGTCCGGCGCCGCAAACCGGCTACAAGACGACTATAGGATGACAACAAGACGACTACAGGACGACGGAAACGGCAACGCCCCTTTATATTGTGGGTCGTAGGCGCTGGAAGGTTCAATCGTAGCCGTTTCGTAGCCGTTTCGTCATGTTGGTTATGAGACCTGCGCGCTGAGCGGGTGTATTGCGATGCTCACAGGGTACTGCTCGCCAGCTATCCCAAAACTCAGCTATCCCCAACACGCGCTGTCTCGTTTTGAGTGTAGCGTATTGATTCACAGCCTGACTATGCACTACGTCACACCTTGAAAGAAGGAGTTTTGTATCGCTTGTGTTCCCAAAGATGACTTTTGGGTCATATTGTTGGGCTAAATGGCCTATCGCTGGCGATATCAAGCGCCGTCAGACGTGTTGGCAAAATCGCTAGCGGGTGCGTCACAGGTGGATAGTGGGGGCTGGCTACGCATGGCATAATGAAGTATAGCAGTCGGCTGCGCAATGCACAAGAGGAGCGCCCACAATGCCCAATATGTATTCGCCTGCCAATGGTCTTGGTTCGGTCTCGGTTCCGGCATGCCCTGCCTGTGGCCGTGCGGTGGAGCGCCACTGGCAGCATTGTATTTTTTGCGGCGCCCTGCTCGATGGTTGCCCGCGCTGTGGCTCGCCGCGCCAGAATGTCGAGGGCGAGGCATTCTGCGCGCATTGTGGCGCTCCGTTGCAGCAGCAACCTGACTTGCCGACCGTTCCCCTGGAAGGGCATGAGCCAGGTTCCTCTTCCTAAGCGCAACAGGCAGATATCCATGCCATCTCTACGCAATTTTACCTATACCACGCTTTGCGACCGCATGGTATACTTGGCGGCGGTATTTTGAGAGGGGACCGGTGTTCCACCGGGGAACGTGAGATAACACTGTGCTACAAATCGCGGGTGGTATTGTTTATACCTGTGTCGTTCTGTGTACGGTCTTCAATATCTATATCGCTATTCGCGGGCGCGCCAGCGCCGCCACGGTTGGGCTTGGGCGGCGCATTGATGGCCGTTTGCTCGTCTGGTGTACACTCGCCGCGCTGGCCGGCGCGCTGTTGCTCATCATGGCGCTGACAAACTAGGATTGGATTCACCAGCGATATCAGCAATGGAATAAAAGGCGTAGAACTCTTCGATGGGGCAGGCCGTCAGCAGCACTTGATAGGGGAAACAGGCGGCTATCTCGGCGTCCGACGCATGCTCGGTAAGCGTCGCCACTCGTGCGAGGAAGTGCGCCGCCGTTGTCTCGTTCACCGTCCAGTCGTGGCGCAGGAATTGTCCCCAGAGCGCGCGAAACTGATAATGCGGCTCATCAGGAACGACGGATGCGCCGTAGGCCGGAGGAAAGAGCCGCCGGTATGCTGGCCAGTTGTAGAGCCAGGAGCCGCCGCAGACCGTGGTTGCCTGCGGTTCGGCGCGGGCGACCTGCGTGAACATCTCCCGTAGTTCCGCCAGCCGTATCTGCATGCGTTCGTGGCTCAGTGCGCCAGCGCCAGAGCGGTCCTGGTTGGAAAAGTGGATATGGATGACCTGGGTGTGCAAACCATAGTGAGCGCGGAACTCATAGGCGAAGCAGCCCCAGTGTGGACCGTCGGTGAACTTCGGGATAACATCGAGGCGGCTGCGATAGAGCACATGCAGACGCGTGGCTGCATCGTCGTGCGTGCACACCAGTAGCGCCGCCTGCCATGCTGTCTGCTGCGCGTCGAAATCGCCCGGAATACCCAGTATTTTATAGAGCGCGGTATATTCCAGCAGCGCCATGGCCAGTGGTATATCCAGCGAGGCCGCCACTTTGCGCGCGAAGATCAGTTGCAGTTCGAGATAGCGGGTGGGGTAGATTGGTTCGTCTTGCAATTGCTCTTGCAGCATCTCTCGCCTCCTCGATGTCTCTCCATTCATTGCATTGACTGCGTTGGGCGGATTGTGCTACGCTAACCGAACGCCTCACGCGCAGTAGCAGGTAGCAACATACAGCAACACTACTGAATAGACGCGAGGCGGATACGGGGTAGCGACGCGCTATCCCGCATTGCTGCGTGTCCACGAAAATTGGCGTGGTGTTCAGCGCATACAGCCATCTACTGTCTACTCTACCCATTATGCGGTTCCCCCAAGAGGGAAAGAGCATCAGATTTTGTCCAGATGTTGCCGCGAGACCATCTGATAGCAAGAGAACGGATCACTACATGAAGAAGCAGGTGGCATACTCTGCTCAGCAACAGGCGCAGGGGCAGCCCACGCTCGAAGGCGTGGCTGCGAGTGAAACGCCCAGGGCAGTGGAAAACAAGGGGCAGCGGCTCTTCCGCTCATTACGCCAGCGCAATTTTCGCCTCTACTGGTTCGGCCAGATGGTTTCGCTGGTTGGCACCTGGATGCAGTCCATCGGGCAGGCGTGGCTGGTGCTGACTTTGACGCATAGCCCGGTGCAGCTTGGCGTGGTGGGCGCGCTGCAATGGTTGCCGGTGCTGCTCTTTTCGCTCTTCGGCGGCGTCTTTGCCGACCGCTGGCCCAAGCGGCGCGTGCTGCTCATCACACAAACGGCGGCGATGCTTCAGGCGTTGCTGCTCTGGGGATTGGTCGCCACCAGCACTGTGCAGATCTGGCATATCTATCTCTTGGCGTTGCTGCTGGGGCTGACGAATTGCCTGGGCTGGCCTGCGGGCCGCGCGTTCACCGTTGAACTGGTCGGGCGTGAGGACCTGCCCAACGCCATCGCGCTGAACGCTTCGCTCGCTAATCTGGCGCGCATCGTTGGCCCTGGTCTTGGCGGGGTCATCATCGCTCTTCGCGGCGAGGCGGCGCTGTTCCTGCTCAACGCGCTCAGCTTTCTCGCCGTCATCGCCGCGCTGGCGCTCATCAATACACGCCTGCTACACGCGCAGCCAGCGCCACAGGGAAGCGTGAGCGGGCCGCAGACCATCTGGCAACGGCTGGGCGAGGGCATCGCCTATGTCTGGAAGACGCCAGCAGTGTTGTCAGTGATCCTTGTCGTAGCGCTGGTGTTGCTCTTCGGCTCCAACTTCAACATCTTTCTGCCACTCTTCGCCACCGCCGTACTGCATGCCGGGCCGAGTGGCTTCGGCTTTCTCTCCGCCGCCATTGGCGCGGGATCGCTGCTGGCGGCGCTCTGGCTGGCGTGGCGCAATCAGCAGCCAGCGATGCGCCGTGTGCTGGCTGGCGTGCTGCTTTTCGGTGTGTTGGAGGTAGGCTTTGCGCTCTCGCCGCTCTATCCACTTTCAATTGCCTTGATAGCGGGTGTTGGCTTTGCTGAGACGACGTTTGCGTCGCTGGCGACTACCATGCTGCAAACGGTGACGCCAGACCATCTGCGCGGGCGAGTGATGAGTGTGCAGGTGCTGTTCTTCGATGGCACTGTCCCGGTGGGGTATCTGCTAGTCGGCTGGCTGGCGAGTCTCGCGGGACCATCCATTGCCATGCTCATCTGCGCCTGCCTCTGCCTGCTGATTGCTGGCGTTGGCTGGCGATGGCGCGAGGTGGTGGCTGGCTCCGTCTCCAAGTAGATGACATCCTGCTGCCGATCACAGAGGCCGCTTCTACAACGGAACAGAAGCGGCCTCTGACCTGCGGTATTGTTAGGCGACTTCCTCGTCCGTTGCATCCACTGCGCTGGCGGTCGCCACTGAGAGCGCGACGATCTGCTTCGGTGCGCGGCCAACGCGACGGGCAATCTGTTCTGGTGTCACACGATACACGTCACGCACCAGGCCGAGTTTTTCGAGCGACCAGATGACATAGCCGGAGAGATCGAACTGCCACCAGCGCAGGCCGTGAAAGGCTGAGCGTGGGAAGGCATGATGATTGTTGTGCCAGCCCTCACCGAAGGCCAGCAGTCCGACGATCCATTCGTTGCGGCTGCGGTCGGTCGTCTCGAATGCACGCTTGCCGAAGGTGTGGCAGATCGAGTTGACGCTCCAGGTGACATGATGCGTGAAGAACTGGCGCACCAGCCCGCCCCAGAGCAGACCCGTCAGCGCGCCGGCGAAGTTGCCCGTCATCAGCCAGCCGGCGACGAAGGGGATGGCGAACGCCAGCGCCACCCAGAGTCCGAAGGTGCGGCTGACAAACATCACCAGCTTATCCTGCATCAGATGGCGGGCGTAGACGTTGGGATCGGCATCGGGTTCTTTGAATACCCAGCCGAGGTGAGCATGCAGGAAGCCATCCACCGGACTGTGGGGATCGCCTTCGCGGTCGGATTGCGCGTGATGCTTGATATGAGTGGAAGCCCATTGCAGCGCGTCGCCTTCCAGCGACATCGAACCTAGAATAAGAAAGATGAGCTTGACCACTGGGTGCGGCTTGAAGCTGCGATGGGAGAGCATACGGTGGTAGCCAACCGTCACACCAAGCGCAACCAGCGAATACATCACGACAAAGAGCAGCACATCAGAAGGATGGATGGCGCGCATCCAGAGCTGATCTATAGCAAACGCTACCGCGAGGAATGGCACAACAACAACGAAAAGAATGGCCGCTTTATAGGCCACCTGGGCGGGGGAAAGCCGCATGAAACCTCCAAAACGATGTAGCCCCGCTCCAAATGCGGGACACATCCTATTGAGGAGATTACGCGGAAGAATGTTTCAGGTGTGGCATCAGTAGTACTTCTTGGATTATGTTAACTACGCAGCGGATATATCGGGCATCAGGCGTCAGGCGCCATGAATGAAGAAGTAGAGTGTCAGGGCGCAGCCGGCGCAGATGACGAAGGCGCGGACAATGCGTTGGTCGAGTCTGCGGGCGATGCGCGCGCCGCCATAGCCGCCGACGACAGCGCCGACGACCATCACCAGCGCCTGCGGCCAGAAGACTGCGCGCGCCAGAATGAACGTGATGACGGCGGCGCCATTGATGCAGGCCGCCAGCAGCGTTTTGAGCGCATTCATGGTATGCAGGCTTTTCATGCCCGTCAGGCTGAGCGTCGCCAACATCAGGATGCCGATGCCGCCGCCGAAGAAGCCACCATAGATGCTGATGGGGATTTGCAGCAACGCCACGCCGATGGTCATGACGAGTGGCGAGATGCCACGCTGCGCCATGCGCTCGCGCAGCCAGCGCGCCGCTGCGCCGCCGAAGGCGAAGAGCACGGTGGCGAGCAGCATGAGATAGGGGATCAACTGCGAGAAGGTTTTTTGCGGAGTATGTAGCAGCAACAACGCGCCGAGAACACCGCCAACCACGCCGATGCCCGCCATTAGCAGCAACAGCGCGCGTGCCGTCTCCATCTCTTTGCGATAGGCAGCGGCGCTGGCGACTGCTCCCGGCCAGAGGGCGACGGTGGTGGTGGCGTTGGCGTTGATCGCAGGCACACCAGTGAAAATCAGCGCGGGGAATGCCAGCAGGCTGCCGCCGCCGGCCACGGAGTTGAGCGCGCCGCCGAGCAGCGCCACGAGAAAGAGTATGATGCCTTGCCCGATGGTCATCGGCTACCTCAAATGTGCGGGGATGTGAAACCTACCATCATATAGCCTAGCACATCGGTCTCATTCTGACGAACCATCTCCGGCGGAGTTCATGGGAAGGTAATTGTTTGCGGGCCATATTGAGTATAATCAGTTCCGCCACAGTAAGACATGTTGAGTTGCGCGCTAAAGGTATAGGAAGCGCCGTGGCGCGGAACGAAACCAAATATTTGGGTCGCATCAGCGCTTTGACCCGCTGGGATTGAAGAGGCAAGATAGGTCGGCCCCGTCGCCGTAAAGCTGTTGCCATCGGGTGCCTGGAGCGTCGGAATGTTGTTATAGAACTCGACATCTGCACAGTTTGAACCTGTATGATTATACAGGTGAAATGTCCAGGTCATGTTATCATTGGTCGTGTCAACCGAAACCCGGGTAATAGTCACTAACAAGGGTTCATCGCAGCCACCACAATCCAGCCGCCAGTTTGGAGAGAATACGCCCGATTGATAAGGCGTCAGACTATCGTATGGCACTGTGGCGGTGGGGAGCGGTGTCAGGTTGTTGGTGAAAGTATTCGTCGGCTGGGCGTTGCCGGTTGTGTTGGTCGAGGTGATACCTGATGTGCCGGTGTTCGTATTCCCTCTATTGCCCCTATTTCCTGTGCCATTCTGCTGCTGATTCTGTAAGATGAGCAAGCCTGAAATCAGCACGACGACGAGGAGCGCACTCACCAACAGTATGAGACCGCGCAAACCACGCGCACGCTTCGGTGTGCCAGTACCAGGTGTTCCAGATGGACGCTGCTCTGGTTTGATTCCCTGGCTACTCTGCGGCAAAGGTGATGTACCTGGGGTCCCTGGGGCGCTGGCGGTGCTTGTGCTGTTTGCCGGCGGTATCGCCGGTCCATAGGACGCGGTGGTATGGTACTGGAAGTTCCCCACTTCGACGTTTACTCTTGCTGAGGGCGCTGTTGGTCCATAGGGTTGCGCAGGGGGGACCGGACCATAGGGAGAATTCATCGCGCTATAGGGCTGCGCCGCTGGGCCATACGGTGACGCAGCCGATGGAGCGATGTTCTGTTGCGGTGGCACGGCTCTGCCGGTTGCGCTGGTTGCGATGGCATGGATGACGCGATCCATATCATGGCGGAAATCGGGGTCGGGGCGTATTGCTACTGCATTACGATACGGCAATTGAGCAAGCGATGGCGGCAGTGATTGGGCGGAGGGCATTGATGCGCCGGATACCAACATCGGAATGATGGGAATGGCATGTTTCAATGCGATTTCGAGTTCGATGCGCACGAAATCTTCTGGTTCGTCCAGCCGCCTCTGCCCCTGTGCATTAACCGCTGTTGCCCAGGCGTTTCCGATGATAGCCAGGACATAATCACATTGTGGTAGTTGGGTTTCGATCATCTGCCGAAAATCTGCGCCAAGCGGGATAGAATCAACATCTTTGAAGACGTTTTCGCCACCAAAATAACGAGTCAGATAATCATAGATGCGGCCTGAGATATCGGCGCTATCTTCTCGCCGGTAACTGATAAAGACCTTAGGCATACCTCTTCTTCCTTCTGCGCAAGCTGCGCGGTCGCACTGGTTCTGCCATATCTCACCTTGCTGGGTCAAGCCGCCACATATTTATATGTATGACAGGCAGTACCTGTCAAGTATAAAAACATGGAGGTATATCTTCTTGCAAGATGCCGCATTGTTCGCTGTCACATTATCTCCCTTCGGTTGTTGGTAACGGATGCGCGTGTCTGTTACAATGATGGCAAGCCGGCGTGCCAGATCAGGCATTTTGCCTGTTTCACGAACCGGGCGTGGACCGTTCTGTGTCCAGTATGTATCTAGTGGCCGGGAAGGCGACCGGGCATAGCGACCATCTCATCTTGAGATGGTCGCTGACGCTTCGTAGTCGCTCCGGCGGAGGAATGGAATCAAGGGATGTTGAAGCGGTTATTGGGACGCCGCCCGAAGAGCGCGGTGACGGAATCATCAGACTATATCTTCGGTGAAGGCATGGCAGAGATCAGCCGTCTGAACTTTCAACACTTCATGTTCCGGCTGACGTTCAACGGCGACTATTCCCCACCCCTCAGAGCGCCGCGAGATATTCTGGATGTGGCCTGTGGGACAGGTCGGCTGGCGCGGGAACTGGCGCGGGCGTTCCCGCTGGCAAACGTGATTGGATTCGATATCAACTGGGACCAGCTCAATGCGTCGCTGGCGGAGAGCGGAGAGACGACGCCGGGAAATTGCACCTTCGTCCAGGGCAATGCCCTCCAACCGTTCGAGTTTCCCAATGACTCCTTCGATTTTACGATGGCGCGCGCCTGTTCGTCCTTCGTGCCGGTGGCGCAATGGCCGCAGTTGATCCAGGAGATGACGCGCGTGACTCGTCCGGGTGGCTGGGTGGAGGTGCGCGACTTCGGGCTGGTGCGCAGCCCGAACCCCGCCCTCAATGAGTTGACCGCCAAGTTTGCGCATATGGCGAACGCACGCGGCATCCATCCCGGTGTTGGGCCGTTCCTGAAGCAATATATGGAGGTTGCGGCAGGCAGGCGCGCGCAGATACGCCACGTCACTATTCGCAGTGGGCTGCCAGGACGGGCGACGCGCGCCGGCCAACTCTTGCTCGCAGACTACCTGGCGCTGATGGAGCGCGTCACGCCGCTGGTCGCGCAGAGCGGCCTCGATAGCGCGCCACACTGGCAATCGCTCATCATGCAGGCGCGCCACGAGACACGCTTCGACCCTGCCAGACAATACGCCGAGGTGGAATTGACCTCCGCCTATTTCAGGAAGTGATCTATCGGCACCCAGCCCTGCTGGCCCTGCGCGTTGCGGCACCAGTACCAGCCGCTCTCTTCGCGCTCGATCTGCACGTCCTCGCCAGCCGCCACCGCCAACTCTACGGCATCGTAGTCATAGCGCGCGGTGGCTCTCTCGCTGCGCGCAGGATCGCGTTCGAGCAGATTGGCCGGAGACCAGGCGCTTTTGCCGCGCGGATCGGTACACCAGACCCAGATCCACGCGGGATTGCCCTGCCAGGGGTCTTCTTTCGCGCTGACCATGATCTCCTCGCCAGCCGCCACCCGTAGCGGATCGGGATTTTCTGGCTGGTATGCCGTAATGACATGTCCCTGGCGTGGGAAGTCTTGCGATGTGTTCATGTTGATAGAGAGCCTCCTGATAGCCCGCCAGCTTGGGATAATCTTCGCTGAAATCAGTATGCGATGCTATTCCTGACAACATATGGCAAGAAAAGTAGGCTCCTCCTCTTCCCTGCCTCGATGATGAGAAAGCTCTCATGAGGATATTTTCACGCCAATTTTATGAGGGTCACATGTTGGGCAGGTATCGTTTTTGTGTCGGCGCTGTTCGGAGCAGTGCCAGTGAAAGCGAGGCAATGCCTGCTTTGGAGACGCGCGGCATTGCGTGAGAACCCAGCAAGGGAGAGAGGATAGTACATCATGATCGTTTTAGGGCGTTTTGGCAACGGGCGTTTGCAGCGTGAAGAACAGCAGAGACGAGATGGTGTCGCCAATGAGCGCTCACTCGCGAAATATCGTGCCAGGAAGAAGCGGGAAGACCGTTTGGCGACGGTGGACTATGTGACGCTGGCGGATGGGCAGGTGATGGCGGTGCCACGGGCAAGCCTGGCTGCCGCCAAAGAGTTGCTCGCCGCGCAGAAAGCGGCAGAGCGCCGTGTCTCTCTGCGTCAGGGCAATTTTTCTCAGCGCCCCTTGACGGATACAGAATAAATGTTCTATAGTTTCAGCAACAGGGGAGTATCCTCCTGACGGTGGTGAGCTTGAAAAGAGCGCCGCGTCTCTTCCAAGAGTGGAGAGGGACGCGGCGCTCTTGTTCTGCAAGGATAGGGTCCTATAGCTCTCACACCAAAGAGACAGGAAATGTTATCGCGTCATGTGCTTTAGGGGGATAGGAGGTGCTGGAACGGCTTTGACAGGTTTGATATTGATGGGCGGGCTACCACAACCTGTACAAATTTGGGTGATTTTGAGAAGGTTGCTACAACTGACATCACAGTATCCAAACGATAAGTACACGCCTGTGCCATCGCTGTCATAGCCTTTAAACCACCCATTACACTGTGGACCGCTACAATACATAGTTGGCGCACCATAGACATTCGGGTTTACGCCTGAATATCCTCCACCGCCAAAAAAGCATACAGAGGAGGGTCCTGGTTCCCCAATAGCGACAAGAAAAGAGCTAGAGGGGGAATTAAGGCTATTGAAGTTTGTGTAGTCACAATTGGTGAGTTGCCAGCCAGAAAATGAGCCGAACAATGGTCTGGCATGCGCTCTGGTAGCCGTAGACATCGACCACAGAGCAAATCCACCTACAAGGAGAACGGTAAGTAGTGGGACAAAGAGGTAGCCGGGGCGCTGTAAAGGACGATGCAATAACGAGCGTGGAAAGTGTGTTGTAGGCATCTGGTTATCTCCTTTGCAAGCAGCAATGGTCCCGGTATTTCTGAGGCTCATAACTGGCTCTTACTTTGTAGCCTCACAACAAGTTGCCTGGCTTGTCCTGTAGTTTATTAGCTTTGCAAGAAGGAGTCAAGACGCCTTGTGGCCCAATAATGAATACATCTCCGACGAGAGTGGGTCGAAAGTGTACGAGTGTTCTAGTCAGAAGTTATTCACCATTATCCGCACGCAGGGCACCGCAAGACCCCTTCCTTGCAAGGAAGGGGTCGGGAACACACGTTTACATCGGATTGTGAGTGTCTTGCATCCAGTTGAGCGGATCGGTGATGGGAGTGCCGGCTACCGTCCCGGAGAACTCGACCGTCCAGGTTTGCGAGCCAACAGTCTGTTTCCAGTCGTTGGGGTTGCCGTTGTTCTCTTGCCAGCCATAAGCGGGCATCGCTTCCGCAATGAAGGCCTCGATAGAGGCGGCACTACCGGCGCTACAGAGTGGGAGATAGTGGTTGCCGGCAGCGCCCTGGCCCTGCCCGGCGCGGGTGAGCGGCGGCAGCGGAATCGGCGGCAACTGTCCGGCCTGGGCAGGTCCGCCGGTTGGGTCCAGATAGGGATTGTTGTAGGACGAGCTACAGCCTGGCGAACCGGGTGGCTCCGCGAGGCGCACGCGCCAGGTAATCAGGTGATTGCCGTTATCCGTTACCTGGTCAATGGAGAGGAACTGTGTCAGGTCAAGCGAAAGATAGCAATGCGCGCCGCTGCTGCAACTCGTGGGGGCGATGCCATCGGCGGGGAAATGATTGTTTCCGCCCCAGTTGATGAATTGCAGATAGGCGAAGAGCGACATCGTACCGCTGCCGTGGCCGCCGCTGTTCACCACCAGGCTGGTGTCGCTATTGGGCGAGCAGAGCGTATAGGTATGGACGTACCACTGGCCCGTGCCGCCGCCAATGAGCGTGCCGGTGTTGCCTATCGTCCCAGCGGGGGTGGGAACTCCGCTGGAAGGGATGTTGCCGAACGGCGTGGCGCTGCCGAAGCCGGAGAGTTGCGCGCAGGTGGTCGGCGCGCTGGTGGCTGTCGGGCTGGTCTGGGTTGTCGCCGTTGCCGAGCCACCGCCCCCATTGTTGGGATTGGTGTTGGCGCTGGAGCTACAGCCAGCGACGATCAGCAGCGAGGCGAGCAAGAAGAACGATGCGAGGAATGACACACGAAATCGCTGAATCATACCGGATGCTCCTCGTTGGAGGGTATGCGCGGCCAGCCGCGAGACGCTGCAATCAATGAAAAATACCCATGATGTTGTGTAACGAACGAGTGGCCACAGGATAGCATGGTCTGTTGCCAATTGCTCTCAGTAGCCATCTAGCCATCGCTGCCAGTGTACGGCGTCGCTATCGCGTCTGCCGTGAACTGCGCCACAGCGGGAGGGACGAGTAGGACACAGACAGGAAAGAGCAAAAGAGAAGGAAAGAGAGGGTTGACCGATGACGACGACAGGACTGGGGTGGAGCGCTTATCTGGATGTGCCGGGCTATCTGCGTGCGGCGACGAACCAGGAAACGGCCTCACTCGTGGGGCTGAACACGCAGGTTGGCGGAGCGAGCGCCGTGCCTGCGGGGACGCAAACGCTGCCCGTGTTGGCCTCGGCGGGTTGGAGCGCAGGGCTGCTCTGGTTGCTGGACGGCCCCTATTCGGAGGTGGCGCAGGTGACGGGCGCGCCGGACGGCACGCATCTGTCGCTCGCCGCGCCGGGGACGGCCTTTGTGCATAATCCTGGCGTCTCTGCCAGCCAGGCGGGAACGATGGGGTCGCTCGCCGAGACGATTCTGCGCGCCAGCGCCTGGATGGAGAATTATTGCCAGCAGGGCAGCCTTGCCACCGACCGTTCGCTCTATGCGGTCAGCCGCAGCGAACGCTGGGGTATGCCGACAATGCGGGCCTCGCTGGACCGCGACGGCGTGCTGGTGGTGCGTCCGGGACATTTCCCTGTGCAGAGCATCGCGTCGCTGGCGGTGGAGTTCGGCCAGGGGCAATCGCTGGCGCTGGATGTCACGCAGATCGAACTACCATCCGGCGGACGGCTGATCGAAGCGCCGTATCTGCTGAATGGAACGCTCTCGCCAGGGCAACAACTGCTGTTGGAGACGCAGGGCCTCTCGCGGTCGCGCCGCCAGTGGGTCACGCTGACCTATACCGGCGGTCTGACGCCCGGCCTATTGCTCTACGACGTGCAGCAGGCGTGCATCTACGTCGTAAGCGAGTTTCTGGCGCAACGCCGCAATCCCACTGGGGCGGCGCTGGTACATCAGGGCAAGTTCGAGTTGCAGGCGCGCCCTCGCCTGGACACCACCGGCGACTCGATTTTGCTGCTTCAGGCAAAGGCCGCGCTTGAACCATATCGCTATCGGTAGTAGTCCTCACCCCCGTCCCCTCTCCTCACCAGGAGAGGGGTGCCCGAAGGGTAGGGTGAGGATGGAGGTGATCGTCATGGTGTTTACTACCGTCCGGCTGGAACGTCCCGAAGGCACCGCGCTTTTGCATGGGCTCGTGGTGCAGATCGAACAGGCTGCGCCAGATGATCTGGAGCGCATCGAACTGGAAGGCGCGCGTCCCTATGATCTCTTTTGGGTCTATACCATCCAGGGTGTGCCATCGGTGCCCATCCAGCGGCGCGACCTGCTCTTCGATGAGCAGAATACCGACCCGGAGACAGGCCAACCGGCGAAATATCGTGTCTCCGGTCTCGTCGAAACGTTTGGTGTGGACCACCAGGAGGCGCTCTGCCAGCGGGTCGTGGGTGGGTAGAGCAGGTTTTTCAGAAAGGAACATCACACAATGCCATTGCCAGGACAACCCGCCACGTTTGCCGCGCTTCAGGCGATGCAATCGCTCATCCTCAGCGAATGTCTCGTCGGCGGCGTCTCGCCGTTCGCCGCGCTCTCTAGCAGCGATGCCGCGCGATTTGGTGTCGCCAACGCTGTTTTCATCGGGCGGCCCAAAGACTTCAAGGACGCCTATCTGCCGCAGTGCTGTCTCTGGATTCCGCCGGATGCCGAAACAGCGGCGCTCGCAGGCTATGCCGGGCGTGCCTTCGCCGAGTTCGAGGCGCGCGTGCAGGTCTTCGTAGACATGCGCACAGACTGGTACACAGGTGAGCAGCAAATCCTCACTATCCGCGACGCTCTCTGGCCGGTGCTGCTGCATCATGAGCGGCTCAGCGGCAGTGTCTCCACCGTCATCGAAAGCGAGGGTCGCCCCGGTCATGGTCTCTGCTATGAGCAGGTGTCCGGCAACGAATATCGCTGCTTCGATGCACGCTGGTGGGTGCGCCAGCAATGGACCATCTCTGGGGGCCATGTCATGTAGTATCAGGGCATGCCATTATTCCCTCCGCCTCAAGACTACCGAACAATCCGTCTGGAGACCGATGTACGCAGCCGGAACGTGCGGCATACTCGTACTGTCCCCTGGATACGCCATCAGCGTTCTCGCAGAGATCATGCGCAGAGCGCGGGTTTGGGGTGGAAGCACGCATCCAGGTTTCCATAGAACCTGTTCGAGATGGCTCGAAGCCTCGTTTGAGCCGTCTCGAACCAATCAATCTCGGACCATCCATCAATCATTACCGTTCGGCTATCACGGCAGAGAGTGAGTTAGAACCCATATGGCAAGTATGGCGAACACGTTGGAGGCGCGCCCAGGCGCAGCCTCCACAGCGGCGCGCACCGGCGAAGTGGTCTTGCGCACGCGCCAGTTGACCAAACGCTATGGCGAGCGGCTGGCCGTCAACCATCTCGATCTCGAAGTCTATCGCGGCGACATCTTTGGCTTCCTCGGCCCCAACGGCGCCGGCAAAACCACGACCATCCGCATGGCGCTTGGATTGATTACGCCCACCAGCGGCAGCGTGGAAATCCTGGGCAAGGAAGTTGCCACGCATCGCGCCCAGATTCTCCCGCGTGTCGGCGCGCTGATCGAAGCGCCCGCGCTCTACCTGTACATGTCCGGTCGAGACAACCTGCGCGCTGTCGCCTCCGTGCTGGGTGGCGTGCCGGATGGACGTATTGATGCCGTGCTGGAACTGGTGGGCTTGCAGAACCGCCAGAAAGATCGTGTCAGAACGTATTCGCTCGGCATGAAGCAACGCCTGGGCGTGGCGATGGCGCTGTTGCAGGACCCTGATCTGCTGGTGCTGGATGAGCCAGCGAACGGTCTGGACCCTGCCGGCATCGTTGAGATGCGCGACCTGATGCGCCAGCTTTCGGCGGCGGGCAAGACTGTCTTCATCTCCAGCCATGTGCTGACAGAGGTGCGCCAGATTTGCACGCGCGTCGCCATCATGAATCTGGGCAAGCTCGTCACTGAGACGACCATCGAAGACCTGGTGAGCAATCGCGGCGAGTTCGCCGTACAGGTGGAGCGCGGCCAGGAACAGCAGGTGCTGGCGCTCCTGCGCGCGCAGCCCTGGGGGCAGTCCGCGCGCTTCGACAGCGAGAGCGGCAACCTGGTGACGCTCGCGCCCAACGGACGCGGACGCGACCTCAATCTCTTCCTGGTGCAGAACGGTTTCGCACCAGAGACACTCGCGCAGCAGGCGCAGGATTTGGAGCAAGTCTTCTTGCAACTCACCGGCACGGGTGAGGGAGGCATTCAATAGATGAGTACTGTTGCAGCAGGCGGAGTGTTGACTCCCACTGAAACGATCACGGCGAAACCGAGCTTTCTCGGCGTCGTGCGTGGCGAATTCCTGAAGGTGAGCCGCCAATGGACCACCTGGATTATGCTGGTGCTGCTCGGCGGCATCATGACATTGCCGTATCTCCTCTCGTTGGCGCGGCCACACGCCAAAGACCTGTTTGCCGCTGATCCGCTGGCCGCGATGTATCAGTCTATGGGCAGCAACCTGTTTGTGCTGCGGGTCTTTATCGGGCCAGTGCTTATCATCCTGACGGCACGGCTGATTGGCATGGAATATTCCGGTGGCACGATTCGCGTGTTGCTGGGGCGCGGTGTTGGACGCTTGCAGTTGCTCTTTGGCAAGCTGCTGACCATTGGCATCATCGGGCTGGCGATTCTTGCCGCCGGATTGGTGTGGGATGGCCTGCTCTCGATCATCACGTTGCAGATCAGCACAGGCAACCTGGATGCGCTCAAGGCGCTCAATAGCGGCTTTTGGCAGGATACCTGGCTCTATATCGTGACGATCATGATTAGCATGGCCGTGACGACACTGATGGCCGCCGCCATCACCGTGCTGACACGTTCGCTGGCCGCCGGACTCAGCGTGGCGCTCTGCTGGTTCCCTGCCGACAACATCGGTGTTGTCTTCTTCTATCTGGCGTTCAAGCTGACTGGCAGCAATTTCTGGACAGTCATTACCGGCGATTTCCTGGGGCCGAACCTGAACGCGATGGCCGGATTGCTGCTGCCGTCACGCGCCTCGGCGGCGGATTTCAGCAAAGCCTTCACCACGCCGCTGGTGCCGGTGACGGGTGGGCATACGCTGCTCATCACCGCCATCTACGCCGTCATCTTCCTGGCGGTCGCCGTCATCCTCACGGCCCGCCGCGATGTAACACAGTAGACCTCACCCCCTACCCCCTCTCCTCGCGGGAGAGGGGTGGCCGCAGGCCGGGGTGAGGTCTCTAGGAGTTTTTGTATGCCAACGCTACGCCGGTTGACGCTGTTGCGCCGTGTGACGCTGATCGCGGCGTGGGCGAGCGTGCTGGTGACGATAGTGGTGCTGATCGTCGTGCCCTCGCCCTCCATCCGCATTCCGCTGGTGACAGTCCTCATCATCGTGCTGATGGCGCTGGCGTCGCTCTGGCTCACCGCCGCCGATTCGTAAAGTATCGTACTCCCGGCTTTTCAAAGCCGGAGCAAGCGCGAAATGGCTGAAGCCACGACGAGCGCCGCCTGTACTTCAGTCTATCCTTCGTGCGCCGGCAGTTTACTGCCGCGAAACCAACGCCTTTCTGCTGGGAAGTGATACGATATGCCAACCGGAGTCAACAATACAAAGACGGCGCATACTCCCCGCGCAGCTCGCACAATGCGCATAGCGCGCACAGCAGACGCCGCGCGGGTGCCACGGCAGTCGGCTACGCTGCCGTCGTACAGGGTGCGCATGCGCTCCGGCGCTGAACTCGTCGCTCGCTGGTGGGGGATTGGCATGTCCTGGTTGTTGCGTCCGTTTCGCACACTGCAATGGCGTCTCACGCTCACCTATATCATGGTAACAGTGCTGACGGTGCTGACCTTAGAGGTTGCGTTGCTGGTTGCCTTTGATATCGCCGTCCTCAATGCGCCAGAGACGCCGGTGAGCCTCGTTCAGCAGATCCAGCCGATTGCCAACCAATCTGCGCCCTATCTGGCGAAGAAGCCGCTGAATACCGATGTCCTCGAATTGCAATTGCAAATCAATGACAACAATCGCTATTTCCTAAGCACGAGCTTTGGTTTCGCTCCGCGCATCGCCGATTCCGAACTGATGATGTTGTTGGATGCGCGGGGCAAGATCATCGCCGCTACCTATTCAGACGCCAAAGCGCCGGGGCCAACGGCAACACCCACTACCACGCCGACGGCAGATATGCTTCAGGCGCGCAACCTGCCTCAGTCGCAAGCGGTGATTGCGGCGGCGCTGGCGGGGTCGCAGAATGAAAATGCCCTGCGCAAGACGCTGCCGGACGGCAACACCATTGTGGTGGCTGTGCCTATTGAAGACGCCAACAATCATGTGCTTGGCGCGCTCTTTGTGGAAGTCGTTGCAACGCCGTCGAAGCCTTCCATACTGTTCAGTAGAAGCTGGATTGTCCTGATACCAAGCGCCATCTTGTTGACGCTCGGCGCGTTGTTCGTTGGTTCGATCTTCGGTCTGCTGACGGCACGCTGGCTCACCCGCCGCCTGCGCATCCTGATGGGCGCAGCGAACTCATGGAGCCAGGGTGATTTCTCTGCCATTGCCCGCGACACCACGAACGATGAGCTTGGGCAGTTGGCGCGGCACCTCAATAGCATGGCGGCGCAGATTGATGCGCTCTTGCATGAGCGGCAGGATTTGGCGGTGATCGAGGAGCGCAACCGCCTGGCGCGTGACCTGCATGATTCAGTGAAGCAGCAGGTGTTCGCTACAGCGATGCAACTGGCGGCGGCGCATAGCCTGATAGACCGCGATCCCCAGGCGGCGCGCGCGCACGTCATCGAGGCGGAGACGCTCACCGGCCAGGCGCAGCAAGAATTGACGGCGCTGATCCGCGAGCTGCGCCCGGTGGCGCTGGAAGATACCGGGCTGGCCGGTGCGCTCGAACGCCACGCCGCCGATTGGTCGCGGCAGACGGGCATCTCCGCCACTGTGCGCGCCCAGGGAGAGCAGCCGACGCCGTTGGAGACAGAGCAGGCGCTTTTCCGCGTGGCGCAGGAGGCGCTCTCCAACATCGCGCGCCATAGCGACGCCACCAACGTTGATCTGCGCCTGGTTTGGGAGCCGGAGACGCTGACATTGACTATTCGGGACAATGGACACGGCTTCGACGTGGAACGCGCCAACGGCAAGGGCACTGGCCTCTGGAGCATGCGTCAGCGGGTCGAACTCCTCGGTGGAACGTTGCAGATTATCAGCCCTGCGCCGGGGACACGCATCGCGGCGCGGGTGCCGTTTGCGCCGGAGGCGCGCTTCTCGAATCCTGGACTCGCGGCGATTTCCGGCGGAGGCGCATCCAGGCCTGCATCCAGACCCGAATCTCAGGCCAGAAAGCCAGATACGACGAAGCCACAAGCAGCAGGAACAGCAGGAAGAGCAGAGGGAGAGCGATGACTGAACCGATTACCGTGCTGATTGTGGACGATCACTCGGTGGTGCGCCAGGGCGTGCGCGCCTTCTTGGAGACGCAGCCGGACCTGACGGTGCTGGGTGACGCTGGCTCCGGCGAGGAGGCGATTCGTCTTGCGGCGGAACTGGTGCCGGATGTCGTGCTGATGGACCTGGTGATGCCAGGGATGGACGGCGTGGAGGCAACGCGGCGTGTGCGCCAGGCCAGCCCGCGCAGCCAGGTGTTGGTGCTGACCTCCTATCACCAGGATGAGCATATTTTCCCCGCGATTCGCGCTGGCGCGCTCTCCTATCTGCTCAAAGATGTCAGTCCAGTGGAGCTGGTGGAGGCGGTGCGCAAGGCGGCGCGTGGCGAGGCAGTGCTGCATCCGCGTGTGGCGGCGCGCGTTGTCCAGGAGTTACACGGCGCACGCCAGGAGACCTTCAATCCGTTCACCGAACTAAGCGAGCGCGAATTAGAAGTGTTGCGGCTGATTGCCGATGGCATGGATAACGCGCAAATCGCCGAAAAGCTCATCATCAGCGAGAAGACGGTCAAGAGCCATGTCAGCAACATTCTGAGCAAGTTGCATGTGGTGGACCGCACGCAGGCCGCCGTCTATGCCTGGCGCGAGGGTGTTGTACGCCGTGGTGAGTGACGGCGCACAATGACGGCGCACAATGACGGCGCACAATGACGGCGCACAATGACGGCGCACAACCTACCTGCACAGGAGAGGAAACCACAAACCACCCCCAGCCCCTCCATTATGTGCGCAGCAACGAGAGCAGCGTAAAGGCGGCGGTGACACGCGCCGGTTCGGCTGACTCCTGGACGTCCTGCATAGCGGCCTCCGGGGTCGCCTGCCGGCGCGTCGGCGTCATCATCGCCAGCAAGGCTACCTCCTCGGCGGAGAGCGCCATCTGATAGGTGAGGTCGTAGGCTTCATGTAGAGAAAAGGCGGCGGCGAACTGCACGATGATGTGTTCGCGCTTCTGCTCCTCGATGGCGAGCAGTGGCAGGCGTGCGCGTAGCTCCGCCAGATGCTCCAGGCGCGGCATGGCGATCAGCAGCAATCCACCGGGGGCTATCACCCGCGCGAACTCAGCGGAATGACGCGGCGCAAAGACGTTCAACAGCGCGGTGAGGCTGCCCATGCGGAATGGCACGCCAGCTTTGAGATTCGCCACCACGAACGAGACGCCAGGCACGCGCTTCGCCGCCATCTGGATGCCATCTCTGGCGATATCGAGGCCGAAGAGGTCGGTCTGCGCGCCGGCCTCCGGCTCATGCTCCGCCAGATACGAGGCGAGCCGCCCACTGTAGTAGCCCTCACCACAACCGGCATCCAGCACAGCTAATCGTTCTCTTGGGCCAGAAAACCTCACCCCCTGACCCCCTCTCCCACGGGGAGAGGGGGAACCATGTGTAGCGCCATCAGCGGCAGCGTCACTGTGTAGTAGCAACGGATTTAGAGGGGCTTCTGATGATGGGGCAGACATTCCTGTCTGCCATGTCTGCCATTGTTCGCGTAGGTGGGCGGCGATGCGCTCGTTGATGGCATCCGCCAGCGGCGCATAGTGGCCGGTGTCCAGGAACGCGCGCCGCGCCCGCAACATCTCCTTCGTGTCGCCCGGATGCTTCCCGACCGCCAGATTGACATACCCTTCGCGCGCAATATCGAAGTTATGCCCGTTGGGGCAGCGGAACGCATTGCCACTGCGCGCCAGCCCTTCGTGGCAATAGGGGCACGCCAGTGGCGATTGTTCCGGTTGTTCTGCGCGCATAGAAGGTAACTTTCACGCAACGGTGTAGGTGATGCGCCCATCGTCGCGCTCGTGGCGGAGGGCGCGTCCCTCTGTGCGCAAATATTCGAGGTGCGCCAGCGACTCCGCCAGCGCGAAACGCAGGTCGTCGTTGCTGCGCAGACGTTCGCCAAAGAGCGCCTGCGCCACGTTGAGCGCACTCAGTCCGGCGGGTGCGGCGGCCACGAGCAGCGCATGTATCTGGTCGCCGCGTTCCTCGTGGTGCGTGCGCAGTTCGTCCACCCGTTCGGCCAGCGCCACAAAAGGACGCCGGTGCCCCGGCAGCGTCAGCCGCGCAGGCAGATCGTGGACACGCGCCAGCCCCCAGAAATAATCGCGCAGCGGATCGGGCCGGGCGTTGGGATAGAGACCGATATTCGGCGTGATGCCCGGCAGAATATGGTCGCCGGCAATGAAAAGCTGATCGTCGCGCAGCAGGCAGAGATGCCGGTCGGAGTGGCCTGGCGTCCAGATCGCCCGATAGGTATGCCTGCTGAGCCGGATTTCTGCGCCATCTTCCAGCGTAATGACGCTCTCTGGTGGCGGCAATTTGAGGATGGTGCGCAGGCGTGCGCTGGCTTTCTGGCTCCCAGTCACCTGTTCCGGCGCCATGCCATGCGCGGCGTACATTGCGGCGAGGGCATCTGCCACCGCTTCGGCCTGTTCGCCCCAGACCTGATACATGCGTTGTTCTTCGCCCGCCAGCATATACACGGGCGCGCCGCTGGCCGCGTGAATCGGTCCGGCGAGGCCGATATGGTCGGGATGCGCGTGCGTCAGGATGAGCGTGGTGATCTGCTCCATCGCCACGCCAGCGAAGGCCAGCCCGGCGCGCAGGGCCGCCTCATCATCTGGCAGGCCGAACCCCGCGTCTACCAGCGTCCAATCATCGGGGCCATCCGCCAGCAGGTAGATATTGGCGGAGCGCAGCGCGAAGGGGAGTGGCACCGGGATGCGCCAGAGACCGGCTTCGAGCAGTTCTGGCCCGTCGTCATCGGCCAGCACTCGCGCCCGATACCCTTCGCGTTGCTGCTGCACGTTCGTTCTCCTGATCTATGACCTCACCCACTGACTGGGGAGTGGTTAGGGGTGGGGGCGATATCCCCACTGCCTGGCCTCGCGCTCGATCTGCGCCGGTGAGCGCGCGAGATCGAGCGCCCGTTGCGTGGTGTTGATGTCACGCTGAACGGCGGCGTTCTGCGCTTTGGCGGCTTGAATCTGCGCCTCGATCTGCGTGTGTTCGGCATTGGCGCTGATCGTGGCGGCGATCAACACCGCGCAGAGAAAGAGGGCAACCCAGAGCGTGAGCGTCGTCGCCAGCGCCTGCCGCGCGCGTCGCCCCCGCGTTGCTATTGGTGCCGCTCGTGGCGCACGCTCTCCGATTATACGGCGTATGCGGCGGCGTTCTCCATGAAACCCCTGAAACCCCTGAAACCCCTGAAACATAGGCGCACACCTGTCATTCTCGCTCGTGCCCGGCTCTCCGCAGGCGTGCAGGTTCCTAACTGATGGCATGCAGGAAGCATCAGTCATCTGCTGCCGTTTGCGCGTCGTCCGCCAGCGTGATGCGCGTCAGGCGCAGCCATTCCTCCATGCTGAGCGTCTCGGCGCGGCGCATTGGGCTGATCTCGGCAGTGGCAAGCCAGCGCGCAATCGTTTCCTGGGGAAGATGCAAGTTGCGCGCCAGGCTATTGTGCAGTTGTTTGCGCTTCTCCGCGAAGCCTGCGTGCGCCAGGCGGAAGAATTGCTCGCGTTCGCTGCCAGCGAGCGGCGGCTTCGGGAAGAGGTCTACACGGATGATGGCGGAGTCCACCTGGGGCGGGGGGAAGAACGAGGCGGCGGGCACCTGCGCGATGATCTGCGGCGCGCCATAGAACTGCACGCTGAGGCTGAGCAGGCTCATATCGCCGGGCGCAGCGGCCATACGTTCGGCCACCTCCTTCTGCACCATCACCACCAGCAGGCGCGGTGGATTGGCGTTTTCCAGGAAGTGCCGCATAGTGAGCGCGGTGATGTAGTAGGGCAGGTTCGCCACCAGCTTATAGGGTTCCGCGCCAAAGACCTCGGCAGGGTTGACGTCCAGCAAGTCGCGCGGGATGATCTCGACGTTTGGGAAACGCGCGGTCGTCTCGCGCAACACCGGCAGAATCGCCTGGTCCAGCTCGACGGCGACGACACGCCGCGCCCGCTGCGCCAGTTCCACCGTCAGCACGCCAGTACCCGCGCCCACCTCCAGCGCGTTCTCATCGGGGCGTAGGTCCGCCGCCGCAACGATGGTATCCAGCGCCGCACGGTCCACCAGCAGATGCTGCCCGAAGGCTTTGTTCGGGCGCAGACCATGCCGCCGCAGCAAGCCGCGCAACGTCCCGATATCCGTCAGGTCCGGCGCGGCGCTGGCGCCTGCCGTTGTCACCTGGTGTGAGCGGGCAGCGGCGGTTGCGCGCTCCTGGTCTGCCGCGATTTCCGCTTCGATCTCCGCCAGCATATCCGTCTGCGGATCGTTGGCGTGCGCCAGAATCGCCTCGATATCCAGTGCAGGCGGGCGCTTTCGTTTCTGTGGCGGCTGGTGCGGTGGCCCCTGGCGTTGCGAGCGATGGGTATGGTGAGCGGATTGAGCGCGGTCAGCGTGGTCTGGACGGCGTTCGTGCTGTTTGGTCATGGCGGTGTTTGTTTGTTCCTCATTAGGAATGATGTTGTCTCACTATTGAGCTATCGTGAATACCATATCACGAACGGCTGCATCACAACGGCTGACGAAGCTCGCATGGAGGATTGGCAAATTGGCATGTGAGGTGCTTGATTGGGAAAACGGACTGGCGCTTGCTGAACGCCATAGGATGAACTGCTGAACTGTACAGGGTTTGCGAACATAAGGGGGTTGACAATGGCGTCTACTGTACATCGTTCCCGTCCGTTCGGGATCACTATTCTGGCGATTTTGCTGTTTCTCTCCGGCCTGCTCGATCTCGTCATCATCGTGTTGGGCCTCTTTGCCGTGCGCACCGGGCAGATTCGCTTCACGACGCCGCGCATGGCGGAGGCGAGCCAGGCAACGCAGGCGTCAACCGTGCTGGCCGTGGCAATCCTGCTGGCGCTGGCGATTCTGCCGCTGCTGCTGGCGCGTGGTCTCTGGAATCTCAAGCCCTGGGCGTATTGGGGTATGGTGCTGTTGGAAGCCATCAACGTCGTGTTTGGGATCATGAGCCTGATGAATCATGCGCCCGTGCAGCAAACCCTGCTGACGCTGGCGTTGCCGGTGCTCATCTTGCTCTACCTGCTGCTTGACCACAACGTGCATGTCGCCTTCCGGCAGTGAGACCTCACCCCCGTTCCCTCTCCTATAGGAGAGGGGAGTCGGGGCGCTGATACGCGACCGGGCGCATGATTCCGCCAGCCATTCTGCTTCGTATGGTATACTGCCAACATGCTAAAACGCCTGTTTGGAGCCAATGCGCATGCGTGAGGATGTGACCAATGCCGGAGCCAGAAAACACGAGCGAATCAGCCATAACTGCTGCTGATGCCAATTGGGATGAAACCGATGGGACAATTTATTTTTACGGCACGCACGATGAGTACGGCTTCTTCTCGAATTTCGCACGCTATCCCGTCGTGATACGCGGGCATACCTGGCCGACAACTGATCACTATTTTCAGGCGCAGAAGTTCGCCGGCACCGCGCACGAAGGCGCGATCCTGCATGCCTCCTCACCAGCGGTCGCCGCGCGCATGGGCCGTTCGCGGCAGCGTCCATTGCGGCCCGACTGGGAGCAGGTGAAGGACGAGATCATGCACGAGGCGCTGCTCGCCAAGTTCATCCAGTATCCTGAACTACGCGCGCAACTGCTGGCGACGGGCAACGCACGTATCGTCGAGCATACCGCCCGCGACCGCTATTGGGCGGACGGCGGCGACGGCTCTGGGCGCAACATGCTCGGCGTGCTGCTGATGCGCGTCCGCGACGAACTGCGCAACGAACAATAAGAGATTCGATCTGTTCGTCGTTAACGCAAGCCAAAGAGCCAGGAGAACCAGTTGCGTCGCTTTGTACCTGCGAACTCGCTGGTAATGGCTGCGGATGTGGTGGCCGCCGGAGTTGCGGTTGTGGAAACCCCTTCTTCGACACGCGCGTTGCCAATAACTTGCGCTATTTCGGTATCACGCTCGGTATCACGCTCGGTATCACGCATGGTCAGCGGCTGGTGATAATCGAAGTAGACAGCGCCGCCAAAATAAGGCGCATCCCAGGGGTCGTAACGCAGGAGTGAAAAGGTTGCTGCCTCTGGGGCGCTAGCTATTTTGTTCTGCCCTTCAGACGATGCTGAATGGTTCTGCTGCGCATATAGCTCTGGCTGATATCTCAGGTAGATCGGCCCGCCGAAGTAAGGCGCATCCCAGGGATCGGCCAGCGTGGCTGGCTGTTGCGATTCGTTCAAGAGCGTCATCATAGGGCGGCTCTCATAGGCATCTGATAACATGCTGCGTCTCCTCTATTATGGAACAAGCGGTTTTGCATTCTAGAGAGCAACACCAGCCGAAATTATAGAGCGAGGAGTCGTTCTACCTCATTGAGCGTCGTTGCGCGCAGGGCGTGTTCTGCCAGGGCGCGTAGTTCCGTCAGCGTGTGCGCGGCAAGCGCCTGTTTTACAGCAGGGATACTGGCCGGTGTCATGCTCAACTCATCTACACCCAGCCCTACCAGCAATGGCGCAAGCCTGGGATCGCCAGCCATCTCGCCGCAGACGCCGGCATGCCGGCCAGCGCGATGCGCCCCTGCGACTGTCGCGGCGATGGCGCGCAGCACCGGCGGCTGGATTGGCTGGCAGAGCCGCGTGAGGGCTGGACTCAACCGGTCCGCCGCCATGACATATTGTGTGAGATCGTTGGTGCCGATGCTCAAAAACGAGACCTCACGCACGAGCGTATCTATCGCCATCGTTGCTGCTGGCGTCTCCACCATCATGCCCAGCGCCGTCGTCGTATTGAGGGCCACACCTTCCTGCTCCAACGCCGTGCGGGCGGCAAGGAGCAAAGCACGCGCCTCACGCACCTCCTCCACTGAAGAAACCATCGGCAGCATGATACGCACATGCGCATGTGTACGAGCGACGGCCCGCAGAATGGCACGCAACTGTGTCGTCAACAGATCGCTGGCGAGCAGTTGCAGGCGAATCCCACGCACACCCAGGGCGGGATTCTCTTCAGGTGGCAGATCGCGCAGCACAGACGCCAGAGCAGGTAACGGTTTGTCTGCGCCAGCATCGAGCGTGCGAATAATGATAGGCCGCCAGGTCCCGCGCGCAGGTTCGCTAAAGGCGGTGATGATAGCTTCATAGAGTGCAGCTTGCTCCTGCTCATCAGGTAGTGTTGCGCGATCCGAGAAGAGAAACTCTGTCCGCAACAGCCCGATACCTTCTGCGCCCATCTCTGCTGCTGTCAGTGCGTCGGCTACCGTCCCGACGTTCGCCAGCAGCGGAACCGGGTGTCTGTCGCGTGTCTGGCCCAGACGCAGGTGCCATTCGGTGATATTTGCGCGCACCGCCTGCCGTTCGGAGCGCTGCTGCTTGATGGCGTGTTCAGCCTGCGTGCGCTGCTCTGCGTCTGGATGAACTAGAACGCTGCCATCGGTGCCATTGACTACGAGTGTTTCATGCTCTTGTACCAGTTCGAAGAGCGCAGGTCCCAGGCCCATCACCGCTGGAATACCCATTGCGCGCGCCAGAATCGCTGCATGCGCGGTCGCGTTGCCGTGTTCCAGTATGATTGCAGCGACCTGCTCGGTCCGCATCTGCACTGTATCAGAGGGCGTCAGATTATCGGCAACTACCACCACCGGCTCTGTAACTGCTGCAAGCCGTTCGGCAAGCGTAGCGCCGCGCCGAGACTCCGGATGCAGATACGCTTGGACACGCTCGGCAGCATCCCGAACATCTGCCGCGCGCCCCTGCCAGAGCGGGTCTGGCAGCGCAGCAAGCAAAGCCGCCTGCTCTTCCGCCGCCTCGTGCAAAGCCGCTTCAGCGGTTATGCTGGTCTCTTCGATAAGCTGGTCCGCGCGTTCGGTGATGGTCGGGTCTTCCAGCATCAACGCCTGCGCCTCGAAGATACCTGCCTCCGCCGTTCCAATCTCATGTGCAACCTGCCCAGCCAGCTCGCGGAGTGCGCCAATCGCTGCCTCGATAGCTGTATGCAGCCGTTCGCGCTCGATCTGCGTATTCGCGCTATTGGCGTTATTCGCGCTCGCAGGAACACGGGCCAGATTCTCCGACGGCGCGTTGCTTGCAGGCGAGCGGAAGAGCAGCGCCAGACCGATGGCAAGGCCTGGTGATACACCAATGCCAGTGAGGCTGGTAGACGCGCCTGGCTCATCGCTGTCGGCCCCTGCGCCGTTTTCGCTCTTCTTGACAGATTTCATGCGATTGCTGCTTTCGTGGTTTCTTTCATGCAGTCGTTACGTGCAGCGCTCACTCGGATTCGCCGAAGCGGCTGTGTACGAGGTTGGTGAGTGCATCTATTGCCTCCGTCGCATCGTCACCCTCGGCAACCACCATTAGCTCCGCGCCGTACTCCGCCCCTAGTTGCAGCACCGGCAAGATGCGTTTGGCGTTGGCTACCCGCCCATTGCTGGTAACAGTAATTGTCGAAGTGAACTGCGCCGCCGTCTGCACAAACAGGCTGGCAGGCCGCGCATGCAAGCCGACTTTATTCATCAGGATCAAGGTTTTCTGAATCGTTGCCACCTCGTATCCTCTCTTACTGGTATGTAGGTTCTCTCTAGGTTCTCTTCGAGAGCTTATTCAGTTCCACTGCCGCATCTGCGCTCGTGACCACCTCATCCAGCGATGCGCCAACCGCCGCCTCGACCGCTGCTACTACTGCCCCTTCGACCAGTGGCCCATTGCTGATGCGCACCCGCTGGCGGCGTGCGGTGGCAAATTGTTCCAGCGCCATCTCAGCTACTAACGCCGCGCTGCCCAGGTCCACCAGAACAGCCACGCCGTCGCCGGAATCGGCGGTAAAGATGGCCTGTGTCACTTTCATGAGCGAGGTGCCGAGCGCGCCATCGTCTGTGCCGCCCGCCGCGATGATGCGCACATTGCCATGCGCCATCTGCTCGGCCAGTTCCACCACCCCTTCGGCCAGGCGTGCGCTATGTGACACGATTACCAGTCCCACGGCCATGCGCGAGCCTACTTTCCGTTGAGCGCGGCGCGCAGGAGCAGCGTCACCGACGTGGCGCCAGGGTCCTGATGGTCAGCGCTGCGCTCACCCAGGTAGCTGGCGCGTCCTTTGGTAGCCACAAGGGGAATAGTGGCCTGCATTCCCGCCTCGGCGGCGGCGCCTGCTGCATACAGCGCCTCTTCGAGCGATTCGCCGCTGGCCACCGCAACTTTGAGCGCCTCTACCGCAGGAGAAAGCGCATCCACCATCGTCTTCTCGCCCACCTGCGCGTGACCGCGCGCTTTGATACCTTCGAGCGCGGCCTCCAGTCCGGTCACGATATCCGCTGGTTGCAGTTCCTGACGGCCCGCCAGCGCTGTGCCCGCGCGGAGGAAAGCAGTGCCATAGAGCGGTCCACTGGCGCCGCCAACGGTGGAGACCAGCGTCGTGCCGACGGTTTTGAGGATAGTGCCGATATCTGCTTCGGCCACCGATGGGAGCTTATCCATCACGGCGGTGAAGCCGCGATCCATATTGATGCCGTGGTCTGCGTCGCCAATCGCGGCGTCGAGCGTGGTCAAATAGTCTCGTTGCTCGTGCAACACTTCCGCCGACCGGCGCAGCCAGGCCAGGATACAAACCCGATCTGCTGCCATACTCTCACCTTTTTCTCTGAATTGCCCCTACCCCTATCCCACCCCTCCCCCGCCGGCGGGGGAGGGGTGGACGGGCGCGGGTCTACCTACTGGCTTGTACTGGCTTGGCCTATGTTATGCGCGCCAGCGGAGCGCTGGGGTGTGGACGGGCGCATCCCAGAGTTGCGTCAATTCGTCGTCCAGTTTGAGCAGCGTCACCGAACAGCCGGCCATTTCGAGCGACGTGATATAGCTGCCGACGAGATTGCGGCTAATGGTGATGCCTTTTCCCTTAAGGATGCGCGCAAACTCGTTGTACATGACATATAGCTCGATCAGCGGCGTGCCGCCCATGCCGTTGACGAAGGCTAGCACAGTATCCCCGGAGCGAAATGGCAGATCTTCCAGGATGGGTGAAAGCAGCATTTCTGCGATGCTGGCGGCAGGCGCCAGCTTCATGCGGGTGCGCCCCGGTTCGCCATGAATGCCGATGCCTATTTCCATCTCATCATCGCCAAGCTCAAAGGTGGGTTTGCCCGCCGCAGGCACGGTGCAGGAGGTGAGCGCCATGCCCATGCTGCGCGCATTGGTGTTGACTTTGCGGCAGAGGTCAGCCACCCGTTCCAATGGCGTGCCCGCCGCCGCCGCTGCACCGGCAATCTTCTCCGCCAGCACTGTTGCGCCGACACCGCGCCGTCCCGCCGTATACAGGCTGTCTTTCACAGCGACATCATCATCAATAGTAACACTGGCCACTTGGATATTGTCGGCCTGAGCCAGCTCGGCGGCCATCTCAAAGTTGAGTACGTCGCCAGTGTAGTTTTTGACAATGTGTAACACACCTGCGCCGCCGTTGACAGCGCGGGTCGCCGCCAGCATCTGGTCTGGCACCGGCGAGGTGAAGACAGCGCCAGGGCAGGCGGCATCTAGCATACCGCGCCCGACAAAACCGCCGTGCAACGGCTCGTGGCCGCTACCCCCGCCGGAGACAAGGCCAACCTTGCCGACGACTGGCGCGTCGGCGCGCACAACGATCTGATTGGTGAAATCAACTCGTACCAGGTCAGGATGCGCCGCCGCAAGCCCGGCCAGCTCATCCTGGACGACGGTTTCAGGGCTGTTAATGAGTTTCTTCATGCTGCGTCTCCTCGTGTGGACCTTCACTGGTCCAACTCGCCACTGTAACTACAGTAGCTACTGTACGTCAGTGGAGCCGAATGGTCTTTCTGCGCTTCTGGAGGACGGCTAAGCCGCAGCCTTTGCCTCAACCTTAGTAGGCTCCTCTACGGCTTTGGGCTGTAGCAGGAGGTCATAGACAATGGCGCCGAGCGCGCCACCTACCACTGGTCCGATGATGTAGACGTAGTACTGATTGAAAAACGCCTTGCCACCGAAAATGGCCTGCACAAGGGTTGTGCCAAAGGCGCGCGCGGGATTGAGCGCCGCGCCGGTGATTGGCCCAACGACAAAGATGATCCCAGCGACGATCAAGCCAATGCCAAGCGCGGCCCAGCCAGCCGGCGCGCGAGGGTCTACCGCGACGCCATAGATCGTAAAGACGAGAATGAAGGTGCCGATAGCCTCCGCTACGATAGCCTGCAAGGGACTCACCGAGGAGCCATACGAGGTGACGCCCAGGATACTATTGCTGGCGGCTTTTGTGCCAAACATCGCCACAATGCCGAGCGCGCCGACGATGCCACCAATGAACTGCGCGATAATATACGCGACGGCGCTTCCCCAGTCTATGCGCCTGGTGATGGCGAGCGCAATGGTGACGGCGGGATTGATGTGGCAGCCGGAGACTTTGCCAATCGCAAAGATCATCGCCATGATGATGAAGGCGAAGGCAAAGGAAATGATTCCCAAGTCTGCCTCGGAGAACTTGGCTCCAGTACTTGCTTCAAGCGTGAGGGTTGCGGTGACGGAGCCAGCGCCAATCAAGGTAAGCAGAGCAGTGCCAAGAAACTCTGCGACGAGCTTCTGCGTCATAGTCGGTTGTTTCATCGTGTTCCTCCTGCCTCCCAGCAGTGTGAAAACTGATAGCAAGCACCAAGTAGCACACACCAATGTGTGATGCACCATGCAAGAGAAAACTAAGGAAAACCAGGGGACGGGTATGCGTCTTCGGGTGTTTCACTGCTCCTTTCTCGCACTACTCGTTGTGTACATTCAATCGTTGCAACATGGAAAATGGTCTTGTGAGGGGCATCTCTAAAGGCAGGACCCATGCCGATTCTGTGCAGGCTATGTGAAACTGAAGAAAACTGTTGTAGAGTGATGTCTCACAAGTGCCGATGAATTCAGGCTTGAAAGCGAAAGAGCAAGATGAAAAATCGGTGCGAAATTCGTTAGGGGAGAGGAGTGTATGGAAGCGTGGTATGATGCAAATATGTAACTACCTGTTTCACTCTTGCATCGCGTTGCAGAAGTGAAACGATCTTCTAGAGACGATAACGGCGCTTCTTGCGCCAGAGCGTTGTGCGGCTGATGCCAAGTGTGGCGGCTGCCTGCGCTACGTTGCCATTATGAGCGCGCAATGTGCGCAGAATCAGCGCAGCTTCGGCGTTTTCGCTTTCATAACGCAGGCCTCTAGCTAGTCCTCTTGCGGCTTGGGCTGCCGTAGCAAAGACTGGCGCTGTTTCGATGGCGCCAACCTGATCGGATTGAGTAGATTGGACGGCTCGGCCCACATGCCCTATGCGTGCTGACGTGCTGCGGATCTCTTCCGGCAGTTCCGCGCGGCTCACAACACCACGCTCAGCGATATACACGGCTCGCTCGATCACATTCTCCAATTCGCGCACATTCCCCGGCCAATCATAGGCTTCTAGCGCGACAAACGCATCGGCCTCGATGCTGAGGGCACGGTTGAGTCGCGTACTGAGCCGTTGCAGTACGTAGCGCAGCAGCAGAGCGATATCGCCGCTACGCGCTCGTAATGCGGGCACCTCGATGGGAAAAACGTTGAGCCGGAAAAAGAGGTCTGAGCGAAAGGTGCCAAGATGCACGCCCTCAGCAAGATCTTTATGGGTAGCGGCGATGATGCGCACATCCACCGGCGTCACCTGCTGGCCACCCACCCGTACAACAGCGCGCGTCTCGATGGCGCGCAGGAGACTGGTTTGCAGATCGAGCGGCATATCGCCGATTTCATCGAGGAACAGCGTGCCACCATTGGCTAGCTCAAACTTTCCCGGGCGGCCATGACGGTCCGCGCCAGTAAATGCGCCGCCCTCATAACCAAACAGTTCGCTGCTGATGAGTTCGCGCGGGATGGCAGCACAGTTTATCGCCACGAACGGTCCACTGGCGCGTGCGCTGCCGTTGTGGATGCTTTGGGCGAACACCTCTTTGCCGGTGCCTGTCTCACCATGCAGGAGGACCGTCGAATGGCTCTCGGCAGCAATGCGGGCGAGCCGCACAGCTTCGAGCAGTTGTGGACTCTGCCCGATGATGTTCTCGAAACGCATCAGCGCGTGCGCACCGCTCATCCGATGGACCAGCCGTTGTACACGCTCAATGCTACGCATAGTCAGCACGAAGCCGCTGGCAGTAGCGCGCGGTGTCACGCTGAGCGCCGTGCCAGGTTGCCGCAGATTCCCAAGACTTCCAAGATTTCCCGGCCCGTTTCCCACGCCGCGCCAGATCTCAGCGCTTTCTGCGCTGGGGGAATTCAGCGTCATTGGTGCCGGCGTGGTCGGCGCAACGATGGCGCGGAGCGTGCAGAGGCAGGCGATACGTTCGCCGCGCCCATGAAAGATGATCTCTTCGTCGTGCAGTTCGCGCCCCAACCGCAGAGCGTCCGCCAGCATGGCGGGCACTTCTACCATTTCTGCCAGGCGATGGCCTGCCGCGCTGAGCGGCGCCAGCCCCAGCAGATGCCCAGCGCGCGCATTCATCTGTGAGATGGTACCATCGGCCTGCAACAGCAGAATGCCTTCTGAAAGCGTGTGGAGGATGGCAGTCATTTCGGAGAGCAACTCGTTGGCGCTGCCCAGCCAGAGATTCATGCGCAGTTCGGTCGTGAGCGCGCTGGCGGCTGCGCTCATCATGCCAAGCAGATAGGTATTGGCATCAGTTGCGTAAGTAATAGCAATCAACGCGCCGATGAGGCCACCCAGCGAATCGTAGACTGGCGCGGAGGCAGTGCAATATGGCGTGAGCAAATCACAGAAGTGGGAGGCGCCGTTGACCTGTGTGGGGAAGGAGTCCAGCAGAGACAAGGCGACGCCGTTCGTGCCCACGCACTCCTCGCTCCAGCAGGCGCCCATGCCCAGCCCATGAGCAGTAAGCTCATCGAGCAGTCGTTGACTCCCTATAATATCCAGCAGTCTGGCGTTGGCATCGCAGAAACCGATGACTGATGGCGTCCCCTCGATGAATTGGTAGACATCTTCCATTGCCGGGCGTATCAACGCGAGATAACTTGCCAGAGCAGAATCGAGAACCGGAGTGATATCAGCGCCGGAAATGGGAAGCGGTTGCCGCAGATCGCGGGGCAGTCCTCGTTCATTACAACGCCGCCAGGAGAGCGCAAGAGTAGGCACTTCTGGCATCTGCTCATCAGGGACACCAGCAGTGTCCTTATTGGCATTGGCATCGTCAGTCTGTATCGCCATACTGCGCCCTCGAATCACCTGCGTGACCTACTTGACCTGCTTCTATGGCTTATTCTATCCCATCCCGCCTTATCTCGGCGGCGACATAATCATGCACTTTCTGATGATTTCCGGCGATGCGATTAGCTCTGTTCCTTACTCATCGTTCGTGGCATACCTCATGCGTTATGAGCAGGTGGTGGCCCGCTATTGTTCGTATCTTGCCCTGCGCGCTGCCAGCGATCAGTGTCGCCTTTGAGGAGCAGCATTAGAAACGAGAGGCGGAGGAACGGCGACATGGACGGGTGGACTGAAGAGCAGCGGCAGTGTTCTGCTCATCGGGGTCAAGATTCTGAGACGAGCGGCGCGCGAGTGCGCGTGACACAGCCGAACGCGCCCGTTCACCCTACGCATACCATGCTATCTGCCTTCCCTGTGCATCCACATGCCAGATACCGGCACAGCCATACCGCGCAGGCGAGGCCGTCGTTGCCGGCGTTGACGGACCTCAAACCACCTGCCGCACCTTCGATGCGCCGGAGCAGGCATGAGCGCGAGCCGCTGATGACCGGCTGGTCGCCGCTCGCCGCGAAGTTGCGCCAGGAGACGCGCCTCGCTCCGCCGGACTATGGGCTGATGCTGGCCGTCGTCGGATTGCTGGTGATCGGCCTGGTGATGGTCTATAGCGCCAGCCAGTTCGCCACACTCGGCAATCCCGCCTATTGGTTTCGCCATCAACTGATCTGGGCATTACTGGGCAGTTGCGCGGCGCTCATCACGGCGCTGCTGAATTATCAATGGTGGCATCGCCTGGCGCTCCCCAGTATGCTGCTGGCAATTCTGCTGCTGATTGCCGTGCTGGTGGCCGGCGTCAATATCTCCGGCGCGCAACGCTGGCTGGCGCTGGGCGCGTTTTCGTTTCAGCCGAGCGAACTGGCGAAGCTGCTGCTGGCGATCTACCTGGCGCGCTGGCTTAGCTCGAAGGGCGACGCCGTGCGCTCCGCCAGCGACGGCCTGCGTCCTTTCGCCATCCTGACGGGATTTCTGCTGACGCTGATCGTTTTGCAGAACGACCTGGGTACGTCGCTGGTGGTGGCGCTGCTGGCGCTGGCGATGTTCTACACCGCTGGCGCGCGCTTCGTTCATCTGCTGCCGGCGCTGGCCTGTGGCGTCTTCGCTTATCTGCTGGTGATCGCGCTTAGTGGCTTCCGGCGTGCGCGCTTCGATGCCTTTCTCCATCCGCTGCCGCCGGGCTGTGGCGACGGCTCTTCTTATCAGCTCTGCCAGGGATTGATCTCGCTGGGCAGTGGCGGCCTCACAGGGCGTGGACTCGGTGATAGCATCCAGAAGGCTGGCTATCTGCCCAACCCCTTCACCGATAGCATCTTTGCCATCACCGGCGAGGAGTTGGGGTTGATCGGCTGCGCGGCCATCATCCTGCTCTTTGCTGTGCTGGCCTATCGTGGCCTCTGTATTGCGCGGCGCGCGCCGGATGCCTTCGGGTCGCTGCTGGCCTGTGGCATCACCTGCTGGTTCTTGGCGCAGGCCGCCATCAATATCGGCTCGGTCGTCGCCGCCATCCCCTTCACCGGTGTGCCGCTGCCGTTCGTCAGCTTTGGCGGTTCCTCACTGCTCACCTCGCTCGCCGCCGTTGGCATACTGCTCCAAATTTCACGCCATTCCAACCAACAACTGGCGCCGGAGCTTCCATAGCCTCCAATACCCAATAGCAATGGTCGGTCGCTGCGTCCTCTTGCGCACAAGCGTGTGCATAAGACATGTGGCCTATCCGAGACTGGGTGCGTATGTCATCCGTTCGCATAGATGAACGGCTGGACAGGGTACACTCTGGCAGCCAGATGGTGGGGTTGGAATGTGGTGGTGTGGGTTTGGTTGGGTTGCGTCTCATGGCATGACGCCAGAAGTCCTAGCGGCAGGGAGGCCGGTTTTCTTATGGTATTTACTCAAATACTATCGTATGTAACATCATGTGACCATATAGATTATCATACCGTCGTATGGTGCAGCGTGAGTCAGTAAGATAACACAACGCTTGTTGATGGCAAACGGCGCCGCTCCTCAACTTGTCACCGCTTCGACTACACGCCTCTTCGCTGATCGCCGGTGATCGCCAGATTGCCTCATTCCGGTCAATCAGCGCCAGGATAACGCAGGCAGCCCATCCGCCTGCAACAACACCTGTCCGGCAGGATCAGGGATCAAGGTGGAATCGTGTCCACAACTTCCAAAGGGAGAATCGAACCTACTATGAAACGACGTTTTGCACTCGGCCTCTCGTCGCTGGCGCTGATGGCGATGTTCGCCATTGTCGGCATCGGCACGGCCTCCGCGCATCCAGCCAGCAACACGGCCAATGAGCCGGTAAACGGCGATCTGCGCGTTCATGTCACCGCTGATGTCAATCGTGTGTGCATCAGCCATCGCAATCCGACTTGCGTCACCGAGACCGGCACCTTCAACGGCACCTTCTTCCTCGATCACTTCGATACGTACAAGGGAAGCCTGGTCGCCGTCGTCAACATGGATGGTGTCATCACGTACAAAGATGGCAGCACGGAAAACTTTGGCCGCGCCGAGCGCATGGCGCGCGTGGACAGCATCACGCTGATGCCGGGCGACAAGCCTGGGGTGCTGGGCGACCTGCGCCTCACCTTCAACAGCGCCTATCTGATGCACCAGCTTCAGCATGACCAAGATACCGAAGAACTCGGCTTCTTCCATGTGACCTTCAGTGTCATGAGCATCGAAGAGAGCCGCTATGTCAATCCCAACCGCCTGAACGACGTTTTCACGGCGCCGCAGGTGGCTGGTCAGGCGCTGGCGCTCAACGAACTGCTGGGCTTCGGCGACATCTCTTAGTCCGTTTAGTTCGTAGTATGCCCTGACGCACGCGAGACCCCAGGCGTTTCCCGTCGCAAGACCAAAACCTACCAGCGCACGTACAACCTGTCTTCGCTGTGGTCCGCCTGATCCTGCCGGATGCACCCGTATGAACTGTTGCGGGAAACGTTTGGAGTTCGCTACTTAACGAGAAGACTGGAGTGTATGCTCCGGTCTTCTCTTTTTTACGCTGTCGCTGCTCTTGGTGAAGAGACCTCACCCCCTGACCCCCTCTCCCGCGAGGAGAGGGGGAACCACAGAGATTGCAGCAAACGGTAGTTCCAAATAGTAGTGGATAGTACTGGCAACTGACCTAGTTTTTCGGGCGATTGAAACGGGAAATGAGCCGGGCAATTTTCCCTTGATGAGGCGCCACAGACGCCAGACAAATAAGTTCGCCACCGCCCAACTTGCTCTGCCATAGACTGGCAAGCGCCTGGCATGCTACGATGTGCCAGCATTTTATCGTATTGTCGTGCTGGCGTCAGTGACATGAAAGGGTGGGGTGATTCATGCTGGACGGATTTTATCAGACGGTGGCGCAACTCTGCTTCACGCTGCTGGGACTCTGGTGGCTGGTGCTTCAGACGAAGTATCGCGTGTGGGTGAGCGATGCGAAACGCCGCCGCATGGCAACCAACATCTCGCTCTATTTCCTGCTCCCCGGCGCAATGAGCCTGCTGGCGCTTTTGGCGACGGATCCGCTTTTCTGGCAGATACCGTTCATCCTCACCGGCGCGATTGGCGCGCTCGAAACATTCTTCTTGATTCTGCGCTCGCCGCATCCCGCTGGCACGCCGTGGATCGGGCCGGCGCTGCGCTGGACTGGTTTCGTCCTCTATGTGTTGGTGGTGCTGGTGGCAGTCGTGGCGCTGTTTGCCAACCAGTTGCAGATCACCCTCTCACATGCGTTTGCGCCGCTGGTCGTTGCCGGGTGGCTGCTTACGCTATTGATTGTGCTGGGGCTGGGCCTCGCCTGGGCCTATTTCATCGAGCCAGCCGAAGATATGTCGGACGCTTCATAGCTCATGTCAGTGTGAGAAGACTGATATGACAATGAGCAAGATGCCCGCAAAAGCGACGGCGATTAACAATACAGCGCCCAAAACCGAGAGAACCTGTTGCCAACCTTTCCAGGACGCCCACTCTGTCCTGGCGTTGGTGAAAGTGTCGCGCACCCGCATCGTGAACGGCACAGTCTGCTGGCTTGGTCCGGTGAGGTAGCCGGAAGGGGGCGATAATCGAGATTGGGGATAGAGCGGTTGAGAGAGTGGCCGAGAAGGCGGTTGATGAGTTGACATATACTGCTGAGGCATAGGCGGCTGGTAAGGGCGTGACACAGGCGATTGATAGGGTTGAGGTACGTGCGGTTGGTATGGACGAGACATGGGCGATTGATAGGGTTGAGGCAACATAAGCGGCTGCGAAGCAGCTATCATTCTTGGCGCTTGCTGAATATAGGAGACGTTCCATCGTTTGGAAAAGGCGAAGGGCAAGAAACACAGAATGATAAGGCCGATACAAACAGGAGTCAGTACCAGACCAAAAAGCAGGATGAGCGTTAGCGCCAGGCCATTTGTCGTATTCAATTGCTCGACATTGACTGGCATATACCCATAATAGGCCATATTCGCGGCGTCTTGCCGATAGTGTGCCAGCGAGTAATAGGTCTTCACAATAGGGCCAGTATACATGCTGTACCTCTCAATACCTCTCAACAGGTTTGCCATACTACCCATATTACCAATGATACACCACTGTGTATACCACTAGATTCATTTTTCTGAGAATCGTGAACGTTAGATGTCTTTTTGGTGTTTGAGGCGATATGAAAACCACCAGAGATGCAAGAGTCTTCGGTACCTCAATGCTATCTCTGGTGGGTCCCTGGTTGCTCGTCTTGAATCTAGGGGATGAGTTATAGATTGGAGGCCAATCGTAGACCACCCGCAGGTTCATTCTAATTTGGCTAGAATTGCAGGCGGAACACCGTGTACGTTGTGGCGCTGCCATTTGATGACACTGCTACTGCCCACAGCGTGTTGCCATTCCCTTGCTGCGAGGAAGTCGCCAGGTAATACAGGATATTACTGCTGGTCGGCGCTGGGGCTATCTCATGCCAGCGCGATTCGCCCGGCTTCCAGGAGTAAAGCGGCGTTCCCACAGTGCCGGTGGGTCCGAATTGGGCGATCACCTCGCCATCGTTCGTCTGCGCGATTACGCCATCGCCTGACCATCCAGCAGGAATCCCGCTGGTCGGCACGTGCGTCCAGGTTTTGCCACCATCCTGGCTCATCAGGAACGTGATCTTACTCGGTACGGTACCACCGTTCGCAGTGACGGTGGGGGTGCCCATTGTATTTGTGGCGAGGTACGCCGTTGGGAAAGCTGCGTCGCCGTTGGGGACGACAACTAGACTATTTACACTGGAAAACTGGAGCTGGCTCACTTGCGCCCAATGCGCTCCGGCATCGTCGCTGCGCCAGATCGTATTGATCGCTACAGATGGGTTTCCTCCCTGGCAGTACCCAATAGTTGGAGCCATGACAGCGAACATGACCGCGCCAGTCGGCGCCATGCCTACGCCGCAGAAGGCTTCACGAGACGGAGGAGTTGGCGCTGGATTCCAGTTCCTCCCGCCATCCACACTGACGAGCAGGCTGATGGTTGTGCTGCAAACGGCAGAGGACGGTTGCTGGCAACTGTGTATCGCGTAGGTATACAGCCGGTTGTCTTGCACCATGAAGAGGCCGGGGTTCAGCGGGCTAAATACTCCGATGTTATCAAAGAACTCGGACGGCGTTTGTGTCCAGCTTCTGCCGCCATTGGTGCTGAGGAATTGCGTACAGGGAGCGGGACCGCCTGATTTGGGCGCGTTTGGCGCGAGATCGGCCAGCGGTTGTATTGGATGCGATTGCGTCTGGTTCTGTGAGATATTCCAGGAATCGGCCTGCGTCAAGCAAAGCTGCGATTGCGAGGCCGTGCCGTCGGTATGCAGCACCAGCACATTAGGATCGAGCGGGCTGACATAGACCTGCATCAGCGCGCTGGCGTTGTTCACCGGCAGCGGGAAGGATTGCCAGGTCTGGCCCTCGTCAGTGGTGCGCCGGAGCTTTGGTTGCTGGCCGGATATCACCTCATAGACGATGCGCGGGTCGCTTGGCGCGATGGCTGGCGCAGCGCTTTGCAAGCTCGTTGTCACAGTGAGGCGATCCACAGCGGTCCAGCCCGTTGCATTGGTTGCGGTCGAGGTAGGATGCGCTGCGCTGGTAGCGGTTGATTTAGCGCCGGCAGTTGACGGCAAGCGGCGCGCAAAGATCGCAAACGTTGCTCCTAATAGTCCGACGACGACGACCGCCGCCGCGACTGCCATCAATGTGCGTAGCGGTGTGGCGCTGCGCCTGCGGTTCGCCGGTATGCCGCTTCTATTCGTATTGGAACTGGCGTCTATGGTGTTCACAGGATTCGTGGCGCTCTTGATGCGCTGTTTCATGTGGCTTGCTCCTCGCGCTTCATCTCGAAAGAGATCAGAAACGGTCTCGGTATGTTCGGAGATGACGGGTTGCGCCGGGAGCGCCGGGAGGGCGCGGGCATATCTGGCAAGCCGGTCCGCCGCTGGTAGACTGTTCTGCCACGCGGCACGCATGGCGAGCAGACTTTGGTGGACTGGTTCCAATTCCGCCGGTATGGTTTCATGTGTCTCAGGTATTCCTGATTCAGACCAGTCAGCGGGCTGGAGGCCAGCGTCATCTGGTGGCTCAAACATGCTGGCTCCCTTCTTTTGCCTCTTTGGTATTCACAGCCGGTAGCTCTCCCGACGTTCGCAGGGCGGTATGGAGGATGGAAAGCGCGCGTCGCAGGCGGGTGCGCACCGTCGCCGGTGGCAGATGCAGAACGAAGCCAATCTCGGTGGCATCCATATCGCCAAAGTAGCGCAGGGCCACGATCAGCCGCAGTTGGTGTGGCAGGTTATCGAGCGCCTGCCGCAGATCGAGCGCCGCTGTGTAGTCGGCGGCGTTCAGATCGCCCGCCAGCAGCGGCGCCGCCAGCAGATCAGCGCTGGCGAGCGATTCGGTGCGGCGGCGATGGGTGCCGAAGCGCCCGCGATGCCATTGACGGCAGAGATTCACCGTAATCTGGAGCAGCCAGGGACGCACCGCCCCGGTATCGCGCAGCTCCGCCCAATGCTGCCAGGCGCGCAGAATCGCTTCTTGCGCGGCGTCTTCGGCGTCATCGGGGCCGATGAGCGCCGCCACCCGCAGCAAAAGCGGCGCGAGCGGCGGCACCAGCTCCGCGAACAGATCGTGGGCCGGCGGATGCCAGCCAGGATCAGCCGCGTCTCCAGCGTCGCCCTGCCGCCTCCATTCCATCCCATCCGTTCCTTTCCCAAACCAAACCCCGTCAAACCGTCAGAACAGTCACAGGCGCCTCTGAACTATTCGACCTGTAGGATGCCGTGACCCACCCAAAGTGTTTTAACTCCGGTCGCGTTGCTCCAATTTGTCGTTCAATTTGCCAGACGCTCTGGCGGGAACTATTTTTTTGTTTCGTCGTCTGAAAGGGATAGGGAAGCCAGCGATTCCGTTGCTGGCGGATAGGGAAAAGGTGCGTAGAGCGCATCTCGTAGCGTTGTAGCGTGAGGAGGACAAGATGTTCGCAGCACGGCGTTTACTCGGTATTGGCGCGGCGGGCGCACTCGTCGTTGCGCTGGCGCTTGGTCTGGCGGCCTGTGGCGCAGGCACAGGCTCTGGCGGTGGGACCAGCGGCCCGCCGATTGCGTGCGGTTCGGTATCGCAAGGCGCGACACTGGAGCATCCAGGCGATGCCCATACCGCAGAAAATTGTTTCTGGCAGGCGTATCAGCATTGCCAGCCTGCCACCCTCATCTTCACCGCGCATGGCGTTGACGCTGGCTCCACGCATACGCTCACGCTGGCGCCGCAGGGGAGTGGTTGCCGCATCACCGACGTGCGCGAGAATTATGTCGCGGGGATCAGCCACTCGACGAAGACCTATACCTGTAGCAGCTTGAAACAGGAGTCGCCAGGATTGCTGCTGCAAGGCTGCGGCGCAGAAGGCGACGTGCAGATCGCTGGCTAGCTCTAATTGGTCTTGGGGAGCGTCAGGTCGGGGACCGAGACGACGACATGCTCGCGCAGGCCATCGAGCTGGTAGACGCTGAGCGCCTGCGATTTATTTTTTACGCTGAGCGGCGCCAGTTCGCGCGCATACACTATATCCGCCACTTCCAGATAGGTGGCGGCGCTGAGCAAGATTTGGTTGGCGCTAGCGTTGGCTTGCAGCCGCTGCGCCGTGTTGACAGCATCGCCGATGGCCGTATAGTTTTGCAGGCGGTCGCGTGCGCCGATGTTGCCGACGACGGCCAGCCCGGTATGCACGCCGATGCCATACTCCACGGCTGCCTCGCCGGAGGTGAAGTCGCCGGAGTGTCGTTCCAGCGCCTTGCGCATCGCCCAGGCCGCGCGCACCGCTCGCCGCACATGGTCCGGCTGGGGCAGTGGCGCGTTGAAAATCGCCATCAGCGCGTCACCAATGAACATTGTCACGGTGCCCTCTTCTTGCCAGATGGCCTCCGTGAGGATGTTGAGGTAGGCGTTGAGGATGCGCACCAGCGCATCAGGCTCCAACCGCTCCGCCAGCCGCGTGTAGCCGCGAATATCTGCGAAAACCACGCTGATCTCGCGTGTCTCACCGCCCAGATGCACGGCGCTGGGGTCGGCCAGCAACTGGCGCACCACCGCTGGATGCACGTAGCGCCCGAAAAGCCGCTGTATCTCGCGCGTCTGCTGCTGGCTGCGGCGCAATTCCGTCAGGTCATCCACCACCATCGCCACGCCCAGCGCCGCGCCTTCGCCTTCGCTCTCGCGCAGCGGCGAAACATTCAGCCGCAGGAAGACCTCGCCGCGCTCCGGTAGTTCGCGCCCCATCTCATGCCCCAGTGTTACCTCATTGCTGGCGACCGCGCGGTGCATGATATCAGAAAGCTCGTCGTCGCCGATGCTCGCCAGCACCTCCTGATAGGGCTGGCCGACCGCCTGCGCGCCACCGAGACTGAAGATGCGCTCGGCGGCGCGATTGAAAGCCGTCACCTGCCCGTAGGTATCGGTAGTGACGACGCCGCTGGCGATGGAACCGAAGATGTTGTCAGTATAGGCTTTCATCGCGCTGATCTCGCGGATATGCCGGCGCAGATCTGCAAAGAGGCGCGCGTTGTCAATGGCGATTGCCGCCTGATTGCAGAATGCGGCAAGCAGATCGAGATGTGAAGCGTCGAAGAGTGCCGTCTGGTTGCGGCTATCCACGTAAACGATGCCGACGCCATGCCCGCGCACGCGCAGCGGCGCACACATCACCGAGCGGATGCCATAGGCGACGATGCTCACGCGCTGTTGCAGGCGTTCGTCACCCTGCGCATCCAGCGTCAACAGTGGTTGTTGCGACTGCCAGACACCTTCGACGATGCCCTGGCTGATATTGAAGTCGCTCTCTGCGAGCGGCTGGCCGTCTGCACCCTGCGCCACCATGAAGCGTAGCCGCTGCTCTCCCTCGTCCCAGAGCATCAGGAACCCGCGTTCGGCGCGCACGACCTCGATGAGCTGGCGCATGACGCGCCCCAGCAGGTCTTCGAGGTCGAGTGAGGTGTTGAGTTCCTGCGCGATGTGATAGAGCGTGGAGAGGCGTTCGCGTTCCTGTTGTAGCGCGCTGAGGTTGCTCTGCGCCACCTGTACGGAGGCGCTGAGCCGGCGCAGCGTATGGCCCATGCGCGCCAGTGTCAAATCTGCCTGGCGAGCGATGTAGAGCGTCTGCGCCAGCATATGCGTGCGTGGGTCGGCAAGGTCATTGGCATACGAGCCTTCGACGAACTGTTCGAGGGCTTTGGTGTGGGTATGCAGTGTCGCGGCGATATCCGCCAGGCTGCGGACGACCGATTCGACATCCTGCTGGGCGCGGTCCTGCGCGGCGCGGGCGGCCTTCGCCATCTGCGCGGCATTGGTCGGCTCGCCTAGATACGTGAGGAATCCGCCGCCGGGTTCAATGGTCGGCGGCGCAATCGGCGGATTGGGCGCGGTCCCTGGCGGCAGCGTAACGGTTTCGTCGCCTGACTGCGATTGCCCCGGTTGTGGCAACAACTCAGCCGGCATGCGCATCGTCAGATGATCGCTGACATCGCCGCCGTTCTGGTTGTTCTGTCCACCCTGGCTATTCTGGCTGTTCTGGCCGTTGCTCTGTAGTGGGTGTGTTGGATAGTCGGAACCTGATGAACCTGATAGGTCGGGCCGTCGCTGCATACTGCTGATCTTCCCCCTCCACGATACCTGCCATGCCTTCCGTCGCATCACCGCTATAATAACACGCGAGCGCCACTGCTGAACATAATCGGTCGCTTTGCGAACTAACAGCCGTGAAAAAACGCCCTGATGAGGAGAAGAACAATCCTCATCAGGGCGTCCGGCAGAACAAGCGTGTAGAGGTGTTGTGAAAGCAAACTGACTAGCAGATGCGGCGGCGCAGGTCCGCCAGGCGAATGATGGTGATCTTGTATTTATCCGTTGAGATGAAGCGTTTGTCGGTGAAGTAGCCCATCACTTTGTTGACACTTTCACGCGACGCGCCGACCATCGCCGCCAGCTCGCCCTGGGTCAGCCGCAATTCGATGCGGATGCCTTCTGCTGTGCGCACGCCGTGCAGCTCGGCCAGTTCCAGCAGCTTTTTGGCGACACGCCCATGCACATCCAGGAAGAGCAAGTCTTCGATCATCGAGTCGGTCTGGCGCAGGCGGCGCGACAGCACGTTCATCACCTGCACGGCAATGCGTGGATGGTGCATGACGGCGTTGGTGAAATCGGTGCGTTGCAGGGCAAAGGCTTCCACCGGCTCGATGGCGACTGCGCTGGCAGAACGGGGCTGGCCATCCAGCAGCGCCAGTTCGCCGAAATAATCGCCAGGGCCAAAGACGGCAAGCGAGACTTCCTGCCCGTCCTGACTGGTGATATAGATTTTCACTTTGCCACTCTGGATGACATACAACACCTGGCCAGGATCATCACGATGGAAGATGACCTCGCCGGGGCGGAAGACACGCCGCTTCGCAGCGGCAGCCAGCTCGCGCAGCCCCTCGGCGTCCAGTCCAGCAAAGAGGGAAACTTTTTCCAGTGACGCCAGGTGATCGGCGTTGTCGGTGGGTCCGGTGCGCCGGGGAGCCTCGCGCGCAGCCACGCTGCTCCTCTGTTGTACCTGGGTCGCTCGATTCGATTCGTGTTCGCTGCCCGTACGGTCTTGTCCCACGGCCTTACCTCCGCTTATCTGCCGCTTACCTCCCCGGTGGGCGGGATGCGCCAATGATGGCCAATACGTGTCAATGACTGCTCATGAGTGCCACTACTGGAATCGTACTGCCAGTCTCATGTTAACTCTGGCGCGGATGAAACGCAACTGTGCGTATTCAACAATTTCCTACGATTGTCTCTATTATCTCTGTCTTGTCTTGTGGTCGTGTTGCGCGGGCGAAGAGACGCTATGATGGAAGCACCACAGTGAAGGAGCCGATAATTTGCACAGTATACCCCGGTAGTTGACCATTGTGCAATCGCCCAAGCGCCAGCGCCGCCTCCGGTGTGCCAGTGAGTTCGAGATAGGCGGGGCGTGGATCCGCGAGGCCGCGCGCAATATAGGGGCGATAGCGGTTGAAGCCGGGATGCCCCTGTGGTGTCATCATGACGGTAATGATCGTTTCGTTGCTCTCGAAGGTCAGACGCATGCCTTCCCAATAGTCATTGCTGATGACCGTGTGGACGTGATGCGCTGCCAGCGTTTGGAGCAACTGCTGATCCTGCCCGGCCACCCAGATGTTGTGGTCGCGCGCCGCTGTCTGTAGCGGCGTCACCGCTACATCACCGGCCAGATTCCAGGCGCAGAGCGGCAGCAGCACCAGCGCCAGCAGCGCCATTTTAACGTGGCGTTCGCTGCGCGCGGCGCCGGGCAATCGCGTCAACCACCCAGACGTTGCCAGCTTCCGCGCCAGCCCATCGAGCAGCGCCAGCAATTCGGCAACTAGCAGCGGCAGCGCGGCGAACAGGGGAAAGAGATAGCGTGGCGTTGCGGCGATATCCGGCTGTCGCCCCAGGAAGAACGCGACGAAATAGCAGGCGGCGACGAAGGCCAGCGCGGCGCGTCCCTGGCGGCGTACCAGCGTGTTATCCAGAGGCGTTGTGGATGAATCAGTCGTGGAGGGTGAACGCAGTGTGCGCCAGCCACGCAGCAGCCGCAGCGCGGCGCGCAGGAACAGCGCCAGCGCCACCAGCCCAATCAACAGAGCGATGGCATAGAGCACGGGATGCACCGCCGCCTGCGCCAGATAGTCGCTTTCTTTGAATCCGGCGGCCTGCGTGCCACCGAGAAAGCCGCCGGTGAGAATCGGCAAGGCGATGGTGATCTCATGCCAGAGATTTTGCATCAGCGTCAGAGGCAACGGCACGGCGGAGGCATGAGCGTTGTGCGCGCCGACGATGGTCAGGCCGAGAATCGTCTCGACGGTTCCTGCGCCATTGAAGACATTATACAGAATGGCGGGTGAGGCCCCCAGCAGGAGACCGCCGAACAGCGACAACGCATTGCGTCTGAGCAAATCACTGCGGCGTTGCAGCCAGCAGAGCAGCGCCACCGCCAAGAGATACGGCAGCGCCAAGAGATTCGTCCACAGCGCGACCCCTGCCAGCAGCCCCAGCCAGAACACGGCAGGGCGTGTGCGCCGTGCTGGGTCTGCGCCGCGTAGCGCCAGCAACAGCAAGAGATTGCCGAAGAGTAGTGTTTCGACATAGCCGCCATAAGCGCGGACGCTGAGAACGACAAAGAATGGTGGACCGAGCGCCAGCAATGTGGCAGACATCAGCCCGGCGCGGCGGTTGTAGAGGCGCGCGCCAAGCTGATAGGTGGTGGCGACGCCGGCGAGGCCGAGCAGCATTGGCGCGAGGCGTAACGTGACAGGCGACGCGCCGAAAAGCCAGAGGAACGGCGCGATGAGGATGGCTTCCAGGCTGCCCATATATTGCTGGCCCCACATGAAGACGGCTAGCTCGCCATGCTGCATATGCAGCGCCATCAGGCCGATGGTTGCCTCGTCGCTATCGAGCGCCGGCACGCCATGCGCCAGCATCCACAGCCGCACCGCCGCGCCCGCCAGCAAGATGCCCCACAACACGAGTGCCGTCCCCTGCGCCTGCGCGGAGCGCCACAGGATTTGCGCGCGTGGCGCGGTCGTGCGCTGGTCGTTGGTGATGGTGGGGCTGACTGACACTCGCTTTTTGCTCCTTTGCAAACACGAAAACGTTCCCTGTGCAGCCTAACGCCCGAAGCGGCGGTCGTCAAGCTGAAACATATAGATGAGGTGAGGATTTCGTTGCACAACGAATCTTTCATCGTCTCAGGTGCTACAATTGAGACATCAGATGAGAAGGAGATAGATTATGCTACATCTCAAAAATAAAAGCCTCGACGACTATTTTGATTACGACCCGTCTACTGAAGCGATTCGCGTAAAGGGGCATCGCGTGGGTGTCGAATTGATTCTGGATGCCTACACTGCTGGTGCGACGATGGCAGACCTACGCGCGGAATTTGATAGTCTCACCGAAGAAGAATTGCACGCGACCATCACGTTTTACCTTCTCAACAAAGAGGAATTAGATCAATGGCTGGCACGCGTCCACGATGAGCAGGCGCGACATATGACCGAGATAGATGCCCACTCCTCGCCAGCCATGCAGCGTATACGGGAACTGGCCAGACACACTGATGAGAGCAGCCAGCATGCCAATTAGATTTCTCATTGATGAGAATGCCTGGCGAGAGGCTCTTATCGAAGGGTTGAAACGCATTGATCCTTCGATTGATGCCGTACATATTGGCGATCAGGGTGTGTTGCCCAACCGTACTCCCGATCCAGTGATACTTCGGTACTGCGAACTGGAACAGCGCATTCTTATCACCCGTGATGTTACAACGATGCCAGGCTTTGCGCGAGATCATCTTCAGGCTGGACATCATCATTGGGGCATATTCTACCTGCGTCGGCACCGCACTATAGGCGAATATCTTGATGTGCTAAATCTCATATGGGGCGCAAGTGAGCCGGATGAATGGATAGACCGTGAAGAATATATCCCTTGATGCTGGCCTCATTGATTCGCTCTAAGTGTCCTGTGGTCCTACTCGTCTATTTTCCGTCTCCGTTAGGCGACCCGGCTTGTATTCCCTCTGTGCCCATGTCGAAAAACGAGACTTCAGCCGTTGCGCGTTAAAGATACCGGTACTAGGCGTCAATCCTACCATTTTCTTTTCTCCTCTTGACAGACCCGCTATTTTGTATTACTATATACCAGTAGTATGTACTACTGGATACCAGTAACACAAAATAGTCGAGGGGGTGATGATACTGGATAACCTGACGGAAATGCTCAAAGGCGTGCTGGAGGGGTGTGTGCTGGAGATTATCAGCCGTAAGCAAACCTATGGCTATGAGATCACGCGGCAACTTCATGCCCTCGGATTCACGGAAGTAGTGGACGGCACGGTGTACACCATTCTGGTGCGGCTCGAAAAAAACAAGCTCGTGGATATCGAGTACAAGCCATCCGATATGGGGCCGCCGAGAAAGTTTTTTGCGCTCAACGACGCGGGGCGTGAGGAATTGCACCGGTTCTGGCGAAAATGGGAGTTTGTCGCGTCGAAGATCAACGAATTACGGGAGGTGCGGCTGTGAGTAGACTCGGTGCGTTTATCCGGCGTGTAACGGGTGAAAAGCGTGAGTTCAGGCGTATGCAGGCGCGAGCGAACGCCCTACCGGAAGACTACCGCTATGTGTACCACAAAATTCAGCACTATATGTGGGGGAACTCATGGCGTTACTACTCAGGTGGCGATGGCATGGAAATGATGCCCATATTCAACGATTTGCTCGACCTGTTTGAAACGGGCGCGGCGGAGGGCAAGCGCGTGTTGGAAGTTACAGGCGAGGACGTAGCGGCGTTTTGCGACGAGTTGTTGCAGAACACCACAACGCGCGCGAGAAACTGGCACGAGTCGCTGAACCGCGACATTATGAACAAGCTCGGAAAGGGGCACGGTGCTTAAATGGCAGACAGTGCAATTCAGGTGAACGATTTGCGCAAATCGTTCAAAGCAACGCAAGTCCTGAAAGGCGTTGATTTTGAGGTGCGGCGCGGCGAGATTTTCGCCTTGCTCGGCTCCAACGGCGCAGGCAAGACGACGACCATCAACATCCTCTCAACGCTTTTGAAACCCGACGGCGGGAGCGCGAGCGTCTGCGGCTTCAATGTGGTGCGCCAGGCTGAAAAGGTACGCGAACGTATTAGCCTGACCGGGCAATTCGCCGCCGTGGACGGCATCCTCACGGGGCGTGAAAATCTCGTGTTGATTGCCAAACTGCGCGGAGTCGCCAACGCGCATAAAACCGCCGATATGCTGCTTTCCCGCTTTGGGCTACGTGACGCGGCGAACCGCCGGGCGGACTCGTATTCCGGCGGTATGGCGCGCAGGCTCGACATTGCGATGAGCCTGGTCGGAACGCCCGCCGTTATCTTCCTGGACGAGCCAACGACCGGACTGGACCCAGAGGGACGGCTTGAAGTCTGGAAAACCGTCAAAGAACTTGCCGACGGCGGCACAACGATCCTGCTGACGACACAATATCTTGACGAGGCAGAGCAACTCGCCGACCGCATCGCCGTCCTGCACGGAGGGAAAATCATCGCCAGCGGGACCCTTGATGAACTCAAAAAGCTGTTCCCGCCCGCGAAGGTCGAATACGTCGAAAAACAGCCGTCATTGGAGGACATTTTCCTCGCCATCGTCGGTCAAAACGCCGGTCAAAACGCCGGTCAGAGGGAGAGCAAGTAGATGAAAGTTTTGCACGATACTGGCGTGCTGTTGGGACGGTCTATGCGCCATATCCTGCGTAGCCCCGACACGATTATCACGGTCCTGATTACACCAGTTGCGATTATGTTGTTGTTTGTCTATGTGTTCGGCGGCGCAATCCGGGTAGGAACCAGCAACTATGTGAATTACCTGTTGCCGGGCATCCTGCTGATCGCGATTGCCAGCGGAATCGCCTACACCGCCTTGCGCTTGTTTACAGACAAACAGCGCGGACTGTTCGCGCGGTTTCACTCGATGCCGGTGGCTCGCTCATCAGTCTTGTGGGCGCATGTGGCGACATCGCTGGTTTCAAACGGCATTTCGGTGGTGGTGATTATCCTCGTTGCCCTCCTCATGGGCTTCCGCTCCAGTGCGGGGGTGGTGGCGTGGCTCGACGTAGCGGGAATACTCGCGCTGTTCACGCTCGCACTGACATGGCTCGCGGTGATAGCCGGACTGTCGGCAAAATCTGTTGAAGGCGCAAGCGCGTTCTCGTACCCGCTCATCTTCCTGCCGTTCATTAGCTCCGCATTCGTCCCGACCGCAAACATGCCTGCCGTCGTCCGTGCCTTTGCGGAGAACCAGCCCGTCACGGCTATCGTTGATACGGTGCGTTCCCTGCTGAACTCGGCGCCGGTAGGAAACGAGATATGGATTGCCCTCGCGTGGTGCGTTGGGATTATCGTTGTAGCGTACTTCTTCGCAATGCGGGCGTACAGGCAGATCGCGTAGGCCTGCTACGCTTCTGCATCCGAATTCGTAGGGCGGGTGGGTTCGCTCTGGCGGTGAATCATGCGCCAGGCGCCGGCTTCGCGGCGATAGAGCGCGGTGGCGCGCGCCTCCTCCTGGCGTGTCTGCCCGTCCTGGGTGATCTGAATGTGTTCGCGGGTGACGGCGCAGGTGAGGTTGCCGCTCGTCCAAACGGCCAGCGGCTCCGGCGTGACAACGATGGCGCCGGGCGCGCCGCTGTTCATCTGCGCAGCATGCTGCCAATAGGCGACGATGGCCGCACGTCCCTGGTGGACACCCCCGCGCGGGTCCAGATAGGTTACGTCATCTTGTGCTGACCAGAGGGTGAGCATTGGCGCAGCGTCGCCGCGCATAACCTGGTTGACTGCATCGTAGAAACTCTGTGCGATGTGTCCTACTTCATCCGTCATATCAACCTGCCAATTACTTCAGCCCAGCCTTCAGCCCAGCAGACCCGCCGCGCGCAGCTTTTGGGTGAAGGGAATATGTTCGAGGTCCTCAGCCCAGGCGACATTGCCCGTCAGGGTGTTGTCTATGCCGGCCTTCGCCAGATCCATCAGCGAGGGCGGTATCCAACTGATGAGGAACGAGCGCCACGCAGCGGAACGTACATGCCGCAGGCTCTCATCGTCATTTTTCATGTAGATCAGCCAAGTGTCCCACGGCGGGCAATCATAATAATCAAAGAATCCAGCGGAATTGCCAACTGCGTTGCTGCGAGAATTGCAGTTGTTCACATCCGTAAAGACGAGCCGTCCACCTGCCAGCAGATTGCGCCCCTGCATGCTGGTGGGATATTGCCCACGCTGGAGCAGCAGCGAGGCGCGCGTATGAACCAACTCCTCCACGGCGGCGTAGCGCTCGGCAAACGTGTCCAGTTCATTGTACAGGTCATGTGTTTCCAGGGCCGGCGTGCGAAGAATACTGGTTATCACCTGAATGGAAAACCCAACGTCTTCCGCATGCTTCTGTTCCAGCGTCCAGACATAGCGGAAGTCTTTGCTGGTGCAGCCGTTGGCGATGAAGGGCTGTATCTGACACCAGGCAATCGTTTCCATGAGGCGCTGTTTCAGCAGTATGAGCGTGTCCAGGGCCAAGCCACCCACCTCCTACTCGTGTCTGTATCTGAGTCCTCTAGTCTGCTATAGCGGCGTGATATAGGTCACGGCGTCGGCGTAGAAGCGATAGCCAAGCGCAGCGGCGATGTGGGCGGCGCCAGTGTTGCTGGCGTGATAGCGATAGAGTGGAACCCGGCCACCGGCGAAGATGGCCTTCGTTGCGCGCGAGACCACGGCGCGGCCCAGCGCGTGCCCGCGCAATTCTTCAGCGGCGGTCTGGACGTTGATCTCGGCGACATAGGGCGAATGGGTGCGGATACCAGCGTAGGTGGCGATGGTTCCCGCATTGCGCACGACATAGACGCCGCCACTATAGCGCGCCAGCAGCCCCAGCGCCAGCGGTTCCAGTTCGCTGGATTCGTCCAGCGGTTCGATCCATTCCTGCCATTGCCCCTGATACGGTGTATAGCCAGCGCGGGCCACATAGCAGACCCGCATATGCGCCTCATCGCCCACCAGCGCAGGCTCCAGCGCGAGATCATCGAGAAGCTGATGGAGCATGGAGAGGCCATCGGCGGTGAAGAGCGTCTCCGGTGGCATGGTGCGCAGCAGCGCCGTCACCGGCGCACGTAGCTCCGGCGCAATCAACGCCACTCCGGCGCGCGGCGTCTTCCCCGGCTTCTCTGCCTGACCCAACACCGCTGGTTCCTCTGATATGTCTGTTTCATCGGAAGTTCGTGGCGCTGGCGCGAGCAGCGAAAGCAGCGTGCGCTGGCCAAAGAGCAGCGCCATTGGGTCGCCGTCATCGCGTGTGGAGACAATGGTCCAGCCTGGACGGCGCAGATCGGCGACCGTGCAACCCAGCGTCATACTGAAATGCACGTCGAGCGCCGCCACTGCGTGTTCATCATCCATTACGGCTGGATCAGGCTGGTACACCGGCTTGCTTCTCCCCCTTCGCTGGGCGGCTGCTAATAAGCCATCCCCATTGTCTGAAACATGTGGCATTGTACGCCATTGCTGTGGCTCATCGCCAGTAGGCCGCTCTCTGCAAAAGAGCGCGCGCCAGAAATATTTCCAGCAAATTTCCAGCTTCGGCCAAGCATTTTCTCAGCTTTGGATGATAGGCTTTTGAATACCTACGAGAGAAAGGAACCATATATATGCGACAACGTTCGGTAGGAGGCTCAGCCTTCCTCTGGGGCGCAATCTTCGGCGTGGTGGTGGTTGCGCTCGATCTACTCAATCGCTTTGTCTTCGGTGGCCTGGAACGGGTTGGTCCCGCTATTGCTGCTGCCCGGCGTGGACGGCGCCATCCGGTGGTTGCGCCGCACACACCCAGCGCGGGAACGATCCTCTTGACCGAGGGAATCATTCTGCTGGTGACGCTGCTGCTCTTCTTCCTGGCGGGCGCGCTGGCGGCGCGGCGGGCGCAGGCGCTCGAAGCAGGCATCGGCGCGGGCGTGATTGCTGGAGCCATCGTCGGTGTCGCGCATCTGGTGGTTGTGGTCATTACGATCTTCGTAGCGGCGCATCCAGCGGTTGGCAGTGATATCGTGAACGGCGTTATTACGGCGATTACAGCGCTGATCCTCGGCGCAGGCATGGGCGCGCTGGGCGGTCTGGCTGGTCGTGGTCCACGCGCGAGCAGCGCGCCGCCAGCCATCCCCTATACGCCCAATCCTCCGGCTGCGGGCAACTATGCGCCGATGCCACCGGCGTCCACGCCATCCATGTCATCTGTGCCCTTCACGCCGCCAGCGACGGGATACACGCCGACGCCCGCCAACTATGGGCCAGAAAATGACTACCCCACAACCCCACTCTACACGCCGCCACAGCCATAGACCTCACCCCCAGCCCCTCTCCCGCGAGGAGAGGGGAGCGCGGGGCAGGCAGTTCCTCCGCCGATCCTCAGTCCGCACAGGCGGACTTTGCGGCGCGCCAGACAGCCGCGATCTTTAGTGGCTTGGTGGCTGTGCCCAGATGAACCCATTAGCCCTCGCTACTCCTGCGCTCCCACGGTCCCCTCTCCTCTGGGAGAGGGGTGCCCGAAGGGCGGGTGAGGTCTCCTGGTTGTCTCTCGACGCAGGCAGACGCACCATAGCGGCGGACAGCCTGTCAAGGAGCAAGAGCAGTCCAGCGCATACCAATTTCTTACCGCTTCTCCTTCTTACTTGCCCCATCTTCCTCCTCTGGTGGTCAACGTCTTGCACATTCTTTTGCAGGAAACGCACTTCACCAACTCGTGCTGCACAGAGCCGGGTCAATCGGCATCAATAGTATCAATAGTCTCACTAGAGGCGGAGGGATTGCATGCGACATCTTGGGGGTATATGGAATCGAACGCAGCGGGCAGGACAGGCGAGCAGGGAGAACTCCAAGAGCCAGGCACGGCAAATCATCGCGCGCACGCTCCTCTTTCTTGGGTTGCTGCTACTGGCCGCCTGCGGAACGCAGGGTAATAGTGGCGGCAGCGCCGCCGCTCCTGCTACTGCGGCAACTCCGGACACGTCAACGCCGGTCGCCGCGTCCTGGCGCAATACGAGAATACGCCCTATGCTTTCCCTCTCGGCAGTTGCCCAGCAGTATATCGCCGGCATGACACTCGATCAGGAACTGGGACAACTCTTCGTTGCTGCGTTCACTGATACTGATTACAACGCCAACAACGCTGGTATGGTCGAGCAGGAAGGCGCCGGCGCGATTCTGCTCTATAGCTCCAATATGACCAGCGAAGACCAGACACGCCAGTTGATTGCGACGGCGCAGGCGCATGCCACGATTCCGCTGCTAGTGCTGACCGATGAAGAGGGCGGCTACGTGGACCGGCTGCAACAGTTCTATGGTTTCCGCCCGTCTGCGACGCAGATCGGCGCAACCAATTCGCCGTCGTATGCCAGGCAGCAGGGCTACAAGACCGGGCAGGACATGGCCGCGCTGGGTTTCAATGCAGACTTTGCGCCGGATGTGGATGTGCAGTTGGTCGCCGGACCCGATCAGGTGACGCGCACCTTCGGCACGACGCCCCAGGCTGTCACGACGATGGCAGGCGCCTATATGACGGGCATGCAGGACGCGGGCGTCGTTGTCTGCCTCAAACACTTCCCCGGCCTGGGCGCCGCCACCACCGATGCGCACCTCGGTCTGCCGGTCATCAATCGCAGCCGCGCGCAACTTGAATCGGTTGAGTTGGCTCCCTATCGCAACCTGATCGCCACCGGGCAGGTGCAGATGATTATGCCGACCGATGTACTGATGCCTGCTCTCGACCCAAATCTACCCGCCGAACTTTCGCCCGCGATCATCAATGGCGTGCTGCGGCAAGAGCTTGGCTACAACGGCGTGGTCGTCACTGATGCGCTCTACATGGACGGCATCATCCAGAAATGGTCACTGGGGCAGGCGGGGGTCATGGCCATTGAGGCCGGCGATGATATGCTGGTCGGCGCATTCACCACCGGCCAGATTAGTATGATGATGGACGCGCTCAAAGCTGCCATCAGCAACCACCAACTCAGTAAAGAGCGCATTGACGAGTCGGTGCGGCGCATCCTCATCCTCAAAATGCGCATGGGCATCCTGAAAGTGCCGGTGCCGGTGCATCCGGTGCCTCCGCTCGGCTCCATGTCGCCACAGATGGGGTCCTGGCCGCCCGCGCTGCTTCAGGACCGCCAGAATCAGGCTGGATAGGAGAAAGATTAGTGTACAGCAAGGCCGATGAGCTTATAAACCAGCTTGGCGGCCACCACCGGGCTAACGTGATCGTCTATCAGCGGCGAAAGTTCCACGACATCGAAGCCGATCACCTTTTTCGCCGCCGTCGCCGCCGTCAGCAGGTCTATCACGTCGTACCAGCCGAGGCCGCCGGGTTCGGGCGTGCCGGTGCCGGGGACCAGCGACGGATCGAAGGCATCTATGTCAATGGTGACGTACACCTCGTCTGCCAGCGTATCTACGACTGCGGTGATCCAATCGCGTGCGCCGGTGCGCGTCTGCGCGTGGATGTCACTGGCGAGCCACATCGGCAGGTTACGCTCCTCAACCAGCTTCGCCTCTGGCGCGCTGAGGCTGCGGATACCCACCTGCGCAGTGCGCGGGCAGACATCCAGGACACGGCGCATGATGGTGGCGCTGCTGAGCGGTGAACCTTCGTAGGATTCGCGCAGATCGGCGTGGGCATCTATCTGCAAGACGCTCATGTTGGGATGGCGCTTGGCGAAGGCGCGCACCACGCCAATCGAGGTCAGGTGATCGCCGCCGAGCGTGACGACGAACTTACCGGCGTCCAGCAGATGACTGGTGACTAGTTCAGTGCGGTCTACCATTGCCGGCGCATTGCCTGCCAGAATATCCACCGCCCGCAACGTATGGATGCCCACCTCATAGGGCGAGCGGCGCAGTTCGGCATCGTAGAGTTCGAGATTGCGCGAGGCGTCTATGATGGCCTGCGGACCCTCGCGAGTGCCGGGGCGATAGCAGGTCGTGCCATCGAAGGGAACAGGGACAATGACGACGCGCGCCCGCTCGAACGCGGTATCCTCGTCTTCGAGGTGCATAAAGGCGCGCTGCGGTGCGAGCGCCTCGCCAAGTGCTTCTACATACTCCACGGAAAGGCTCCAGTTGTTTCAAGTTGTCTCAGCTATACGGCTGCTTGGTCTGCCAGTTGATCTCTGCGCCGGTGCGATGCCACACGGATGACATGCTGTGCGGCGCAAACCACCGCATTATAGCCTGTAGAGCCGCCCATCTGCTGGGAGATTTCCGCTCACCCAGGTACGAATATCTCCTGAGCCGGAGACCCCAACCCCTTGACAGAATCAACTCATTCAGGTATATTCTTCATAGTTAGTTAACCAACTATTTTGACATGAGAGATGGAGAATGCATGATGACGCGTCGACAGACGGACAAACGCGACCGGCTGATCCAGACGGCTGTTTCCCTGGTACACCGGCAGGGCTTTCATCAAACCACTCTCGCCGATATTGCTCAGCAGGCTGAGGTACCCCTGGGCACGGTCTACTACTTTTTTAAGACAAAAGAAGCTATCGGCGATGCTGTGGTCGAACATTACCTTCAGAGCTATCGGGAAGCGTGCCAGCAGTGGAACAGCAACTCCGATCCGAAAGCCCGCCTGGAGGCTTTCGTTCAGCTTATGCTCGGCAATAGCGAGCGCGTTTCTCAGAGTGGTTGTCCGGTTGGGACGCTTTGCTCAGAACTGCACAAGCAGGGATATGGATCGCTAGCAAATCAGGCCAGTGGAATCTTCAATGAACTCTTGACCTGGCTGGCAACACAGTTCCAGGTGCTTGGAAAAGGCGAAGAGTCACGAAACCTGGCTGTGCATCTGCTCGCAGCCGTGGAGGGGGCGACGCTTTTGAGCCAGAGCTTTCACACCCCTGAGTACCTCGAACGTGAGGCCGAACAACTCACACAATGGATTCGCTCGCTCTGAGCGGTAGATTGGGCATAGCCCCAATAGAAACAGAAACTATCATGACATCCTCGACATCCTCGGTCACACCTATTGATTCCTACCTGTTTGGACCCTGGGCCATCGTGACCGGAGCCTCATCAGGGATTGGCAAAGAGTTCGCGCGGCAACTGGCAGCCAGCGGATTGCATGTGGTCCTCGTCGCCCGACGACTCTCCATGCTGGAAGAGCTGGGAGGCAGACTCGCCTCTGAGTTTGGTGTGCAGTATCGAACCGTTGGGGTGGACCTCAGCGATGAGCATTTCCTCAGCAAGCTAGACGAGGCAACACATGACCTGGACATTGGTCTCGTGGTTTCCAACGCAGGGGCGTGGATGATTGGCGATTTTTTGACCACGGACGCCAACGCCTTGCAGCAGAGCCTACATCTCAACGTCAACGCCCATGTGGAAATGGCGCACCATTTCGGGCAGCGTCTGGCTCAGCGTAGACGCGGCGGGCTGCTCCTGACCGCATCAACGGCGGGCTTGCAGGGGATTCCGTTCAGTGCCGAATATGCCGCTGCCAAAGCCTATGTGTTGACGCTCGGAGAGGGACTCCATAGCGAATTGCAAAGGAAGGGTGTGCATGTCACCGTCCTTTTGCCAGGCGCGACGGATACGCCCATGCTTGCAGCCAGCGGCTTCGACCTACCAGCGATGCTCAAGCCTATGTCAACTGAGCAGTGTGTTGCCGAGGGGCTGGCTGCGCTCAAGGTGAATCGTGCCACTCACATCGCCGGGCGCATGAACCGCATGCTGGCCGCTTCGATGCCACGCCGTCTTGCTACCAGGATGTATGGAAGTATGTCTGCGCAGGTCCTGGCAAAACAAAGCGGAGAGGCAAATGTTGCTAAACGACCTGCGTAGATAGGACGAGACAGACGAACTGAAATGAACGAGGAGCATCTGAATGAGACAAGCATTTCACATGACTGGTGGCCTGCGGGCGGTCTCCACTATCATCACCACTCTCGTACGTCTTGGGCTGCCAGTTGGCCCTTCAGCCCTGCTCTCCGTACAGGGGCGCAAGAGTGGAAAGACCTATACCATCCCAATCGCACTGGTGGAAAACAACGATACCCGCTGGCTCGTCGCCGCCTTTGGCGAAGTGAACTGGGTGCGTAACCTACGGATCGCCGGTCAGGCGCAACTCACGCGACGACGAACTACTGAAACCATCGGAGTTGTCGAACTTGGGGCGCAAGAAGCTGCACCAGTACTCAAACAATTCCTCAAAGAATCGCAACGTGTCTCGTTTATCAAGCCCTACTTTCACACGACCACGCAATCCTCGCTCGCCGACTTCGAGCAGGAAGCGTTGTATCATCCCGTGTTTCGCATTGTGAGTAAGAACGGAAGAGAAGAGTAGCGTGCATGTCCATTGAAGATAACAAAGCTCTCGTTCGCCGCTTTTATGGGGAGGGTGTACACAGCCCAGCGCTCTTTGACGAGCTACTCGCCCCAGCCTACCTCTTGCATTTCCCTGGCAGCCCACCCATTTCTGGCATCGAACAGGCCAAGCAGATGATGGTCAGATACACCACCGCCTTCCCCGACCTCCAGCTCACGACGGAAGACCTAATCGCTGAGGGAGATAAGGTAGCGATTCGCAACACCTGGCGCGGCACGCATCAAGGGGTCTTTCAGGGTCTTCCCCCCACTGGTAAGCACGTGACGTTTACCGGCACCGATATCTTTCGCTGCATAGGTGGCAAGATCGCTGAGCAGTGGGCCGACCTCGATGCGCTGGGTCTGATGCAGCAGATAGGGGTGATCCTAAGTTGATATCACTTGATGATGCGGAAGGTGAGATGCAAGACGCCGGGGGTAGCCGTGGCTGCGGTGCTTTCCAGCTTCAACTCGCTATCCAGGTGGCCGAAGAGGCGTTTCCCTTCACCGAGCAGCACAGGCACCAGATCAATATGGATTTCATCCAGCAGTCCGGCTGTGAGGCATTGCTGCACGAGGCTCGCAGAGGCGACGGCAACATTCTTCTCACCAGCGATTGCCTGCGCCCGCTCGATGGCGCGCTCAATACCCTCCGTCACGAAGGTGAAGGGCGAACCTTCTTTGCGCCACTCCGGCGCTATCGTCTCCGGGTGATGTGTCAGCACCACCACCGGCACATCCAGCGGATGCCTGCCGCCCCAGGCGTTCGTGAAGTCGAAGAGCGTGCGGCCTGTCACCAACGCGCCAGCCGCCGCGCTCGCCTCCTTGATATACTCGGCGCCGGTGGTGGACATTTTGATCGTCCCTTCGCCAATCGGCACCTCTTGTTCTCCTCCGCCGCTGGAATACCAATCGAAGAGCGGCCCAATCTCATTATTGGGTCGCGCGATGAACCCATCCAGCGACATCGAGAATCCCGTCGTCACTTTGCCCATAATTCGCCATCCAATCATCGTCAGATTGCTTGATGTATACTAAGCGTCAGGCGAGATTTCCTGCAACTCCCAACTATTGCCATCGGGATCGCTGAAGTAGGCGCACTTGATGCCGCGTGGATATTCGTCTACCTCGCTGACCGCAACACCACGGTCCAGCAACATCTGGCGTGCCTGCCGCACATCCGCGACCACCAGATGGAGTCCCTTGATGGAGCCGGGCGGCACTGTGGAGAGTTCGCCCAACCCTGTGCCAATGACAATCGAACAGGCTGATCCCGGCGGTGTCAACTGCACCACGCGCATCCCATTGCCCGGTGTGACATCATGGTCGGCATGGAAACCAACCTTCTCCACATAAAAAGCCTTTGCGCGGTCCACATCAGCGACCGGCAGCGGCACCAGTTCGAGCTTCATCTCCATCGTTTATCTTCCCCGTTCTCTGTGTAGGTCGTCAGAACATCCGTATGATACCCAAAGCCAGAGAGAGGAGTCTTGTACGGAACGGCAAACTCGTGAGGACCTTATTCATCTATGCAAGGGCGGCTCAGCGTGATGATGTGAGAATCTGCGCGGGAGTATAGCCTACCCAGCGCTTCAGCGATCTGGTGAGATGCGGTTGATCGAAGTAGCCAGCCTGATAGATGGTGTCAGCAATAGCGGTTCCCTGGCGCAAGAGGTCAGCCGCCTGTTGGGCGCGTTCGATCTGCTGGATATGGCGCTGGCTCAGTCCGGTGGCGCGCAGGAAGCGGTGGCGTAGCGTGCGAGGCGGCATCTCAGGTGCTTGATTCTGTTCCCGCATCACCACGTTGACCAGCGGGTCACGAGCCAGCACCTCTTTGTGCGCGAGCCGGCTGATGAAGGTCTCTACGTTGTCATACGCGGGAAATTGCCAGGTGGACCCGCCCAGCCAGAAGGATTGGCAGGCCGCGCCTGGTAAGACTGTTTCACTATCTAGCAGGTTGCGTGTGGGCAGATGCGGCATAAAGACGCCAAGTTTCAGCTTGATCCAGAGTAGTTCAGCGCCCTCGGTGTAGGAGAGCGCGCCGGCTGAGGTCCAGGGTCCAACCACCAGCAAATCTGTCTTGCCAGAGAGTTTTCGCAGGACCAGATGCCAGTGGCTCTCGGCAGGGCGTATCGTCGCGCCATCGCTGGCCGTGTATCCGCGCATCACCAGTTCGATGTAGGGAGAATCCGACGGCCTCGCTTCAGAGATGATGCTCATGTCGCTGCTCCTCTCGTATGGCTATCGCCTGGCTCTTATGGTTATCGCATCGTGTTCACCGGGCGAGCAAACCGCTGCGCAGAGCGGGCACGCGCTTTGGCGGCCTCTACGGCGCGATCTTTGGGCGGCGCACTCGTTTCCAGCGAATTGAGCAATCGTTGGGAGGCGGCGGCGACCGCTTCCACAGCGGCGAGGAAGGCGGCTTCGTTGGCCTGCGATGGCTTGTTGATGCCGCTGATTTTGCGCACATACTGCAACGCGGCGGCATGGACTTCATCATTCGTGACCGGCGGCTCGAAGTTGAAGAGTGGTCTAATATTGCGGCACATGAGCAGTAGCTCCTTTAGCTTGAGCATCAGCGCGTTGAAGTGAATCACGCGGACCGGACATCTCATCGCAGTATCGCATAGGCGTAACGACGCTGAGATGCGAAGATTGGCTGAAGTACCATTCTCGATCTATCGCGTTTTGTGGTAATGGCATGTGGCACTAATGGATTGGATTTGATTGAATTTGGCGGCATTGTGTAATCGTGTGCAGCCTTGCGGGATTATGTGGTATGCTGTTTAGGCAGGTTATCTCGTACGGTATGCACCTACTTGGGTGGCCCACGGGTAGACAGTGTTGTGGTTGAAGCCTCTAATTGTCCCCCTTGAGTGTCTGTCGAGCGACGCCGCGCATGTATTTTGTCTGTTTGTAGTGTTGTGAGGATGGCTGGCCGATGTCGCCAGCGCATGAGTGTCAGTCTCCCGGCCTCGCGTTGGGGGAAGATCGTAAGAAACGAACGAAGGAGCCTGAGTGGCCACCCGCATCTATGTAGGGAATCTGCCCTACTCTGCTGACGATCAGCAGCTTGCCCAACTTTTCGGGGCATTTGGTGAAGTTGTCGAAGCGACTGTTGTGATTGATCGTGGCACGAACCAGAGCAAGGGCTTTGGCTTTGTGCAGATGGCGAATGATGACGACGCGCGTAACGCGATTGCCGGCCTGAATGGCACGATGCTTGGCAATCGCACGATTCGTGTCAACGAGGCGCAGCCGCGCCCGGAGCGTGGCAGCGGTGGCCGTGGCGGCTACGGCGGCGGCTATGGCGGCGACCGCAGCTATAGCAGCGACCGTGGCGGCTATGATCGCGGCTATAGCGACCGTGGCGGTTATAGCGACCGTGGTAGCTATGACCGTGGTGGTTATGGCAATGGCGAGCGCCGCCGCCGTGATGACGGTGGCCGTGGCTACAGCAGCCGCGACCGCGACTACTAGCGGCAACGCGCGACTGCTCGCAGCGCAAAAGAAGAGGCTGGTGGCAATGTTTGCCGCCAGCCTTCGCTTTTGCAGACCTAGATCAAAATAACGCGCCGCCCTTCCAGGCGGACAGTGCTGTAGAGGATGCGTTCGATAGCCTGGGGCAGCAGGCGATGCTCGACATCAAGGATGCGCGCGGAGAGCCGCTCGACGGTATCGTCGTCGTAGACGGGAACCGGCGCCTGCGCAATGATCGGTCCTTCGTCCACGGCTTCGGTAACGAAATGCACCGTGCAGCCGCTGATTTTGACGCCAGCGGCCAGCGCATCGGCCTGTGGACGCGGCGCCATGCCACCGGCGAAGGCTGGCAGCAGCGAGGGATGAATGTTGATGATGCGCATAGGATATGCGCCGACGACGCAGCCATCCAGAATCGGCTTGTAGCCCGCCAGCACCACCAGCACCGCGCCAGCCGCACGCAACGCCGCGATAATTGCCATGCCCGCCTCCGCGCGCGAAGCGTAATCTTTGGGTACGATCACGCGGGCGGGCACCTCATGAGCGGCGGCGATGCCCAGCGCGGGCGCATTGGGGTTAGACGAGATGACGATGCCAACGCGCGCATGCAACGCGCCGCGCGCGATAGCGTCGAAGATTGCTTCGAGATTGCTGCCGCGCCCAGAGACGAGCACACCAATCGTCGGGATATCTGCATTATGTGTTATATCCTGGCTTGCTGCCTCAGATTCCGCTGTGTTCACGCCAGCCCCTCCACCACAACCCGTTCCATCTCTCCTCCTGCGCCATGAGCCTGCACCTCGCCAATAACACGCGCTCCCTGCGCGGCGCAGAGCGCCAGCGCCGCCTCAGCATCGCGCTGGCGACAGAAGACGATATAGCCTATGCCAAGATTGAAGACGCGCGCCATCTCATCCCAGGAAACCATACCACGCTGCTGGATCAGACGGAATATCGGCAGGATATCCCACCTGGTGGCATCCAGCCGCACCGCCAACCCCTCCGGCATCACACGCGGCAGGTTGTCGAGCATGCCGCCGCCGGTGATATGCGCCATGCCTGTCACCAGCCCGGCATCGAGCAGCGGGCGCACAACCGGCGCATAGTTGCGGTGCGGCTGAAGCAGTTCATCGCCGAGTGTGCGACCAAGCTCTGGTATGAAACGATCAAGCTGATCTTCGCCAAGCGCCTGCCGGGCGAGCGAATAGCCGTTGGTATGCAGGCCGAGCGATGGGAAGCCAATCGCCACGTCGCCCTCAGCAATGGCTGCGCCGGTTATCAGGCGGTCGCGTTCGACGACTCCGACAATGCAGCCGGCCAGATCGTATTCACCTGGGGCATAGAAGCCGGGCATCGCCGCCGTTTCGCCGCCGATGAGCGCGCAGCCCGCCTCACGGCAGCCCGCCGCTACACCCTCCACCACGGCAACGGCTTGATCGGCGTCCATGACGCCGAGCGCCAGATAATCCAGGAAGAAGAGTGGACGCGCGCCGCAGACCAGAATGTCATTGACGCAGTGCGCTACGAGGTCCGCGCCGACCGAGCTATGGCGATTGAGCGCAAAGGCAATCTTGAGCTTGGTGCCGACGCCATCTATTGAAGAGACCAGCACCGGCTCACGCAGAGAGGCTGCATCGAAGGCGAAGAGGCCGCCAAAGCCGCCCAGCCCCGCCAGCACTTGCGGCCCATGCGTGGAGCGGGCGGCGTCGCGCATGCGCACCTTCGCCGCATCGGCGGCATCGAGATTCACGCCAGCGCGTGTATAGGCGTCAATGGCATCAGTCGTCTCGTTGGCTTTCCCAGGCACGCTCGCTACCCTTTTCTATCGCATGTCGAGCAGGCGCAAGATTTCGTCGCGGCTGGAGTGCAGGGTGTGGCGAATCAGGCCGAGACTGGCGGCGCTTTCGGCCAGCGTGACGATGACGGCGTATTCGCTGAGTGGGTCCACGCTGACCAGCGCATCCTGATATTCCATCAGCACCGCGACGGCGTGGCCTGGGCCGAGGTCATAGCCCAGCGCCTCGGCGGTTCCCAGCGCGCTGGCGCCCAGCGCGCCTACCATCTCGTGAAACCGCTCCTCACCACGGCCAGCCGACTCGATGGGTAGGCCGTCACGCCCCACCAGCACCGTCATACGGACGCCGGGAATCGCCAGCAGACGCGAGAGCGCATCCTTCAGGTTCGCCATACGTGTAATTTGCCCTACTAACTACAGTTGGCCTTCAGGCCGTTATGTGCTTGCGCCGGCAGTTCACTGCCGCGACAATGTTTACGAAACGCCAGTGCCTGCCGCCAGTTCGCGTTCGAGCGATTGGCGGTCTGCCTGGCTCATCTGCACTGGCATGGGATAGACGCCGGTGAAGCAGCCGGTGCAGAACGTGTCGCGCGGCAGGTCAATCGCCGCAATCAGCCCGTCCAGGCTGAGGTAATGCAGGCTATCAACGCCGATTTCGGCGGCGATATCTTCCACCTTCGAGAGCCGCGCGGCAATCAATTGATCGCGCCCCGCGACATCCAGGCCAAGATAACATGGCCAGCGGAACGGCGGCGACGTGATGCCCAGATGAACCTCAGCCGCTCCAGCATCGCGCAGCAGCTTCACCAGCGGGCGCACCGTCGTGCCGCGCACCACGCTATCATCTATCATCACTACGCGTTTGCCCTGCAAGACCGCGCCAAGCGCATTGAACTTCATCTTGACGCCAAGCTGACGCAGGCGCTGATCCGGCTGAATGAAGGTGCGCCCGATATAGCGATTCTTGATGAGGCCGTCGGCATAGGGCAGGCTGCGCGCAGCAGCATAGCCAGCGGCGGCGGGCGTCGCGGAATCCGGCACGCCGATCACAATATCGGCAGCGACGGGGAACTCTGCCGCCAGTTGCGCGCCCATGCGCTGCCGCACCAGATAGAGCGAGCGGTCTGAGATGCAGCTATCGGGGCGGGCAAAATAAATGTACTCGAAGAGGCAGGCCGCGAGATTCTGCGGCGCCATGCCCGTGTGCGCCCGCAGGCCATCCTCACCGTCGTTGGCAATGACAATCACCTCGCCGGGGGAGACATCGCGCACCGCTTCGCCGCCAACCGTTTCAATTGCGCAGGTTTCGGAGGCGATGATCCAGTGATCCTGCACGCGGCCAATCGCCAGCGGACGGATACCGTGCGGGTCGCGCACGCCGATCACCGCATCCGGCGTCAGGATGGCAAGGCTGTACGCTCCCTGCAACTGCGGCATGACGCGGCGCAATTTCTCCACATAGGTGGCGCCGCTGGCCCGCGCCAGCAGATGCGCTATCAGTTCGCTGTCGCTGCTGGTCTCCACCGGCGCGCCTTCGCGCAGCAGCCGCGCGCGCAGCGTTTCGGTGTTGGTGAGATTGCCGTTGTGGGCGAGGGCAAAATCGCCAAGTGTGCCAGTCATCACGAAGGGCTGGGCGTTTTCGATGCGGCTGGAGCCAGTGGTGGAGTAGCGGGTGTGGCCGATGGCGAGGTGTCCGGGGAGCGTGGCGAGGTCATCTTCGGTGAACGCCTGCGAGACGAGGCCCATCTGGCGGTGCAGGTGGAGCGCGGAGCCGTCGCTGGTGGCGATACCGGCGCTTTCCTGGCCGCGATGCTGCAAGGCGTACAAGCCAAAATAGGTGACGCGCGCGACATCTTCGCCCGGCGCGTAGAGTCCAAAGACGCCGCAGGCCTCGCGTGGGCGATCCGGCTCGTCATCTTCCCAGCGTTCCCAGAACTCACGGGACGAGTCCACCACCAATGGTGCCATCGTCTCATCGGCGGATGTCTCGCCAACGACGCCTTTGCGCACGCTCCTACCTGCCTTCCGGTTGTCGCTCGCCGCGCACGGCACTGTTGCGCGGCCCTTCAGCCACCCCGATTGTACCCCAAAGGCGACGGCAGCCACAACGAACCGCGACCTATCGCACAACACCGAGCGATGGCCGATCACGAGCGACAGTGGAGCGGGCTGTGTAAGGGGCGCACATACTGGCGGAATTTGGCATCAATCTTGCAGCGATACTTCCTCTGGATACATCACATTGGCACTACTGGCACTACTGGCACCAGTGGCAGGCATCGGGATGAAACGGTGAGGGGGTGGTGTTTGGGCGGTAGATTGCGCCTGCTTCCCCATGGATTTTTTGGCACTGTAGGCGTCAGGTACCTCATAGGAATTAGTGTGTAGGAACCGGCATGCGTGTGCGCGCATGCTTTGAGAGCGAGCGAGTCTATCTGAAAGGAGCTACAGCAGATGTCTGCTCGTACTCGCGTCGTTTTCCGGTGGTCGGGCGTTACAATGGCGCTCGCCGTTTTCCTCGTATTGACCGCTGTATCGCTTGCCCCTGCCTTTGCCGCAGGTGGGAGCCTTATTCGTATTAGCAGTGACCCGTACACCAACCCTACCAGCCAGCATAAGACACAGGTTGAGCCTGATACGTTTGCCTTTGGCAGTACGATTGTCTCTGCCTTTCAATCTGGTCGCTTCTTCAACGGTGGCGCGTCGAATATTGGGTTTGCAACCTCACTAGATGGCGGCATGACCTGGACGCATGGGTTTCTTCCGTCCAGCACGGTCTTTGCGAAACCCAAAGGCGTGTATGATCGCGCCAGCGACGCCAGCGTTGCCTATGATGCGAAGCACAACGTCTGGATGATTTCCTGGTTGGGCATTCACGCCCCATCGGGCTTCGCCTCGTCTGTAGACGTGGATGTCAGCCGCTCGACAGATGGCGGGCTGACCTGGAGCGCGCCAGTCGGGGTGGACCTGCGTGGCACCACCTCCGGCGAGTTCCTCGATAAGAACTGGACCGCCTGTGACGACTCACCCAGCAGCCCCTTTTATGGCAACTGTTATACGGAATACGACGATAACAGCCAGGGTGATCTCATCCAGATGAGCACCTCCAGCGATGGTGGGCTAACCTGGAGCGCAGCCCAGGCGACCGCGAACGGCGCGCACGGCATTGGTGGCCAGCCGGTGGTCCAGCCGGACGGTCGGGTGGTCGTGCCAATCGTCGGACTGGATTCGCCCTTCTTCGCCTTTACCATCTCGTCGTTCATTTCTGACGATGGCGGGGCAAGTTGGAGCGCGCCGGTTCTCGTCTCAGAGGCGGATTTCCACGCGCCGAATGGCAACATTCGCGCTGGCATCCCGCTGCCCAGCGCAGAAATTGATGCGGCGGGCAGGGTGTATGTCGTCTGGTCAGACTGCCGGTTTGAAAGCGCCTGCGCCGTCAGTGACATGGTGTTGAGTACCTCGAACGATGGTCTCACCTGGTCAACGGTCAAACGCATCCCCATCAATCCAGTTGGGAGCGGCCAGGATAACTTCATTCCCGGTCTGGCGGTTGACCGCAGTACAGCGGGGAAGAAGGCGCATCTTGCGCTTGCCTACTACTACTATCCGAACGGGGATTGCAGCACGAGTTGCAGGCTCGATGTCGGGTTCATCTCTTCGACCAATGGCGGCGCAAGCTGGAGTGCTGCCAAGCAGTTGGCGGGACCGATGATGCTGAGCTGGTTGGCAAACACCAGTCAGGGGTTCATGGTGGGTGATTATATCTCCACCTCCATTGCGCCGGGCAATGCCGACGCCGCGCCGGTATTCGCCGTTGCGCTCGCGCCGCTTGGCGTCATCTTTCACGAAGCCACCTATACCTCACCGCAGGGTGTGTCGGCTATCGTAGGCGGCGCCAATACGTCAGGGGCAACGCCGGTCGCCACGGGACCTGCTTCGCGGTCATCCGCGCCTACCGCATACTAGATGCTACCGATGCCATCTCCAATGTGATGCAGGGCCGTCATCCGAAATCGTGGGATGACGGCCCATCTTTGTGTTTATTGCCTTTATTTGGTGATATCGACACGCAAAGCATCGTTGAAGCGGTTGAAGTAGTTGAAGAGGCCGATGACCGCCGCAAGTTCGATGATCTGCCCTTCATCGAAGTATTCGTTCAGATCTATCCAGATATCCTCGCTGACGCCGTGCGCGTCGGTGGTCATGCGCTCAGCGAAGGCCAGCGCCGCCCGTTCGGCTGGCGTGAACATGTCCGCATGCTGGTCAATGTGGTACATTGCGTCGAGCAATGCTTCAGAGGCTCCCAACTGCTTTGCCAAAGCAGTATGAGACGCCTTTCAGTAGTTGCAGTCGTTGATCTGTGAGACGCGCACCGCCAGCATCTCTTTGAGCTTCGTATCCACCGTGCCCGTGTCGAAGATGGCATTCATATGCGCGACGGCGGTGAGCATGATCTCCGGGCGCCTTGCCATTGTGCGGAACATATTGGGGATGTTGCCGCGCTTCTCTTTGAATCGCTCGAATTGTGCTTGCGCTTCTGGGGTCGTCTCATCGGGATTCAATGGGCGCATACGAGCCATAACTGCCATCCTTTTCTCGCAGACAAGAATGTCCGCGCCACCTCACGGAGACAGCGCGGCATAAAGGTTTCTTCTGGCATTATAGCTTGCGATAGCAGCTTCACACAAAGCGGTTCGTTGTCGCCGGATCAAAGAGATGCAGCCTGTTGGTATCCACCGCGAGCGTCAACTTTTCGTTGAGGTGGATATCGGCGTGCGCGGGCAGGCGTGCCGTCGAGCCGCGTGTCTCCGCCGTCTCCGGCACCATCGCGCCGGGGATGCGAATATAGACGAGCTGCTCGTTGCCCAGATGCTCCACCACGTCTACCGTGCCCGTCAGTGTATTCTCTGTGGCGTCGCCCGCCAGCGCGAAGGCTTCGGGACGGATCCCGACGATCACCGGGCGTCCATCGGCGGTGGCCTGTCCTGCTACCTGGGTTGCGGTTTCACCCTCAAGCGTCAGTTTGTGTTCGTCCGCGCCTTCGCCAATCAGAACGACCGGCGCGCCATCCCCCTGCCGCACCAGCCGCGCATTGAAGAAGTCCATCGAGGGCGAGCCGATAAACCCAGCGACGAAGAGGTTGGCCGGGGTCTCATAGAGTTCGGTCGGCGTGCCAAGCTGCTGGATGATGCCAGCGTTGAGGACGGCTATGCGGTCGCCCATCGTCATCGCCTCCACCTGGTCGTGCGTCACGTACACCGTGGTCGTCGGCACCTGCTGATGCAGCCGCGCGATATCCGCGCGTGTCTGCACCCGCAGTTTGGCGTCCAGATTGGAGAGCGGCTCATCCATCAGGAACACCTGCGGTTCGCGCACAATCGCCCGCCCCAGCGCCACCCGCTGCCGCTGGCCGCCGGAGAGTTCGCGCGGCTTGCGTTGCAGATAGTCGCGGATGCCCAGCATCGTTGCCGCTTTCTGGACACGATCTGCAATGTCGGCTTTCGGCAGATGGCGCAATTTGAGGCTGAACGCCATGTTGTCGAAGACGCTCATATGCGGATAGAGCGCGTAGTTCTGAAACACCATCGCAATGTCGCGGTCTTTGGGCGCTACATCGTTGACCCGCCGCTGGCCGATGTACAGGTCGCCATCGGAAATTTCTTCCAATCCGGCGATCATGCGCAGCGCCGTAGATTTGCCACAGCCCGATGGCCCCACCAGCACCAGAAACTCCTGGTCGCGCACCTGTAGGTTCAGGTCCGAAATGACGTTCGCTCCGTCGCCGTACCGTTTGTAGACATGCTCGAATCGCACATCCGCCATATGATTGCTATCCTCTCTTCTGCGCTGAGCACAGCGCCGCAGCCCGATGTTCGCGTTCTTATTTTATTGTGTCGCGGGTATCACGTCTAGCCCTTGATTAGCCCTTCACGGAGCCGGCCAGGATGCCGCGCACGAAATACCGCTGCAAACTGAAGAAGATCACCAGCGGAAGCGCCATCGAGATGAACGCCGCCGACGTGTAGATTTGATACGAGTTGGTGCCAAACGAGTCTACCAGATTGGCAATCGTCACGGTGAGCGGCGCCTTATCGGGATTGCCGGAGAGGATGATGAGCGCCACCAGCAGATCGTTCCAGACCCACATGAACTGGAAGATCACCAGCGACGCCAGCGCCGGCACCGATAGCGGCATCAGCACGTTGGTGAAGATGCGCACATGCGAAGCGCCGTCAATGCGCGCAGACTCGAAGAGATCAGCCGGCAGCGCGGCAAAGAAGTTGCGCAGCAGATAGACGGCGAACGGCAGGCCATAGGCGGTATGCGCCAGCCAGATCGCTATATAGCTGCCCGTCAGTCCCGTCTGTGTGAAGAGATTGAGGATTGGGATCAGCGTCATCTGAATAGGCACCACCAGCAGCGCGACGATCACCAGGAAGATCCAGTCGCGGCCAGGAAAGCGCATCCAGGCGAAGGCATAGGCTGCGAAGGCGGCCACCAGCACCGGCAGGATGGTGCCGGGGATGGCAATTATCAGGCTGTTGAAGAAGGCGGTGCCGAGTCCCTGCGCTGAGATCACCTGCTGATAGTTTTCCAGCGTGAAATGCCAGGGCGGCACCAGGCCCGTCCACCAGCCGCTCGTCTGAATATCGCTCGCAGGACGGAACGAACTGATGAAGAGGCCGAAGGTAGGCACGGACCAGAGCAGCGAAATGATGATGACAATCGCCGCCACCGCGCCGTGGTTCACCCACTGCACGAGGCGCTGGCCCGGCGTCAATTGCTGCGCTGGGGGAGTGGGCACCGGCGAGGGCTTCGCCAGCGAATCGGGCGTGACGGTCAGGTCGCCGACCGGCGGCACAGGATTGACCGGGTTGACACTACTGCTCATCGCACACCCTCCGCGCGGAAGCGCCTGATGTTGAAGTACAAGACGGGAATGACGGCCAGCAGCAGGATCACCGCCAGCGCGCTCGCCAGGCCAGAATCGTTGAAGGTGAACAACTGTTGATAGTAGGACATAGCAATCACGTTGGTGCCAAAGTTGCCGCCGGTGGTGACGTAGATGATGTCAAAAATCTTCAGCAGATTGATCACCATCGTCGTGGCGACGACGACGATGGTTGGGCTAATCATCGGCACCGTCACGCGGAAGAAGATGGCGAATTCGTTCGCGCCATCCACCCGCGCCGCCTCCAGGATATCTGCTGGCACGCTCTTGAGCGCGGCTGAGAGAATGACCATGCAGAAGCCGGTCCACATCCAGACATAAATGGCAATCAGCGCAAAGTTGGCGAGGCCCGGCGTGGTGAGCCAGCTCTGCGGCGCGAAGCCGAACTTGGTAATGACCGCATTGATCAATCCGGTCTGCTCTTGCCCGGCGGGCTGATACTGGTACATGAAGCTCCAGATGACGCTCGCGCCGACGAACGAGATGGACATGGGGATGAAGATGGCCGCCTTCGCCACGCCCTCGAAACGCACGCGGTCTACCAGCACAGCGATCACCAGCCCAAAGAAGACAGTCGCTATCGTCCCAAGCACCAGCCAGAGCAGATTGTTGCGCAGCACTTCGAGCAGAACACTGCTGGTGAAGATGCGGCGAAAGTTCTGCAGGCCGACAAACGACGATGAATCAGCGCTGAAGAGGCTGAGCCAGAGGGTGTAGATGACCGGATAGACCAGGAAAACTGCCACGAAGAGAATAGCAGGCCCGGCCCAGAGCCACGCGATCCAGCGGTCGCGGCTCGGCTCTTGCCTGCCACTACGGCCTTTCTGCGTAGCGACTCCGGTGTCGCTGCTTGCGATGCTAGCCATCGGCAACGCTCCTTTGCATGTACACGTCTCGCTCAATCTGGAGCAGGAAAGGGATGGGCGGCAACCCTGATGAAACCGCGAGAGACGGTTCATCAGGGTTCTCTGCGCCGGCCAACTCGTAGGAACTCGTAGGAGAGTGGCGCTCGCGTCGTTCTCCGCTCGTACTCAGATGCGTGCAGGTTATGATGTGTAGGCCTGCGACGCCGTGTTTTCGACATCGCTGAGGATGCTATCGAGCTGGCTGGGATTGCCAATGAACTTCACCGTCGCCTGCCAGAAAGCGGTCTCCACCTGGCTTGGCATCAGGTCATCAGCGCCAAACTTCGTAATGGGCGCGGCAGTCAGCATCTTGGCGACGTTCTGCGCCACCACGTTCGGATACGTGCTGACGTCCACCGACTTATTGACCGAGGTGAAGCCACCGCGCTTGATCCAGATTTCTTGGGCTGCGGCAGTTTCCAGATACTTCACCAGTTTCTGCACGGCGTCGGTATTGCGCATCGCCACCACCACGTCTGCGCCGACGGTGACGGCTCCGGCGTATTGCGGGTTGATCGTTGGGAACGGGAAGTAGTTGAAGCCCGTCCCTGGTTGGATGTTTGGGAATTGGGTGGTGATGAACCCTGATACGAAGTCGCCCTCGTAGTACATGTACGCCTTCGGCGGATTCTCGAAGGGCAGAAAGCTCGCCGTCTGTGGGTCAGTCGCCAGGATAAATTGCGGCGCGCCATTGATATAATTGGTGCCGGTGACGATTTGCCCGAACATCTGGAAAGCCGTCTTGATGCTGGAATCCGTCCAGGGAATCTGGTGCGCGACCCACTTGTCGTACATATCCGGCCCGAACTGATTCAAGTAGATCTGTGCAACCCAGTCTGCCGCCGGCCAGCCACTGGCCGCGCCCGCCGAGACGCCCATAGACCAGGGATGCTTGCCGCTGCCTGCGATGTTGTCGGAGAGCGTAATCATATCCTGCCAGGTGCCAGGAATCGTGTAGCCGTTGCTCTGGAACTGCCCCGGATTGTACCAGACCGTTCCTTTGTTGGCAGCCTTGTAGAAGATCGCGTAGAGCTTGCCATTGTAGGAGCCGAGGTCAATCCATGAACTGGCGTAATCGTTGCGCACCTTGCTCATATCCAGGAAACTATCGAGAGCAACGAGTTTGCCTTGCTTGGCGAACTGTTGCATCTGGCCGGGGTTCGGCAGGATGGCGATATCTGGTGGATTGTTGCCACGGATGCGCGTCGTGAGGACGGTGGGCAAATCGCGGGTAGACTCGACCGTGATCTTGATACCCGTCTGCTGAGTGAATGGCGCAACCACCGCCTTGAACGATGCCTGTTCCTCACCGCCCCAGACACTGAGCAGATCAACGGTATTCGAGGACGAGGCGCCGCTGCCACAGGCGGCGAACAGCGCGCCCGCCACGCTTGCGGATAACCCCAGGGCGAGCGAACGGCGCATAAACTCGCGGCGGCTCATGCCCTGTACGGTACACTCCTCCACCAACTGATCCACTTCCGCGCGCTGACGACGATCATGGAGAACCATATGAAGACCTCCTGTAGCGGCGAGACCCGTTGTGCATTGTTTGCATTGTCCTGGCAATGTTTTCCACGCAAGGCCGGGGATGGGAACCCGTCGCATTCATCCTGACGACATCTACGCTAACTACGCCTGACATGCGCCTGACATGCCGGGCTGCCGGCGCGAAAAAGGGAAAGAGACTCTCCCCTGTCAAAAAGGAAACGGTACGCATATTGCATGCCGAGTTTGTGCAATAGCAGAGGGCGGAATTCCAAGCGGTGTTAGCGCGTATATGCGCATATACGTTGTAGCTACCCGCCCTGATTGCTCATGTGCCCATCCACCTATCCCCCAAATGTCCTCCATGCTGCCCGCATGATGTTCGCATGTTGCTCGCATGTTGCTCGCGGACCCTGCTTGTCCGTTTTGCGCGCCAATCCTGTGATTTCCGCTGCTTTCCACGAAAGTTGTGGATGATATGCCCGTTTGTCCACGGTTTATCCACCGCTTCACAAGAAACTCGTGGATAAAGGGGTTTCGTGATGAGGAGCGGGGACCTATACTATGCGTGTGGGGCAAAGTGGGGCAAAGTGGGGAAACCTGAAATGTTTCTTGGTGAATACCTCCATAGCGTAGATAGCAAAGGCCGGCTCGCCATTCCGGCGCGCTTCCGCTCAAAGATCGAGCGCGGAGCCGTGCTGACCCGTGGCGTGGATACCTGCCTCTATGTCTACCCGATGGAAACCTGGGAACAGAAGGCGCGCGAACTCGACGCCGCCGTCATAGACCCACGCCAGCGCCGTATGATCGAACGCCGCTTCTTCGGCATGGCCTACGAGGTGGAACTGGATAGCCAGGGGCGCATCGTCGTTCCCGCCCGGTTTCGCCAGTATGCAGGCTTGAATGGCGAGGCGATGGTCATTGGCGCACGCGACCGCTTCGAGGTGTGGAGCACCGCGAACTGGCAGGCGTATACCGACGAGATGGCGGCTGAAGACCTCAGCGGCCTGCCGTTGCCCTTCTAGAGGTTTTCAGTTTACAGGATGCCCATGTTGACAACGACCGAACAACCGCAGCAAGCGAGTCAAGCGAACCAAGCGAACCAGCGCGAGATGCCGGAGCCAACGGCGCATGTCACGGTGCTGCCCGCTGAGACGCTGGACCTGCTGGCGCCGCATGCTGGTGGGCGCTATCTGGACGGCACGCTGGGCGGCGCGGGACACACGGCGCTGTTGCTGGAACGATCCGCGCCAGATGGGCGGGTGTTGGGCATAGATGCGGATGCTGGGGCGCTTGAGCGTGCGCGTCTGCGTCTGCCGGAAGCCGTCACATCTGGGCGTCTGCTGCTGCGGCAGGGCAACTTTGCCGATATGCAGGCGATTGCTGGGGCGGCGGACTTCGCGCCGTTGGATGGCGTGCTGCTGGACCTGGGCCTCTCGTCGGATCAGCTTGCCAGCCACGAACGCGGCTTCAGCTTCGCCAGTTTTGCCAGCGATGCGCCGCTGGATATGCGCTTCGATACAACGCAGGGCCAGACGGCGGCGGACCTGGTGAACCAGCTCGATGAGACGGACCTTGCCGATATTCTCTATCGCTATGGTGAGGAGCGGCGTTCGCGGGCGATTGCGCGGCGTATCGTCGAACGGCGACGCCAGGCTCCCATCGAGCGTAGCGGCGAACTGGCGGCGCTGGTGGCATCGGTGGTGCATGGGCGGCCCGGCGGCATCCATCCCGCGACACGCACCTTTCAGGCGCTGCGCATCGCCGTCAACGACGAACTCGGCAGCCTGGAGCGCGCGTTGCCACAGGCTGTCGCACTCTTGCGTTCGGGTGGGCGGCTCGCCGTCATCAGCTTTCATTCGCTGGAAGATCGCATCGTCAAGCAATTCTTCCAGGCGGAGGAGCGCGGCTGCATCTGCCCGCCGGAGGCGCCCGTCTGCGTCTGTGGTCGCACGCCGCGCATGCACATTCTCACGCGCCATCCCATCGTGGCCGGCGCAGACGAACTGGCGCGTAATCCGCGTTCGCGCAGCGCCAAGTTGCGCGTCGCGGAACGCCTATAATCTTCACCCGCTCTGATCTCCCCTCCCCCGTGCGCGGGAGAGGGGCTGGGGGTGGGGGCTTTCCAGCACATGAACAACTGAAGAGCGATTCGTTAAACTAGCGGTTGCGCGGCATACCTTTTGCCTGTTCTGCCTTCTGAAACTGGTCTGATGAACGCGGCACTCAAGTGCCGACGCACGAGAACGACGGTCTAAAGACCTTACATGGCTTCAGCCAGCCGTTCTCGCGCTTGCTCCGGCTGTTCACAGCCGCGAGTCCATTTAAGGAGGGCAGGCATGAGAGCATGAGGAGACGACCGAATGGAACGAGCGAGCCAGCGGCGGACGCCGAACGCAGCGTGTGGGAGGCGCTGGCAAGTCCGCAACCGCATGGCCTGCGCCAGCGCCTGCGCGCAACGCTTTGGCAGACGCGCACCGTGTTGCTGCTGAGCGCTGTTGCGGTTGGCCTGTTGGCGCTGCTGTATCTGCACGTGGTCGGCGATGTGGCGCTCGCCAACAGCCAGTTGCAAACGCTCCATGCGCAGCATACGCGGCTGGTGCGTCAGGATGAGGAGCTTCATCAGCAGCTTGGCGTGGCGACTAGCCCAGCGTATATAGACCGCGAGGCGCGTAAGCTGGGGCTGGAGCCAACACTGCCATTACCCGCGCCACCACTGCCGATTCCGCCATCTGTGCAGGAGCGTGGCGCGACGGGAGGTCAGCCATGAGGCTACGGCGTTCGCGGCAACGACAGCAACGACAGCGCGCAGCAACGATGGCACCGGCGGTGAACGCGGCTGAAGCGCCGGAGACGCTGCCGCTAGCTGAAGTGAGCCAACGGAGGACCCGCTCCGGCTGGCGCGAACGCGAACGCGCCGGAGCCGCCATGCTGGCGCAGGCGCGACGGCGCGAGATGGGCTTGCTCATAATTGCGCTACTCGTCCTTACGCTGCTGGCCGGACGGCTCGCCTACTGGCAAATCTGGCAGCATGATCTGCTGGCGGCGCGCGCCGACGCTGAACACCTGCGCGTCATCCAGTTGTATGAGGGGCGCGGCTATATTCTCGATGCCAACGGCAACATCCTGGCGCTGAGCGTCAGCAGAGATGAGGTGATCGCCGACCCGGATGTGCTGCGTTCGGTGGATGCGCTGCCACAGGTAGCCGCCATGCTGGCGCGCACGCTCGGCCTGCCGCAGCCGCTGGTGCAACGTGAACTGGACGTTCCCGGCGCCTACGTGCAGGTGCGCAACGCGGAGCAGCAACTCGCGCTGCTCTCGTTACAACAGAGCGATCAGGTCAACCGGCTCATCGCCGCTGGGAGTCTGCCAGGCGTAGCGTTGCTGCCGGTGGTGCAGCGGGTGTATCCAGATGGCGCGCTGGCGGCGCAGGTGATTGGCTTTGTGCAAGCTGACGACGGCCAGGGCCAATATGGCATTGAGCAGCAATACAATACGCTGCTCGCCGGTCAGCCGGGCCTGCTCTATACGGCGGTAGATGCGGCGGGTGATCCGCTGGCGACCGTTCCGCAGCGCCGGACGGCAGCCGTTCCCGGCGCGAACGTCACGCTGACGATTGACGCGAACATCCAGTACTGGGTGGAGCAGGGGCTGGCAGATACCGTCCGGCAGATGCAGGCCGATGGGGGCACGGTGATCGTCATGGACCCGCAGACCGGCGCGATTCTGGCGATGGCGAGCGAACCGGCGTTCGACCCAAACCAGTATGGCAGTGCGGCGCTGGCGGATTTCGCCAATCCAGCCGTCAGCAGCACGTATGATCCCGGCTCGGTGATGAAGGCGATGACGATGGCGATGGGTGTGGAGAGCGGTGTCCTGACGCCGAACTCCACCTATGACGACACCGGCGCGGCGGTGGTGGACGGCGTGACGCTACACAACTGGGACGGCATCGGACACGGCAACATCACCATGACGCAGGTGTTGCAGTATTCGGCCAACACTGGCGCGATCTGGGCGGCGCAACGTATCGGTGACGACCGTTTCACGAGCTATCTGAACGCATTCGGCTTTTTGCAGCCGACGGGTATCAGCTTACCGGATGAGGCGGCGGGCGCACGCGACCAGACGAGCGCGGCGGATCTGACGACGGCGGAGAACGCTTTTGGCGAGAGCATCGCCGTCACGCCGTTGCAACTGGTGATGGCCTACGGCGCGCTGGCAAACGGCGGCCTGTTGATGCGCCCGTATATTGTGGCGAGCGTCGCGCCAGAGGCTGGCGGCCAGGGCACGGCGACGCAATACGGGCCGGTGGTAGTGCGGCAGGTGGTGAGCGCAGCGACGGCGCAGACGGTGACGCAGATGTTGGTCACGTCGGCGGCGGAGAGCGAGGCACAGATGAATCTGGTGCAGGGGTATACGGTGGCGGCGAAGACTGGTACTTCGACGCCGGATACCAGCGACCCCACGCAGACATTCGCGTCGGTGATCGGCTATGCGCCAGCCACGCATCCGCGCTTCGTGCTGCTGGTGAAGCTGAACCATCCGCGCACGACGATCTACGGTGGCTCAGCGGCAGGTCCGCTCTGGCGGGCGCTGGCGCAACAATTGTTCGTGTATTTGCAGATTCCGCCGGATGCCAACGGTCAGCCAGGCGGATGATGTTTTCATAGAGTTGAGAGTATCGAAGGGCTTTTCATGACAGGTAGCGCAGGTGACGAAATCGTTCGCCAGCTACGGATATCCTGGCAGGAGATGGTTGATTGCGAAGGGAGGCCAGTGATGGCGACGCACAAACGCGCAACGGCAGCGGCAACGCGCGAACTGATGCAAATAGAGGTCGCGCCCAGCCGCCCGGCAAAGGTCCGCAGCGCGAACAGAGCAGCGAGCGGCGGTAACGGTGGTGCCACTGTGAAGCGCGCCAGTGCCACTCCGCGCTCATCCCATGCCCGCAGCAACGCTTCTCATGCTCATGGCGCAGACGCGGAGCAGATGCCGCGTTCCCTGCACACCAGCCAACCGGGCAATCAGTCGCGGAAAGATGCGCCGAGGGTCGCTCCCAAGTCTTCATCAGCGCATCAGGCCGCCGGTACACCAGAAAAGCCGCTGGCAAAATCGCCAACCAAAGCGCCGAAGCAGAGCGCCGCGCCTGCTGCCGCCGCCAAGCTGACAACACCCGTTGCGCAGTTGCCGCTCCTGACGGTCGTGCGACCTGCCGCTTCAGCAGCCAGCGCGCATGAGCAATCCGCCGCGCCACTGCATGGCATTCCCGCCGAGGAGGAAGAAGCGACGACGCCGACCAGCGAGCTACCGCCGCAGGTGCAGGCGACGGTGCGCCGCAAGTTTGGTGAGTTGCGCGCCGCCATCGCTGAGGGCTTCGAAATCATGGAGCCGATCTATGCGCGCCCGCTCTGGTCCGCGCCAGATAATTCGCGCATCGCCTATAGTTTCGTCTTGCAGCGCGAAAGCATGACGCGCCTCATCACCGTGCCCGGTGGGCGCACTGTCCAGCAGTTCATCCGCGAACGCGACCTTCAGGTGGATTATCGCCGCTAGCCAGCGCAGCAACCGGCGCTCTGCGAGAAAATAGCGCGTGGACGAGCAAATACGCGAGATAGGCGGCGCTGAAACCTATCAGATCGAGCAGCAGATCACGCCCGTCCCAGATCGTTGGCAGTTGGCGCTTTGCCAGGCTCTGCAAACCCTCCTCGGCCACCGCCCCCAGCAGCATGATGCCCAGATAGCGCAGTGGATGCCGCCGCAACCCCGGCAGCGCGAACAACACTAGCGCCCCCGCCAGAAGAAATATCGTCGCATGGCCGATCAGATGCGCCTGCACGCTGGCAAAGACGACATCAAATAGCCGCCCATACGTCGGCCAGACATCGGCAAGCCAGTCGAACGGAAACAGCACCAGCGCGCACGCCGCCAGCACAATCCCCAGCGCCGGCAACAGACGCCCCCAACGACGCTGCGCTATTTGCATAGATAGCTCCTCGCGTGAATGAGTTGGCGCATCAGCGTGCATACCGTGCCGCCGCCACGCCGCGCCGCAGTGCAAAGACGGCCAGCACCGTGGCAATCCCCATCACTACGGCCACAGCGGCGAGGTTCCCTGGCCCCAGTTGCGGCGCATCTACGTAGCTGAACGCGGTGAGTGCAATCGTCGCCGCCAGCCCGACGCCGATTGCCAGCGTGATGATGGCTGCCGGCCAGAGCATCAGCCGCAGCAGGCGTGTATCCAGCGTGCTGCGATTGACGGCGCGCGCAATGGCATAGACGCTGAGGATGACGGCTATCACGAAGAGCAGCAACAAACTCAGTTGGAGGATGAAGGCCAGCGGCGTCAGCGGCGCATTGGGGGCAGACGACTGGCGTACCGTCGAGGCGGAGACGGTCAGCAGGCCGTAGCCGATGAGCAACGCGAATGCGATTGGCGGCACACAGAGCCAGAGCAACACACTCCAGCGTCGCCCGGCTATCGCCTGACGGACGATGGAGAAGAGGATAGGCAATCCACCCGCCAGCAACGCCAGGAAGGCGACACCACCGGCAGCCTGTTCGATGGTCAGCGCCGTCAGCAGTTCCGGATGCAGACGTGTGGCCTCCTCCCAGGGCGGCAGCGGGTCGCGCACGAAGTTGACGGAGAGCCAGCATAGCCCAAACAAGACAAACGCGCAGAAGACCATAATTTCGCTGGTACGAATGCGATAGGCCATAGATGTCACCCTTTCAGGCAAGAGATTGGGATGCAGGTGGGCATCGAAGGCGCCAACCAGCACATCCAGCACCGTCCAGACGGTCACGCGGTGCTGTTGCAGCACATGCAGCATCTCTTCGGCATACCGCTCGCGCCAGGCAGCCGGGTAAAGACGCAACGCTCCGCGCGCCAGACGCAACGGCAGGCGTTCGCGGCCACGCACGGCGGTTGATTTTTCGAGCGGGGTTCCCATGTCGTTCGGTTCTCCCATTCGCTTCGCCTCACGCCAGCGAGAGCCGCTCTGCGCCGACCGTAACGATCTGGCGCATCGTGGCAAGTTGCCGTTCAAGCGCAATCGCGCCCTCGGCGGTCAGGCGATAGGGGTGGCGGCGATCCTCAGCAGGCAGCGCAGCAATCCAACCCTTCTTCTCCAGCCGCATCAGCGCGCCATAGAGCGTGCCCGGCTCAAATAGTGTGCCGCTGAATTGCTCGATATCCTCGATCATGGCGTAGCCGTGCTTGGGTCCGCTGGCCAGGCTGAGCAAGATGAGCAGCGAGACATCGCTGAAACGACCGAGATCAGACATATCCGTCGGCATGTCATGCTCCTCGAAACGATACGTAGCGTTACTACATGTAGTGTAAATTAGTAAGTACAACTGAATAATAACAGATGAAATATCCTCCTGTCAAGAGGGCAGGAGGATTGAGGGTATGCTCTCGGCTTTGAAAAGCCGGAGTACGGATATGAGGCTGAAGTCGTGGCGAAAAGGACTTCAGTCTACTGCTCGTGCGCTGGCAATTTATTGCCGCGAGTGCCGCGACCGAGGAGATTACGCAGGCTTGCCGCCGAGCGACGCCCACTGAAGAACAGCGACGGCCACCGCCAGCACCAGCAGTATGAGCGCGGGCGCCAGATGGGAGAAGCTATCGCGCCGCATGATGTGAGTGCCGCTCGCGCCAATCATGATGATGGCGAGCAAAATGCCAGCGATGATCGCCACGGGATGCGCGAAGATGCCGACGACCAGACCAACGGCGCCCAGGAGTTCGAGAACGCCGGTGAGCCGCCAGAACCACGGCGCAACGTGCAGATGATCGCGCTGTTGCAGCGATTGCTTTGCACTGGTCACTTTTCCGCTCCCAGCGAGCAAAAATCCCAGTGCCAATAAAACTTGAAGGACGATGGCGACGATAACCATAATGTTCAACCTCCCGCTGTGGGCTGCGCCCACCTGTCAATACTGTAACTACATTTGCTACAGTAAACAGCAAATAGATTGGCAGACAGAAATAGAAAAGTCTGCCGCACCAGTGCCAACCCATGCGTTGTGAAGGACCGGCGCAACAACTGTGTGCATTACTGTTACAGTATAGTCCTATACTGTGCAAATGTCAAGTGCAGTTTCGTCATGGCGCTGTAGTTTGGCAGCATGACGTGTTAGCCGCGTTGCGTGAGGTAGTGCCGGTAGTCGTCGCCTTCGCCGTAGTCTACCAGTGTGAAGCCAGCCTCAATGAGCCAGGCGCGTACCTGTTCATCGGTCGGATAGAAGTGGTAGCCGCCGTGGTGCGCGTATTCGCCCCGGACCAGCGGCAGACCGAGGCGCAGCCCCGCAGCGTAGGCAATCGCCAATTCTTCGTCGGACTCCACCTCGACGGTGAAATAGAGGTGCCCGGCGGGGTGCAGCGCCTCGTGGAAGTGCTGAAGCACCAGCGGCCAGTCTTCGGGGAAGACGATCTCCATCGCGTCCATGCAGATCACGCCGTCAAACGCATCGTGATATGCCAGTTCTTGCAATCCCACGTGTTTGATCGGCACATCGGGATGTTTCTTGTGCGCCTGTGCCAGCATCATTCGTGATTGATCAGTGCCTTCCACCGCGAAGCCGCGCGCCAGCAAGGTAGACCAGTATTTGCCGGTTCCACAGGCGGCGTCGAGGATATGGCCGCCTGCTGGCAGCAGCGCCATGAACTTTTCGATGAACTGCTGATGGCTGGGATTGATATACCCACCCCACTGTTCATCATAGCGGCGCGCATAAATCGTATCCATCTGCACTTCGTTCCAGAGCCGCCGCTCGCGCCGCCATGCTTCTCGATCCATTAGCCCCCACCCCTAACCCCTCCCCCGTGCGCGGGAGAGGGGTGCTAAAAGACCTCACCCCCAGCCCCGCTCCCGCGAGGAGAGAGGAGCCAGAGAGAGACTCACCCCCAGCTCCGCTCCTGCGAGGAGAGGGGAGATCAGACATCGCCTGTTCCGAGTCCGCGCAGGCGGACTTCGCGGCCAACGGCCATCCAGGCGCGGTTTTAACCGCTGACCATCTTCGCGTCATCATTCGCCCGCTGCAATCGCCGTATGCACGCTGCCGAGCGCATGGGCGCGGGCGGCGACGCTGGCGATGGTGTGCTGTTCCAGCAATTGCAACAGGCGCGCTTCGGCCTCCGCCGCCACTTCATCCAGCGCCAGGCGTGTGCCAGCGGGCAGCAGCGCGCTCCACGACGGTTCACTCTGGTGTGGCTCGCTGGTGGGGACGGCGCTCAGCGCGCGATAGAGGTCCGCCAGTGTGATGCGGTCCAGCGGGCGCGCCAGCCGGTAGCCGCCGTCGCGCCCCTCGCGCGCCTCCACGATGCCTGCGCGCACCAGTGGCGCCATGATGCGCCGCAGCGAGACGGCATGCGCGCGCACCTGGTCCGCCAGCGAGGCGCTCGAACACGGCCCTTCACCCGGCTGGTCCAGGAACATCAACGCCTGAAGCGCAGCCGCGAACCAGCCCGAATTGACGGCGCTACTGACATTCGTGGACCGCATAGGTACCCCCTCCGCACTAGCCACAACAATTGTATCCCATTTCAACGCAGAGTCGTGTGACAATTTTGCGACACTTTGCCGTAGAGTTGTGACAGTTCCGCCATCTCCACGCGACCTGCGCTGGTTATACTCGTAGATGACGACCAGATAGCCCCACCCCTGACCCCTCCCCCGTGCGCGGGAGAGGGGAACCAGAAGGGCGCGTAGCTGCGCTCCCCTCTCCTTGTGGGAGAGAGCCTCCGCCACGCGAAGCGTGGAAGCAACCCATCGGGTTGCGGAGGAGGCGACGGAGCGTAGCGGAGGGGACGGGGTGAGGTCCTTTATTCAGATAGGGGAGGACGCAGATGACAAATGCAGCGCTGGCTGAGCCGGTCGTGCGGACCGAAAACCTCAGCAAGCGATATGGCAATGTGCTGGCGCTCGACCACGTTTCGCTCAGCGTCTCGGCGGGCTGCACTGGCCTGCTGGGACCGAACGGCGCTGGCAAGAGCACGATGATAAAGCTGCTGCTGGGACTGTTGACGCCGGACGAAGGCCGGGCGACCGTCGCTGGCTGCGATGTGTATACGCAGGCGCTGGCGTTGCGAGCCTTCGTCGGCTATATGCCGGAACATGATTGCCTGCCGACGGACTGGCTGGCGCAGGATTTCGTGCGCTACATGGGCGAACTGCACGGGTTGCCGGCGCGCGTCGCCATCCAGCGCGCCAGCGACACACTCTATCACGTTGGGCTTGGCGAGGAACGCTATCGCGCCATTGGCGGCTTCTCCACTGGCATGAAGCAGCGCGTCAAGCTGGCGCAGGCGCTGGTGCATGACCCGCGCGTGATGCTGCTGGACGAGCCGACCAACGGCCTCGACCCAGCCGGCAGAGATGAAATGATCGCGCTGATCGGGCGCATCGCGCATGAGATGGGTATTCATGTCATCCTCTCGTCGCATCTGCTCACCGATGTCGAGCGCGTCGCCGATAGCGTTATCATGCTCAACCAGGGCCGGGTGATCGCCCAGGGACCGCTGGCAGAACTGACCACCGCGACCGGCGCCGTCTCCGTGCGCACACGCGGCCAGGGCGCGGCGCTGGCGCAGGCGTTGCAGGCGCGTGGCTATAGTGTGGAAAGCGACCGGAACGGCTACGAATTTCAGGTGGGCTATCGTTCGGATGAGGTCTACGACGCCATCCGCGACGCGGCGGTGGAGACCAATATCCCCATCATGTACCTCAAGCGGCGCTCGCTGAGCCTTGAAGATATCTATCTCGCCGGCGAATCGGGTGAGCCTGGTCCAGCAGGTCCGGCGGCGCAGGCGACCACACAAGTGAAGGAGGCAGCGCGATGATTGGGCAACAGGGAAACCTCGACAATACCGGCAATACAGAGCGTATCAGCGTGGGCCAGGCGCGCATCGTAGACCGTGGCTACCAGCACTATACTGGCACGCGGCTTGGCGTCTCGCATACCTTCAGCGTGATGACCTGGGCGGCGGCGCGGCGCGGGCTGGGATTGCGCCGGCCATTCCGCGACAAAATTTTGCCGTGGAGCCTGATCGGCATCGCTTTCCTGCCAACCGCCGCTTTCCTGTTGATTCAGGTGATTTCCCGTGGGGCGCTGGGCAAAGCAACGCTCTATCCCCCCATTTTCAACAACCTGGCGCTGTTCTATCTACTCTTCGCAGGGTTGGTCGCGCCGGACCTGATCTGTGCGGACCGGCGGATGAAGGTAGTGTCGCTGTATTTCGCCTCACCGATTCGCCGCATTCACTATATCGGCGCGCAGGTGCTGGCGTTGGTCTCGCTACTCTCGCTGTTGACGGTATTGCCGCTACTGCTGCTCTTCATCGGCAATGCGTTGCTGGCAGACTCCGCCGCCAATTATGTGCGCGACCATGCTGGCGACCTCTGGCATCTGCTCGTTGGCGGATTGCTCATGGCCACGTTTTATAGTGTGCTGGCGCTGGCTGTCTCCTCCTTCACCGACCGGCGGCCCTATGCCAGTGGCTACTTCCTGGGGCTGGCGTTGATAAGCAGCGTCGTCTCCACCGTGATCGCTCGCGGCATGAACTTCAACGGCCACGAGTGGTTTGTGCTACTGGACCTCTGGCAGTTGCCGGTGTATGTGGTGGACTGGTTCTTCGGCGCCACGCATCCCAATATCCGCCTGTCGCTCACCGGTGGACCGTATCTCATCGCCGCGCTGGTGATTATCGCGCTCGCCTTTGCCGCGCTGGTCTGGCGCTATATGGAGGTCAAAGACTGATTATGGCGAATATAGCGAATACAGCGAACCTGACGAATATGGCGCTCGAAACACGCTCACAGGCTCAGAATGCTCAGGCGGCAGGCAATCACGCGATGACAACGTTGCCGGATGGGCGACCCATTACGATACACATGCAGAATGTCAGCAAGTGGTATGGCGACAAGGTAGCCGTCTCGGACCTCTCGTTTGCGCTGGGGCCGGGGGTCACGGCGCTGCTCGGCTCCAACGGCGCTGGCAAGTCTACCACGCTCAAGATGCTGACCGGCCTGCTACGGCCCAGCAAAGGCGAGGTGCGCGTGCTGGGACAGCCGGTGCTGGCGAATCCGCCGCTCTACCGCCATATCGGTGTTGTGCCGGAGCAGGAAGGATTGTACCCGTTTCTCAGCGCGCTGGAGTTCGTGGAGCTGGCGGCGCGGCTGCATCACCTGCCCAATCCGCGTGAGGCGGCGCGGGCGGCGCTGCAAACCGTCGAGTTGCTGGATGTGGCGGAGCGCAAGCTTGGTGCATTCTCCAAAGGCATGCGCCAGCGGGCGAAGATTGCGCAGGCGCTGGTGCATGACCCGGATGTGCTGTTCCTGGACGAGCCGCTCACCGGCGCGGACCCTCGCCAGCGTGTCGCCATGATGGAGCTATTCACGCGCATGGGCGCTGCTGGCAAAACGATTCTCATCTCATCGCACATTCTCTATGAGGTGGAGCGCATGGGGTCGAATGTGCTGGTGATCGTGCATGGCAAACTGGCCGCCGAGGGTGATTTCCACTCGATTCGCGCGCTGATGGACGACCGTCCCCGCCGGGTGCGTGTCACCTGCTCGGATGTGCGGGCGCTCTCGCAGGCGTTGGTGGCGCTGCCGGGCACGCGCAGCGTTCACGTGGAAGATGGCGCGCTGGTGGCCGAGACGAGCGCGCCGCTGGAGTTCCATCAGGCGGTGCCACGCGCGGCGCAGCAGGCTGGTGCGCGCGTCTTCGGCATCGAAGGGCTGGACGAAGACCTCGAAAGTGTCTTCCGCTATCTGATGAGCTAGATTCCAGACGCGGCTTTGAAAAGCCGGCGCACGGACAACGGACTGAAGTCCTTGCACTCATCGGCGGGCTTCAGCCTTCTATACCGTGCCCCGGCTGTTTACAGCCGCGAACATACAAAAGGAGCGATACACATATGGGTCCGATAATGGTGTTGACACTGCGCGCGCTGACTCGTGGTAAACGCTTGCTGGCGATCAGCCTGCTGCTGGCGATTCCACCGCTGCTCTCGCTGCTGGATCAGGGCAACGTAGATATGCAGAGCGGCGAGTTTGCAATGGATATTTTTTACCAACTGATGATTCCGATTCTGCTGCCGTTGACCACGTTGGTGCTGGCGACGAGCGCGCTGGGTGGTGAGGTGGAAGATGGCACGCTGCCCTATCTCACGCTCAAGCCGGTCTCGCGCGTGAGCATCGTGGTGGCGAAGCTGCTGGCGGTGATCCTGGTCTCAACGGTACTCGTGGAGGTCTCCTCGGCGTTGATGTATCTGATTGCGGAACACAGCACCTTCAGCGGGCGGGACTTCGGCGCGATTCTGCTCTCGGCGCTGGCCGGCTGCATCGCTTACTCTGCGGTGTTCCTGCCGCTGGGGCTATTCATTCCCCGGCGCGGGTTGATTGTCGGCTTCATGTATGTGCTGATCTGGGAGGGGTTACTGGCTGGCTTCTCTACCGGGCTGGCAACGCTTTCGGTGCGTCGCTATGTACAGGGTGTCCTGGAGGCTGGCCTGGGGTCGTCACCGCTGGCGAGCCTTTATCCTTCCAGCGTATCGGGCACGGTGAGCCTGCTGGTGGTCCTCGCGCTGCTGGCAATTGGCGGATTGCTCACCACCTGGCGGCTTATCCGCATCCAGTTGCCGTGAATATGGTGGCCGGCGGTTAAAACCGCGCCTGGATGGCTTTCAGCCGCAAAACCTGCCTGCGCAGGTTCAGAGCAGGTGTATCGTTTGTATCGTTATACCTGTCTCCAGTCCGCGCAGGCGGACTTGGCGGCGGAACGCCATCCAGGCGCGAATTCATTCGCAGGCCGCGCTCCCCCGCTCCCCTCTCCCGCGCACGGGGGAGGGGCCGGGGGTGGGGGCTACCGGCGCCGCGCCAGGAAGGCCATCACCAACCACAGCAGTGAGCCGGAGATCAGAAGGACGGCAGGGATGGCGTCATCGAGGGTATGGATGCCGACCGAATTGGGATTGGAGTTCGTCACACCCGTCAGACTCAGAATCAGACCGCCCAGTATCAGGACAGCGGCGCCGAAGATCGCCACGACCGTGATGCCGATATACGCGCCACGCCCGCCAACCGTGCCGTCGCCACGCAGCAGCGCGCTATACAGCGCGCCGAAATAGCGCAAGCCGAAAATCACCACCAGAATGCCGGGCAGCGCGTGCAAGAAGTCCGTCAGGATGTCGGCTGCAAGCGGCTCCTGCGGCTGCGCAAAGTTGCCAGAGAGCCACGCCCAGCCAGCGATCATCAAGAGCAACGCCGCCAACTGTGTGATAAAAAGCCGAACACTGGTAGTATGTGTCTTCGTGTTTGTGGCGCTTGTCGTATTCATGTGTTTCCTCCCATTTCAGGACCGATCAGTGCATGTACAAGCGGGATTATTCCGCTTGGATTCGGGCCGGCTGTGTTCATCAGCCTCTATCGCAAGTGTAGGTCACTGAATGGAAAGGCAGGTAGTGCAAACGATCATGAAATGCGGATGACATTTGTCATGCCGAATCATGCTCATCATGTCCGGGGATATACCACGGGCTTTCTACCACTTGGTGATAGGATATGGACACATCAAGGTAGCTGATACCAGCAAGCGAAATAGATAAGCGAGAACGGAGCAGCAGGCCATGCCCACCTATCATGCGCAGATCACCCATGACCTCCCACAGAACGCCGATCTGGTGATTGCCGGTGGCGGCATCATCGGTGCGGCGACGGCGTTCTTCGCGGCGCGGGCGGGGCTGCGCGCGGTGGTCATCGAGAAGCGCCCGCTGCTGGCGACGCTGACCACGCCGAACGCGACCGGCGCATTTCGCGCGCAGTTCGACAACGCCGAGGAGATGGCGCTGGTGCGCGAGGGCATCGCGCTCTACACGAACTTTGCTGAGGTTGCCGAACTGCCAGGCTATGACCTCGGCCTCGCGCAGCAGGGCTACCTCTGGCTCGCCACCACAGCAGAAACCGTCGAGCGCCAGCGCACGCTGGTGGAGCAGCAGCGCGCCTGGGGGCTGGATGATGTGGAACTGCTCAGCGGCAACGAGGCGCGCGTCCGCTTTCGCTATCTTGCGCCGGAGGTGATGCAGGCACGCTACCGGGCGGGCGACGGCTGGCTCGACCCGCGTAAGTTAGCGATGGGCTACGCCATTGCCAGCCAGGCCACCTGCGTCACCGGCACTGCTGTAACAGGCTTTACGTTCAGCGGTGAACGCATCAGCGGCGTGCAGACGACACGTGGGGTGATAAGCTGTGGCGTGGCGGTGATTGCGGCGGGACCATTCTCACAGCAGGTGGCGCGGTTGGCGGGGCTGGAACTGGATTTAAGCTTCGTGCGCCGCATGCGCATGATTATGCCGGAGGTGGCGGAGGTGCCAGCGGATGCGCCGATGACAATAGATGAGGAGACCGGCGCGCACTGGCGCCCGGCGCTCCACGGCGCGAATCTGCTCTGGACGGCTCCCAACATGCCGCCAGGACCACCGCTGGAAGATGTGACGCCAAGCGATGACTTCGCCTTTGGGCTGCTCGACCCGGAGAGCGACCATAGCGTCGCGCGCATCAGCCCCTTCTGGCGCGCCGTTTGGGAGCGCAACACCGACAACTGGTGTCTGCGCGCGGGCCAGTATAGTTACACGCCGGACCATCGCCCCTATCTCGGCCCGACGCCTATCCCTGGTCTCTTCGTCAACTGTGGCTATAGCGGGCATGGCATCATGGGCAGCGCCGGGGGCAGCCGCATCGTCGTGGATACCATCACCGGCGCGCTCACCCCCGCCGATAATCCTTTCCGGCTAGACCGCCCCATCGTTGAACGCGCGCTGGATGTGCTGTAGTAGCCAGGCCGGCGGTTGAAACCGCAACTGGATGGCGTGCCGCCGCGAACCCTGCCTCCGCAGGTTTGCATCAGGAATCACCCATGCCTGTCTCCAGTCCGCGTAGGCGGACTTGGCGGCGGAACGCCATCCAGGCGCGAATTGATTCGCCAGCTATCTTGCCGTCAGGAGGCTACCTAATGGACTATCCTTGCCTTACCGTTGAAATCGTGCGGTTCATAAGTGATGAGCCTATTCCTGGCATGGTTGCCTGCGAATTCACGGATGCAGATGGCCATCGCCACACGCTCATTGATAAGGCGCCCATCTTCAGCCTCGTTCCCCTTGACGCCAGTAGCACATATCCACAGGCGGGCGTCGTCAGATGTGAAATTTTAGCGCAATGGAAGGATGCCAACAAAGGCGATTTGACGCGGATCAGCTTAGTTCACCCAGATGATGTCGAGTCTACAGGAGGACTATCAGAGTTCGTCGTGCTGGCTGAACAACTCTCTTCTTAACGCTGTGCATTATTTGCAACCTGCACCAGCACCTTGTGTGGCTGCCAGTGGGCGCGGGCGGCCTCCCAGCGCAGGATGCCCAGGAAACGCCCATCCAGCGAATAGGCGCGCAACAGTTCGTCTGCGGCGATGGCCTGCGCCTGTGGCAGTTGCAGCGCCAGCCCGTTGCGCAGCCGCCACTCGTTGCGCTCGCCCAGGATGGCGGCGCGGCGCTCCAATAATGCTTCATCCGCTGCATAGAGATGATCTTCCCATGAGCCATCGGCCAGCGCCGTTTCCAGAGCATCTAATGTCAGGCTCTGCGCCAGCGTGAAGGGGCCGCTGCGTGTGCGAATCAGTGCGGCGAGGTATGCTCCTGGCCCAAGCGCGCGGCCAAGATCGAAGGCCAGCGATCGGATGTATGTTCCTTTGCTGCACTCAACGGACAGCGTGAGGTCCGGCGGCTCCCAGGAGAGGAGAGTGAGCGCGTAGATGGTGATGGGGCGCGGCTCCAGCGCAATCTCCTGACCAGCGCGCGCCAGCTTGTAGAGCGGTTGCCCGTTGCGTTTGATGGCGGAGTAGCGCGGCGGCGTCTGCATCTGCGGCCCCAAAAAGGACGGGAGCGCGGCACGGATATCGTCTGCGCTGATGTTCACGGGCGCCTCGCGGGTAACGCTGCCCTCGGCGTCGTAGGTATCTGTTTCCACGCCGAAGCGAATGGTCGCCTGATACGCCTTGCCGCTCTCGCTGAGATATTCGGCCACGCGCGTCGCCTGCCCCAGACAGATCGGCAAAACGCCGGTGGCGGTGGGGTCGAGCGTGCCGGCGTGGCCGGTGTGCTTCTGCTTTGTCAGCCGCCGCACCCGCGCCACCACATCATGCGAGGTCATACCCGCTGCTTTGTTGATGTTGAAGATGCCGTCCATGCCGGATAGTATATGCCATAGAGATTGACCATTCGCATTACAGGCTGTGGGGCTGAGATGCCCACCAGGAGAAACGATCATGGCAACTGCGGTAGCGTATGAATCTATTCAGGTGACGCGCGACGGCGAGATCACCACTATCACGATGAACCGCCCGGACAAGCGCAACGCCCTTTCGAGCGAGATGATGCGTGAGCTGCTCGACGCCTTCAAAGGTGCCGGTCAGGACCGCGAGACACGCGCCGTGATCCTGGCGGCGAACGGTCCGGCGTTCTCCGCCGGCCACGACCTGAGCGAGATGGTGGATGGCGACATCAACACCTATCGCGCCGTCTTTGATCTCTGCACCGAACTGATGACAGCAATCCAATCCATCCCGCAGCCGGTGATTGCCCGTGTCCACAAGATTGCCACTGCGGCTGGCTGCCAGCTCGTCGCCACCTGTGACCTCGCCATTGCCGCCGAGGAGGCGCGCTTCGCCACGCCGGGCGTGAAGATTGGCCTGTTCTGCACCACCCCAATGGTCGCCCTCAGCCGCGCCATCGGGCGCAAGCGCGCGCTGCAAATGCTGCTGACGGGCGAGGCAATTTCCGCTACCACTGCCGCTGACTGGGGACTCATCAATCAGGTGGTTCCGGCGGCGGACCTGGAGCGGGCGGCGCTCGATATGGCACATTCGATTGCGCGGGCAAGCAGCCTGACCGTTGCGCTCGGTAAGCAAGCGTTCTATAGTCAGATTGACCTGGATCAGCCCAAAGCCTACGCCTATGCCAAAGAAGTGATGAGCATGAACGCGATGGCCGCCGATGCCCAGGAAGGCATGTGCGCCTTCTTGCAGAAGCGCGAACCGACCTGGACGGGCCGCTAGCGTCCGGACAATAGAGCAGCGAGCCACCCGGTGTTCTGCGCCGGGTGGCTTTTTCTGTGCAAACGCGCAGGTCCACCTATCTACCCACCCAACCGCACAGTCCACCTCCTAGCCGGATGAGGGGGGCGATGGGTCGAGGCTGCCCTATAGACTGGACAACGGCGGCTGTAGCTGGTTGAAGCTAGTCGCATTAAAGCTAGTCGCGTTAAAGCTAGTCGCGCTGGCATCTGTAACATCAACTGGTATCACCACAGGGTGGCAGGATGATAGAGCGACTGACCAGATAGGGCTAGCACGCCGCACCCTACCGGCTGACGACCCCAAATCATCCAGCATCATGAAGAACGGCCCTATACTCTTGGAGGATTGGGAGGATTGCCCATGAGTTCGCTCGATACGACTGAAATGGCGACACAGCCTACCGCTGCGGCGGGCACGCATAGCTGTGTGATCGCGCCACACCTGAAAGATGACCTTGCCACCAGCGCCATCGGCAAATATGGGCGCATGTTCCCCGATTTGCCTTGCAACGAATGCGATGAGGCGCTCTTTGCGCTGCTCGCCCGCGCCGGTGCGCCGATGGACCTGGTGGATGCGCCAGCCACCGATGAGACGCCTGCGCAAACGGCTGAGGCGTTGATTCCCGCCGGTTATCCGGTCTTCGGTCAGTTCATCGCGCACAATATCACGGCTGATCGCAGCATGATTCAGCATCACGCCAACCTCGGTGAATTGCGCAACTTTCGCACGCCCAGCCTGAACCTGGAATCGCTCTATAGCGCCGGTCCGTCGGGCAGTCCGTATCTCTATGATGCCAACGACAGTGACAAGTTTTTGCTCGGTGTCAACGATGCAGGCAATCCCTACGATCTGCCGCGTAATGCGCAGGGTGTCGCGCTGTTGGGTGATCCCCGCGACGACGTACACCTGCTCATCTCGCAGTTGCATATGGTCTTCCTCACCTTCCACAATGCGATTGTAGATCACCTGCGCGCGGAGGGTGTGCCAGCGTCAGCGATTTTCAGCGAGGCGCAACGGCTGACGCGCTGGCACTATCAGTGGATCGTCGTGCATGAGTTCCTACCGCTGCTGGTGGGGCAAGAGGTGCTGGCGGCGGCGCTGGCGAACCGCGCCTACTATCACTTCGATGCTCAGCCATTCATTCCCATCGAGTTCTCGGACGCCGCCTATCGCACGGGACACAGCCAGATTCGCACACGCTATCACATCAACGACGCCGTGGAGGGGCCGGTTTTTCCCGATCTGGCAGGTGGGCGTCCTGTGCCACAGCGCAACGTGATTGACTGGCGCAATTTCTTTGAGTTGGATGCCGCGCGTCCGCCGCAGCAGAGCAAGCGCATCGAGCCGAAACTGGCGCATGCGCTGATCGAGCTGCCAGCATTCGTGGTGGGTGCGGTCGCTGCGCCTGAATATGCGTCGCTGGCCTATCGGGACCTGCAACGGGCGCGCTCATTGGATATGCCGTCGGGCGAGGCGGTGGCGCGCATCATGGGCATTGAGCCGCTCAGCGTCGCTGAAGTCGGATTGGATGCGCTGGGCTGGAACGGTGACACGCCACTCTGGTATTATGTGCTGCGCGAGGCGGAGATACGCTTCGATGGCGCGCGTATGGGGCCGGTCGGCGGGCGTATTGTCGCTGAGGTGTTGCTGGGCCTGCTGGATGGTGATCCCACCTCCTACCGCACCGTTCAACCAGACTGGCAGCCGACACTGCCCGCCGGGCAGCCGGGAACATTCACTATCGCCGATCTGTTGCGCTTTGCCGGCGCAGCCGGCGCCAGGTGAGTGAATTGTTGCGACAACTGGCGTCTGACTGACATCAGTCAGACTGGCATAAGATGTGTATGCTCTGAGCAGTGGACGCTGTGCGTGTGAGACATAGAATTGGTCTGTGCCTTCATCACGCACTACCATCAGGAACAACACAAGGAGAAAGACCAATGGCGACGCAAGCGCAATGCACTCACCTGGACCACATCCACGACGTGACACCGAGCGCGCAGGGCTGCGAAGAGTGCCTGAAAACCGGCGATAGCTGGGTTCACCTGCGCATGTGCCTGGAATGTGGGCATGTCGGCTGCTGCGACAGTTCCAAGAACAAGCATGCGACCAAACACTTCCATGAGACACAACACCCCATCATGCAATCCTTCCAGCCGGGGGAAGATTGGCGCTGGTGCTATGTAGACGAGACGTATGTGTAATGTGTAGCGGCTGTCGCGGCACTGAAGTGCCGGCGCACGGAAAACCGGACTGAAGTCCGAGAGTGGCACGTCACGGCATTTATTCAGGCTTTAGCCTGTCGCCTGTACTCCGGCTTTTCAAAGCCGAGCGTAGGGATAACGACTGGTAGGGGCAGATAGTCCTGTCTGCCCCTACTATTTATCTCATGTGGGGAGAACCGGCCTTTATGCCCGATATGCAAGAAGAGCCGAAGACATCGCGGAAATCACCGCCTTCCTCGGAGACGCCGTTCACCTCATATGACCAGCAGTTGGTCGAAGAAACGGTCGAGGAAACCGAAGCGGCGCTGCAAGACCAGACCGATACCGGGCGGCTCGAAGCGTTCAGCGACGGCGTCTTTGCCATCGCCATTACGCTGCTGGTGCTGAACCTCAAAGTGCCGGACCCAGGCGCCCTCAAGGGCAGCCTGCTCAACTTTTTGGCGAGCCAGTGGCCGACCTATCTCTCCTACATCATCAGCTTCAGCTTCATCCTGATTATGTGGGCCAACCATCATTATCTGTTCCGCTACATCAAGCGTACTGACCAGAACTTCTTGCTCATCAATGGGCTGTTGCTGCTCTTTGTCACCATCGTGCCGTTTCCGACATCCCTGCTCGCCACCTACCTGGACCGTCCAGGGGGTACTCTGCTCGTCCAATCCACCGACCAGCATGTCGCGGCAGCCGTCTATGCGGCGACGTATTTCATCCTTGCGCTCTGCTTCCAATTGGTCTGGCGTTATGCAACCAAGAACCGGCGTTTGCTGGACCCCACGCTGCCGCCGCACTTCGGCGAGGAGGTCTGGCGGCGCTTCCGTCTCGGCCCGTTACCCTATCTCCTTGCGCTGGTGATGGCGTTCATCAATGTTCCCATCAGCCTGGCGATCAACATTGCGCTGGCCGCCGTCTTCGCCTGGCCGAAAAGACCCCGGAAACATGAATCCCCTACAAGCGCGTCGGGAATGGCAGGTTGAAGGCGACGACCATTGCGGCGACGCCGACGGACCAGCCGAGCAACACCTGACCCCAGGTATGTCGCTTGAGTTCCACCCGCGACCAGCCCACCAGCAACGCAGCGATGGTCGCCAGCACTGAGAGGCCGAAGAACGGCGCGGCAATCCAGATCAGCGCGGCGCTGGCGGCGGCGCCGGTGGCATGCGCGCTGACCTTATACAGGAAGTTGACCAATCCATCTACGATATTGGCGATGACCAGCGCATAGCCGGAGCGCACGGCAACTGTTGGCGCATCGAAGTGCGCATAGGAGAGCGTCAGCAGCAGCATACAGGCGATGCCGAAAGGATAGAGCGCGTAGCGTTGCTTGCGAACACTGACATCGAGATCGGTCCATTTGCGGCGAATAACCTGAAGCACCACCACAAACGTCACCGGCAGGGAGGTCAGCGCCATCGCCAGCACCAGCCAGCCGAGTGTAGACGTAAGTGAGTTCGTGGCCAGATAGAGGGCGATTCCCAGGGCGAGGAGCGGGAACGCAATCGGATGCACGATGATCGAAACCCATCGCGCCACCTCAGCACGGGTAGATGGCTGTTCCGCTGTCTCCAACTGCATAGCGTGACTCGTTTCTCAAAAAAGCCTGCGAAATAGCAGCAAAACGCATACTAATCCCGGCTCATTGTAGGTATGCGGCAATAGCCATGTCAATGGTTGCCACCTCATAGTGTATTTCATCAGATGTGCAGATTTGTCTTGAGCAGGAAGTCAGCTTTATAGGCCGCATGATATCGTGGATATCGTGCCGAGGCGTTTCATCCCTGCGCTTTAGCGCCTGATATATGCCGACCGTCACTGCCTATCATCCGATCTGCCCAGCTGCGGGTACAGCATTATGACCAGACGCAATGGGCGTCTGCGTGCCCAATCGCCTGAATATCTGAGTACTGGGTGCGACAGAGACTGGAGATGGGAGGAAACGGCGATGCAGATCCAGATAGCGCGGCCAGCCATCAAGGTGATCTCGCGGCGGACGCGACGCGGCGACCGGATCATGCAGGGGTTGATCGTCGGCAGTGGCGTATCGGTCTTGTTGATGCTGGCATGGATACACCTGGGCTTGGGTGCATTGCTTGTTCCGCCCGCCGCCACGCCGCCGAAGATGGAGGCTGCCGCTGGACCCTATGTTGTCACGCTCTACGCGGACTCAGGTCAGCTCGTGACGGGCGATGACAACATCGTGTCACTCGAAGTGCATGACAGCTCCGGCCATCCACTCACAGACGCAGCGGTGCAGGTACGTGCCGACATGATGACGATGGCGATGCCCGTTCCCGATGTGACCGCTGCGACGCAGGGTGGCGGTCGGTATCGCGTACACCTCTTGTTCAGCATGGCCGGATCATGGCAACTGACTATCGTTATCGTGGCGCCGGGGCAGGCCGCTGTTCGGGTTGCCTTCGACGTGGGTGTGCGATGGCGCTGAGGCCGGAAAGGGCGGCTCATGCACCAGGCGCGTCGCAGGTACTGGTCTCGCTTGGGTCATTCGGGTCATTCGGGTCATTCGGCATAGCAAGCGCGAAGCGTGGACGCGCCACGCTTCGCAGAGCCGGGGCATGTTCCCCCGGAGAGGAATGGTGATTATCATGGCAAAACAGGTTGCGGTTATCTTCGGCATTGTCATGCTCGTAGTCGGTATTCTTGGCTTCGTTCCAGCAGTGAACACGGCTGGGCCATCCGGGACCAGCTATACCCTGCTCCTGGGCATCTTCGCCATCAATCCGCTACATAACGTCATCCACTTGGCGACAGGGGCAGTGGCGCTAGCGGCTGGTCTCTATGGCAGAGGGGCATATGCGCGCATGTACTTTCTCGTCTTCGGCATCGTCTATGCGTTGGTCTCGTTGATTGGTATCACGGGGCTACTCTTCGACTCTCATGGCAGCCTGCTAGGGATCGTCCCAATCAACGGTGCTGATAACGCGCTCCACCTGGCGATCACAGTGCTTGCGCTGGGAACGTATGCGCTGACGAGCCGACCCCAGGTCGGCGCGGTCGCACAGTAAGCGGTCTACTCGATCCTGCCTACATTTGATAGTCTAAAAGCCTGCCAGAAGCCACCGGCCCTCTCACACGGGTTTGGTGGCTTCGCTGTTTCAGCGAACGAAATCAGCGACATCTAGACTCATGGACGGCAGGCGACAAAGAATGAGGTGAAAAGCGGAGGAGTTAGCAGAGGGGGACTCGAGCGCGACGCAGAGGCACGCATGCGGTATCATAGAGACGAACATTCCACCCACTCACCTATTATGAGACCGGATTCATCGGCGCGGCACCTGGATGTGTAGGTATGACAGAAGGGAGAAGGGCGCTCTGTTCGAACCCACTTTCGATGACGCCAAGTTGGTTGAACGTGTGGCCGGAGGTGATGAAGATGCCCTGGGGCAGCTCTACGACCGCTTCGGCCAAGCCATCTACTCCCTGTGTTTGCGTATCGTACACGATGGCGCGACGGCTGAAGAGCTAACCCAGGAGGTGTTTGTGCGCCTCTGGCGCAGCGCGGCTAGCTTCCAGCCGGCACGCGGGCGCGTCAGCACATGGCTGCTACGCATCGCGCATAACCTCGCGCTCAACGAACTTCGGCGGCGTCAGAGCCGGCCAGTTGTTGCCCCTGACGCCGATTGGGAAGCGACAAGTGCCGGACTGGCAGATACCAGTGATGAGAGTGATCCTGCACGTGCTGCCGGCATACGGGAGCGCGCCGATGCGGTGCAGCGCGCGTTAGCCCAACTGCCCGTGCCACAGCGCCATGCAATCGAGTTGGCCTTCTTCGGTGGACTCTCTCAGTCCGAAGTGGCCGCCGCACAGGGAGAGCCGCTCGGCACAGTCAAGAGCCGTATTCGGGTAGGAATGCAACGGCTGCGTGAGCTATTGGTAGCTGCAGGCGTAGACGGCGTAGACGAGGTGGGGTGAACGTAGATGCAGAACAAACATATAGATGACCTCGTAGATGCCTATGTGCTCGGTGCGCTCGAAGAAGACGAGGTGGACGCGGTGGACCGCCATCTAGACGAGTGCATCTTGTGCCGTGAGCTTGTTCTTCAGGCTCAACAGAGCGCGGAGCTGCTGCTGTACGCGGCACCGGAGGTCGCGCCACCGCCTTCGCTACGCAGCCGGGTACTGGCGCGCATTGCCGAAGAGAAAGCCACTATGAAACATAGCAGTTTGCCTCCTCGTGAAGACAGCGAGCGCCATAGAACGGAGCCGGAGCCGCAGATAGGGTCTGCGCTGCCACGCAGCCCACTCCGCCGGCTGTTGCAGGCACTGCGGAGCGCCCCTGCTCCGGCTGGGCAGGTAGATGCCATGCTCCGCGACTTGCTGGCCAACCCGCAATGCGTTGTGTGGCAGGTGACGGGTACAGATGTAGCGCCGGGGGCGTACGCGCGGCTGATCGCGTCGCCCGGCAGCCCTTCGGGGGTGCTGGTTGCCAGCGGCCTACGCCACCCAGGCGCCGGCAACGCTTATCAGGTCTGGCTGCTGCGTGGCGGTCAACCGCTGCCAAACGCTCTCTTCAACATCAACCGTGTGGGCATAGGAGTGAGTATTGTACGCGCAGATGAGCCGTGGCATGATTTTGATACCCTTGCGGTGACGCCCGAACCGGAAGGTGGTAGCCTTGCGCCCACTGGACCTATCGTACTGGTAGGCTCACTGGTGGAACAGGCGAGCTAGCGTGATGCGACCAGAAGTGCAAGTTGTTATAATGGCCGCTAGATCACTTGGATGGCGCGCACGGCGTTGCCATCGTCCCGAGGTCAGCTATTCGCGTTGCTAACTGCGGCGCGCACCTGCTGCCACGTTGCCTGCCATTGCTCATGCGTCTCGCTCATTCCTTGCGTGCTGTTTGGCCCGTAGCTGAGTTCATCCAGCAACGCCAGTGCCTGCCGCCGGCTGCCTTCGATGAGGTTGACACCCACCGGACGGCCCAACTGATGATCCTCGCGTGCCTGCCAGTGCCAGAGGTGAATCAGCCAGTCTATTAGCAGCATTTTCTCCTGCGGCGTGCGCGATTTCGGCCAGCGTTCGATGAAACGCGCAAACGCATCAGCCGCGCCGCCTGCATACAATTCCTGATGCTGCCAGGTGCGGTGATACTGCTGCCAGGGCATCTCCCAGCCACATCCTGCGCAGCGCAACACCTCATCGTCATCGCTACGTTGCCGCAGGATGATGTGTGTGCACTGCGGGCATTGCACACGCCCATGCGCCGCTTCCGTGACGATGAGAATGCTCTGGCAGCGGGCATAGAGCGCGAATCCGACCTCATCTATCAGTTCTTCGTCGGTCAGGCCGAGCGCATCAGTTTTATAGAGTTTGCGCAGCTTCGTTGGGCTGACGCGCGGCGCCCAGCGAACGGTTTTGTTGTTATCGCTCATTTGTATGTGATGCGGTTCAGCAGCTATTCAGCCTTATAGCCAAAGCGACGCAGCAGCGCCTTGCGGTCCGCAATATCCTGCTCCGTCTCAATGCCTTTAGTGTGGAAGCCATCTATCACGCCGAGGATGCCGCGCCCCTGCTCCGTCTCGGCAACGATCACCTCGACGGGATTGGCCGTTGCGCAGAAGATGCGACAGACCTCTTGCACATTGCGCACGGCAGGCAGCACGTTGATGGGGAAGGCGTTGCGCAGCAGGATGAGGAAGGCGTGGCCGGTGCCCAGATCGCTCATCGTGTTGCGGGCCAGTTCGGTCAGTTCGTCGTCGGTGCCGCTCCAGCGCACCAGCGCCGGACCCGACGCCTCGCAGAACGCCAATCCGAACTGAATGCCAGGAACCGCGCCGACCAGCGCCTCATGCAAGTCTTCCACCGTCTTGATGAAGTGACTCTGCCCCAGGATGAGGTTGATATCGTCAGGTTTGCGTATCGGCACAACGTTCAGGTCCATCGTCTCCGCTCCCCTATTCTGCCAGCTACTATGCGACTGCAACACTGCTATGAGTCTACGCCATCCACTATGAGGCGGCAACCGCGCTATACGCTACCCAGCCGTGCGGCGCGTTTGGCGCGTTGCTCGGTGGCGATGTCCTGGTTCGGTGGCGTGAAGCCTGCCTGGAAGGTGGCGCGGAACTCCGGGAATGTGCCATCGAGGATTGCCTGGCGCGCGCCAGCCACCAGCCGCATCAGAAAGCGCAGATTGTGGATGCTGGCGAGGCGATAATAGAGCAACTCGCCCCGGCTATCGTCGTCCTCGGCTCGAATCAGGTGATGCAGATAACCGGCGCTGAAGGTGCGGCAGGTGTAGCAGTCGCAGGTCGGGTCAACCGGCTCCTGCTCCTCGCGGAAACGCGCCGCGCGAATGTTGTGGCGGCCCGTCGCAGTGTAGAGGCCGCCGGTGCGCGCCGTGCGCGTCGGCAGCACGCAATCGAACATGTCTACGCCGCGCGCAATGCCTTCCAGCAGATCATCCGGCGAACCGACGCCGAGCAGATGGCGCGGCTTGCTCTCCGGCAACTGCGGGATCACCGCCTCTAGCATCTGCCACATCAGCGGCTTTGGCTCACCCACCGAGAGGCCGCCTATCGAGAAGCCATCGAAGGGCAGCGAACCGATGAATGCGGCGCTGGTCGCCCGCAACTCGGCATCCATCCCGCCCTGGGGAATGCCGAAGAGCGCCTGATCGCGCGGACGCACCCGCGCCGCCAGCGCCCGCTCTGCCCAACGATGCGTGCGTTCGGTTGCGGCACGCGCCTCCTCTGGCGGGCAGGGATACGGCGGGCACTCATCCAGCGGCAGGATGATATCCGCGCCAAGCTGCGCCTCGATCTCCATCACCCGTTCCGGCGTCAGCACCACCTCCGCTCCGTCCAGATGCGAGCGAAAGCGCACGCCGTCGTCGCTGACCACGCGCATCTTGCCCAGGCTGAACACCTGGAAGCCACCGCTATCGGTGAGGATGGGATGCGGCCAGCGCATGAAGCCGTGCAGACCACCGAAGCGCGCCACCAGCTCCGGCCCAGGACGCAACAGCATGTGATAGGTGTTCGAGAGAATGATGCTTGCGCCGAGGGCTTCCAGGTCATCCGGGCCGACGGCCTTTACGGTGGCATGCGTCCCCACCGGCATGAAGATGGGCGTGGGAATGGCGCCATGTGGCGTCTGCACGACGCCCGCCCGCGCCGCCGTCTCCCCGCAGCGCGCCACGAGATCAAAGCGTAGCGGCGTCCCCTCCGCCAGTGGCGGCAGCGCGCTGGATGGCGTATCGTCTATCATTTCATGTGTATCAGTAGTAGGATTGGCGATTTTATCAGATCTATCGGGCATGTCATCCTCATTCCAATGTTTGGCCAGTGGGCGTCTTGCGCGCGGCGGCGCTGCATTGTGTATTGTACGCCATTGGTGAGGTCTCCCAGCCATTGACAAACGGGCGTCGCTATGGTACTGTTTGCTTCAGAGGGAGAGCAACTGGCTTTCCCCGCAAAAACAACGATGACCTTCCAGTGCCAAAAACACCAGAAGGTCGTTGTAGTCGCGCAATCCGTTTTAAGCACCTCGCAACCCAACACGGTTCCCATGTTAGCCCATCGGCTCAGCGGATGGCAACGAGCAAGCCACGACAGCAATCAGCAGCCGTGAGTAATCCTGAGCCATTGTGGAACAGTGTTTGACAAACGCATGAGGCAGCCCGGACGGAGCGCGCGAGAAAGGTCACAGGCGCTTTCGTATGGGCAGGTCTCACGTCTCCTCGCCACAATCGGCACCGTCAGCACGGTCACGACACTCAGCGCAGTCGCCCTATCCAGCACGTTCAGCTCCATTGGCTCGTCCGCTGCACCCGGTACACTCAACCGCGCCACAGGGCAGGCTCTCCACCTTCTTCGCGCTCCTCACTCGTCTCTTTACCCATCTCTTTCGCCGTCTAGGAGCAGACATCACTGCGCACGTCCCCGCTCTGCGCCGCATCTCCGGCTCCCCTCTCCCGCGCCCGCTTGACCACCGGCGCCCGCACTCCCCTCTCCCGCGCACGGGGGAGGGGCTGGGGGTGGGGGCCTTCCCACCACGCGATCCCCTGAGCGCGGGCAGCCTGCTCATCGGACTGGATTTCCGAGATGAAGCGGCAATCTGGCTGGCGAGCACTTTTGGCGTGATCGCGGAACCCATGAGCGGCCAGCGCGCCCCCTCCGCCAGCGGCGACCGCCTCTTTCGCGCCAGTGTGCCACCGGCCAACGCTACCCCACTCAACACCGCCAGCCCCTTCTACCAGCCGGGGCGTCCCTTCATCGTGCGTATGCGGGTCCGCCAGCCACGGCATCTCACCTGTGACTGTCCGCTGGGCAAACGCCAGGGCGACGCCTGCGGCCATATCGGCGCGGTGCTGCTCCTGCTGCGACGCGGTGGATGAGGTGGGCATGGCCGGATGAATCTCTTGCCCCTCGCCACAACCGTTCGCCTGCGCTCCCCTCTTCTCGCAAGGAGAGGGGCCGGGGGTGAGGACGCAAAATTCGTTATTGCCAAGAAGAATAGAATAGTGTATCCTGGGCGCACGCTCGACCGGAGAACGCAGCAGCAATGTAGCCATATGGCCGGGCGTGCAAACGACCGATCTCGGTCTATTCCAGCATCACGCAGGGGTCACGCGGCGCGCAAGTCTGGTGCGTTCCAGCGTGGTCTGGCGTGTATGTTGGGGAGAGCAGCGTTTCTGCGGAGGGTGCGGCAAGCATGTTTGAAGACAAGACGCTTCAGTGTCGTGAATGCGGCCAGGAATTCATCTTTAGCGCCGGTGAACAGGAGTTTTATCAGCAGAAAGGCTTGCAGAACGAGCCAGGCCGTTGCCCCAGTTGCCGGCAACAACACCGGCAGAGCAAGATGATGGCGCGCACCTCTGGTGAGCGCGTACCCCGTGAACTGCATACCGTCATGTGCGCCGAATGTGGCAAAGAGGCCAAAGTGCCCTTCCTGCCGCGCAATGACCGGCCAGTCTATTGCAGCGACTGTTATGAGCGGGTACGCGCCACGCAACGTTCGTGATGAGAGCGTTGTCTAGCAGGATGGTTGCATTGCGCATGCCATCGAGGCGACCGGGAGATCATGCCCGGTCGCTTCCCTGTCCCATTCAGGTTTCTCATCTCCACATCTCCTCCTCATCTCCACATCGTTTCTCTCTCAACACCTTTCGGCGCTCCCGTGTTCGTTGCATGTACGTCGTCATGCGGCCTACGATTCAGGCGAGAAGATGACACCTATGCTATCATGCAAGAAGTCCTTCGTTCTTCATATCGAGATCGAGATATCGAGGCAGCACGATGCGTAGCGTATGGAACCCGTGGTTCGCACGGTTGGCATCGGCGGCGGGCCACTGGTACGGGCAATGCTGGGAAGTAGAGAGGCGCGTAGAGTCGCGCGGACACGGTACTGCCGGTTTTTCAGGATAAAGGGGATTTATCAAGCGTGAGACGTTTCCCGAACTCAAGGACCAGGCCAGGAATCTCTGGTCACACCGCTTCCTCCGGCCAATCGTGGCGACGCCGGCCTCGCTGGCCCATCACCAGCATGGCAGCCGCCGTGTTGCTGGCAGTGACCATATCGGTGTTTGCTGCGTTGCCCGCTGCTGCGGCAGGCAGACCGCCGGGCGGCAACTTCAGTGACCCTGCCATTCGTTCGATTGATATTGCGGAACCAGCCATCGTGCGCGTGGCAACGCTCTACCACGGGACGATTACCTTTGATATCTGTGGCCAGGCCGATACCCTGCCCAGCGGCGGCAAGCAAATCACCTTCGGCGGCCTCGGCTCCGGCGCTTTCATCAGCGCCAATGGCGATATCCTGACCGCCGATCATGTCGTGGATATTGCAAAAGCTGATCTCGATCAAACGATCTTCCAGGCGCTGGCGCAACAGATTGCAGACCTGTTCAATGCTAACGCCAGTTGCCTGCATCTGGCGGGCTATGTCACAGCGAACGACATCTCCTACGATACTGTGTCAGCATCCGGCATTCCCTTCACCACAGCGTATTCCCCGCCGCAATATCTGGTCTGGCAGAATACCACCTATACCGGGCCAATCACAAATGGCCTGTCGCAGTCCGATGATCTCCTGAAGGCGTTGATGGCTGGCACATCGCTGACAGCGACGCTCGAAGGCACCAGTTCGTTCACTCAGAACGACGTTGCGCTGCTGCATGTCCCGTTGACGGATACGCCAAGCGTGCCGCTGGGCAACTCTGATAATGTCGCGGTAGAAGATCACCTTGCCGTGATTGGGTTTCCTGGCAACGCCGACGCCAACCATCCTGACGCAACCTACGATACCTCAGACCTGGTGACGCCGACGGTCACAAATCTGACGGTGACGGCGATCAAGACGAACGACGACGGCGAAAGTTTGATTCAGGTCAGCGGCGGCATCGAACACGGCGACAGCGGCGGGCCAGCCATTGATGTGAACGGCAATCTCGTGGGCATTGTGAGCTATAGTGGCAGCGACGACCCGATTGGCAATTTCTTCTTGCGGTCCAGCAATAGCGCCCATGAACTCATCACCGGCCAGGGCATAGATACGCGCCCCGGCACCTTTGAGAAGCTCTGGCAGCAGGCGTTTATGGACTATGCCTCGACGGCCAGCGGCCACTGGCATACGGCTTCACAGGAACTCGATGCGTTGAGCGCACGCTATCCAAACTTCCAGGGCATCCTTCCTTATAAGCATTATGCCGACCAGGCGGCGCTGACCGAAAGTACGTTTGGCAGCGGATCAAACCTTGTGGTGATCGTCGCGCTGGGGGTCGCGCTGCTGGCATTGGTCATCCTGGTAATTGTGCTGTTGCTGATGCGCCGTCGCCGCAAGCAGCAGGCGCAACAGGCTGCGCTTGCCCCGGCTGCGGCTCCCAACCCCTACGGCTCATATGGTCCCTATGGTCCCTATGGCTCGTATGGTGGTTATGGCAGCTATCCACCTGGCTACGGTCCTTCGACTCCGCAAAGCCCCTATGGCTACGGCGGCTATGGCCCGCAGAGCCAGGGTATCTACCGGCCAACACTCGGCCTGCCAGCACAACCCGGCTCAAATGGAGCAGCAAATGGAGCGGCAGGAACGCCAGCGCAATCGCCCACGCCGGTCGCTATGTCCAATACACCCGCTGTGCTGGATGCACAGCAGATGCGTGACCTGATGGCCGGAGCGCCAATGGGACAGATGCCAGCCGGCGCGTTCAATGGGAGCAATCCACCGGCGCAACGCACTCCGAGCGCGCCGAGCAATCCATCGCCGTCGCCGCTGTATCCGCAGGACGGGTATGCTGGTCCTGGGGCAGGTGGGACTAATGGGTCTAGTGGTCTGGGAGCGCCAAACGTGTATGGGCATAATGGAGATGGTGCTGCCACCGGCGGCGGCACAACTGCAACTCCACGGCGCGACACCTGCGTCAACGGTCACGCCATGACCTCCAACGAGCAATACTGCCCTGTGTGCGGCATGCCGCGCGCATCTGACAACGCGGCCTATCGGTCCAGTCAGCAGTAGTCGCTGTGGCGTCATTGCCAGATCAACTTGCCTGAAGGAAACCGACATGGAGCATAGCCACCCGTTGTCTCGTTTGTCTGCTGATATCGCGGCGATTCGCGCGCAGCACCGGACCTTGCGCCTGGTGTTGCGCAACACCGAGCGTTTCGGGCTGATACACCTGTACTTCGAGCGTGGCCATCTGACACGTGTTCAAGGACACAAAGAGACGGCGCTCAAATCGTTCGAGGACCTGATTTCCTGGGATCAAGGGGCCATCCGCGAGGATGATCTACCGGAGGGCCAGGAGAACGAAGGGCTGAATCCCTCGTTGGAGCAGGCGTTGGATACCGCGCTTCAGGAATTGGAGCGGCGCGGCGTCATTGCGCCACCCCCACCGAGCGCGCAGCCTTCCAGAGCGCCCTCGCCGCCGTACTACGATGTTCCGACGCAAAATCTGTACACGCAACCACCGTCGCCCTATCCCCCGCAGACGCCTCCGTATGCGCCATATGCTGGCGTTGGCGTTGGCGTGGGTGGACGCGAGCCAGTAGAGATACCAGAGATGCCAGCGGCGCAACAGCACTGGCCTTCGCAGTCGCCATCACTTGCCAACTTTGCTAATGGGCCGCAGCCGCCGGATGAGTCGGGGGGCTTTGAACTCTTCAGCGATATGCAGACGATTCCCATTGCCTCCGCCAATCCCGGCGACTATCTTGCCGATTCGCAGTGGCAATTGCTGGCGCTCGTCGTGCGCCAGGCAGTTGAACAGGCGGGCGCCATCGTCGGAAAAGACACGGCAGATGGCTTGATCCGGCAGGCGCTGGCATATGGCGCCGTCAAACAGCCGCCGCTGCGTATGCTGGAGATAGACGCGACGGGCTGGCTCTCGCCGATGCAGGGGCAGCGGGTCCTTGCCTTTCCGCTGTCGGATATCGCCGACGCCATCGCCACGCTGCTGACCAGCTTCGAGAATCGCTGTGCGTCGTTGGTGGGCCAGGAGGAGGCGCATCGCATCCTCGTGACCGCTGCGCGCCCCTTCAGCGCTTCGCTGGCGCAGCTTGGGCTGGCCATCGCTGTGTAGCGCCGCCGCACAATAACTGCATATACACCGTATGCCAATGGAGTGGACAGTTCTGTCCGCTCCATTGGCATACTATTATGGGGAATATCAGGCGGCTTGCCACATCGTCTTCTGTGTCAGGCCGATAAGGAGAGCGACGCCCATCAGCGCACCGCCCGCGATGAAGAGCAGCGGCAAGGCGACGACGGTGGCCGCTGCGCCATAGGCGAAGATCGAGAGCGGCGAACCGATGAGACTGCCCAGCATCATCAGGCTCATCATGCGGCCCATCATGTCCAACGGGATCAACGTCTGCATGACGGTGATGATGAGGACGTTGCTGATGCCGAGGAACACGCCGATCCCCGCCATCAACCCCGCTACCGACAGGGTGCCGCCGATGAACGGAATGGCAGCCATCATCACGATGGTCGGCAGTAGAATGGCAAGCGCAACCAGCGACTTGTGATGTATCTTGCTCGCCACGCCAGCAATCACCGCGCCGATGATGGACCCCAGGCCGAAGCCACCAATCGCCAGACCAAGCGCCTGCGGACCGGCAACGACACCCACGCGCTGTTTGAAGAGCAGCGGCAGCGCCACCTCAAAGAGACCGCCGACGGCGAAGTTGCCGATGAACGAGAGGCCGAAGAGCGTCAGCAGGAACGGATTGCTTCGCAGAAAACCCAGCGCCTCGCCAAATGCTGCCAATCCCCCTTGCTTTTTGCCTGGCTGTGCGGGTTGGCCGTCGCCTGCCGCCGTAGCAGTTGTGGCTGACACAGTAGTCGCCGCAGCCTGCGAGCGCGCGGGCATGCGAATGAGGAACAGCGTGATGACCGAGGCCAGGAAGCTGACCGTATCCACGACAAAGCCAAACGCTAGGCGGGTGATGCTGAGGATGACGCCAGCAATGCCCGGCCCAACGAAGTTGCTCGACTGGAAGGTCAGTTGCTCGAAGCTATTGGCCGCCTGTAAATCCTCGGTTGGCACGAGATTCGGCGTCATTGCGCCGGAGGCTGGATAGAAGAGACCGCCTGCCACGCCCAGCAGCGCCGAGAGCGCCGTGATCGCCCAGAGCGGTGGCGTCGTCAGGATGGCCAGCGCCGCCAGCGCCGCCATGATGATGAAGCGCGCAATATCTGAGCCGAGCATCAATGTACGCGGGCCATAGCGGTCCGCCAGCACGCCGCCGATGAGCGTGAAGAGACCTAATGTGATCGAGGCGAAGCCCAATACCAGCGAGAGCGCGATAGGATTGCTGGTGGCGCGGAGGACCAGCCAGGGAATCGCAATGAAATAGAACTGGTCGCCCAGGCGCGAAATGGTCTGGCCGCCGATCAGCAGGCGGAAGTTGCCAATGCGCATCGGTGCGAAAAACGCCAGGCGGCGCTTCTTCGGCTGCTCAGATTGTGGTGGTTGCGCCTCGACATACTCGTCCGCCGCCGGGACGAGTGAGAGGGATGGTCTGGTTGTGGTGGGTATGGCTGCGCCCGCCGTCTGCGCATGGAGATCATTCTGATCGCCCTGCGCTGGCGTGGCGCTGGTGTCTTCGTGCAGCATGCGTTCTTCTCCGTCATATTCGTGATGGTGTATGAACGTGTTGTATGGCTCGGAGAGCCTGCCGTCTCGACCGGTGTTGAGATTGATGGGCAGAGAACGAAAAATATACCGACCAGTTAGTATATCTATGGCCAACCATGAGAGACATTTCATTTCCATACTCATCAGTCGGTATGGAAATGATACCAGCGAATCTCGTACCTGTCAAGAGGTCCAGGTGAGAAATTCGCAAAAGTGAGTGGAGATAGAAAAATCGCCTATGCGCGCGGGATGACCGGCAGGATGAGAGCCGAAGGGTGCGCCTCATCGTGATAGATGGTCTGCTCGGCCACCACAAATTCGCTGGTGACGCCGAGCGCCGCGCCGGTATTGAGGTTGCGGTCGTACTTGGGGAAAGCCGCTGAAGCAATCTGGACGGCGATACGATGTCCGGTGCGGAAGAGATGCGCCGTGTTCCAGCAGTCAATCGTATAGCGGTAGACTTCGCCGGGCGTGATGAGCGACGGCTGATCCATTCCCTCGCGGAAGCGCGCCCGCACCATGCCGTCGCAGAGCCGCTGCGCGAAACCGCCCGGCCAGACATCCAGCAGCATCGCCATGAAATCAGTGTCCGGCGCGGAGGAGCTGGCATAGAGTTCGACGCTGATCGGTCCCGTCACCTCTATCTCACGTTCCAGCGGCTCCGTCTGGAAGACGAGCAGGTCGTCGCGGCGCTGGACGGCGGCGTAATCGTCAGGTCCACCGATCTGGCTGGAGGTCGCTTCAGTGATGAAGGGCGTGGGGCGGGCGGGATCGTAGCGATAGTGATCGGCTGGCTCTGCTGCGGCTGGCGTCTCCTGGGCGAGCGCGCCATCGCCGAAGCGACTGTTTGCCATACCACTGCTCCGCAAATAATAGCGTGTCCACTGCGTGCGGGCAAGCGGCCACTCCTGTTCGTCGCGCCAGGCATTCTCACCCATGATGAAGATGCGCGCAGGCGCGACCGGCTCCTCTGCGCGCTCGCCTGTATTGTTCTGTTTGAGCCAGCGGTCGAACCAGGCCAGTTGTTCGCCCCTCAGATCAATTAGCGCCGCGCTGCCAAAGTCTATCTCGCCCAGCTTGGCGGTGGAATTGATATTGTGGCCCCACGGTCCCATCAGCAGGCGCTGGCTACGGCGCGCATCCTCGGTGGGCGCCTGCGTAGTGATGCGCGCGAAGTTGAGCGGCGTGCCCACCTGCTCATCGTCATACCAGCCGGAGATGTGCAGCGTGGGAACGGTAAGCTGGCTGAACTTGTCCTGGTAGCAGATTGGTTTCCAGTAGTCATCGAGCTGGGCATGCGCGATCTCTTCGCGCCAGCGCGGGATGACGCCGCGCCCGGTCTCCTCGTCCATCGTCAGCAGCGGCAAATGCTCGTACACCCGCTCCCACTCTACTGCCTCCATCAGTTGCAACTGGTGTCCGCTGGTGAAGTGCATCCAGCAGAGGTGCATCGGGCTGGGCAGGCCGGTCGGCGTCTCCACAAAGGGGTCCGAGGGCGGCACAGCCACCACCATCGCCCGCAGATGTGGCGGCTGTTCCAGCGCCGTCAGCCACTGAATGCGCCCCAGGTACGAGCCGCCGGTGGTGCCGACGTTGCCATCGCACCACGGCTGCGTGGCAATCCACTCGATGCTATCATAACCGTCGCGTCCCTCGTTAAAATATGGCGAGAAGATGCCTTCTGAGTCGCCGCGCCCGCGCACATCCTGCACGACATAGGCATAGCCGCGTTCAGCGAACCAGCGCCCCTGAGCGAGAATCGTCGCGTTTGCCTTGAGGTAAGGTGTGCGGCTGAGGATGGCCGGCCAACGCTCTGGCGTATCGGCCTCGTTACTAACGGGAAGATACACGTCGGCGGAGAGCACCACGCCGTCGCGCATGGGTACGCGCTGATCGAAGAGGATGCGCGTCTGATGCAGGGATTGCGAGGGTTGCGCAGTCATAGGGGAATACACTCTTTCACTAGCGAACGACGCAGTGATGCGGCTCCAACAACACAAAAGCAGTATAGCATGCCAGGCGGCCAGGCTCACCAGAGAAACCCTCGGTGTCAGGGAGCCAGTTTGAGCGCGAGGATGCGTGGCATCAGTTCCCAGAAGCCGTCGCGCCGCTGGAAGCCATCCAGCGTATAGACAACCTCCACCGGGGGCAGATCGGGGAGCGCAGCCTGGATTGGCGCGCAGAGGTCGCCCTGCCGCTGCCAGAGGAAGTTGACTCCACGCCTGCGCTTGTCGTCACCCAGCGTCAGGCGCAGATTGCGCTTCTCGACGCCGCTCTGCCAGCAGCGCAACACCCGCACATTTTTGGTGAGGAACACAGGCTCCGCGAACTCGCCGCCAACTGGCCCAAACGGCGCGAGTTTGCGGATGTCACGATAGCTCCGCTCATCCAGACTGCTGAGTGGCAGTTCGCAATCCACCTGAACCGGCTCGCCGGTCGCAGCGCCCGCTATTGCAGCCTCAAGCGTCGCGTCGCCGTCCGCCAGTACGGAAGGGAACTCTTTGCGCAGATAAGCGATGAACGCTTCGAGGTCGTCGCTGGCTATCGTAAAGCCGGCAGCCTGGGCATGACCGCCGAACCGCTTGAACTTGCCCCAGTTGGCAAGCGTCTCGCCCAGGTTCACGCCATTGCGTCCGCGCGCAGAACCACGCGACTCTGCCGTTGCCTCGTTACTGCTGATGACGAAGGCTGGCCGCTGATATTCGTCGCAGAGCCGCCCAGCCACCAGCCCCAGGATGCCCAGATGCCAATCATTCCCGCGCGCTACTAACACGGTGTCGCGCTGCTGGCGTGCGTCGCCGAGTTGTTGCCGGGCCGCCAACAGCACCTCATCGGTGAGGCGCTGGCGATTGTTGTTGAGTTCATCTAACTCCGCCGCCAGCCCATTGGCCTCCTGCCTGTCCGTAGTCAGCAGCAGGCGCATTGCCAGTTCCGGCTTACCCAGGCGTCCGGCGGCGTTGAGCCGGGGCGCGAGCGAGAAGGAGATATCGCGTTCGGTGATCTGCCCCGCCGTCAGACTGGCGCGACGGGCAAGCGCGGCGAGTCCTGGCCGTGGTCTGGTGTTGAGTCTGGCGAGGCCGGCATGCGCCAGTTTCCAGTTCTCTAGCGTCAGCGGGGCCACGTCGGCAATCGTGCCTACAGCGACGAGATCGAGCAGTGCAGGCAGTTGCTCGCGGAGCGCGGCACGACGGGCATCTGAGTCCGGCTGGCCATCCAGCTCAGCGGCGGCGAGCGCCTCAGCCAGTCGAAATGCCACGCCGACACCAGCGATATCTGTGTAGGCATTGGGGTTATCGGGGTGGTGAGGATTGAGCAGCGCCAGCGCATCCGCAGCGGGGCCATGCAGCGGATGGTGGTCGGTGATGATCGTTCCGATTCCCAGGCTGCGCGCCAGTTGCACCTCCTCGACGTTCGCCGTGCCGCAATCGGTGGTGATGAGCAGCCGCGTGCCCTGTGCCGCCAACTGCTGCACAGCTTCGGCGTTGAGGCCGCGCCCATCGTCTTCGCGGGTCGGCACGTACCCATTCACCTGCGCGCCAAGCGTTTGCAGGGCGCTGGTGAGCAATGCGCAGGAGGTGATACCATCGCAGTCGTAGTCACCAAAGATGGTGATCTGGTCGCCACTGGCAATCGCCGCGTGAATGTGTTCGACGGCTTTCGGGAGGTCAGCGAGCAGCGGACCGCTGGCGCGCCAACTGTCGCGCTGCCCATCTGCGCTGTCCGGTGTGGTGAATGTGGAGATGGCGCGGCCCCGATTATGCAGCAGTTGCACCTGAAGCCGCGTGTAGCCTGGCTGATGCAACTGGGCGTCTGGCAGGCATTCCTGGACCACCCAGGGACGGCTGCGGCCAGCGAGGAGCGCGGCGATGTCCTCCAGAGGACTCGTCACCTCTCCCGTCATCTCCTCTGGAGTGTTTGCTGGTTCGTCGTGATCGGCCCGATTGGCCCCATTGGCCTGATCCGGCGCGGCCTGCCCGTGCCCCTGCTGGCGCTTATCCTGCATAACGTCTACCGCCGTTCATCTGCTTGTCGCCGTGTATCATCCGTTCAGATAATTGCTGCTCCGGGTAGCACTTCCGCGCAAAGTTGGCACGGCGCGTGCAATACATCCACTATAGAACTTTCTGACCAACGTTCCCCAGGTGAGAGGACGTGCAATTATGATGGCTCATGATTACAGCAGCAGTGGCAATAGCCGCCAAACGGCATTGGGTGGCAATTTCACTGCCGATGAGGCCGCCCGCCTGAATGACCTGCGTCGCAATTTTCACTCGCATGCGGAGTATCTGGGTCGTGTTCTGGATGAACGCCGGCTCGAATTTGCCCGCTGGCTGTTTGAACATGGCAAATTAGACGACCAGTGTTTGGAGTCTCCGGAATAGAACGATACTGTTCCTTTCACGCCATGTATGCTACTCCGCATTATGATGATGCGGCATGTATCGCCCGCCAGTAGGATAGACCAATGGCAGGCGTGAGCAGGTTATGCTGTGGCTCCGGCTTCCTCATCTTCTAACAATAGACAGGTGAATACCTCGTTTCCCAGCAGGCGACCTCGTTCTGAGAGGCGCACATGTGTTGCGCTCTCGTCGAGCAGTCCGGCTGCACGCACAGCGGTGAGTCGCGGGCCGAAGACCTGCTCGAAGTCCTGGCCGAAGCGTGCGGCAAACGCGCGCCGGTCTATGCCTTCGCTGAGCCGCAGCCCAACGAACGCCGTCTCGCTCATCTCCAATGTGTGCGAGATTGCCTCATCTTCAACGACAGCCGCCGCTGGCAATGCTGGCAACGCAGTGGTCTGGTCGCCTGTTTTTGCGCTCCTGACCGTTTCGCGCACGCGGGCGATATAGTCACGGATGGGCCGCGCCTCAGAGTAGCGGTGCGCGCCATACCAGCCGTGCGCACCAGCTCCCAGGCCGAGATAGGGCAGGTTATGCCAGTAGGTCAGGTTGTGCTGGCACTCGTGTCCGGCGCGCGCCCAGTTGGAGATTTCGTAGTGGCCGTAGCCAGCGTCCGCCAGCATTTGCTCCGCGAGTTCATACATATCGGCGGCGGTGTCTTCATCGGCTGGCCGCACGCGCCCCTGTTGCACCCAGGTGTTGAGCGGCGTGCCCTCCTCGACGATCAGCGAATAGAGGCTGAGGTGATCGGGCGCAAGCGCGATGGCTTTGGTGAGCGTCTCGCGCCAGGTAGCGAGCGATTGGCCAGGGAGCGCATAGATAAAATCGAGGTTGATCTGCTCGAAGCCAGCGGCGCGTCCGGCGGCGAAGGCCGTTTCGATCTCCGCCGGTGTATGGATGCGCCCCATCCAGCGCAGCAGACCGGCATCGAAGCTCTGCGCGCCCATGCTCAGCCGGTTGACGCCCGCCGCGTAAAGTTCATCCAGATGGCCGTATTCCAGCGTGCCAGGGTTGGCTTCCAGGGTGATTTCCGCCTCCGCGTCCAGCGCGAAGGCCGCCCGGCTCGCCGCCAGAATCGCCGCCACCTGCTCGGCGGTCAGGAGGCTTGGCGTGCCACCGCCAAAGAAGATGGTGCGGCAGCGGCGCGGCGAGCCATCGGGCAGGCGGGTACGCTCGCCTGCAAGCGCGATTTCATCGAGCAGCGCCGCGACATACTGCTCGCGAAGCCCTAGCATGCCAGCATAGGAGTTGAAGTCGCAATAGTGGCACTTCGCGTGGCAGAACGGGATATGGAGATAGAGCGAGATGGTGTCGAGCAGCGTCTCCTGCCGCTCCGGCTCCTCTATATTCATTGGACGAGTTGGAACATTTGCTATCATACTCACATGATAGCAGCTTTTGCGCACTACTGCCTGCGCGATTACCATATGACGCCAGCCGATAGCAGATCACTCAACCAAAGGCTGGCGTCGGATGATAGAGCGCCTCGAACTGCTCGTGATAACGGTGATGGATGGCGCGGCGGCGAATCTTGAGCGTTGGCGTCAGCAGGTCGTTCTCCGTGGTGAAGTCTTCCGGCAGCAGATCGTAATACTTCACCGTTTCATAGCTGGCGAGTTCATGATTGGCCGCCTGAAAGCCTTGATCGAACTGCGCGCGAAACTGCGGATTGGCAATCACCTCAGCGATAGTGTCATAGCTGACGCCCGCGCCCTCGGCCCAGGCTTTCACCTGCTCCGGGTCCAGCGTTACCAGCGCCACCAGATACGGCTTGCGGTCGCCATAGACGGCCACCTGCGAGACATAGGGCGCTTTTTTCAGCATATTCTCGACGGACTGCGGCGCGATATTCTTGCCGGCGGCGGTGATAATCAGGTCTTTCTTGCGGTCCACGATGCGCAGGAAGCCCTGCTCATCCAGCGTGCCGATGTCGCCGGTATGGAACCAGCCGTCCTCGGTGAAGGATTCAGCGTTGGCTTCGGGATTGTTGTGATAGCCCTTGAAGACACATGGCCCGCGCACCAGGATTTCGCCATCGCTGGCAATGCGTATCTCGTGGCCGTCATAGGCGAGGCCCACGGTGCCGAAGCGATAGTTACCGGCGCGGTTCAGCGTGAAGCCGCCGCTGGTCTCCGTCATGCCCCAGCCTTCCAGCAGCAGCACACCAGCGCCGTTGAAGAACTCCAGGATGTTCAGGTCGAGCGGGGCGGCGGCGGTGACAGCGACCTTGAGATTGCCGCCGAGCGCCGCGCGTATCTTCGCGAAGACGAGGCGGTCGGCAATACGAAGACGCAGGCGCAGCCCGGCGGGAAGCGGTTTGCGCGCCTCGCGTAGATGGCTCACCTGTGCGGCGATGCCCTCCGCCCAGCGGAAGATGCGGCGCTGCGCAGCGGAGCCGGCGGCGATGCGCGCTTGAATCGCGGCGTAGGCTTTTTCATAGACCCGTGGCACGCTGAAGAAGAGGTCCGGTTTGACTTCTCTGAGGTCTTCAGCCAGCGTATCGAACGAGCCAGCAATGGAGGTGTTGAGACCACGGTCGAAGCCGGCAAGGTGTTCTTCGCGGCCAAAGACATGCGCCAGTGGCAGAAAGAGCAGGTCCACCATGCCAGGGCGCACGGTATCCAGCGCCAGCCGGTTGCCCGCGATCTGCGCCATGAGAATCTCGTGGGTGAGGACAACACCTTTGGGGCGGCCCGTCGTGCCGGAGGTGTAGACCAGCGTGGCGCGGTCGTCCGGCTGGATGGCAGCGGCGCGTTCGGCGGCGAAGGCGTCAGCTTCAGCAGGGGTGCGCGTGCCCAACTTGCGTAGCGCCTCAAAGGAGATGACCCATTCGTCGCCGCTTACCTGATCGGCGTCATCGAACATGATAAGCTTGCGCACCTGGGGAATCTGGTCGCGGATGCTCACCAACTTGTCGTATTGCGCTTTGTTTTCGATAAAGACATAGCTGGTGTTAGAGTCGTTGAGGATGAAGGCCATCGTCGCTGGCATATTGGAGGGATAAATCGAAACGGTGACACCGCCCAGGCCGAGGATCGCCCAGTCCGCAATCATCCATTCCCAGCGGGTGTTGCTGGTGATGCCGATGACATCGCCACGCGCGACGCCCAGCGCATCCAGCCCGGCGATGACGCTATTGACCATCGCCTGATTCTCGCGCCAAGTGGCCGTGAGCCATGTGCCGCCGCGTTTCTGCCGCCAGCGCGGCGCATCACCATAGGTTGCCGAACGGTTGCGAAACAACTGCGCCAGATTGGTTTCCTGATTGACCGCTGTTGTGGTTGTATTGATTGCTGGTTCCATGCCCGCGCCTCCGGGGTGAACATCATCGTCCCTTGCCACACAAACGCGCTACGAAAACAGACCTCACCCATCCGCCAGTTCCAGCAACACCGCCGAAGCCGTCACCTGCTCGCCTGCCTGATAATAGACCTGGGACACGATGCCATCATGTGGCGCGCGTAGTGTCTGCTCCATCTTCATTGCGCTGAGGATGAGCAACGGTTCACCGGCGGCGACGGTTTGCCCCGGCGCAACCAGCATCGCCACGATTACACCCGGCATTGGAGCCGTGATCGCGCCCTTCGCCTGCCTGTGGTTATCACTTGCGGTGGAAGCTGAGGCTGTGCGGCTCGCTAACGGGCTAGATGCGGACGGCTCTGGCAGCGGCGACCGCCAGTGCATCACTTGCGTCGTACCGTTCAGATGCGCCCACCACTCGCCAGGGGCCACCTCAGCCAACGACACACGCACCAGATGCCCATCCACTTCGAGCGCCAGATTGGTCATGGCAGCCCGGTCAGCCGGTTCATCATCAGGCGGTGTATGCACGATGATTGCCAGGCTTTGCGCGCCGCCTGCATTCACATCACTGGCATCTGCTGTATCTACGACCAGTGCCTCATAATGGTTAACGCTGAGCGGGCGCAGGCGTAGCTCCAACGCTGGCTCGAATCGCTCGATGATCGGCCTCTGCGGATTATTGCGCCAGCGATAGGTTGCCGTTGACCGCCCGTATGCCTGAGAGCAGCGGTGACGCTGGATGGCGACTGCCAGCGCGGCGATTGCCCTTTGCGAATTAGATACGCGCTCATCCTGCAATGTTTCAGCGTGGCGCTCGATAAACGCCGTGCTGATGTCCCCGGCGAGGTGCGCGGGATGCAGCAGGATGCGCCGCAGAAACGCGCTATTGTTGCGCACGCCGAGCAGCACGGTCGTTGCCAGCGCACGGTCTAGCCGGCGCAGCGCCTCCGCACGGTCCTCGCCCCAGGCGCTGATTTTCGCCAGCAGCGGATCGTAGAAGGGTGAGACGACATCACCCGTTTGGATGCCAGCATCTACCCGCACGTTCTCACCATCTGGCGCATGCCAGAGCGCCACGGGTCCGGTCGCGGGCAAGAAATTGTGCGCGGGGTCTTCGGCGTAGAGCCGCGCCTCGACGGCATGACCGCCGAATGTGATCTCCTCTTGCTTTAAGGGCAGCGGATAACCCTGGGCGACAAGCAGTTGCCAGCGCACGAGGTCCAGCCCGGTCACCAGTTCGGTGATGGGATGTTCCACCTGGAGGCGTGTATTGACTTCGAGGAAGTAGAAGTTGTGGGCGGCATCGAGAATGAATTCGACGGTACCTGCGTTGGTATAGTTGAGTTGCCGCCCGACGATGATAGCCGCTGCGCCCATCCGCTCCCGTAGCTCTGGCGTTAGCGCGGTAGAAGGCGTTTCCTCGATGATCTTCTGGTGTCGGCGCTGAATCGAACATTCGCGCTCGCCCAGATGGATGATGTTGCCGTGGCTATCACCAAAGATCTGGAACTCGACGTGTCGCGCCTCGGTGATGACCTTCTCTAGAATGAGCGTATCATCACCGAACGCCGCTTTTGCTTCGTGTCGCGCCGCCGCCAGCGCCTCCGGTAGCTCCTGCTCGCCAGCGACGACGCGCATACCCTTGCCGCCACCGCCAGCCGATGCCTTCACCATTACTGGATAGCCGATATCATGTGCCGCCGCAATGAATCGCTCATCTGATTGGTCCTCGCCTTCGTAGCCGGGGACCACTGGCACGCCAGCCGCCGCCATCAACAGCTTCGCCTCACGTTTGCTGCCCATGCGCGCGATGACGCCTGGCTCTGGTCCGATAAACGTCAGACCGGCATCCTGGCAGGCGGCGGCAAATCCGGCATTTTCGGCAAGGAAGCCGTAGCCGGGATGAATGGCGTCTGCGTCGCTGCGCTGCGCCGCCGCAATCAGTGTGGAAATATTGAGATAGGAGTCCATCACTGGCGCAGGACCAATGCGCACCGCTTCATCGGCGGCGCGCACGTGGAGCGCGCTGGCGTCGGCATCCGAGAAGACGGCGACGGTCGCTATGCCCATTGCGGCGCAGGTGCGCATGATACGACAGGCAATCTCGCCGCGATTTGCCACCAAGACTTTGCGAATAAGGCCCCTACCCCCGACCCCTCCGCTGCGCGCGGGAGAGGGGAGCATCTGGCGCGGATTTGTCCGCTGGCTACCTTTCGTCATGATTCGATTACCCACGGCGCGGGCCGCTTCTTCATGAACGCCTGCATCCCTTGCTGCGCTTCTTCGCCGGTGCGCAGGCGGTTGAGCAAATCCACGCGGTAGGCTAGTGTATTTTCGTTGGATTCGGTTGCCACCTTGAACAGCAGGCGTTTACCGGCGCGCAGGGCTTGTGGCGCGCATTTCAAGACGTTCGCCAGTACAGCATCGAGGGTGGCATCGAGTTCGTCGTCGGCGCAGACCTCGTGAATCAGACCGTAGGCGTGCGCGGCCTCTGCGCCGATTTGCGCGCCGGTCAGCGTGAGCATGCGAGCGCGGGAGAGGCCAATGCGCGCGACCACATAGGGCGAAATCACCGAGGGGACGAGTCCCAGGCGCACCTCCGGCAAGGCGAAGGTGGCGCTCGTGGAGGCGATGACGATATCCGAGACGCAGACCAGCCCCAGGCCGCCGCCCAGCGCCGCGCCCTGCACGCGCGTGATGACGACCTGCGGCGCTTCGTTGACGGCGCGCAGCAGTTGGTCCAGCCGCGCGATAGCTGCCCAGTTCTGCTCCGGAGGAAGCGGATTGCTCAAATCACCTATGTCTCCTCCGGAACAGAAAACGTTGCCCTCCGCTCGAACGACCACTGCGCGCACTCCAGCGTAGGCGTCGCCGGCCAGCTCGTGGAAGCAGGAATAAAGTTCTTCCACCATGCGGTTGCTCATGGCGTTGCGCGCCGCTGGCCGGTTCAAGGTAATGCTGGCGACCGGACGCGCCAGGTTACAGGTGATCGTCTCAAAAACTTCCATCGCCTCATCCGTCTCTCTCTATCGCTCACCCCATCAGTCATCTGTCACCAATCGTCACAGGTCTTCAGGCCGGTTGATGCTACGCTCCGTGGTGAAGCCGTCGGGATAGCGGCGGCGCAGCTTCTCAACATTGCCCGCGACTACCTCTTCTATTGAAAGGCCCAGCGTATCGCAGAGCAGCACCCAATACCAGAGAACATCGCCCAATTCGCTGCTCAGCTTCGCCTTATCCAGCGTATGGTCGTGGAACAGATGCTTTTTGAGTTCGTCAACGACCTCGCCAGCCTCGCCACACAGTCCCAGCGCGCCGATGAGCAGCCGGTCGCGTTCACTCAGCGCCGGGCGCACGGTGCGCAGCACATCGCGGCGATGTTGCTCCCAATCCATGATGTATCCTCTCTGATGTCGCGGCTCTGAAGAGCCGGCGCACAGATAAAACTGGCTAAAGCCGGAAGTCACCACTAGCGCCACTTTTGGGGCTTTAGCCCTCACGCCGTGCGCCGGCAGTTTACTGCCGCGAATGATCCAGCGGCATGGAGAGCAGCGCACCTGCCAGCGATTTGCCCAGCGGGTCCAGGCGGAGCGAGCGTGTCGCGCCGCCATCCAGCGCCTCGTAGAGTACAAAGTTGAGCGCGGCGATATTGTCGAGTTCGTAGCGTTCGACACGCCCGCGCACCAGTGGCCCAAGATACGCCTTGACCCGCTCCGCCGTGACGCGCGCTTTGAGTTCAGCATAGGCATCTGGCGAACGCGCGATGACGCTGATGTTGGCGATGTTACCCTTGTCGCCGGAGCGCCCATAGGCCAAGTCGAAGACGCGGCGAGGTGGCTGTGATGCTATCTGATCGCTCATGTACTGCTCCCCTCGCCCTTTACGCGATTTCAGTGATCGTGACGACCGGCTCGACCAGTTCGCGGCGCAGCAAGGCTGGCCAGAGGCCGAGTAGTGGGTGTGGCTGCGCGCTAACCGTTGTGCCGGAGACCGACATGCCCGCCGGACCCGACAGCCCCAGTGCCATCGCCCGCCGCACCGCCGTTTTGAGCGTCTCGGCGTCGTCTGCTGTGAACATTACGCGCACCATCAGTTCAATTGGGTCCTCCGGCGGCGCGTGTAGCGGACCATAGAGGCTATCCAGCCCCGGATGGGTATATTCGACGCGCGTGATCGGCAGACCCTCCCAGGCGGCGGCGAGCATATCGCGCAAGAGGTCTTCTTTGCGCCAGACCTGCGGCCAGCCGAGCGTGAAGAGCAGTTCCCGGCTATAGCCTTCCAGCCGCGCGACGTTCACTTTCAGCGTCTCGGTGCGCGGCGCGCCGCTGACGCCGCTGACACGCACGCGGTCCGGCCCGGCATCTTCCAATCGCAAAGTGGTGATATTGGCCACGACATCCGGCGTGATGTAGGCGCGTGGGTCGTGCATTTCATAGAGCAGTTGCTCTTTCACGGTCTCCTGTGTCACACGGCCCGGCAGCCCCGGCGTCTTGGTGAGGACAAAGCTGCCGTCACCTTCAACTTCAGCAATGGGATAGCCGGGATGCGCCAGCGAAGCGGCGTCTATTGTGTCGAGGCTGGCGAGGCTGTTGCCGCCAACCACCTGACCGGTACATTCGAGCAGATGCCCGCAGATGATGCCACGCGCCAGCCGGTCCCAGTCGTCCAATGGCCAGCCGTAGTGATGGATCAGCGGCGCGAGATAAAGGCACGGGTCCGCCACGCGCCCGGTGATAACGATATCCGCGCCCTGCGCCAGCGCCGCGACAATCGGCTCCGCGCCAAGATAGGCGTTGGCGGTGACGATAGGTGGGCCGGCCAGAGTCAGCGGTGCGCCAGTCTCGATGTTTGCCAGCGATTCACCAGCGGCCAGCAGCGTATCCAGGCGTGGCAAGAGGTCGTCGCCGGTGACGGTAGCGATCTTGAGGCCGCGCAACCCCTGGCGTTCGGCGGCGGCGCGCACGAAGGCTGCGGCGCCGGTGGGGTTGAGGCCGCCACCGTTGGTGATGAGCGGTATCTTACGGGCGTAGGCCAGCGGCAGGATGCGCGTGGCGATGGTTTCGATGTCGCGAGTGTAGCCACGCTCCGGGTCGCGCATCTGGTCGCGTCGCAGGATCGCCAGCGTCAGTTCAGAGAGCGCCTCGAAGCAGACGACATCAACGTGGCCGCCTTCGATCATCGGCAGCGCGCGGGTGACATCATCGCCATAGAAGCCCTCGGCAGAGCCAATGCGCAGCATAAACGCCCCCTTCGTCGCGGCAGTAAACTGCCGGCGCATGTGCGACAGGCTAAAGCCAATGCCAGTGCAGCACACCACGATTTCCGGCTTCAGCCTTTCATCGTGTGCTCCGGCTTTTCAAAGCCGAGACGATACCTAATCTTTCTTCTTTTTGCCGGGGAGAATCCCCTCGATTTTGGCGATGATGCCCAGCATCACTTCGTCTGCGCCGCCACCGATGGAGAGCAGCCGTGAATCGCGGAAGACACGTGAGATGCGCGTCTCCTCCATATAGCCCATGCCGCCGTAGTATTGCAGGCAGCTATCGGCCACCTCACGCCCCAGCCGCCCCGCTTTAAGTTTTGCCATCGAGGCCAGCCGCGTGATATCTTCGCCAGCCACCATGCGTTCGACGGCTTCATAGCAGAGCGCGCGCAGGCATTCGATCTCGGTCAGCAACTCGCACAGGCGGAAGTGAATCACCTGATTGTCTATCAACGGCTGGCCGAAGGTGTGGCGTTGCTGTGTATAGGCAATGGTATCGCGCACTGTTCGTTCCATGCCAGCGTATGAGGTGATGGCGCCGACGAGTCGTTCGCGCTGGAACTGCTGCATCTGAAGGATGAAGCCCATGCCTTCCTGTCCGATGGTGTTACTCCGGGGCACGCGCACATTGTCCAGCACCAGTTCCGCCGTGTCGCTGGACCAGTTGCCGAGCTTGCGCAGTTTGCGGCTGACGCTGAAGCCTGGTGTATCGGTCGGCACGATAATCAGCGACATGCCGTGATAGCCGCGCTCCTCGCTGGTGCGCGCCAAGAGACAGACCCAATCGGCCTGGGTGCCATTGGTGATGAAGAGCTTGCGCCCGTTGATGACCCAATCGTCACCATCAGCAACGGCGCGGGTGCGAATGGCCGCGACATCAGAGCCTGCGTCCGGCTCGGTGACGCCGATGCAGCCTACATAGTCGCCGCGTATGCTCGGTTCCAGATACTTGCGTTTCAGTTCATCGGAGCCGAAGTGCGCGAGGGCTGGTGTACACATGTCGGTGTGGACGGTAATGCCCATCGGCACGCCTGAACAGTCGGCCTTGCCCAATTCTTCGCAGAAGATGACGGTGTACCAGAAGTCCAGATCGAGGCCACCATATTCTTCGGGATAGGTCAACCCCAGAAAGCCGAGGTCGCCCATCTTCTTGAAGAGCTGGTGCGCAGGAAACTCACCCTGCTCCTCCCACTCATCCACATGTGGGTTGATCTCTTCTTGCACGAACCGCCGGATGGTCTGGCGGAACATCTCATGCTCTTGCGTGAACTGCATCGCTCTTCTCCCTTCTACATGCGGAAGACGCCGTAGCGCGGCGCACCCTGTGAGACCCAATCATAGTTGTAGGACATCGAGAGGCCGACGGTGAGCGCCATGCGGGTGTCGCGCGGGTCTATGATGCCGTCGTCCCAGAGGCGCGCGGTGGCATAGTACGCCGAGGATTCCTGCTCGAGTTTCTGCTGGGTCATCTGGCGCATCACTTCGATACGCTCGTGGTCTGGCTCCGCGCCGCGCGCACGGGCAGCCTCTTCCTGCACGATGGCGAGGACGCCTGCCGCCTGCTCCGCGCCCATCACGCCGATGCGGCTGTTGGGCCAGGTGAAGAGCAGCGTGGGATCGAAGGTGCGGCCACACATGCCATAGTTGCCAGCGCCAAAGCTGCCGCCAACGATCACCGTGAACTGCGGCACATTGGCGTTGGCGACGGCGTTAATCATCTTCGCGCCGTGTTTGATGATGCCTTCTTCCTCGTAGCGGCGGCCCACCATATAGCCAGTGATGTTTTGCAGATAGACCAGCGGTGTCCGCGATTGGTTGCAGAGCTGGATGAACTGCGCCGCCTTCAGCGAAGAATCCGAGAAGAGGACGCCGTTGTTGCCGAGTATGCCCACTGGAAAGCCATTGATATGCGCGTGGCCGGTAACGAGCGTCGTGCCGTAGTCGCGCTTGAACTCCTCGAAACGCGAGCCATCCACCAGCCGCGCGATCACCTCACGTATCTCAAAGGGACGGCGAAAGTCAGCGGGAATGATGCCCAGCAGTTCGCCGGAGTCGTATTTTGGCGCTTCAGGGGTGGCGAGCGCGGCGCGTATCTCTTTGCGCCAGTTCAGCCGCGCCACGATATCGCGTCCGATGCGAATAGCGTCGGCGTCGTCTTCGGCCAGATAGTCGCCCAGGCCGGAGAGTTGCGTGTGCATCTCCGCGCCGCCCAGCGATTCATCGTCCACCTCCTCGCCGGTCGCCATTTTCACCAGCGGCGGACCCGCCAGGAACACTTTCGCCTGCCGCCGCACCATCACTGTGTAATCCGAGAGGCCGGGGACATATGCGCCGCCAGCGGTGGAGTTGCCAAAGACTAGCGCAATTTGCGGGATGCCCTGCGCCGACATGCGCGACTGGTTGGCAAAGGTGCGCCCGCCGAGGTCAGCAAAGAACTCCGCCTGATAGAGCAGTTGCGCCCCGGCAGACTCAACGAGATAGATGCAGGGTAGATGATTGCGCGCGGCGATTTCCTGGGCGCGCAACGCCTTCTTGACGGAGATGGGATAGCTGGCGCCGCCTTTGGCCGTGGCGTCGTTGGCGTTTATCATGCACTCGACGCCGTTGACCACGCCGATGCCGTTGATGCCAGACGCGCCCGGCGATTCGCCGCCATACATGTCCCAGGCGGCCAGCGTGGAGAGTTCGAGGAAAGGCGCATCCGGGTCCAGCAGCAACTCGACCCGCTCGCGCGGCAACAGCTTGCCCCGCGCGACATGCCGCTGGCGGGCGCGTTCGCTGCCACCCGCGCGCACCTGTGCCTGCCGCGCGTGGAACTCTTCGAGCTGGCGTTGCATCGCGGCGGAGTTCTCCTGGAACTCCGCGCTCCTGGGATTGACGCTGGTAGGCAGAACCGGCATAATACGCGCCTCCATCGGTATCGAAGTTGATCGCCACTCTTGAGCCAGCGCAGCAGCGAGCCGTGTCGTTTCCCCTCTCCTCGCGGGAGAGGGGGGCAGGGGGTGAGGTCTCCTCTCTCTCAATAACAGCAGCTATCTTTGAAGCCGCAGACCGGGCAAATGGTGGCCTTGCCGCCTTTGAGGTCGGGCATCGGCGTGCCGCAGACCGGGCAGGGCAGCTCGCGCTCGCCCGGCGCATTGTTGCGTTGCGGCTGATGCCGGGATGCTGCCTCGCGTCCGCTGGTATGCAGCATTTGCGTCTCGTTATGGGTACCGTTCGCGTTATTGATCTTCATGCGTTGACTCATCATCGAATAGCTCGAAGGCCGGCCAGGGCGTGTGATCGGGAATGACGTAGCCTTGCAGGCGATAGAGCGAACTGGCGCCGTCCACTTTGAGCGTTGCGCCGGAGATATATGCGGCGGCGGGCGACAGCAGGAATGTCACCGCTGAGGCGATTTCGCTTTCAGTGCCCATCCGCAGTGAAGGCGTATCGGCGGCGATTTCGGCGAAGCGTTCCTGCACGGCAGCGGGATACGTCTTCAGGCCGCTGGAATTGATGATGCCCGGCGCGACAGCGTTGATGCGCACGCCATACGCCGCCCATTCCAGCGCCAGCGTCTGCGTCAGATTGATGACGCCTGCCCGCGCCGCGCCGCTATGCGCCATGCCGGGGAAGCCGCGCCAGACCTCAGCGACGATGTTGACGATGGCGCCGCCATGTTCGCGCATGCTCGTTTCCAGCGCCGCACGTGACATTAGAAACGCGCCGGTGAGGTTGGTCTCGCCGCCGGCATGCCAGCCCTTTGGTGTGATCGCCTCGGCGGGGCTGAGGAACTGTCCGCCAGCATTGTTGACCAGCCCATCCACGCGCCCGTACTGGTCGCGCACCGCCGCAAAGAAGGCTTCCACCGCTTCGGGCTGGCGAATATTGCAGGGCAGCGCCGCAATCTTGCCGCCCTCGCCGCTGATCTCCGCCACTGCCGGTTCCAGATGTTCCGGCGCGCGGGAGCAGATGATGACCTGCGCGCCCAGCGCCGCCAGTTCGCGGGCGGTGGCGCGTCCGATGCCGGTGCCACCGCCGCTGACGACGATGGTTTTGCCGTCGAAGAGTCCTTCACGAAAGACCGAGTGAACCGCCATAATGCCCCCTCCCCTAACCCCTCCCCCGTGCGCGGGAGGGGGGAACCAGTACGCCGCAGGTGGCGCCTGAATTCAACGCGCCAAAGGCATCATACATCAAATCGGATAGAAGGGGATGCCGGGGAAGAACTGGTCGGGATAATATTGTTCCGGCAGCGCGAGCGTGATGAGCGTCATGCCCGCTTTGTTGGGCGGCGCGATGGTCAGCTTGCCACCCATCCCTTCAATGGCTCGTTTCGCTGCCTGGATACGCGCGATGTTATTGGGATTCGAGAGTATTGCCTGATAGGTAATGAGTTTCATAGCAGAACCACTGCGCCCCCTCCGCAAAAGAGAACAGCAACCGCTGCCGTCCGTTCCTTATCGCCGCCAAGTGTGCATAGCAGGCAAGAGTGTCCACCTCACTAGCATAGCGCATCTGTCAAGGGAACGTAGATGCTTGTGAGGAGAAGGGAGCCAGGGTTGCCGGATGTTGCAAGGTGTTGCGAGTGGTTCAGCTCGCTGGCATCGTTTCCGGCTGGCGGGCATAGGTATAGAGGGCATGGGGCGTGATGCGCAGGAAGACGCCCTCGCCCCAGTCGCTTACGCTTTTGCCGTTGTTGTAGCTGCGGTGGAGTTCTTCCAGCGCGGCGAAATCCGGGTGCGTGGAGAGGATGATCGTCGCCTGCCCATGCGCGATGAGGGCGAGGTCGTTGTCATGGCTGGCGTAGTGTGTCAGGCTGACGGCGGAGTTGCGCAGGATGTGTTTGGTGCGGCTGGCGGCGGCGACGGTGGGAATGTAGAAGTTGCCGCGATAGAAGAGCGCGCCAATAGGGGCGACACGCGGCTCACTCCTGGCCGTCACCGTTGCCAGCGCCACCGTCGGCAGCCCTTGCAGGTACGTGACGAGTTGCGCAGCCGAGAGCGAGTGATCGGGCATCTGAAATGATTCGCGCAGGAACGCGCCAGCCTGCTCGATGCTCTGGTCGAGCAGCGCCTGAAGCTGCGTCATATCTTCGGCTGTTTCGCGCACGGCTCCTCACCCCTCACTTCACGGAAGCCAGGAAGTCGAGAACGATGCGGTTGAACTCCTCTGGCTGTTCCATGTTTGGCACATGCGCCGTATTGTGGATTACCACTTTGCGCGCGCCGGGGATATCCGCCACTACTTTGTCCACCCTACGCTGGATGTCGCCTACATCTTCGTCGCCCACCAGCACCAGCGTCGGCACATGAATGTCGCCGAGCCGGTGGATCGCGGGCGGCTCAGGCCAGGTTGGTTCGGGAGGCGGCGTGTTGCCGGATTTGGCGTAGAGGTTGCCGTTCATCATGCGCACGCGCTCGCGTACCGCAGGGTTCACCCGCTCAGGCGTGCGGCGCGGACCATCCACCCAGAGACGCACCTCCAGTTCGTTCAGCGTCTCGAGGTCCCCGGCTGCGTCTGCCGCTTCCATCTGTTCTACATAGGGGTTATCTTCGTTTGTCCACTCGAAACCACTCAGGCCGGGGCCGACGAGCACGAGCGCCGTCACCCGGTTGGGATATGTCAGCGTAAAGTCTATCGCCAGCCTGCCGCCAAGAGAGCAGCCGACGAGATGCGCTTTTTGCATGCCCACGTAATCGAGCAGCCCGGCGAGGTCTTCGACTATTGGGTATGACTCGGTGGATGAATCCGATGAGCCGAAGTCACGATAATCGAAGCGCAGCACACGGTACTGCTGCGCGAAGAGCGCGAACTGGTCGTCCCACATGCGGTTGTCGGCGATGCCTGCGTGCAGCAGCGCCAGTGGATGCCCTTCGCCTGCCACTTCATAGTAGAGCCTGCCGCCGTTGATTTCCGCAAAGCCGGTGATAGCGGATGCTGTATCTGCCATATGCTCTTACATCTCCTTTAGGAGAGAAGTGATCGCCTGAACTGTCGCCTCAATCACCTCTCGATGCTCTGGGCACAGAATTGTACGCAGCAGGGTAACGGTCTCTTGATAGAGTTGGAGCGCCGCCAGGCCACGAACAACTGCAGGCGGGCGGTCCGGCGCGCCATAGTCCAGGCCGGCGGCAAGGCGATGCGCGCGGGTCCAGGCGGAGTCCATGCCAGCGGCTTGCTGTACCTGCTGGAAGTAACTATTCTCGCTCGTCATCAGGATGCCACGCTGAACGGCGAGCGCTTTTGTCATCGCCATGAAAAGTATCGTCGCGCCGTAGACGATAGTGTGTTCATCGCCCAGCAGCAGCGCGCCCATGACTTTATGCGCTTCTTCGGCGTCACCCAGCAGCAGTTCGCTGGCAAACTCATTCGCGGCGGATTGCAACGGCGACCACTCAAACGCTCTCGCTGCTTCTTGCAAGTCGGCAAAGGCGCCGGTGGGGTCAATGAGCGCGCATGCCTGACGAATGCCGGGCACCGCAAATATGGCAGTATCAGGCTGCGTCATCTCGCGGCGCTTCTCTTCGATGGTCGTTGTGCTGATGCTCAAAAGATAGTCACCATGCTGTCGAAGCGTATAGCGGTCACGCTCCAGCGGTGGGAGTATGCTGGCGAAACGCACGATGTCTATGTCGCTAGAGCGTGTTGCGTCGCCACGGGCATAGCTGCCAAAGAGCGCAACCGCCGTGATGGAATCATCAACCAGCCCAGCCGCCAACGCCTCTATCGCCTCATCGGAGAGCAGCCCGTCCACATGCTACTCCTCCACCGCCGTTTCGCTCTGTTGTGGCTCCAACTCGCAGAAACGATAGCCGACACCGCGCTCCGTCAGAATATATTTGGGATGCGCCGGATCGCGTTCCAGCTTCTGACGCAGATAGGTGATATAGAGCCGCAACGACTGCGACTCACCGCGATATTCATGTCCCCAGACCTTCGAGAGCAGCATATCATGCGTCAGCAATCTTCCGGCATTGTTGACGAGATGATAGAGCAGGCGGTATTCGGTGGGTCGGAGCGCCACCTTCTGGCCGCGTACCCAGACCTCGCGCTTGCTGAAGTCTATCGTCAGGTCGTTGTCCACAACGATGCGCGTCTTGCGCGCGGGCTTGGGCATGAAGGTGCGCCGCAGCAGCGCCTTGATACGCGCCTGCAATTCCTGCGGGCTGAACGGCTTGGTCAGGTAATCGTCGGCGCCGATCTCCAGGCCGCGAATCCGGTCGGCCTCCTCCTGGCGCACGGTCAGCATGATAACCGGCACATTGGAGACCTCGCGCAGACGCCGCAACGCCTCGAAGCCGTCCATCTCCGGCATCATGACATCGAGGACGATCAGATCGGGCAGATCTTCTTTGAGCCGCGTGATGGCCTCGACGCCGTTTGCCGCCTCCGAGACACGATAGCCCTCGACCTCCAGATTCAGCCGCACGATATCGCGCAGGCGCGGCTCATCATCCACCACCAGCACGGTCATGCTGCGTGGATCGAAGTGTTCGCGATCTAAGTTATCAGGCAGTGTTCGCTCCATAGGTATTCCCGTAGTGTCGTTATATGCTCGTTTCGTGCTGTTGTCTTTCTTGCCGCTCGTTGTGGCCGCCGAAGATGACCATCGGCGCCTGTGGCTTCTCCTCGCGCGGCAGGCTGAAGGAGAAACTGGACCCCTGGCCAAGCTCGCTCTTCACCCAGATGCGCCCGCCGTGCGCCTCGACGATGGCTTTGCAGATATAGAGACCCAGGCCGGCCCCCTGTGTGCGCCGCGCCATCGAGTTGTCTACGCGCTGGAATCGCTCGAAGATGCGCTCCTGTTCGCGCAGCGGGATGCCCTGCCCGGTATCAGTGACGCTAACGATCACGTCATCTTCCGTCACCTGCCCGCGCACGCGGATGGGCTGGTTGCGTGGCGAGTATTTGACGGCGTTGTCCAGCAGATTCATCAGCACTTCTTCGATGCGGTCGCGGTCCGCCATCACCAGCGGGAAGTTGGACGGGAAGCGCACGGTGATGTCGCGGTCCTGGCTGCGCGCCTTGAAGCGCCGCACCACCGCGCGTGTCACCTCCGCCAGATCAATCTCCGTTCGTTCCATCTTCAAGCCGCCGGCATGGATGCGCGAGGCGTAGAGCAGGTTGCCCAGCAGGTGATTCAGCCGGTCAGACTCTTCTTCGATGGCCTTCAGCCGGTCACGCAGCGTCGCGGCGTCCCAGTGGGCGTCTTCGCGGGCCAGTGTGGAGGCGTAGCCCTTGATGATAGCGATGGGCGTCTGCAATTCGTGCGAAACGACCGAGACGAAGGTATTGCGCAGTTCCTCGGATTCGCGCGAGCGCGTGATGTCGCGCACATTGAGGACGCAGCTAACCGGCTGGCCGTTGGGGGCGCGCACCGCAGCCGCCGTCACCGAGACATCTACGGTTTGCCCGTCGCGCGCTAGCAGAATAAGCTGGCGGTCGGTAATCGCTTTGCCGGTCTCGATTGCCAGCACGACCGGATCATGGTCATAGCCGAGTGGATTACCCTGAATATCGCGCGGCAAGAGGACATCGTGATAGAAGCGGCCAAGCACCTCATGCTGCCGCCAGGCCGTCATGGTCTCCATCGCTGGATTGAAGCCAGTGATACGCAGGGCGGCGTCAATGGTGACAATGCCGTCGCCGCTGAAATGCAGAATCGAACTAAGCTGGCGATTCTCCTGGCGTAGCCGCGCCACCTCCTGATGCAGCCGCACCGCCGCCGTCAGCTCACCGATAAGCGCCTGCCGCCTGCGCGGTTCAACGAACTGGCGGCGTGTGGAGAATCCCTTCTGGCCGAGGAAATGCACCTGGCCGACGGTGCCCGCCAGGTCGCCCAGCCGCAGCGTGGCAATCTCGCCGCCCCAGAGATCGGTATTGACAGCGACGCGCGGGCGTCCATCCAGCGGCTCCGGCGTGCGATCTTCCAGCAAAAATGCGGCGATATGCTGCATCGTCTCGCGTTCCAGGCCCCAGCCGATGACGCTGACATCCTCCAGCGAGCGGATATCCGCTGTTCCATCGCCCTGACCATCGTCACGCAGCAGCAGCAGCGCCGCGCCACCCTCCACGAGCGCCGTCGCGTGGCCGAGCGCGCGGTAGAGTGTGTCGCCGGAGCGTGGCTGCTCGGTGACGCCGGTGGACCAGAGAATTGCCATGATCGTTCGCCTCGAAGTATTCGTGTAGTTCCGAGTATTCCTGCCTCAAACCATTCACGGGTATTTTATCACATACACTCAGATGCAAAGGGGCGCTGTCCTGGGATATTGCGATACAATCAGAGAAACGCGCTCATTTACATTCTGAAAGGTATTGCAAGAGCATGGGGCAGCACGAACTGGTGGGGCTTGATGAGATTCATGCGGCGCAGCGAGTGATCGCCGGGCATCTACATCGCACGCCGCTCTTCAGCGCGGAGACGCTGGGCCGGCGCATCGGCGCGAAGCTGATCTTCAAGGCTGAACTGCTGCAAAAGACGGGATCGTTCAAGCCACGCGGCGCGCTCAACAAGCTCAGCAGCCTGAGCGACGCCGAGAAGGCGGCGGGCGTAATTACGATGTCCGCCGGCAACCATGCGCAAGGGGTGGCGTTTGCCGCTGGATTGCTGGGCATCCGCGCGACGGTGGTGATGCCGGAGACGGCGCCGCAGAGCAAGGTGGACGCGACCCGTGGCTACGGCGCGACGGTGGTGCTGCATGGGACCGCCAAAGACCTGCTGCCGAAAGTCCGTGAACTGGAAGAGGAGCAACATCTGACGTTTGTGCATCCCTTCGATGATCCGCTGGTAATCGCTGGGCAGGGCACTGTTGGATTGGAGATACTGGAAGATGGCCCCAGGCCGGATATCGTGGTGGTGCCGGTGGGCGGCGGCGGCCTGATCTCCGGCGTGGCGGCGGCGCTGAAGCGCAGCGACCCTTCGATCAAGGTGATCGGCGTCGAGCCAGTGGGCGCGTCGGTGATGATTCCGAGCCTGCGCCAGAACGCCCCTGCCCATCTGGAAAAGGCGGAGACGATTGCCGATGGGCTGGCCGCGCCGTTCGTGGGCGATCTGAATCTGGCGCATGTGCAGCATGACGTTGACGACATAGTCCTGGTGACTGATGACGAGATCATTGCGGCGATGCGGCTCATCATGGAGCGGTCGAAACTGGTGCCGGAGCCATCGGGCGCGGCCAGCTTCGCGGCACTGCTGGCCGGCAAAATCCCCATTCCGGCGGGCGCGCAGGTCGTCAGCATCATCTCCGGAGGCAACCTCGATCATAGCCGCCTCAAAGCTATCCTATAAGTCTTTGTGAGTGTCTGTGAGCCTGCGCCGCGTCCGTTGGGAGTCCTGTTCAGTTGACAATCTCGCAGCACGCCGGTAGACTGACCGCGACATAGCACATGCTGTGGCGTGTAGTAAACTAGAGAGATCGCAGCAGGAGACGGCGGGAGGGCGGAGCATGGCAGCGCGGCACCGTGAGCGGCAACCAGGGTACAGCAGGGCGATACGCATCGCGTTGCTGGCGTGCGCCGCGCTCTTCCTGGCGCTGTTGCTGCTGATCGGCACCGTCCCCAGTGTCTCTGCCGCCGTCTCGCAGAGTATCGCGCCGCTTGCGAGTAAAGTGCCGACCAACACGCCCACTGACACGCCAACCAAACCGGCGGCCACCAATACACCCACGGTGGGTGTGACGGTCACAGCGACGGCCAGCACGACGGCTACCGTCGGCGCAACGGCGACCGCGACGACAAGCGCGGGCGGCGGCAACAACGGTGGCGGTGGCAATGGTGGCGGCGTCAACGGTGGTGGCGGTGGACCCCAGCCAACAAAAGTGGTGTTCTCACAGCCCACCGTGGGCGACGGCTCCAATCCGTTCCAGGGACTCTCGCCCTCGGCCTTCGGCACCAACGGGCTGCTGGTGGCGACGACGCTAGGGTGCATCGTTGCGTTGCTGGGCGTCATCATTGCGGCGGTGGCGCTTTACGTGCTGGTGCAGAATGGCTACGGGCCGTTCCTGCGTGCGCTCGCCCTGGGCAAACGCGCCAACAAGAACGGCAAACAGGGCGGCAAAGGCAACACTGGCAAGACGGGAAACAACGCCAACAAGGGCGCATCTTCCGCCGCAAATAGATCTGGCAGTCGCAGTCAGCGAGAGGTATCCGGCGCTGCCTTCGATACATATGGCTCCTACGAGGCGTATGATGGGCGTGGCGGACGCGGGGCGGCCAGCCGGAGCAATCAGAGTCGCGCCCGGCAGTCTTCAGCGGCCAACTACGGCTATACCAATGAATCACCGGCATCCGGACGACGTTCCTCTGGCTCATCGGGCCAGTATGGGGGGAATGGTGGCCGCAGCGGTGGTTCTTCGCCCGGACGCGCGCCGTCCAGCCCTGGCTCTAACTATGGCGGTTCGCGTGGCGGCTCCGCTCCTTCGCGGCGAGATGGCCGCACGCTGCCACCGACCGCAGGGCGTGGCGATGGACGGCGGTAAAGAATAGACCTCACCCCCTGCCCCCTCTCCTATGGGAGAGGGGGTGCCAAGTGTCAGGAGGCGCGCATGGCGCGTAGGATCGAGTATGGCGCAGGCATTGCCGCCGCCGTCCTGGCGATCATCGGGCTGGTGGCGCTGCTGCTGGCGCCGCTTCCCATCTACTGCGCCGTCCACGCCGCCAACGGCTGTCCGGCGAAGGATGTGCGCAGCGTGCGATTGGTGGAGGCGCATCTGGATAGTGGCGTCTGGGTGTATGTCATCGGCATGGCAATCTTCCTGCTGATCGGCGGGGCAGGCGCTATTGCGGAGGCGCGCTATCGCTGGCGGCCCGGCATGCTGTTGCTCTGGGCGGGGGCCATCCTGGCGTTCATCGGCTGCTCCATCGGCGCAGGTGGCATCATCGGCCTGATGTATCTTCCAGGTCTGCTGGCGCTCTCGCTGGCTGGCTATGCCTCGGTCTACCGGCGGCTGCGGAGTCCGCGCGGGAACGGGCAGCGCACGCCGTGACGATAGGTCAATAGAAGTCGCGGCAATAAATTGCCGACGCACGATATGGTGACATCAGGGACAATGCCGCCAATCGTCAGATTTCTGCTTGATATCTCCTTATCCTTCTCGATGCCTTCTAACGCCCCTTGACACGGCTCAGCCAACAGTGGTATGCTCACATCAACGAAAGGAGGTGGTGTGTAGTGAGTGAACGTTTATGCCGCGCGGGCGGCCTGAGTACTCTCCACACCGAATCCATGGGAGAGTCTTACTGCTAATGTTGCAGTGCCATTGTTGTGGTTGATCGTGTGATCGCTGGAGCAATGTCAATACGCCAACTGGCAGGTACGTTGCCTGTCTGCGCGGTTTCCACCGGGGTGAGAAGCTATCAGCTTTTCGCCCCGGTCTTTTTATTGCCATTTGACCCATTCATGCCAGATTGTATTGAGACATTGGGGGAATGCTGGTGGGGAATTATCCAAGAAAGTGCCACAGGAGAACGCAGAAATGGACAACAGCGAGAGCCAGCCACGGCTCGACGTAGCGGCGATACATGCGGCGACGCAGGGCTTGCGGCTTGGCGCGCCGCTGCTCTACTTCCCCGCCATCGGCTCGACCAATACGCATGTCATGGAACTGGCGCGCGAGGGAGCCGCCGAGGGTCTGCTGGTGATGACGGATGAACAGACAGCAGGACGCGGGCGCATCGGGCGCGCCTGGAAGTCGCTGCCGGGGCGACAACTCGAATGTTCGCTGCTGCTGCGGCCAACAGCATTCCCGCCGCACTTCCTGGTGATGGCGAGCGCGGTGGCTGTCGCGGAATCCATCGAGGCGGTGGCAGATGTGCAGGCGGGCATCAAGTGGCCGAATGACGTGCAGGTGGATGGGCGCAAGGTCTGCGGCATCCTCATCGAGACGACCAGCGATTTCGTCGTGCTGGGCATTGGCCTGAACGTCAATGGCACGCTGGCGGACGATCCGGCGCTGGCGGCGCTCGCCACGACGCTGGCGGACGCCTGTGGGCGCACGCTCTCACGCGAGGCGCTGGCTATCGAACTGTTGCAGCGGCTGGATGCGCGTTATGCCGATCTCTGCGCCAACGGCACGGCAGCGCGCGAGGCGCTGCGGGCGGCCTGGCGCGGGCGGCTGGTGACGCTGGGACGGCGCGTGACGCTGCTCCAGGGTGAAGCGAGCATCAGCGGCGTGGCCGAAGACGTGGATGAGAGCGGCGCGCTGCTCCTACGGCGCAACGATGGTACGCGGCAGACCGTCACCTGGGGCGATGTCTCCTCCTGAACTGACCTCGAAGTGATCTCACCAGAGCGGCTATCGTGCTTGACGCTACCTTGTATACTAGCGAATGAATGCAGAACCGTCCAGCTATGGCGTAGTGACATAGTGGCGCGTATGCGGACAATTTGCATGAGATAACGTATGAACAATGATCGCCGCCCGGCATAATTATTGGCTGAGGGTGGCTCAGGAGTGGGGTAAAGAATCGAATGAGCGACGATCCGCAGACATCAGGGCAGACGCCGGCGCAGGCGCCAGAAGCGCAGGCAGCAGAGCATCACCGGCGTATTAGCATGCCAAACGGCATGATTGACCCACGCAACTATGACCCACGCAAAGCGCTGGATTCGGCGGCGGTAGAGCGTGTCTTGAAGGCGCAGGCCGCCGCGCGTGAGCGCGCCGCCGCTTCAACCGCCGTTTTCATCGGCACCATCGTTACGCTGGTCACGTCGGCTTTCGGTCTGGCAGCGGCGCTCGCCTGGAATAGTGCTATATCAAGCTGGATCAATGATCTCTCAAAGGGGCCATTGGCGCAATTCAATTTGAGCGGTACCGCCAAATTAGTGGTTCAGGCGCTTCTCATCACCATCCTGGCAATCATCGCTGTCGTCATTCTCAATCGCATTGCCGGGCGTTATGCCAAGAAGAATGCCTTCAAAGCCAGCGAAGATTAAGCGTTGGTGTCTGGCGCGGGCAGTGTAACGTTTGACTGATGGGCGCGTATTCTCTTCTGAGAGGATGCGCGCTCGCTCATTCTCTGTAGCAATTTGTTTTGCGGGCGTGCGCCGGGACATACTATATAGGTATGAGAGTCCTCACCCCCGGCCCCTCTCCTTGCGAGGAGAGGGGTGGCCGCAGGCCGGGCTGAGGAACTGTTTGGGGAGGTAGCCGCCGATGTCGTCAGCCACACGCGATGAGCAGCGCCATCACCAGCATACAGACACGGCGGACAGTGGTCCCCTTCGTGATGATGCCGCCAGCCGCGAGCCTGATTACTATGGTGTGCTGGGCCTCAACGACGGCGCGGACGAGCAGGAGATCAAGCAGGCGTTTCGCCGGCTCGCCAAAATCTGGCATCCCGACCACTTCGCGCTGGCCTCGCCAGAGCTACGCGCGCGCGCCGAACGGCGCATGCAGGCGTTGAACCGCGCCTACGCCGTGCTGAGCGACCCGGTGCAGAAAGTGGGCTATGATCTGCGGCGGCGCCATCCCCAACGTGCAGAGTCGCATACCATCTATAACACCGCCCATGTGCGCGCCTCGTATGGCTTTCCGGCGGGGCGAGGGGCCTACCAGCAGCACGAGTTTGGCTGGCAGCAGGCGTCGCGCAACCCCAACGGCGCGGGCATGTTCGGCGGTGTCCTCTGCCTGATTCTGGCGCTGGGCACGCTCTGGCGCATCTCCGTCTATGGGCTGACGGCGGGACTGGGGCCGATTCTGGCGTTTGTGGCGCTGCTGGGTCTGCTCGTGCTGGCCGGATTCTTCTTCGATAAGCGGTCGCCGGTCGCCCGCGCCGCGCACAACCTCTTCGAGCATGATCCGCGTGTGCCGCGTGGCGAGCAGGCGTTGCGTCACCATCAACATCATCAGCATCACCAGCATCGTCAACACCAGGCGGAGTATGCTGGCATGGATGAAGAGCCAACCGCCTTTGAGCATCTGGTGGATGAGGCGCTCTCCGATATTCCCGATGAGTTCAGGCACTATATGGATAATGTTGTCGTGCGCGTGAAGCCGGACCCGACGCCCGAAGAACTGGAACGCATGAAGGTGCGGCCATGCAGTCTGTTGCTCGGTCTCTATGAGGGAACGCCGTTGATTCGCCAGGGCGCGTTTGGGCATCCGCCGGAGATCATCACCATCTTCCAGCATTCCATCGAACGCTACTGCCATGACGACCCGGAGCGCATTCGCAAACAGGTGCGCGCGACGGTCTTCCATGAACTCGCGCACCACTTCTGCATGGACCACGACGAGATGCCCGCCTGGGTGAAGTAAGCGTATACGCACATGTATACTGAATGCGCTACAACGAATACGGATGACGAAGGATGACGGCGACATGCCAGTTGAGGTGAAACGCGGCCACCTGCCTGACCTATCTATTGTGCGCCTGGAACGCGACCATGCGCCGGAGGCTGCGAAGCTCTGCGCGGGTGCGTTGCGGCGGGCGCGACGCCTCGATGCACGCCTGCCCGCTGCTGGTAATGCTGCGCGGTCGCTGGCAACTGCCTGGGCGCGTCGCCTTGCCGATCAGAACTTCGCCGGTTTCGGCGCTGTTGTGGATGGGCGACTGGTTGGGACGTTGGGCGCGTCGTATCGCCGGTTGCCGGAGGGCAGCAACGAGGTGGTCTGGTCAGCGCGCGTGGGCGGCTGGATGCCGCTGGCGCTGGCTGCCGTCGCAGATGGATGGCCGGTCGCTGACGTGCTGGCGCCACTCTATCGCGCGGTGGCGGACTGGCTGCGTGAACAACAGGTACCACTGCATTTTGCCTCGGCGTTCTCTGCCGATCAGGAGACGATACGCGCCTGGCGAGACCTGGGCTTCCGTCCGCAGGGTATCCTCGCGTTGCTCGATTCAGAGGCGGTGACGGCATTACAGGCGCGGCGGCCACCGGCGGGGGTGTGCCTGCGCGTGGCGACGCCAGACGATGCGCATGCGGTGACGGCGTTGCTGATCGAGTCGCACCGCATTCATGCAGCCTTGCCCGGCAGCTTCTACGTCGCGGAGGACGGCGAACGCTTCTACCCCGATCTCGTCGCCAACGAACTGCGCTACGAGCAAGACGAGGTGCATTATCTGGTCGCAGAGGAGGGGCGGCGCATCATTGGCTTTGCCTCCAGTACTATTCGCGAGGCGATGCCGGGCGATCTGGCGCGCTACACGGAGCCGTTGCCGCTCGGCTACGTGGATGAGGTCTGTGTGACGGCGGCGGCGCGCGGACGCGGGATTGCGGCGGCGTTGCTGGCGGGGTTGTTTCCCTGGTTCAACGCGCACAACGCGCGCGACTTTGGCCTGCACTATATCGCCAACAATACAGCGGCGAGCGCAACCTGGCGGCGGCTCGGCTTTCGCGCGCTCGAGATGCGGCTGCAAGGCGGCCCCGATCCGCTGCGGCTGGCGTTGCCAGAGGAGGTGGCGTTATGAAGGATATGCGTGAGGATATGCGCGAAGCCAGCGCAACCAGCGAGAGTGGCAGGATACATCGCATCGGCGTCATCTCCGATACACACATTCTGTCGCCATCGAAGCGTCTGCCGGATGCAGCGCTGGCGCACTTCGAGGAGGTCGAGCTGATTTTGCACGCGGGCGACCTCTCCATCCTGGCGGTGCTGGATCAGCTTGCCGCCTACGCGCCGGTGGAGGCGGTGCAGGGCAATATCGAGGAGGCGGAGGTGCAGAGCGCATTGCCCATCAAGCGCGAGATTGTCGTAGGCGGCTGTGTCATCGGCCTGGTGCATATCCTGGGCGAACGCGCACACTATGTCCGCAACGCGCGCCGCGAGTTTCCCGACGCGCGGGTGGTGGTGTTTGGCCACAGCCATCAGCCGTTTCTCCAGGATGAGCATGGGCTGCTGCTGCTGAATCCCGGCAGTGCCACCCAGCGACGCCGCGAGCCGCACTGTTCGGTGGCGCTGCTGACCATCGTAGACGGCCAGCCACATGCGGAAATTGTGACGCTGCCATCATGAGGAGTCATGCCCCAGCAGCGAAGGTGATCTGCCAATTGCCGCCAGGCCAGCGCGCGCTCATCTGATAGCACCCAGGTCCCGGCAAGAAGACATAGATAGGCCACTCCGCCCAGCGCTGGCCCCTGGTTGTGGGGTCGAGCGGATTGAGCGTGAGCAGCGGCTTCAACCCGCTACCGGCGTCCATCAGCAGCGGCGTGGGAGCGGCGCCACCCATCTGCGCGCCGGAGAGCGTCACCAGTCCGCTATAGCCTGGCGCGCTGACCATCAGAATGCGCCAGCGCCAGCCCTGCGCCGTGTAGGGCAGCGGCGGATAACGCTCGAAGTGAACGATTCGCTGCTGCTGTTCGCTATACAGCCCCAGCATCCATACCGGTGAGATGCCGTAGGCAGGTGTGGCGTAATACGTGATCTGTCCCAGCGAGGCACTGGCGGTTCCCTGCGCGGGACAACGCACCGGCGCGGGAGCGAGCGCGTTCGCTGGGGGCGTACTGGTCAGCAGCGCAGGTGTGGCGCTAAAAACGCTGGCGCTGGGACTCGCAGCGACAATCACCTGCTGCTCCGCTCCGCTGTCATGCAGCGCCAGCGCCAGCAACAGGGTGACAATCAACGCCAGCGCCAGCGCGACGGCAGCGCCGCGCCTGCGCCTGCTGCCCGCAGCGCCAGCGGCAGGAACGTTTTCCTCGAACTCGAAATTATCGTCGCGTTCCGCAGGCTCCGCGCGCTCAGCACGCTCTTTGCGCGCCGCTACTTCGCGTTTTGTGCCGTCCGCCGGGTCCGTAGATCCATACGGGTACATGCCATCTCTCGTTGGGGCAATCCAGGGCAATCCACAAACGCATCTAAAAGGACGTTGGAGACCTACACAAAGACGATACAGGAACAGGAATACGGGGGACGCGATCCAGACGCGAGGCAACTACTGCCTGTGCTGTTTGTGCCAGTATATCATGCCTTTTTCTTCTCGTAGGTTTCGCTGATTTCTCTGGTTTCTACGGTCTGCCACGATCCATGCCCGCATTAGGCCCCTTTTCCATGTGCGCTATTACCTCATCTCTCACTTGGCGTGACACTTGCTCATAGTACAAATTAAAGTATTATCGTATTTTTACGCAAACATACGTATACTTGCGAGTTATTCGCCTGCGCAACCTGCGTTTCGTGGCGCGCTGGTCCAGCCCGTGCGTTGGGTTATGCCCTCATGATTTGTTTTCCTTCGCTTGCCAGAAACGAGTAATGCAGGGCGAGGAGAACAGCGCAGCAACCGGCAAGCACCTGTTTGATGCTTGCATGGCTTTCCGTGTGGTTTTGGTATGGGAACGCTGGATGCTCCCTAGGGTGACGCAAAGGATGCGGGGAGGTGTTCTTAATGTTCTTTCTCGTCAAGATAGGCGCATCCAGCGCAGAGCATGGTGATAGCTGGCTGGATACGAACGATGATGGCGCTGGTGACGACGATGCGTATGCTGCGTATGATATGTATGGCAGTGAGCGCGTCAGTGCAGGCGTGTCCGGCTGGACACACGAACAGCGCCGCTCCATCGCTACCTGCTGGCCGCTGCTGCTTTCGCTGCTGCTGGCAGTCTCGCTGGCGCTGCTGGGGATGCCCGGCGTAGCGGCTCACAGCGGCAGCCACAAGCATCATCTGCACACCACCAGCGGCGCCAAACACACGAAGGCTGGCACGCAGGCGAAGGCCGCCGGGCAGCAAACGCTGAATGTGAGTAGCGTCATCCAGGCGACGCTCAACGACATCGCCACCAATGGCTACGATCCCATCAAGAATGGGCTATGGGTCAACTGGAGCACCGGCACGCAGCCGCTGGAAGTTGATTTCGTCGCCGGCAAGCCTACCTGCCTCATCAGTCAGGGACACATCAAGTGCGCCTTTTCACCGGCGCACGACGTGCTAACCGATCTGCGCTATCTGCACAATCTGTGGACTTACAAGGTCAACCATCCTGGCGATCATACCTATGATGTGCAGGTGCAACTCTATACGCCGATTGTGCTGAACGAGTTCGCCGACTTCGCCAACCTCAGCACCAGCGGCTGGCTCTTCGACGAGTGGCTCAACCTCGCGCAGCTCTCCGGCGACAACCGCTATCTGAATCTGGCGCACGACGAGGCGAACTTCTGGTATACCCACTACTACCATGCCAACCTCGGCGCGGTGTACTTCACCAATAGCGGCAGCAACGGCGTCTATCGCGTGGATTACACCATAGAGATAGCGGCGGCGCTCTTCGAGGCGGGCTATGTCTTTCAGCAGCCGCAATGGACACAGGCAGGGAAACAGGCGATCCAGTTTATCTATCTGCACGCCTACAATGCGCAGTACCACCTCTTCCCGTTGGCGATGGCCAATGTGGTGAAGGGCAACGGCTCCGCCAATGACTGCGAGACCTTCGAGACTAGCCAATCGGTGCAGGGCAACGGCGTCAGCGCCAGCGCCAACCTGCACATCGCGCTGGCCTTCCTGCGCACCTATCTGACGACCAACAACGGAATGTTTCTTGCGCACGCCATAGATTTGCTGCAATCCTTCAGCGTCTCCAACAACGTTGCGGGGTTCTGGGACACTACCTATGGCGGCTACTTTGCGCGCGGGCAGTTCAGCGGCTCCGGCTACTGCTCGTTCGGCAGGTTCAGCATCACCAACACTGAAAAAGAGGGTGGGCGGATGCTGGCAACGCTGGAGACGTATCACGTGGCGGACTGGATCATGGGCAACCCCTACAGCACCACGGAGAACGCGCTCATCAACGTTGCCATCAACAAGGCGTATCTGCCGGCGGGGCAGGGCTACATGTTCGTGCAGGCGCAGAACTGGTCGCTCCTGGGCATCGAGGACTGCGGCGGCGTGAACACCTGTGTGACGACCGAGGCAATGGGCATCGCGCTCGAAGCGCTCGAATCGCTGCAAGCAGCTCATCCGTGGTAGTGTAACGAAGTGGGAGGTACAACGATGGCAGTTTGGGTTGTACGGGCTGGCGACAAGGGGCAATATGAGGAACTTGCGCGCGATCAGGGGCTTGTGGTCATTGACTGGGAAGATTTGGGAAGCCTCTCTGATTACAGCACCCGCGACGAGCTGAAGGCGCGCTGCGAGGAAGTCTATACCGACAAGAATGCACACCAGATTGCGAACAATGCCGGACAGATCTGGGCATTCGCTAACCTCATCCATAAAGGCGACCTGGTTCTTCTCCCGTTCAAGGGACAAGCGGCTACGGCAATTGGCCACATCACTGGCGACTATCAGTTCCAGCCAAACCTGTATCCTGCCTGCCACACGCGGCCAGTTAAGTGGCTCACTCGGTATCTTCAGTATGCGAACCTCGACGCCGATATCTGCACTTCGCTTGGCAGCAAACTGACGGTCTTCCAGATCAAGCGCGAGCGAGCCGAAGAGCGCATCCTCGCCGCTTGTGGCGCGAATCAATAGCATGCCCTCAACGCAGGACAGTGGTAGGGCAGACATTCTTGTCTGCCCTACCAGAAACCTCTAACCATTCGCAACATACGCCAATGCCCGCTCTTGCATCGCGTCGTTCCCCGTGTTATATTGTTACCAATGTAACAAAGCAACACGAGATGAGCGGCGGAGATGCGTATGGGGCAGTCGGAGGAACACAGGCAGCAGAGCGAACGGCATGGCGAACAGCGCGGCGAGGCAGGCGCTTCCCATCAGCGGGATATCCCTCGTATCCCTATCGAGCGGGTGCAGATTGGCGCGCGCATGGAAAAGCGCATGGTCAAGGTTCTCAAGGCGCTGGCGGAATACTTTGACATTTCGCTGGGCGACCTGCTCGAAGGGATCACACTGCATGCTTTCGAGCAGAAGACGCCATTCAGTGAGGAGACGCTGAGACACATCGCGCAGCTCAAAACGGTGTATGGGATGGACTACGACGCCAGCGCCAGCCATCGCTTCATCGAACGCGACGCCGTTAATACTGCTCACGTCAACGACACTGACAGCGCCACAAACACCAACAATGAGTAGCAGCAATCGAACCGGGGCAGACGCCAGACACGCGCCTGCCCCGGTTCCTTGAGAAAGTAGAGATGAGGTATGGCACCTTTTCTTGCGCAGCAGATCACGCGCTCGGCAACGATTTCCTTGCCAGCGCCACGCGACCATGTATTTCCGCTCTTCGAGCCGCTCGGCGAGAAGCACTGGGCGCACGGTTGGGACCCTGAGATGCTCTATCCCTCCTCCGGCATGGCCCAGGAAGGCGCGGTCTTCACGACGCAGCACGATGGCGAGCCAGTCAAAATCTGGACCATCATCGCGTATGAGCCGGAGCAGGCGCATGTTCGCTATTTTAATGTGCTGCCCGGCTCGCATACCACCGTGGTTGACGTGCGCTGCGAAGGCGACAAGACTCACGGCGAGGCAAAGACCAGCGCGCAGATCACCTATACGCTGACGGCGCTCACCCCCGCTGGCAACGCTCATCTCGACAGCTTCACGCCAGCGCACTATCAGGACTACATAGCCTCGTGGGAGACAGCTATCACGCACTATCTGCTGCATAACCAGCTTTCAGGTGTCCATGCAGAATGAGATAGCGTGTGCGCGATGAGACCGCACTTCTGGCACGAAGCGCGGTCTCACAGCCATATCCAGTCAATTCCAATCATCTGCGGACAAACCAGCCAAAACCAGCCAAAACCCGTCAACTCCGGACAAAACCGGACATCTTACCCCAGCAGTTTTATCAGTGAGCCTCTTTGATGCTTGCCGTTCTAGAAATTGTGTTCTATAATCACAAGCACCGAATGGCAGAGTAGCCGTGGTGTAAATCGTAAGGAAAAGCCACGCGGAGTCCTATCAAACAGCAGGATGTTGTTTGGCTCGGCATGGTGTGCGCAAGAGAGACCTCATTCAATAGAGACACCCGGCAATAGAGAGACACCCGGCAATAGAGAGACACCCGGCAATAGGCGATACAGTGCGAGATACGAGATCAATGGGAAGGCAGGGGAGAGGGCGATGGCAAACGATGACGGCAGCCAGTCCGATGCGGAGAAGGGTGAGTTGCATTATGCTGGTAAGCGGTTTCCCTTGCAGGGGCGGGTGTTACGGCTGGCGCTCTGGCTAGCGGCGCATCAGGCGCGTATCAACGATGCTGCGCCGGAGAGCGGGCAAATCTGGCTGAGCTGGAAGGGACAGGGGCTGCACTCCATTACTGGCGATATCAAGACACCGTTGGGCTAACCGGCGCTTACGCTGCGCTAACTTTGCATGGAATATCTGAATTTGCCTGGATATGCCTGAAGGTGAGTCTGAAAAGGACGCCGGCCACTCCATCTGAAGTGACCGGCTTTTCTGTGTGTTTGCCATGAGGAAAGGAGAGCCACATGCGTCTACTACCGCATGATTCGTATGAGATGAATGAGGCGAACGAGACGAATGCTGAGAATACCAGGAATACCAGCGCCATGAACATGGGAGGCGAACACGACGATACCGCGCGACGACGGGAACGCGCCTTTGCGCTATATTGCCACGGGCTGCGCGTCGAGGCAGTTGCAGCAACGCTCAGCCTGCCAGCGGCGCTCGTGCGCGAGTGGATCGCTGATCTGCTGGACCGCGAAGAGACGCTGAGCGGCACGGGGCAGTCTGGACGCAGCGCCGAGATGCTGGTGGCCATCGAAGGCTATCGCGCCATTGCTGGCGCCGCGTGGTTGGCCTATGAGGATGAGCGCGCCGCTTTGCATGCGCTGCGCGCTGCGCAGGAGGCGGCAACCGACGCAACGGCTGAAGAACCACAACGTCAGCCACGCCAGCCAGCGAACCAGGGCGCGCGTTTCCTTGCCATCGCGCTGACGGCGCAACGCGAAATCGCCCGGTTGCAGGGCTTGTATGAGCGGCACGGCCAGGAGGAGGCGCCGCCGGTACATATCACCATCAGCGAGCGCCCAGAGGGACCGGAGAATATTCCGCCGGGGTAGCCCCCACCCCCAGCCCCTCCGCTTCGCTCATCGCCTCCTCCGCACTGCCAGGCAGTGCTTCCATGCTTCGCATGGCGGAGGCTCATCCCCGTGCGCGGGAGAGGGGGGCCAGAACGCAAGGCAAATGGGTGTGGCGAGAGGCAACGGGTTTGTCTGAGCGAACGTGAGGCCGGCAAATAAAGAGAGATATATTCGGGCACCAGAGCGCCAGAACGCATGCAGGGGCTGGCATGTGAACCCGCGCCGAAGCGTCCTACGGACGACGAAGCCTGCGTAGAGCGAGCTGGCGAATGAATTCGTGCCTGGATGGCTTGCCGCCGCGAAACCTGCCTCCGCAGGTTCGCATCAGACGTTTTATGTCTCTTTGCTTGCGCCCGGCTTGACGCCAGCGTCTGCGCTCCCCTCGCCTCGTGGGAGAGGGGCCGGGGGTCAGGTCTCTTAATGAAGGAGCAACATATGCCAGAACAGGAAGAAACAAGAGCGCAAGGAACGATGAGCATAAGCGAACAGCGCATGCGCCATGTCGGCTGGTCCGCAGCGGGACACGAGGCTGGCGCGGCGCTGGCCCGCAACTGGCAGCTCAATCCTACGCAGCAAGCCTTTGTCACCTCGCCGTTGCGCTTCAGCCTGTATATCGGCGGCATCGGCAGTGGCAAGACGTTTGCTGGTGCGGTGCGGGCCATCCTGCGCGCGCTGGAGTATCCCGGCTCGCTCGGCCTGATCGGTGCGCCAACCTACGCCATGCTGCGCGACACGACGGCGCGTCTGTTCTTCGAGCTGCTGCCGCCGTCGCTGATCGCCGCCTACCACAAAGGCGAACAGCATCTCATCCTACGCAACGGCTCGGAAATCCTGTTGCGGTCGCTGGATACGCCGGACCATGCGCGCGGGCTGAATCTCGCCTGGTTCTGGCTGGACGAAGCGACGCTCTGCGGTCATTACGCCTGGCGTGTTCTCAAAGGGCGGCTGCGCCAGCGTGGCTATGCGACGGCGGCCTGGGCGACGGGCACACCACAGGGACGCGACGGTTTCTGGCGCGACTTCGAGCAGGCGCCGCACTCCAATCACGCGCTCTATCGCGCCAACACCTATGCCAACGCGCATAATCTGCCGGATGGCTACGTGGAGAATCTGGGGTATGGCAGTAGCGCATTCTATCAGCAAGAAGTGATGGGTCTCTTCGTCGCCTTCGAGGGATTGGTCTACGCCTTCGACGCTGGCAACAATGGCAACCTGCGCGAGCCGCCACCAGATGCTGTCTGGACCGAGGTGATTGGTGGCATTGACTGGGGCTACACCAATCCAGCGGCGGCGCTGGTAATCGGGTTGGATGGCGATGGTCGCGCCTGGCTGATTGACGAGTTCTATCAGCGGCGCGCCGCGCTCACCGAGACGCTGCTACCGGCGCTGCTCGATCTGACACGGCGCTACGGCGTGCAACGCTGGTTCTGCGGACCTGATGAGCCGGAGCATATCGCGGCGCTGGCGGCGGCGCTCGCGCAGGAGGGGTTGCCAGCGCAGGCGCTACGCGGCGACAACGCGGTGCGCGCGGGCATTCAGACGATCACCGGACTGCTGGCGCGGCGGGCGGATGGCACGCGCGGTCTCTATGTCGCGCCGCGTTGCGTTCACACCATCACCGAGTTCGGCAGCTACCAGTACGCTACCGTGCCGGATGGGCAGCGCGATCAGGCTGGCGAACGCGCGGCCTCCGAGATGCCGCTGAAGCAGCACGATCACGCGCTGGACGCCCTGCGCTATGCGCTGCACTCGACGCTGGGCCGCGCGCAAAGCACCAGCGCGTATCTTGCTGGCATCGCCCGCCGTGCCACTCCTCAGAGGAATAGAGATTCGTTTCAACAATGATGTTACAGTAAAGTACGGTTGAGTTTGGCATGGTAATATCGTTGCCAGCCGGTGCTTTTGCCGTTACAATGGCTCTCAGGAGGGGAAGTGCTTTATATGCGGCCATTATCCGATGCACAACTTTCTACAAATCGCCAGCAACCGCCTAATGTTTCTTCGCTGATAAGCGGGACTATTGGAGTTCTCTTGGGCTGTGCTATACTCGGCGCATCATTCCTTATCAGTATGGAATATCCAAATATAGAGCTTCTTGTTAGCCTAGTGATGCTTCTGCTCAATATTGCATTTATTGTTATCGCCACTATTGCTAGATGGAAAGGTCCGCAAGGCTTTTATTTGCCAATTTTTGTGGGCGGATGGCTTGGCTGTATAGTGGGCAATGGTACACTGCTTGCTATGTATTCCCTTGATACTTTCTCCTACCCGCTACCTATCCTAGTCCCTATCTCCTTCATACCCATTGTGCTTGTCTTTGTCATCGGCTGGATAACTGAGAGCATCTGCCGACGAGTCTTGAAAGTACGCACTGCGGCAGATGATAGGAGATAACTCCCAGCCAATGGGTGAAATGGGGAAGTAGATAAGGTCAATGCTAATCGTACTCGCCCATTTCCTGGCTTAGTTGCGAGAGTTGATCCAACGCTTGATGGCGCTCAGTGTCGCGGATGCTCTTATATTCGAGTACGTCGTTCAACTGGATACGACGATGCGTGCCCGTCTTTGTGTAGGGGATTTTTCCCTGTTCCAGGAGCTTGATGAGATAGGGGCGCGAGACATTGAGCAGGTCCGCCGCTTCCTGAGTCGTCAACTGCTGACTGACTGGAACGAGGCTGATCGCCTCTCCGTGCGCCAGGTGAGAGATGACACGCTGAAGAAGATGAACAGCAGAGATGGGAAGCTCAATCTCCTCGCCATGCGGCCCAACGAGCTTCAGCGTGCCTGCTATTTCATCTGCCTGAAAGTCTTCGAGCGCCTTTTCGACTTGTGCTAAGCGGCTGCGTTCGCTGCCAGCGGCAGTTATGGGGTTGGGTTCATGCTCTATAGTGGAACGCGCACTCATCGGTACACCTCCTTTCGCTCACTTCGCACATTCGTTGTACCACATCTACGGTAGTAAACGCAATATTCGCAACAGCAACAGTACAGTTAATATGGACACGTCCGCCCACCATATATTTCACGATGAGCGGACGTGCTACGACCAGTGGGGTAGGCTCAATCGTCCAACGGCTTATCTGGCGCGGGCAACTGGCCCCAGAGGCCGCCGTCCGGCTCTTTCAGCATATTGCGCGAACTGACCACTGGCCGCCCGGTCGCCGCTTCGATCTGTCGCCGGGTATCACCGACGATCTGCCCCGCTACGTTCACATCGCCAGCAATCTCATGGAAGCCAAAGGAGTCGTTGCGTACGTGCAATTCCCGCGCAATGGTGTTTGCCAGCGTATTCAGCGCCAGTTCGGTCATCGTCATGGCTGGCGGCAAATCGCCCTTGTAGACCAGCTTCTTGCCGCGATAAGTAACGGCGAATCCCTTGAAACCTTTGTGGTCGTCAATCGAGAGTCCGAATGAACCCATATGCAGCCGGTTGGTGAGGATTGGGTACTCTTTCGGCTTGATGCCCCGGACGCTCCATTCATGTGTCAATGCGTTCCGCGTCAGGATATCATCCGCCCGCTGTTTCGCCCATTCCACCGAGTAGCCTTCAGCCACGAACGCCAAAATTGCACGCTCACGCCACGCGAGAAAGGCTTCTTTGGGATCGCTGAATGTCTCGGCTTCTTCAACTTTGTCCGAGAAGTAGGTGCGCGCCTGCGCGGCGACATCACCTTGCGTTCGACTTGCCATCACTACCAAGCGGCAGGCATAGCGTGTGAGCCGATAATCTTTCATTGGACGACCGCCAGCTTTTGGGTTTTTACGGACATCCGTAAAAACCTCAAAATGCTCTCCAATGGTGCGACCGGATTTTGCACAGTCTTCAATGGCACGCTGAACAGCCATATCAAAATCCTGCCACTTGTTGTACTCCAACAGCGGCATCAACTCGCGCGCCAGCCAGTAGTCGCCAGCCTCGTCGGTATGGCGAATTTGCTCGAAGGGGGATTGCGGTACGATTTCGTTCGTGTTTTCGTTCTCGTTTGGCATCGCTGATAACCCTCGCTGAAAAAACAGACCTATCATGGGACACGACACTATAGGACAACAGCAGCGTGAACAGTGGCGCTGAGGAGGGCAACGATGCGAAGGGCGACAGGAATACGAGTGGTGCGGCATTGGGGACGCCCGCAACACCGGAAAATAGCCGGAAAAATGCTGGGCAAGACCCCTGCTCGCGTGTTATCCTGCAATTTGGCCCTACGCGCTGGCTATTTCAGCGTCCGGGTTCGATGGGCGTATCTGAAAGTAGATGCGTCCATCTCCTACAATTGACATAACATAATTGGCTATCGCGCCTGTAGGCAACGATTACTCAGTAGTATACCATAGTGGCGGCGAGATGTGAACACCAGTTCCAGACCATTTTTAACAACTTCGGCGGCATCTTTTGGAATAAAAGGCCCCTATGCCAGTAGATGAGGCATAGGGGCGAACATCGCAACGAGCGATAGGCGCGCTTAGCTTCTTAGAGTTCTTCGGCGCCCTCATCTTCGATGCCGACGCTGGGGGCCGGAGCGACCGCCGAGCGAATCTGCTCCTCGATGGAGTCGGCGATTTCCGGGTTCTGACGCAGGAACTCTTTGGCGTTCTCGCGGCCCTGGCCCAGCCGGGTATCGCCGGTGGAGAAGAACGCGCCGGACTTCTTGACAATGCCCATCTCCAGGCCGATGTCAATCAGGTTACCCTCACGCGAGATGCCCTCGTTGAACATGATGTCGAACTCGCAGACCCGGAATGGCGCGGCCACCTTGTTCTTGACCACCTTCACCTTCGCGCGGCTGCCCATCGCCTCGGTGCCAACCTTGATCGTGTCAATGCGGCGAATATCGAGGCGGACGGAGGCGTAGAACTTGAGCGCGCGGCCACCTGGCGTGGTCTCCGGGCTGCCGAACATCACGCCCACTTTTTCGCGCAGTTGGTTGGTGAAAACCACCGCCGTCTTGGAGTTGTTGATAGCGCCGGTGAGCTTGCGCAGCGCCTGGCTCATCAGACGGGCCTGCAAGCCGACATGCGCATCGCCCATCTCGCCCTCGATCTCGGCGCGTGGCACCAGCGCCGCCACCGAGTCCACCACCACGACATCCACCGCACCGCTGCGCACCAGCATCTCAACGATCTCAAGCGCCTGTTCGCCGGTATCCGGCTGAGAGATCAGCACGTCGTTGATGTTGACGCCGCAGCGTTCGGCATAGGCCGGGTCCAGCGCATGTTCGGCGTCTACGATGGCGCAGATGCCGCCACGCTTCTGGGCGTTGGCGATGATATGCTGGCAGAGAGTGGTTTTGCCCGAACTTTCCGGGCCGTATATCTCCGTGATGCGTCCGCGCGGGATGCCGCCGACGCCAAGCGCCAGGTCCAGCGCAATGGCGCCGGTGGGGATGGTTTCAACGCGCACATGGGCGCGATGTTCGCCGAGTTTCATAATAGCGCCTTTGCCGAAACGGCGCTCGATCTGCGATACCGTCACTTCGAGCGATTTTTCGCGTTCGCTGGCGCTGGCGCCATAGGCCAGGGTCGTGGCGGTTGCGTTGCCGCGATCTGCGGGCATGCTGTGTCTCCTCTCGCGCCGCTCCTGATCGAGCAATGTCTCAGATGCCTCGATGGGAACAGCTTACCGTACACTTGTGGGCGGTGTGCCTGCCGGATAGCTCCTGGATGGGTCAGGGAATGGATGTGAAATGTGTGAGCGACCGCCACGGGGGACCAATATAGAACACATATTCCAATTGTACGGTACCCCTGGAACGGCGTCAAGAGTGTATTCTGTATGGGCTAGACGAGAACGGAAGCGCCAAAGGAAATTCGTTGGACCTTTTGGACCTTTAGCCCAGTGGCGAGGGAGCGGCGCCTTCATCGCTTTCACCATTTGCGCTAGCTGTGCTAGCGGCGCTGCGCCGTTCGCCACCCGCGTTTGCTCCCTGCTGATCGCGCCACTCGTCCAGCTTCGGCTCGATGCCAAAGGCTGCCATGATCTCTTTGTCGTGCGCAGATTCATGGGCGCGCAGCATACGCAGGATGCCGCCAACATTCGGCTCCTGGGACATTTGCCAGTCTGCTGGATAGCGCAGTCCAGCAATGGCGCGGTTGTGCCATTCTGGGCCGCCGCTGGCCTGGGCGCTGGTGATGAGGCGCGGATTGGCAGTTTGCAGACCGTTGAGCAGGTCGAAGCGGCTGATGCCGCGATGCCGTGTCCGCGCACGCTGGTTGAAGCCATCCACATCGTCAAGAGCGCGCTGAAGCACTGGCGGCAACTCGTCACGAATCAGGCTGATCTCGAAGACGGCGACGGCCCATTCATCCCACGCCAGCAGGTGCGCCAGTGTCTCATGCACGGTGACTGCGCCGGGGAGAGCTGGCTCATGCCAGCGGTCGTCCTTGATTTGTTCCGCCAGTGATAGGGTGGTCAGTCGTTGCTCGCGCAGGCGTTGCACGAGTCTCTCTGCCTCTGCTGCCTCCATCGTCACACCCTCCTGATGTCGCACTATTGTGCTCTCCGTCAGCTAGCTCAGCCTCTTTATCCGTTCGTCTTATCCGTTCACCTCGCGGCGGCCTTCCAGCGCCCTGCCTAGCGTCCCTTCGTCGGCGTATTCGAGGTCGCCGCCGATGGGCAATCCACGCGCCAGCCGGGTGATGCGCACGTCCGCTCCCGCAAGCACCTGCATGATATGCGCGACGGTATAGTCGCCCTCATAGTTGGGGTTGGTCGCCAGAATCACCTCATGCACCGGCTCATGCGCCCCAGAAGCGCCTGGCTTCACCCGCGCCACCAACTCCTCGATGCGCAGGTCACGCGGGCCGATGCCCTCCAACGGCGACAGCGCGCCATGCAGCACATGATAGACACCCTTGAAGACGCCAGTCTTCTCGATAGCCAGCACATCCAGCGGCTGCTCCACCACACAGATGGTTGCGTGGTCGCGTTCGGGATTGGCGCAGATGGCGCAGGGATCGGTTTCGGTGATGTTGAAGCAGATCGAACACTGGATGATGCTTTCTTTCACCCGCGTGATCGCCTCGGCAAGTCGCCGCGCTTGGTCCGCCGGACTGCGCAGGATGAAAAAGGTCAATCGCTGGGCGGTTTTCGGGCCGATGCCCGGGAGCTTCGCCAATTCTTCGATGAGCGCCGTCACGGGCGCCGCCGTTGTTTGCATATCGTTTCCGTCGTCCTACCAGTCGCTGGTGGTCGCGTGTGTTGCACACGTCACACGTTAGGTATTATTGTTTGGCAGCAGGCGAATTGCTCCCGAACCGCGTAGCTTAGAATCCCAGCCCAGGAGGTAGCTTCATGCCGCCGGTTAGCGCCTGCATCATCTTGGCCTGCGCCTCCGCCGCCTTATTGAAGGCATCCTGACAGGCCGTCAGGATGAGGTCTTCAAGCATCGAGATATCTTCGGGGTCTACTACTTCAGGGTCGAGCTTGACCGCCGTAATCTCATATTTGCCGGTCATCGAGACCTTCACGGCGTCGCCGCCGGACGTTCCCTCGAAGGTGGAGTTTTGCAGGTCTTCCTGCATCTTCATCATCTTGTTCTGCATCTGTTGCAGAGCTTTCATATTAAAACCCACAGGCGGCGCGCTCCTTTCAGCACGGTACAGCATGTTTCGAGCTTCTCTGCTCCGGCGTATGACCGGCTGGGGTGAAACGAGATGAAGCACCACAAACGCCACGCACACCAGAGATATTCAGAGATAGTTGCACACCCGTGTATTATACCCTATCTGTACGAAGGGCGAAAAATTGGCAATGGATAGCCTTCACTTGGCATCTGGCACATATTCTGCAAGCCACTCAAGGAGAGCGTGCGACCCTATGACAGAGTGCGGGCGCCGCACCGCTGAACCACTCTGGACGATTCCGGAGGACAAGGTAGAGAGTTAGGAGGCGAGAGAGCAATGAGTGCAAATGTGCCACCGAATCAGCCGCAATCTGCGTATGACATGCAGGCTGCTCAGGCGCGGGGAATGCAAAGTATGCAGGGCGTTTCGTCGCCGATGAGCAATCTGGCGTATGATGTCATTACGGCCTTGCAAAGCAAACTGGAAGGGCTAAACGCCTACGACAAATACTGCCGGGACGGCAACGTCCAGCTCTGGCAGCAGATTGCACAATTGGATCAGCAGGCCGTCATGATGCTGACCCAGGCGCTGGAGCAGTTGGCGCAGGCTGGTGAGTTGCGCCCGTCACGGACCGGGCAACAACCACAACAGCCATCTGCTGCGCCGCGCGCCTGAGTTAGCCATCTCACCACTCGTGAGATGCAACGTTTTTGCTTCCCCCATGCCAGGAAATATGCATGGGGGAAGTGTGTTGGTCTGTATGGTTAAATGAGCATGGATGGACGAACAACGAGCATGACGCCAGGAGAAAAACTCCGCGAAACCTGGACGAATGTGGATGGCCTGCGGATATTTGCGCGTGTCTCTGCGGATGCTGTGGATATCCCCGATAGGGCTGAACCAACGGCGTCACCACAGAGGGATAGACCGTTTGCTTTGCCATCGCCGCGTTTGCCGCTGGTGCTGGTGCCGGGGCTGAATGTTTCGGGCCGGCATTATATCCGGCTGGCGCAACTGCTCTCGCCCTATCTCCAGGTGCATGCGCCGGACCTTCCTGGGTATGGGCGTAGCAGCACTCCGCGTCGTTTGCTCACGCTGCGTGACCTCAGCGATACGCTCGCCGCCTATCTGCGCGCGCGGGGAATCGAACGCGCGGCTTTCTTTGGCACCAGCTTCAGCGCGCAGATCGTGGCCGATTTTGCCATACGCCATAGCGAACACATTACGCATGCCATCCTTGCCAGTCCGACGGTGGACCCCAGCAGCAGACCGCTTCCGAAGCTGCTGTATCGCTGGCGCGTGAACGAACACCGCGAACCGCCCTACGTAGGACAGGTCACCAAACGCGATTATCAGGATGTCAGCAGGCTGCGCGCGCTCTGGACGATGTGGCTGATGATTCACGACCACCTTGAGCGGCGGCTCTCGCAGATGGCGCCCATTCCTACGCTGGTCGTTCGCGGTGGCAACGACCCGATCATCACTCAGCAATGGGCGGAAAAGGCGACCTATCTGGTGCCGCGCGGGCGGCTGATTGTCATTCCAGGGGCCGCGCATGCCATCAATCTCGATCAGCCGGTACGCCTGGCGCGTGTCATTCGCGCCTTTCTCTGTCCCGCTTATAGAGAGGCTGCATACACTTCACAAACGCCTTGAAGAAAGCCGCAAGGAGAGCGAAAGGACGGCAAAAGGACGGCAAAAGGATGGCAACATGAGGTCAAACGCACAGGCGCTCCATGACCAGGGAAACGAGCAGCAGGTATATCACGGCAGAGCCAGTAAACCACCAGCCTATCTTGCCGCATTCGATTCTTCTACGGCGATGTTGCGCGCCACCGCACGCTTTCTGCATGGGCACGATTTCCCCCAGTTGGGAACGCATCTCTCCGCCGATTGGCTCTTTGAGCCGGTGGCACGGGGAATCAATGCGTTGCCAGCGCGCCTCCGCGAGTACATCTATAAGCTGAGCGGCGCCACAGAGGCGATTGCGCCTGAGCAGGCTGGCAACGTGGATGCGGAGGAGGTTGCACGCTGGGTGGTCGCGCAGTATCCAGCGCGTCGCTATCCGGCGGTTGCCATCGGCTCCTCGAACGGCGCGCTTGTGCATCTCTACGCAGCGTTGGGGATTCCCTGGCTACCACAAACCTTTCTGACGCCCATCAAGGCCCGCATCCCCGTGGACGAGCCGGGGCGAAGCATCCAGAAACTACGTGCAGCGGGCGAGCGGCTGCTGGTGGCTAATCCTGATCTGCAATTGCATCACATGCACGACCCAGCGCAGGACCGGCTCATGCTCAGCCGCATGGCTTATTTTCGTCTCAAACGTCTGCGGCTGGGAGAGGCGTACACCCGTTTCCTGCAAACGTCGCTTGCCCCTGGCGCAACCATCTTTGTCGTTGATTGCACCCAATCGTGGCCGGTCGCGCAGATCAGCGAGCGCTACTACTTTCAGATGGGAGCGGTCGGTGGCCCCACCACCGGGGAATATCTGGCAGGGAGCGAGCGCGTGGCGGCGTTCCTCCAACATGAGGGGTCAGAACGGCGGCGCTGGGATAGCCCAACGCCCGATACCTGTATGCCGGAGGCGGAATGGGGCTTTGAGCCTGCGCTGCTGGGCGACATAGAGCGCCTGGCGGAGCAGCGCCATTGGCATGTGCAGCGCCTCGTGTTCGCTGAACCAGCAGCCATCAGCCCACTGGTGGCGGACTTCTATCGCTGGTGGTATCGCCAGCGCGGTCTGCCAGATGATCGCCTGCTGGCCGAGTCGTTCGTTCTGCTCGAACCATACTGGGCGCTGCGCACTGGTTCTGTGCCATTCTGGCTGACCTTCAATACGGAGCCAGATGCGCAGGCGCTGGACTCATATCTGAAACAGGCTGGCCCATTCGCTGAGCTTTACCTTATGCTGTTCTCGAACGGAGTGGATGCGCCAGGGCTGGCGTCCATCGGTCGCTGGCAATCGCTGCTGCGCCAGGTGCGCCACGGAGCCTTCATTGGTGTAGATACGCGAACCTATCCGCGTGATTTCGCCGTCTTTGTGCGCTACCATGCGGCGCTCAAACGCGCCATCTCAGCACGGTATCCGCTGCCATCACCGCTCACACTGGCTCAGTGGAGCACTTTTTGGGAAGAGACAGCCAGCCAATATCACGTGCAGCAGCACATAGTGAAATAAATAGCAGTTTGCTCAATCTCGATCCGCTCTCAATCGCCCCTCTTCGCAAAAGACGAATCGCCTGAAGGCCTGAAGAGCGGTAGAATATCCAGGAGGCATAAACGTCTCCCGGATATTCTACCGCTCAGAAAGCAGAAAAGGCGTAGGCATGAGTACAGCCGATACCAACAATGTTGATGGGTCCAGCGCCAACCGCGCCAACCTCGATAACTTCGATGCGGAGGCGCTCACAGCGGAGGCGCAGTCGTTGCTGGAGCAGTTCTGCCGCCAGCCGAGCATCGCCGCGCAGCATCAGGGCATTGCCGAGATGGCCGCGCTGATCGAAGACGCCCTCCGCGCAACTGGCTTCACGACGCAGCGCTTCGCCGCGCCCGCCGGAGTGGATGCGCCGGATATTGTCTATGGCGAACTGCGCGGCAGTGGTCCTTACACCATGCTGCTCTACAATCACTACGATGTGCAGCCGCCGGAGCCGTTTGAACTGTGGCTCTCGCCGCCGTTCGAGCCGACCGTACGCGACGGCAAGCTCTTCGCGCGTGGCTCCTCCGACAACAAGGGTGAAATCGCCGCGCGGCTCACCGCCATCCGCGCATTGCGGGCGGCACATGGTACACTCCCCATCACGATTCGCTGGATCATCGAGGGCGAGGAAGAGATTGGCAGCCCGCATTTCGAGCAGTTGATTGCGCCACACGCCGATCTGCTGAAAGCTGACGGCTGTTTCTGGGAGGGATCGGGCTTCGGACGCGAGGACAACCCCACGCTCGGCCTGGGCAGCAAGGGATTGCTCTATGTGCAACTGGACCTGCAAGGGATGGCGGGCGACGCGCACTCCGGCAACGCAACGATTCTGCCGAGCGCGGCGTGGCGGCTGGTGCAGGCGCTGGCGACGCTGCGCGCGCCGGATGGGCGCATCACCATCCCCGGCTTCTACGACACCGTGCGCGAGCCAACCGAGGCGCAACTGGCCGTGGTCGCCAGCCATCCCGACGACGATGACCTGCTGAAAGAGACGTTTGGCGTCGAGCGTTTCAACGATGGGTTGGCGGGTTTCGAGCTACGCAAACGCTATTCCTTCGCGCCCACCTGCAACATCGCCGGACTCCTCAGCGGCTATACTGGCGAGGGCACAAAGACGGTGCTGCCAGCGAAGGCGATGGCAAAGATTGATTTCCGCCTCGTGCCGGATCAGGAGCCTGACGACATCCTGGCGAAGCTCAAAGCGCATCTGGCGGCGCAGGGTTATGGCGACATCGCTGTCACGACGTTTAGCAACGCCGAGCCGGTCGTCACGCCCATCGAAGACCCGTTCGCCCAGCGTGTCATCGAGCTGGCGGAAGCCTACGCCGCCACCAACGGCACGAAGCCGGAGATTACGCTGATCGGCGGCGGCACGCTGCCACTCCTAGGAGCGTTGCGTCGCCAGGTCGGCCTGCCGGGGCTATCTGCGCCGGGCAATCCGACCTATTGGGCCAACGGCGCGCATGCGCCCAATGAACACATCCGCCTCCGCGACCTGCGCAACGCCGTGCTACTCAACTGCCATCAGTTCATGCACCTGGAAGGCGCATAAGAAAAGAGGCGAAGCAGCCACGGCGCCGTGGCTGCTTCGCGTGATGAGTGCGAGAAAACGCCTGGTGGCTCTGATGGCTACCGGCGGTGTGATGCTGGCATGTGCGGACCCATCTGCGCCGTCATACACCACGCCGGAGAGGCCAGCTTTAAGCGACAGCGCGCTCCGTCGGGCCGGCGATGCCATAGATCAGCGATCCCAACGGGCTGATGAGCAGCACCAGCACGAACCAGCCCCAGCGGCCAATGCGCGCCGTAGCAATGATGCCCATTATCCAAGCAACGAACGCCATCAGGCCACCCAAGAAGTAGAGGATCAAGCCGATAAGGGCCAGGAGTGTGCCCGCACCTGCTGAACCTGATGAAGCGGAAGCTTGTGTTGCCCCTGCGCCTGCCAGAACAATGCCAACGATGAATGCGACGATAGCGCCAATGCTCAGGAATAAAATGGCACGCTTCATTGAATACCCTTTCAGTCGTGGCCTGCCATAGCGAGGCACGCCACGCACCTTGTCAAATACAACGGGTCCGCGAAGGCCATTATAGCAGAGATGTCTAGTTGCATGAACGAGGAGAAACTCTAGGCCAAAAATTGGGTGTTCTGGCAAGGTATCGTTCGCCTGGGCCTGTTTTCTCACTCCCACCCATTGACTCTTGACAGCACTTCCAACCACCTGTTACTATCTAGTCAGTACTGACTAGATAGTAACAGGTTTCATCATTCAGGAGGGAACATGCGCCATGCCTGCTCATGTATTTACCAGCATCAGTGGCTGGCTGATCTTACTGCTCTTGGTGACCACCGTATTCCTGCCGTTTCTCCTGCGCCGGAAAGCGTTGCTCGTGTCGTTGGGCTGGGTTAATGCCCAGGTGCTTCCGTACCTTCAGCGTCTGCGCCCGCACTATCTGCTGGGATACGCCATCACTGGCATCGTGATTATCCATGCCTGGGTGCCTATGAGTGCAGGATTCGGTGGTCAGGGTAATGCGCTTGGTCTGTACTTGGGAACAGGGGCATTGTTTGCGCTGATCGGCCAGGTTTTCCTGGGGCAGACGCTACGTACTCCTACTACACCTCATCGCCGGAGGCTTCGCCGCACTCATTTCTGGGTGATGACGGGCATCATGGTGTTGGCGGTTGGTCACATCCTGCTGGATAGCCAGACGCTCCATTTGTTTGCCCACTGAAGGCGATACTACGGCAATATACAAGCAGTATCGTTCCTAATCTCACCAATGGATGATACCTATGTCTATGCACAAAGAATTGCTCGTTCTTGGCCTGCTCACATCTGGCCCGCGCACTGGCTACGATATCCAGCGCATCGTAGCGGCTCATGGCGACCTCTATACTGACCTCAAAAAGGGCAACGTCTACTATCTCCTGGAGCGGCTGGCCGCTGCCGCCTTTCTTGAGGTGCAAAGCGAAGCTGGCGCCCCTGGGCCGCTGCGTGAACGGCATATCTATACCCTTACTGCAAAGGGGCGAGAGCGATTCAACTCGCTCTTACGCGAGGTTGTGCGCAGCTTCGAATTGCTGCATACGGGCGTCGAAGTGGGTATGGTGTTTCTGCCCTATCTACCTCCCGAGGAGGCAATACTACTGCTAGACGAGCGCCGCCAGACCATCAACGCACGGCTGGCGCTGGTCGAGCAAGAGGCGAAGGCAACCGAGCGACTACATGAACAGTTGGCGCAGGACCATCTGGTGACGCTGTTGGAGGCTGAGCGAAGCTGGACCGAACGTGCGCTTCAACGTCTACGTCACCGCAACGAATCCTCGCCTCCTTCCTCTGCCGCTTCCTGCCCTGGCGACCCAACAAGACAAGACTGACTGACATTAGGGGGCATTCTGGTCATAAAGTTGACCACTATTGAACACGAAAGGCGGCGTGCAATGAGTATCGTTTCACGGAACTTGCCAGAGAACTTGCCAGAGCAATCAACGAGGCCTGCTAGCAGTGTGCGCTCGCTCTGGCTTATCTCCCTGATGGCAGGAGTGGTAGCAACAGGTGTTGATTTCTTGATTGCCACCATTGCTACACCGCTGGTCCACGCGCCTGCTGGCTACCCTTCCTTCACCTGGTTGCCACTGCTGAGCGGTTGTATGCTTGGATCCATTGGTGGCGCGAGTACCTACCTGTTGCTCACTCGAACGGTAGCGCGTCCACGCAAAGCCTTCCTGTGTGTAGCAGTAGGTGTGCTGCTCGCCTCCTATGTGCTGCCTATCCTGCCAATTCTCAATCCCCTGCCGCGATTTGCCGGCGTCAATTGGGCAATTGCTTTTACTCTCATGGGCATTCATACCGTGACGGCTATCATTATTGTCGGTAGCCTCTTGCTCTGGAGACCGGCTACCCCACGAATACAAAATTGATCATCAGCAGAGACGGGTACGTCAACTGCGGTCTGTTGCGCAAGCAATCCTTATTGGGTTCATACCCCGATATGCTTTCATCTTGCAGGTGCCAGTTTACATTGGGCGCCGCGAGGGTGTCGAATTGGCGAAACCTCATTCGACGTATAGGTGACACGGTGATGAAGCGGATGTGCCGCTCATCAAGCACCTGTCGTTGATCGTTACCACGTCACGTATTCACTACGTGCGAGTGAGGAGAGGTTTGACATGCAGTACGCTTTGTTGATCTATGGTGATGAAGTGGCCGATAGCCAGGCGAGTCAGCAAGAACAGGAAGCTGTATACGCCGCGTATAATGCCTTCGGCGAGCAGTACAAGAGCCAGATTACTGGCGGCGAGGCGCTGCTGCCCACCTCGTCTGCCACGACGGTGCGCGTGCGCGACGGCAAAACACTGACCACCGACGGCCCCTTCGCGGAGACAAAAGAACAGCTAGGCGGCTTCTATCTGGTGGATGCCAAAGACCTCGATGAAGCCATCCAGATTGCCGCCAGCATCCCCGGTGCCAGGAATGGCTCAATTGAGGTGCGCCCGGTGATGGTGTTCGGGTAGTTTTATTGTCCTCACCCCCAGCCCCTCTCCTGGCATGTGCCAGGAGAGGGGAGCAAAAGCGCAAGCTGCAAAGCGATGCTCCCTTCTCCCCGCAGGGAGAGGGGCCAGCGGTGAGGAATCTTTACGAGGCATGGGAGCAGATGGGAGAGCGCGTGACGACGGGCGCGAACGATCCGCATACAACCGGCGTTTCGCGCATCATCGAACAGACCTTCCGTGAGCAATCCGGACAGATGCTCGCCGCGTTGATCGCCACCACTGGTGATTTCACGCTGGCGGAGGATGCACTGCAAGATGCGGTGGTGCTGGCACTCCAACAATGGCCTGCGGAGAGCGTTCCACGCAATCCGGCGGCCTGGCTCCTTGCCGTCGCGCGGCGCAAGGCGATTGACCGTCTGCGCCGCAACGCCACCCTCGTCCGCAAACAACAAACACTTCAGGCGCTGGCTGAGCGCGAACAAGATGCCGTAGCGCAAGCGCCAGCCAGCGCAGACGATAGCGATGATACTGAAGATACCGACGGCGAGATACCGGATGAGCGGCTGAAGCTGCTCTTCACCTGTTGTCACCCGGCGCTGCCGTTGGAGGCGCGGGTGGCGTTGACCCTGCGTACGCTCGGCGGATTGACCACCGAAGAGATTGCCAGCGCCTTCCTGGTGCCAGTGCCGACGATGGCGCAGCGATTGGTGCGCGCGCAACGCAAGATACGCGACGCCGGTATCCCCTATCGTGTGCCGCCTGCGCATCTGCTTCCGGAGCGCATGGAGGGGCTGCTGGCCGTCCTCTACCTGATCTTCAACGAGGGCTATACCGCGACCAGCGGCGACGCGCTGATACGCCAGGAGCTATGCGCGGAGGCGATCCGGCTTGCGCGCGTGCTGGTGATGCTGTTGCAACGCGAGCAGATGCGTGACCAGGAACCGGAAGCGTTGGGGCTGCTGGCATTGATGTTGCTGCACCAATCGCGGCGGCTGGCGCGGATGGATGCGCACGGCGACCTCGTGCTGCTGGAAGATCAGGACCGCAGCCTCTGGAATCGCGCCGAAATCGCAGAAGGGCAGGCGCTGCTAGACCGCGCGCTGCATCTGCGCCATCCCGGCCCCTATCAGGTTCAGGCGGCGATCAGCGCGCTACACAGCCAGGCCGCGCAGCCATCCGAAACCGATTGGCGGCAGATTGCGCTGCTCTACACGCGGCTGGCGCAGATGACGCCCTCGCCGGTGATAGAATTGAACCAGGCGGTGGCCGTGGCGATGGTCGCAGGACCGGAGCAAGGGCTGGCGCTGCTGGATCAGTGTGGGCTGGCGCCAGCGCTCGACCACTACCATCTCTATCACGCGGCGCGCGCCGACCTGCTGCGCCGCGCAGGCCGCCATGACGAGGCGCGGGCCAGCTACGAGCGGGCGCTGGCGCTCTGCCAGAACACCATCGAGCGCCGCTTCCTGCAACGCCGCCTCAGCGAACTGGCGACCATGCGCCGCTGAGATGATAAAACAAGCGGGGAAATAGGCGCATAGGGACCAACGGTCTCTCCGGTCACCCCTCTCCCGCGCACGGGGGAGGGGCTGGGGGTGGGGGATTTCAACGTGGAGCTAGATACCTACTACATCTGCCTGCTGCGCAAGGGACCAAAATGGACGGCTGAGGAGACGCCGGAGCTTGCGGAATTGCAGCGGCAGCATATGGCGCATACGCAGCACAAAGTCTCGTCTGGCGCGGCAATTGCTGCCGGACCCATCAGCGATGAGAGCGACATTCGCGGCTTCAGCATCTTCCGCACGGCGACACTGGCCGAGGCACAGGCGCTGGCCGAAGCTGACCCCGCCGTCCGTGCCGGACGTTTCATCGTGGAGTTGCACGCCTGGCGCGTGCCGAAGGGCTATTTGCCAGCGCCGCTCACCGATGCGCTGCCAGGTGATAAAGCACAAGCGAATGACCAGGTGAACAACATGGAAGAGGAGAGCTGATGATGGAGACGAATACCAGTGCGGAGAATGGCGCCGTGGCGACCGCGCTGAGCGGTGTGATCGTGCGCGGCGAGCAGAACCTGCTGGCTGATACCAACAAGCCCGGACTCGCAGGGGCGCGTGCGGCGCTCGAAACGTTCTATTACGCTTTCAACAGCCGGTCGCCGGACCTCTACAAACAGATCTGGGCGGATGACCCTCTTGTCCAGGTCTATACTCCGGTTGGGGGCCTTGTCAGCAGCGCAAGCATCGCTGCGACCTCTGAGCGCATGCTCTCTGGGCCGGTGCGGGTACAGACCATGTTCAAGGACATCGTGGCCTATGTGACGCCTGAACTGGTTGTCTTCGCCGGGAGCGAACGTGGCGCCTACGCATCTGACAGCGAACAGGGAGCAACATCTGACCTCTCCGAGGTTCGTTCTATCTGCATCTTCCGCTTCATCCCCAAACAGGGCGGTTGGCGGCAGGTCTATCATCACGTGTCGCTCAATGACCCGGATCAACTCGCGCAGTATCAGCGCGTGGTGCGTGGCGCAGGCGCATAAGCAAAAGATAGGCAATAGCCACACGCTGCGCCCGGCGTGGTTCCCCCTCTCCTCGCGGGAGAGGGGGCTAGGGGGTGAGGTCTCATACCCCCGATGAATCGCGCTCTTTGAGCGCCTGAGCCGCTGCTTCGTCGTCCAGGTCGTCGTCGTCATCCATGCGCCCGGTGTAGGGGCCACCGATGCCCTGATGCAGCACGCGCAGCGAGAGCAGCGCGCAGCGCTGGCGGGCCGGGCCGATCTCCACGCCCAGCATATCGAGAACATCTTGCGGGGTCAGCGCGCGCAGTTCGTCTAGCGTCGCGTCTTCGATCTTCTCCGTCAGCATCGAGGCGGATGCCTGGCTGATGGCGCAGCCGCGCCCATTGAATCGCACCTCGGTGACGCGCCCATCGCGCACATTTAGATCAATGGCGATACGGTCGCCGCAGAGGGGATTCGTGTCGGCGGCATGGATATCCGGCTGCTCCAATGAACCGTGATTGCGCGGCTCACGGTAGTGGTCCAGGATATATTGGCGATAGAGATCGTCCATTGTTATCCCTCATGAGTGAGTAGCCCTCACCCCCAGCCCCTCTCCCGCGCACGGGGGAGGGGAGTCAAACGCCACCTGCCCCTAGTCCGCGTCGGCGGACTTCGCGGCGGCACGCCATCCAGGCGCGGTTTCAACCGCTGGCTACCACATGCCAGCTAGAGTGCGAATATCTCACGCGCCTGCATCAACCCCTCCGCCAGCGCATCTATCTCCGCTGCCGTGGTGTAGACATAGAAGCTGGCGCGCGCCGTCGCCGGAATGTGATAGCGTTCCATCAGCGGTTGCGCGCAGTGATGGCCCGCGCGCACCGCAACGCCGGCATTGTCGAGAATCGTCGCCAGGTCGTGCGCGTGAATGTCACCAAGCGTGAAGGAGCAGACGCCGCCGCGCCGTTCCGCTGGTGGACCGTAGACCGTGAGATCGGGCACTGCCGCCAGGCGTTCCAGCGCATAGGCCGTTAACGCCTGTTCATGCGCATGCACCTGCTCCATACCGAGCGCGCTGAGGTAGTCCACCGCCGCGCCCAGGCCCACCGCCTCGGTGATGGCTGGTGTGCCCGCCTCGAACTTCCACGGCAGATCGTTCCAGGTGGAGCTATGCAGACTCACCTCACGAATCATATCACCGCCGCCCAGAAACGGTGGCATCGCTTCCAGTTCGCGCCGCGCCCAGAGAACGCCGATGCCACTTGGTCCCAGCATCTTGTGCCCGCTGAACGCCAGGAAGTCACAATCCAGCGCACGCACATCCACCGGCAGATGCGGCACACTCTGCGCGCCATCCAACAGCACGAGCGCGCCGACCGCATGCGCCTGCGCGATCATCTCGCGCACCGGCGGCAGCGTGCCCAGCACGTTCGACATCTGCGTCACGGCCACCAGCTTCGGGCGCTCCGTTTCCAGCAGGCGCGCATACGCCTCCTGATCGAGTTCGCCGCCATCGGTGACGGGGATATAGGCGAGGCGTGCGCCGGTGCGGGCGGCGATCAACTGCCAGGGGACGATATTGCTGTGATGCTCGATTTCGCTGAGCAGCACCACATCGCCGACTTTGAGGTTCGCGCCGCCCCAGCTATTGGCTACCAGATTGATGGATTCGGTAGTGTTGCGCGTCCAGACCACTTCGCGCACATTACGCGCGTTGATGAAACGCGCGACTTTCTTGCGCGCGCCCTCATAGGCGGCGGTCGCCTCTTCGCTCAGCGTATACGCCCCGCGATGGATGTTGGCGTAGGAGGTGCGCTGGAAGTTCTCCATCGCTTCCAGCACCTGGCGCGGCTTCTGTGCGGAGGCGGCGCTATCGAGGTAGACGAGCGGTTTGCCATGCACTTCGCGCGCCAGAATCGGGAAATCCTCACGCGGCGCAAGCGCAGCCAGCATTGACGGCTCCAACGTTTTCATCGCCTACCTCCTGAACTCGCCTATCATTAGTCTGTATCCACACACCGGAACGCGCCCCTCTGGCTCCCCTCTCCTCGCGGGAGAGGGGCCGGGGGTGAGGTCTCCTCTGGCTCCCCTCTCCCGTGCAGGGGGGAGGGGCTGGGGGTGGGGGCTACGCCTCTACGGTTTCTTCGCTGCCTTCGCTGGCTTCGAGGTCTTGAATCAGGCGCTCGTAGCCCTGCTTGTCCACTTCCAGCGCAAAGTCGCGGCCACCGCTCTTGACGATGCGGCCCTTATACATGACATGCACCACGTCCGGTGTGATGTAGTCGAGGATGCGCTGATAATGCGTGATAATCAGCACGCCGAGCTTCGGCCCGCGCAGCGCGTTGACGCCCTCGGAGACGATGCGCAGCGCATCCACGTCCAGGCCAGAGTCCGTCTCGTCGAGAATTGCCATGCTCGGCTCCAGCATCGCCATCTGAAGGATTTCGGCGCGCTTCTTCTCGCCGCCGGAGAACCCTTCGTTGATGTAGCGATTGACGAAGGTGTTGTCCACTTTTAGCAGGCGCATCTTCTCGTTGAGCATCTTGCGGAACTCAGCAGGCGGAATGCCCTTGCGCTTGGGCATCTGGCCGGTCGGCTCGGCAGGCGCGTTGGGATCGTAGCCCTCGCGTTTGGCTTCCAGCGCGCGCCGCAGGAAATTGCCGACGCTGACCCCCGGCACGGCGGAGGGATACTGGAAAGCGAGGAAAATGCCCATACGGGCGCGTTTATCTGGGGAAAGGTCGAGGATATTGATGCCATTGAAAAGAATCTCGCCCTGCGTCACCTCATATTTGGGATGCCCCATGACGACGTTCGCCAGCGTACTCTTGCCGGAGCCATTCGGCCCCATCAGCGCGTGCGTCTCGCCCTGCGTCACCGTCAGATTCACGCCGCGCAGAATCTCTTTGCCCTCCACATTTGCGTGCAGATCACGAATTACCAACTGCACCGGCTCAACGTGGCCGTTCTCTTTCTCCATAAGCCTTCGCTTGTCCTCCCGCCAGGGCTGGCGACATGTCTACACAGACAAGAATGTCCGCGCCACCAAACCCGCGCGTCTCTACTACAATATATGTGCTATCGCATTGCTATCGGCTGTGAGCAGCCGGAGCACGCAACGAATCGGCTAAAGCCGTTTATGGCCTTCAGGCCACTATTCATGCGCCGGCGCTTTAGTGCCGCGACCCCGCATTTCCCGCTCAAAAATGGAGGTGGGCCGTCTTGCACGCCCACCCCGTTGTTCCACTCGCCCGGCACCCGGCAGTTTTGCTTACGATTGCTCGCGGCGCTCTACACGCTCCACACGCTCCAACCGTTCCAGATGTTCCAGGCGCGGCGTGAACTTCACCAGGTGCGCCGTGCTGCCTGCAAACAGGTCTGATTGCTTGACCAGATCGGCCAGCGTAATGCTATCCAGCGTATTGACGATAGCATCGCGCACCTGCGACCAGAGATAGCGCGTCGAGCAGCCGTCGAGCCGGTCACAGATCACGCCCATTTCGCCCTCGGTGGCGCAGATCATCGGCGCCACCGGACCCTCCAGCGCGCGCACCACCTCGCCCATCCGGATCTCGTGCGGCGGGCGGCTCAGCCGGTAGCCACCATGCGCGCCACGGGTGGACTCCACCAGATGGTTCTCGCGCAGGCACTTCACCAACTGTTCCAGGTATTGCACTTTCAGTTCAAGCCCTTCGGCCTGACCAATCTCCGTCAGCGAACGGGCGCTACCACCATTGGCGTCATAGTGCCGCGCCAGGTCTACCATCAGGCGCACGCCGTATTCGCCACGGGTGGAAACTCGCAACATTACCGGCCTCCTCGCCCGCTGTCCCACCTAATTCCGACTCATGAACTCGGATATAACTATAGCACCGTCGAAGCTGACGGGTCAAGTTGGGTCAAGTTAGGCAGCGCATCTTCTTTGAATTATGAAGCACCCTGTAGACGGAGCAATGCGTGTTCGATGTATGGCCGGAACAATCCCTCGCCCAATTGACGGCAGAGGGCATGCGCCGCCTGAAAATGCTCGATGGCGGCGCGCGTATCGCCGCGTGTTTCGCACAGAAGCCCATACGCATAGTGCGTCTTGGCGACTGTGTGAGGATAGGGCATATGTTCTCCCAGCGTGATCGCCTGGCGGAGCGACGCTTCTGCTGTATCGTATTCGCCAACACTCATCGCCACCAGCGCCTGAACGCGCAGCACATCTACCAGTGCATTTCCTTGCCGCCCGCCAGTTGAACGAGTAAATGCTTCGCCGATGATGTGTTGCGCTCTCACCTGATCGCCTAATCCCAGATAGGCCCAGGCCAGGAATGGCAACATACCTGTCACATCGTTTTCCTGCTGTCCGGGGCGGTCTAGCCAGGGTTCCAGGCGGTCGCGCGCCACGGCAAAATTGCCTTCCAGTAGATCGCGCTCGGCTAAATTGGGTTGCGCCCAGCGAATGACATAGAGATTGTCCTCTTGAATCGCCGCTTCCACCGCTTCAAGTTCCAGGTAACGCCTGGTCTCCTCGCGGTTTCCCTGCGCCAGCGCCAGCAGGCCCAGACCAAGCGGTGGATAGAGCGATGCCCAGCAAGAGCCGATGGATCGCACTATCTCTGCGGCGCAGTCAAAGTCTTCGCGCGCCCGTTGCCAATCGCCCATCAGATAGATCAGTTCACCGTGTAGGAAGGTGAGATAGGCGATCACCACCGGCTGACCAATCTGGCGGGCAACGATCAATGCCCTCTCAAAGTAGATGGCCGCTTGTGCGTGTTCGCCCTGGATACGCTTGGTCATCGCCAATGCGCCGAGCACCTGGGAGAGTTGCCAGAGATCACCAGATCGTTCCGCGAAGCGAATGGCTCGTTCGAGCGCCTCTGCCGCTTGGCCTGTAAGACCCAAAGCGAGAAATGCCAGCCCTTGTTGCCGCTCCGCCACAGTCATCAGGTGATGATCTTCAGTGTCGTGGACGATACTTGCCGCCTGTTGTGCCGCTGCCAGTTGTTCGCTATTGCGCCCGCCGATATGAAATAACTCTGTTAGCGTGAGATAGAGACGCGCCTGATTGCGAGCAGACAAGCCACCTGCGACCAGGCGTTCCATATAGGATTGCAGGTGAGACAAGCCTTCATCTACCGCGCCATTGCCACTGTAGGCGTCCCCAAGTAGCGCCAGCGTTCTGCCCGCTCCTTCGAGATCAGAGACGGCGAGATCATAGGCAAGCGCAGGTTCCAGCACTGCGATGGCCGATGGATACTTTGCCTGTGCGATGAGTACCCCACCGATCTTTTCGCGCATGGCCGCCGCTTCAGCATTCTGCCCGGTGGATTCCTGCTGTTTCAACACTGCCCGATAATGCTGCTCGGCTTCTGCATACGCATGGAGCAGCAAGGCTTTGTCGCCAGCCTGTTCCAGATAGCGCATCGCTTTGGCCGCTTGCCCAGAGCGGGTGAAGTGATAGGCCAGTTGTTCCGGCGGTGTGCCTGGCTCGCGCTCCAACGCTTCGGCTATCTGCGTATGCAGCATCGCACGGTAGGCTGTGCCCAGATCACTTGTCATGACCTCTCTAATCAGGTCATGAGCAAATTCATAGCGCAGGTCATCCTGCGCTATCAGCAGGCGCACTTTGCAGGCCATATCCGCCGCGCGCATGATCTCACGCTCACTCCATCCCAGGCTAGCCATCACACTCACCAGGAGCAAACGTGGGATACGATGCCCAATCACCGCCGCAACGCCAAGCAGGTCTTGCGCTGCGCGTGGCAAAGCGGTCACGCGCTGGCGGATGCTCTGAGCAACGTCCCAGGGAATGTGCTCGTGTTTCTGTTCTTGATCCGATTTGTTCTCAGTGGCATCATCCCGAAGCGAGAGCGCCCAACTGACCAGAAAGAACGGCACGCCTCCCCCACGCTGAAATATCCGCTCGATTATCTCGGGGGACGCTGGCCGATCACCAATCAGTTCGGTTATCAGCAGGCGGGCCTCATCTTCTGCCAGCTCACCGATAGGGATTCGGCGGGCCAGCCCGTCGCGGGAGAGGTCCGCAAGCATGGTATGCAGTGGATGATGAAGATCGAGGTCGGTGTCGCGGTAGGCGCCCAGCATTACTAGCGGTACATCTTCGCGGGCACGGAGCAGACTGGTCAACAGGTCAAAGGTATCGGCGCCCGCCCATTGTAGATCATCCAGCGCCAGGAGCAAACCTGCTGGTCGGGCGACGTTTGCCAGGAAACGGCGGACAGCGCGGAACACGAGCCTCCGCTCCTGCTCAGGCGGCAACGCCCAATCTACCGGTGGAATGTGGGCCAATTCCGTCAACTCCGGCAAGAGCCGTATGAGCCAGCCGCACCCTTCCAGATCGGCGCAGAGTTGGTCTTGTGTCCGGCTACGCGCACAGCTTTCGAGCGCATCCAGCAATGGCGCATAGGGAGTTTGGCCAGCCAGCCGCTGGCAACTTCCCTGTAGGATAGACCATCCAGCGGCCTCAGCCTTTGTCATTGCTTCGTGCAGCAAGCGCGTCTTGCCGATTCCTGGCTCTCCGGCCAGCAAGTAGCAGGGAGGGCCGTTTCCGGATGTAAGCTGGCTCAATATGCTGAGTTCATGAGCGCGGCCAACGAAGGGGAGCGCCGCATGTTCGTGATGCTGTGCAGGGAGCGTGGAGCGGCTTAGACGTTGCGCGGCGCCCACCAGCAATGCGCGGTCGGCCTCTGAGAGCGCGAGCGCATCGGCCAGCAGCGCCGCCGTCGCAGGCAGAGGAAGCCGGACTCCGCGCTCCAACATGCCAATATAGCCGGTGCTATAGTGCGCCCGTGCCGCCAGTTCTTCCTGGGAAAGATGTGCCGCGCGGCGCAGGCGCTTGAGCAAGATGCCAAAGGCCGGCATTTGAGTTATGGCCATCGCTCACCTCTCCCCAGCCCACCGTCCAGGGATCGTCCGAACCTACGTTTCTATGGCTGCCTCCCTTTTCACCAGATGGCGGCATTGTATCATACGCATTTCCTCCTAGCCGCAAGGCAGCGGTAAGCGCAATGTAGAGGTGCATTCCAACAATCGGCGCCCGCTTCAGTTCGGAAATAGTGTGGGATTCAGTACGGATTGTTGCTGGTCTTCGGCTGCGACCCCGGCCATACTTTTCGTGCGAGGCGCGGCTTGTAGGGAACGTCACCCATAAAAGAAGCAAAGAGAAACAGGGCGCCCTATTTGCTCAATTTGCTCAATTTGCTCAATTCAGCCCAGCATAGTGAAGGGGGAGAACAAACGCATGGCGAACCAATCACAGACAATGGCCGAGACAACAGCTCAGGCCAGCTACGCCCATCCAGAAGTGCTGGTAGACACAGCATGGGTTGCGCAGCATCTCGATGACGCAAACGTGCGGATCATCGAAGCGGATGAAGACCCATTGCTCTATGAAATCGGCCACATTCGCAATGCCGTCAAGCTGGACTGGCACACCGATGTGCAGGACCCGGTGCGACGCGATTTCGTGAACAAAGCAGCTTTTGAGGCGCTGATGCGCCATTATGGCATCAGCAATGACACGATGGTCGTCTTCTATGGCGATAAGAACAACTGGTATGCGGCGTACAGCTTCTGGCTCTTCACGCTCTATGGCCATCGGGACGCCAGGATCATGAACGGCGGGCGCGCCAAATGGGAGGCGGAGAGTCGTGAGTACACCAAGACTATCCCACAGTTCGCGCCCACGACCTATCAGGCACAGAATCCGGATCTTACCATTCGCGCGTTTCGTTCGCAGGTGGAGCAGTGGTTGGAGCAGCCGGGCCACGCGCTGGTGGATGTGCGTTCAGCAGATGAGTACACCGGCAAGCTGATTCACATGGTGAACTATCCGCAGGAAGGCGCACAACGCGGCGGCCATATTCCCGGCGCGCAGAATATCCCCTGGGCGACGGCTGCCAATGCGGATGGCACCTTCAAATCATTTGAGGAGTTACAGGCGATCTATGGTGGCAAGAGCATTACGCCGGAGAAAGAGGTCATCGCCTATTGTCGCATCGGCGAGCGTTCGGCGCACACCTGGTTTGTGCTGACGCGGTTGCTCGGCTACCCCAATGTGCGCAACTACGATGGCTCCTGGACGGAATGGGGCAACCTCGTCGGAGCGCCCATTCACAAGGGCGAGCAACCATAACGCTTAGGCCGGGCAACCAGTGTGCGCCAGGATGACCAAATCCTGGCGCTGCCTGCAACGATTGAGGGGGAGTGACGCCGTGAGCATTGACCGCATTGACCGCGAGGCGAGTATACGCTTGCTGGTGGATCACTACGAACACCCGCGTAACCGTGAACCCATGCCAGAGGCAGACATCCAGGTGACGGGAGGGGACCCTGGCTGCGGGCATGAGTTCACCATGTATGCGCGCGTCACTCCCGATGGATACATCAATCGTGTGACATTTGAGGGCGAGGGATGTACTATCGCCATCGCCGCCGCCTCGTACCTCACCGATGTGGTCTGTGGCATGTCCCTGGCAGGGGTGGATGAGCTACCCTTCGATACGCTGATCGAGGCGCTTGGGCGTGAGGTCGTCCTCACGCGCCCGCTTTGTGCTACTCTTGCTCTTGGCACACTCAAACAGGGTGTGCATGAGTTTCGCATGCGACGCGCACGCGAACAGGCTGAGTAGTGAGCAAAGGGGAGCACAACGATGTATTTCCAGCAATTTCTCAACCGGCAGCACGGATGCGCGTCGTATCTCATCGCTTCACGCCAATCGCTTGATGCGGCGATAGTTGATCCTGGCATTGAGATCGAAGAGTACGAGGCTGTTTTACAAGAGCGTGGTTTCCGCCTGCGCTATGTGATTGATACCCACATCCACGCAGATCATGTGTCGGGCGCGCGCCGCCTTGCCGCTAATCATGAGGCGGAGCTATGCCTGCATCAGGCGGCGAACACCGCCTACACCTTTCTTCCGCTACATGATGGCGAGGAACTGGGGCTTGGGCAGATACGGCTGCGTGTCTGTCATACCCCAGGCCATCGCCCTGAACTGATTTCACTTCAGGTGTTAGACCTCGAACGCTGCGCTGAATCGCCGCTGGTGTTGACGGCAGATTCGCTGCTGGTGGGCGATATTGGGCGCCCAGACTTTGGCGGCGGCGATGCAGCGGCGCAGTACGAAAGTATCATGCGGCTGCTCGGCATGCCAGATTGGGTAGAGGTATTCCCAGGCCATTACGAGGGACCATGCGGGAACGATATGTGGGGTCGCGCCAGCACAACCATTGGCTTCGAGCGGCGCTATAATCCACTGGCACAGTTGGAACGCGATAGTTTTGTGACCACCCTGAGCCGCCATGTGCCCGCACGTCCCCTGAATATGACAGCTATCGAGGCGACAAATCGTGGCCTTGCAGAGATGCCCTGGGCGATGCTGACGACGGCCCCAACTGTGCCAGAGATCACCATTGACGAACTGGCCGCGCGCCTGCCAGATGTTTACCTGTTGGATGTGCGAGAGCCAGCGGAGTATGCGCGCGGCCATATTCCCGGCGCCATCAATCTGCCACAGGCTGAGCTGGCATCGCGGCTGGATGAGGTGCCACACGACCAACCGATCTTCGTCGTTTGCCGCAGTGGAGAGCGGTCGCGCCGTTCGTCGCAATTCCTGATGCAAGTTGGCATTTCAACGCCGGTAAATGTCGCTGGCGGCACCTCCGCCTGGGCGAAAGCTGGTCAACCATTGGAACGTTTGGAGCGTACTGAATGAATCTTTCGAGGATACATTGCCATCCCTCGATACAACCTAGATTCGAGTGACGACCATCCACAATGCGGCTGATGATTGGCGTAGGGCCGCACCAAGAAACGCCAGTTAAGTGAGGCATGTGCTATGTGGCCGCCCTCCTCCTATCATCAGCCGCCCACCCCGCCATCGGTTGGCCCAGCCAATCCTGTCAGCCCTCCGCCGTCCACCTCTGCGCCACCTGCTGTCGCAGACAAAGGCATGAACCGTAGTGGCGATGAATCTGCAAACGAAGCAAACTCGGCAGACCAGGAAGAAAGCGCCGGTTTCTTTCAGGCGCTCCGCCAGCAACTGATCTCAGTCAGAACGATGAGCCGGCCATTGCAGGTTGTGGTCGTGATTGCGTTTGCGCAACTTGGCATAGTCGCACTCTTGTTAGCGACGCAGGGCCTTCCGCAGCCTCAGATACCGGCAGGAATCTCCAGTAACTTGCCAGCAGCGCATCTCCCTCTTGGAGCCTTCGTGGTCATTGCGCTCTCTCTGGCTCTGGGGTGGTGCTTCATTCTTACGGGAGCGTTACGAGTACATTGGGGATTACGCCTTCCTGTGATTGCCCTGGTGACGGTTGCGCTCGGATATTATCCCGTTGTTCAACTGTACAGCGACAACGGCCTCACCGGCGAACCCTTTGTTACTGAGGTGCGGCTGGCCTGGGTGCAACTTGGCGTACTTGGATTGTTTTGGGTTTGGTCCGCTGGATTGCTGCTCATCAACAGACACCCACCCAACGGTATCGGAAACACAGGCGGACAGCAACATTCACCGAGCTTTCCAGTGCGTTCCTTCTGGCTTGTCTGCGCACTGCTGCTGATCTATGAGGGAGCAGCGCTCGGCGTCTGGCTCGCCTATCAACGGGCAGGAATACCATCCAGCGTAGGCGTCTTCGCTGACGCGCTGACCGGGCAAGTCTTTGTCCTCCCGCTCCTCCTGGCGGTCGTCATCTACTGGTCGAGTACCGACTTCATTGAATGGGGAGAAGTAGGAGTTCACGCCCTGCTCAGCATCATGCGTCGCGTGGAACGCAGGCGTACTAACCGAGCTAACCGTGCCAACAGGCCCTGGCTACTCATGGCTGTCACAGGCGTAGTAGCGACCGGCATCGTCATTGACGTGCTACGAGTCTATCAGGCAGGGGCTATCTTCGCCCTCTGGATTGCCTCTCTGATCGCACAGGTGCTGGTGCTGCTGGCGTATCTTGCGCGGATTGATGCGCACTGGCCTGAGCGAGTGCCCACCGCAGCGTTGTTAGCTGGGGTAGCCTTCATGTTTGGCGAGTTTGTTCTCGTCTATCCTCTGGGTGATCTGTTTGTCTCTTGGTGGGGGATGCCGGTAGCAAGCGCTGGGTCAATCCTAGGAGTCATGTTTGGTGTCTTGGTAAATGTTCTCAGCCTGACAATTGGCGCTGTCTTGCTGGCTCGTGGACGCCTGCTGCATCAGCGGGTGGCAGGAATAACCGGACTGTTTCTCATCGTTGCCACATTCCTGGTGATCGTGGGGAACGCGCACCTCGTGCTGGCGACTATCGGGCTAGGGATGCTGAATCCACCATTTCACCTGCTCGCAGGCTTCCGTTTGCTCGCCGCTCTTTGTACACTTGGCCTTATTGGCTGGCTTAGTATCCAACCTCAGCCGCGCTGGCATATCCGCCGCCTGTTGGCGATGATATTGCTGCTCCTGGCTGGCTTGCAGATGATCGAGTGGTCCTTCGATGTCGTGGCTGTGCAAACGGCATTCGGCAAGCTATCCGCTGTGGCCTTTGCGGCTGTTTTCCTTGTCGCAGTGTTCTGGGATGTGCTGACCTCTGGGGAGGAGATTACCAACGGCAATAGCCTGGCTTTTCCACGCGACGGACGTGTATTGCTCTATCTGGGATACACGATAGTGGCTTCGTCGGTCCTCTTGTACGCAGCTTCCGTCCAAGTATTAATAAGTGGTGCGCTCAGCGCAGACGCATTGAGCACCGATAACGATGCCGGGTTGGGGATATTGATCCTCGGCCTTCCGCTGGTCGGTCTCAGCCTGGCGCTTCGTCTTGGGCGCTGGCTGGCATTACAGCGATCAGCGGCGCGTCATGGACCATCTTCAATAGTGCCATCGCGTCCATCTCATCCTGTGGCTGCTTTACACACCGCTGGCAGGGTGCAAGCTGCTATTATAGGCAGTGGTATGAGCGTCATGTTGGTCATATTGGTTCTCACGATCTTTTGGGCGGTACCGCTAGCAGAAGGAAGCGCCAGGAATGTCCCTACACTTACGCCTTCCCCGAACGCAAAGTCTCTGCCAACGCCGCCAACTGTATCTCCATCTCCACAGGCGCCTTATCGGGCTTCCATACCTGGGCCAGGTTGTGATGGAGGTGGCGGACACTGGACGCTGGTCCCACCAGATGCAGAGACGCAATGCGAGGCAGCATGGACTCAGGTAGCGCTAAGCGCAAATGCCAGTGTCGTCTTGCAGTTTGTTCCGCCTGAGCAGCCGATTGCCAGTAACTATCAGGTAGCAGCACAGGTAGGTATGGGTAGCTTGTCATCGGGCTGCGCCGGCCTCATTACACGCGCGTCGGCTAAAGGATTCTACGAGGTAGATATCTGCACAGATGGCAGGTGGTTCGTCTTCGTCAACACAAGCTCAGCGCAACTCATCGGCCAGGGTACGACGTTGCCAGCAACGTCGTATACGCTGTCAGTTGACATGCGAGGCAACAACCTCACCGTATCTATCAATGGCGTGACTATGCCAGCCGTCTCAGATACAACGCTGGTTACGAGCGACTTTATTGGCGTGTCGCTCAACAACTTGGGCGACTCGGCAGGAACGGCGAGCGTGAGTGATTTCACCTACCAGCCGTTGCCTTGAAGTTCAGCACCCGCAATCAGGAAAACGGGTGCTGAACGTTTTAGATCCGAGAGATGCTGCATTCGCAGGCAGTTTTCTGAGGAATGCAGCCCTGCATGTGTGGTTATTCGTGGGCCAGCGCGTGTGCGATCTTAGGCAGCGACACGTCATAGCGATACTGGATGTTCATATGCGTGTCGTCGAACTCTTCATGTTCGAAGGCGATGCCGCGCGCCGCCAGACGTTTCGCCATCAGCCGCGCGCCATAGTGCAGCGAGAATTCGTCCTGCGTGCCGCAGTCCATGAAGAGCAGCCGCAGCTTGCGCAGATTCTCGCCGTAGCGATCCAGCAGTTCTGCCGGGTCCCATTCCAGCCAGCGCGCCCACACCTCCGGGATGCGCTCACAGGTATGCAGGTCCACCGGCAGGCCGATGCCCAGCGGCGCGGAGGCGTCCGGCGAATAACAGGCTGCCATCGCCAGGATGTTCAGCGCCGCGAAGTCTGAACTCTTCTTTTTCACCTGCGCCGCAAACTGTTCCCAGAACGCTTCCACGCCGCCAGCTTTGTTGATGCTGTTGCAGAACTTGGGGAAGTCCAGCCCATAGCATAGCTCGAAGAACATATCGCCACTATGGCAGGCCAGCGCGCCAAACACATCGGGGTGGCGCATACCCAGAATCATCGAGCCGTAGCCGCCGCTGGACTTGCCGAAGACGCCGCGCCCCTCCGGCGCCGCAATCGTGCGATAGTGCGCGTCCACATACGGGATGATCTCCTCAATGACGTAATCCTCATAGCGGCCCGTCGCAGCGGAGTTGATATACTGGCTGCCACCATAGCGTGTGAAGCAATCCGGCAGCACGAAGATGGCATGCGGCATACCGGCGGCGTAGAGGCGTTCGAGCCGCTGCTCCAGGTTGGGCTGCCAGGAATCCTCATTGAGTAGCATGATGCCTTTGCCGGTGAAGCCCGTCAGCCCCACGATCACTGGATAGCGCCGGTTGGAGGTTTCGTAGTCCGGCGGCAAGATGATGGGCAGGCGGCGGTTGGCGGGGTCGCCCAGCGGATTATCGGCCAGCACGTGGCTCTCTAAGACTGGCATCTCGATGGTAAGCGATGACATGGCGCAATCTTCCTCTCTGCTTTGATGAGGTGGATAGCGGTGCCGAAGGCACAACTACCCAATAGTATACGGCGTGGCCGTCTCGCTTTTTCAGGCTTTCGGGCTTTCAGGAGTGCTGGCTCAGTTGTTGGTAGCGAAAGCAATCTATCGTGTGATCGTTGACCATGCCCGTCGCCTGCATGAAGGCGTAGCAGATGGTCGCGCCGACGAATGAGCAGCCGCGCCGTTTGAGATCTTTGCTCAGCGCGCGTGACTCTGCTGTTTCGGCGGGAATCTCCGCTAGCGTGCGCCAGGCATTGATGCGCGGCTGGTCACCCACGAACTGCCAGAGATAGGTGTCGAAGCTGCCGAACGACTCGCGGATGGCGAGGACCGCCCGCGCGTTCTGGATGGCGGCGGCGATTTTGCCACGATTGCGGATGATGCCAGGGTCGGCCAGCAGTTGTTCCACTTTCTCCGGTCCATAGGTGGCGACGATGGCTGGATCGAACTGATCGAAGACCTCACGATAGCGTGCGCGCTTGCGCAAAATCGTTTCCCAACTCAGGCCAGCCTGCGCCCCCTCCAGCACCAGAAACTCAAAGAGCGCGCGGTCGTCGTGCAGCGGTGTGCCCCATTCCTCGTCGTGATAGCGAATGGCGAGGCCGCTCCTGGCCCACGCGCAGCGATGTGTTTCGGTTGTTGTATCGTCTTTAGTATCGTCATCTTTCCGTTCGGCGGACTCTTCGCCCATGAGACCCCTCGTTTCTCTCTTCTCGTCTATCTTCTCGCTGCCGTTCCCAGAAAATCACAGTATAATCAGACAGTCTTCTGAACATCGCTTTCGCCAATCCCTATGCTGAACTATATCAGGAGCAGGAGTGGATATTATGCCCAAAGACCCACAGATCTTTCGCGCGAAAAAGCAGGCTGGCGAGCCGATTGTAATGTTGACCTGCTATGACTTCCCCACGGCGCAACTGGAAGACGCGGCGGGCGTAGATATTATCTTCGTTGGTGATAGCGTCGGCACCAATATGCTGGGCTATGCGGCGGAGACCGAGGTGACGATGGCCGATATGCTGCATCACACGAGAGCGGTGCGGCGCGGCGTGGAACGCGCCTACCTGCTGGCGGACCTTCCCTATCGCGCCTATGAAACACCGCAGCTCGCCCTGGAAAACGCGCATCTGTTGCTGGCCGCCGGTGCTGACGGCGTGAAGCTAGAAGGTGGCGTGGACCAGGCGCCAATCGTAGCGGCGCTGGTGGCGGACGGTATCGCGGTCTGCGGCCACATCGGCTTCACGCCGCAGACGCTTGGCACGAAGGGGCGCATCCAGGGCAAGACGCTGGAGCAGGGGCAGGTTATCGTGCGCGCGGCGCAGGCGATGGAACGCGCGGGCGCTTTCCTGCTGGTGATGGAACTGGTGACTGAGCCGATCAGCCGTCTCATCACGGAACAACTGACTATTCCGACGATAGGCATCGGCTCCGGGCGCTACTGCGATGGGCAGGTGTTGGTCGTCACCGATCTCTTGGGCCTCTCCACCTTCGAGCGCAAACTCAACAAGCGCTATGAGAATCTGCATGAACGGGTTGGCACTGCGATGAGCCAGTATGTGCAGGAGGTGCGCGAGCGCCAGTTCCCGACCGAGGCCAATGCCTTCCAGAACATTAGCGAGGAAGAGGTGACGCAGCTACGCGCGTGGGTGCAGCGTGGCATGCCAGACGAGTGAGGTGAAACTATTGCTTCTCATGCTTCTCGGCGCGCCAATCCTCATAGTCGTAGGTGACAGCCTGCGCCATTGCCTTCGCCGCACTGTGCAGCCAGCCATCAGGTTGCCGCTCAAAATCGTCGAGAATTGCGGGCGCGGCGTCTGGCGTGCCAAGATGGGTGTTGGCAGTTTCCCAGCCCATCGCCGTGAGCAGCCGCGTTTCATCGCGGTCCGCCGCCAGCGCCGCCAGTTCCACCCGCGAGCAGTCCGGTGCGAGACGGCGAATGACCCAGCGTCCCTGCGGGCGCACAAAGGGATCGCTGGCGCGGACGGCGCGGCGCAGGATGGTCTTATAGGCGATCTTGCCAGGCTGCTGTTTCGCCGCCCAGTAGACGGCGGAGGGCAGCAGCGCCTTCGCCTCGCGCGCGATCTGCCCGCCCTGCCACTCCGCCAGTGCCACCCAACGTTGCCGTCCCAGGCTGCCCAGCCCGGCCAGACGGTGAACGACGCGATAGGCTGGATGCGGCTCCGGAAGTAACAATTCTAACGCATCCCTGGCATCCTGCCAATCTCCCTTATTCTGCACAGTCGTCAGGCTCGTCAGCTTCGCCCAGAAGGCTTTTGGTGCGCGCTCTTCGGTCATCGCCGCCGCGCGCAGCCAGCCATGTTCCGCCTCAAGGACAATGGGACGCCCGCCTGCCTGTAGCCCCTCGCGGTAGCCCTTGCAAATGGCTTCACAGGCGGCATGCCCGGCCAAACTGAGATGCCCCGCTTCGATGGCCAGCAGCGCGCTGGTCGCCAGCCTGACGAGATCATGGGTGTAGGGGAGTGGCGCCGTCTCATCGAAGTCATTGATGCCCCAGATGAGCCGCCCTTCAGCGTCGCGCCAGGTGCCGAAGTTCTCGACATGCAGATCACCGACCGCCAACACCTGCGGCGCGCTGACGAGCGATTGGCAGACCTCCGGCCAGACCTGTGCCCAGCGGTAAAAGGTGGCACGCAGAAACGGGAAGACGCCAGCCGCCATCTGCTGATGCTTCACCTCCAGGTCCGCCGCGATCACTGCGGTCTGCTCGCCAAGCCACGCCTCATATTGCTTCGTCGCGCGCTGTATTCGCATCTCGTGTTGCCCCACCAATCCCCACTTATTCCACCCGCTCGCCAAGATTCCATCCGCCGTCTTCCCGCAGCACGACATTATCTATCAGGCGGGCGGGACCGACACGCGCGGCAATCGCCAGCAGCGCCGGAGCATGCAGGTCGTCCAGCGTTTCGAGCGGCGCGAAGGTGTCGGGATGGCAGACATCGGCGTAGTCGAGCGTCGCGCGTGGCTCTGTGGCGATCACCCCAGCCATCGCCGCGCGCACCGCCGCGCTCCCCCCGGCTGGCTGCTCCGTAAACGCAGAGATACCGGCCTGAAGCGCGCGGTAAAGAACCGTCGCGGCGGCGCGGTCTTCTGCACCCAGGTAGCTGTTGCGGCTGCTCATCGCCAGCCCGTCGGCCTCGCGAATGGTCGGCATGATGCGCAGCGTCACCGGCGTGTTCAGATCGGCCACCATGCGGCGAATCACGGCGACCTGCTGAGCATCCTTCTGCCCGAAGTAGGCGCGCGTGGGGCGCACCATGTTGAAGAGCTTGAGGACGACCGTTGCCACGCCCCGGAAATGCCCCGGACGGCTCGCCGCTTCTAATCGCTCGGTGAGCAGCCCTGTTGGCTCGACATAGGTGGCAAAGCCAGCAGGATAGACCGTTTCCACAGTTGGTGTAAAAACGACATCAGCGCCGGCAGCCTCCAGCAGCGCTAGGTCGCCCGGCAGATTGCGCGGATAGCGCGAGAGGTCTTCCTGCGGGCCGAACTGCGTGGGGTTGACGAAGATGCTGACGACAACGGTGTCATTCTCGGCGCGGGCGCGGCGCACCAGCGAGAGATGCCCGGCATGCAGATAGCCCATCGTCGGCACGAATCCCACGCTGCCGCCATCCGCTTTCCAGCTCCCACGCTCCGCCGTCAGTTCTTCCAGGCTGCTTACAACCCGCATAATCCTCACCCCCGGCCCCTCTCCCCGCAGGGAGAGGGGAGTATGCGCACCATAGACTGGCGCATCGCATTGTATCACGGCGTGTGATACAGGCATGTTAGAGGCGCTGGCCGTAGGCATAGGTGAGCGGCAACTCGGCGCGCCAGCGCGGGTCAATCGCTTCTTCCCCCGCGACCTGGCAGGCGTGTTGATAGGCTTCTGGCGTCGCCACGCGCTGCGCGGAGACGAACGCGGCCAGCCCATCGAAGAGCGTCAGGCAGTGGATAGCGGTGAGGCGTCCGATCCAGCCATTCCACTGGCCCGCCGGCAACGCCACCATCCCTTTCTTGACGTTCGCCAGCCCGGCCTCCTGCAAGCTCAACCCCAGGCGACGGCTATAGAGCGGGTCTATCTCGCCGCGCACACACGCTTCGCAGACCCACGCGCTCAACTGCCGCAGGGCGGGGCTGCCTTCGCGCGGTGGCTCCGCCTCAATGATCTCGATCCAGCCACCCGGTCGTGTGACCCGCAGCATTTCTTGCAACAACACTGGCCAGCGTGCCACCGGCAGCAGCGTGACCATCTGATGGCGGTGCATGCGCACGAAATCGAACGAGGCATCGGCAAAAGGCAATGGCTCGAATGGATTGCCCAGCAGCGTATGGTGGTTGGCGGGGAGCATAGCGGCGGCAGCGGCATCATCAACGCGGAACGTGGTCAAATCGTAGCTGGTGACCCGCGCCTGCGGGAAGAGGCGCGCCATCGAGATGCCCCAATGCCCACGCCCGCAGCCTAGATGCAAGATGGCGTCTGGCTCGCCGTTGGCGGTGATGGGGGAACCATACTGGCCACCCAACACCTCTTTGATCAGATGCAATTGAATGTCGAAATGGTTGATGCCGCCGCCTGGTGTCACGCCACTGCTCCCCCTGAATATGCTGATGCTCTCTGTAGCCGCCGCTATTCTTTCTAACGAGTGATACCTACTGGTCCCATCAAAGCGTATCAGGTGGCTTCTGTAGGCGCTGGCGCGCGTTACGCCGGATAGCGCGCAGGCGTTTGAGCGAGTCCAGCAGATAGCGCGAGGCCGGCGATAGCCAGCGGTCATGCTGCATCTCTTCGTTAGGCTGGCCGGCGGTTGGCCCAGCCGCGCCATGTACGGAACGATGCGCCTGCACGGCGTGCAATACGCCCGGCAGGTCCACAGCGGTCTCGCGCTGGCCTGCCGCCCAGGAATTGATCTCTGCGCCCAGCAGCAAAATGAAGGCGAGGTAATAGAAGAACAGCAGAATGACTATCGCAAAACCGGCGACGCTGCCGTAGTCATCGGCATGCAGAAAGAGTCGCTCATAGAGCGGAAATAGCAACTCATAGGCAATCAACAGCACGGCGGCCACTAATGCGCCAATCCAGTTGCGCTGCCAGCTTTTCCAGCGGCTCAGGCGGTGTGGAACGAACATGTACGTTGCGCCGAAGAGCAAAAACGCCGCAAGAAAGCCAATGAGAATCCGGCTGGCGGTGAGGAATGAACCACCGATGGCGCTCTGCCGGTGTGGATCAAAGAGGGTGATGATATCGGCTGGAATGATGGAAATGAGGAAGAGGATCGGCAACAGCACCATATAAAGGAGCAGCATGCCGAACGCCATGCGGTTCTGCCGCAGCGGTGTGCGCCCGCGCAGGCGGAAGATGATGCCAAAACAGTTTTCCAGCGTCAGGAAGAGGCGCGAGCCGGTGATGAGCGAGGTGACGATACCAACAAGCAGCAGCGGCCCAACGCTGTGTCTCAGATGGGTGGTCACGCCATGCACAATAATCGTGCCGACATTCTGCGGCAGCGCGCCAGCAATGTACTGCTCCAGCGTTACCTCTGTCTGCGGCGAGATATAGTTGAGAAGAATCCCAAAGCCGGCGATCAGCAGCAGCAGGATGGGAAAGAGCGCCATTAGAAAGTTATAGGCCAGCAGTCCGGCAAGGTTGAAGATCCAGTCATTGTTGATCTTCTTCCAGAACGCCACAACGCCTGGGATGAATCCGCGCCGGTCTTGCGCTTCCTCATCGTCTCCGTGAGAGGCGAGCGTCACTGGCGTCACCGATGTTCGTGATGTTTCTGATCGCGCTTCGCCGCTGGATGTGCGTACAGCGGTCCCTGGCATGGGACTGTTCTCATTGACCGATGGCGTATCCATAAGTCGCCCTTTCTGCCGTGATCTTTCAATCATCTGGCTCTCTATCTTCCATATATGCGAGACAAGACCAGACGAGAACAACAATTCGCCTTGCTCCATTGCTACACATTTCTCGTGCCAGTTTGGTTATCCTCTCGTGACCATTTTCTGCCCATTTTCGCTCTTGAGCCAACACACGCCAAAAGTTTTGGTGGCTCCTCTACGTAGCCGCTAGATTGGCATACAAGATGCTCCGTATTCGCATATTCCACCGCTTTCGATAGCGGGGCGCCAGCCGCAAGGACATCTGCTTCGTGCCTCCCACAAAGGCTGACAAGGCTGTTGTCCTTCATTACACTGCTGTGCGCCAACGCCTGCAAAGTCAGGGAATTTAGAGACTGGCGCACTGTTGTCCAGCCGCAAGTGAAGGTGAGGAAACACTGGCGAAGGAGGGGGTATGGTTGATCGCACGAGGGGATATGTACGCACCGACACGCAATTCATCGAAGGGACTCCGGTGTTGGATGCCAGTGGTGAGCGTATCGGCAGTGTCAGCGAAGGCGCACCAAAGGGAGCGGATGGGGCGTATCTCATCGTTCGCCAGGGGCGCATCTTTGGCAAGGAGCTACCGATTCCGCGCGCCGCGATTGCAGGCTATGACGGCGACGGCATTCACCTGAAGCTCACCAAAGAGGAGATAAAGGAGCGCCAGCAGCTAATGCCTGCGCGCGCGAATGAGCTGGAACAAGCCAGCGCCGACCAGTGGATCGCCACTGAGCAAAATGCGCTCGCCGGTACTGCTGCGATGCTGCCCGGCGCCGGCCTTTCGTATCACCCCTTCACTCCTGAAGGGACCATGCTGCCGCCTGTTCCGCCGGCCAGCGCCAGCATGGTGAATCATATGCCAGCGGAGGAGGGGAATAGCAGCATGAGCTTCACAGACCCAAACCGCCCACTAGACGGAGACTCCAGCGAAGGAATGTATACGCCAGCACCGGTACAGACACAGACCTATCCTGCTACGGATGTGTCATCGGGAACAACAGCGGAGGAGAACGCTCAGCAAGACGCGCAAACGTCCACGAGCTTCGATCTGAGCCATCCGGGGGAGACCATGCGAGCTGCAGTGGATCAGATCCAACAGCGCGCCGGTGACGCAGCCGATCAGTTGAAGACACAGGCAGGCGCGGCAGTAGAGCAACTGAAAAATCAGGCGGGCGATACTGTCGAGAAGATCAAGACACAAGCCAACGATCAGCTCGATAACCAGATGACGCAGGCGGGTCTCAGCCTGGCGACGGTTGCCGATGCGGTTGATACCCTCAGCGACCAACTACGCCGGGGCAATCAAAAGCTGCTCGCCACCTATGCAGATCGCGCCGCTGGCCACGTGGATGAGTTGGCGACCTATCTGCGGCAGAGCGACCCCAACAAGGTGCTACATGACATCGAGGATTTTGCGCGTCGTGAACCTGCGCTGTTTCTGGCCGGCGCTTTTGCCATCGGTCTGCTGGGCACGCGCTTCCTGAAAAGCTCTAGCAGCCACGCCGAACAATAGAAGTCGTTGCCTATGGCGACTGGAGATTCTCCGGCGCTGGCCTGGTGGTGACATGTGCATCGCGCTGGTTTGGCCGGCAGGAAGAGGGAAGCGATGACGCAAACAGAGAATGAGGATCGTTCGCTCGGTGATCTGCTCACACGGTTGGTGACCGAAACGAGTACGCTCGTCCAGCGTGAAATAGACCTCGCGCGGACGGAAATGAGCCAGAAGGTTGCCCAGGTGAGCCGGGGCGCGCAAATGCTGGCAATCGGAAGCGCGCTGGTATATGCGGGACTCCTGGCGCTGCTGGCGACGGCAGTGGTGGCGCTGGTGCAGTATGTCGCGCTGCCCTGGTGGGTGGCGACGCTGGCGGTAGGCGGCTTCGTGCTGATTGTTGGCCTGCTGATCGTCGCAGGCGGACGCCATGCGCTGCGCATCCAGCAATTGGCGCCACAGAAGACGCTGCAAACGCTCAAAGATGATGCGGAATGGGCCAGCAAACAAGCCACAGGCCAGACACCACAAACGACCTGATTACATCCGAACGGCAGGTGAGATAGACGAAGATGGTTGATTCAGACACACCAAACAAACGGAGGGACAACGTGGACGAGATCCGGCAAGAGATACAGCAGATCCGCGATGAGATGGGCCAAACCATCGAGGCAATTCAGGAACGCATCAGCCCACAACATCTGATGGATCAGGCGCGCGAGGCGGTGTACGAGGTGACACATGGCGCGGCGGCGGATGTCGCGCAGTCTGCGCGCGATACAGCGGTCAGCGCTGGCTCGAAGGCGCTGGATATCGTGCGTGAGCATCCAATTCCGGTAGCAATGGCAGGTCTGGCCGCTGGCTGGCTTCTGACACACCGGCCCAATCCAGCGCAGGCCGGCCAGAAGGTGACAGAGGTGCGCGAGCAGATCGGCGGGACGGTTGGCGATGCCATGAACCGCGCGCAGGACACTGCCCAGCAGATTGGCACGCAGGCAGCGACCCAGGCCAACCGGGCTGGCGGACTATTGCAGCAGGCGATACGGGATAATCCACTGGCGGTGGGCGCGGCGGCGCTCGCTCTTGGGGCGGTCGTCGGCCTGGCAGTGCCACAGACCCAGCAGGAACATCAGTTGATGGGTCCGGCGCGCGACCGGTTCGTGGCCAAAGCGCAGGAAACCGCCCAGGATGTTGCGCAGCGAGCGCAGACGGCAGCGCAGGAGACGGCGCAGAAAGTGCAGCATGTCGCCCAGGAAGCGCGCGACGCCGCGCAACGCACTGCACAACAGGAAGGGCTGCTATAGCTTCATACCATCATAGCTTCACGCGAAAGTTCAATAGGTCGCCAAGAGGTGAAATCATGCGCCTCTTGGTGATTTGTCTATCCAGGGGGTTACTGTGTCTTGACACCGACGATCTGATCTACCAGAGCCAGCAAGAAAAAGATCGCTTGAGGTCCGCTCCAGTAGCATGCGCTGGTCTGCTGATAGACAAAGCAGGTATACTGTGGAGGCGAAAGGGGAACGATACGCATGCACTCTGCTGATAGACCTGATACAACCGTTGACGCGCTGACCGCGCCCGCAGCCAACCCCAGGCGCAGGCTGTCGCGCCGGTGGCTCGTGGCGCTTGCCATTCTCGTTGTCCTTGCCATTCTTGCGCTGCTCATCGGCGGCCTCGTTCGCTACCAGGCGCCCACCAGCATGGCAAAGACGTACTTCACAGATGTGTTCGTCAGCGGCAACACGTCTGGCGCGACAGCGATGATCTGCTCTAACGCCAATACTACCGACAGCTCCCAGCCCAATAATTTGATGACTATCGCCGGCGACGCGCAGCAACTCAAAGGAACTGTCACCTTCGATATCAGCAGATTGCAGTACGATCTCACCAGCGAGGGCCTGACGACGGCTCAGGTGCATATCTCTGGGCCGGTGCGTGTCAAGACCAGCATCCTCGGCCTGGGTGTTGATACCAACCTGGACGCAACAATGCAACTCAACGCCAGCGCCCTCGGCTGGTGCATCACCAGCGGGCATATCTCCCTCGCGCTGCCGCTGACCAGCGTGCCGTGATTGAAATGCCCACTATCATCACTAACACAAGGAACATGTCATGAATATATTTGCACGAGAACTCGTATCTATCCTGGGGCAGCATGGGAAAGAACTGAGCAATCTCTTTGGACTACGGAACAGGCAGTTTCAGATATTGCCGAGCAAAGTAACGCGGCTGAAACGGTCTCTTTCCGAGGACATCACAGCGACATTGAGTTCAGATGAACTGGAGCTATTGCAGGAGTGGGTTCCGCTGGATGAGGCCGGACTGGAGATGCGCCGTCTGCGCGCTGCGCTAGTCGCTGAGACGATTCACCGGCTGTTGGCAGGGCGCATGGATAGGACAAGCGCGCAGCAGGTGGGGGAGTTGGTACTGGCGCTGTTGCTCGCGAAAACTGGCGATGAAGCGATGCAGATGAACGAGACAATTTTGCAGAATGTCCGTGGGAGCCTCGGCGACCTGGCGCCATCCAACATGGCCGATGGGACGATACGGGGCATCACCGGTGAGCGACTGCTACCAGGCGGCGAACTCGGTGATGGGACGGCTGAGCGGATACAGTATGTACTCGATCCCGCCGCCGAAACGTATGCCCAGGGGACACTCTGGCTGGAGGTGGCGCGCAACACCGAGAGCCGCAGTGAGCAGGTGGGCTACCTGGCACTGGCATCTACCTTGCTCGACCGCGCCCGCACGCTGGCCAGGGGCATTCCATCGTTTGCCGAGGGATCAGACCTCGATGAACTGTTGGTAGCCATCAGCGCCGCTGAGAACGATCTTGACCTGCTTCGCTGACACTACCAGCTGCTCAGATAACTCCCGCCACTGATGTACTAGCGGGCGAAGAGGTGCCCAACAACGAAGACTAGCGTAGGGAGAAATAGCCCAACAACTGCGCCGGCGACACAGAATATGGCGTTGATGGCGATGTTAGCCAGCGCGGCTCGCTGTTCCGAGCGGCGATAGTGCTTCAGCATCGCGCCATCCAGCATGCGCAAGATGTCGGGGTGGTCGCCCAACCACTTTTCGACCACGGCAATTTGTCCTGCAATGGAGATGTTAAAGCCATCGAGTTGTCCGACGAGCGCATCCGCCGCTGTTCCCGGAACAGGCGAAGATGGGCTTGCGCCGCGCACTGGACGAAGACCACCGGATGTTGACGGACTCTTCTCTTTCGCCTCTTCAATCATCGCTAATTTGCCTGCTTCGCTCAGACCAAGAAGCAGTGGCGATTGGCTGGAATGTGACATATGGCAACTCCTGAAATCACTTGAAATCACTACGCCCCATAGACGATGGCGCAGGCCCAATAAATCGGGTGGGCGTAGGGTGGCCTGCCTCGATTGGCATTGTTCAATCGGCTAACGTGATTCAGCACCTCAGCGGCAGTCATGCGCAGCGTTCCGACAGTATCATCCAGACTACTATTGTCAGGCATATCAGCATCAGCGGTATCAGGTGTGGCGACGCCAGTGACGCCGCGTACTGCCACTGTCGCCTCATCTGCCTCATCTGCCTCATCTGTCTCATCTGTCTCATCTGTCTCATTCACCCCATCTTCAGGCGTCGTCATATCGCTGCCCCCGCGAGCCGAGCGGATGCCCTTTAGTCCAGTTTTAACTACCCGCTTCACCTCATCAGTAGATGCCTCACGCAACCAACGCGCAGCCTGACGCAATGCCCGTGCCGGAGTGATCGCTGAGTTGGCTAGCATTTCCTGATGAAAACGCAGCATCAAGAGGAAGGTGGCACGGTCGTCTACTGGCCAGAGTGTCGCCAGCGCAGCGGGTGAACCTGCCTGTAATACCCCAGCGGCGAAACTGCCCAGTTCGTCAGGTGCAACCTTCAGGTCGCCCAGACCAGTGACGCACCCAGCAGCAGAGAAACAGCGTGTCCCCATGAGCAGTTGCTCTCGTTGTAGGTCTGCCAAAGTCAGCCATTCACCATAGGCCAGTACCATGAAACAACGCTGTGGATCAGCGGGATCACTATGGCCGTGACTGGCAACCTCCACCAACGCGCCAAGCTTGCGGGCGCGAATATCCGCCAGCGTCTCCAAGAAGAGCTTGCGTGTCGCCTCCTCATGCAGCAGCGACCGGCTCTCGCGTCGCCCCGCTCGACGACCCAGCAAGGCATTGGCTTCAGCCTCTTTGGCAGCCCACGGAAGATCGGGGTCGCGCGTTGGGCGAGGATTGCCGACACTGATTATTGGCCCATTTTGGGGCAGCCCCTCAGCGGTTTTGCGAGCAGCAGCAAGCACCCGCGCGTTTGGCTGGAGTGTGAGTTCGCAGGTTTCGGCGAAGGGAACGAGCGCACCAGTGAGCGGATGGGAAACGCTAGCTGCATGAAGCGGTAGCACACCCAGCCGGCCACAGGGAATGAGGGCGATAGGCTGGTCGGGTGAGCGCAGGCCCAGTTGATCCAACGCTTCACGTAATGGGCGCATCGCTGCATCGCTGAGTTCTGGGAGCAACGTCTCCAGTTCGGCCTCAAGGAAGAACCAATCGAGGTCGCCAGAGAGTACGCTCTGCGCCAGCGCTGTACCTAGCGGCATTGTCATACGTTCACGCAGTGCCTTTGCCCATGCCTGCTCGGCAAGAGACCCGCCAGAGAGAATATCTGCTTCGTCGCGCCAAGCAGCAATGGTACGCTCCATACTCATTTTCAGGGTGCCATAGTGCGCTGGAATAACCTCTGCTACATCACATAATGGCATTGTCTGTATTCGCGCCCATTCCTCTGCGCTATCTATGTGCTGGAGCCAGTACATGAGAGCACTTGTTGCCAGATGCTCTAGCGCCAACCGCAAACCACCAATGGGAACCCCCTGCTCATCGTACTGTACCAGCCAGGTGTCTACCGTCTGCCAGGTGAGGCGTGGCAAGGGAATAATGATCGGCGTTCGTCGTTCAGTATTGGGCACAGTATTGGGTGGTAAGATGCAGGCGAACCCTGTCTGATCGGTCGCGGCCAAGTAGACCAGCGTCTGCTCTGGCGCTGGCGCACTGGCGATTGTGGTGTAGTCTGGTTCACTGGGCAGAAAATCTGGATAACAATGGGCACGAATAGCCTCGCGCACTGCCAGGAAGTGATCGCGCGCACTCCGCATCTGTCTGCGATCATCCGCTGCACGCGCCTGGTTGAGTTGTTGACGAGCATCGAGATATGCGCTCTGATGCTCTTCGCAAACAGGACTCAGCGAAATGCCTACAATGGCCAGCGCCTCAGAGAGCGCCTGCGCACGTCCTGCCTCCAACGCGGTAATTGCCTCATCTAGCCGACCAAGTTGCCAAAGGCACCAGGCGTCATGAGCATACAGTTCACGGACGGTGGCTTGCTCGCCTTGCAGGCTGGTTCTACTCTTGACATCGCTGGTCAGCCAGCCCATCTCTGCCTGGGCATGGCGCCCCTCTAAAAAAGCGTTGTGAGCCATCTCCAGCGCGTCCTTACGTGCAAGGGAGTCGCCTTCAGCTTCGGCATCTCTGGCCAGACCAGTAAGCGCCAGCCAGGCTAGATTCAGTTGCGTATTGCGGAAATTGATCGGAAAATCAGCCAACGTGTAGACACGTAATGCCTCGTGATAGCACCGTATTGCTTCTTGCAGGGAGCTACGGTCGTAGTCAGCTAGCTCATTCTGATAGAGATGGCCCAGGTTGTACTGCGTTTGAGCATATTGTTGGGGATAATCGGTCGGGGTACGCACCCGCAACGCTTCGCGATAACAGACGATGGCGGTCTCCAAATTGTCCTTCCGATTGCCCGCCAGCCGCTCGCTGTAGACATTGCCACGGTTGTTCTGGATAGCGGCGTAGGTTTCCGGGAAATTAGCCAGGGTAATGACTTGCAACGCCTTTTCATAACAGACAATCGCGGCTTCCAGATTGTCATATCGGTCGCCTGCCATCCGATCATGATAGACGAGACCAAGATTATTCTGGGTCATCGCATAATCCAGAGGAGCGGCAGCCAACGTCCGAACCCGTAATGCTTCATGGAAACACGTAATCGCAGCTTCCAGATTGTCACGCCGGTCGCCCGCCAGCCTGTGCCGATAGGTAACGCCTAGATTATTCTGGGTGGCAGCATATTGTTGGGGAAAGTTGGCCAATGTGCGCACCCGGAGCGCCTCGCGGAAGCAGGCGATAGATTCCTCGAGATTGTCACGCCGGTCGCCCGCCAGCCGCTCGCGGTACGTGATGCCAAGATTGTTCTGGGTCATCGCATAGTCTTCAGGGAAGTTGGTCAACGTCCGCGCCCGTAACGCATCTCTGTAGCAGACGATAGCCTCTTCCAGGTTATCACGCCGATTGCCTGCGCTCCATTTGCCGTATGTGTTGCCGAGGTTGTGTTGGATCATGGCATATTGGTAGGGAAATTGCTCAAACAGGTAGATTGCCCGTGCAGTAATCAGTGCTTGTAGCGCTTCTGTAAATCCTTCTGTCTGTGATACGTGGGGGTCTTCGGTGATGGCAACGCTCAGATTGTTCGCCAGGCTTGCCAGAGCCGCCTGTGGCACAGCAGGATCATCTACCGCCCGCTGATACGCCGCACGCAGGAGGGTTAATCGCTCTGCTGCTGATTGGCTCGGGTGGTCTGAGTCAAGCAGATGTTCGTACTGTGCGAGTACAGTCTCCAGCCAGTTCGGCAGATCCAATGAGAAGCCGCCATACTCATTGACATAGCTGTCACGGATCGCCTGGATTGTGCCGCCTCGCGCCCGGATATCACTGAGCAGGCGCTGTGCCCTACGGATAACCGTTTCTCCAGGCGCTCCATAATTCAGCCAGAGGAGTTCGCGCAAAATCGCGTCACTCTCGGCGGAGAGCAGTTCAGGGTGTGCCTCCAGAAATCGTCGTTCTTCCCTGTGGGAGCGAGGCGTGAGCCAGTCAATGAGTGGCTCTTTCAAAGGGCTGACATCAGGAGCCTGTTCTGCCGCGACTGCCTGCCGTAGCGCCGCGTCTGCCTCAGCCCAGGCATCGGCGATACCCACCTCGCGGCAGCGTTGCAACAGCCGGCGATTCCATTCCAGCGTGCGCACGCTTTTCTCGTTTCCATTGGCTCGTTGTAGTTTGAGGGACTCACCCAACAACTGGTCGGCGGTCAGCGATAGGAGCAATGCTTGATCGCCTTCGAGGATCTTGCGCTTCTCCTCCCATCTAGGAGGTTTATTGACGAAAATGTCGAGCGCCTGCATGACGGCGTTGCGATCAGCATCATCCACTGGTTGAGAGCGGGCAGGCGCAGAATCATCGCGCTGGTTGGTCTCAGGAGCATCATGGGCCGATTGCATGACATGCAGAAATGCCTCGAACTCGACCCAGGCATCGGCGATGCCAATCTCGCGGCAGCGCCGTAGAAGTGTACGGTGAAGTGCAGCATAGTCTGCGAGAGGGCGTTCATTTTCGTCAGCGCTCGTCTGAAAGTTTTCGATCAAACGTGTCAGCGCATCGTCGGCCAGTTCCGAGAGCAGCAATTCCTGTTCGCGTTCAATGATTCCTGGCTTTGCTGCCCAATCATGGGTGCCTAGTAATAGTCCGATTGCCTCAGCGACAACTTCGAGTCCAGAGTCGCCATGATTGCCATGATTGGCGCTTGTTGAGTTATTCACTGCTTTTTCACCTTCTTGAATAATCGTCTCTAGCTACCATGACAATCCAGCATACGGGCAGTAAACCCAATGATATGGCATTTCAGGCGTATGACCGGATACCAACAGCCAGGCATCATCTGGCTATGAGTCAGTGTATCAGGAAGATGGCACGTTTTCCACTACATTGCTATGAAGAGAGCGGTGTTTATCATACGAAAGTATACGAAGAGAGAACGACCTCCCTTTCCTCTTGTACCTCGCGCACATTTGCCCCTTGACAATCCTCTCCCATTTGGGTAGTCTTTGATTGACTTGCAAGTCAATCAACAAACACCACAGCAAGAGAGAGAGCATATATCATGACAACGCACAACACCACTGGCGCGCACCAGACACCTGAGCCAGCGCAACCAGCGGAAACCACCATGACAGCGCAGACACCGGCGCAAGCTGACGCGCATGGCGCAGAGAGTGAGGCATGGCTGCCGCAATTCACGCGGCGCGAGGTCGTCTTTACGATGGCGGGCGTGCTGCTCATCATGCTGCTGGCCTCGCTGGACCAGACCATCGTGGCTACGGCGCTGCCGCGCATCATTGGCGAACTGCATGGCTTCGACCGCTACGCCTGGGTCGCCACCGCCTATCTGCTGACCGAGACGATCACCGTGCCGATCTATGGCAAGCTCTCGGACCTCTGGGGACGCAAGCCGATCTTTCTCTTTGGCCTCGTCGTCTTCCTCACCGGCTCCGCGCTCTCCGGCGCCGCGCCAACGATGAATGCGCTGATCGCCTTCCGCGCGCTACAAGGGTTGGGGTCCGGCGCGCTGTTGCCGATTGCCACGGCAGTCACTGGCGACCTCTTCTCACCGCGCGAACGCGGCAAGTGGCAGGGCATCACTGGCAGCGTCTTTGCGCTCTCCTCGATTCTTGGGCCGCTCCTGGGCGGCTGGATCACCGATCACGCCACCTGGCGGTTGATCTTCTATGTCAACATGCCGGTTGGGATCGTTGCGCTGCTGGTCTTGATCTTCGTCATGCCAACGATTCGCGGCAGCCGTCAGGCGCGGGTGGATGTTATTGGTGCGCTGCTGCTGGCGGCTGGCACGACCCCGCTGCTACTCGGTTTCACCTGGGCCGGTTCGCGCTATGACTGGCTCTCGCCGCAGATTCTCGGTCTCTTCGCCGGTGCGCTGGCGCTGCTGGCGGCGCTGATCGTCTATGAGGCGCGGCTGGAACGGCGCGGACAGGAGCCGATCATTGCGCCCAGCCTCTTCACCGGCAGCATGCGTATCTTTGGTGTTTCGGCGCTGGTCTCGGCGATTGCCGGACTGGGGATTTTCGGCGCGTCGTTCTATATCCCGCTCTTTGTGCAGGGCGTCATCGGCGCCACCGTCACCAATAGCGGCCTGATTCTGACGCCGCTCATCATCACGGCAATGGTTGGCAGCGTCACCGGCGGCATGCTCATTACGCTGACAGGGCGCTATAAGTTCGTGGCGCTGGCGGGGCTGCTCATCAGCATTGCGGGGGCGCTGCTGCTGGTGCGACTGGATGTCCATTCCAGCAATGCCGATGTCGTCTGGGCGATGCTGGTGTTGGGGGTAGGCATCGGCTCCGGTATCTCGGTCTATACGGTGATTGTGCAAAACGCGCTGCCGGGCCGTATTGGGCAGGCAACCTCGGCGCTGGTCTTCTTCCGCCAGATCGGCGGGACGATTGGGCTGGCGGCGATGGGTTCGGTCCTCAGTGCCGCCTATCTGCCTGCCTTCAACGCCGCGCTGCCGCCAGCGTTGCGAGAACAGGCGTCCGGTAGACTTGTCGCGGCGTTCGCCAGCCCGCAGACCTTGCTCTCGCCGGGCGCGCTGGCGCAGATGCGCGCGGCTGCCGCTGCGTATGGCCCGCAGGGGCTGGCCGCGCTCGATGCCATCCTGTACGCGGTGAAGCAGGGATTGGCGACCAGCCTGCATCAGGTGTTTCTTGTGGCGCTCGGCGTCTTCATCGTTGGCTTCTGCTGCGCGCTGGCGCTGAAAGAAATCCCCCTACGCGAGCGGAAGAAAGCTCCGGCTACTCCCTAAAGAACTCAATCAGCACGGGCGCCATTGCTTCGTCGGCGACGTTGTGCGGCTGACCGGCGATGGTCTGGCGTGTGGCGTTGGGCAGCGCCGCCGCTGTGGCATCGGCGGCGGCGGTGAGCCAGGGCGTCTGGCCGCCGTCTATTACCAGCGTCGGAACGGAGATGGTGGCGAGCCGTTCTTTGGGGAATGCGAAGCCGTCGGTCATGATGGCGTCGTAGATGAGCGTGTGTGCCAGCGCCTCCTGCATTGGCCACCAGGGCTGTGTGCGCATCTGCGCGACAAATCCGGCGGGCATCCCCACCGCCTCCGTCATCCAGAGCGCCACCATGTCGCCACGCCGGTCCTCTGCCAGCAGCGTGTTCAGTTGCTCCAGATAATCAGGGGGCAAGGGTGGGCGGCTGTTGTCAACGAAATACGGTGGCTCCCAAACGGCAAGCTTCTTGATCTTGGGCGCGAGTCCGCTGGCCGCCGCATTCAGCGCCAGCATCCCTAGACCGGAGGTGCCATAGACATATGCCGAGCCACCGGCGGCGGTGATGAGCGCGTCAATATCTTCGATCTCGCGCTGCGTGGCGTAGGGCGGCGTAAATCCGCTTTCGCCATGTCCACGCCGGTCTATGTTATACACGGTGAAGTGATCTGCGAGCAGGCGAGCCAGCCCTGCCTGCTGCGAGCGGTCGCCCAGCACGCCGCCGATGACGATGACCGCCGGCCCCGCGCCTGACTGTTCGTAGGCGATGGTTGTGCCGTCTTTCGAGGTGACGGTTGGCATGCGATGCTCCTATTCTCTCTATCTCTCTATTGCATGAGGCATTCTGAAAGCGCCGCGCGCCTATGCCGGATGCTCCACCGTATAGTGTGTTAGCACAACGCCGGAAGGGATGGGTTTTGCCTCGACGAGCCGCAGATTGAGTGGCACCCCATCTGCGAATACCTTCTTGCCGCCTCCCAGCACGAGCGGATAGATGAGCAGATAATACTCATCCACCAGATCGTGCTGTGCCAGCGTGTGAACGAGCGCACTGCTGCCGTCAATGACAATGTTTTTGCCGGGCTGCGCCTTCAGCGCGCGTATTTCCTCCACCACGTTGCCGCTGATGAGGGTGGAATTGCGCCAGGCGCCGGCGGAGGTCAGGGTGGTGGAGACCACATACTTCGGCATCGCGTTCATCGTGTCGCCGAAGGGATCACCTGGCGCCATCGGCTCAAAAGCGCCGCCGTGAATTTGCCATGTCTTGCGCCCGAGGAGAAAGGCGTCGCTCTCGCTCATCACCTCCGCGAAGTGCGCACCGATGTCGTCATGCCAGTAGGGCCATGTCCACCCGCCCTGTGTGAAACCGCCCTCGGTATCCTCATCTTTGCCACCCGGCGCCTGGATGACTCCATCCAGCGACATAAACTCTGAAACGATGATCTTGCGCATCGTGGTGTCTCCTGTTCTGCTCGTTGATTCGTATGTCTCGTATGTACTCGTATGATCGGCTGTCAAACCGGCGTAGGCGCTATCTGCGGCCTTCGCGCAGTTGACTGATGGCGTTGGCGATGCGCCGCTGCCGTGTCTCGGCGGTTTTGGCGCTCTCGATGGACTGGACATATTGCTGCTTGTGGCTGTAGGACATCTTCTCGAACGCCTGCTTTGCCTCGGCGTCGTGGTCGAGCGCCTCAGCAAAGTCCGGCGGCGGCGTCACCTCACGCGGCGCAGTGTCGAGTTCGAGGGTGACGTCCACCTCATCACCAGCGGCGACCCCGGCCCGTTCGCGCACCTCCGCGCTGACCGGCAGCATGAAGACGCCTCCCATCGGGGCCACCGTGCTGCGATAGGTGTAGCCATTGATGGTCACGCTGACCGCTGGCCGTTTACTCGATCCGAGGCCGGAGACGATCTCCGGAGGTACCTGAATGCCGGTTGCGGTCTTGCCGCTCTGCTGGATGGTGGCTTGAAATTTCATGGTTTCACTCCCCAGGGAAGATGTATCTAGGAGAACAGCCGGTCAAGCCATGCCTGCCACGCCTGTTCATTCTCTTGTTGATCCACATTTTCGGTAAAGAGATGGTGCCCGGCGACCATCACGCCCTGGATACCGCGCAGGAAACGATACAGCGCATCATTCGTGCGCACGCCTAACGTCTGCGCGTTGACGAAATAGACCACACCCTCGATAGGCGGCAGCCCCTCCGGCGTGAACCGCACGGCATCGCCAGCAGCGACCATGCCAACGGAAAGGCCGAGCGCGGCGTCCAGTGTCGCCCAGGCGCGTTGCCAATCGCTCACCGGCGGGCCAAATACCGTGATGGGTGTGGCGCTGCGGCCAGCAAAATAGGTAAGGTATGCGCCGAGCGTATGGAAGAACATCTCGCCGCCCTGCATCATCGCCTCATACTCGTCTTCCCAGTCGTCGCCGGGGAGGAAGCCGCTGGTCACGAGGCGTAGCGTCGCGCCGCCGCCCGCACGCGCCTCGATCTGGAACTCATAGGCGACGAAACGCCCATCCGCAGCCTTGTCGCTCTGGTAGGCGAAGCGCTTGAGCGGTTCCCATGCCGTGATGGTGAGTTCAGGTGTATAGCCGCCAAAAGCCGTCCGCACGACGCCGCCTACGCCCGGCTCAACCTCGTTGCGTCCCATGAACCAGGAGGTGATACCGGGTCCGGTGGCAATCGCCTGCCAGATTTCTTCTAAGGAGGCGTCAACCGTCATCTCGTTGGTGATCTCGAATTCGCGGCCCACCTCATGCCTCCTTTAGTGGCTCTGGTGCATCTGGTGCATCTATCGTAGTTGCCCCGGCGTTGACCGTATTGGCATTGTTCTCTGGTGGAATGCTGGGATGGATGGCGACGATGACCCGGTGAGTGCGCCCGTGCGTCGCCGTCTCATTGTGATATTTGCCAACCAGCGCAATCACGGCGTTCGCCAGTTCTTCAGCGAAGGCGGCGCGCTCAGCCGCCGAGGCGAAGCGTACTTCGCCCTCCATCGCAAAGGTGGCGACGCGCTTCTGCGCCCGCGCCGCACCGGTGATGAGCGCGCCGACATCGCGCACCAGTCGCGCCGCAACGGCGAGCAGCCAGCTTGCGGAGAGGCGATCCGGCGCGCGAGCGGGGTCCGGCTGCACGGCGGCGAGCGCCTGCGGTGAGATCACATAGGATGCCGCCGTCGCGCGCAGCACCCGCTCGATGGCGTTGCCCTTGCGGCGCTCATCCACCAGCTTCACCAGCCCATGCCGTTCCAGCGTTTTCAGGTGATAGTTCACCTGCTGCCGGGGCAAGCCGATTTTAGCGGCCAGCGTGGTCGCGGAGCCAGGTTCCGCCAGCTCTGCCAGCAGCCGTGTGCGCACAGGATCGAGCGACACTTCGGCGGCTTCTGGATTTTCGATCACAGCGATGTCTAACATGATCTAAGTGTAACACCGAAAACTATTTTTGTCAAGGAAAATAAAGTTGTCGGATGGCATGCAAAAATCTTTTGAATGAGGTCGAGCAAGGAGAATGTGAGCGCCGGTTAACGCCTTTGTTTATGCCTTCAGGCCGCGCAGCACCAGTGCGGCATCGGGGATTTTGAGGGAGAGCACGCCGCCGTAGGTCATGGAAATGGCGATGCCCTGGATGCTGGAGCCAAGAAAAGCGGCGAGTTGTTCGGGGTCGCCCTGCACCACCTCGCCCGCCTTCTGCCCTTCGATAATCAGTTGCGTGATGACCTCATTGTTGAGGTGCGCCAGTTCATAGAACCGCTGGCGAATCTCCGGCGGTGTGGCTTCGCTGGTGAGCGCGTGCAGTGTTACCAGCACGGCCTCTGGTTGTTCCTGCATCCCTTGCAGCATCCACGCAACCATGCGCGTCAGCCGTTCCCAGGGCGTGCCATGCCGTTCTTCCAGCGCCTCCTGAATGCCCCGCATGGTGCCACGTATTTCATGCTCGACCAGCGCGGCGAAGAGTTCTTCCTTACTCTCGAAATAGTGATAGGCCAGCCCGTAACTGACGCCTGCTGCCGCCGCAATCTCCGTCATCTTGGCGGCGGCCAGTCCCTTGCGCGCAAAGACCTTCTCAGCGGCGCGCAGGATGTTCTGCCGCTGCTCATCGCGGATGCGTTCGTTCTCCGCTTGTCGTCGTGGCACCGCCAGCTCCCGTCACCCGTTGTATTCTCGCTCCTCTTGATATAGTATCATGCGTTTCGCTGCGGGCGGACGTTATCGCGCAGATATTGGAGGTTGAGTACACCAGCCACCTCAAACTGAGGAACCGCTGTGTCATGGACCGGACGGACGACGAGCAACGCGGGAAAATGCCCCATAATACCGTGGATGACTGCAAGCAGCGTGCTCGCCAGTGGCGCCAGGCCGGGCGGATTGATGATAATCTGTTTGGTCTGCCAGTCATAGGGCGAGAGCGGAACGGATTGGAGCAGTTCCAGCGCCTGCTCCGCCAGCGGGCGCTCCCAATTGATCTGCGCTGGGATATCAATCACCTGCATACGCGAAATCGTTTTGCTCGTTAGTGATGTGATCTGTTCCAGTTGCGCATCATTGATGGGATGCGCAAAGTTGATGATGCGGATGAGGTCTGCCGGCTCATCTGCGGCAAATACTGACTGATACATGCGTTCTGTCATATACTTATCTCCATTTCCCACGAAACCCTCTCTAAGAACATCAGTTGAGCAGATCCCCAACGTTATACATCGAGTCCTCGGCAATGACTACAACATACTGGCCTAGTTTGGGGTCAAAAACGGCGATTGTCTTGTACAGATTCTCCACACCATGCACAAGCGTAATTACAGTCGGTAAGGATGCCGGGCCATTTATCTTCAGGAGAGAACCGCTTTTCATTTCTCCTTCCTCTCTCATTTCTCGAAGGCGTACGGCTACATCACGTACAAGAGTGTCATTTTGGGCAGAAATCGCGCCGAAACCGACTTCTAGAAGATCGCCATCTGCAGCATTCACTCCTTTCTTTAACAGTATCTTGAAGAATTGGCCCGCTTTCATATGTGTTCCCTGTTCTACCATAGCCATACGTATAAGTAAATTGGCAAGCGCCTGAATAGTGGGACGCTCTGAAACTGATTCACCTCTCTCCAAATGATGAATAGAACCATGCCAAATACCGTCTGTACTCAGCGTTGGCAATAAGTCCTCTGTCGCTTCGTAGTCGGAAATAATTTCGGCAATGACAACGAGGTTTAGTTTTTTGCAAAACCCTTGCCATTCCAGTGTCTGCTGAGCGTTTTTAGCAAGAATGATGGCATGAGATGCTCCCGAACAGATAATCTCATTCTCTGTGCTAGGAATACCACCGATATCAATTAGCACTAGCGGAGTAGAGCAACTATTTACCCACTTCGCTCTGGTCTGAACAAACTCTGATGTAAAGCTAGATTTGTACGAAGATTTTAGCCGAGTTGCCCGTTTCGGATTCGCTCCATATGTTGCTGAGTACCAACTGCCTTCCCCATCAGGATTAGCTGTAATGACATAAGGATAAAGGAGGGGCGCAACCGATTGGTATTGGGTATTTACAATCGCGCAAATCGCCTGCTTGAGTCCTTCGCGCAAGCAACTCTTACCCAATTGAGGCGAACCGCACAACACAACTTTCATATTCTACCGTCCTATCTTTCCCTAATAATTCGCGCTTTCAAAATGCCCGTAGCCTGCACTCGTCTTCGCGCCGATGCCCATAACGCGAAGTGCATCTTTGAGCCAGCCTTCAGCCTGCTTCATATCATCGCTCGAAGATGCTTTTGTGCGGGCGGCCAGCGCGAATGAGAACATCGTCTCCTCGATGGCCAGGAAATAGATAGGAATGGGGTTCTGGTCGTTGCTTGGCGCTGTATCATCTCCACCGTAATAGCCAGGATAATGTGGATTCATGATGTCCACGTTAAACTTTATGTCGCTGAACGGGATCGCATCAAAGAAGATGACGCCGCCGGTCTGTTTATCTGTGCCGAAGATACGCTTGATGTCCTCATCCCATTTGCCACCTTCTGCCAGACTCTCGGCAGCAGCGTAGGCGCGGGTCAGCCCTTTTACGGCGCTGCCGGGGATATAGGGGATGCCGTAGACCCAATGGGTGAGCAGATCGGTTTCGACGGGACTCGCGCCGCCCAAGCCAATGACCATGCGCCAGCCACATTGCATGTGAAAAGGTGTAGCACCGTGCGCGCATATTATGCGATCCCATCGCGCATACCATTCCCGACGGAGTTTTAGATCATATGATGTTTTCCTCGTCAGTTGTTTGAGCCAGCCGAGTCTCTTTTCACCTTTCTTTTCGTCTGCCTCGATAACCTCTCTTGGCACATATTTGTGCAGCAGGAGATTCAGATTTTGGCAATCGTCCAGGTTTGTGTCTAGGATAGCTCCTATTGTAGAGGGAAGCGGAAACCTGGACGTAGATGAGCTAGAAGTCACTTGATATGCTCCTTCAGCTTATGCCTGAGCCGGTTCTGGCTGATCTTTTTCTTGTTTGGCAGGTAGTTCGCCCTCAGCGAAGCGACGCAGCCAGAGCAAGAACGCCATCACTTCGGTGGTTGCGCGTCGGTAGTCTTCCTGCTTTGCTTCCCCAATCCACTGCATTATCTGCTGATTAGATGGTCGCTGATCTATAGAGAAGATTTTGCCCGTCTGTAGCGCACAAGCGACATGATTGAGCAACATCCCATAGGCATTTGCTCGCGCTGCAGCCTTCTCGTCTTTTTTCGCCGCCTTGTCAGCAGCATCGCCGTTCTTCGCCTTTGCATTGAGAAACGCACAGGCTGGCCCTAATCCATTGAACTGCACCATCGAGGGAAAGGAGCGCGCCAGGCCGCGATACTCGGTCTTCTCGCTCTGTACCTTCTGTATACAACTCCACGCCAGCTTGGCCCGTTCACGGTCTCGATCAATACGCTGTGTCATCGCATTACGCCCCCTTCCCCGCTTTCAGCGTTTGCCAGGAGGCGCGCACGATGCCGCGTCCCACCGTCTCATCGCCGCCAAGCTGGAGATATGGATTGTCTTCCATTCGCATGCTCTGCACTTTGTCCATGACTTCGCGCGCTGAGAGTGATGTCTTGCCGTTATTGCGGCTGGCAGTGGCGAAGACAGGCACATACAGCACGGTATCCGCTGGTAGGTGTTCCTCCGTCCAGAGCGCGCCGTCTTTTACGATTTTCTTGTCATCCAGCGCGACCCGTGTGATCACTTCGGTGGAATGTTGCAGGAAATCACGGAAATCCTCATCCGGCAGCACCACCAGCGAGCTTCTGAGTTTCTTCGCCCAATACGTATTCTGCTCGTCGGGGAACAGTTGCTGCGCCAGGAGTTTAGCAAGCTCGCCTACATCTCTGCTTTGTTTCACATCGAAAGCAAACTCCTCCAACACCAACGTCGTTGCTGGCGATGCCTCGTTTTCCTCAGATACCAGAGCGATTCCACTAGCCAGTGGCGCTTGCCCTTCCAGATGCGCAATCACGTCTCTAATACCAGATACAGTTTGATCGCCCATCAGGCTATGCCTAAAGCGCGCCAGCACGTGAATCGAGGTGGCGTAGACAAAGACATCTTTGAGCGCACGCACTGGAAACAGGAGGATGCGCGCATCGCTCACACTGAGCGCGCTCGCGTGATCGTTGGAAGGATCGTTGCCGTTTGCGCCTCGCTCTGACCCAAAGATTAGTTCAACCTCAGATTTCTCCATCAATTCTTTGGCCTTCGCGCGCAGCACCCCTTTGATGCTGCTGCCCTGGATCAGTGGATACTGCGTATGGCGTTCGCGCTGGATGGGCAGGTCCACAATGCCAATGGTGCTGCCGGTGCCGGCGTGGAGCGGCATCTCAGCGATCAGATACAGCAATGCGGCGGCGTCAAACATTGTTACCAGACTCCTTCGATAGTGTAGCCATAGCCAATCTCGTTGCCATATTCGGTATAGTGGCTCTTTCTCTCAGGTTGGCTCCCCTCAAAGAAATAGACGCTTCCCGCCGGTACGCAGCGCCGAAGCGACTTGGAGCTACCGCCAGCGTTTCCTGGTTCTTGCGTCCAGCCGCCGATACGCGCCATGCCAGGGACAGCGGCGGCCACCGGCGCGATGCCGAAGACATCTTCCCAGCTTTTCGGTCTCCACCCATCCCTAAAATAGGCGGGCGTGGCGAAATAGAGCAGCGTTCGCCCACTCGTGTTTCCAGCAGTTGGCGCGACTGCCGATCCACTCGATTCATCGGGAACAATGACTTCATAGCTGGCACTGCGGCGTTCCGCACCCAGCGCCAGTGTGCCACGTAGAGGCATCTTATTGAACCGCTGGCATAGCTGGTCTGCATCGGTGATCTCCGGTTCACCATCTCCCGGTACGAGGTGAATATCTACGATCAGGCCATAGAGCGGCTCATCACCTGCTGGCCAGGTGTCGCCTGGATTGCGTAATTCTCTGCCAGGATTCATACGCACCATCGCGGCGTGGTAGAGCATGCGGTCTTCTGCCACGCTGCGGGCGTTATCCATGCCAATGCCGATGCGCGGCTCGGTCGTCCAGATGGCGTTTTGCTTTATCCCATGAATCTCTTTGGCGTCGCCGCGCAGACACATCAACAGGTCTGTCTCCGTCAGCCACCACGTCGTTTTCTGCTTTTTCTTTGCCCCATCTTTCGGTTCATCTTGCTTGGGCATCAGGGGGCGCAAGCCATCTGGCATATTGGTGGCACTGTTCGGTTGTGCTGCTGGCAAGTAAGCAACGAAATCGAGATGCCCCTCTCGCTCTATGGGTTTGAGATGAGCCGGTACAGGAAAGAGGCGCTCGTACGTGAGTTTCTTCTGAGTCTTGGGCGGGAGAACCAGCGCGGGTTGCTTACCTGGCCTATTGGAACCAGGCGTGGGCGCCCCGCGAACAGTTTTCGTTTTGACTGTGCGCCGACCCAGCGCAACCGAAGCGAGCCGAAAACGACCGTGACCACCATGCTGGTAGTTACCGATGAGTTTATACACGTCTTCTCGCTGGAACGCTTCTTCCAGCGTGCCCCAATGCGAGGCAATCAGCGCACGGAGAGCACCCTGCATGGTTTCTGGCGTCGGCGGAAAGAGGCTTTCCGCCATCATGCCCTCACCGGCGGCGAAGGGACGCCCAGTGCGAAAGAGCAGTACGTCGGTCGGTACGATGAAGAGCCGCATCAGTCGTTCTCGCCTCCTCGCGCCAGGAAATCGGCCACCAGCAGCCAGCCGCATAGCTCCATTAGACCCGCTCGTGGCCCCTCTTCGGTGAACTCGTATACCTCGTTGTGCTTGGCTTTCTTCTGATCGCCTGTATCATCGAGGTTATCGAGGCGTTGCGCCAGCGCGACCAATCGGTTTGCCCAGGTCTCGACCAATTGGTCCACCTTTTTCTCGGCCTCCTCATCCGCTGCTATACCGCTTTTCTGGCAGTGGCGGAGCAGCAATCGTTTGATCTCGGCGTGCTGCGCTCGGTCTTCAATCGCTTGCAACATTGGCGCTTCTTCCAGCAACTCGAAGATAAAGCGCCGCGAGAAGAGCTTCGCCTGTTTGCGGTCGTCGAGGGCATTGCGCATCGCGGTGACGACACTGACGATGCCTGTATCCTCCCGGTTGTCCTGGCTAGGCGCATCTCCAGACCAGTGCGCGCCGACGATGGTGGCGCTGCCGGAACGGCGCAGCAAGGCCACTACTAACGCATTCCGGCCATAGCGTTCTTTGGCAGCTTCTTCTGCCTCGCGCGCTGCCTTCAGCACCAGCTTGAGCGGCGTCAGGCAATGTGCAATAGTGATACTGGCGCTGGCCGTGGCGTTGGTTGTTATATCTCGTAGAGTGGTTTGGTATTCAGCGCGTAGCTCCTGCGCGGCATCCAATGCGTCCGAGAGCGGCAAGAACGCCATCACATCATCGCCGCCAGCGTAGACCACACGCCCATGATGCTTCTTCTCGACTATTTCTTGTACTCCGTGTACTCTTTGTATACCTTCGTCACCTTCTACGCCCCGCGCAAACTCCGATAGCTTCTTGCTCAGATTCTGATGGTGAGCTTTATCTTCCTGCGAACTTATCAGGTGTCCCATGTTGTCGCCATCCATAATTAACAGCGCATAGTAGGATGGTGGCCTGCCAAGCTCCGACGGCACTTGTTTGAGGAACTCATCCAGAGCCTTTCGCCCTTCTTCGGCTTTTGCTCTGGCTTGCCGCTTTTGTTCCTCGGTTGGGTCGCCTTTGACAGGGCCGGTTCTATCAAGGATGCGACGGGGTGTGAGATTCTGCCAGCGCAGTCCCTTGCCGTCGCAGTGTTGAAGGAGTGAGACAAGATCGAGATCTTCTTTGGCCTCATTTTTCCTCGTGAAGTCACGAGGATAGACTTCATACGCCCATTCCGCCCAAACACGCGCTTTTTTCGCCAAATCAGAGGCGGTGTCTGGCCCTATTTCTTTAATAACCGCGTCTATAAAGGATTTGGTTGCAGTTGTATCCACCGAAGGAAACGCAGTATATGCGAAGTTTCCAAGTTGGGTCGCAAAGCGTCTGACCGTATCAACTGCGTCCAGCCGCTCGGTGTTCTTGCGTTTGAGCAATCCTGTAGGTGTATCTTTTTCTCTGGCAATACGCTCTGCCATTTCTTCCCAAAAATTGCGCGCGGCTTGGTCTCGTCGAGGCACTGAATCTTTTGCTCTGTGCAACGCCTCGCGCTCGCCGGAGATGACGCTCTTTTCGCTGGGTTCGTCGGCGCAAGGAAAGTTACGCAGGCGCTTACGCGCATCTAGCAATCTCTGCCCACGTCCAAAGGCAGCGCCATATGGTTCATTTTCCGCCCATTCGGTTGCTGCCCAATAGCTCTCGAACAGTGACTCGAACTCGACCTGCCGATTCCAAATAGTCTCCAACGTTTGATCGCGGTATTCTGCAAACCATTTTACCCATACGTTGTCTGCGAGATTCTGCCAGTATATCTTGATGTGGCTAATGACGCTTTCGGCAGCCTGCTGCGCTTCCTCCAAGCTGTCGTGTTCAGCGACGAACTTGTTGGGGAGGTCGGCAATGGTGCGCGGCGGCTGGATTTCATTCGATAGGTCAGGATACAGCAGTTTACTGGCATATATCCCGTCCGGTTTGTAGTCCACCAGGCCAGCGTGCATTAGTTCGGAGAGCAACAGGCTGCCCATCCACAAGTCAGAGGCCTTGCGCGCCTGCTCGATGAAAGGTTGCACCGGCCCTATGCTGAAGAACAGCAGTGCTTTGGTCACAGCTTCACCTCCTCTGCATGGAAATATTGCTCCCCTTCCCAATCCCAATACCCGTTTTTCATCCATTTCTCGATACAGCTATAATCTACCCTGTCGTTATGTGGCACATTGCCAGTGCGCCCATTGTGCTTTTTTTCTGAATCCGCTGCTGGAAAACGCGACTTGAAGAGGACAGCCATACCAACATAACGCTCCTCTGTGGTATTTGGTACACCAACTGACGAGATGCGGAAAGCCAGAGGAGACGCATGGCGGTCGCGGATGTTATTCCCAACGGGCGCACCAAGCAGCGCTCGCTGTTCTTTGGGGCGTGCCGGTCGCCGACCAGAACCAGGAAACGAACGGAAGTTCTGTATAGCCCGCCCAAGAGCATCGAGAACGCCATCAACTGATGGCCAGGTTTGCTCTTGGTCTGGTGCGTCTGGTGCGTCGTTGGTTGGAGAAGGCTGAAGAACCCAAATCTGGTGGTATCCAGGCGCAAACATATCATACTTGGGCAACGAGGTGACAGGATAGAGGCGTGCCAATTCTTGCTTATCAACAGCATTCAAGACTAACTCACTGCAGATCTCTTTTGCGATGTCAATTCCTTCTTTGAGTTGCTTTTTCAGTTCACCAACATTTTGCGGCGTCTCAAAGGGTAAATTTTGCAAGTCTATCGGTTGGCCCTTCGGTTCGAGAGTAGCGGATAGACTTCCTGCTCCACGCCGCGACCGTGCGCCAATGCCGCCAAGATGTGTCAGCAGCCACAATGCGGCGATTGCCGCACGCAATACCCGGGTGTCTTTTGCTGCTATGTGTAGAACTGCTTCTGTGGTTGTTGTGGGGAGGATGTACTGGCGAGCGGGCTCATATTCGCGCGTTTCCTTATTCTTGTGTGCCTTCATGTACCAGAAGAGATAGCCTTTTCCCCCTTTCCAAAAATCAGGCGTTTTTTCGCTTTTCGCTGAAGGATTGGAAATCCATATCTGTACGGGACTTTGCCCTTCTGTCGAGCCGAAGACCGCGCTTTCGGCCTGGTGCAATGCGGTGATGTTATCTCCCACGGTGGCGCCGATGGCGGCGCGCAGCCAGTAGCGCAGCGCGCCGCGAATCGAGGGGACGCGCAACTCCGGGTCATCCACTCGCGGGTCTGCGCCACCGAGGTAGGTCGGTGTCACCAGTTGCAGTCGAAACGTCACTTCGTGCAGCGGCATGGCAATGTTCCTTTCCATTATGTCTACACAGAACGCAGATGTAGAGTGAAATGATTGCACTTGCTCGAATAGTGTGGCTACGGTCGCTATCCTCGTAGCAGTGATAGTCCGGTTGTATCATATCGCTGCACGATTCGTCAATGCTCTGTTTTTCTCCATCCTTGCGTGGGCATTTCGTAGAGGAGCTTGACAGGCGGGGAGCGAATGGGTACACTCTCTCTTGAGAGCGGGCGAGCGATTGGTCTTCGCCCCGAAAATGACAGTCTGGAACGCGGTTAATCGCGTCCCAGACCATTGTGATCGTGTCCGGTTAATCGCTCACGACCCCAACACGCCTGTCATCATACCGTGTTAGACCATTTTTTGCCAGAACCAAGACGTGAACTGCTTCGGGCATATGGGCGACGGCAACGACGGTGCGCACGAGATGATGACCAGGGGTGACGGGTAGATTGGCCGGGCCGAGGAAAGGGTCCGGCTTTTTGCTATGGGCATCTTCTTCTCGCAGCGGACGGCTTCCCATCCTGCCGCCACATCGGCCACGACTGTTCGCCCTGCGTCCGGCTCCCCTCTCCCGCGCACGGGGGAGGGGTTGGGGGTGGGGGCTATCCCGCCGCGCTGGCATGGGGTGATCGCGCCAACTATTCCACCGATGGCGCAGGAGCAATGGGAGGAGACGGTGCGCTGGCTGGCGCGGCGCTATTCCATCGTCGCGCATCCGGCGTCGCGCATCCCCTCGGCGCGCGGCGTCTATCTCTATGCGGCGGAGACACTGCCCGGATGGCGCACCGCCTTCCTGCCGCGTTCATCTCCGGCGTATCAGGCGTATTGCTCCGGCAAACCCTGCACCGTCTATGTCTCACGCCGTGACCGCACGATCTCCTGTACCTGCGCGCTGGCGCAGCGTGAACGGCACCTCTGCGGGCATGTCGGCGCGGTGTTGCTTGCGCTGCTGCGCGAGGAGGCGGAGTGAGGTCACTCTTCTGCCAGCACGCCGTCGGAGATGCGCACCACGCGGTCGGCGGCGGAGACGACATTCATATCGTGCGTGGCGACGAGAAAGCCAATATTGAATTGATGCGAGATTGAACGCAAGAGGTCAATCACCGCGCGGCCCGTCATCGAGTCGAGGTTGCCGGTCGGCTCATCCGCCACGACGAAACGCGGCCCATGCGCCAGCGCCCGCGCCAGCGCCACGCGCTGCTGCTCGCCGCCGGAAAGCTCCATACCGCGATGATGCGCGCGCTGCCCCAGGCCGACGTATTCGAGCATCTGCCACGCCAGTTGCGTGCGCCGCTGCGGCTCCGCCTTCGCCAGCCAGAGCGGCAACTCCACATTCTCCTGCGCCGTCAGCAGCGGGAAAAGGTGCGCATTCTGGAACATCATGCCGACATGCTCGCGGCGCAGGCGGGCGCGCGCTGCCTCATCCATCCCCGCGAGCGGGCGTCCTAGCACGGTGACGCTGCCGCTGGTGGGGTTATCCAGTCCCGTCAGGATGTTGAGCAGCGTCGTCTTGCCGGACCCCGAACGGCCACGCAGCGCCACCAACTCACCGGCGCGAATGACAAGGCTCACCCCGCGTAGCGCATGCACCACGCCGGAGCCTGAGCGGAAGTCACGCGAGACGTTCTGTGCCTCCGCCACCACCTCGGCAGCGGTCCCAGTAGGCAGTTGTAACTCTTGCGGCGTCATGCGCGTTCCTCCTGATTATTTCGACTCTGCTGGCTATCCTGATTATTCTGCTGAATTGTCCCGTCCACGGTGGGTACATCATGGCTATTTGCGCCATTCGTGTCATTCGCGCCATTGCTGGTCTCCGCCGGCCAGAGTTCGACATGATCGTCTTCGATGCGCACCTCGGCGCGACCATTGAATGCGATGCGCTCGATGGCCTCGTGCGGCAGTTGCAGCCGCCCGACGCGATCAATCAGCACAGACTCGCGGTGTGTCTCGCTGGAGAGGCCAATCACTGCGCTGGCGCCGCCCGCCATACCTGGCGCTAATGGCGCATCACGTCGCACCGTCTCCGTGCTGGTGCGCCCGTCGCGGATGGCGATGGTGCGGTCCGCCAGCCCGGCGATGGCGGCGTCGTGGGTGACGATCAGCATAGTCAGCCCCAGGCTGGTGTTGAGCTGCCGCAGCAGCGCGAAGACCTCGCCCGCCGTCACGCTATCCAGTTCGCCGGTTGGCTCGTCCGCCAGCAACAGCGCCGGATTGTTGGCGAGCGCCACGGCGATGCCGCCGCGCTGCTGCTCGCCGCCGGAGAGCTGGTACGGCTTTTTCCGCTGCATATGACCCAGCCCCACTTGCGTCAGCAGTTCGCTGGCGCGTCTGGCGCGCAGCCGCGCAGGTACACCGCCGAGCGCCTGCGGCAGCATCACATTCTCGTGTAGCGTCAGTTCCGGCAACAGGTTGCGCCCGCTCTGCTGCCAGATATGCCCAACCTCGAAGCAGCGATAGAGCGTGCGCTGCTCCTCGTTCATGCGTGTCAGATCGTTGCCGGAGACATAGCAGCGTCCGGCGCTGGGCGCATCCAGCCCGCCGATCACATTGAGCAGCGTGCTTTTGCCGGAGCCGCTGGCCCCCACCAGCGCCACCATCTCGCCGCGCCGCACCTCCAGGTCCAGCCCTTGCAGCGCCACCACTTCCAGGTCATCCACTTTATAGATTTTCACCAGATTGTCGCAGACCATCAGCGCATCCGGCGCGCCCTGGAGCGGTTGCATCAGGTGCATCATCGCCATATCTCTAGCTCCCCTTCGTAGTCTATAGGCCTACTCTCGGCTTTGAAAAGCCGGAGCACGGGCCAAAAGCTGAAGCCTAAACATTGCGCCTCACCAAAGGCTTTAGCCTCTCTTCCGTGCGCCGGCAGTTTACTGCCGCGAGAGTCTAATCTTCGTTCAGGCGTAGCGCCTGGCTGATGGAAGCGCGCGAGGCAATCGCCGTCATCAGGACAATCGAGATCACGCACAAGATTACCAGCACGCCCAGCGCGGCCCCTAGCAACGGCACAGGAAGAACCGCATGCACCGGCGGAATATCCAGCTTGGTTGGATCGAAATGGTTCAGGTCGGTGATACTATTGGCAATCACCAGCACTGGCAGCACCAGAATCGAGAGCAACAAGCCAGCGGCAAGGCCCAGCGCAATAGAGAGCGCATAGACGATGCCCTGCTCCCAGAGCAGCACGCTCGTGAGTTGCCTCGGTTCGGTCCCCATTGCGCGCAACAGCGCAAAGTTGACGATTCTGCCGCGTGCGCTGAGCCATGAAGCCACCAGAATGCCCAACAGCGCCAGCGCCAGCGCAGTGGCTGCGCCCATATCCAGCGTGCCGAAGAGGTCAATCAACAGCGGGTTGCGCTGTGTCTGCTCGATGTTCGCACGCCGGTCTTGCAACTGGTCAACTGCCAATGGCCCGTGACTGAGCGCGGCGCGCACTGAGGCCAGCGACGCGCTATCATCCAGCGTGCGCAGCCAGACCATAGTGGGTAATGGAGCCGCCGTTTGCGTATCCGCTTTATAGACAGCAGCGAACGTCTGGTAATCTACCAGCAGACCAGCATTACCTGTGTTGAAGCTGGTGTCGGCGTCGTCGAAGAGCGTGGGGATATTGCGTACGACGGCTTGCACCGTAAAGTGCATCGTCTGAAGGCCAGCCTTATAGCCGGAGGGTCTCACCGTAAAATGGCTGCCGGTTGTTACCTGCATGGCCTGCGCAAACGCCTGATCCACCACCGCCGGAACGGTATCATTGGCGACGGCCTGGTCGCGCTGGCTAGCAAGCTGGCCCGCCAGTTGGACGGGATTCCCGCTCTGGTCCGGCCAGAGCACTGTCTGTCCGTAGGTGCTGGCGTCGGCAGCGACGATCTGGATGGTGCTGAGGTTGTTGACCGGGTTATCAGGCGAAACGCTGTCTGTATAGGCCAGCGTCGCAGAGGTGACGCCAGGGATACGCTGGTAACTGGCGGTCAGATCAGATGGCGAGAACGTGCCGACTTTGAGCTGGCCGCTGAAGTCTGAGCCGACCGTGAAAGACGCGACATCCAGCGTGCGCTGATATTGCGATGCGGAGAAGATCAGCGCAAAGAGCGCGAACGCCGTCGAAAGGCCCAGCAGCAGCGTCATACGGCTGGCCTGGCGCGGCGAACGGGCCATCTGGCCAATGGCAAGCATCGGCGCGGCGTTGCGGCTGCGGCTTGCCAGCCGCGCCCCCAGGCGCAGCAACGTGGGGAAGAAGCGCAAGAAGATGAGCGCCGCCGCCACCAAGAAGAAAATCGTCGCCACCGGCGCCAGCCACGAAAGGAAGATGCGCACGCCCGCTGGCACACGATTGACCGCAACAGTATAAAGGCCATAACAGGCGAGCGCGACTATCGCAATGATGAGATCCAGGTTGAGCCGCTGCCAGAAGGGCTTGCGATTACTACGGGCGGAATCGCGGCGCAGTGCCAGAATGTTCTGGTTGGCGGCGCGATATGTTGAGATGACCATTGCGACGAAGGCGCATAGCACTGCTATCAGTGCGTACCAGCGCAACCCCCAGGCGGTTTGCAGCGGATGGCCCAGGATGACGCTGAGCGCACCGTTCTGCTGACCAGCGAGCGCGTTGCTGGCGATGACACCGACGAGCAAGAACGCCAGCACCGGCCCTACGACCAGCGCCAGCAGACAGATACAGATCGTTTGCACCGTCATCGCGCGGAAAATCAGCCCGCGCGGCGCGCCCCGGCTGCGCAACACGGCAATCGCCTCAGCCTGATGCTCCACCAGCAGATTGATCATCAGGCTGATGAAGAGCAGAATCAGGCCGAAGACTTGCAATAGCAGCAGAACGACCGGCACCTGCGCAACGAAGATCTGCACCTTGAATTGGATGAGATCATCCAGCAATGTGGTCGGTGGTCCCGCAGGTTGGAATCCGGGCACACCACTGAGATTATTGAAGAGATGCGACTCGAAGTTTTGCAGGCGGCCAGTCAGGTCATCGGCGTTATCAATCGTCACCTGCGAAATATCAATATGGTAATACCAGTTGAACGGTGGTGGTCCTGGGTAGGCGACGTTGCCTTTCACAGAGGCGTTGTTCTCGAATGCCGCCAGCGCGCTGAGCATTGCCTGGTTTGAAGCAACGGCGATGAGCGGCTTCGACTGATTCTGCCCTCGATTCACTCCTGAGCCGAACGCTACACCATATTGTCCGAATTGTCCGAAAAAGGGATTCCCCGTGAAGATGGGGTCGCCTGCCTGATTGACCGTATAGATACATGTCACCAGCAAGGGAATCGTGGGTGGTGTGCCACTCGCCGGCCCAAATTGTGGAGGCGTCACCATAATGACGGTCCCTACCTTCGCCTGCAACGCGGTGGCGGCGTTTTGTGTCAGGCCAACTTCGAGCGCATTGGGGTTTGCCTGCGGCAGCCTGCCGCTGATGAGCGTGATATGGTCAGTCATCGCGCTATCATCTACCCCGGCGATGTTCATCTGCGCTGAAGGGCCGTTCTGGTCGGGTTGCAAGACTGGCGACGGTCCGACCGAGGCAACTGGCAAATTGTTCAGCGCAATCGAGAAGATTGGTCCCCCAGGCACATAATTTCCCAGGTCACTATGGACGTACTGGTTCAGTTGCTGCTGTATCTGCTGCACCTGGCTTTCGGTGGTCAGGTTGCCGTTGCTCTGAATGACGAGTTGGCTTGCCGAGGGATCGTTTGCCAGCACACCACGCAATCCGGCGCTGAGTGCGATTTCCGAGAAGAGCGGCACGGCGCAGACGAGCATGACGGCGGCGATGGTGCCCAGCCCGGAGAGCAGAAGCAGTCGCCATGTCTGGCGCAGCCGCCAGGAGGCCAGCGTAAACGTCGTCCGAAACAAGTTGCCGCGTCGCCGGCGTGGCGCTTGCGTCGTAGATTGCGCTGCTGGCGGCGCTTGTGTCGTATGAGTCGTCTTAGTCCTCTGTGCCATCCTGCCCGTACCCTCCCCTACCCGTGCGGAGCCAAAAGTGGAGCGCGCACACCTACATGAGTGCGAAGAACCTCAGCGTTGTCGTGGCGCCTATTGTACTATGACGCCGCCACCCCGCCAAATGTGCCTGTTTTGCCAATCGGTTCAGCGGACACCTATCATATACTGTGGGCGCCTTGCGAGCGAGATGGAATCTCTTATCGCCCAACGCCAAGTGGGCAGGGCAGTTGGGCATTTGTTCATTGTTCAGAGGAATGTGGGATTGTAGCAATCTTTGTATGAGATATGAGATACGAGACAGGATGAGCGATGTCAGATGAAGTTAAGCAGCGCAAAATCGAGCATGTGAACGTCTCGCTCCAGAATGATGTCTCCGCGCCGCAGTCCGCCTCCTGGGGTGATGTACGGCTGGTGCATCAGGCGTTGCCGGAGGTGGACCTGGAGGAGATTGACACCGGCGTTGAGTTCCTGGGCAAGCGGCTGGGCTATCCTATCTTCGTCTCCTCGCTGACTGGTGGGCATCCCGATGTCGCGGGCATCAACGCGCGGCTGGCGACCATCGCGGAGGAATACGGGCTGGCGATGGGTGTGGGCAGCCAGCGCGCTGCGCTCGCTGATCCGGCGCTGGCGGCGACCTATCGCGTGGTACGCGAGCATGCGCCCCATGCTTTCCTCATCGCCAACATCGGCGCACCGCAACTAATCGCGCAGCGCAACCGCCCCGCCTTCGCGCCGGAGCAGGCGCGGGCGGCGGTGGAGATGATCGGCGCGGATGCCCTGGCGCTGCACCTGAACTTCTTGCAGGAGGCTGCGCAGCCGGAGGGCGACCGGCGTGCGCGCGGCTGCCTTGCCGCGCTCGCCCAGACCGCCGCGACCGTCGGTGTGCCAGTGATCGCCAAAGAAACCGGCGCGGGCATCGGCTACGAGCAGGCGCGGGCGCTCAAAGCGGCGGGCGCGGCGGCGATTGACGTAGGCGGCGCTGGCGGCAGCAGCATGGCGGCGATGGAGAGCGTGCGCGCGGCGTCGCGGGGCGATACACGCACGGCTGCCATCGGCCAGCTTTTCCGCGATTGGGGCATCGCTACGCCGATTGCGGTGGTGGAATCCATGCAGGGAGCGCCGGGGCTGCCGATCATCGCCACCGGCGGCGTGCGCAGCGGGCTGGATGCGGCGCGTGCGCTGGCGCTGGGCGCGACGCTGGTGGGCATGGGTTTCCCCTTCCTGAAGGCCGCCAGCGAAGGCGAGACGGCGCTACGCGAGTTCTTAGAGCAATTCCTGGCGGAACTGCGCGTGGCGATGCAGCTTTCCGGCGCGGCCACCATTGCAGACCTCCAGCGCGCGCCGGTCGTGGTGACGGGCGCAACGCGCGAATGGCTGGAGCAGCGCGGCTTTGGCGTTGAGCTACGGGCGCTGGCGCGGCGTGGCTGGTAGCTCGTTGGTGATGCCAGTTCTACACATCTAGCAGATTTCTGCCTTGACGCGCTTTATTTCTCGTGCGAACATGCCTCCCATGAACTTCTATCGGACACACAGCCTCTTTCTAGGAGGTTGGAGACACTCATGCTTCATCATCATGAGTGTCTTTGCCGCGTAAGCCCGGCGCATTCGCTTACGCGGCTAAACAAGGCGCATACCCGTAGCCCACCATTCTACGCTACAGAGAGAGCAATGGTGGAAAGTTTGTGTTGTCGCCATGTTTATCCTTTCTCCTCTGGGCGATACTCCTGGCTCTTCCCCTCTTCTCAACTTCCCGCATCTCGCGCTTCGGCGTGATGTCCTGTCATCTTTTTTGGAAAGTGGTCGCTCGTGAGTATCCGAGAACCTGATTTACCAGCCTTAGCCCCTGTTGCAGATGCTACAGATGCTACAGGACTGGAAGTTCTGGCACACAATAAACCTCAGAAGCTGCCGCCGCTCTGGCGCAATCGCAACTTTGCGCTGCTGTGGGGCGGTCAGTTCGTCTCCTCAGTTGGCTCGCAGGTATCCCTGATTGCCTTTCCGGTGCTGATGTATGCGCTCACTCATTCGGCGGTGCAGACTGGCCTGATTGGGGCATTGCGCGGTCTGCCCTATCTGGTGCTGATGCTGCCTGCGGGCGCGCTGGTTGACCGGATGAATCGCAAGCGGGTGATGATCGTTTGCGATGTGGGGCGGGCTATTGCGCTCGGCAGCATTCCGTTTGCGTTGGCGCTCAGGCACCTGAGTATTGCGCAACTGTACCTTGTGACGCTGATCGAGGGCACCTTGATGGTGTTTTTCACGCTGGCGGAAACTGCCAGTATTCCACATGTCGTTCCGGCGGAACAACTAACGGCAGCCGTCGCGCAATCGCAGGCGCTGGACTCAACGGCTGTGATGGTTGGTCCTGCGCTCGAAGGGCTATTCTATAGCGTTAGCAGCGCGTTTGCCTTCTTAGCGGATGCCATCTCATACGCTGTCTCAGTTGTCTCGCTGCTCTTTATCCATCAACAGTTTCAAGAACAGCGCGAACACAGCAAGATCACGCCAGCGACGCTCTGGCGCGAGATCAGAGAGGGCATCGCCTGGCTCTGGCGTGCGCCGGTGTTGCGGTTCCTGGCCATCCTCACCAGCGGGCTGATGATATCGAGCTTCGGCTACTCGCTGATTATCATTGTGCTAGCGCAACAGGAACACGTCTCATCCGTTGAGTTGGGGTTGATCTTTGGCGCAGGTGGTGTGGGCGCGATCATCGGCTCGCTGCTGCTGGGATTCTTGCAAAAGCGCCTGCCTTTCCCACACATGATAATCGGCTCAACCTGGATATGGGCGTTGTCGTGGCTCTTGTTCGCGGTCGCCTTCAATCCGCTGCTGCTTGCTGTGGCAAACATGCTCAACTATATCGTCGTGCCCATCTATATCGGCGCGCAGTTCAGCTACCGGCTCTCCATGATTCCCGACCAGTATCAAGGGCGCGTCAATGCGGTCTTCCGTCTGATCGCTTTTGGCAGCCAGCCCATCGGGTTGGCGCTGACGGGGCTGCTGATTCAATTGATTGGCCCCATTTCTGCTGTGCTGGCATTGTCCGTGCCGCTCTTTGCGCTGGCCATTGCTGCGACGATGAACCGGCACCTGCGCGCGGTCTACAGGTGAGCAATCAGTAACCGCGAACGTATATACCAAATGAGGTTTGGCGCGTATCATGCCCGTGGGTTGTACGTGCTTGACGTGCCTTGAAACCTTGTGATGCTTGTGCTACACTCGTTAGCATACGCTGACTTGGTGGCCCTGTAGGGAGCAACTGAGCGAAGAATTAGGAGTTCGCGCGGTTGCTCAGTCAATCGGAGACAGTCTCGGCCCTTCACCCACCGGGCGCTTTCCTCTTTGCGTGCCCGGCGCAGCAGGACCCATTCCCACAGCACGCGCGGACGTGTGCGTTGCGCCATTTCTGTATTTGCGTTGGCTTATGAGGAGGCTTGCAGCTATGGGCATGCTACGTGTTTTATCGCGGAACGGTGATGATCGGTTTGAATGGAACAACGCTCAGGTGGAGATCGGCGACCCCGATGCCCTGGCAGCCATCCGCGAGGCAGAGCGCATCTTTGAGGAACAGCGCGCACGCGGCGCGACCGCCGTTCGCATGACCCCAGGGAAGCCAGCAGAACGCATCGAGCAGTTCGACCGCGAAGCTGAGCAAATCCTGATGGTGCCGCGCGTCGTCGGCGGCTAGGGTATAGGTCGAGGGTATGAACGACGTGGCTCCAATCGTTGTGGTGGTTCTCACGTTGGTCGGCGTTCTCTGGTTCTTTCAGATGATCTCGGATTGGTCGGTGACGAATGGCCGCCTGTTGCCCTGGCTGCGGCAACGCTCCTGGTGGCCGGTCGCGGCGGACCATGTGGCCGAGAGTCTGTTGCGTTCCAGCCTGACGCCCGCTGAGTATCGTCAGCTTGCCACTAATTCCTATCTGGACGTGCCCAGTCCGGGGCACGAGGGGCGCTTCTATCGCATCCCGCGTGGCCCCGGTCAGGTGCTGGTCTATGAGGATGGGCGTGTTCTCGAACGGCTCTGTGTGCAGCCAACCGAGAGCTTGCCGGAAGCTGACGTGATCCTTGCGCATAAGCTGCTGATCGAAGCCGACGAAGCCACCTATCTACAAACGGCCAATCACTTTCCGCGCTCGATCTGGCACTGACAGGCATTGATTTCCCAGGTTTTCCTGATTTCTTCTGGTTTCCTTGATGCTCGCAGATTCTTTCGTTCCGCGAACGATAAGGCTACCAGGAAGAAGCAACGCCGTCTGGCATATCTGCCGGGCGGCATTTTAGTGAGGCATGCGACTACCCCGCGTTTCTTCGGTAGCGCAGACATTCTTGTCTGCGACAATGAGGATCGGCAGACAGGAATGTCTGCGCCACCAAGCGCAAGCGTCGCCCCAACCAAACATTAGACTGTCAGGTTGTAGGTGTAAAAACGCTCGTCGCGCAGCCAGCCGCACGACTCATAGAGCGCCTGCGCGGCGGCGTTATCTACCTCCGTGCGCAACTGTAGCCCTGCCGCGCGGGTCTCGATGGCGAAGGCGCGGCATCGTTCCAGCAGCAAACGGCCAATGCCAATGCGACGCGCCTGCGGCGCTACGAAGAGATCGTTGAGAATCCAGCGGCGTTTGAGCGCGCCGGAGGAATACGACATGTGCAATTGTGCCATGCCCACCGGACGTGCGACCGCTCCCTCACCTTCACGCAACCACGCCAGGAATATCACGCCATCACGCAGGATGAGTCGCTCGGTGATGTATTCCCGTGAGGCCTCCACCTCCGGCAACCCGCCATAGAACTCGCGGTAGGCGCAGAAGAGCGGCAAAATATGTTCTACGTCGCTGATGGTCGCCTCGGCAATCTCGATGGTCGGTGTGCTAGCTGACGGTATATCAGACATCATCAATCCTCCAAAGAACACGCGGGATGCTCGCCATTCTTGTCAATGGTATCTGCAAGGGCAGGGCGGATTTATTCCGCAGGCTCAACCAGCAGGGGCGACCCAAGCAGTTCCATGCCATGCGCGCGCCACAATTCCGGGTCTTGCGGTGGCATGGCGTTTGCCCTGGTCACTTCACGAAAGAAGGCTTCCATCTTTCCAGCGGGAAGAAATGCGATGAGAATGCTGCCACGCGCATCGCCAACATACGCCCAGACATGAGGAACCTTACGCGGCGCCAGCAAAGAATCCCCTGGATGCAGGGTAAAGCGTTCTTGCCCTACCTCGAAAAGAAACGCACCTTCGAGCGCATAGAACCATTCGTCTTGCTCATAATGCAGATGCTTCGCGGGGCCGCCGCGCGCCAGGAATGTGTTTTCGATGATGAGGGTATCGTTGCTATCTTGAGGGCAGACCTTAAAGGCAATGGAGCTGATGCCTAGCCCGCGTTGCTCACCAAAGCGGTCGTTCCCCGCTCTCACATGAATCACTGCCGGTTGGGATGAGGATGTATTCATATAGAGATCCCCTGGTGGTTGGTGACAGCCGTTCGCGCCATTGTATCACGCAGGTAGGAACGTAACTGCGCCTCACTTGGGCAAAGAGCGCAGGCGAGGCCTCGCGCCAGTAACGGTCTATCCAACTGCTCCTGATAAGCGTATACTTGGCGAGGATGCCGCCCGATGGCTCCGATTGACGTAGCTTTTTAACATGGAGTTGTCGTCTCTTGCTGTCTCATGGAGGAAGCCGATGGCTGATGTCTTTCTCTCGTATTCGCGGCGTGATCGCGCTTTTGTCGAATATCTACGCGCCGCGCTGGAAGCGGCAAAGCGGTCCGTCTGGGTGGATTTGCGCGATATTCCGCCCTCGGCAGCCTGGCGCGAGGAGATTTATCAGGCCATCGCTGGCTCAGATGCCGTCATCTGCGTTCTCAGCCCGGATTATGTGGCTTCGCCCGTCTGCCGCGAAGAGGTGGAGTATGCGCTCGCCAACCAGAAGCGGCTCATCCCGATTGTCTGCCGTGATGTGCGCGGGCAGGATGTGTTATCGGCGCTCGCCGCGCTCAACTGGATCTTCTTTCGCCAGAGCGATGTATTCGACCAGGCGATGCGCCAATTGCTCACGGCGCTGGATACCGACCTGCCGTATGTGCGAAGCGGCACACGGCTGCTGGTGCGCGCCAAAGAATGGGAGAGCAAGGGGCGCAACGTCAGCTTCACCCTGCGTGGCAAAGATCTGGCGGAGGCCGAGCAATGGCTGGCAACCAGCGGCGGTAAGCAGCCACCACCCAGCCAGGAGCAGACACAGTATATCGTCGCCAGCCGCCGCGCCAGCACGCGCCGCCAGCGCACGACCATCGGCGCATTGACCGCAGGTATCATCATCACGCTGGTTCTCTCCATCATCAGCACGACGCTCTATAAGATCACCAACGACCAGAACGTCATCCTGCGCGGGCACGACATCGCTGGCAAAGCCAACGATGCGCTGCTCAACGGTCAGCCGGATCTGGGGTTACTGCTGGCCGTTGCCGCCTCCAAGCAGCATGACGACTTCGACACCCGCAATGCGCTGCTCAATGGCCTGGAAAGCAACGCCTACCTGGATACGGTCTTGATCGGCAAAGCAGCAAACGACACAGGAGCAAACGCCGGGAGGAATGATAACTATACCAATGTTGCCTATAGCAGCGACGGCAAAACGCTCATGGTGGCAGATACCCATAATAATGCAGTGATGCTCTGGGATGCCAGCGCCCACACATTGCGTCTCCGCGTCAACATCTCTCATCAGCCACCACGACAAGTGAACGACGGAGCGGTCTCGACGACCGTAACTGACGATTTCACCGATGCGGCGCTCAGCCCGGATGGGCGCATCATTGCAACAAAAAATGACTATTCTGGCATCCGCCTGTGGAACGCTACAACTGGGTCGCTGCTCACCACCCTCACCACTGCCAACACCGAGGATATTCCGGTGACGCTGGCAAGCATCAAGTTCAGCCCCAATGGAGAGATGCTCGCCTGGAGTGAGTGCGCAGATACGTTTTGCCAATCTGAGCAGGTCGTCGTTTGGGATGTTGCCACGCAGCGGGTCGTGCATGTCTTGCCACTCAGCGGCACATCACTGGCAGGCTTGAGCGTCACCCTCGCTTTCAGCCCGGATAGTTCGCTGCTTGCCACTGGCATCTATGATGCGCTCAAACGCCAGCTCGGCGGATTAGTAGATATTTTTGCAGCGAAAACGGGGACGCTCCTGAACAGTATCCAACTCAGCGCTGGCGGCGCAGGAAGTGCATCAGGCAATGTGCGCAGTCTGGCGTTCAGCCCGGATGGCAAGCTACTGGCGATTGCTGGCAATCAAGATACCGACGGCAACACCGGGCAGGTGCTGTTCTGGAATATCGCACAACGGCAATTTGTTGGGACAGCGCTACACGAGAGCGACGGCAATATTGTCGCTGCCGCGTTCAGCCCGGACGGGCGCTATCTAGTGACAGGTATGGGCAGTAATGCGTTCGGCCTGCGTGTCTGGGATATGCAGCAACGGATTCCCGCGTCCCCAATCTTGAAGGGGCACACCGATTTTATCAATACCATTGCCTTCAGCCCGGATGGCCGGCATTTCGTCTCCTGCGCATACGATGGGCAGGTGTTGATCTGGCATCTGGCGCCATTTACTCCGCTCAGTCATCTTGTCAGTAGTTTTTCAGAGATTGCGTTTAGCCCGGATGGGCAGTTGCTGGCGACCGGCAGTACCAACACGATTACGCTCTGGGATGTGAAGAGCGGCGCCCAAGTGAAAACGCTGGTGATTCCTGCCGCTGATAGAAACAATACCAGCGATGACGTATCCAGCCTGGCGTTCAGTCCAGACGGGAAGTTATTGGCATCAGGCGACGAGTTGGCGCAGATCGTCCTCTGGAATGTCGCCACTGGCCAGCCGTTGGGGCCGCCGCTACGGGGGCATCAGGTATTGCTCCCTGGAACCATCTATAATCTTGTCTCAGACCTGGTATTCAGCCCCAATGGCGCGTTGCTGGCATCCAGTGGCTTCGATGGCCAGACGATCCTCTGGAATGTCGCTTCCCAGACGGTGGTTCATTCGTTTCCAGGGATTTTTGCTCAGTTGCGGCAGGCTGCTTTCAGCCCGGATGGGCGCTATCTGGCCGTCACAGGACTGGGACACGATATTGTTATCTGGGATGTGACAGAGCAGTCGCTGGCGCGCACGATTAAAAGTGGTGGGGTATGGGTGCGCGCTGTCGCCTTCTACCCTCATCAGACAGCGACGTTAGCGGCGCTGGATGCCAATGGCATGATAACTACATGGGATGTGCACAACGGTACGACCATTGGCCAGCCGATGACCGACAGTCGTGTAGCTCCAACATTGTTTACACCGCACCTTACCTTCGACACCTCTGGCACGTTGCTGCTTTCTGCGCATGACCTTTCTCTGACCATCTGGGATATGTCGCAGATTGGGCAGGGGCAGAAATATGTGCGCACCATTGTTCCAGGTAATACATTGTGGAACGCTGTGTTCAGCCCAGATGGGCGCTATCTGGCAGACGCCACAGGCGGCGCCATTGAAGTGCGCTATGCGACGGTGGATGGCTGGCGCGCAGCGGCCTGTGCCATTGCCAACCGCAACCTGAGCCAGAGTGAGTGGCAGCAGTTCATGCCGGATAGGCCGTATCAGCAGGTGTGCTAGATGCCCCCACCCCTAACCCCTCCCCCGTGCGCGGGAGAGGGGGACCAGAGACGCGCGGAGCAGGCGGTTAAAACCGCGCCTATGCGTCCTACGAACGACGAAGTCCGCCTGCGCGGACTCAGAGCGGGCAACTCTGCACTCCCCTCTCCTCGCGGGAGAGGGGCTGGGGGTGAGGTCTATTCATCTGCCCCGCAAAAAGAAACGGAGATACATGTTCATGGTTGATGCGTCCAACAGCGATTTCGAGAGGCTGGATACAGCGCCGGTTGCCGGGGCCGGGCGGCAGTTTCTGCTGCGCGAGGGAATAGTGTTTCTCAATCATGGCAGCTTCGGCGCATGCCCGCGTCCCATCTTTGAGGAGTATCAGCGCTGGCAACGCACGCTCGAAGAGCAGCCGGTGGAGTTTCTGGGCAGGCGGCTCGATGATTTGCTGGCGGAGGCGCGCGCCTCACTCGCCGCGTATCTGGGAACGGAGGCTGATAACCTGGTCTTCGTTCCCAATGCCACCACTGGCATGAATATCGTGGCGCGGTCGCTGCGTCTTGCGCCGGGCGATGAGGTGCTGGGCACCAACCACGAATATGGCGCGGTACAACGCACCTGGCAGTTTGTCTGCGAGCAGCAGGGCGCGCACTATCGCGCGCAACGCCTGATGCCGCCGTTCACCAGCACCCAATCGCAGGTGGATGCCTTCTGGCAGGGGGTGACGGCGCGAACAAAAGTGATCGTCATCAGCCATATCACCTCACCGACGGCGCTAATGCTGCCGGTGGCGGAGATCTGCCAGCGCGCGGCTGATGCTGGCATCCTGACGGTGATAGATGGCGCGCATGCCCCCGGCCAGATCGAGCTACACCTGGATGCGCTGGGCGCGGACTTCTATACTGGCAATTTGCACAAGTGGCTCTCTGCGCCGAAAGGGTCGGCATTCCTCTATGCGCGTCCGGCGCGGCAGGCGCTCTTGCAGCCGTTAGTGGTCAGTTGGGGCTGGCGCGCCGAGGAGCCAGGTGTTTCACCGTTCCAGGATTATTTCGGCTGGACTGGCACCGACGATCCGGCGGCGTATCTGAGCGTGCCAGCGGCCATTGCCTTCCAGCAGCAACACGACTGGCCCACGGTGCGCGCCGCCTGCCATACGCTCGCTGCGCAGGCGAGGGAGCGAATCGCCGCGCTCACCGGCCTGCCACCGTTCTGTCCCGATGCGCCGCAGTGGTGGGCGCAGATGTGCGTCGCGCCGCTGCCAGAAGGAGACGGCGCGACGCGGAAACGTAGGCTATGGGATGAGTATCAGATCGAGGTACCTATCGTCACCTGGGAAGGCTGGCAGTTCGTGCGCGTCTCCATCCAGGCGTATAACTCCCAGCGTGATGTGGACCGGCTTATCACTGCGTTGGCTGAGCTTTCTTCTCAAGCCTGAACACCGAGCAGGAGCTTCTAGGGACGGGTGAAGACTCATGAGGCTCGTTTCAGTCGTTTCTGACTCGCTCCTAGAATGCTGTATACTAATAGTGTCATCATGATTCTTGCCAGGTTTACATGGTGTATACTAACCGCAACCGACTACGCGAGGCTATTGTATGTATGTCGTGTGCATTGTGATCACCAACTTGTAGAACAATTGACCATTGAGAGGGTGTGAGAACCAATGCGACGCTCGAACACACAACGAAACGCGAATTTTTATGCCCTTATCGTAGGAGTGGGAGAATATGTTGGGAGAGGTTTTCGCAATCTGCCGGAAACAGCAGAAGACGCCCGGCTCCTGGAGAGCATTCTCAAAGACCCAAAGCTATGCGGTTATCCGGCATCACACGTTACTTCACTGATAGGGCAATATGCCACAGTAGATAATATGTGCGATGCGCTGGAAGACATGCAGCGTTCGGCCACGCCTGAAAGCACCGTTGTTATCTATTTTTCCGGGCACGGTGGCTATGGTATCAAAGGCGATAGGTGGGAACATCCTTTCCTTTGTCTACGCGAGGCTGATGCCATGAATCTGGAGGAATCGGCGCTCAGCGGTGAAGACTTCAGCGCGGCACTCAAAGGAATTCAAGCCGCGCGGTTGGTCGTCATTCTGGATTGTTGCTTTGCCGCCGCAGTAGCTGACCTCAAAGGTGGCGAGAATGACGAGAGTGGCGATGGCCCGCTAGATGGCAGCGCGACATGGAAAATGGGATTTTCTGAAGACTTTTATCGGGCGCTGAGTGTGGGAGAAGGCCGTGTTGTTCTCGCATCCTCTAAAGATCGGCAACCTTCCTATGTACACAAAGGGCTGAGTACCTTCACGTATCATCTAGATCGCGCGTTGCGTGGAGGAGCCGCCGTGCGTGGTGACAGGCTGATTCATATTCTCGATGTCTTTCACTATGTCAGCGAAGCGATGGAGCAGGCTAGCCCGCCTCAGACGCCAATCCTCAAAGCCGACAATGTTGACAAAAACTTTGCCATTGCGCTCGACCGTGGTGGCCGCAAATCGGAGGCTGCGGAGGACGATACATCTTCCTCGCCATTGCACGCCATCCGCGAGCGAATCATCGCGGACCCCATCGAAGGTGGTCACTTGCTCAGTGATTTCCTGGCGCAACAGCCGGATCATACGCTACGTAACCGGGTGGATGTGTTGCGCGCCGATCTCGTGCGGATGCCGCCGGTCAGCGCAGAAGACGCCCAGTTGGCTTGGAGTGGGAAGGTGTTTGCCTTGCTTCAGATTTGCACACGGCTAGAAGATGGAGGAGACGCCTCACTGCCAGATTCCGCGCCCATTCCTACAGAGTTTCACCCATCATCCAAGATCAATGTGCAAGTAGTGGGCGATCCCAATGTCGTCAACGTTGGTGATCACTTTTCGCAGTCATACGATTTCCGAAAACGATCTGAGAAATAACTCCACCTATGAGTCATTTTTGTGGGTGGCGCTCCAATATAAGAGTACAGTTATTGCACATAGCGGCTGGCGGTTTTTATTGAGTCTCTGAGTCCACGAGGAGAAAGATGAGATGCCAGAGCAGAAACATGATGACCAGAAGAACGAACCGAAGCCTGAGGGCAATGCTTCACCGAAAGCTGCGCCTGGAAATCAATCAGACGAGCAAGATACACCTACAAAGGTCGTGGTTGAGTCAAGTGTCGCAAATATCGCAGAACAGATACATCAACGTAACACCTTCGATAGCTTCATAAAAATCGTGAATGGGTTGGAAGGCGGGACTGAATACAGTACTGACCAGGATATTCGTAAGATCACTGTAGAATTTGGGCGCGGAAAAGAGGAATTGCTTATAGGAGGGCTTTCGCGCCAGGCAGGCGCTACGCCAGCGCCCCGTCCTGAGCAAATGCCCGCCAGCGAAGAGAAGATTATCGCCTGGTTCAATTCCAACACATTGAGCCACCAGGAACGCTATGCCATTCGCGCGACTGCGATCCTGCACGGCGCTCCCGCGCATGAAATCAGCAAAGCACGCATCGAACTCTATGAAACCTACAAAACACAGTATCAGCAGGGTGAACAGGCAAGACAACCGCAAGAGGCTGCGGATGCTATTCCGTTGAATGATACATTGCTGTCAAACATCTGGGCAGAGGTACGCCTGGTTTCCGGAATCAGGCGCCTCTTCTGGCAGGGGGCAGAATCCAACGGATATTCGACCTTTAATCTCACCATTTTGCGCATCATCGCCGGCGAGATCGAAGGTACACGCGGAATCCAGGGCCAGGATATTCGTGAGAAATTAGAAGAATGGGCCTGTATGCCAGGAGGTGAACGGCCCTGGCGAGCCGCACGGGCGCTGGGAGCTATCTGGTGGATGATAGATCACAGCCAAATGCGTATCATCGCCAGACGCTGGGCCAATAGTGCGTCGCTATGGGAGCGTCGTAGCGCGGCGGGCTTCCTCTACGGCGCTTATGAGATGGAGCGAAATGAAGCGTCTGGTGATGGCGCGACCAGCGCTGATTATGACGCCGATGCGAGTAATGTCCTTGACATACTCCGCAAGCTCACCCATCAGGCACTTACCTCATCCGGCAAAAGCCGGGTTGGCGAGGTGGTGGTGGCCACCTATGGATTGATTGGCCAGAAGTGGCCGGATATTGCGCTTGACGGACTGGATTACCTGCTGGGCCTGACTCCATTCGATTCCGCGCGCCCGGATGGCATCATACCGTATGGAGCTTTCATTCAGGCAATTCTGACCTACATGGCGCTCGCCGGCTCAGGCTATGTACGCCCAGTGATGGAGCATCTGGCGGAACACGCCGAACGATACGCGCATACACGAAGCCAGGATATCTCCCCCAAAGAGCGAACGCGCTGGCGCGAGCAGCGCGATTGGAGCCTGGAAATCGTGTTCATTGTCTTCTTCTTCATTGCTGCATTCTCATTTGTGGAGGCGGATGACAGCGCCAGCAGTGCCAGCAGTGCCAAGAGTGCCAAGCGCATCAAGCGCCAGAAGCAAAATGAAGGAATTACTATCAAAGCAGATGAACGCTACGATGGAATGCCGGCACTCGAATCGTTTCCCCAAATCCCTGATGACGAGGGACGCGATATCTTGCTGTTGGGCGTCCTGGCGCCGACAGAAGAGATATTCCGCTCGCATCTCGTCAAGGTGTTCTGCGCCGCACTTTCCTATGACCGCACAGTTGTGGCAATGGACCTCTTGCGGCGCTGGGCTGTGATCGTTTATTCGCAGATGACCGCGAATAAGGACACGCTGAGGGCGAGTTTTCAGGAGTTTCTCATTGCCATTGGCACGAAAGTGGGGCAATGGGATGATTATCTCCAGAAACGTGGCCTGGATGCCGGATTCAAAAAATATACAACACAGCTGGAACGCTGGCTAAAATCACCCAGCAAAACACTGGTTGTGTCATCTCAACCGCGTCCCAGCGGCGAGGGTGATGAGATGGTGATAGAGGAATCGCTCGGAAAGCTGGCGGGCGAAGTACTTGCGCGATTAAGGCAACTCAGGTCTGAAGTCACCTCTGCCTAGATAACAGGCGCACGGATTCAGTCTTTTTGAGAAATGGAGCTATATGATGCCAAACACGATTACTGACGAGTATGGGATGGTCACAGAAGGGCGCGTCGAACACGGGCGCTTCATTTTTCGGTCCAAAGTTCAACCAGCCGCTGGATTCAACCTCTATGTGTTTTCGCCGCAAGGCGCCTACCTGGGCGAAATCACGCAAGATGACGCCGGCTTCCGCGCGAACGAGGGCAATAAAATCTTGCGGGTGAACCTGGGCAGCAAAATCATCAAGTTTGAGGGCACCCTGCACACCAAAGATGGCCACGACCGCCACTATGCCGCCGAAATTGACGTGGAAGTCGTCGATCCCTATGCGTTTGCCATCTGCTATCAACAGGGCAATGATCCGGTCGGGCAGGCGCAACGCTATATCAATGCGGACCTGGTGCGCTGGGCTAAATATCTCGATCATGATGATATCCAGGAGACGAACCTGCGCCACCGTGCAGAAATTGCGCTGAACGCCCATCGCAGCGAGATTGGGCTGCGCGTGCGGGAAGCGCTCAACGTCATTGCCGACCCTAGCGAGACGTACACCAAACTCTGGCAGATCAAGCAACAGGAGAAGGTGGATCAAGCGAAGACGGGCGTTGAGCAGCGAGCGACTGCGCAGAAGTCGGACTTTGAGCGCGAGGAAACGGCTAAGCAAAATGAGTTTCAGCAAAGGCAGGCGATCCTCGAAGCGCAGACCAATATCTTCATCAAGCAACAGCAACAGGCGAATGAGATCCTGTGGGAGGAGACGCTACGGCGCTATCAAAAACTGAAAGACGATGGATATTCGGATGCCATCATCGAGCAGGAAGAACCAGGGCTGTTGGACAAGATCAAGCAGTATCAGGTACCGCCGCAAGGTCAGCTTCCATTTGCCGGCGCTTTGCCTGACGCAAGCGGCGCAAAGCAGGCGGCGCTGCTGCCTGCGGCAGATTCAGAACCCCGTTATAACGCGCAACTTGGCGTTGATCTAAAAACTGTTGAGCTTAGCGATCCACAAAAACAGGCGCTTGCCGGTTGGAATAGAGAGTACCAGCAGGCATTCCAGATTGAACGGTGCGATAAGCTCGGCCCAGCAGAAAACGCCAATATACAGCCAGGAGATATTATCGTGCAAGCCTATCAACAGCCGTTCGATAGTTATGGCATGTTGGAGCGCAAACTAGCCAGTACCGTGCGTGGCGTACAAGTGTCTATTCTCATCTTGAGGAACGATAAGGTGTATGAGCCACAGGTCTCCCCCACCGTCTGAACATCCTGAACATCCTGAATAGCCTGAACAGTCTGAATAATCTGCTATTTGTTTTTGCCCGTTCGCCATAGCAAAGGACGGAAAAGATCGCATGGGAGTTAATGCTAAACGCCAGCAGGCGCGAGCTGAAAAGCTGCTCAAGTCTATTGGCAAACAATCCATCCTGGACTATATTCGTCCGCGCAACCGCATCCTTTCACCCTATGAGATGCGGCAGACCCTCGATCCGGAAGCTACTGCCGCCGAGGTCGAGGCTCAGATGACCCGTTCCGTTCCGCTCATCGAGGGCTTACGCAATATTCTCGTCGTTTGCCCGGTGATGGTGACCTGGGGGTCTGTCGGGATAGCGGCGACGGCCTATCAGCAGAGCGTAAACAACCTCAAAACAGGTACGACGCCACCGCCTTTCTTCCAGAGCTGGCAAGAGGGCTTCCCAGGTCTCAAATATGTGACGCTTGGCTCGCTCAAACTGTCGCCGCATACCTTCACTCTGTCGAATATTGCTTTCGTGGATTTCTCGCTGCTGTTGCTGCTGGTTTTGTTGACCGCTTTTTCCCAATATAAAGAGGTGCGGGCACGCAATCAGGGGAGATTCCTGGAACGCTGGCTGGATACGGAGATCTTTACCCTGAGCAAAGATTCGCTCGCCTGGTCGAACAACCCAACTGAGAGCAATCCCACTTGGGAGAGCCGGGTATTAGATGTGATTGGTCATTTCAATGACACGCTCAAGCAGGTGGAAGCAACCGTCAACACCTTCAATGGGACGCTTTCAGAACAAGGTGAAACCGTCCAAAGTGTTGTGGACGACGCGAGTGAGGTCAAATTGGCGGCTGCCTCGCTCATGGACCTGTATCAAAAACTGATTGAAGACAACCGTGTTCTTGGTGCGCTTATTAAAGAAATGGGAGAAAGTATGGATTTTACCAAAGAGGGTATGGCAGCAATCGCACAAGAAGTTACTGGCAAAAGATTTTCAATACCCCGCAAACGGAGCCAACCAAGACATCGTGGCTTTTGGGACAGGATCAGGAGGCGGTAGCTATGCGGGAGCAGAGGCGCAAGCGGGCGGGGCGCTCGCTCTGGAGTATGTTTTCGCTTGCCGGGTGGTTGTTCGCTGATTTGCTGCTGGCGTTGACTATTGTCTTTCTGGCGAGTTCGGCTTCCTGGGTTCCCCAGGCTGGAGCTAAGCCCAGTCCGCCAGTTATTTGCGGATTGGATGGCAAACATCCTCAAGATTTCGTTCTGACAGTCAGCGATCCCAATGGTTTGCGTGCCAGTCCCCCTTCGCGAGGAACCGCAAACCGTCTAGCGAATGACCTCAAACATAGCCAGCTAAAGAAAAATGCCAATCGCATGGCGGGATTTGTTGAGATATTTGGTGGCAGTCCTGATGTGGGCGATGGCACGACCTTCGCCAGTGGAGCTATTTATGCACTTAAACACTGGCCACCAGCGCACTTTCTTTTCTCATCTTCCACTGTCTTCTTCAAAGCACTCTGGGATGGAGGGATCAACTGGAATCAGCTCCATATTTATGTGTTCTATTTTCTGGTAGCACAGTCCTGCAATACGAGCCAGTAGCCCACGTTCGGAGGTGTCTAGCTTCGTAGTAAGGAAATTTCGCTACTATTGGCGTGAGCCGCCGCATCAACAGGATTGCTGTTGTTCACAGTGTCTTTTGGCCCTGGCGTACTATGGGGACTGGTGTGACTGCACGTTGCATACAGCCCAAAACGCGCGTCGGCTTCAACCACTCATGTAGCTGAAGCCGGCGACGAACGAGAACAGTACTGGCAAAGACGAACGGGAAGGCGTTAGACGCCTGCTGCGCGTTTGGCGGCTGCGCTCTCCCTGCCCTGCTTGTAATCTTCCGGCGTGGGGCCAAAGAAACCGAGCAGCACGGCGCCGATGGCAGGCAGGAGCAGCGCGGTGATAAACCATCCCCACATTGCGTGACGCGCGCCGTAGATGAAGCTGAAAATCCAGGCAAAGAAGCACAGCGCGCCAGCAGAGAGATACATATTGATGCCGGCGTTGAAGGTGTCATAGGTTAGTGGCTTCTGCACATCGGGGATGGTGCTGAAAATGGTGTTGATGAGCGTGCCACCACCGATAATCATCAGGAAGCCCAGGCCTGCCATTGCGCCAAAGGCATGGCGCTCAAGGGCATCATTGTTCCAGACCAATCCGCGCACGGCGGCGATAGCGGTCATCGGCAGCAGCAACAAGCCGATATCCGAGCGATGCGCAATCAGCGTGAGCAGCGGACCGCAGGCAGCGACCGCCAGCAGAATGCCTACCCAACTCCATTGCATGCGCTGGATGGGATAGACCAGCGCCATCAAGAACGCGGGCACTCCTAGCATAATGCCGATCATCGTCACGGTGTTGATATGGCTCAGGCTGCTGGCGAGGCCAACATTGAACGCAACGAGTCCCCCAAGCCCAAAAAACATGACGGCGTTCTTCTGCCAGACTGGCTCCGTCTTCTCCCCACCGAAGGTTACGGTAGAACTTACCCATGCAGCCGCCAGCGCGGAGAATCCATATTCAGAGTTCACGACGACCAGCACTAATCCAGCGATGCCAAAGATGGCTGGCAACACTGCTCTGGTGATCTGTTGCTCCGAGACAGCCGTCATCACCGCGCATACAACGAGCGCCGCCAGCGAGATATACGCTAACAGGCGGAGGATGAGCGCAATCGTGGTGCCCGGCTGCTGCTGCTGCGCTATTGCATTGTGGAAAATGACGCTGCCCAGGAGACTAATGATGGTCAGCAACAGCGTCACTCCGACGAGTGAGCCTCCAACACGCTTGAAAACCACGGACTCTCTGCCTTTCAGAATGTGATGATTGCTTCTACTACGTCAGGGCGGTCTGCGCACACATTCGTTACTCTATAGACGACCTGATGCCGCTCCGTTTTACGTCTACGGCCACTGCTGTTGCTGCGAGTATAGCCTATGCGCGCCCTGTATGACAACTGCCAAAATGAATCGCGCGAATCCAGGCGCTCACTCCAACATACTGGGGTGCGTTGAAATGCGTCAATGTCATACCTGTCCTGCCAGAAGGCTCATTTTCGCTGGCAAGAGGCAAAAACCGCTTCTCATACGTCTCTATTAGCAGTAACCCAAAGTACGTATCAGCGATCACCCAGGCGAACAGCACAGCGCGAAGACGCTCCTGTCCACCTGGGCGGGATCATCGTCGCCTCGGCCAGCCAGCCAGAAACATCAGCAGTAATCCGGAGAAACCCTGGCAAAGCCTGCTGGTGGAGGATGGCATCGTATGCTCAGTTGCCTGCTCGCTGGCGTTTGAATGTGGATGTATGCACTTGCCATCATGGCACGCTCAGTGCGGTATTTGCCTTATTGCGGGCCAATGTGAAATGGTGTGAGATGGCGCAATGGCATATCGGACATATTCTTTAGAAACCGAACCAACACATCTTCGCGAACTACATGATGCGCGGGCGGTTCCGGTTGTGGAGGCTACAGATGCCAAATGAGCGTCTGAGACTGCACCTGGAAGGGCAGAGGATAGGCGGTTGTTTGTTGATCCGGCGGATCAGCGCGGGCGGCATGGCGGAAGTGTATCTTGCTGAGCGCGCCTGTGATGATTGTTGTGATGATTGTGATGACAAGGAAGTGCCGGAAGAGGATGCCGCCGGGACAAGCAACAGGACAAACACCTGGACACGAGTATCCAGTGACGGTGGCATGAGCCATAGGTGCCAGGCACCAGCGAGAGAGGAAGGCGCTGACCAGGAGACCTCGCGTCTGGCATGCCCCAGCCGGCAGGTCGCCGTGAAGGTGGTCTGCCCCAGCGATGAAGTCACCAGAGAGAGTGGCCTCCTCGACATCGAGGAGCGTTTCATCCGCGAAGGCGAATTGCTGGAGAGCCTCGATCATCCGCATATTTTGCCGGTCTATGCGAATGGCGCCGAGCGCGGCTATCTCTATCATGTCATGGAGTATGTGCCCAATGGCTCGCTGGCCGATGCCATCCACGGGCGCGCCGCCAAGACGTTACCGCTGCCGCTGTCGCCATCGGAGACGCTGGAGATCACTCGCCAGGTGGGCAGCGCGCTCCAATATATTCATGAGCGCGGCATCGTTCACCGCGATGTCAAACCGGGAAATTTGCTGGTGCGCGGCGATATTCTGGGCGAACGGTCTCTCTTGCTGGCGGATTTTGGTGTGGCGCGGCGCGTGGCTACCAGCAGCGGTATGGGCAGCGACGATCAGGTGACAGGCACCGTGGCGTATATGGCCCCTGAAGAGTTCTCCGGCACGTTTTCTCCCGCGAGCGACCAGTATAGCCTTGCTGTCATGACGTATCAGTTGCTCTCCGGCCATCTGCCATTCGAGGGCACTGTGGATGAGCAAATCGCCGGGCACCTGGAAACGGTGGCGCCTTCCATCCGGCTCTACGCTGAGGCTGTGCCGTGGCAGATCGAAGAGGTGCTGGCGCGCGCCCTGGAAAAGCACCCCGAAGACCGTTATCCATCTGTGGCGGCGTTTGTGGCGGCGCTGGATCAGGCGCTACGCGAGGCTGAGTCGGGCGCAGGCGATGAGACAGAGGAAACGCTGGCGGCGCTGGCACTGGTCCGCGCGACCACGCGCTCCACTCCTGCGGCGCTACGCAGGCGCGGCATAGCTGGCATAGCTGGCATAGCTGGCGGGCGTGGCGCTCTCCGTCCGCGTTTCTCGTCGCGCCAGCGCACGCTAGTGACTCTCACTGCCGCCGCCGTGCTGTTGCTGGGAACTCTGCTGGCGGTTGTGGCGCTGCCGGGCGGGCCAAACACGCCTGCACCCATCGCCAATCGCGGACATGCCACCCGCACCAGCGCGCCGGGCGTCAGTGTGACGGTGACGGTCAACACCACGCCCACCACGCAGCCCACGCTCACCCCGCCGACGCCGACCACCGCGCCAGCCAACACAGGAACCGATAGCGCGTCGCTGGTTGCCATCTCCGCGCCTTCCAGCGTGCCAGCGGGACATCTCTTCTCGTTCAGCGTTACGCTGGCCAATACCGGCACCTCCACCTGGGCGGGTAGCAACGGCTATCAGTTGACCTGCGACACCGAGCGCCATCCCGTGCAGGATTGCCCTAGCGGATTCGCGGCGAATTTGGGCAACTATGCAGTTGCTCCCGGCAGTGATGTGACCTTCAGGATTACGCTGACGGCGCTCTCCTCGCCGGGCATTTTCCTGGCATGGATGAACATGGCGCATAGCAGCGCGCCGTTCGCAAGCAACGATGTGCTGGTGCGGGTGGCGACGCTGGCGGCAATCCAGAGTTCGCCGCCGCCACAACCAACTGCCACCCCACGCTCATCACCAACACCTACACCGCCACCGGCGTCGCCCACACCGCCGCCGACCGATCCGCCATCACCCTCACCAACACCGACTACACCGCCTACTCCTTCCCCCTCTCCTTCCCCCTCTCCTACTCCATCTCCTTCTCCTCCCTCTCCCTCTCCTCCTTCTCCATCCCACCACCATCACCACCCTCATAATCATCATAATCTGCATGAGAATCCTGGTATATTCTAATGCAACTCACTGTATACGCAATTTTCTGGATACGTCTGCAACTTTACATTTTAGCAGTGACGAGGTTCATAGTTGTGGCGTCGTAGTGAGGAGATATACTCATTCTATAATCTCCTGGATGCAATTGATTTTCACGATGGCGTAATGCGTATTCAGCTACAGTTTGCATATGTCTCTGTATCGTTGACATCTCCTGTAGTAACTGGCGCCGATGTGTTGTAGGTGTCAGGGGAACTTGATTGCGGCGCTCCGGTAGAGCGAGTGGATGCTGTGGTGTGGTTGTGGCGGTTGGTATTGCTACCGGCGATGCGAAACCCTTCTCTAATAAAGGGCATGTGTTATGCGTATGGCGACGCTGCGCACTCGTCGCAGTTCCTATGTTCTGGTGGCGCTCCTCGTGCTAGCGCTGGCCGTGCTCAGCGTGGCTCCCAGCGTGAGGTCGCAGTCGCGCGTCATCGTCTCGACGGATGAATGGTCCAGCTATCTCTTTAGCGATGTGCATGGCGGCTACAATCCCAATGAGACGGTGATTACCTCAGCGACGGCCCCCAGCCTGGCCGCGCTCTGGACGTATCCCGGCAGCGCAAACCAGCCAGCGACCTCGCAGGCGACGACCAACAATGGCCTAATCTATTGGACCTCACGCGATGGCTATCTCCACGCGACCGACCAGAGCGGCAATAGCGCCTGGAATATCCTCGTCGGTTCGACCACTGTGCCATCGTGCAGCCTGACGACCATCGGGCAAACGGCTGCGCCCAGCGTTGCCACCGAGACGATCAATGGCACGCCGACCGCTGTGGTCTATGCCGCTGCTGGCACGATGCTCGGCGCGTACAACGCAACCACTGGCGCGCAACTCTGGAAAAAGCAACTACTGACGACGACGGGATCGTTCTTGTGGAGTTCGCCGGTGATTTTCAACGGCAATGTCTACATCGGTGTCGGCTCGCGCAAGTGCCCGGATGCCGCCGGTGAAGTGGCGCAATTGGACGCGGCCACCGGCGCAATCCTGCATACCTTCAGCACGGTGCCCGCTGGCTGCACCGGCGCGACAGTGGACGACACACCCGTCATTGATGAATCACTGGGTCGCCTCTATGTGTTGACGGGGCGCGCCAATAGCTGCTCAGCGGGGCCGGAACCCTATGCCAACAGTATCATCGCGCTCAATGCCGCCGATCTCTCGTTCGTAGACTCCTGGCAGGCGACCCAGGCTGGCGTGCCAAATGATTTCCACGCCGCGCCGACGCTCTTCAATGCCACGATCAACGGCACTGCTTATCAGATGATCGGCGCTGAACAGATCAGCGGCACGTTCTACGCCTGGGATCGCACGAATCTGAGCGGTGGTCCGCTCTGGCAGGCGTCTATCGGCCAGAGCGGTTCGAGCTATTTCTACCAGACGGCGGCGGCCTGGGATGGCACGAACCTGTATGTGGGTAGTGGCCCCACCAGCATCAACGCCACCAACTGCGCTGGCAGCCTGCGCGCGCTTGACCCCGCCAGCGGCAATTTTCTCTGGCAGACGTGCCTGCAAAGCGGAGCGGCAGCCGGAGCGGTGAGCGTCGTTCCAGGTGTGGCTTTTGCCGGCGCGGGCAACAGTCTGGTGGCGCTTTCGACCACCACTGGCGCCGTGCTCGATACGTATACCGACACGAACAGCGGCGCCGGGTATGACACCGCGCCATCGGTCGCCAACGGCATGGTGGTCGGCGGCAGTTTGGATGGTTCGCTGGTTGCGCTGGCCCCCGCCGGGCAGATGCCCACGCCAACGGTGACGCCGACTGCCACAGCGACGCCCAGCACCACGTCAACCGTCGGAACTGGCAGCGTTGATGATTGGCCCAGCTATATGTACTCGTATCTGCGTAGCGGCGACAATACCGCCGAGACGGCCATCAATCCCGGAACGGTCGGTGGCCTGCATCTCCACTGGACATATACCCCCAGCTCACCGACGCCGATCTTCTCGCAGCCAGTCACCGGCAATGGCATGATTTATTTTGGCGCGTTCGATGGCTATGAGCGCGCAGTAGACCCGGCAACCGGTAATCTCATCTGGTCGCAGAATCTCGGTCAGACCAATAATCAAGGCTGCAACCCCAATCCGGTGGGCGTGGTCAGCACGGCGACGGTGACGACGGCGCTGGTGCAGGGCACGCCGACGCCGGTGCTGGTGGTGGGCGGCGGCGATGCTGCCGTCTATGAGTTGAACGCGCTCACCGGTGCGATTCTCTGGCGGACCTCGCTCAAGGCGAACAACAACACGTTTATCTGGAGTTCGCCGGCTGTTTACAATGGGGCCGTCTATATCGGTCGCTCGGCGCAGGAATGTCCGGAGCGACAGGGTGAAGTGGACATGCTGGACCTTAATAGCGGTACACTGCTCCATACCTTCGATACGGTGCCCAGTGGTTGTTCGGGTGGCGGTGTTTGGGGATCGCCAGTGATTGACCCCACGCTCAATCGTGTGTTTGTGGTGACGGGCAACAACGCCGCCGGATGTCCCGTTGCCGAACCCTACGCCGATGGTGTGGTGGCGCTGAACGCCAACGACCTGAGCTTTGTGGATGCCTGGCAGGTGCCGCTGGCGTTGCAAGGGCAGGATAGCGACTTCGGCACGACGCCGGTGCTCTTCACGGCGACGATCAACGGCGTCGTACACCAGATGATCGGCGCGGTGAAGAAGAGCGGCTTCTATTACGCCTGGGACCGCACTAACCTGAGCGCCGGACCGCTCTGGGCGACGAATATCGGCGTTCACACTGGCTCGCCCTATTCGCGGACCGGCGACGTTGCGCAGGTTGGCCAGGGCAATGACGTGAGCCAGACGCAGAACACGATGGGGAACACGCTCACCAGCGATGTGACGACGCAGAGCCAGCAGGGTGAACAAGATCAGCAGATGTTCTCGCCCACCGGCGGCTACAGCTATCTCTCGCCAGCGGCCTGGGATGGCACCTATCTCTATGTCGCAGGCGGCGCAGCGAAGATCAACGGTGTCGGTTGCAAGGGCAGCATCCAGGCGCTCGATCCGGCGACGGGTCACTTCATCTGGCAGACGTGCTTGCAGAGCGGGCCAGTGCTGGGCGCAGTGTCGTTGATTCCAGGCATCGCCTTCGTGGATGAGGGTGCAAAGATTGTCGCCGTCAACACCAGTAATGGCGCGTTGCTCTACACCTATCTCGATAGCGCCAGCGGCTCGTTCTTCTGGGGATCATCCTCGGTGGCGAACGGGTTAGTGGTGCAGGGCAACCAGGATGGCACGCTGACGGTGCTGGGATTGTAGGCGACCTCACCCTCGACCCCTCTCCCTTATGGGAGAGGGGAGTTTGCGTTTGCTACGGATTGCGCACTGTAGACAATGGATTGGTGATAGCATAGTACAGAGAAGTTGTTACAAGGAGGAATGTTGTGGATGCGAGTGCGGAGCTGGCGGATACGACGACAACCGTTTGCCCCGAGTGTGGCGCGCTGCTGCCAGCCAATACGAGTTGTCATGACATTTTCGGGCAGTTGTTGGCGTTGGAGTATCAGTATCCGCAGAGCTTTGGCGCGGTACACCATCTCATGGTGATGAGCTACAACGTGCAGCATCCCGGCGCGTATACCGATGACTTCTGGAACAAAACGGTGGCGATGCTGAATGATGTGGTGGAGCAGGAGATATCCGGTGCGCAACTGCGGAAACGCATGCAGCACGAGCTGGCGGCGCACCAGGGCAGAATGAGCATCAAGATCAAAGGGACGCCGGAACGCGCACATCAGCATGCCTGGACGATGCGCGCTGTGGATGTCGTGACCGATGACCCACAGGTCTATATCGAGCGCGTGTGGCAATGGGCGCGCTCGATTGTGGCGACGCTCGAACAGGAGTTGCAGGTGTGATACACTACGAAACAGGCGACAGAAAGAGAAACGTTCGATGGGTATGATGGTTGATGCGCTCAAACAGGCCTTTGACCGCGCCGCGCAGCAATCTGAAGAAGAGCAAACAGCCCTTGCCGCCCTTATCATGGAGGTATTGGAAGCCGATGATCGCTGGGAGAAGCTGTTTGCTGACCCGCTTCCCCCAGCGGCGCTCGATGCCCTTGCCGCCGATGCCCTTGCTGAAGATGAACAAGGATTGTGAACTTCTTCATCTAATTGATGTAGTACCCCTTGCATAATTAGAAATAATGTTCTATACTTTTCAGCAGCGTGAAGTTGATTGCGGAGTGCGTCATCTGTAGCGTGTGCTGAGGCGGACTGGCTGTTGTGTAGCTGCTAGGTCCGGCAGCCTGGCCTGAATACATGGCGGTGAGTCCGAGTAGGGCGCCGCTCTCTCCCGTAGGAAAGTCTACGGGGCAGGAGAGCGGCGCCTTTTTCTGTGTTGGCGAAGTGCAGCGTCTGGAAAGCAAAAGAAAGAGGTGAGGCGCCGATGCGAGCGGGACAGGCGACAGTGCGACGGGCAGCCCCCGTTGCGCGGAAAGCGGCGGAACAGATGGAGCAGTTGGCGGAAGGCATGGCAGCGGCGAACCAGGTCACGCGCGTGGGCTTTGCGCCCATTGTGCGGGTGGACGAGGCGCGCCGCGAGGTAGAACTCTGCGCGACGAGCGAGGCGGTGGATAGCCACGGCACGGTCTTCGACTATGCGGCCAGCAAAGATGCGTTTACGCGCTGGATTGGCAATGTGCGCGAGATGCACGAACGGCGCGCTGTGGGGAGCCGGGCGGCGGTTCGTTTCGACGACACCGCGCGCAAGGTCTTCGTGCGTGTGCATATCTCGCGCGGCGCTGAGGATACCTGGGAGAAAATCCTCGACGGCACGCTGCGCGGCGCCAGCATCGGCGCCAGCAATGTCACCTGGGAGCGGCAGACGCGGCGCGTTGCTGGACGCGAACGGCGTATCACCGTCGCCACCCACTATGATCTCGTGGAACTCAGTCTGGTGGATAATCCCAGTAACCCCGATGCGCTGGGCGTCACGATTGTGCGCGACGCCGCCCCGGACCCCGCGCTACTCGATGAATTGGAATCAGAGACAACCGAAGCGGCGAAACCGGCAAGCACGAGCGACCCAAAATACGGAGACACGATAGATACCACTGATGTATGGGCGGCTGGCAAGGATGCCGGCCCTGCGGCCAGTCCTTCGATGCGTTCGCTCTGGCCGGATGATGAGACGCCCCCGCCGTCCTCCTGCGAATGTCTGGGACGGCATCAGCAGAGACACATGCCTGCCCTCGACCCGATTGTAGCTTCGACTGTGTTTCATCCGAAACACGCAGAACATGCCGAACATCAGGAACACTCGACGCCACGCGCCGAAACGTTGCGGGCGCTGGGCGCCTTCAGCACTAATGCCGAGGGCTATCCCGATACTGGCGTGCCTGCGCAGGCCGAGGCGCGCCCAACCGCTGACCTGGGCGTGTCGCCAGACGGCAATCTACGAGCGCGTTTTCATGCGGCAGCGCGCGGCATCCTGATGGGCTGCGGCTGCCCGCTCTGTATCGGCGCTATTGCGGCGCTGGGCGAAACCGGCGATACGCTGGAAGAAGCGCCCGCTGGTCTGCCGGCAAACCGACGCGCGACAACTAATACGCAACGCGAACATCTGGAAAACCGCAGTGAACATGAGCAGCGCGTGGAACTGGCGCTGGTGCGCGCGGTGGCGGCGGGACTCCAGGCGAGCGCGACGCAACTCGAACGCATGGATGAGGGCGTGCAGGGGCTGCGCACGCTGGTGGGCGCAGCGGTGAATCAGATGTCAGGCACAGTTGGCGACATCAAAATTCGCCTCGATGCGTTAGAGGCGCAACCCATCCCCGGCGGCCCGGCGGCGCGCGTGGCAGAGAAGGCGCTGGCGCTGGCTCCGCAAGGCGCTAGCACTACTGGCGGCATGGCGAGCGACCCCTTGCGCGCGCTGGAATCGCTGGCAGGGCGGCTGCGCGACCCACAGGCGCAGATTGCCGTCGCCGCCGAACTGATTCGCCTGCAACGCGAAGGGTAGCCCCCACCCCCAGCCCCTCCCCCGTGCGCGGGAGAGGGGAGCCAGATTATCGGCTGGCGAAATTGCGAACTAGCAGCAACATACCTCGCCTCACGGCCCCTCTCCTCGCGGGAGAGGGGGTAGGGGGTGAGGTCAAAAACCAGGAGAGCAACGACGATGACAGGATTGTACACGCCGGGTCCGGTTGGCCCGACGATCAGCGATGAGACGGTGGCGCTGGTGCGCGAGGCAATGGCGGAGACGACACGCGCCATCAATACCAGCACCGGCCTGAACGGCTACGAGTTGGAAGTGCCGGCGCGGGTGATTGTGCCGGTGATTACGCCGCTGGTGAATCTGCTGCCCCGGCGGCGCGGCGCTGGAGTGGATATCGTTCACTGGAAAGCCATAACGTCATTCGACACGGCCCGCAATTGGGGCACGCTGGCGGATGGTGGCACCCCTTCACAGGTGACGTATGCCGTGGCGCAGATGCAGAATACGCTGCAAACCATCTCGCTGATGAACCAGGTGAGCTTTCAGGCGCAGTGGCGTGGGCGCTCGCTGGAAGCCGATGTGCGGGCGCGGCGCGTGGCCGAACTGCTCTATCAGCTCAAGATCACCGAGGAACGCTGGGTGCTGGGCGCCAGCGCCTATCTGATGGTCCCACCGGCTCCGGCGCTGGCAACGGCGACCACCGGCGGCACGGTTGCGGCGGGCACGTATTGGGTGAAAGTGACGGCGCTGAACGCGCAGGGACAGACGACCGGCTCAGCCGCTGCGAAAATCACGACCACTGGTAGCACGTCCACCATCACGATCACGGTTTTCACAGTACCCAACGCCACGCAGTACAACGTCTATATCGCCTCCGGCGCAAGCTATCCGGGCGACGGCTCCGCCTGGCTCCAGACAGGCATCTCCGGCACGAATGCGCCGCAGCCGGGTATCGGCTCTCCCGTGACACTGGCCGATGGCGTAACGGTGATGCCTTCCGGCGAGGTGACGCCGGCGTATCTGACGCTGACGCTCAGCGCGCCACCCGCCACCAGTGGCACCGCGCTCTCCACCGTCACGGCGAACACGGCCAAGACGTATGTGGACGGCAGTGGCAACATCCTGATGTGGGATGGGCTGATTGCGCAGGCGATCAACAACGCCAGCACCGCCAACGGCGCGACGCTTGGTGCGCAGGTGACGCAGCCAGCGGCAGCCAACGGACAACTGGCGCTCTCGGATATTGACAATCTGCTGGCGGGCATGTATTTGCAGGCGGCGGGCGATCCGGATTACATCGTAATGAATCCGCTGGATAATGTCAGGTTAACCAATCTGGTGGTCGGCGCGGGACAGTTGCGCTATGTCGTACAGGCTGGCGACAGCGCGGACCAGGGGCAACTCACGGCGCAGTACCGGGTGACGCGCTATCTCAACAAGTCCACCGGCAAGGAAATGCCGATCATCCTGGACCGCTACTGTCCGCAGGGGCATATGGTCTTCCTGCCGCTCTCGATCCCCTTCCCGGTGCCGGAGATCAGCAACGCCGTCACTATCGAGACCAACCAGGAATACTGGGGCGTGGACTTCGCCATCACCGACGCCAATTTCAAATTTGCCGATTTCGTGGAGGAAACGCTCAAGGTGTACTACCTGGGCGGCCTCGGCGTCATTCGCGGCATCTACCCCAGCTTCTAATAGTCTGTCTCACTTGCAACAAGGCTCCGTTCGCCTATACATGCGAACGGAGCCTCTGTCGTCATTCAACCGATCATGTTTGAGGTGGCTCTACACACGATAGGTAACGCCCACAGCTTGCATGCCACGGGTATCGCCGCGTTCCATACGCGCACGTACCTCGTCTATCCTGGTGGCGTTCACACCGTCTACCGTACCATAGCCGCAGACGCCGCACACAATGGCATGGACGGTAACAATCGCCGTATCATTGGTATCATTGCCGACACTAATCACCACCTCATGCGGCTGCACATGAAACGTCCCGTGACTCATGCAATCTGGACATTCCATATCTTTTACATCTGCATCGGTCAATTCATGCCCAGGCTCTATGGTTGTAGTTGGTTCGTTTGTCTCGTGAGTTATCATAAATAGCCTGGCCCCTTCACTATTGTTCTTCTCATTATAGCGATTTATCGTTTTCGAGATGTCATCAGTGACCGATGATAAAGAATAGCATCTGCCTGTTGCTCATGGCCAACACTTCTCATCGGGTTTAACGAATATATAGGCTGGCGCGGCTGGCATATATCGTGCAACCCCATTCTGCCGCATATGAGAGGGGGGGCACCATGCAGAGCATCAAGGCGCTCGATACGCATGAGGCGGCGCAGATTCCCGAACCGCCGGTCGCACGATTCATCTTCGCGGATACCCGCACCGCCTGGTTCTGGTTGATTCTGCGACTGTATGCTGGATACGAGTGGTTCACCGCAGGCTTTGGGAAGGTCTTTGGCGTCTCGATCAATTTCGGCTCTTTCGGGCAAAAAGAAACGTCCTGGGTGTTCACCAGTTCGCCGGGAGCCTCCATGCAAGGGTTCATCAAAGGCGCACTGAATAAAGACGTTTCGGGGTGGTATGCCTGGTTCTTGCAGCATATCGTCCTGCCCAACGCCGGCATCTTCTCCTACCTGATCGCGTTTGGCGAGCTGCTGGTTGGATTGGGATTGCTCGCCGGCTGTCTGACGGGTATTGCCGCCTTCTTCGGCGTCTTCATGAACTTCAACTATCTGCTCGCTGGCACCGTCAGCATCAATCCGCTACTCGCCGTTGTCGGCCTGCTGATTATGATGGCCTGGCGTGTAGCCGGCTGGTATGGGCTGGATCGCTACATCCTGCCGCTGCTGGGGACGCCGTGGTGGTCCGGCAAACTGGCGCGCAGCCGGACGACGGATACAGAGGCCGAACCACCAGAGTCGTCCGCCACGGCAGCGCCCGCCTAAACTATCCCTATCTGCCCAATCTATCTATCCTAATCCAGCCTGCGCGCGCATCTGCTGCTGGATGTACGCGCCGTAGGGCGTGCTTGGCGTGCCAGACCAGTTGGCGAGCAGGCTGGGGACCGTGCAGGCGCCAGTCGTCCAGGCCCAGGCAAGGAAGGAGATATGCAGTTGCTCGAAATAGGAGATTTCCGGCGCGATATAGCTGGTGGCGCAGTCATAGGAGCCAAACTCGGTGGCGATGACGGGGATGGTTTGCGCCGGTATGCCGAAGGCGCGCGGCCAGTCTGACGGCTGTTGTACCACCGTGTGATTGAAAGGATGCGTGCCGTAGAGGATATTTGTCGAAGGCACCATGTTGCTAGCGTTGATGCCGCTCAGATCATAGCCGTAGCCAATGCCACTGACGATGATGATGTTACTGGGTGCGATGGCGCGTATCTTCATGGCCAGCGCAGGCATCCCAATCGCCGTGTACGTCTGCACGCTGGAATAGAGCGAGCAATTGCTGCTGATCGTGCCGCCGTTGGCCCAGGTAGACCAGTCAATGTTGTTCGGTTCGCTGTAGATGTCGAAGAGGACCCGCTGGTCATCCTGATAAATCTCCGCGAGGTCCTGCCAGAACTTCACATCATTGGTGGCATCCGGCAAGGGACACTGCGCGCCGCCGTGGATGCTATCTTGTGGCAGGCCAAACGGCGCGTTCCACTGAAGCGTCAGGATGACGTAGAGGCCCGCCGCCTCCGCATTGCCGACGGCGGAGAGAACCGTCGCCTCATAATCCGGGCAGCGGTTATCCAGGTTGCGCCAGAACGCCGAGGAGAGCGGAATACGCACGGCATTCATACCCCATGACCTCATCGCCTGGAAGTCCGCAAGCTGAAAGTGTCCGTCACCGTGACAGGTATATTCCAGCGAGAAGCGGGCCGCGCCTATCAGCGTGACGGGGTGATGGTGGGCATCAACGATCTGCCGCCCCTCCACTGCAAGCAACTGCCCGTTGGCGGGCGCGCTCGTCGGCGGCGCAGCCACTTGCTGCGTGCCATTTGACGGATTGAGCGCCGCGACCCTGGCGTTGAGTTGGATGACGGCATGCGCCAACCCGCTAATGATAACCACGATCACCACCAGCGTCACAATGACGCTGATGACGACCTGCGGAGATTTCTGTCGCAACATATGAACGCTATCCCTTATATGACAGTGCTGTTTTCATGAAAGAGTGGCCAGCAGGCTAACCAGCGCCGCTAGCTCCCCTCTCCCGCGCACGGGGGAGGGGTTGGGGGTGGGGGAACCCGTTCATGTCTCCCGCCCGACGCCGCTGCCGCAGGCGATATACGGCGACAACACATCCGACGGCAGCGGACGATTGGGCAACGGTGGCAGGCCAACCCTGTGCAGCAATTTCGCGCCGCCCAGCGTATCCTGCGCCACCACCACGTATTCCGCGCGTAGCGCCGGGCTGGCGATATTGATATGCTGCGACACCAGATCACCCGGCTTGATGACGATCCATTGAACATACTCCGTTGGATTGTTCAGCGCCTCTTTCCAGAGCAGGCCATCGCCCTCATAAATCTCTTCTTTGAACGGTATCTGCGCCACCGAGAGATCAATATTCGAGTGGAACACATCCATCAGAATCGCGCCACCGTCGTAATGTTGCGCGAGAAACGCGGCGATCTGATGCCCCGGCGCGCACGACAGGCCATACTGCCCGTCTTGCAGCGAGACGACACCGCCCCAGGAGATGAAAGCCGATTGCACGGCGATGATGCCCACCAGCGCAAGCTGCCCCACCGGGAAGCGCCGCGCCACACTATGCGCCAGCGTGGCGATGAAGACGGCGGCTGGCGCGGCCATCTCTGCCCCAAAGCGCGCGTTATAAAACACGTAGTAGGGCGGATGGTTGGCATAGGGAACGTACATCACGTCTTGCCCGGTGAAGAATGCGACGACGTAAAAGGCGAATGGCACAAGAATCGTCAGCGCAGCCAGGCTCTCTGGCGAGAAACGCCGCTGTGCGACAAAGACACCTACCGCGACGATTCCCAGGATGAAGAGCGCCGGGCCGATGGATTCCGATGAGGCTAGCGAATAGGTGCGCAGCGATTGCCAGAGATTGTGATACGTCTCCGCCAGCCCGTTGGCAATGAACGATTTGGTCTGCACATCCGAGGAGAACGGACCATTCAAGAAATAGATTGGACTGCCGAAGATGACCCAGTTCCAGAGGAACCAGAGCGCAATGCCGAAGCCACCGAGCGTGCCAAAGAGAACGAGATCAGCGGCAATTTTGGCGCGCGGCTGATGCTTGCGCCAGCCGATGAACACGATGAAGACGAGAAACGCCATGAACAGCGCCCAGCCATCATAGCGCGCCAGCGTCGCCAGGAAGGTGCAGAACGCCGCCACCACCAGGTCGCGCAACTTCTCCCCCTGCACCCACACCAGAAAATAATACGAGGCGGCAGCGAGCGTGGCAAAAAGCACCGGCTCCGAGAGCGGTGTGCTCTGTAAATACAAAATATTGGGATTGAGAATGAAGACCAGCGTGCCGATGAAGCTGGCGCGGCTGTTCTGCGTCAGCCGCCGCGCCGTCGCAAAGACATAGCAAGCGGCGACGACATAGCAGGGCATCGAGGAGAGCGTGCCCGCCAGCCCCGTGCGCCAGAGATAATCGTTCCAGATCAACGGCAGCATGATGATATGTGGCAAGGGCAGCCAGATATCGCCAAGCTGCGCCACCCCCGGCGTGATGTTGTCCAGGACGCGCCGTGCCACCTGAAGATGTGAGTGTGCATCGCTATAGAGCAGGATGGTCTGGAAGTGAAACGCCCACCAGGCGGAGCCGATGCTGGCGCAACTGGCGCAGATCAGCAGCGCAATCAGCCACCTGTCGTGATACCAGTGGGTCGTGCGCTTGGGCTGCGGGCGCAGCGTCGCCGGCACCCGCAGCGCGGGCAGCGTGAAGGTTGCCAGCGGTTCCAGTGGCTCCGTTGAAACCGCCGCACGCGGTGGCGCTGGTGGCGCAACAGGTGGCGCCGCTTCCCGCCGGTCGGCGCGCGGCGTCGTTTGCGGTGCCTGCCTCGGCGCAAAGGGCTGCGATGCCAGTGGCCGCCTGGGATATCTGAAGCCGGACTGGTTTTCAGGCCGGTGTTCGTCTTCTCGCCTTCCCATAGTTCCCCATGTTTCTATTGCCCCTGTCGTTTCTATCGCTTCTCTTGTCTCTATCCATGGCGCGCCTGCATCGAAGGAATCCCGCCCGGCTGTTGAGATGCCGGCCCCTGGCTCGTTTTGAGGTGCAGCCCGTGCTTGGTCTTCTCCCAATAGTGCGGCTTGGTGATGAGCTGGTAGAACGCCATGACGGCGGCGATGCTCATCATGATCCAGTAGAGCGGCAACGTAAACACCCAGCCGATCAAGCCGTACTGCTGGCTCTTCGCGCAAGCGATCAGATGGATATAGAGATACAGAAAATTGCCAAAGACCAGGCAAAGAACGGCTGAGTAGAACACCGGCGCGCTGTAGAGCAACTCATATTGCGTGTTGACATGCGAACGAAACGCGATATAAATCGCCAGCAGCGCCCACATCAACGGATTCACCAGGAAGGTTGAGGGCGAGCCGCCGATGAGGACCTGAAGCGAAAAGAACTCGCGGAAGCGCCGCTTGATGAGATAGCGCCAGGGCTGGCGCAGATGCACCAGATAGGTTTGCAGATAGCCCTTGATCCAGCGCGACCGCTGGCGAATCCAGTTTTTCGCGTTGGAGTTCGCCTCTTCCATCGTCGTCGAATCGAGAATCGTCGTGCGCAGGTGATATTGCGCCAGCCGCAGCCCCAGATCGCAATCTTCCGTCACGTTAAACGGGTCCCAGCCGCCCAGCTTGCGCAGCACGTCGGTGCGGAAGTGGTTGGAGGTGCCGCCCAGCGGCAGGCTCAGTCGCGCCCACTGCAACCCCGGCAGCATCACATGAAACCAGAGCGCATATTCGATAGCGAACCAGCGCGTCAGCAGATTTTGCTTGGGATTGTAGAAGCCCAGCTTTGCCTGGACACAGGCGAGGCGAATATCATGGTTGGCGAAGGCCAGCACCGCTTTTTTCAGTTGTAACGGGTCTGGAATGTCTTCAGCGTCGTAGATGACGATGAAGCTGCCTTTGGCGATCATCAGCCCATAGTTGCAGGCGCGCGGCTTCGTGCGTGGCTGGCCGTCCGGCACGGTGACGACACGGAACGAAGGCGGCAGCCCCATGCGGGCAATCGCCACGCGCGTCTCCTCGTCGTCTTGCTCCGTCAGCAGCAACACTTGCAAGCGGTCCTGCGGATAATCGAAGGCGCTGATGGCGCGCACGAACTGCGGCACAACTTCAGCCTCACGATAGAGCGGGCAGAGGATGGTATAGATTGGCCAGTCGTCGTTGCCAATCGCTGCGATCAGTCCGGCATCGAAGGTTTCTCCTGGTGGTGCGTCCAGCACATGCGTGGTGATGGCGGCAACGATGATTGTATTGACCAGATAGAGCGCCGTGATGACCAGAATCGAGAAGGCGAGCGCCGGCACGCTGAGGAAATACAGTCCGGCGACCCAGAGGCCGATCAAGAGAAACAGCCATAGATACTGGCTGCCCGTGATGGTCGTGAGTGCGGAAAACTTGCCCCGCAGCGGCGCAAAGGGATAGACCACCTGCCCCCGCACCTTGACTGGCGCGCTGGACTGCGCCACATAGGATGCGCGTGCGGATTGCGAATAGGGGCTGTTCTGCCGCTTGAATTCGTTCTGAAGCCAGAGACGGTAATAGGGCAGCTCGGCATAGCGTTCAGCATCGCGGCGCAGCGTGGGCAGCAGCGGCGCCGGCGCGATCTGCGTTGGCTGGATGGTCGCCTGTGCCTGCAACACGTCCGCCAGCCACGCCGGTGGCGTCTCCTCACGCGGGAACTTTGGCGGATTCGCCGGTAACACCTGCGTCATCTGAAGCGCCAGATCGTCCTCAATAGGCGACGACACCAGGCGTTGCGCTGAACTCTGCGCAGGAGCGGCTACGGGTGGCGGTGCTGGCAGCATCCGTGTCGGCTGAAGCGTGGGGTCGTCCTCAAAGAGATCGAGCAGCCACTTGGGTGTCGCCTGTTGGGTGGCCGCCGAGGACGGTTCCGGCGGATAGGCTTCGGCGAGCCATGCGCCCCACCCTCCGGGAGTATCCGCAGTGGCAGAAGTGGCAGACGATGCGCCTTTTTTAGCAGCATGTGAAACAGATGACGGCGGCACAGGCGACCGCGCAGTCTTATTTTTCATGGGTACAGATGGATGATGCTGATGCTGATGTTTTTCACTCATTGACAACGATAAACCTTTTCTGCATCCTACAGCGGAAAAATACCCAGGACGATCAGAGAATGACGAGCCACGCGGACGCAAACTGCTGCGCTCGCGGCGCGTTTCCCCTATCCCGTTCCTTGTGAGTATAACGGGGCGACAGCCTAACACGCGATTTTGCGTAGCCCATCTTGCCCGTTTCCGCTCCTCTGCCCTCACCCTGCCCTCTCTATTCGACTATCCAGCGATGGCGCTGCGAGCGTACAATGTGTTGCATCACATGAAGGGCGCAGCCATGTTGCGGCGACAGCGCAGGGGAAGGAAGGCGTATTACAATGTCCGGCATTACGTCAGCGTCTACAGAAACTACACCGGCAGCCCGGCGGGTTTTTATCTCACACTCGCATGCCGATAACGACTTTTCGCGCAAGCTGGTGAAATCGCTTAGCGACGCCGGCCTGAGTGTCTGGTATGATGAGCAAAACCTGGGCGCGGGACACCTCGGCGAAATCATCGAGCGCGAGCTGGGTCTGGCCGATACCTATATCATCGTGCTGTCACCCGCTGCGCTGGCCTCGCCCTGGGTGCAGGATGAGCGGCAGGCGGCATGGGACCTGCGCCGCGAGGGCAAAATACGCATCTTCATTCCGGTGGTGATCGAGGACTGTGAGATTCCGCTGTTGCTGCGTGGCATGCACCGCGTTGAGTTCTTCAAGCAATCCTATGAGGAAGGGCTGGCGCGTCTCTTCAAGCTGCTCGGCGTCACTGCTCCCGCAACGCAGACAATGTACGCCGCAGCGATTCCGACGCTCTGGGAGCAAGAGGCGGTGGTAAGCGCCCATGCGCGTGGCTGCTATTGCCTGGCAGGATCGCCGCATGGCAGTTTCCTGGCGACCGGCTCGTATGACAAAACCGTGGCGATCTGGGATGCCCAAACGCACCAGAAGGTGAGCGCGCTGATTGGGCATACGCAGGGTGTGGATGCAGTCGCGTGGTCGCCAGATGGCATGCTGCTGGCTTCAGCCTCGCTGGGACAAGGCATTCGTGTCTGGAATCCAAGCACGGGGGAACAGGTGGCGCTGCTGGAAGGGCATAGCGGTGGTGTGACGGATATCGCCTGGTCGCCAAACAGCCGCTATCTTGCCTCAGCTTCGGCGGACCAGACAGTCCGCATTTGGAGTGTGCCGCGTAGCGCCTGCAAACTGGTGATTCGCGGGCATACCGCGCCGCTCACCAGCGTCACCTGGTCGCCGGATGGGCAGTGGGTCGGCTCGACAGCGCGCGACGCGACAGTGCGTATCTGGAGCGCAACAGCCGGCACGCTGCTGCATACCCTAGAGGGCCACAACGGTGTCGCCTACTGCGTCACCTGGTCGCCAGATGGGCAGACGCTGGCATCTTCCGGCAACACATCAGTGCGGCTCTGGAACTTCCAGAGTGGTGAGGCACTGGCGACCCTGACGGGCCACAACGGCTATGTCTTGCGGGTGGCCTGGCGACCGGATGGCACGGCGCTGGCCTCCAGTTCGGCGGATAAGATGGTGCGTATCTGGGGGGTGCAATCGCAGCGCACCGTTGCCATTCTTGCTGGCCATACAGATTGGGTGCATGGCATCTACTGGTTCCCCGATGGGCAACGGCTAGCCAGTTGTGGCGGCGCGCAAGACGGCACGTTGCGCTTCTGGCGAGCCGCCCAGCCAACGTGATACCATGCAGAACAGCACGTGTTTCCTGCTTTATGAGAGGAAACTGGCGATTATTGGGGATCGCATGCACATGCAGCATGACGATAGTTGATAAGACGATAGCTGATACATAGTGGTGTGTAGGGCATTCGCCACGGCGATCCCCATGCTCTACCTCATGAGTCTGCGCAGAGCGGGCGCCCAATAGCTGGAAGACGATAAGATAACGCCTCCCGGATATTGGCGTGCTGCTGTGCATCCACTCATCGGGGTAGAGCCGTGAATATGCGTACAGACTCGATCCCGACGAGGGTCGAGCTTTTTTGTTGGAGTAAGTGAGCGAGTAGAGGTATTGAGAGAGAAAGGCAGAACCGCACATGAGCAACAACAACTATGACCCCACCGCTTTCAAGGCGCAGCAGCGCGAACAGTGGAGCAATACCGCAGAGGGCTGGCGCAGGCGCTGGGCGACGCTTGAGAAGAGCGCGCAGCCGGTCAGCGACCGCATGATGGAGCTGGCGCACGTTACGCCGGGCAAGCGCGTGCTAGACATAGCGACGGGCATCGGTGAGCCAGCGATGACGGCGGCGCGGCGTGTCGGTCCGAGTGGCTCGGTGGTGGCGATAGATCAGGCGCCGCAGATGCTGACTATCGCGCGCGAACGGATGCAGGCGGCTGGCCTGCAAAATGTCGAGTTTATCGAGGGCGACGTGGAGACCGCCGCGCTGCCAGCCGATTCGTTCGACGCCGTAGTGTGTCGCTGGGGGTTGATGTTCTTCCCCGATGTGGCTGGCACACTCACACGGTTGCGTTCCAGCCTTGTTCCAGGCGGCTGGCTCGTTGCCATCATCTGGGGACCACCAGAGCAGGTGCCACTCATTTGGCTCCCGTTCAGCGTCTTTTCCCGCGAATTCTTGCTGCCATCCGCGCTGCCAGCCGGTCCGAATCCGTTCGCGCTGGCTGATCCCGCCGCATTGGAGCAGGTTATGCGCGATGCCGGTTTTGCGGAGGTGCAGAGCGAATGGCTTACGGTGACGTATGAGTTCTCGTCAGTAGAAGAACTGCTGAACTACGAAGAAGATACGTCTCCGCCGGTTCGCTCCATTATGGCGTCGCTGAGTGTCGAACGCCAGGCCGAACTCTGGGGCAAGCTTGCCGATGCCGCCATGCCGTTCGTAGGCGCCGATGGCATCGCCCGCCTGCCCAATGAGTGCCTGATTGTCTCGGGCCAGCGCCAATAAATCTTCTCCTGTTTAGGCCGTGTGACAACCGCCGTGAACGCTAATAGACTTTGTTGGCGTTCACGACGGTTGTATTAGCAGCCACCTGATAGCGAAACTGCACATGTTAAACTGTGGGCGAAGAATCGTATAGTATCAGGGCGGAGCAAGAGCATCGGCACGCTGCCCATTGAGACAAAGTAAGAAAGAGTAAGGAGTTGCACGATGTCGCCCATTGATCCCGCCCAGGTTGACCATCCTCAAGAGACCCCGCTTGCCACTGCGGAAGTATCATTCGATCAGGGCAGGCAGGCGTATAATAGTCTGATAGAGCGCATCACGCCCTGGCTCTTTGAGGTCGGTAGCTGGATATTCGGCGGTTTGATCGCCTTCACGCTGCTGATTATGGCGTCGCTCATCACCGTCGGGCCGGTTGACCTGCCGATCAAGATCGCTACCGTCGCCTTTGCGCTCGTGCTGCCGTTGAATGTGACCGGGCTGCTCTTGCTGCGGCTTGTGCGAGATGTGAAGCCGGTTGGATTCGAGGAAGGGATTGCGCGAGCGTTCCAGGAGGCTGGCCTTACCCCTGGCGCGCAGCAGGTGCCTTCGCTCACTGCACTGGAGACGGTGCGCAAACGCGGTACGCGAAACGTCCTGAACACAGCCCTCGCCATCCTGACGTTGAGCAGCATCCTGACGGTGGTTGGCCTGGGGGCGGCGCTCTGGCACATGGTGTGGTGGATCGCCGTCGCCTTCGTCGCAATGGTCTTCATTTGCCAGACCATTACCCAGATTGTGTTGTTCACATCACAGCCGCGCCTCTCAAAAGAAGAGAAAGCGCAACGAAAACGGCACCACGACGAGGTTCTTCGGCAGGCGAAGGAACAAGCCAGGCAGGCAAACCGGCGAAAATGAGCGACGGCCAGATGATGCTTTCTTTATTCAATAGGTGAGGAGCAGGCGGTCTGAGACTACCTCTCCTTCGAGCGTCTGACCATCCATCTGAAACCGTTTCAGCATCGAGCGCCCGATATTGAGAAAGATTTCGCGCCGGAATAATCCTGTTGGAATAGGCAAATCGCACACATGATGGCCGGAACGCTTCGTACCATCAATACTGAGCGCGACATATACACCACGTGCGCGGCAACGATCAATGATCTGGAATAAGTGACCCAGATCAAATGTTTGCGCGCCATAAAGAATAGATTGGCTGTGGCTATAGGGCGGATCACAGTAGATCAGGTCGCCAGCTTTAGCTTGGCCCATTGCTTCTTCATAATCCATACAGGCAAATCCGGTGTTTCGTGTTCTAGAATGCCACTCGTTCACGCGATGGGCAAAACTCTCTGGTGAAATAGGGGTGTGAATGCCACACGGCGTAGACATATAGCCATCAGTCCGGCGGAAGCGTACAACTCCGCCGTAACAGGCGCGACACAGGAAAAGGAGATCTGCCCCATTGGGATGCGCATTGTAGGCGGCCTTGATTTCTTCATAAACAGCCACTTTTTCGCCGTTCATCATGGTATGCCATCGCTCTGCATACCACCGTTTCAGTGTTTCCGGTTCTGCATGCAGCGTTTGCCAGATCTCCATCAATGGCGCAAAGGTATCAGAAGCGATTCCATGCTGAGGCGCAAGCGTGCCAAGAACGCCACCACTGCCGAGGAATGGTTCATAATATGTTTCATACTCCAAAGGAAAATACGCCACTATTTCATGGGCGAAACGCTGCTTATTACCTACCCACTTCAGCAATTGGCTCTTGAAAGGCGGTATAGCCCGGGGTCTCATTTCATCAAACAGACGTAGCTGCATGAACCTATCCCTGAAAAGTAGTCTTGTATGTCCATGCTCTCAGCGAAAGGATATCCTGTTTTGGGATACAAGTCGAGCATCCCATATAGTGAGCACATGGACGAGCAAACAATCATGGCATATCAAAAGCGATTGCAAGCTCTTCTTCGTAGCATACGACACGAAGCAAGATTACGCCAGAGCGATGTTGCCGAACGGCTTGGGCGACCACAATCTTTTGTGAGCAAGTATGAGTCTGGCGAAAGGCGTTTAGACCTTATAGAACTTCGCCAGGTGTGTATAGCATTGGATACTTCACTGGAAGAGTTCGTTCGCCGCTTTGAACAGCTACTTTCATAAGTCTATACGAAGGAGCTATACCCATTGAAGCCAGATAGCCGTTTTTTACGCCAAGATAAGGATTTTTGGGCGCATGTTCGCATTATCAGCCAGAGCGTCGGCTACACAGATAAGAAGACAAAGCAAGTACATATCCCTACCCTTGCTGCGGCGAAAGCCGGGCTAGAGAAGATTGGGATGAGTATTGCCCGCATATTCGACCCGCAAACAGAACAACTCACCAGTTTTGGAGAAGCGTTATTCGCCTATTTTCAGTATCGCGCCAGCGCCTTAAATACAAGTGTTGAGCCGCACCTGATGACGCTCGAACAAGCCAGAACAACATTTGCAGAACTCCGTAGCCGACTTCATCCAACCTGCCCGCTACCCATGAACAAGCAAAAGGGCGACAAAAAGGATGTAGCCTTCTTTACAGGCATCATCAATATGCTGATAGAGGCAAATGCGGCGGGGTTTCCCGTTGACTACGATCCCCAAGCATTGACAAGTGTAACGTCGCCAGCAAAAACACCGCTTCGCACACTTGCAAGACGTGTAGATGGCGCTTTTCCTCGTGTCATAGACCCCATTGCTGTCTGGGAAATCAAAGAGTATTACTACACAACTACATTTGGAAGCCGCGTAGCAGATGGGTCTATGAAACACTGCTGGATGGCCTGGAATTGGAAGAACTGCGCACGTTTGCCAGTGTTGATATCAAACACTATCTCATGGTGGATGACCACTTCACTTGGTGGGATAGTGGGCGCTCGTACTTGTGCCGTATCGTGGATATGCTCCATATGGGATATGTGGACGAAGTGCTCTTCGGCTCAGAAGTTATCGAACGGCTTCCGGCTCTTGTGGCAGAGTGGGTAGCAATCGCTCTCCAACATCCTACCCTTGTAAGAGACGATAAGACATTGCCGTCTTCTTCATAAGCACAAAATGAACTCCAGTTGCCATCAATGACATGTTATAGGCGTATTGGAGTGGGAATATCAATTGTCATATTTTTCCATACGCAACTGGTCAATCTCCTCGTCGGTTGGCGCAGGTTTACCCGGTGTTGCCAGTAGGCCAAGTGCATCCTCAAAAGAGGCATATGCTGTATTGCCTGCGCTGACCGGAGTTGCAGGCGGCTCAATGGCTTGGCGCTCGATTTCTTGTGCTAGAGCCAGTTGCTCAGCCTGCGGCCAGGTGCGCACCACCCGCAGGATCGTTTCCTGGTCGAGAACCGTTTCAGACATGGTTGCTAGTCCTTTCTCTCTATTGCATAGCTTGTCATACACCAATTATCGCACCTGCGCGTCAGGCCGGTAGCGCGTTTCGTATACGCCACCGGCCTGACATTTTTGATGATAACAGCAGAAGATATTCTTGAATGCGCTGATGTGAACCAGAAAGAAAACTATCCGGCGACGCCCATCGGACCGAGTGGTTCAACGATGCCGGCCAGCGGCCAGCGCGGCGCGCCCACGCGATAGACGATGCGCGCAATTTCCCAGGTGGGTGGCTCCGGCGCATTGGCGCGCTTGCGTCCCTTCGCCAGCGGCCATGTCAGCCAGCGGCTCGGATGCAGTCCCTTGCCAATGGGCACGAGTTCATAGACGCTGCCGGTGCGGAAGCAGGGTACGCCTACCGCCCAGACGATTTCCTCGGTGCCAAGTAACTCGAAGCAGGCGCGGTGCATGCCCTTGCCCGTGTCGTCGGGATCGAAGGCGATCAGTCGCCCCAGCCGTCCGCGCCCATGCAGCGGACCGCGCTCCCACGGCCCACGTAACTTATGCGCCCAGCCCCACACTGGGTCTTGCTCCGGGTGGTCCCGGTCCTCTGGCGTAGGCAGCAGCGTCAGCAGCAACGCGAGCTGGCGACGCGAAACCGGCACCTGGCTATCGGGTTCGCCGGATTCCAGATGCGCTAGCGCCCAACCCATATCGCTATGCCCCAGGATGCCATCCGGGCGTTCCACGCGGAAGATACCCGCGTCGGTCTCCACTTCCACCGCCGAGATCACTTGTGGCAGTGGGCGATGCGCTGGCAGATTACCAGATGGCGCGGCGGTGGATGAGCCGAGCGAACCGCTGGCCTGCGCAGCAGAAGCATTTGCGCCCAACGCGCCAGTGGTTTTGCGGCTGCGGCGAGCGCGCCCGGTCGTAGTGGTTGCGCCGTCGCCTTCGCCAAAGAGCGGCGCAGGCACCACCGGGCGAATCGAGCGTAGATGCCCGTAGGGACGGCTGACACGAATAGCGCCAGCGCGGCCAGCGCCTTCGAGCGAGCGCATACCGCCATTGGGCAGCGGCAGCGCGATCAGCCAGACATCCGGGTCCACGGCGGGCACAGCGCGAGTGCGAGCGGCGGGCGAGACGGGCAGCGCCGGTAGGGCCGACGAACTGCCAAGTCCATCGGCAGCGCCTATGCCTGCCATTCCTGGCATGCGTTCTGTTGGTTGCGTGTGCTGGGCCGCATCTTCCGGCAGCGTGCGTGTCACGAACGTCACTGGCGGCGCTTCCAGGCGGCCAACATGCCCGGCACGCGCAGGATGGGTGGGCAGGGCAGTCGCCATGCCTGTGCCCCGCCGTGTCTCCCGTGGAGTGGGAAGTATTTGCATTCCTTCGGTTGGTTCGCGCATATCAGCCCTCCCGTCCGCTCGCCATCGGACGTTCGCAGTCTCTCTACTCAATCGTCTCTATCGTTACCGTATCGTTAAGATTGCTCTCCAGCGCAGCCACGCTCATCGCTTCATGCGGCCCAAGTTCAACTGGCATCCGCTACCGTCTCCGCCATCACCCATGCGCAAAGCGCCACACAGGAAATCGCTGGTTTTTGCGCAGTACCAGTTAAGACGGATGACCGTTGCTTACCGCTACTGTTACACCGCTCACACCAGACATACCGGACAGCATCAAAACGAACATATTCCCGTTCCTCTCATCACACCCATAACAGAAACGTCAAGCAATGTCCGGAGTTGACCGGATTTGTCCGTATGACCGCTTCTATGAGTGTAACCTGGAACGGCTGTTCTTGTCAATTGTCTGGTCTGTTTCGCATAGGGCTGGCGCAAGGGGAATAGCAAGAGGCAGGCCAACCCGGCGGAGCAATTACATCCAGGTATTTCACAAGACCAGGACGCAGCATCAGTATCCATAGCCACACGTCTAGCCACATCTCCGCCAAATGGGCGGGTACTAGCCTCTGGTAGATGATTATGGCAACATCTGGCGATCATCCCACCAGCATTTCCACCCCTGGGCTGAGCCGAATCCACCTTCAGGCCGTTCCGCCGCTTCCCCTCTGGCTGGCATACTCGCAATAGCGATCACGAACACGCTATTCCAGCGGAAACAGGCGGACACGAACGTCCTCACACAAAAGGAGACACTGACATGCTTTCGGGCCAACAGACCGGCAAGCAGAATGGCAAACAATGGCAATCTAAGTTCATGGCGCCGACCGGCGTGCTGGTGCGCGTCGAACACCTCAGCCGCATCATCACGGCGCGCGCACAGAAGACTGTCATTCTCGATGATCTCACCTTCGAGATTGCCGCGAACACGCTCTTTGCCATCAATGGGCCATCAGGCAGCGGCAAATCTACACTGCTCAACCTGCTGACCGGCATTGACCGGCCCAGCAAAGGGCGCGTGCTCTTCGGCGGTGAGGAACTGCGCGCCAGGAGCGAGAACCAGCTGGCGAGGTGGCGCGGGCGGCACGCCGGCATCATCTTCCAGTTCTTCCAGCTTATCCCCACGCTGACCGCTGGCGAGAATGTGCTGCTGGCGCTGGAGCTTGGCGGCGGCGGTGGGTTGCCGCGCCGGGCGTGGCGTGAACGCGCGCAGACCTGCCTGGAACTGGTAGGCATGGGCGGCTTTGCGCGGCGGTTGCCCAGCGAACTCTCCGGCGGCCAGCAGCAGCGCGTGGCTATTGCCCGCGCGCTCGCCAACGATCCACCGGTGTTGATTGCCGATGAGCCGACCGGCAACCTCGATTCACATACGGCGCATGCGGTCTTCGACACGCTGGCTGGGCTGAAGCAGCAGGGCAAAACCATTGTCTACGTCACTCACGACCGCGAACTGGCCGCCCGCGCCGAGGCGGGCATCGAGCTGCTGGACGGGCGCATCGCCGGGCAGTGGCTGGCAAACGCTGTCATCACGCCACCAGCGACGACTGAGGAGGCGCAGGCATGAGATTTTTTAGCCGCTTCCTGAGCGCGCAGACCTGCAAGTCATTTGCCGACGTGACACGCCGCAAGGGGCGCACGCTGCTGGTGGTGCTGGGCATCTTCATCGGGGTCGCCGGGCTGACGAGCATCAACTTCACCGAAACCGCGCTCTACAACGCCTTTGCCTTCACGAGCGGCGTCAACGCCGATCAGCCGGATATCTTTCTCAGTGTGGACAAGCTCGATCTATCGCTACGGCCCACGCTGGCAGCCGTACCAAACGTGCGGGCCGTACAATACGAGTCGCACTTCGAGACGTTCTGGCACACCAGCGCCAGCACCAAGACGCTGCTGCTCATCACCAGCTATCCCAATCTCCAGCAAGTACCCATTACGCCGTTTCAGATCACCAGTGGGCGCTATCCCGGCGTGGGCGAGGTGGTCATGGAATATGGCGATCAGGCGTTGCACCCCTTCGCTCTCGGCGACCTGGTGACGGTGGAGACTGCGCAGGGCACGGCAAAGCTGCGTGTGGTGGGGCTGGCGCGTACACCAGGGCGCAATCCCGCCGCTTCCGGCGACGCCTCCGCCTATATGAGTGAGTCCGGGCTGGCGCAACTCGCGGCTGGCGCTCCACGCACAGCGCCGGAGAGCAAACCACCTTCATTCAACCAGATGATTGCCGTCAAGGTGCATGACCACAACAAGGATCAGGCGACGGCAGCAGCGTTGCAACAGGCGCTACAGGATCATGGCGTTACGGTGTTGAATGTGGATATTCCTGGCGTCAACAACAACGCCGCCATGCTGAAGGCCATTGAAGGCATCTTTGGGCTGCTGCGGCTGCTGGCGATCATCGCTGTCATTCTGAGCGGCATCCTGATTCTCAACACGATTACGGCGCTGGTGGCGGAGCAAATGGCGATCATCGGTTCGATGAAGGCGGCTGGCGGCACACGCGGCGTCATCCTGCGCGGCTATCTCGTCTCGGTCGTCATCTATGCCGCACTGGGCACGTTGCCCGGCCTGGCGCTGGGCCTCTTCGGTGGCTATCAGTTTGCTGTGCTGCTGGCGCAACAGGCGACGCTGGACATTGGCCCCTTCACCGTTGCGCCGTGGATTGTCGCATTGAGCCTGGCGGTCGGCTTCATCGTGCCGCTGCTGGCCGCCTTCCTGCCGCTCTGGAACGGCACGCGCATCACCGTGCGCGAGGCGCTTTCCGGCTACGGGGTCAGTAGTGTGAGTGGCACTGGTCAGGGTGCGTTCGCAGGGCTGGGGCAGCGGCTGAACTGGGTCTCGCAGACAACCTGGCTAGGGCTGCGCGGCATCTTTCGCAAGCGCCTGCGCCTGGCGCTGACGCTGCTGACGCTGGCGGTCGCGGGAACGAGCTTCCTGGTGGTGCAGACGGCGACCACCTCGGTCAACGATACCGTCGGCGCGGAGAATGCGCAATCATCCGCCGATATGGCTGTCTATTTCAAAGACGCGACCATCTACAACCAGATCAGCGGCCAGTTGCAGGCGCTGCCCAATGTGGCGCGCATTGAACGCTACGGCACCTACAACGTGACGACGGCCTGGGGCACGGTCGCGGTCTTCGGCTATGAGGCGGAGACACAGATCTATCACTATCAGTTGACCAGTGGACGCTGGTTGCGCCCCGGCGATACCAATGTCGTGCTGCTCAGCGATGATGTTGCGGCAAAGACAGGGCTGCACATCGGCGATACGCTGATCGTCAACGGGCATACCTCGCTGACGGTCATCGGCACGCTGAAACAATCCATCAGCGTGCTTGGCTGGATTGGCGCGGTGGTGATGCCTGTCAGCATGGTCTATGAGTTACGCGGCATGCCGGCGGCGACCGCTACGATAGCCACCACTGAGGTTATCATCGAGGCGCGCGACCATGACAGGCAATCCGTCTACAGTCTCGCGCAGAACGTCAACAAGCTCGTCAATCCGACGGATGGTTACGGCGATGGCACCGGCTATTTCAGTGGCGGCAATGGCACGGTGGATACGTCCTACGAATACATCACCCGCCGCCAGCAGGACTGGTATATCCTGTACTATATGCTTTATGCGATTGCGCTCCTGGTCGGCGCGACGGGTCTCTTGGGGCTGGTGAACGCGCTGACGGCCTCGGTGCTGGAACGGCGGCGCGAGATCGGCATGTTGCGGGCGATGGGGGCGACCCGCCGCCGCGTGGCGCAGGTCTTCTGGGTGGAGGGTCTGGCGCAGGGCGCGCTGGCCTGGGGCATCGGCGCGTTGGTAGGGTTGCCGCTGGCCTATGGCTTCGTGCGCGTCCTCTGGCAGTCTGTCATGCCGGTGGATTTCTATGTAGATGCCGTGGCATTCGCCGTGATGCTGGCGGCCATCGTGATCATCGCGTCGCTGGCCTCTATCGTGCCCGCCTGGCGCGCGTCGCGGGTACGCATCGCCGATATCCTGCGCTATGAATAGACCAACGATTGAACGCGGCAATGAATTGCCGGCGCACGGAGCAGGCGATTGAAATCGCGCCTGGATGGCGTTCCGCCGCCAAGTCCGCCTGCGCGGACTCGGAACAGGCGCCTCTGCGCTCCCCTCTCCTATGGGAGAGGGGCCGGGGGTGAGGTCTTCTGATACTCCCCTCTCCCGCGCACGGGGGAGGGGTCGGGGGTGGGGGCTATGAAACGTTTGCGCGGCTGGCTATCTGAGCGGCGCTGGTGGGAGAGCCGCCTCTTCTGGCGCTTCACGCTTTCGTATTTCCTGGTGACGATCATCGCTATTTTCATCACCCAGTTTGCCAGCCGCCGCGAAGGGCCGTTCGGTTTCTTGCGCGGCACCTGGATCAATGAGACATTTACGCGCCTCTTCGATAATACTACCAACTCTGGCCTCGTGTTTGCGCTGATGGCGATGTTCTGTGGCACACTGGCAGGCCTGTTCCTCAGCTATAATCTGACACGTCGCCTGCGCCGCATCACGCAGGCGGCGGAATCCTGGAGCCGGGGCAATTTCGCGGCGACGGTGCATGACGCCTCCAACGATGAACTGGGGCAGCTTGCGCACGACCTGAATCAGATGGCGTCGCAACTGCAAACGCTGATGACGACGCAGCAGGCGCTGGCCGTGGTGGAAGAACGCAACCGGCTGGCGCGCGACCTGCACGATTCGGTGAAGCAGCAGGTCTTTGCCAATGCGCTGCTGGTGCGCGCCGCTCGCAAAGTGGCCGTGCGCGATCCCGCGCAGGCGCAGGGCTATTTGGAAGAGGCGGAGTCGCTGGCAGAACGCACCCAGCAAGAGTTGACCGCGCTGATTCGCGCGCTACGTCCGGCGGCCATCGCCGACAAAGGGCTGGCCGAGCTGCTGCGCGATTACGCCGCAGACTGGTCGCGGCGCATGGGCATCGCTGTGCGGGTGCAGATACATGGCGAGCGCACAACGCCGCTCGACATCGAGGAGGCACTCTATCGCGTGGCGGAGGAGGCGCTGGCGAACATCGCGCGCCACGCCGGGGCGCAGACCGTGGAGCTACGCCTCACCTGGGACGCGGACGCATTGTGCCTGAGCGTGCGCGATGACGGCAAGGGCTTCGTGGTGGCGCAGGCGGCGGGTCGTGGCGTGGGGCTGGCGAGCATGCGCGAACGGATGGCGGCGCTGGACGGTACGCTGGAAATCACCAGCACGCCACAGGGCACAACCCTCTGCGCGCAGGTGCCGCTGGCTGCGCCAATGAACACACCCATGAACACAAGTGGACTGGTGGAGACGCCTTATGACTGAGCCGATCAGCGTGTTGATCGTGGACGATCATGCAGTGGTGCGGCGCGGCATCCGTGCGCTGCTGGAATCTGAAGAGGGTTTTCTGGTAGTGGGCGATGTCGGCTCCGGCGGTGAGGCCGTCTTGCTGGCAGCAGACCTCGCGCCGGATGTCGTGCTTATGGACCTGGTGATGCCGGAGATGGACGGCGTGAAGGCGACACGGCTGCTCAAACAGACAAGTCCCCGCTCGCAGGTGATCGTGCTGACCTCCTATCATGAGGATGAGCATATCTTTCCGGCGATTCGCGCGGGTGCGCTCTCCTATCTGCTGAAAAGTACTGCACTGGATGAACTGGTAGAGGCGGTGCGCAAGGCGGCGCACGGTGAGGCGACGCTGCATCCACATGTGGCGGCGCGGCTGGTGCAGGAGTTGAACGGCACACCACAGGATATTGCGCTGCTGCATACGACGCTGAGCGAGCGCGAACGTGAAGTGCTGGGGCTGATCGCCGCCGGGCGCACCAATGCACAGATCGCCGCGCAACTGGTCATTAGCGAGAAGACGGTCAAGAGTCATGTCAACAACATTCTCAGCAAGCTGCATGTGGCGGACCGCACGCAAGCCGCCATCTACGCCTGGCGCGAAGGGTTGATCGAACGCTGAATCACTCAGCTTGTTCCGTCTTCCACCACGTATCAAACGGTGTGACGGGTAAGCGCCGTTTGTGTTCGGTCATCTCATACCGCTGCTCGATGGCATCTGCCACCTCAGCGGGAACATCCTGCCCTTCGAGGTAGGCGTCGAGCAGTTTGTAGGTGATGCCAAGCTCATCCTCGTCGGTCTGCCCTGGCTTCAGATCTAGCAGGTCGGCGGTCGGTGGTTTGTTATAGATGCGCTCATCTGCGCCAAGATGCTGAAGGAGTAAACGCCCTTGCTCTTTGGTGAGGCCGCTGAGGGGTGTCAGGTCCACGCCGCCGTCGCCATACTTGGTGAAGAAGCCGGTCACTGCCTCCGCCGCGTGATCGGTCCCGACCACCAGGACGTTGAACTGATTGGCGAAGCGATACTGCACCGTCATGCGCTGCTGCGCCTTCTGATTGCCTTTGTTATAATCGCTCATCTTGAGGCCGGTGGCTTCCTCAAATGCCGCAACCATCCCGTCAACCGCAGGCTGGATATTGACGGTGTATGTCTTATCAGGCGCAATGAATTGCAGGGCACGCTGCGCATCCTCTTCATCGTGTTGGGCGCCGTAGGGAAGCCGCAGCGCGATAAATGTGTAATTTCCACCCGGTTGCTGGCGAAGCCCCTCGACGGCCAACTGGCATAGACGCCCGGCCAGGCTGGAATCCTGCCCACCGGAGATGCCGAGGACAAAGCCTCCTCGCTGCGTATAGCGCAAATAGTCCTGCAAGAAGCGCACGCGAAACGCCACTTCCTCCGCCGGATCTATGGTTGCGCGCACATGGAGTGTTTCAATAATGTGCTGCTGTTTCGTGGTGGTCATCGGACGGTCGCCTTTCGCCTTTCGCAACGCGGCCCAACATGTCCACCGGGCTACATTCCCCGCTTGCCGCCGGAGGCCGCCATAACCAGCAAGGTCACACCCATCTTACCACGAGATCTAATCTACCCGCCGGTCTCCGCGCGATCCTTCCCTCGCGCCCGCTGAACAGCGACTCCATGAAGCGCATCATGAAGCGCATCATCCCCTGTCATCTGCGCCGCAGCCGCAGCACCGCGCCGATATGCCCGCAGCCAGCGCCACCCGGCAACGCGCCACCACAGGCGCAACTGATTTGTTCGGGATAATACCGCCGCACGCGCACCATCCACTTGCTCCCCGGCGCATAGTTCCCAATGTTCGGCCCTTCAGCCACGCCAGCCGCGCCCCGCACTCCATGCACGACGGCGATATAGAGGTGATCGCCGCTGGCGGAGGGTGCGCGCCGCCGATCTATCTCCTGCGCTACCACGCCGTAGATTTCTGCCAACTGAATGGCCTCAGCCGCCTTCGAGTTGTCCTGCCCGGTGGTATCGCTCCATCCATCAGCGCGCGGCGCTTGCGTGTATGGCCATCCTGCCAATTGCATCTGTTGTGCCTGTTGGGCTTCCTGCCAGGTGGCGCGGCCCGCCATCCAGCGCCAGGTCACAGCTTCTGCCCGGGCCTGCGCCTGGGCTTGTGCGTTGTGCCACGCGCGTTGCTGGGCCAGTTCGGCGGCTGAGGGCGACATCGAGGGTCTGCGACGCAGGAGATGAAACATGCGCGCAAAGAAGTGGGACAACAGGTTGGATTGGCGATGGTGAGCCGTCCGCTGCGGAGACGTTGAAGACCTGGAAAACATAGATAGCGCCTGCATACCTTTCCCTGCGCCATCCGCCCAATCAGGATACGACTACCACCAGTTCCCACGCTCGATCTCTGCTAGAGTGCTCTTAACGTTTCTCGGCCCGTTGCGCTTGTGCGAACGCATACCGTATCATGGGAATCTGGTTGGATTGCGGGTTTGCCTAAACGTATTGGCGCAGTCTAACGGCCTTCCGATGGGTTTATAACATTGGAGGGCCATTCTTATGTTTAGAGAGGCCGATTGCCTCTTGCACGCAACTGTACCATGCAGACGCACGCCTGTCAATGGGATAGCGCGAGCAAAAAGGCGCTGGCATCATCTACAATGAGATATGATGCTGATATGGTTGAGAAAGGATGGTGAACATATGGCTGTTCAGCAACACCTGAGCCAGATCATCAAACCGCGTAATGGCAAGCTCATCATCGAAATCCCTGTTACAGATGCGGATGCTGAGACAAGCTACCAGGTCACTATTGATGTGGTGCCACAACAAGAGCCAGTGACGGCGCAAGAGCAAGAGGAGTTGATTGATCGTCTCTTTGGCTCAATGCCCGATCTGCCAGAAGTGACGACTGATCCGAGGGACTACCCATTCGAGCAGCGGGAGTGGTGAGTTGGCAGTAACATATTTGCTCGATACCAATACCATCATTCGGTATCTCAATGGGCGTGCGCCAAATATCCGTGGCAAACTGCGCACAATTCCTTTCCGTGACATCGGGATTTCTACCATCGTCCTTGCAGAATTGCGTTATGGAGCAGCAAAAGGAAAGAAGCCTGCACAAACACGCACAAACCAAGACCAACTCCTGCGGCAATTGACGCTTGTGCCCTTTGATGAGGCTGCCGCCGAGACATATGGCACCATTCGCGCAGAGTTGGAGCGCCAGGGAACGCCTATTGGCCCAAATGATCTCCTTATTGGTGCGACTGCCCTGGCGCACCAATTGATTTTGGTGACACATAATACTCGTGAGTTCCAACGTATAGCTGGATTGACGCTTGAAGATTGGGAGTGATTGCCGGTTGACGCGGGAGTGTGAAAACTGGTAGACTGCGCACAAAACAGCTTCGTGACCAGTTGATTGTTCAGCAATACCCTATTGTGATCGAAAAAGAGAGTGATGCGCGTGACGGAGGGGTCTTCATTCGCCGGGGAATCCCAGAGCAGCGGCGCGTTTGGATTATGGATGACGCTGGTGATCGTGCTGGTGTTGCTGGGTGTCGCGGGAGCTGGCTCCTATGCGTTGCTCCAGCGCATCACCCGCCAGCCGACCGCCGCCGATATCGCACAACGCGTCTGTACTGCCTACACCACGCAGGATTATCAACTGCTCATCAACCAGATAGACCCCACACCCATCGCCAACGGCAACACGCTCCCCAATGGCATCAGTTCCACCGGCCCTTTCGATGCCACCGCCCAAAATACCCTCATCAACACGCTCAAAGGGCTGGACGCCAGCGCCGGACCCGTCACCAGTTGCCAGCAGCATCAACTCAGCACCCCGGGCACGAGTACTCCAGGCACGAGCGCCGGAGCTAGCGCGGGCACGCTCCAATTCATCTTTATCATGCGCCGGGCGAACACACCCAATGTCACCTATTCCTCCGTCATGAATCTGGTGCAGCACAACGGGCAGTGGATGGTCGCCCGCGATAGCAACTTTGTCGGCACACCGGGCTAGAGACCTCGCCCCACGGTCCCCTCTCCTTTCGGGAGAGGAGTGCCCGTAGGGCTGGGTGAGGTCTCTCTCTGGCTCCCCTCTCCCGCGCACGGGGATGAGCCTCCGCCATGCGAAGCATGGAAGCACTGCCTAGCAGTGCGGAGGAGGCGATGAGCGAAGCGGAGGGGGTGGGGGTTACTCATCCTCGACGGTGACATAGAAATATTCCGTCCAGACCTCTTGCTCGGACCAGGGAAAGAGTTGCGTGATGTGTCGCTGGCGGCTGCGGAAGGGGCGGTCGCGCAGCAGCGCCAGGAAGCCGGCCTCTTCTTTGCTCATGCGGTCGTAGTCGGCGCGGAAGCGTTTCCAGGCCGGGAGCAGCGTCTTCTCGCAATACGCCTGTAGCTCAGCGGCGTGCTGGTCCTCTGCGCGCCGCCGCTCCGCCGGATCGCTGATGGTCAGTTCATCACGGTCCGCCTGCGCGCGCATCTGCGGCAGCTTGGGGTCGGCAAAGCGCTCGTGATAATGCAGGAAAAGCCGCCAGCCGTCGGGTGTCGCCACGAGGCCCAGCGGGTCCTCCTCATGGGCGACGGCGCGGAAGGCTGGCGCATTGACGTTGAGCAGCGCCCGCTGCAATGTCGCCCACGCCTGATAGTCGTCAGCCGACCGCGAGGAGCGGCGCGCGGCGACGAAGACACGATACAGCAGGTAGAGATGCGGCTGATCGGGACGCTCGCGCACCTGGTCTATGCGGGCAAGCGTCTTGTGGCTGCGAGACTTGATGCGTACCAGCGCATCCTGCGCGTAGACGATATCTTTGGTGGTGGAGAGGCCGGGCGAGAGGCAGGTATCCGGGTCGCTGTTCCAGTAATGCGTGGTCAGGTCGTCCCATTGGGCGTCGCGTCCAGCGGAGATGATGCCCTCGCCCTCCTGCGCCAGTTCGCGTGCCGCCACCAGGCACGCCAGCACATCCACCGACCCTTCGCCGACGTTTTCCAGCGTCAGATCGAGCCGCAGCACGCGCTTCCCCGGCTCCGCCTGCGGGCTTGGCCGCTCGGAGAGGTCGGTGCGCGGCGTCTGATAGCTGCGGTAGTTCTGCACACTGCGAACGCCTGGATGGCTGACATGTGGCAGATCGTGCGCCGGGTGGGTGATGCTGTAGTCCGCACTGATGTTGAGGTTGGCCTCGGCGTCTATGCGCCGCCGCGCCTCAAACTCATAGCGGCGCAATTCCCGCTGCAAATTCACGATCTGGCGCAGCGCCAGCGGCACGCCCAGCACCGCAATCAACCCCGCCAGGATGCCAGCCAGCGCCTGCCCAACCGAACCAATCGCCTTTATCGCGTTCGTGACGCCATCCGCCAGCACCAGTATCCATCCACTCATCATCATTGCCGTTCATGCCTCCACACTGCATTGTTGTGGGCATTGTGCCGGAAAGCGGGCAGCACGTCAAGAGGTGTTCTTGCTTATTCGGCGTTCGGCGGTGGTGTTGAGGCGTTGCGCTGCGCCAGATACGTGCGGAGCTGCTGGCGTTCCTCTGGCGTCAGCGGTGGCTCCGGCGGCGCGGCGGACTCCTGCCCCAGCCACCGGAAGAAACCCACCACCAAATAGAACAGCAGGATAAACACAGCCAACCCACCGAAGATGCCGACAAAGGGGAGGAGGAAGAGTTGTGGAGATGTAGACGAAAGACCAGTATAAATAATCAGCGCACAGTAGATTGCCAAAATAACAAAGGATTGCCGCTTGGGCAGGAGCATTGCAAATATAGGAATCCAGAACAATGAAATAAGGGCCATCAGGCTTGATGTTCCGTGCTGTGTCTGGCTTATCCAGTAAAGGAAACCAGCGCCCAACAGCAACATAGGAACGGTCAGCCATTCGAGCAGGGATTTGTAGCGAGCGAAACGTCTCATGCGAGACAACAACAGCAGAGCCACGCAAACGATAGCGAGGAGCAGCGGTGCAAACGAATGTGGTGGAAAAGTTATCATCACCACCGGAAAGAGCATGACGATAACCCATTCCATACTCTGCGTTAGCGGTATTCGCCTCATCGGTATTGTCCTTGCTCCTCTCCCCTATCGCCAGTATAGCGGATGCAGCGAGCGCGGGCAAGTTCCATGCTCTACGAATATGACGACCATGCGCCATTCACGAAATGTAGGAGCGTTGAACCATCTGCTATTGCCCAATACTCGTCTGGTCCTACCTGAACGATGCTGCCCATATAGGCAATTTGTTGAGATAGCCAGGGCACACGTTGCCACTGCCCATTCTGTAGGCGGAATACCTCCACAATATAGCCCCTCGGCGCACCCTGTTGATTCCTCGTGCGGAAGGCCCAGCCCTCGCTCGCGGAAAACACCTGCACAGTGTCCGAGGTTTGGATTCGCGGGTCGTTGAGTAATGACGATTGACTACAGGATGAGAGACTGCAATGCAGCAACAGCCAGCCGGTCTGCGCTCCCTGGGCGTTGTCCATTGGGACGGTGATCCACACACTCTGTGGGCTATCCATCTGGATTTGGTAGCTCTCGTAGAGGAAAGCATTCGCTGGTAGCGTGTACATCGGCGTCAGCGTACCGTTGCGATAGAGCAGCAAAATTAACTGGCCAGTCGCGCTCTCTTCTGCGGTGAACCATGCTTCACCCGGTGCGAAGGCTTTGTCTAGCCAGAGATTCTGGTAGCCCGGCGTAGAAACAGGCGACCACATACCGTTGACTCCGTGATAGAGTTGATATGGTGTCCCGTAAAGCAGTTTGTTGCCTCTCGGCGCAACCGTAAGCCACCCTTCGTTGGCAGAGACCATCCTAAAGCCGATGATGACCTGATTGCTGTTGATGGTGACTGGGAATGGCGTTTGTTGCCACCGTCCGTCTGTATAGTGTAGCGTGAGTGTCGTTGTGAGGCCAACGCCGTTTTCAACACTCTGCTTGACTCCAAATGCCCACACATTGCTAGCCGAGATGGCTGAGATATGCCATAGCACCACACCTGGCAGAGCGATGGATTCCTGTGTCCACTGGCAGTGACTGTAGTGCAGGATGAGCGATTTGGTGGCATCCGGTCCGCTAGCTTGAGAATCGTAGGTACTGCCAACAAGCCACCCTTCATTTGGCGAGATCATGGCAAGTTCCTGTAATCGCGCCCCTTTTGGCAGATGTCCACTGATCTGGCTTGGCGCGCATGCCGGTTGCTGCGTCGCTTGCGCTGGATGCTGCGTTAGATGCCCGTGGCCGAACAGCGCGAAGATCGTTGCACTGAGCGCAATCAGCAGCACGGCGGCGAGGGCGGCGAGAGCTGGAAGAAAACGATTCGGTCGGGTGCGGCGCGGCGCGGGACGTTGCGCGGAATAGCGTGATGGTTCTATCGGTATGTGCGTTGGATTGGTCTCTTCGTCTGTCAGACGCATGATATCTTCCTCCGCGAGCCACGCTGAGGGCTGGGTCGCCTCCACCATCAGCCAATCCACATAGCGCCGCAGCGCCGCGTCCACCGGCGCGAACGACGCCAGCCGCGCGCGACACGCAGCACAGCCCGCCAGATGCCCACGCACGGCGGCGCGCTCATCTGCGTCCAGTAGATCGGTGTCTACCAGTGGCAGCAGGTCCGCATAGCGGGCGCAATCTGGTCCACTCGCCCGCTGAATTTCTGGATTATCTGGGCCGAAGGGATGACGATTCACGACGGAAACTCCTGAAAACCCTCAGTGTGCTGCGCATCATAAGCCGCGCGCAGATGTTGCCGGGCGCGCGAAAGACGCTTCTTGCAGGCGTCTAACGAGATGCCGACGATCTGCGCGATTTCGGCGGCGGTGAATCCCTGAATGACATTGAGCAAGAGGCAGGCGGATTCTTCCGGCGTCAGACGGGCAAGGGCGGCGCGCATCACCTGGCGCTCGGCCACCTCGTCCTCGAAGGAGCGCACAACCGGCAGGTGTTCGCGCTGCGTGAAGTCCGGCTCGTTCAGCGATTCCCACTGGATAAGGCTGCGGCGGTGCAGCGCGGAGGCGGCGTCGCAATAGGCGGCGTGAAAGAGCCAGCGCCGGATGCCCTGCTCGTCATAGGCGGCGTCAAACGGCGGTTTGCCGCTCTGCGCCGCGCGCCAGGCGTCGTAAAAGACATCCTGCACGATGTCACGGGTCTGCTCGCGGTCGCCGATCATGCCGCGCACAAAGGCGTATAACTGGGGCTGAACCGCCGCCAGCAGATGGCTGAACATCGTGGGCGAGAAGGAGGTCGCGGCGTCTGCCTTTCTCACGAGAACCCTTTCATGAACCTGACCTGCCTCACAGGCACATTCATAATTGGCATCATTCCTCTGCGCGGAGAAGCCGTTTTGCCTGCCACATACGCTATCCAATGAGACGGGGAAAAGGTGACATCATATCAACATGGGTGTCATGGCGGGTTATTGCGCGTCGTCGTGTACCAGCATGTTCATGAGGTGATCGAGGGAGGCGGCGGGGTCGGAGCAGAGGCCGGTATGCACCGGCGAGGGTTGGATGATGGTGCTGGCCGGTGCGACCAGCCAGTGAAACCGCTCCGCCTGCGAGAGCAGGCCGATGGGGCCGCCAGCCGCGCCGCCCCGGCAGATCAGCGGGATGCTTTCGAGGTGCTGCTCCACCTCCGCCAGATCGAGGTCCGGCGCGAGGGCGCGCAGCCCGGCCTGCTGGCGTGCGCCGAAGGCGATCCGCCCGCCCAGGTAGCGGCGCTGGCGGCAGAGCAGCACCACACCGACGTTGACGTATTCGCCGCGCTCCACCCGTGGCACCACGCGCACAATGGCGTACTCATACGCATAGCGGGCATCGGCGTCGTTCACGTTATCGGCATGAGCATCTTTATGAGCATCTTTAGTGGCGTTGTGCGCGGGCATCGAGCGCCTCCTCCACAAAGCGATGCGGCGCGCGCAGGCGTTCCGCGAAATACGCCAGATAAGCCGCGCGCTGCTCCTCGCGGCTGGCAAACGGCGGCGTCACATCCAGCCAGCCGTCGGGAATCGCGGCGACGACGGCGGCGAGCGTCTCTTCGGTCAGCCGCGCGCTCAGCCGGGCGTCGGCTCCCGCCAGATCATCGGCAAAGGGCAGCAACACGTGATCTTTCACCTGCGCGAAGCCACTCTGCGCGCGGGCGAGGTAGTCGTTCCAGGTATGATGAAAATAGAGCGAGGCGCCGTGGTCAATCAGCCAGAGCCGCTTATGCCAGAGCAGCATATTGGGATTACGCGGCGTGCGGTCCACATTAGTAACGAAGGCGTCGAACCAGACGATCTCCGAGGCGAGCGCGCCGGTCACTTCCGGCAGGCGTCCCAGCCCGGCGAGCCGCGCATCGAAGGGCAGCGCGCCGGGGAGGAAGTCCAGCGCGACGTTGAGGCCGCCGCTGGCGCGCATCAACTCCTGAATCTCCATATGTGGTTCGGCGTTCGCCAGCGCCGGGTCCACCTCGATGAAGACGATTTCTGGCACTGGCAAGCCCAGCGTGCGGCCAATCTCTCCCGCGACCAGTTCCGCGACCAGCGCCTTCGGTCCCTGCGCCGCGCCGCGAAACTTCACGACGTAGAGGCCGTCGTCATCCGCCTCGACAATCGCCGGCAAGGAGCCGCCTTCGCGCAGCGGCGTCACATAGCGGGTGGCGCGGACGGTTCGCAGCAACGTGGTCAGCATGAGTGGTCGCGGATGCCTCCTGAATCCCCCACCCCCAACCCCTCCCCCGTGCGCGGGAGAGGGGAGAGCGGAGTGCCGGTTTGTCGTTATCTCGTCAGTATATCACCGCCAGCAGAAGCGGACTGCGAGAACGCGAAACCTCAGCATTGACAAGCGCCGCTTTTTCTGGCATGCTGGCAACCGGCAGAGGCAAGCGCCCATGCGATAGGTGAGGGCACGCGCAGAAGTGTCTGAACGGGTGTGTCAATAGTGAGCGGGAACCGACGAATCGGATGTTCAGGAAGAGGCGAGGGAATGGCAGAGACGGCGCTTGCAGATGGAACCAGCGGAGCAGCCAAAGCATATAACACGACTAGAGCAATGCGGGCGATCAAGGCGCGCGTCCTGGTCGGCGCGCTGGCTGGTGAGCAACCGGGGATGGCGCGGGCATGGCGACGGCAGACGATGCGCCTCTGGATATTCCTGGGCGTTGGCATTGTGTTGCTGCTCGGCACCGGCTGGATTATCTGGCAGGCGGGAAACTATGGTTGGCAGACGGGCGATTGGGAGCGCATCTCAGGCGCATTGCTCGCGCCGATTGTGGTAGTGTTTCTGATCGGCGCAGCCCTCTTTCTCTTTTCGCTGCGCGTTCCACACTCCAATGCGGTTGCCGCGCCGATTCGTGACCTGCTGGCGCGTAACGATGATGCGCTGGCGCCGGTGGTGATGGTTCCCCCTGCGCCGGCGCTGCCAACCGGCGCGGGAATTACCCTTACGCGGCTGCGTCGCCTCTACATCGCGCCAAGCTGGTGGAGTATCGAAATACGCCTCTGGCCGCTCTTCTTTGTGGCATGCTTCGCTATTGTGATCAACATTCCCTCAGTGTTTGGCATTGATGACCCTGACATCGCCACTCTTTTTTCTGTTATGGGCTGCCTCTTCATTGGCACCCAGCTTGTGGCTACGATTATTAGCGCTGTGGTTACTTCGCAGTACACGCAATCCCTGCGCCAGCGCTTGGTCATCAGAGCGGATGCTACTGGTATCTCCTGGCAACTGGCGGGGCGGCGGCAACGCGAACGCTATCACGCGCAATGGTCTGCTGTACGCTCGTTCTCTTTTGTGGACTACAATAGTGCCACCAACATCTATGACTCCAGCCCCACGCGGGCGTTTCTGGTGGATGCAGGAGAGCAGCAACTTGCCTGGGCGATGACCCCCCGGTCGCAGCAGGATGAATATATCGAGGCGGATAGGCTCACGCGGCTGATCGTCGCTCAGACCGGCAAGCCTCTGCGCGACCTCAACTATGCCCGCTCGCAACTTGAATATGCAGCGCCCAGCGGGCAATTCTTCTGGCCGCGTAACCTCATCCCGGCGGCAACGCTGGCTGCGCTAGTCGAGTATCAGCAGCGCACATTTCGCCGGCTGCTCTGGCTCATCCCCGTCGTGCCGGTCTTTGTGGCGCTCTTCGTCGAGTCATTCTTGCTGCCTGGTCAGCTTGCCGCGCGCCAGCAAGACTATTTCGCCGGACTCGCGCCGCAGATCGCGCGTGCACACATCCTCTATCACGATGCGCTCACCGCGCCGGATGGCGAGTGGCCGGTTGGTCCCAGCCAGCAGTTCAGCGGCGGCGCGTATCAATTGACTGCGCCCACCAAACAAGGCGCAAGCGTCAACGCCGCGCTGCTGCCACAGACCTTTCAAAATGTCGCAGTCGCGGTGACGGTGCGAGGGAGCTTATCCGGCGACATTGGGCTAGTGCTACGCGCTAACGGTTCTAACATGCTCATGTTTACCATCAACCTCGGCAGCGATAGCTGGAACCTGGAGCAATTCGATGGCGCAACCATTACTTCGCTTGATTGGCAAGAGAACAACCAGTTCACTGCGACGCTGCACACCGGCGCGAACGACACCAATCGGCTGCTGGCGCTGATACGTGGCAGCGTCATCCTGCTCTATATCAACGGCCAGCTCGTAGACTTCTTCCCAGGCTCTTCCACACCCATTGAATCAATCGCTTTCTCTCCACCCGTTTATGAACCGTCGCTGGTAACGACCGCCGGAGAGGTGGGCTTTTTCGTCGCCGATAGCGGCAATACCGCCAGTTTCAGCGACTTCACCGTCTACGCCGTGACCGCGCCGCCCGCGCTGAACTACGTGTGAGACCTCACCCCCTCCTCCCTCTCCCGCGAGGAGAGGGGCCGCAGAGCAGACGGTCGTGGCGAAGTGCAGTGCAACGAGTTCCCCTGGGAGCCTTCTTGCATCTCGCCACACCGGTTCGCTGACCGCTCTGCGCCCCCCTCTCCCGCGCACGGGGGAGGGGCTGGGGGTGGGGGCTTCCTCTCCACTTGACAGGCTGCCCGCCGCTATGGTACGCTTGCCTGCGCCGGGAGTAAATGGTTGCTCTCGGCAAAAGTCGTCAAAAACAGGGATGGCCCCACGGTGAGAAATCGCACCATGAGGCCGTTCGATTGCGTCGTTACGTTTAGCAGCCCCGCAACCAAACCCAGAAATTCTATAATACGGTATCCCGCTTCGCCAGCGCAAACACATGAGTGATGCAAGCAGTGCAAGCAGGGAGCCGTACCGATCAGCGGGGCTGCTGACGTGATGACGTTCACCACAGAAAGGTGAGGTCGTTACGATGCCTCGTGAAACTCGTAGCACTCGGAAAACTCGTCTATCTCATCCCTCGCGTGTTCGCCGGTTTGCGCCTTTCGCCCGGTTCGCTCCGTTCGCGCCACTCATCACCTTTGTGCGACGATTCCGCGCCGGTTGGCGTTTTGCGCGCCTAAGCGATGCGGTCCCCGGTTCCCCTGAACCGCTGCCCATGCTCGACCCCTGGGACAATCGCCCACCGCTGCCTTCCCTTGATAGCTGCACCTATGAGCAACGCGAGGCGATCCAGATGGCGCTCTGCTATGGCGTCGTCGCGCATGGGATGCTGCTACGCACGGCGCGCGGCTCCGGTGTGCGGCTTTTTGTCGCGACGGTGGCGGGGCTGGGCCGCAAACGCCGCTGCCCCACGACACCCGAATATCAGCTAGGCATGGAACGCTACCTGCGTGTGGAGGGGCAACGCCGCGTCCTCTGCGAGTGTCCGTTGGGGCAGCGGGGCAAGCCCTGCGCACATGCTGGCGCAACGTGGATACAACTACTGAGGTAAGAGAAATCTCGCCCACCGCTCTCCGGCTCCCCTCTCCCGCGCACGGGGGAGGGGCTGGGGGCTAGCTACCCCAGCACGCCGACGCCCTCTGGCAGCCAGACGCCAGCATGGGGGAGTGTCGTCAGTTGCGTGCAGGTGATAGGTTGCGCAGGCAGATAGCAGGCGTCCACCGCGCTGTTGCTGTCGCCGACCACATAGAGCGTGTCATGGGCGAGCGCCTGCGCCGAGGGCGTCACCAGTCCTGGCAGTGTCACCTCGCTCTGGAAGACCAGCGTGCCGTTGGCAACCGTATAGACCGCCAGCGTGTTGTTGAGGGCATCACTCTGGATCACAAGCTGAGCGTGGCCGTCATGCCAGAACGAGACGTATGGACCCGCGACATTCTGCGGCGCGTTAACTGCGCCACTGGCCGTCAGCGCGCCGCTGTCTTTGGAAAGCAGCGCCGCCTGCGCCTGCGTATCATAGTCGTCACCGATGCCGCTGAAGACCATCGCTGTCGCATCGGAGGCAGTATTCCAGGCGGCTAACCCCTCTGGCTCTGGAAACTGGCTGAGGAACGACGACTGCAACGTCAACGCGCCCTGCGTCGCCAGATTCGCGCTATAGCTGTCAATCGTCGCGTTGGCGTAATCGGCGGCCAATAGTTCGAGGCTGTTCTTGCCTGGCACTGGCACTATCGAATAATACGTTTTGTTGGGCGTCGCCAACTGGCTGGTCAACGTCAGTGAACAGCCGCTGCCCTCCACCAGCGTCGAGAGATTGCCCGTGTGCTGGAAGCTCCAGACGGCGACGAAAACATACGTTACGCCGCCAACCGTGGCGACATGCAGATCACCGGCGTGGTTGTCTTTTTTATCGCCAATCGCCAGCGAACTCACCGGGCCGGTCAACTCGCCGGTCGCGGGATTCTCGCTGAAACTTTCCACCATTCCGGCGTATTCATCGCTATGGAAGACACAATCGTTCTGTGCGTCAACAGCAATCTGGTTCGCGCCGAGCGTGGGTTTCCCCTGGCAGGCGTGCGTGGCATAGGGTGAGCCGGGCGTCGGCACCAGACCGCCGGAGGTGATCTGAAAGCCGCTGATGCTATTGGGGCAGCCGCCATTGTCCAGATAAAGATACTGCGGTCCAGAGGAAGTATGAGACGGCAGTGATTGGCGGGCGGATGCTACCTGCCTGCTGGTTGCGCCAGCGGCGAACACACGCCAGCCGCCGGCAACATTCGCCAGCCCCGCCAGCACCACGCAGCCCACCAGCGCCAGCGCAAGATAGCGCAGATATCGTCGAGATGATCGAAACGAGCGAGAACACATGAACCGGGCAGACCAACGCTGCCAGCAGGTGGATAAAGCATCCATAGATAGATACTCCTCGATTGATTTCAAGTCATTTTCCGCACATACAATCAACCGGATAGCTGGCGGCAGAGTACGTCTCCTGTCGCCAGCTATCGCCATTCCTCGCCACTACTGCCCGCACTTCCCTCTCCCGCCAGGAGAAGGGCCGGGGGTGAGGTCCTCCGTCCTCCCCTCTCCCGCGCACGGGGGAGGGGCTGGGGGTGGGGTCTAGAACGACTGTGCCGTCGCTTCGAGCTGGCCGATGACGATATGCGCGCCAACCGGCAGACCGAGCGGGTTGCCGTTGACCGTTATCAGCAGATCGAGCGAGGTCACGCGCACCTGCACGCCGCTGGAGGTCGTCTTGATATGCTGCTCATTCAGTGTCAGCGTGCCGATGCCCAGCACTGGCACCTGCGTGTTCGCTGGCAGTGTGATGGTGACTTGCTGGCCCAGCAGATTCAGGCCAACCAGCGTGAATGACGTGCTGTGCGTGCCGCTGCTGGTCTGGTTGTTCCAGGTGGCGGCGGCGGAATCGCTGAGCGCGGTGATCTGGCTCAGGCCCAGCACATTGAGCAGACCCAGGTTGAGGCCGATGCCCTGCACTGTGGAGCTGGCGCTGGCGTCTGCCTCCGGACCGTTGAAGGTGCCGCTGGCGCTGCTGGTGAGCGTGCCGGTGGAGACAATGTTCAGGATATTGACGCTGGCGACGGTCACGGTCTTGCTGCCGCCGGTGCAGGGAACGGACGCCACGGCGTAGGGGCCGCTCTTGGCTTTGATGTTGTCCGGCAGATTGCCAGTGATGCGCAGACCCGTCGCGGAGGTCGGGCCGACCAGCACCGGAATGTTGACGCGCTGGAAGCTGGTGCTGGCAACGCCGACCCGCAGATCAGCGCCCACCGGCAACCCCAGCGTGTTCGTGCCAACGATCAGATGCAGGCCGATGATGCTGATGTTGCTGGCTCCGGCGCCACTGAGCGTGCCGTGCTGCTCATTGAGGATCAGCTTGCCGAGATTCAGGATGTTGATCGTGGTGTTCGGCTTGACATTCGGATTGATCGTCTGGCCGTTGATGGTGATGCCGACGAAGCTGGAAAGGTTGCTGCTGGCGCTGCTGCTGGCGTCAGCCGTCGTCTGCGCCTTAATATCAATCGCCTGCACGACAATCAAGCCGTTGAGGAGATTGATGCCGGCAACCTGCGACTCCGCCGTCACCAGCGCGCTGGTCGGCGTGTGGCTCGTCGTAATCATGTCCGAAAGGACGCCGAGGCTACCGATGCCGGGGATGCTGGCGGTGGCGGCTCCCGCCTGCTGGGTAGTGTCTTTGGTGTTGCAACCGACGCCGACTGGGTAGAGCGGCGCGACTGAGAGCAGATGCGAACCGGGTAACACGGCAAGATGCGCCGCATACGCGGAGCCGCCAAGCACGCCGGGGAGATTGCCGCTGCCAAGAGACCTGGCGGGCGCGGCATGGGCCGCCTGTGCGCCGATGAGGACAGACAACATCATCAGCATGGCGGCAGAGAGACCTACGAGTTTTTTTGCGCTACGAGGTGGGCGGGAACGGGTGTCGGGCTGAATGGCGTCTTCAGCGAGAGACACAAGAGACATACGCAACTCCTGGCAGTTTCCTGTCGTGTCGCACGGAAGCCATATCTCAGGTCATTCGCGCGACACACTTGTTTACGAACAATACTGCAATACAGAAACATATATTGCAGTATTCATGCCAAACGGGCTACTACGCGCGCTGCGTTTCGGCGAGGGCGCTTACGGACGTTGCGGATAGGTCGTTTTTGGCTGGTGCTTCGTAAGGTCTTCGTCTGCTGACCATCCGGCAAGCCGGAGCGCGAACCATCCGTCGCAACACGCAGGGCATAGTAATCCCAGGGAGTGTGCGGCCTTGCAACGTCTTTGCCACGGCGAGACGAACCTTGCCATTCGCGGCGAAATTTGTGTGGATTTTGGAGACCCCCACCCCCGGCCCCTTCCCCGTGCGCGGGAGAGGGGAGTGCAGGCAGGCGAAGGGGAGTGGCGAGGGTGTGCAGGTTCGACCTGTTACCAGCTTACTCCTCGCCGTAGACGTAGGTGAGTACGCCATCTTCGATGCGTGTGGGCAGCGTCAGCAGATGGGCGTCTGCATGGCCGGGGCCGCTGAGATGCCGCCCCGTCGCGCAGACCCACTCCGCGCCATGCCAGGCACAGACCAGCTTCTCGCCCTCGCGGTGCAGCGGACCGCCCAGGTGCAGGCAGGTGTTCATGATGGCTTTGGGCCTTCCATTGACGTTGAGCGCCAGCACTTCACGGCCAAAGAATTCGACGATTTTCGCGCCGTCTGCGGGAATGTCTTCCACCCGGCACAGGGGAACTCGCATGATAGTATGACCTTTCTGGTTCTCGGCAGCTTTTGCCAATTGCTATGTAGCTGCGCGTAATTCATTGCACTTGCACAAATTGCATATGCAACTATATAGTAGCGCAAAACTCATTGCATATGCAACTACTTTGCGCTATACTGGCGCTATGGCGGAAAACATGACGGGAACTATGACAGAGAAACACAAGCGATTGCCTGGGGAGCGACAACTGGCGGCGTGGCGCATCTTCCTGAACACGCACGCCGCGATTATTGACCGCATCGAGCGCGACCTTGCTACGGCAAACCGTTTGCCCCTCGGCTCATATGATGTGTTGGTGGCGCTGCTGGAGGCGCCGGACCATCGCCTGCGCATGAGCGAGCTGGCACAGGCAGTCGTGCTGAACCGCAGCACGCTGACTCGGCGGGTGGATCGCCTGGAACAGGAAGGATTGCTAACGCGCGAACGCAGCGGCGCGGACCGGCGTGGCGCCTACGCGGTGCTGACGGAGCAGGGCAGAGCGGCGCTGCGCGAGGCGTGGCCCATCTATGCGCGCGGCATCGAGAACTATTTCGCCCGCCATCTCAGCGACGAAGAGCTAGCAACGCTGACGAACGCGCTGGGGCGCCTATTTGCGGCTGCACGCCAGGAAGAGCAATAGCTGCCTGGGGAAATCTTTACGTAGAATCTTTTGATAGCCGGCTGCTATGCTCCCTCCTTTTCGCGCCTGGCTTGGTACAGGCGCAGATCGTCCAATGTCACCTGCGACAGTGGTTCCGGCAGGCTCGCCAGCGAAAACCAGCCGATTTCAGAGCATTTGCCGGGTTCGAGGATGCGCGGAGGTCCAGCGACATAGCGCGCCAGAAACGTCGGCGAGACCCAATGCTGCTGCTCGCGTTCCAGGATATGATCGTTGACGCCCAGCACTTCGCCCAGTTCAATCGTCATGCCATATTCTTCGAGGAACTCGCGCGTAATCGCCTCTGCCAGCGTCTCCCCAAAGCCGACCTTGCCACCCGGAAACTCCCAGTAGCCGCGCTCGTTCGATGCTTGCGGACCGCGCCGCGCCAGGAAGACCTCGCCCGCCTCGTTGAACACCATCGCGCCGACCCCGACGCCGATATAGTCGTATCCCGCTCGCATACGTTTTCTCTGTTACCCCCAAATAAAAATAATCGCACACTCATAGGTGGCCAATGAGCCAGTGAGCGCCGATGGCCGCCCGGCTACCTGATACAGCACACCAATTATCATACAGCGCAGACGCGCGGCGCTGAGATGCCACAGATAGGTATACGTTTTCTCCATCGAAGCATATACTTGACAAAGGCAACTATTTTATTGATAATGCCAAGCATCATATTTGCGAAGGAGAAATTGTTATGCCAAATGAGACGCTATCCCTTGATGAGCGCATCGCCGCCGTCCGGCGCTTCGACCGCTTCTTTACGCGCCGGATCGGCGTGTTACGCGAGGGGCTACTACACAGCCCCTATTCGCTTACCGAGGCGCGGCTGATCTTCGAGCTGGCGCAGCGCGATGACCTGACGGCGACGGCGCTGGGCCGCGCGTTGGGGCTGGACGCTGGCTATCTCAGCCGCACGCTGGCGCGCTTCGAGCAGCAGGGACTCTTAGAGCGCGTTCCAGCGGAGAACGATGCCCGCCAGCGATTGCTGCGCCTGACGCCGGAAGGCCGGAAGGCGTTCGCGCTGCTAGACCAGCGTTCACGCGATGAAGTGATGGAGATGCTGGATACCCTGAGCGCGGAAGAGCAGCAACGGCTGCTCAAAGCCATGCAGACCATCGAGGAGCTATTGGGCGACGATGCGCAAGCCTTCAAGTATGCCGAGCCGTTTATCCTGCGGCCACCGGAGGCTGGTGACATGGGTTGGGTCACGCACCGGCATGGCGTCCTCTACGCAGAAGAATACGGCTGGGACGAGCATTTTGAGGCGCTCGTTGCACAGATTGTTTCCGACTTCATCACCAACTACAATCCGTCGAAGGAACGCTGCTGGATCGCGGAAATGGATGGCGAAATCGTCGGCTCGGTCTTCGTCGTGCGTGTGGACGATACCACCGCCAAGCTGCGGCTGCTGCTCGTCGAGCCGAAGGCGCGCGGCCTGGGGCTGGGTCGCCGGCTCGTCGCGGAGTGCATCCGCTTCGCCCGCCGAAGCGGCTACCAGCGCATGGTCCTCTGGACCAACAGCGTGCTGGAAGCGGCGCGGCATATCTACGCGCAGGCAGGCTTTACACTGGTCGAGCAGGAGCCACATCATAGCTTCGGTCAGGACCTCATTAGCGAAACCTGGGAATTGCAACTCTGAAGCGCCAGATAGACAAAAAGGATCGGCTTAGCTAGAATAGACTGGCCTGCGAAAAACAGGGAAACGGGGAAGTGCGGGGAGCAGAACAGGGTGAACGGGCCAGACTATGAAACCCTTTGCGCCAAACAGCGTTGCCATCGCTACAAGAGATGACCTGTGCGTTCCAGGCGACGCAAACCGTTCATCCGGCTGGAAAAGAAGCTGGAGAGATGCCGCATGGGTCTTCGCCTTGAGCCGCCTCGCCATTATCGGCCTGACGGCGATGAGTACGGCAATCTTTCCGCTTTTCTCGCAAACCGCCTCGCCATCGTCAGCCGAACATCTGCATGGCTGGTACCATTTCGACGCCATCGTCTACACCGTCATCGCCCATCAGGGATATACGAGTCAACGGTACACTGCCTTCTTTCCGCTCTGGCCGTTGCTACTGCACATAGTGGGCGCGCCCTTTGGTGGCACGCAGGATAGCTACTATGTGGCAGGACTGGTGCTCTCCAATACGTGTTTCTTCTTTGCGCTCGTTCTCTTTCACCGGCTCATCAGCGTGGAGTTTGACCCTACCATTGCCAGGGTTGGACTGATCTTCCTCGCCTTCTATCCCTACGCGCTCTTCTTCTTTGCTGGTTACACGGAATCGCTATTCCTGCTGCTCTGCCTCAGCCTGTTTCTCTTGCTGCGTCAACAGCAGATGCGCTATTGGTGGCTGGCGGGAGTCCTCGGCTTCCTGGCCACACTGACTCGTTCCACTGGTATCATCCTGGTCATTCCATTTCTCATGCTGGCCCTGCAACGCTACTGGCTGGGCCAGCAGTTTGCGCGCGCCGCCTGGGGCCAGAAGGCTCAATCGCTAGCGTCCGCCTGCCTGGTTCCTGTTGGACTGCTGACCTATATGCTCTACCTGGGCATCACGAAGGGCAATCCACTGCTCTTCAGCACAGCCGAAGGCATCTGGCACCGGCACCTTGCCGTGCCGGGGATTGAGTTTCTCTGGACCATCGGCCTCGTGCTGCATCAACACTTGTTTTTTCAATTGTTGGATATTATCTTTTCGCTGCTTCCACTGATAATCCTGCTGCTGGGCCGGAAACGTTTGCCGTTGCACTACCTGCTGTTCGCAGTGGCTATTGCGTTCTTCTCACTGAGCTTCCCTGCCTATAATAGTGAACCGTTAGCCTCGATGCCGCGCTATTTGATGGTGATATTCCCGGTGTTTATCATCTGCGCGCTGTGGAGCAAGCGGGGACACTTTAGCCGCTGGTATCTGCTCGTGGCGCTGCCGCTCTTCGCCCTCTTTATCCTTTTCTTCATCACCCATCGCTGGGTCGCCTGAGTGATGTAAAGCAACCGGGGAAGAGTGTTAGCGGGCTGGCTGCACCGGCTGCGACGATGGCGCGGATTGGCCGCTGATAACCAGCCCAACGATGTCCACGATTACGGCGGCAAGTGTCAAGATGCCGAAGAGCGCCATCTCCGGCAACTTGATGCCGAAGAGTTGATCCAGCGAATACGCGCCCGGACCCGCAACGCCGATGGCAACGGCAACTGCCAGGATTTGCAGGGCGTACTCATAGCCGTGCCGCTGGCTCCAGAAGCCATTGCGCCAGTGCGTCTTGAGAATCGCCATCAGCATAGCGCCGACGATGCCCGCCGCGCCGAGCGGTGTTAGCAACCCAAACGCGACGGAGAGGCCACCGCCGATCTCGCCCAGCAGCACCAGGCTCGTCCAGAACCACCCGGGCCGGAGTCCCTGCGCCTGGAAACCCTGCGCCACTTTCGCCGCGCCCGGCCCACCGAACCAGCCAAAGCCCTTCTGCGCGCCGTGGGCGGCAATCGTCAGGCCAATGGCGAGACGCAGAACGAGCAGCGCAATATTCACCGTTGCTGTCATGCTGTACTATCCTTTCGATGCGCAGTACAAAGGCGCATCATCAGAAGAGAACATGAGGAAAAGCGGAATAATTCCATGACTTCACTTTTCCTCTTAACTTTCTTTACGAAACTTATAGTACCATAGAAAACTGAGGGCGTCAAGGGCACTGCCGTCTTGCAAGGAAGTGAGGGAATATGGAAGGAGAGGCTAACGCGAGGAACTGCGAGGAATAGCGCAGGGAATATGATATAGTGATGGCATGAAAACAGCAGACCAGAGCCAAACGGCAACCATGCCAACGCCACTACCAATTGCCCCAATTGAATCGCCAGAAGCCTGCGCCGGCACGCCGCTGGGGCGCGCGATTCGCCTGCTGGGCGACGCCTGGGTGCTGCTGATCGTCATGAATCTGCTGCATGGTCCACAACGCTTCAACGCCTTGCGGACGATGCTGGGGCGCATCAGCACGAAGACGCTCTCACAGCGGCTCAAAGCGCTGGAAGAGCTGGGCTTTGTGCAGCGGCAAGCCTTCCTGGAAATCCCCCCGCGCGTCGAATATCACCTCACGGAGCAGGGGCAGGAGCTTGGCGACGTGATCGAATCGCTTGAGCGGTTCGGCAAGAAACATCTCGCTGGTAGCGCCGTTCCCAGCCTCGATACCTGCCTTACCGATGCGCATGAAGCCAGCGCCACTGAAACCACCTGCGCCGAATAATCCTCATCATTCCCCCTCTGGCAAGCGATACCAATTTCGGCAAGACACCTGCTATCGGTGGCGCAGACAGGAATGTCTGCCCTACCAGAAGATTTCAGAACGCCCCCATGTCTCACCATGAGTAGGGTACAACGTGATACCTCTAGTGCCCCTTGACACCCCGGTAAATACTGCGGTATGGTCTCCGTGGTTGAACCAGGGTAAGTACCCTGGTAATAGCTGGGAGAGGAGTACGTCATGCCATCCAGCAAAGACCGCCGCGCCGTCGAAGTTCCGCTCCATGTGTATGAGCAACTGGCGCAGATTGCGCAGACCGAAGACCGCACCATCGCCAGCGTCGTCTACCAATTGCTCTTCACGGCGCTGGGCAATTATCACCCGACGTGGATTCCCAGCAAACACCTCAGCCGCCTCAATGAGCATGCGCAACAGGTTCTTGCGCTTGCCCGCGAGGAGGCGCTGTCCTTCAATCACCAGTACATCGGCACCGAACATCTGTTACTGGGATTGTTGCGCGAACAAGATGGTCTCGCCGCCCTGGCGCTGGAAAAACTGGGTGTCACGCTCGATGCCGTCCGCGCCGCCGTGGAAAAGAAAATCGGGCGCGGCGACCAGCCCGTTCAGGAAGAGATAGACTACGTGCCCCGCGCGCGCAAGGTCCTCTCGCTGGCGCTGGACGAGGCAGAGCGGCAGGGCAGTGGCTACGTGCGCACTGAGCATATCCTGCTGGGCATCGTGCGTGATGGCGGCGGGGTCGGCGCGGATATCCTCGATAGCTTTGGCGTGTTGGGCAAAGTGCGCGCCCAGGTGTTTGAGCTACTCGGCTAGCCCTAGAAGAGAGAAAACACGATGTCAGAAACCAGCGAGATATGGACCGGCAAAGCCAATAGCTACGACCGCGCGCGTCCGGCGCCACCGCAAGCATTGCTCGATCTGCTGACGCAGATGATGCACACGCCGCAGCCCGCCCTGGTGGTGGACCTGGGCAGTGGAACCGGACTCTCCACCGCCGTCTGGGGCGGGCGAGCCGCGCGGGTGATTGGCATTGAACCCAATGACGATATGCGCCGGGAGGCAGCCCACAAAATCGCGGGCCAGCCCTATGCGGCGCAGATCGAATATCGAGAGGGCAACGCGCAGCAGACGGGCCTGCCCGATGGCTGTGCCGATATCGTCACCGCAGCCCAGTCGTTTCACTGGATGGAGCCGGCTGCGACTCTGGCCGAGGTTGCGCGTATCCTGCGGCCCGGCGGACTCTTTGCGGCGTATGACTACGATGCGCCGCCAGCCATCCGCTGGGAGCTTGATCTGATCGCCCAGGAAACGATGATGCGCTTTGTGGCGTTGATCCGCGAGCGCGGGTTGGCTCCCACACTCAAAATCTGGCCGAAAGATAAGCACCTGGACCAGATGCGCGCGAGTGGCCACTTCCGTTTCGCGCATGAGGTGTTGCTGCATCATGTCGAACACGGCGACGCGGCGCGTTATCTGGCGATGATGCAGAGTAATGCGTTCAGCAACCAGTTCCAGTTCACCGCACAGGAGACGGGGTTTGACCGCCTCAGCAGCGCAGCAAGCCAGTACATCGGCGCTGAATCCGTCCCCTGGTATATCAGCTACCATGTCCGTATCGCTGTCAAATGAGCGGGACACATCGCATGGCCTGGGTTGCGGACCCAGAGGACAATCTTACTCATAGTGATGGCCCGTTATCCTCATCATCCATAGAGCAGTGAGGAGAGCGCACCAGAAGCAACGTCTTCGCCGGCGAAGAACCGCAGCAGCAGCGGATTGCAGAGGTCTGCGCGGTCATACATGGCGATATGTCCGGCGCGCGGCAACCGCACCAATCGCGCATCCGGCAAGGCGGCGCGCATGACCAGCCCACCCTCCGGCGGCACCAGCGGATCGCGTTCGCCCCAGCAGAGCAGCACCGGCGCGCGCACCCGCCGCAGGTCCTCGCGCACATCCAGCGCGAGAATCTGGCTGCCCGCGCGCAGCAGCATACGCGGCCCTGTGCGCAGGCTGTCATATGTGAGGATGGGCAGGAAACTGGGCCGGGCATAGAGCGCCGTTTGCAGTAGCGGCATGATAGATCGCACGACCGACGCGCCGCGATTCTGCGCAGGCACGCCAGCGGGCGCAAAGAGCGCCAACCGGCGCACCATCTGCGGATGAGCAGCGGCGAGGCGCAGGCAGATCAGCCCGCCCATCGAGTGCGCGGCGAAATGCGCCGACTCCAGCCCTACGGCATCCATCCAGCGCGTAATCCAGTCTGCCATATGCGCGACGGCGAAGCGCTGATAATGACGGCGCATACCACCGAAGCCTGGCAGATCGAGCAGATAGAGCGTATGCCGGGCGGCCAGCGCCGGCACATTGCGCCGCCACCAGTAGGTTGAGCCAGCCAGCCCATGCACCAGCACCAGCGGCTCGCCATTCTGCGTGCCCGCCACCTGCACCACCTGATAGCGCACCGATGCGCGGTCCACAATGGCGGTTCGCCAGGTGATATGCGCCTTACTGCTCGTCCTCATGGATCCATCTCCTCACGCATGTCTTCACCTGTGCCGTTCTTCTCGCCACCGGACGCCAGCGAGCGGCTACCCCAATACGAGATGGCTTGAACACTGGATGGCTGCTGCAACCGCCCGGCAATGCGCGCCCACGAGAATGGTGAGCAGAATCTCCGTGGTGGCAATTGCCGCGCCAAAGAGTCCGGCGCCAGCGGCCAGCCCGATGCCCGCCACCGCCCAGACGCTGGCGGCGGTGGTCAGCCCCCGGATGGCGTTCTTGCGCAGCAGGATGGTCCCGGCGCCCAAAAAGCCGATGCCACTCACCACCTGCGCGGCCTGGAGATAGCCTGATAACGTTCCGTTTGCCAGCGCCCGGACTCCCCTCTCCTCGCGGGAGAGGGGCTGGGGGTGAGGTCTCACCCCTCCGGCAGAAACACGCGATAGAGTGGATGTTCGGCGGCGCCCCAGCCCATAAGATACAGGTAGGTTCCGCGCGCATTGTTGGGTCCTACGCCGCTGCTCAACTGCGCGTACCAACAGAGCGCGTCGCATTGATCTGGCCAGGCGCTCGGCAGCGGCGTAGGAAAACTCTCCCAGCGTTGCTGCGCCGGGTCCCAGAGCCAGAGCCACTGATGCTTTTGAGTGAGGAACGGTGCGCTATCGGTTGCCAGCCCCTTCACCGGGTCTGCGCCGAACGCCAGCAGCCGCCCATCTGGTAGCACGCCCAACAGATCAGTTAACCCGGTGCGGATAGCGCTTGCCCCTGGCACCGGCAACGGCGGCAATGGCCCCGCCAGATACGGTCCGCTCATTGCCACCTGAATCCGGTACAGCAACGCCGGTATCTCGTCGCCCGACACAGTATAAAAGACCGAAGGCGTTGATTGATTGGCGGCGCTGGCGAATGGCGAAACGAGCAAATGCGGCCCACCAACCAACACAGCAGAGAACGAGCTCCAAACTGTCCCCGCGTTGTGGCTAATCAAAAGCTGCGGATTGCTCGTTGCCGTCAGAGAGTTTCCCTGCGGAAGGATATCGGCCAGCAGCGTTTCGCCGTCGCCAAGTTGCGCAATATTCACCCATGCCGGCTGATGGGCTGGCACATCGGCGCGTTGCCAACTCTGGCCGCCGTCGTCGCTGCGTTCCAGCAGCGTTTTATAGGGAGCGCCTGCACCAGCGTTGTAATCCGTCTCAATGAAGAGGTGATGCTTCGTCGCCCAGGCGCTGCAATCGCCCTGCGAATCTGCCGGCGCAATAGAAGTGTGTGGTATCTGCCGCCAGTTCTGGCCCTGGTCGGCGCTGAGAAAAAACAGGGCGCTGGAACATGCCGTGATCTCGTCAATCGGATTGCCGGCCTGCGCCAGCACGATAGAGGGGTCGTCTACCGCCAGGCTGAGCGAACAGTAGAGCGCAATGACCTGTGGGAAAGGCAGCGATGTCCAGTGCTGACCGCTATCCTGTGTGCTCCAGATAGCGACGGGCTTTGCCAGCCCTGCCGTACATAGCACGATATGTCCTGGGTGCGTTGGATCCACCGCATAGCTAAAAATGTTGGCGCTAGGGGCGGGCAAGGCGATCTGCTGCCAGTCTCCTCGCGCAAGCTGAATAGGTGCATACCCCTGGATGGTATAGGGCGCGGAAACCGGCAGCGGTGTGGCGCTCTCTGGCAGGGACAATGCCAGATGCGCGCCACTCATCACCAGCACGACGACCAGCGCCAGCAGCACAATACCGCCGGTGACGGCTCCCCGCGTGATTTTGTCGCCCCGCGAGAGCCGCCGGTCTGGCAGCGGTGTCGTAAAGGTCAGCGACGCCTCCTCATCGTCGTCCGCCAGGTTCGTCTGTTCATCGCGCATCCGCTCATCCATTGCGCCGCCATCCCATTTTGCCCTGTGGCTAGCAACACACCATCGTTGTTCAATACTGATAGCAATGATAGCGCAACAGAGGGAATTGGCGGCAAGAGGATCTAGCCGCGTATACTCTGTTCCGTACTGAAAGACACGCCACACATGCGTATAGAATAGACAGGAACACGCTGATGGGACTAGAACTGTTTATGGTTGGCCTGGTTGCGAACCATATGGAACAATCGCTGGAATTCTACCGGCGGCTCGGCCTCGACATCCCGGAGGGTAGCACTGGCGAGGGATTCGGTGGCGTCCGCATGCAGGCGCCGTATATCTTCTTTCTGACGCCGAACAACATTCCACGCGAACAGGCGACCACCGGCGCGGGGGCCACTGAAAACCTGCGCGTATTCTTCGAGTTTTATCTCAAGAGCGAAGCTGCCGTGCGAGCGAAGTATGCGGAAATGACCGGCTACGGCTACGAGAGCTACCGCGCGCCGTTCCATGTCACTGTCGGTGTTCCCACGCCCGCCAGGATGTGCTTTGCGCTCATCAACGATCCCGACGGCAATACAATCCTGCTCTCTGGCGACGCAGAGCAGCAAGAACGAGAAAGCAATGATACGCCATGACGAATAACACAACCAATAGACGGCGCGAAATCAGTAAAGAATACAAAGAGCGCAGGCAGCTTGGCGGCGTCTATACCATCACCAACACCGTGAATGGGAGGTATATCATCGGTCACACCGCCGATCTCGCAGGCATACGCAATCGCTTCCAGTTTTCGGTGACGACCGGCTCCACGGTTGACCACAGGCTGCGTGCGGACTGGCAAACGCTGGGCGGGCAGGCGTTCCGGCTGGATATCCTCGAAGAACTGGAACAGCAGCCTGACCAGAGCAACGCCGACTTCATGGCCGACCTACAAGCCCTCGAACAACTGCTGCGTGCCAACCTCGACGCTGCGAAGGCGTATTGAGGTTGTTATAGGTCATGGACACAAGAGCTCTCAACTTTGAGAGCATCTTGGGGATTGTCTTTGGCCCCATCATTGCGATCCGCTAACAGAGGCAATGGTCTGTTTGACCATCTCCTCAAATTCAGAAAGGCGGTCGAGCAGCATAAGCGTACTCCCAATATTAAAAATGATGGCGCCACTATTTGGCTTAAGACGCAATGCCTGCTGATAAGCGGCCAATGCTTCTTCATAACGATTGAGTCCTGTGAGCGCATGTCCCTGCACATTCCAGGCTTCTGCATGCCTCGCATTCTGGCGTAGCGCTTCTTCAGAAGCCGCCAGCGCCTCATCATAGCGATCAATGTCGTGCAATGTATCAGCTTTATCTATCCACGCCTGAATGTTAGCTGAATCTGCTTCTACTAATTGGTCATAAATAGCCAATGCTTCATCTTCCCGATGCTGATCCCTGAGTGCTTTGGCTTTGCCATACAATGCGTATGTATAGCGTGGATTGATGGCAAGCGCGTGATCCCATGCCAAGAGCGCCTCCTCGTCTCTGAAAAGACTTTTCAATGTTGCCGCTTTTCCTGCCCAGAGTTTGGCTGTTTGGGGGGATTTCGGCTGCGCCACCAAACCCTGCTCGTAGGCATCAAGTGCCTCCTGATAGCGACCTAATCCCCGCAGGGAGTTGCCTTTGACTAACCAGGGATGAGCATAAGAGTGGCTGAGTGCAATCGCTGCATCTGCTGCTCTCAACGCTTCTTCATAGCGGTCCAAATCTGCCAGCATTGCAGCTTCATTCGACCAGACCCAGGCAGGCGAAAATCCCAGTTCTCGCGCCCGGCTAAATGCGTAGATCGCTTCGATTTTATTGGGAACATTAGCGTAAGCCAAGCCGAGATAAGCCCACGGTAGCGCATGTTCAGGCATCAATATTGTGGCTCGCTTGAGCGCTGTGATGGCCTCGTCTATTCGTTGCTGTTGATAACAGGTTTGCCCAAAAATAAGCCATTCGTCAGCGGTAGCATCTGGGAGAACGCTTGCTAACTCCTGCTCCGCATCTGTGTCTTTCGTCTCTGTAAAGATAAGGCCAAGAGCGCAGAGTACTCTGTGGATGAGGTCTTGTTCCGAGTAGAGAGTTTCTTCCGATGAGCCAATACAGGGAATTTCGTGGACGCGGCGCAGTGTAGCAGGTGATACGCCTAGCAATGGCCGCACGATGATTCCAACAGCAATGCGATTAGGCGCCTGACGGAAACGTGAGAGTGCCTGTTGATTGGCACTACGCGCTACATGAGACTGGAGTGCGGATGGGGAGAGGACTGCCAGGAAAACACGTCGAGCGCGAATTTCTTCGCTGATGGTATGGGCAAGCTCCATTGTATCGTGTGGGTGTTTTGCGTACCAGACATCCGCGCCATGATGGCGCAAGGCATCCACTAAATCTTTAGTAAATGCCATATCCGTATAGGCGTAACTGACAACAATACGTAATGCCATAGGGCGTCTTCTCGATGACATGTGAGCCTGTGAACAGCGAAGCCATCATTGCTAGATAATTGTAGCATACTGGCGAACAATCTCCCCTTCACGAGGAAAAGACCGGCACATACCAGAAACCATCGCCATTGCGGCTATGATAGCGTTCGATATAGTCACGGCTCACCTTGTGACTGCGCTGAACATAGTCGAGCCACGTCCATGCAGGGTCTGCATTGAGGCCCCATGTGTCATTGGCGAAGATAAAATGTCCCGACTCTTCCCGATAGACATCACCGCCAAGAATTGCGTAAAATTCGTCCTCTAATGCGGCAAGAACCTCTAAAATGAGAGGATAGGGCCACGCCACTTCGTAGACATGTGCGGTATCTCCCAGCCAACGCCCCGCCAGCAATAGATGCCGTGGGAAGGTGGAGGGCAATTTCTCCACATACTCTTGCATAGGTAAGCTCATAGAACCTCTCTACCACGATTCCTCGCAGATGATTTGCGCGAAATGTGCTGTTCTGGAAGACTATTGTATCGCTATCCGCGAACCTTTTGCGCGTGACCTCCGTACCGCTTACGATAGGGCGCACATGGTGAGCGATATGCGAACCGGAAGCCTTCTGACTCCCCTCTCCCGCGCACGGGGGAGGGGCTGGGGGTGGGGGTAGTTGTGGAACAGCGCGACGAAGAACTGATGCGGCGGGTGATGCAGGGCGAACGCGCGGCGCTGGCGGCGCTCGTCGAACGCTATCATGCTCCGCTGCTCGGCTATCTCTATCGCCTCTGCAACGGTAATCAACCGCTGGCGGAAGACCTGACGCAGGAGTGCTTTCTGGCGCTGCTGCGGGCGGACCGCTACGCGCCGGAGCGACCCTTCAAGCCGTGGCTCTATGCGATTGCCACCAACCTCGCCCGCGATCATTTCAGGTCCGCCAGCGTGCGCCACGCCGCCGATGAGCCGGAAGAACACTGGCTGGCGCTGCACGATCCGGTGCCTGGACCCGAAGAACTGGCGCTGGCGGCGGAACAGGGGCGCGCTGTCGCCCGCGCCATCAGCCAGATCAGCGAGGAGTATCGCGCGGCGCTGCTGCTGCGCTTCTACAACGGCCTCAGCCTGCAAGAAATCGCCGATGCGCTGCATGTGCCGCTGGGCACCGTCAAATCCCGGCTCTCGGTGGGCACGCGCCAGCTACGCGAGCTACTTACGGCGGCGGAGACCTGTGGTGATGCGCAACGGACCAATGAGACAACGATGACGACACCCAACACGCGAGAGCGCCCACAAGCAGACAGGAAGGTGAGTTGATGGCAACTGAACAGTCCTGGCCGCTGGATACCACAGACCATCTGGCCGGCGCGCTCCGCGAGCAGGCGCAGACGCCAGCAGAGGCCGAACGCGCCACCGACGATGCGGCGCTGCTGATGCAACTGGCGACCTGGCGCGCGCCGGAGCCGACCGGCGCAGAGACGCAACGCCTGCTGGCTGCGCTTGTGCCACATCTGCCTGCGCCCGCTATGGCCACGCAGTCTGCCGCGCAACCTGAACAGTCCGAACACGGCATAGCTGTGGAGCACTGGCGGGCAGCGTGGCGACTCTGGCAGATCATCTGGCGGCAGCCACGCGTGATTCACCGCGCCGTGTGGATCGCCGCGACGCTCGGCATCCTGGGCAGCGCCGCTTATACGCTCGCCTTGCATGATCCAGTGCGCAGCGCGGCGGCGCTGGCGGCATTGCTCTCCCTGATCGTGCCCGCCTCGACGGCCTTTATCTATGGGCCGGAGGTGGATGCCGGGCTGGAACTGGCGCAGGCAACGCCGGTCTCGCAACGATTCGTGCTGCTGGGGCGCATCGGGTTGCTGCTGGGCTATCAGCTCGCGCTCAGCCTGGGGGCGACACTGCTCAGCGTGATGATTCATGGTGGCAATCCGTGGATGGTGGCCGCGCTCTGGTTCGGCCCAATGGCGCTGCTCTCCAGCGGAAGCCTGTTGTTGTCGCTGGCGTTCGGGCCACTGGTGGCGCTCGTCAGCACGCTGGCGGTCTGGGTGGCGCAGGTGGTGCAGTTCGACCAGAACTTCGTGCCGCATCTGCTCATCGCGCCGCTCTGGCAGACCTCGCCGGTCACGCTGGCGCTGGCGGCGGCGCTGCTGGTGGCGGCGCTGCTCTATGCGCCACGCCGCGAACGGAGAATGGTGACCGGCGGATAAATCCGCGCCTGGATGGCTTTCAGCCGCAAAGTCCGCCTGCGCGGACTTCGGAGCAGACGGTATCTGTTCTCCGCACGCCAGCGTCCGCGCTCCCTTCTCCTCGCGGGAGAGAGCCTCCGCCCGGCGGAGCCGGGAAGCAACCCATCGGGTTGCGGAGGAGGCGACGGAGCGTAGCGGAGGGGCTGGGGGTGAGGTCTACTACTTCCGAAAGGATGACATGCACGTGAATCAACTGGGCATATTGAACCAAACAAGCCAACCAGCCGCATTTGGTGGCGCGTTCCGCTACGAGTTTATGATGCAGTTGCGGCGTCCTGCGCTGTGGATCGGCGCGTTGCTGCTCTGCCCGTTTCTCTTCAACCACTTCAACGCTTTCTATCTCCCTCCCAACGGACCGCCAACCGTGGAGCAGAGTGTCACCCAGTGGATGTCCTTCAATGCGCTCTTCTATCCGATCATTGCCGGTCTCCTGATCGCGGACCGCTATGCCCGCGACCGCAAGACCCGCACGGAGGAACTCTTCCATACGATGCCAACCACCGTCGGTACGCGCCTCTTCGGCAAGTATCTTGGCAGCGTGCTGGCGACGTTGGTTCCGCTGTTCTTGGTCTACATGGTGGGTGTGGCGCTGATTCTCGCCAACTGGCACACAATCGGCGTGTTACCGATGGCGCTGGCGCTCTTCGCGGCGCTGATGCTGCCTGCGGTGCTCTTCGTTGGCGCGTTCTCCATCGCCTGCCCCACCTTCATGTGGACAGTGCTATATCAGGTGCTATTCGTCTGCTATTGGTTCTGGGGCAACTTTCTCAATCCCAAGATTGGCATCCCGACGCTCAATGGCACGCTGCTCACGCCGAGCGGCGTGCATATCTCGCGCAGCTTCTTCCCGCTGGGCGTGCCCAGTTACCGTGGTTTCAGCTTTGCGCCGGAGCCACTGACCAACGGCTTTGCCAGCCTCGGCCTGTTGCTGGGCTGCGCGCTGATTGCGCTCTTCGCCGCCTGGGGCATCGTTCGCTGGCAGCGCGACCAGGCATAATGGTCCTACAGTGAAAGCAGAAAATATGTATGAACGCATTTCGCGCACGACTGCGCTATGAGGTACGGTTGCTCGGCATCGGCACGTATCTCGCGCCGCTGGGCATTACGCTCGCCTATCTGGGCTTTTCGCTGCTGGTTCACGCCAATTATGTCCGCAACGGGGCATCGCCAGCCGAAGTGACCTCTCAGACGGGGCGCGGTATCCTGGGGCTGCTGGAAAATGGGTTGCCGCTGGTCGCTGGGCTGACCGCCGCCTTCATCGTGCAGTCGGACCCCGCCATCGAGTTGCATCTGACGCTGCCGCACGCATATCGCGGAACGATGGGGCGGCGGATAACGCTGCTGCTGCTCTGGTCCGTCGCGCTCTGCGCCGTGATCGCCGGATTGACGATAGCGACGGGCTATTGGGTGGTGCCGGTCATTCAGCCGCCGCTGGAGCAGTTGACCTGGCTGACGCCGGTCTGCTGGTATATCGCCGCCGGCGCGTTCCTGGCGCTGCTCTTGCGCAGCCGCACCGCCAGCGTGACGATTCTCGGCGCGCTCTGGATCGTGCAGTTTCTCTTCAAGAATTACTTTCTGAACAACGCCGTGCCTCAGCGCTTGTATCTCTTCCTGACGGAAGAACTGGTGCCTGCCATCAGCAAGGCAAACGCCGCGCTCTGGTATAATACCTGGCTCGCCAACCGGCTGATTCTGCTCGGCATAGCGGTTGTGTTCTTTATCGGCATCACATTGCTCTTGCGCAGCAACGAATACCTGCTCGGCCACGAGGCATGAATAAACAGATACGTGCGCCGGCTTTTTAAAGCCGCGAACGCGCCCAATTCAATGATCCAAAGGAGTCACGCACATGCGTAACCTGCAAACCGTCGCGCCAGCCACCAGCGCCCAAACGCCGCCGATGACCATTTCGATGAGCGGCCTCTCCAAAGTCTATCGCGGCCACATTCAGGCGCTCCGCAACGTTGATCTGACCATCGAGCAGGGCATGTTTGGGCTGCTCGGCCCCAATGGAGCTGGCAAGACGACGCTGATGCGCATCCTGGCGGGCATCCTGCGCCCCACCAGTGGCACGCTCACCATCGCTGGTATAGACGCCAGCCGCAGCAGCAGCGACCGCAATCGCACACAAATCAAGCGCCTGCTCGGCTATTTGCCGCAGGAACTTGGGATGTATCCCGATCTCTCGGCGCGCGAGTTCCTCGACTATATCGCACTGCTCAAAGGCATGGACAACAAGCAGCAGCGCCAGGCACGCGTAGAGCAATTGCTGGAAACGGTGGCGCTCAGCGAGGTGGCCAACCGCAAGCTGAAGACGTACTCCGGCGGGATGAAGCGACGGGTGGGTATCGCGCAGGCGCTCCTCAACGATCCCAGGCTGCTGATCGTGGACGAGCCGACGGCGGGGTTGGACCCCGAAGAACGTATCAGGTTCCGCAACCTGCTTTCCGAATTGGGTGGCAACCGTATCGTCTTGCTCTCCACCCATATCGTTGAGGATGTTGCGCAGACCTGCCAGCGGCTGGCGGTGCTGGCGAATGGACAGGTGCGCTTCCAGGGCACGCTTGGCGAACTGGTGGCCGCCGCGCAGGGCAAGGTCTGGCTGCTGACCTTGCCGGCGGGTGGCAGACCGCTGGGCGATGGCAACGGCGAGCTATCGGTCATTGCCACACAACACCTGGGCGCGCAGGTGCAATACCGCGTGGTGAGCGAACGGGAGCCACAGGCTCCCACCAGAGACGGACAGGTGGCGTCCATCGAGCCGAGCCTGGAAGACGCCTATGTCTATCTCATGCGTGAGCAACGCTAATTGAGGTGGCCAGCGGTTGAAACCGCGCCTGGATGGCCGTTGGCCGCGAAACCCGCCGACGCGGGCTAGGAGCAGGTATCCAGCATCCCGCTCCCACGTCCGCTTGCCTACCAGCGCCCGCGCTCCCCTCTCCCGCGCACGGGGGAGGGGGTGGGGGTGGGGGCCTCTCATCTTAGCGCCTACCAAACGGCCACCAACTGCGCTTGGCTGGCGCAGCGTTGGCGGCTGTCGCGTTTACGTCGTGTACATCGTTCGCCCGGCTTGCGCTCTCCATCTGGTTTGCGTCGTTTACGTTCTTTGCCTCGGTTGCCTCGTTGAGCACGGGAATGACCTGCTCTGCTAGCAGATGCACCGTTTCCAGGTCGTGGCCCCAGAGCGAAGTCATGAAATACTGCGCGCCCGCGTCTATCAGACCGCGATAGTGCGCAATGGCCTCGTCAGGGGTGGCGATCAGCGTGCTGGTGCGGAAGAGTTCACGTAGTGGCGGCGGCAAGGTAGCGGCTTTGGCTTCGGCCTGGGCATGGGTGGGCGCAAGGATAGTGACCAGGTTCAGGAACGAGCGCAGGATGGAGTCATAGGGGCGGCCTAACGCCTCGCAGTGGCGCTTGAGCGCAGCGTATTTGCGCCGCACGTCATCGAGAGTAAAGGCGTTGCCGGCCAGCACGCTCGCCGCCATGTTGGCGACATCGCCGTACTGCGCGACCTGGCGCAGTGTCACGCGCTCGCCGCCGCCAGCGATCATCAGCGGCACATGTGCCTGTTGCGGGCCGGGCGCCGCGCTTGCTCCATCCACATGAAACTGCTTGCCGTGGTAGGTGAAGGTCGGGTTTTGCCAGAGACCCTCGATGATCTGAATCGCATCCTCCAATCCTTGCAGGCGTTCGGAGAGTGGCGGGGCCGCGATCCCCAATTGCTCAAACTCATGGGTGTCGTCACCGATGCCCAGACCCAAAATCAGACGCCCATTGCTGATGCGGTCTACATCGGCAGCCATGCGGGCGAGCAGCGCAGGATTGCGATAATACACACAGGTGGTCATCGTGCCCAGGCGCATCCGGCTTGTCACCGCCGCCACCGCGCTCAGCGTCGTCCAGCAGTCAAAGCCGAAGACGGGATGGTCATACGTCCAATACGAATCGAAGCCGAGTTCTTCCGCCGCCCGCACGATTTCCAGATAGGCGGGCCAGTCATCCATCGCGGTGACTTGCGCCACGCCAAAGCGAATCTTGCCCTGGCCAGCCGCAACCCACGGATGGATGGGACGGTTGTTGACCCATGTATCTTGCCCAGATTGCCCAGATTGCTCAGATGGATTCATTGCGTCGCTGCTCCAATCAATCGAGACAAGCACGCATGCTTGTCCCACGCGGGCCACTCCCTCTCTGCACAGCAGTGTAGCAGGTCGCTTCAAGGTCTGGCAATACTGAGCAATAGCTGGTGGTGAGGTCACTGTATCACCTCGCCTGGAAGAAGCGTGTATACCTGTAGAGCAGTATGGCAGGAGAGCGCACTAAAACGACTACATGAGCTGCGATGAGCTGGAGTTGGAGGAGGCGATGCTATGCGCAGGCGCGGAATGTTCGCTACGGTCAGCATCTGTGTCATCGCGCTGGTGTTCGGCGGCGCGCTGGTGCTGCATCAGGTCTCCAGCGCGGACGGCGGCGACCTCCTGATAAACGGCCCATCGTCAATCGTTGAGGTGAACGGCCTGACGCTCTCGCTGCGGGTCGCTTCCGGCCCGTATTTCCTGAGCGAGTTGCTTGCCGTGCGGCTGACGCTGACCAACGCCTCACAGACGACCGATATGGTGCAAGGAATGCCAACCGCCAACGCTTGCGACCAGACCATGTATGCAAGCCTGACTGGCGGCCACGACCCAACCTATACATCATTCAATGTAGGCGAAATACATTGCCCGTTCTCTTCGAACGATTTGCACCCAGGTCAGGCGTGGTCTTTCGTGCAATTTCTGCCACTCACGGCGAGCGGCAACGTTGAGATAACAGCGCAGACCGGCTCCTTCTTCACTGCCATACCTGGACCAGATGGCAGCACTGATTATGCGGGCAATCCTGGCCCATTCGCCGACCACTTTCCGGCGCTGCATATCACCGTCGCGCCTGTGATTCCACCCGACCACACCATTGTGTTGCGCCCATCGGATACCTCGTCGCCGCACAGCGTTTCGATTCTGGCTCCGTTGGGAGCGCGGAGCCATCTCTACTACATGGAAGTTACCTCCTGCCAAATTGGTCCGGGCGGTGAATACGATTCCATCCCTTTGTGGCAACCCATAACTAGCACGATGCTGAATGAACCAACTTTGGATCAGGAGTCGAGTTGCACGCCCGGCAGCAAAGCGTGGAGCTATGCGGTTGCTGCGCCCGGCTATGCCATTGCGTCGGGGAGCCTCTCCGGCTGAAGTGACCTCACCCCCAGCCCCTCTCCCATAGGAGAGGGGAGCGCAGGCGCTGGCGTACACGCGGGCGCAGGAGAGGGGAGAGCAGACAGCGCCACTTGACAGGCCGCCCGCCGCTATGGTACGCTTGCCTGCGTTGGGAGCAAAGCGGTTGCTCCCACAAACTGTGTAAAAAGTGGTGAAAAAAGAGGAATGGCCCCAGGGCGCATTAACGCCCATGAGGCCGTTCGATTGCGTCATCTTTTCAGGTCCCCGCAACCAAACCGGATGTTCATCATACGGTATCCATTGGTTTATGCGCAACCAGCAGGGCGCGCAGCATAGCATGACTGGATATCGTGCGGGGGCGCTGAAGGGATGATGCTCAGAAAGGCGAGCATCATTTATGCGCCGGATCAGCACATTTTTCGCGTGGCTTCTCTCTCCGCTCCACCATCAACCGCGTTCACAGCAACCTCCAGCTTTTGCGAGCTATCTGCCGTCTGGCTCCTACTGGCTCTATGCGCCGCCGCCCTGGGTGCGCCGGTCCGCGTTGCCCGCGCCCAACATCCTGGCGAACTGTGACCAGTGGCAGCGCAACGCGCTCGACCTGGCAGTGCAGCAGGGAGTGGTGGCGCATCGCATCTTCGCGCAGACGGCGCGCGGCGCAGGCGTGCGTGTCTACACCACGCTGGTGATTGGCGATGGCTATGGCCATGCGTATTCCGATCAGCCGGAGTATCAGGTAGGCGTCGAGTGTTATCTGCGCGTCGAACCCATCGGGCGCGTCATCTGCGAGTGCGCGGCGGGCGGCGAGGGCGACCCCTGCGGGCATGCCGGCGCGATTCTGCTGCAATTGCTGGCTGCGCATGCGGCATAATGCTGACTCGCGGCAGTAAACTGCCGGCGCACGACCGGGTAGACTGAAGTCCTTGTGGGTAGTGGGTCGTCTGGATCCGGGGCTTTAGCCAATTCGCGCGTACTCCGGCTGTTTACAGCCGAGAATGAGGTTTTCCGGCCCCAGGCTGTTTACAACCGGGAATCTATCATGTAGTCAAAGGAGCATCCATTGCATGCCGACATTACTGCTCTCCCCGCGTTATACCGATGACTCACGCGCGCTACGGCTGGCGGCGGAACAGGCGGGCTGGCAGGTGTTTCGCCTCGCCAACTGGCGCCCACCCGCGCGCCCACTGACCGGCGAAATCGTACTGTATGGCGAGCCGCTGCTGGTGGACATCATGGCCTCCGCGCTCGATTTGGTCGTGCTGGATGCGCCGCCGGATTGGCTGGCGCGTCTGCCGGAACGCTACACGCGCCGCACCATCACCTACACGACGCTGGCGGAGGCGCGAACGTTGGCGACGCCGCGCTTCGTCAAGCCCGCGCTCTCGAAGAGCTTCCCGGCGGGCGTCTACACGATGAACGCCGAGATACCGCGTGGCAGCGACGATATGCCGGGCGATACGCCGGTGCTGGTGGCCGATCCCGTTCACTGGTCCATCGAGTTCCGTTGCTTCGTTCTGGACCGGCAAATTGCCACGATGTCGCCGTATCTGCGCGACGGCGAACTGGTGGAGGACGAGCAGGGCCAGTGGATTGCCAGCGAAGAGGAATGGCGGGAGGCGCGGGCGTATGGTGAGCAACTGCTGGCTGATCCCAATTTCGATTTGCCGCCCGCCATCGTGCTGGATATCGGCCTCATCGCGAGCGCTGGCTGGGCCGTCATCGAGACGAACGGCGCATGGGGCGCGGGTCTCTATGGCTGCGACCCGGCGAGCGTTCTCCCCGTCCTGCGCTGCGCCACCAGCCGCGCGACACCCGGCGCGCAGGCGCAACCCTGGGCGCGACCGCGTGTAGAGGTAGAATACTAGCGGTCGTCATATTTCGGATAGTTCGCGGTGTGACCTGGCTCACAGATTTTCCTCTGCTGCCATGCAATACTAGCCACCAATCGCCCTGACATGCGAAGAACGCACCGGCGGTAATGGTGAGTGCGATGACGGAAGAGAGCTAGCTAACGCTGGTAGCCAGGAAAGGGAAATAAATATATGCGCCTGTATTATGATAAGACACGCATGACGCGAACATGGATAGTGGGGCTGCTTCTGGCGCTCACTGCACTGCTCTTGACCGCGTGCCAGGGGCAAACACCGCCTTCGCCACCTTCAGCTTCCTCTACGCAATCCGCTGCCGCATCTAACACTGCTATAACCCAGCCATTAGTTGCGCCAGCGATCTGTAGCGCCAGCGGCGGTACGCCGCTAGCCGTTTCTGGCGTGCAGTATCAACGCTATGGAAGCAGGGATATCAACTACTATGAGCGGCTTGCCGATACCTTATCACCCAAACCACAGCCGGTGAGCGTGGCAACGAACGGCTCACCAGTTGCACTGAAAACAACTGCATACTATGACTTCGCCGTCACCGCGCCACCGACCGGCCAGCAAGGGTCCATATGCGGCGTCACTGTGCGTATCGTGGCGTTCCAGCCGCTGACCGCGCCAGCGCCTAATATCTATCGTCCCTGCGTTGACCAATCCTACAGCGATCCTGGCGGCTGGACGCCTTCGACGGCCTGCCCCGCCGGTCCTGTACCTGCTGGCGATGGAACTGTCAGTTTCACATCGAGTAATGTCGGAGCGACGGTGACGGCGCCTATTAACGGGCACGACCCGAATACCTTCCAACCCTGGAACAAGCCAGCGGTGGAACCGCCACCACTCGTCGGGCCGACCGCTGCGGGGCCAACGGATATCCTCGTGCAGATCAACGTCGCACAGCCCGGCACGTATACCGTTAGCATGAGTCTCTGGCAGGATAGCGGCGGCCCAAGTATCACCGTTCCCAACCAGACGCTCCAGTTCCTCGGTGGCCAGGCGTCTCAGGAATGGAGCGGCGGCGCCTGCACCACAGCGGCGATGCAGTCAGAACTGCCTCCGCCTACCAATCCACCAACAAAGCTCATTTGCCCTGGTCCTGTATCGCAGCAATGAACAAACGAGGGAGTGCGAAAAACCTACTTGCACTCCCTCATAGTCTGCCAATCACCGCGAGGCGTTAGGCTGTTGGCGTGGCCGTCGGATTGGGCGGCTTAGTCGGTGTCGCTGTTGGCGGTGCGGTCGGCTGATGCGTCGGCGTGGCCGTTGGGCTGGGTGGTGGCACCGGCGCGGTGCCATAAATTACGATAGTTGCGCCGTCATACGCCCAGTTATACACCCAGGCCATCGCTGAGGTAGGCAACTCCACGCAGCCATGACTGCCGGTGACATGCTGCCCATTGGGATCGGTATGCGGATAGTTGGTGCCCGGACCAAACCGCTCCCGCCAGGGCGCGTCATGGATGAAGTAGCCGTTATAGGCGAAATACATCGCGTAATTGACGTGTTCCGGCGGATAGTAATATGGTGAGCCTTGAGGCCAGGGCGAATAGAACATCACGTTGGCTTCATGATACTGCACGCTATAGGTGCCGTCTGGCGTGGGCAATTGCGGCATGCCGGTCGTCACCGGCGTATCGAAGAGCAGCGTGCGATTCTGGTACACCCAGAGCCACTGCTGGCTCAGGCTCACCAGAATCAATTGCCCGCCGACGTTGGGCACGCCACCGGCTGGCGCCGGACCGGCGGGTGGCGGCGTTGGCGGTGGCCCTGGGTTGGACGGGTGTGGGGTGGCCGTCGGCTCTTTGGTCGGGCTGGGCGTCAGCGATACCACAGTCGGCGGGAGATAGGCGACCGTCGCCACCGGCGAGGCGGCAGGTGTAGTGCCAGTGCTGTTCGTGCCGCCACAACTGCTGAGCAGCAGCACGCAGATGAGCAGGCCAGAACTGAGGGCTAACAGGGCTAACGAGCGTGACTTCAATGCCATCGCCATCCTTCTTTGCCTTCTTTGCATGCACATGTCTTGATAAAAAACAAACATCCACCATGATAAGCAACGGCCTGGTGAAGAGAGCGTAACCGCATGATGCTCTATGAAGTGGCTTTTGGCGTTGGGCGCAGCAGATAGCCAACGCCGGAGACCGTCACCAGATAGCGCGGGTCGGCAGGGTCCAGTTCGATCTTCTGGCGGATGCGATGGACTATCTGTTTGAGCAATTGCCGGTCATCGGTTCCCGTGTAGCCCCAGACCTGGCTGGTGAGCCGCTCAGTGGAAAGTGTGCGCTCCGGGTTAGCGATGAGATACTGAAGCAGGGAAAACTCGCGTTTCGTCAGGTGAATCGGTTCGCCGCCGCAGACGCTAATCGTCCGGTCTTCCAGCGAGAGCCGCAGGTCGCCCGCCACCAGTGGCGCAGGCCGGTCCATGCCGGAGCGGCGCAGCAACGCCCGCACATGTGCCAGCAACGTCTGCGGGCTGAAAGGCTTGGTGAGATAGTCGTCGGCCCCCTGGTCCAGCCCATGCACATGATCGTCTTCGGTGCTGCGCGCCGTCAGCATCAGAATCGGCGTCGTCGCCTCCGCGCGCATCTGGCGGCAGACCTCGAAGCCATTGAGGCCGGGCAGATTGATGTCGAGGATCACCAGGTCCGGCTGCTCGCGCTGGAAGAGCAGTAGCGCCTCTGCGCCGTCGGTCGCCTCCACCACAGCGTACTCTTCCGCACGGAGCGCAAATCCCACCAACCCCAGCAGTTCGAGATCATCGTCAACGACCAGTATCTTCATTGCCCACTCGCTCCTCCGCTTCGACCACCTCGACCATCTCGACCACCTCAATCGCTTGACTTACCGGCAGCGTAACGCACAGACGAGTGCCTGTTCCCTGGCGCTCTGCCGCAATCTGCCCGCCGTGCCGCTCGATGATGGACTTGGCGATCCACAGCCCCAATCCCATGCCGCTCTGCTCCGGCTCCTCGCCCGTTGCCCGCGCGAATCGCTCAAATCGCGCGAAGAGCGCCGCGCCTGCTCCTTGTGGCAATCCGGGCCCCTCATCCTCCACCCAGAGCGTCACCTGCCGCTCATCCACCATGCCACCAAGCGAGATTGTTGAGCCTGCGGGCGCAAACTTGTTGGCGTTCGCCAGCAGGTTCACAAACACCTGCGTCAGTCGTGGCGCGTCTCCCCTCACCAGCGGCAGCGGATACGGCAGGCTGATGATCGCCTCCTGGCTGCGCAGGCGCATCAGCGGGCGCGTCATATCGAGCGCCTCCTCGATCACCTCATCCAGCGCAACCGGCTGGCGGCGAATGGTGTCCTTCCCTGATTCAATACGCACGCTTTCGAGCAAGTTGTCAATGAGTTGGGTCAGACGGAGGGTGCCGCGTTGCAGTGCCAGCACGAGATCACTCGCCTGCTCCAGCGAAAGCTGTGGCAACTGTTCCAGCAATAACTCGATGGACGCCTGCTGCGCGGCGAGCGGTGTCTTGAACTCGTGCGAGATGTTGGCGAGAACGGTATCGCGCAGGCGGCGCGTTGTCTCGATGGCGCTCTCGTCGCGCATCACCTGCACCTGCTGCTCCTCCGCCGGCGCGGCGCTGGTGATGACGATGGTGCGGCGTTGCCCATTCGCCAGCGTCAGGTGTTCGGTCGCCTGCGTTGCGCCACGGAAGCGCGCATGCACGATGGGGCAATGTTCCTCGCAGGGGCGCACACCGTCGCGTCGCTGCGGGTTGAGGACATCACCACAGAAGCGGCCAATCGCTCCACTTGCCTGCTCCGGCGCGACGCCTAGCAGCGCCGCCGCCTGGGGATTCAGGTAGCGGATGCGCCGCTCGCGGTCCACCGTAAAGACGCCCTCGACGATGCCGGTGAGGATGGCTTCGGCTTCCGCCTGCTGGCGGCGCAGATCACCAGTCAGCCGCAACAGCCGCGCGCGCATCTCTTCCAGCGTCGCCGCCAGCGTGCCAATCTCCGCGCTGGGAGCGGAACGCACCGGCGTTGCCAGGTCGCCGCCACCGATGCGCGCCGCCGCGATGGTCAGCGTGCGCAGCGGACGCCCCAGCCGCCGCCCGATGAAGAAGCTGATCGCCGCCGCCAGCGCAATGACGCAGACCGCCAGTACGATGAGCGTCTCTGTGAACTGGCGCAGCGTATTGGCGGTGTCTGTCGCGGGCAGCGTCGTTTCCAGCACGCCGACTGCCTCGCCCGATGGCGCGCGTATTGGCTCGATATCCAGGTAGACGGCTGCTGTGCTGAGATATGCCACGATGGCGCGGTTGTTCGAGAGTGCGCGCTGGCGAAGCGCGTAACGCGGGTCGCTGGTGGCCGCCAGCGCCGCCGGGCGCGAGAGGATGGCGACCGGCAGCTCCACCTGCGCGCTGATCTGCTGGGCAAAACGCGCATCCAGTTGGTCAGCCGTCAGGACGAGCGCGCCAGCCTCGCCGGGAACCGCCGCCCAACCGCCGAGCAGCAGCGGCAACTTCCCTGGCTGCGTATACAAAAACTGCCCACCGGCGACGGATTGCGCGCCTTCCTGCGCCTGGATGTCTGCCCAGGGCAGCGCGGGACCGCTGGCGGCGAGTACCTGACCGGCCAGCAACACGGCGCAGCCATCGAACTGGCTGGAACGGCGATACTGGTCGAGATAGGCGGCGAGCGCGGCGCTGTCGCCCGAATCGAGGTCATGTTTGAGGGTGGGGCGTTCGGCAAGCACCTGCGCGGCGATTCCCAGGTCATCGCCGCTGCGGCTGAGGGCGTGCTGCGCGCTGACGCCTGCCTGCGAGACGCGCGCCAGCGCCTGCTGATCGGCAAGCTGCTGAAGCAGATGCAGCGCCACCAGCGCAACACCAGCAACGGCCACCAGCAACAGCGCCACGTTGATGCTCGCCAGCAGCGTACTCAGGCGGATGCGCCGCAGCGATGCTCGCAGAGTATTGACAGGATGTAGCGAAGGCACAGGATGCAAGAGATGAGCGCCCTTTGATAACGCGCAGAACCGGATAACAGAGTGAAAATCGGCTGAACTCTTCGATTGCCTCATGGTAGCACAGGGCAGATAATCGTCGGCTGGTAGGGGCGACTTTTTTCTGCCGTTCGATTCTTCACTCATTGTGCGCACGCTTGTGATATGATGCTGCCAACTGAACGAGTGGGCAGTATCGCATTTTATTTTTATGTATCAAGTGTGAAGCAAGCGAGGCAAATAACTCATGAAACTGGTGAATTTCGGTCCCAGACCCAACATGAAAACCTACTGGTGTACGCGATGCGACCGCTTTGTGGATGCGCCCGCCACTGCCGCTGCTCCGAACTGCCCCGTGCATGGCACGCCAATGGTAGACCGCCCCGATGACCCACGACGTTTCGAGGCGAACGCGCCACTGGATCGCCCGGAGCGCCGGCCACAGTATCAGCGCGGCCTGGAAGCGGCAGATGTCGAGGCTCTTCTCCAGCGCACCAGCGTGCTGGACGGTGTGACGAGTAGCCGGCCCATTCCGTTGATAGCAAATACCGAGGATGAAGATATCAAGATGGAGGCGGCGAACGGCCTGCTGCTGCGCGGCCAGCAGGTCTCCGTTTCTATTCCGCCGCCACGCTATCAGTGGGGCGGGCGGTTGGACCCGCAGTGGGCTGAGAAGTTTCTCCCTGTCCTGCAAAATTGCGATGTCGTGATCTATGCGCGCCGACCCGGCGCTGTCCCGAATCCCGCGACGCAGCTCGAATTAGAGACGCTGCGCCAGGCGAACAAGCGCATCATCATCTACGAACGCGCATAATCCCAGCGCGCAACGCGGCAAGTGGCAGGATGTTGGATGTGACACAATGCCAGCGGGAGGGCCGACCGCCATGAGCATTGAGTATTTCCGCACGCTCTATGAGTTCACCGCCTGGGCTAATGAACAGCTATTCGCCGCCGCCGCGCGCCTGGATGAGCAGGACGAGACGGCGCTCGACCTGCCGCTGGCTGGCGGTTATGGCACACTGCGCGAGACGCTGACGCATCTGGTCAGCGCGCAGCGTGTCTGGCTAGCGCGAGCGCGCGGCGAAGCCTCACCGCCGCAACTATTGGCTTCTGGCTTTGCCACCGTTAGCGATTTGCGCGCCTGCTGGGAGACCAGCGACCGCGAGATGCGCGATTTCCTGGCGACGCTCGATGACGACGCGCTGGCCCGTCCGGTAGCATACGTCAATACGCAGGGCGAGCCGAACGAGTACGCGCTGTGGCACATTCTCTCGCATCTCATCATGCACACCGCGCAGCATCGCGCGGAACTGGCAATGGCGCTGACGCAATATGGCGTTTCCCCTGGCTGGCTCGATTTCTCCTATTATCTCGATCTGCGCGACGGCACGACCATACATGTTTCGCCGTCTGTGCCGGACCCCAAACATCGTTCGCAATAACCGTTCTTTCGTACAGGCGTGGTATAGCCTTTTGTACGAGGCGCCTTCCTTGCCTGCGCCATAGAGTGTTGGTATACGCATGAGCGTAGTAGCGTGGAAAGGATGGGCAAACCATGACCACCTCTGACAATAAAGAGCAACAGACGATAGTAATTACTGGTGCCTCGCGGGGATTGGGCCTGGCGCTGGCGCGTGACCTGGCACGCCGTGGCTGGCGTCTCATCATAGATGCGCGCGGCGCGGATGCGCTGGAAGCTGTCCGTGCGGAACTGGCGCAGCAGACGCGCGTGGTCGCCATTGCCGGCGATGTCACTGACGCGACGCACCGCCGCGCGCTGGCCGATGCGGCCCGTGAACTGGGCAGCGTGGATGCGCTGGTGAACAACGCCAGCATCCTGGGGCCGAGTCCGCAGCCCAACCTGCTCGATTATCCGCTCGATGTCCTCGAAGAGGTCTACCGCGCCAATACCATTGCGCCGCTGGCGCTGATCCAGGAACTCCGCGACACCTTCACCTCCGGCGCGCGCATTCTCAATATCACCAGCGATGCCGCAGTTGAGCAATACGAGGGCTGGGGCGGCTATGGCTCCAGCAAGGCCGCGCTCGAACAACTCTCGCATGTCCTCGCCGCTGAACAACCGGATTGGCGTGTCTATTGGGTGGACCCCGGCGATATGCGGACGCAGATGCACCAGGAGGCGTTTCCCGGCGAAGATATCAGCGACCGGCCACTGCCGGAGGTGAGCGTTCCTGGACTGCTGGCGCTCTTGACCGGCGACCTGCCCAGCGGGCGCTATCGTGCGCGTGAGGTGAACGTCGCAGGCGAACCAGCGCATGAGCCAGCGCCGGAGCGTGGCGTCCGCGAGTTGCGCGTGGCGCTGACGGTTGCAGACTACGAGGCTGCGCTGCGGCTCTACCGCGACGGCTTCGGGTTGGAGACGGTGAAAGAGTGGAATACGGCGGAGGGACGCGGAATCGTGCTGGCCGCTGGCCGTGGCACCATTGAACTGCTCGATCCGGCGGACTCCGCCTATACCGATGCCATGGAAGCGGGGCAGCGCGTGTCGGGTCCGGTGCGGCTGGCGCTGGAAGTTGCGGATGTGCGGGCGACGGCTGCCGCGCTCGAACGCAACGGCGGCGCTGCCGTGCATGAGCCGGTGATGACCTCCTGGGGCAATCCCAGCCAGCGGATGCGCGCGCCGGACGGCATGCAACTGACGCTGTTTCAGCTTCCGCCCGCCGCTGATGAATCGTGAATAAGAGATACACCTGCCCTACATGTGGGCGTTTATGAAAGCCAGGACGCGTGATGTCACTTTCACTTCTTTCTTTACCGGCGTTGTCAGTGTCACCCGGCGGTGAAGACCGCTATCTCGCTGCGCCGTCACAGGCGAGCATGCCCGCGCCGCTCAACTTCACGCTGCCGCCGGAACTCGAAGCCAGCGAGCCACCGGAGGCGCGTGGACTGGCGCGCGATGCGGTGCGCCTGATGGTGTCGCACTATACCGATGACACTATCTCCCATACGCGCTTCCGCGAGATTGGCGAACATCTGCTGCCCGGCGACGTGCTGGCGCTGAATATCAGTGGCACGTTGAACGCGGCGCTCTGTGTGTTGCGCGCCGACGGCACGCCGCTGGAACTGCACCTTTCGACGCATCTGCCGGGTGACGTGTGGAGCGTTGAACTACGGCAGCCCGGCGCACATGGAACTACGCCATTCGGCGAGGCCGTTGCTGGTGAAACGCTGCAATTGCCGGCTGGCGGCAGCGCAACCCTGCTGACGCCGTATGCCACCGACCGGCTGGCGCATCCCGTCACGTCGCCGCGTCTATGGATTGCGACGCTGGCGCTGCCGGAGCCGCTGCTGCCGTATCTCGCGCGCTATGGCTTCCCAATTCGCTATGGCTATGTGCGGCAGGCGTGGCCCTCTGAGTATTATCAGACGGTGTATGCCACCGAGCCGGGCAGCGCCGAAATGCCCTCCGCCGGACGCGCCTTCACCGGCGAACTACTGGCGCAGTTGGAGGCCAAAGGGGTGCAGATTGCGCGGCTGATCCTGCATACCGGTGTATCGAGCCTGGAAGAGCATGAACCGCCGTATGAGGAATACTATCGTGTGCCGCTTGAGACGGCGCAGATGGTCAACGAGGCGCGGGCGCAGGGGCGGCGCGTGATCGCCGTCGGCACGACGGTGGTGCGCGCATTGGAGACAGTGACAGACGCGGAAGGTGTGGTGCATCCCGGCGCAGGCTGGACCGATGTGATCGTCACGCCGGAGCGTGGCATGCACGCCATAGATGGGCTGCTAACCGGCCTGCACGAGCCGCGCGCCTCGCACCTGGCGATGTTGGAGGCGCTGGCTGGTCGCGCGCATCTGCGGCTGGCCTATGATGCGGCGCTCCACGAACGCTATCTCTGGCACGAGTTTGGCGACCTGCACCTGATTCTGCCCTAGCATCATATACACGACAACACCGCCCCTTTCTCGCACATGGGAAAGGGGCGGTGTCATGCAATCTCATTCGCGGCAGTGAACTGCCGGCGCACGCCAGAAGAGGCTGAAGCCAACGGACTTCAGTCCACCAGTTACGTGCGCCGGCTTTTTAAAGCCGCGAACATCACCTGTGGCTTTGAAAAGCCGTGAGCAACTCACAATTATCAATGATAGTAGTAGCCGCCGGGAGTGGTCGGGGTGGCGCTGCCGCCGCCTCCGCTGCTCTGCACCGGTAGGTCAGTCGTCGCGACGAACCACTTGCCGAGGACGCCCTCACCGTTTGTCATATCGGGTCCGGTATCGCCAGAGAAGGTATAGAGCGGGTGCCCGTTGTAGACTACCTGCATCCCATTGGCGTCGCTAATGACCCCAAGCGTGCCAGGGAGGTTGGCAGTGTTGGCTGGCGTGCCGCCAGGCGAAAGCAGCGGCGGCCAGGCGCTGGCGCAGCTTCCAGTGCAAGCGGAACTGCTGGCGCTATCGGGCGTGAAGTAGTAGAGCGTCTTGCCGCTGGCATCCGTCAGCGCCGTCACCGACTTGCCCTGCACTGTCTCGGTGGCCGTGTGGACCGACGCTGCCGCGCCTCCGCCTGCGGTAGTCGTATTGGTTGCGGCGGGCGTGTTGCCGTTGGAGCCATAAAGACCACCACCGCCATTCGTTGAGCCGCAGCCTGCCACAATGAGTCCCACCAGTGCCAATCCAGCGATGAATAATGACAACATGCGTACTTTCGGCATCGTTTCCCTCCTTCAGATGTTGTGGGTGTCATGCCTTCCAGGTTGATCTTTGCAAGAATGTACGCGCCGCTGTTACATGCGCCTGGTGAGAAGTTTGAGTACATTTGGGGATTTGGGGATAGTGGCCGCGTCACGCTCCATGCTATACAATTCTGCTAGACCCAAACTTACCCAAAAATATGAGAGGGCTATCCTGATGTCGCGTCTGCCTGCCGTGCATGAAGGCATGCTACAACAACCGAAGAGCGAGGGCATACTCGCCGTGCCAGTAGGAACGCCCGAATGGTTCGCCTGGCTCGATACCACGCGCTCCTTCACGTTCGAAGGCGCAGGCGGCAGCTTCACGGCGCGGCACGAGGAACGTTCAGGGCGCCGCTTCTGGTACGCCTATCGCCAGCAGGAGGGCGTGTTGCGCAAGACCTATCTCGGTCGCTCGGCGGACCTGACGCTGCAACGGCTGGAACAGGCCGCAGCGACGCTGGCGCAGGCCGATGGCCGCCAGGCGCGAGCATCGGCGCCTTCCAGTCGCGCTTCCAGTCGCGCTCACACTCATATTCACACTCATGCTCACGACCATGCTTCTCATCACACGCAGGCGGAATGGTCAATGCCGCTGATTGCGACGAAGATTGCCATGCCGCCGCCCGTTCCGGCGCTGATCGAGCGTCCGCAGGCAGTGGCGCACTGCCTGGAATGTCTTGAGCGCCCCTGCACCATCATCAGCGCGCCTCCTGGATTCGGCAAGACGACGCTGCTGCTGATGGCCTGCGAGCAGGTACGGTTGCGCGGGTGGCGGGTCGCCTGGCTCTCGCTGGAAGAGGCGGAACAGGACCCAGTACGCTTCTGGAGCTATACGCTGGCGGCGCTCGATGCAGCCTATCCCGGCGTCTCCACGCTGGCGCGGCGTCTGCTGGAAACGCTACACCCCGCGCCCATCGAGCAAGGGTTGACGGCGCTCGTGAACGCGCTCGCCGACATAGAAACGCCGCTGGTGCTGGTGCTGGACGATTATCACCGCGCGGCAACTCCGGCGAGCGATCAGGGGTTGGCGTTCCTCATCGAACATGCGCCCGCGACGCTGCATCTCGTCATCACCACGCGCGCAGAGCCAGCCTTGCCGCTCAGCAGGCTCCGCGCGCAGGGCCGCATCGCTGAACTACACACCGCCGACCTGCGCTTTTCGGCGGAGGAGGCCGGGCGTTTCCTGCGCGAGACGATGCGTCTCGCGCTGCCGCAGGAGCAGTTGGCGCGGCTCAGCGGGCAGGCGGAGGGATGGGTCGCTGGTTTGCAGCTTGCCGCGCTCTCGTTGCGCGATCAGGGCAATCAGGGAGATACGCTGGATATTCCGGCCACTGCTGCCACCACGCCGCGCTATATCGCCGATTATCTGATTGCTGAAGTGCTGGACCATCAACCACCGGAGGTGCAAGCGTTCCTGCTCCAGACTTCAGTGCTGGAACGGCTGATCGGTCCCCTCTGCGACGCCGTAACCGGATGCAGCGACAGCGCCGCCATGCTCGTGCGGCTGATGCAGGCGCATCTCTTCGTGACGCCGCTGGACGCCGGGCAAACGTGGTATCGCTATCATCATCTCTTTGCCGAAGTGCTGCGCGAGCGGCTCGCACGTACAGCGCCCGATACGCTGCGCCTGTGTCACCGGCGGGCGGCGGCATGGCTGCGTGAGCAGGGCATGACCGGCGAAGCGATTCGCCATCTCATTGCGGCGAAAGCATACGATGAGGCAGCGGCGCTGATCGAGGCCGAGAGCGACAGGCTCACCATGCACGGCGAAATCGCCAGCCTGGGTCGTTGGGCGCATATGTTGCCGCGTGATGTCATGCTGGCGCATCCACATCTCGCCGTGCTTTCCACCACCAGCCTCATCTTGCGCGGTGAGGGAACTGATGCCGTTCTCCTGCTGGATGATCTTGAGCGGCGCCTCGCCAGGAATGAGGAGGAAGCAAGCGAGGTCCAGGGAGAGATTGCCGTTATTCGTGCCCTCATGACGTTGATTGCCGGAGACTTTATCAAAGGCGCGGCGCTGGCCGGTGAGGCGCTCAGGCAACTTCGCCCTGAAAGTCAGTTGCTGCGCGGGCTGGCGCTCTGGATCGTCAACATCGTCGGCGTCATGGGCGACGAAGACCTTGCTGAAACGTCGCAGGCGCTTACCGGAATGGTAGAGGAGAGTTTGCGCGCGGGCAATGTCCTCGTCGCCTTTATCGGACTTATCACCAGGGCTGGCATCGAAGTGTATCAGGGCCGGTTGCATCGCGCGGCGCAGACTTGCCGCGAGACGTTGCGGCTGGTGCCGCGCATGGATGGCCAGGAGTTGCCGATTACAGCAATGGCGTATTGCCTGCTGGGCGAGATACGCCGCGAATGGAACGATCTCGCTGGCGCGGAAGATGACCTGCGGCATGCGCTGGCAGTCGCCGGACCGCTCAGCAGCGCCGAATTCGTCAACGACGGTCTTGTCTCGCTGGCAATGGTGCAGGCGGCGCATGGCAACTTTGACGAGGCGCTGGCCACCTTCGAGGAACTGCGTCACCTCATTCACACCCAGCAGCTTGCCGCATGGGATGCCATCCAGATGGAGATCATGTGGGTGCGTGTGTTGCTTGCGCAGGGAAACGTGGCAGAGGCCGCCCACTGGGCTGAAATGTTGCGCCGCAACCGGCAACAGCAACATCCGAACACGACGTTTCAACTCTTGCGGGAGCTGGAAGACCTCTCGCTCACTCGCGTCGCATTGGCGGAGGGCCATCTGGATGGCGTCATCACCACGCTTGAGGCCCTCTGTAAGGCGGCGAGGAGCGCCGGGCGCATGCGCAATCTGCTGGATGCCAGGATGCTACTGGCGCGCGCCCGCTGGATGTCCGGCGAGGGCGAGACGGCGCTGTGTGACCTGGATGCGGCGCTGGCGCTGGCCGCGCCTGAAGGCTTTGCGCGTGTCTTCCTGGATGAAGGCGAGCCAATGGCCGACCTGCTCGAAAAATATGTCGCCAGCTATCCATTGCGCACGCGCGAGCATGCCTATGCGCATAAGCTGCTTGCAGCGTTTGGCCGCTCTGTTGCGCCATCTGCGTCTGACCCCATCTCGATTACCCTCTCGCCACGCGAACTCGATGTCTTGCGCCTGCTGGCGGCGGGTAGCTCAAACGAGCAGATAGCGAAGGAGCTGGTCGTCGCGCTCAGCACGGTGAAATGGCATGTCGCCAACATCTATCGCAAGCTGGGCGTCGCCGGGCGTGTGCAGGTCATCACCCGCGCCCGTGAACTGCACCTCATCGCCTGAGTATCCTCACCCGCACCCTCGCCAATCTTTTGACCATACCCCAAACCATCCCTTCGGATGGGGTAGCTCTGCCGGTTCGGGGCTAGTATCCCTCTCGGAAACACTGGAGTCGCGGCAATCAATTGCAGGCGCACGGAAACCGAACTGAAGTTCAAGGGCGATTCGCGGCGGCTTCAGCCGTTCACGCCCTTGCTCCGGCCTTTCAAAGCCGAGAATAGTTCCAAAGGACACCTATCATGAAGAAGACCAATCGCTATCTCATCGCGCTGGTGGTGGCGCTGGGGCTGATTCCCGTCGTGCTGGATACCACCATTGTCACCGTCGCGCTCAATCCCATCCGCAATGCGCTGCATACCGATGTCAATACAGCGCAGTGGATCATCACCGGCTTCATTCTCTCGAACGCCGCCATCGTCACGGTCGGTGGCTATCTGGCCAATCGCTTTGGCCGCAAGCTGATGTTCATTCTGGGCATCTCAGTCTTTATCATCGGGTCTGTGCTGTGTGGCATCTCACCCAGCATCGGCTGGCTGATCGCCTTCCGCATCTTGCAGGGCGTCGGTGGTGGTCTGCTGCTGCCAATCGGGCCTGCGCTGGCGTTTGACGCTTTCCCGCAGGAAGAGCGCGCCAGGGCCAGCGCGGTCGTTGGCATTCCCATCCTGATGGCGCCGGTCTTTGGTCCCATCCTCGGCGGCTATCTCAACGACACCTTCAACTGGCACAGCATCTTCTTCGTGAATCTGCCGGTCGGCATCATCGCTGTGGCGCTGGCCTTGATCGTGCTGCCGCTCGATAGGCCAGAGGCGGCGCGTGGCGCGCGCTTCGATTATATCGGGCTGGCGCTTTCAACGCTCGGTGTCATCGCCATCATCTACGCCTTTAAGCTTGTAACGCAAACGAACCCCAGCACGGTCTCGGCGACCAATCCTGGTGGCGACCTGTATGGCTGGGGCTACTGGCTCGTTTGGGCGTTGCTGGGCGCTGGCGTGGTGCTGCTGGGCATCTTTGCCTTCTATGCGCTGCGCGTCAGCCGCGATCCTGCGCTGGACCTGCGCCAGCTTGGGCGGCGCGACTTCCTGGTAAGCTGCATCTTCAACTGGGCGACTGCGCTCATCACCTTTGGTCTGCTCGTGCTGCTGCCGCTCTACTTCGAGTCTGTGCGGATGCCCAATCTCTCACCGCTCGACACTGGGGTGGCGCTGGTGCCGCTGGGGCTGGGCACGCTCGTGGGGACAATCCTCGCCGCCGCCCTCTATCGCGCTATCGGCCCGCGCTGGGTGGTTTTCATCGGCGCGGCGCTCTCGGCGCTGAGCGCGTGGGCGTTCGCCCAGACGCTGCAACCGACGGCGGACGCCAATCAGATGCTTGCGGCGGCTACGACCCACTCGGCCATTGCTGCTGTCGCCGGGCCGGATGCGCTGCGCTGGTGGCTCTTTGTCGTCGGGCTGAGTTTCACTATGATGAACATCGCCGTGCAGACGTTGGCGCTGGAAGCGTTGAAGGGTGAGGCGCTGGCTAAGGCATCGTCGCTGTTCCTTTCGACCAAACTGATCTTCTCATCCATCGGTGTGGCGATCATCACGACGGTGCTGATAGATAGCACCCGCACCCGCGCGACCGATCTCGTCAATCAGTTGCGTGCGGCGGCCCAGGGTGCGGGTATCGCGCCGAACACGCCAGGGCTGGCGGCGGCGCGGCAGGCCATCGAGACGCAGATCGCCGTGCAGGCGGGAACCTGGGCCATCCAGCATATCTTCTGGATGATCTTCTTCGGCTCGCTGGGCCTCGTCGCGCTGGCGCTGTTCCTGCCAGGACGCCGCCGCGAGATTGCCGAGGCACAACCCACAGGCGAACAGGTCGCCGTGAGCGCGTAGCAGGGAACCCGCAGTTAAAACCGCGCGATGAATTGGCCTCCTGTCAATTCATCGTGCGTGGGGCAGCGCGCCAACGCGCGAGCCACTCGTTGGGCCAAAGGCAGATTGTACATGCGTACCGACAAGCAGAACACGCGCACCCGCAGACTACAACTGGCGATTATCGGATTTTTCGTTCTGGTGTCGCTCAGCCTGGTCATCATCTACCTCGTTAAGCCAGATATCTACACGCTGGCGCTCTCCGGCACGCCGTCTGCCAATGATCGTTATCCCATCGCGACGACGCTGTTCTTCCTCGCTGTGCTGATATTTGTCTTGGTGTTGATCTTCGGCGTTCTGCGCCAGTGGCGCTGGCTCTTCTGGTTGCTGCTGCTCGCCTTTGGCCTTTCGGTGTTGGAGATACCCGCGACGCTGCTGCAACTGGCCGGCCACCTATCCATCTTCGCCCAGCCATTTCCCTTGTGGTACAGCCTCTATCGCATGGTCATCGCGCTCCTCGAAGTCGGGCTGGCCATCTGGATGTGGGTCACTTATCGCCGCGCTGGCGTCTGGGGATTGGGAGAGAAGGCAACTAGGTGATAATTACGGCGGCTGCGACCCATCATACTCGTTGGAGAGATAGCAGCAGAACGGGCGAAAGAAGCTGTTCTGCTGCAAACTATGTTCAGTCAGCCAGTTGCACCATGACGGCAAGCACGTCATCATTGCCGAGCGTGCGGGAGGAATGTCCCTTGCCAGAAGTGTCTTCCACCAGTACAACGCTGCCCGGTCCAAATCGGCGCACCTCGCCATCACTGACGGTCGCTTCCATCTCGCCTGTCAGATAGATGAGGAAAATGCGCCCCGCCACTGGATGCGGCTCGCCATACCATCCGGCAGGAGTGTGCAGGAACACCGTATTCGTGCTGGGTATCGGAGCAGACACGTCTAACGGTGGCGCAGGCGGAGAAATATCAACCAGAGACATCTCGACCTCCACATCCTCGAAGTGGGAATCGCCACTCTCATCACTATACAATCGAACGTATTTCATCCTTTACCTCAGCTTTCACACTGAATGAATGTTAACTCCTTCTCCCTTTCCGATCACAGCATAACAACTCGGAAACTGTATGCCAAATGCGCGAGCAGAAAACAATAATTTGCTCTTCTCCAATTCTGCCGGTGATTCCGTGGTTTTGCCTCTAGCGACCTGCCGCCTGGTCATGTACGCTGAACCCATGAGAAAAATGAACGGCTGCGCGGCTCGTGTCGCGCAGGTGTTTCGCGGATACAACCGTATCCACTACCAGGGGAGGATGAGCGATGTTTGGTCAGTTACAGGCGACGGGTGGGCGAAAAATAGTGGTTGGGCTGTTGCTGGTGAGTGTGCTCGCAGTGGCAGCGTGTAGCAGCGGCGGTGGCAACACCTCCAACGGCGGCTCGTCAACTGCCAACAACGCGGGGCCAGCAGCAACGGCGACCGCAAAGCCCAAGCCCACGATGCCAGCGTTGACGGCGGACAAGTGTGCGCAACTATTTTCCGTCGCTGAGGCAAACGCTGCCATTCCCACCTCAACTCCGGCGACCTCTGTTCAATTGGGTAATCCGTACCTGTCTGGCTCAACCAATGGCGGCGCGTGCAACTACAAAATCTCCGCGACGAGTTTTCTGCTGGTCATCTGGTTTCTGCCCTGGAATGGACCAGACCCCATTCCGCAGAGCGACATTCAGGCCGCGCTCTCCCAGGCAGCCGGGAATCATATTACCGTCAGCAATCTGACGATGGTGAGCGGTATTGGCGATCAGGCGGCATATGTTGAGGCGTCGGGGAACTACCAGGGGCAAACGTTTACCCAGCACATCTTTTACGTCCTCGAAGGGTCTTTCTTCTTCGATTGCGTGACCTATGATGTCCTTTCGCCCGTGCAGGCGACAGAATCGCAACTCCAGCAGTGCGCGAGTACGGTAAATAGCAGGCTCTAGGCGCGGAATCGTGCCTTGAGAGGGCGATGGTTAAGATAGAGAAGCCCTCCAGCATTGCGCTGGAGGGCTTCTCTGTGTCTTCGTGGTACTCGTGGATAGTGGAGCGTGAGACAGGCGAAAGCGAGAATGTGTGTGAAAGGATGTGCCGCCGATGCCAGAAATACCACCACCCACTAGCGCAGCGCACAAGCAGCGGCTCATTGCGGCGTATACCGATGAGGCGCACTATAACACCGGGCGCTATCGCGGGCTGGCGATGGTGAGCATGCGGCTGGCGGATGCGCCTGCGCTGGGTGAGGCGGTGGACGCGCTGTTGCAGGCGTCGGGCGTGGCCGAATGCAAGTGGGAGAAGGTGCGCAGCGCCAGAACGCGCTTTGCCGCCGCCAAACTACTCGATTGGGCGCTCATCCAGGCGCAGCAGGGGACGCTGCGCCTGGATGCGCTCACCTGGGATACTGAAGTCGCCTCACGCGCAGGGCAAGGCGTGCCGCATATCACCAATCTACGCAAGATGTATCGCGCGCTGCTGGAGCGGGTGACACCGGCGCGCTGGGGCAGCGACGCCTCCTGGCAGCTCTACCCCGATGAGCAGAGCGCAATGCCCTGGGAGCGGCTGATCGCGGGCCTGCCACAGATTGCCAGCGTCACCGTCTGCCGTTCGCACGAGCAGCCGCTGATCCAACTTGCCGATCTCTTCGCCGGGCTTGCCGTCTATTCGCGCGACGGCTACGACCTCTACGAACGCTGGCTCTGCGACCCACCAGAACTACGAGGCCTCTCTCTGGTCCCGCCGGATGAGAATGATCCCACCGCCCGCTATAGCGCCTCGGACCGGGCGCGGTGCCTGCTGCTCGACGACTTCTTCACCACCTGCAAATTCCGCCATCTCGGCGTCAGCCTGCGCACGCGGCGCGGTCTCTTCACCGGCGACCCCGCGAAGCCGCTGGCCTTCCACTGGTGGATGCCATAGCGCACTCCTCATTGGTAGGGCAGACATCCCTGCCTACCAGTAATTGAGATGGCAGGCAGGGATGTCTGCCCAATCGTTTGCTACAATCGCTGTGGTTCCCCCTCTCCCGCGAGGAGAGGGGGTTAGGGGGTGAGGTCTCTGCATCTAGCCTTGCGTGCCGGTGTCGGTCCGGCTCTCAGTACCTGCCGCCGGAATCTGCTTTGCCGGCGAGACTTTGATTTGTCTGGCGCGCGCCTCCTCGGCTTTGGGCAGCGTCAGCTTGAGGACGCCGTTCTCGAACTCCGCCTGCGCCGCGTCCACATTCACCGGCGCGGGCAGCGAGACGGTGCGTGCGAAGGAACCAGAGCGACGCTCATGCGTGATCCAGTTCTGGTTTTTGTGTTCTTCTTCGCTGGTCGTCTGGCCGCGAATCGAGAGCGTATTGCCCTGCACGGTAATCTGCACATCTTCGGGTTTGACGCCCGGCATCGTCGCCTGCACCTCAAACGCGGAGTCAGTTTCCGCGATATCCAGCGGCAACATCCCCTGTCCGGGCCGCGTGAAGCCTTCCTGGAACATCCGGTTCATGACATCGCGCATCGTCATCATGTCGTGGAATGGATCCCACAGTTCCATTGCCATAGAGTCTGTTCCTCCTTTTCCATCTACTCGCAGACGTCGTCTGCGCAACAAACATATGCTGCGCCTGCTATGAAACATGGCGCGTAGATCGCCTAACCCATCGCCCGCGCCGCATAGAAGCGCCTATTCCTCCGGCACGCATAGCCTATGCCAATCATATTCAGGCGATCATTACCGCACGAAGAGACCAGTTGCGATAAAAACGAGCGAGAACAATGTAAAGAGTATGATGATTTTTCTTCTCGCTACTTCATTTCGGCTATCACCTAGAACGGGCCAGCGTCGCCAGAGTGCCAATGCGAAGCACAGGCACAGCAGCCCCAACAACGCTGCGTCAATATCGCTATTGGTAAAGCTGGTGACATGAAATACAGTTTTCAAAAGAGCATTGAGCAGCATGCCTACATAACCAAGACTCAAGTATACGCCATAAAAGAAAGCCAACAGAAGAAAAACTACTCGCCCTCCTTGTCCACCACGTAAACGCAAGGAGAAGACGCCGACGAGCGCCGGAAATAGCAAACAGATAAGCAGAAGCAGGACGTTCATCAAAATATTCGCTGGACCACTGGAAGGATAGGCGTGAAATGCAACTAATACCACCGTCAGTATGAGGATGAGAAAGAAGGACAAAATGGAATCGCGAGTAGCACGTGATACCTTTTGATAGGTATCTTCATCAGATGACATCATCACCTGATACTCACTTTTCAGCCGTGTCCACCAACCGTTGCTCATCACCCTTGCTCCTATGCCTGACGATACAGCCTAGCGTAAAATTGCCAGTTGCCGCGATTGCGCCAGCAGGATGCCGTTCGCGCTCCAGAGTTCACCGTCCTCCTCGAAGAAGCCGCCAGCAGCGAGACGCGAATTGAAGACGCCGAGCGCGAAGTCATGCGCGCCTGCATCGGGCAGGGGCAGGCGGGCGCGGAAGTGAATGGTGAGGTCTATCGTCGGCACGGCTTCCGGTCCACTGAGGCGTGGGAAGACGGCAGGCACCCAGCCATCGAGAAACGCGGCGACGAGCAGGCTATCAATCGGGCGCGGCTCCGCGAGGCGTATCCAGCCGCCGACCCGCGCATGCGCCGAACCGGAGAACGGCGGATCGCCAATCGCCCAGCGATAGTCATAGCGTGAGGTAAATGACGGAAATGTCTCGATGCCCGCTATCAGCGGCAACTGATCGGGCGGCGGCACGGCGGGCATTGCGCTATCGGCGAAGATGAGACCGCTTTCGCGTGGCAGCGAAAACGCCGCGAGGGCCAGCGCGCAGAGGCGCTCACCCTGCGTTAGCCGCGACGAGAGGGTGGCGAGCGTGCGCCCTTTGCGTTCGATGCGCGTGATGACCTGGCACGCGCCCGCCGCTGGCGCCGCCGTGTAGTGGACGGTGAGCGAGCTGGGCTGCCACGCCTCATCCGCCAGCGCCAGGTGCATCGTGCGCAGGATGATTGCCGCGAGATAGCCGCCATTTGGGCCGAACGCCACCCACCAGGACGGTTCGATCTCCGCCGTGAAGGTCTCGGCATCCAGGCGTGTCACCGCCGTATCGTCATCGAATCGTGTCGCCATCTGCGCGCTCCTCTCCAAGTTCCAGCAGTCATACTCTACCATACTATGATTGCTGGTTATCCAATCAACAGGTTCTCCATTTCTCATAGTACTTGCCCCTCTCTCGCGTGCGCGAGTGCGTAGAATAGACCTCACCCCGCCCTGCGGGCACCCCTCTCCCACAGGAGAGGGGCCGCTGGGCAACCAATTTCGACGCTGGCATATTATTCATAGTGCGCCAGTGTTTTATTTTGCATTCGCCACGACGCCTTGCCTCACAGTCCCCTCTCCTCACGGGAGAGGGGTGGCCGTAGGCCGGGGTGAGGTCTCTCCTTTGGGGCGTTTTGGCATGTTACAATGACAACGAGAGCAATGGCAGGGGCACGGATGTGTCGAGCAGAAGCGACAGGACGATGGCGCGGGCATCAAGCGCCGTCAAACGGTGCGTTTGTGTTGAGTGGTTGAACGGAGAGAGGCAGCGATGAGCCAGCAGCAGACGGAGCAGGTGATACAGCAGCGCGGCAATACGGCGCCGGTTGGCGTCTTCGATTCAGGGGTCGGCGGACTGACGGTTCTGAACGAGTTGTTGCGCGAACTGCCGGGCGAACGCTTCGTCTACTACGGCGATACCGGCAATTGTCCCTATGGTGTGCGTCCACAGGAGGAAATCCAGGCGTTGGCGGCGAACGCGGCGCGACTCTTGCTCAATCATGGGGCAAAGCTGATCGTTGTCGCCTGTAATGCCGCCTCAGTTTCGGCGCGGGAAACATTACGCAGGGAATTCAAACCTATCAAGTTTGTTGTCGTTGTGCCAGCAGTCAAGCCAGCCGCCAAACGCACGCGCGTGGGCAAGATCGGCGTCGCAACGACGGAAGCCTCGGCGCACAGCGACTACCTGCGCCAGCTCATCGAGCAGCATGCCAGCGGCGTTGAGGTGCTGGCGGTGGGCTGCCCACGACTGGTGACACTGGCGGAGGCCGGGCAACTCGAAGGGCTGGAGGTCGAAGCAGCCATTCGCGGCTATATTCAGCCGATGCTGGACGCTGGCATAGATCAGTTGGTGCTGGGTTGCACGCACTTCCCGGCGATGCGCGCCGCTTTTGAGCGGGTGGCTGGTCCGAAGGTTGCGATCATTGATTCTGGCGCGGCCATCGCTCGCCGTGCGCGCTATCTCCTGACCACGCTTGGCCTGCTGGCAGAGCCGGACGGCGGACCGGCGGAGGCGCCCCGCGCGCCCAGCGAACAGGACGAGTTCTGGTGTAGCGGCGAGGTCGAATCCTTCGCGCGCGTCGCTTCGATGATTCTGCGCGCGCCGGTGCAGGCGCGGCAGGCGCCGGGCATGCTCGTTGCGCCGGGCGAATTCGCCCGGATCTAATGTCGCGTACCATCGTACCAACGTATCATCGTATCATCCAACGTATCCTATCGCATTCCATCAGATCGCGTACTCGCTGAAACGGCTGTCGCCGGTACGCATTTTCAGGCGTCATCTTCATGGCAAAGGGGCAGTGATAATGGCTACTACGGCAGCGCGCTATGCGGTCGGTGTGGATATCGGCGGCACGAAGATTTACGCCGGCATCATTCATCTGGAGAGCGGTGAGATACTGGCGACTGCGCGTAAACGAACGCGCCCGGAGAAGGGGCCTGACTTCTTTGCGCAGCGCCTGGGCGATGTGATCGAGGAGGCGCTGGCGAACGCGAAACTGCCTGCGCAGACAAAGCCGGTGGGCATCGGCGTGGGGCTGGCGGGGCAGGTGGACCGCGAGCATGGTGTCGTGTTGGGCGCGCCGAACCTTGCGATGGGGCTAGTCAATCTCGACATTGATAAGTTGCTCTCGGAGCGGTTTTCGCTGCCGGTGGCGCTGGGCAATGATGTCGAGGTTGCGGCGTATGGTGAGCAGATGTTCGGCTCCGGTCGTGCCTGCCAGGATTTCGTCTATGTCAGCGTTGGCACCGGCGTCGGCAGCGCAATTGTGCAGAACGGCCTCATCTGTCGCGGCGCAACGGGCACGGCTGGCGAGATCGGCCATACTATCGTGCAGTATGACGGGCGCTTCTGTGGCTGCGGCGGGCGCGGCCACCTGGAAGCCTACGCCTCGCGCACAGCGATTACGCGCGTGATTCGCGCCGAGATGGAACGCGGCAGACCCTCGATGCTGACGGACATGCTCAAGCCGGATGAGACGGAAATCCGCTCGAAGATGCTGGCGAAATGTGTCGAGGAGGGCGATAAACTGGTGATCGAGTCGCTGGACGAGGGCGCGGACTACCTGGGCGCGGGCCTCGGCTCCGTCATCAGCTTCTACAATCCACAACGCATTATCCTGGGCGGCGGCCTCATCGAAGCGGTGCCCAGCTTCTTCGAGCGGGCGGCGCTGCGTGCGCGTGAGGTGGCGCTGGTGATCGCCGGTCGCCAGGTCGAAATCCAGCGCACACAGCTTGGTGACAACTCAGGCATCGTCGGCGCGGCGTGGATGGTCGGCGCGAAGGAGCAATAGAAGACCCCCACCCCCGGCCCCTCCCCCGTGCGCGGGAGAGGGGAGCGCAGAGTGGTAGGGGCTATCCTCCATGCAAGAGTAGCAAGACGGCGCCAACGTGCCAGTATTGCTCACTATTCTATTCACCGGAACGACTCATAGCGCATGCCGAACTCCGCCAGGATATTTGCGCCGATGCCATCTCGTTCGCGCAGAATGCCCAGCAGCAGGTGTTCCGTGCCAACGAAGGGCAGCCTCCACTGCTGCGCCTCATCTATCGCCAGTTCGATGGCCCTACGGGCGCGCGGTGTGATGCGCAAATCGCCAGTAGGAGGATGAGAACCACGCCCGACCTGTTGCCCGATTATGGCGCGCAACGTTTCCAATGTTGCTCCATGATGCGCGAGCAGTTTCGCCGCCACGCTCTCTTCGTCACGAGCCAGCCCCAGCAGTAAATGCTCTGTGCCGACATAGTTATGGTTGAGTTGTTTGGCCTCTTCCTCGGCGCGTTCAAGCGCCTTACGCGCCCGTTCGGTCAATCTGCCATGTTCGCCCGCCATTGCAAGTTCTCCTCATGCCTGCTATGCGTTATCTGCGCCAAGCAATGAGATGGGTCGCTTCATGATAGGACAAAGAGCTCCATTGCTCCCCCGTTGGCTCGCCAGTGCATTTCATAGTATAGAGATTTTATAGATAGTTTCAGGTGGTTTCCTCCGCCTGGGAATGCGAAAAATAGCGTGTTGTGGCGTAATTCACAGAAAAATCGGCAGTAGGGCACACAAAAACATGTTGCCTGCCATGATTCCAGGCGTTATACTTGCTGAAAAAGCTCCAACAGACATGGTAAACGCTCCGGCGCAGTGTATTTTCGCTGTGTTGTTTCCGCGTGGGTAGTTGACAGGAGATGTGCTATATGGTATAAATAGACAGGCGCCTCGGCTCCCCTGGCGCGTGCGCACACCGTATGGAGCGGTGATCTCTCGCTGGTTCCTTATGGCTCTGATGGCGTTCCTGCGCACACTCTCCTGTTCCGCTGCGAGCTTCTGTCGCTTCCTCATCCGGCGCAGGCTTGTACGTACTGTTCACAATTCACTTCAGTACAGCGTACCACTATCCGAGAGTGTTCCACTCCATGCCGCGCGTAGTGCCACGCCGTATATCATCCCACCCATTTGTCCATTTGTGTATTTCATCCGACCACCTGGGCAATCCAGCCACTCAATGACCGAAAGGAGATAAGACGCCAGCGGATGGCAGTTTTGCTTTTGTTGCACTCATGTTGCACTCATCATTTTTGCTGCCTATGCTCTCCGGCGTCTCGCACATCCCATGAATATTACCGATCTCGAAACCAAAACCCTGCCCGAACTCCGTGACATTGCCCGCGATTGGGACCTCTCCGGCTATAGCGCGCTCAAAAAGCACGACCTGATCTTTCGCCTGCTTCAGGCGGAGACTGAGCGCCAGGGCAATATTTTCAGCGGCGGTGTCTTGCAGGCCGTCGAAGAAGGATTCGGCTTCCTGCGCCACGAGCGCCTGCTCCCCGGCAATCTGGATGTCTACGTCTCGCAGACGCAGATTCGCCGCTTTGGCCTGCGCACCGGCGATTACGTCTCCGGCCAGGTGCGGCCACCGAAAGAGAACGAAAAGTATTACAGCCTCTTGCGCGTCGAAGCCGTCAATGGCATGGACCCCGAAGCTGCCAAACGCCGCCCGCACTTTGATAATTTGACGCCGATCTTCCCGCGCGAAATGTTCAATCTGGAAACCGATGCCGCCAATATCACTGGCCGTCTCGTCAATCTGATCGCTCCTATCGGTCGCGGGCAGCGCGGGCTGATCGTCGCTCCGCCCAAAGCCGGCAAAACCATCCTGCTCAAAACGATTGCCAATTCGCTGACGACGAATTATCAGGATATAGATCTAATGATGGCGCTGATCGGTGAGCGCCCCGAAGAAGTGACCGATATGAAACGCAGCGTCCACGCCGAAATCTTCAGTTCCACCTTTGATGAACCTGCGGAGGCGCATACGCGCGTGGCGGAGATGACGCTGGAGCGCGCCAAACGGCTCGTAGAATCCGGCCATGATGTCGTGGTGCTGCTGGATAGCATCACCCGCCTGACACGCGCCTATAACCTGGCGGTTTCCCCCAGCGGGCGCACGCTCTCCGGCGGGCTGGACCCCGCCGCCATCACGCCGCCGCGCCGCTTCATCGGCGCCGCGCGCAACGTTGAGGAGGGCGGCTCACTGACGATCATCGCCACCGTGCTGATAGATACCAACAGCCGCATGGACGACGTGATCTATGAGGAGTTCAAGGGCACCGGCAACAGTGAAATCACGCTGGACCGCAAACTCTCCGAGCGGCGTGTCTTCCCGGCGATTGACATTGCGCGCACCAGCACCCGCCGCGAAGAACTGCTGCTGGACGAGCAGACCTTGCGCGCGGTAGTGGTGATGCGCCGCCTCTTCGCCACGCTGGCCGAGCAAGGGGATAGCGTTGAGGCGACCGAACGCCTGATTACGCAGCTTGGCAAATCCGCCAGCAATGAGGAGTTCCTGGCCTCGCTTGCCAAGAGCATGCAATAGTTCCAATAATCCTCACCCCCTAACCCCCTCTCCCTGCGGGGAGAGGGGAATAAGTAAGCGGCTGCCATCGCTGTTTGCATGGGTCCCTGAGAGAATGGACAAGAACATCGCCTGGATTCAGACAGATTCAGACAGATTTAGACGGATCAGAGGAGGTTGCGCATGGCAGTCCTGCACTATGCTGCGCTACAACCGCCGCTGGCGGATTTCGTGGACATGCTCTGGCTCTACGAAGGCGATGAGATGCCGGCGTATGCGGTGGAGCGGCGGCTGCCGGATGGCGCGATCACGCTGACGGTCAATCTGCGCGACGACATGATTCGTCTCTATAATCGGCATGCCCAACATCGCTTCCAAAGCTGCCGGGGTATCGTCATCGGTGGCGCGCACTCGGAGAGTGTCTTGCTAGATACAGCTAGCATGACATCAATGTTGGGTGTGCAGTTCAAGCCAGGCGGCGCGTTTCCGTTTCTGCCGTTTCCCGCCGATGAATTGCAGAACCAGGTGATTTCGCTGGACGCGCTCTGGGGAGCTGAGGCGCTCGACCTGCGCGGACGATTGATTGCCGCCAATACCACGGCTCAGCGATTCGCCGTCATGGAGCAATTTCTGCTGGCGCGGCTCGCGCACTCGCGCATTGCGCATCCAGCAGTTGCCTTTGCCCTTGACACCTTCCGCAGCCTCTCGCCGCGTTTTTCCATCGCAGCGGTGACAGAGCAGATTGGCCTCAGCCAGACCCGCTTCATTCAGGTCTTCCGCGAAGCCGTAGGGTTGACGCCGAAGCAGTATTGCTGCGTGCAGCGTTTCCAGGAGGCGTTGCGGCTGGTGGAGCAGGGTACGCCTGAGCGATGGGCGGATATCGCGCTCTCATGCGGCTACTTCGATCAGGCGCACTTCATCCACGATTTTCGCGCGTTTACTGGCCTGACGCCAGGCGCGTATCACGCCTTGCGCGGCGCGTATCGCAATCATGTGCCGCTACCGACCTCCGGTTAATGTGTAATTTTTTACAAGACAGCCATTGCGTTCTCCGCTTAGCATGAGAGACGCAGGCGCATCACGCTGCCCGTAATCGTTTAATCGTTCACATGCCTTCACCTCACGAGGAGAACCAACAGATGAGTAGCGCAACAACCCCTTTTATTCGCCACGGTTTCGGCGCCGTCCGCCCCTATTTCTTCGGCCACCCTGATCTGCTAGAGTTCGTCAAGACAGTCTTCGGGGCGGAAGAACTGGAACTGCACGAGATGGGCGAAGGATTCCATGCGGAGGTCAAGATTGGCGATTCGGTGATGGTGCTGGAAACCGGCATAGGCGGGTCGCCTGAGTTCAGGACACGCGGCTCCGTCTACGTTTATGTAGACGATGTGGATGCCGCGTATCAACGTGCCATCGCACTGGGCGCAACTTCGCTCCGCGAGCCAGCGGACCAGCCGTATGAAGATCGCACTGCCGGAGTCAAAGATAGCTTCGGCAACATCTGGTGGATTGGCACGTATATCGGTTCGCACTGACTTTATTTGCTATTCGTTTGGATGGCCTGCACGCCAGTGATCGTTTGTTGCTGGCGTACAGGCTTGCTTCATGTTATCCCCCACTTCCTCACCAGCACCACCCGTTGGACTATCCTGATTGTTGCGCCAGCCGAAGACGCTATTTATTTGAGCTTGGATGAAGCAGTATGATGTAGACGGAAAGTGAGTCGGATTTGCTGTGGAGCGACGTAAATAACTGAAAGGGATGGCGCATGCAACCGCTTTTTGCACATCAGCCAGTCCTGGCCGCTATCATGGCGATCAGCCTGCTCCTCTGGCGTGTGCTTGAGGCGGGCATAGATATCCAGTCCTTCAGGCGCCTGCGCGCTGGCGCACAGCGCCGGGATAACGGCTCGAAATTGGTCATTCTGGTGCTGTTCGTCGCCGGTTTTCTCCTCGGCACTGCGCTGGCGTTTCGGTCGCCCGCTACCGCTGTCACAAATGCCAGTGCGCGCGCTGTCCTCTTCTGGTTGGGCATTGCGCTTATCTACGCCGGGATGCTGTTTCGCTTCTACGCTATCTACACCCTCGGCTCCTACTTCACAACAACGGTGGCGATCACGCCGCAACAAACCGTCGTCGAAACGGGTCCCTACCGCCTGATTCGCCATCCTTCTTATACCGGCTTGCTCATCCTGGTCTTCGGCTATGGGCTCTGCCTGACGAACTGGTTGAGCCTGCTCATTCTGGTGGGCTGTGTGCTGATTGGCCTGGGCTACCGCATCCGCGTGGAGGAGCGCGTCTTGTTGGAGCAACTGGGCCAGCCGTATCAGGAATATATGCGGCACACCAAGCGACTCATCCCCTTTGTGCTGTAGGGGCAGCCTATTTTAGCATAGCGCGGATGGAGGCGAGGTCGGCGCGGGCGAGATCATCCTGGGCCAGCGCCTTGCTCACGCGCTGGCAGCCGTGCAGCACCGTCGTATGGTCGCGGCCACCGAGTTCCTGGCCAATCTGAAGCAGCGAGTATGGCGTCTCCTCGCGCAGCAGATACATCGCCACCTGCCGCGCCCAGGCCACGCCGCGCTCACGGCTCGCGCCCTCCAACGCCGCGACCGTCACGCCGAAGTGCCGCGCTACTGCCGCAATGACATCGCCCGGCGTATGCGTCTGCTGCTCCGGCCCGTTCGCCAGCGGTTCCAGCAGCCGCCCCACCAGCCGCGCATCCAACGGCTGACCGAGCATCTGCGCCGAGGCTACCAGCCGGTTGAGCGACCCTTCCAGCACGCGGATGCTCTCACATTCCGGGCGCGCCACACAGAGCAGCACCTCTTCGGGAATCGGCACCGGCAGCGCCGCCGCCTTCGCCCGCAGAATCGCCAGCCGATGCTCGAAATCCGGCGCATGGATATCGGCGATCAGCCCCCACGCGAAACGCGAACGCAGCCGGTCATGCAGATGGCTCATGGCATGTGGCACACGGTCGCTGCTCAGCACAATCTGCTTATTCGCCTCGTGCAGTGTGTTGAACGTATGAAAAAACTCTTCCTCGGTGGACTCTTTCCCAGCGATGAACTGCACATCGTCCACCAGCAGCACATCCACCAGCCGGTAGCGCGCGCGGAAGGCATCGGTCGTGCGCTGGCGAATCGCCTCGATGATCTCGTTAGTGAAGCGTTCCGCCGTCACATAGGCCACCGAGAGACCGCGCCGGTGGATCGCGTGGCCGATGGCGTGTAGCAGATGTGTCTTGCCCAGGCCGGAGCCGCCATAGATCAGCAGCGGATTGTATTGCTCGCCAGGATGATAGGCCACTTCGCGGGCGGCGGCGTAAGCCAGTTGATTCGCTGCGCCGGAGATGAACGTCTCGAAGAGGTAGCGCGGATGCAGGTCATCATGTGGCGTATAGGCGTTCGCCGTGGTGTTCCGTTTGCCTTTGCCAGTAGATAGTGGTTTCTGGGGGTGTGCGGCCTCCCGCGTCTCCGGCGCAGGATGCGCTTCGGGCGCTCTGGATGGGAAAGGCAATGGCGGTTGCGCAACTTGCGGCTGCGCTGCATGGCGGCCACTGCGCAGGGGTTGCTGGTGTGGCTCATAGGCCAGCGCCACCTGTTGCGCCAGCGCCGGCTGGGTGGAGCGCGTGAGCGGGCGGCGCGCATCTCCGGCGCGCGCCAGGCGAGTGGGAGGAGCTTTGCGAGGCAGAGCAGGCGCGGCCTCCACCGGGCGCACCACAAAGACGACCTCGGCGCGCTGTCCCATCACTTCGCTGACGGCAATACGCGCCTGCTCTTGAAAACGCTGGCGCAAATGCTCGCTGGCAAATGTCGTGGGCACGCTCACCGTTAACTGGTTGCCTTGCACCGTCTGGCCGCTGGTGCCATTGCACCATGTCGCGTAGGCGGCTGGCGAGATGCGTAGCCGCAACTTTTCGAGCGCGCTCTGCCAGATCTGTTTCGCATCCATCGCCATAGAACAGCCACCTGGGAATGCCGGAGATTGCGTTACCTAGACCCGTTGAGTGTAGCAAGACCACCGAGACGCACGCGCCTGATGCCACAAGCCACAAGCTGCATGTGACAAGCCGCGAGCGCATGTGTTTCGCCTGCTGAACATCTGGAGAGATCGGCATCTGGACATCTACCGGACATCTACTGGACGCCACCGGCAACCAGCATGCCAAACTACCGTATCCAGGACGGCGCGTTAGCAAAACGCTGAAACTGGGAACCCACTGGCGCGCAAGCCAACACTACCTCTTGCCGGAGCTACGTCATTCATGTCAGAGCGTCCGTTGGGGAAGACGAACGCGATGCCTATGTAACCCGCCGGTCAGAGGCACATACTGCTACATATTGCTATGCGCCTGCGCACAACTGCAACTGGGTAAAGCATGTCCATAGCTCGCTCTCACGCTCTGAAAATCAGCCATGAGGTGCGCGCTATGAGGGTCTTGTTATACATGAGATTGTCTACCAGTATATCTCTAAGACGCATAGTACAGGCAAAAGGCTTCACCTGGTCCTACTGTATGCTGGTTCGTCCTTTACCTCACCCACTGAACCCACTGACCCGGCCTTCCAGCATTCTGAGCAATTTCTAAAGATGCGCTCAGCAAATCTTCAGCGCCTCCCTCTACGCTAGGGTGTAGCCATGTAGCCATGATCTGCCACCAGCCGCTTGCACCTTCACAGAGCGATACGGCGCGGCGTGGGTGGGGAAAGAGCCGAAGGTTCGACGTTTGGGGAGCACAGAGAAGCCGTATCGCAGGGCAGGAACAGGAGTATCCGCAGTGAATCAAATGAATCGCATGACTCACGTACATCACACAACGTTGATTTCGCGCATCCGGCGCCGCAGCACAGCTCTGCTGGCGCTGGTGACATTGACACTGGTGCTGGCGCTGGCGCTGACGGCCTGCGGCGCACGCGGCGCGCATCGCAGTGGCGGCAATGGTGGCAATAACGGCGTCACCAGTGGCCAGCAGAACACTGGCGGCAACACCACCACCGCAGGCTCCAACAGCAGCGCGCAGCAGTTGCAGAACGCCGATCAACAGATGCAGAACGCCATGCACACGCTGGATGGCGCCGCGCAAAACGCTCAGAATGCCGACAACAATAACCAGGAAGGCAACGGGCAGCCGTAAACCCGCAGTATCGAGCATCTTCGGATCGTGAATCATCTCTTGAGGAGTAGTGTACCCATATGAAGAACATCGGCATCCTTCGCACGCATCACCTGCCCCATCTGCCCCGGCGGCTCGCTGCGCTTGGCGCAACCGCCGCGCTAGCGCTGGGCATGATCCTCCCGCTGACGGCCAACGCTGCGCCCGCCGTTCCCAGCCAGGCCACCGCCTGCAACGGCAATCTCCAATGCCTGATTAGCTTTGGCGATACGCAGATCGGCAACCGTCTCACCGCGCTGAATACGCTCTCCTCCAATGTCAACGAGCGCCTCAGCGATCAGAGCATCACCTCCGACCAGGCAAACGCTCTCCAATCGGATGTGACGACGAACGAGAGCGGCCTGAACAATCTCAAAGCCAAGATTGACGCCGACACCGATCCCAAAGTGGCGCTGACCGACGATAGGAACATTTTCCTTCAGTTCCGCATCTATGCCGCTGTGCTGCCGCATGACTATCACCTGCTCTGGTTCGACATCATGCAAAAGGTGGATAGCCAGATGCGCGGCTACATTCCGGTCATTCAGGATGCTATCAATGGTGCGCCCAGCAATATTCAGGGCCAGCTTAACACGCTGTTTACCGACTACAAGAATCAGCTTTCTTCCGCCGAGGCCCAGTTCGACGCCATCAATACGGACCTGCCGCAGATCACGCCGGAGAACTTCAACAACAACAATGCGGCCTTCGAGACGGCGTTGACCAACCTGCGTAGCGAAGAAAAGACGGCGCACAACGATCTGCATGCCGCCGCCAATGATCTGCACCAGATGTATCAACTCATCAAAGCTGGCTGATTCCCCTGGTGGATGAGTTAAAAGCGGCGATCCATCGCAACAGGGAGCGCGTCCCGTATAAGCATCTACGCATGCTATACGGGTGCGCTCCCAGCGCGCGTTCTCTGAGGAATGGGGGAGTATGGCAATGGCGATAGGTACGGTAGCTGAGATGCCTGCATTGGCGGCGCTGGCGAATCCGGCGCTGGCGGGTGCGATCAAGAGCATCGCGCAGGCGCTGATTGGCTTTCTGCTGTTGGCGGGCCTCTTCTGGGTGATGGAGTCGCTCTGGCCGGAGCAGCGCCACCAGCCGAAGTGGCGGCGCGACAGCTTCACCGATATGCTCTACTGGTTCGCCGGTTATGGCATCCGCGCCGTTGCCAGCTTCCTGACGCTGGTGGTGATCGTCGCGGTGGTCATCTTCATCCCACATACCGGCATACCAGCGATTGCGAGCCAGCCGGGATGGCTTCAGGTGATCGAGGTGATCGTGATCGGCGACGTGCTGGGTTACTGGTCACATCGCATCTTCCATAAGACGCCGCTGCTCTGGCCCTTTCACGCGGTGCATCATAGCCCGGAGCAGGTGGACTGGCTCTCCGCCGCGCGGGTGCATCCGCTGGATACCATCGTCTCGCGCATGGTGACGGTCTTGCCGCTCTTCCTGCTGGGCTATTCGCATCTGACGCTCGGCGGCTATGCGATTTTCCTGGCAGTCTATCCCATCTATCTGCACGCCAACGTCTCCTGGGATTACGGTCCATTCCGCTGGCTGATCGCCAGCCCGGCGTATCATCGCTGGCATCATGCGTCAGATGTGGAGGCGCTCGATAAAAATTTCAGCGGGCTGCTGCCGGTGGTGGATATCATCTTCGGCACGGCGTACTTTCCCAAAGGTCGTCATCCGGTCAGCTATGGACTCTACCGCGAGCAGATGCCGCGCGGCATCATGCGCCAGTGGGCCTATCCATTCCATCGCAAGCAGTCCGCTGCCACGCCACCCAATCTGCTGCCGGAACGCCAGCCTGTGCAGCAAGTGAACCAGTTCAACCAGGCGCAGCGGTGGTGACTCCAGCGTGATACAACTGAATCACCTCTAATGCCTGCCTGGTCGCGTCCACATGAAATATTGGTACGCACACGCCGGGCGGGCAATTTTCATTCTCCAGCCTTTCTGCTATAATTGCTGCGTTCTTGGCTCTCGCTCCCAACAAGCAGCGATTCATAGCACATGCTATGCTATAGCAAGTAGAAATACTATCCTGGCCGGAGGGGAACTGCATGGCCGCCGAAACGACCGATACATCTCATCAGGATTTGCCGCAATCGCCACAGCAGACGGCAGCGGCGCCACATTCGCGCGGTAGGGGTCTGCTGGCGGGCAGAGGCGAATGGCTCTTTGTGATCGTGGCTCTTGCTGCGACAACGGTAATTCGCTTCATCCTGGCGTTTCGTGGCTGGCCCTTCGTCAATAGCGACGAAGCGACGCTCGGCCTGATGGTAGATGATATTCTTTGGCATGGCGCGCATCCAGCCTTCACCTATGGGCTGCATCATCTTGGCGCGATAGACGCCTATCTACAGGCGCCTTTTTTCTTGCTACTCGGCCCTACAGACCTGACGATACGCATCGTGACGACATTCCAAATACTTTTCTTTCTGGTCATCTTCTATCTCTTCACGCGCAAGGTCTTTTCTGTGCCCGTCGCGCTTGTCACCCTCTTCCTGCTCGCGTTGGGCGGCGAACAGGCGTTGCTCTTCCAGTTGCGCGCAAACCGCCACGGACAGGATACATTGGTCTTTAGCGCGTTGCTGCTGTGGTTGGTGTATCTGCGCTTATGTCGTCCCAATACTCGTAGATATCTTTTCCTGCTCGATCTGGCCATCGGTTTGGTCGCTGGGCTGGCCCTCTGGAATACGTTGCTCACCCTGCCGTTTGCGTTAGGGGCTGCGCTGGCGCTGGCGGTTGAGGCGATCAAAATTCTTCGCCGGCGCGTGGCAGGCATCAGCGGACAATGGCTGGTGCGCCAGGCGCTGGTGCTGGTCGCCGGATTTCTCGTTGGGTTTTCGCCGTATTTAGTGGATTTTGTCAAGACAAAAGGTGGTATTGTAAAGGAAGGATTCTCTACAGCAGGCGTCGGTGGCGGTCATGGCATCGAAGCAATTATTCAACAGGTTGGCGTCACGTTCACCTACGCCTTACCAAGTTTGTTTGGCAGTACCACAGTCTGCGCGCAATGCCAGCCCTGGCCGCTCACCGATCCTGCCTCTTCAGCCAGCCAGGTATTCATGATGACAGTGATCGGGTTGGCTATCTCAGGGTTGTTCCTGGGATGCTGGCTGTTCGTCGTCATTCCATTGATCGGCGATACGTGGTCTTATATCAGAAGTTATCGGCAGCAAACAGGATCATTCAGAGGCGAACAGAGCAACAATCCCACAGAGCGAGCAGAACAGGTAGAGCAAAACGCGCGCTGGTGGGGACGTGCGATGTTGGCCATTGGGACGGGGATAACTGTCCTGCAATATGCCAGCAGCCGCGCCTCCTTCACGGGTCCTGGTACTAATACTCGCTATCTTGTGGGCATCTACCTCGCCGTTCCATTTGTTGCCGTGGCGCTTAGCGCCAGCGTGCAGGTGCTATGGCGCTGGCTTACGGGTCGCCAGCAACGTCGCGTGATCTCCTGGCGGGCGCTGCTTCTGTCGTTCTGTGGGGTCATACTATTGCTGGCGCTCTTTGCCGTCAATACTGTGGGGGTAGCCAATGCCTTACAAGATGCGACCAATACGCAGCAATACGGTGTGCCGGCGAGTACGAGAGATACGCAATTACTCAATTTCCTTGCCGCACATCACTCGACGCGCTTCTACACGACGTGGTTAGTTTGCTATCATCTGATGTTCGCTTCACGGGAACAGGATTATTGCTATGTTGTCAGCAATTCCGACGCCTTTACGCCGGGAACCAATCTCGTGCCGAGTTACCAGCAGCAGGTGACATCTACGGCCCACCCGGCCTATGTCTTCGACACGACCACCTCCGAGGTGAACCCCAGCGTGCCACAGGACATCGCCCATCTGATTGCGACGGGCGACCCACGCTTCACGGGCTACACCACGGCACTGGTCGGCGGCTATATCGTCTTCTACTACGCTGGACCGTAAGAGACCTCACCCCCTGACCCCTCTCCTCGTGGGAGAGGGGGAACCACGCACTGAAGTCGTTACTCTGCGGCGTACTCTGCCTGAAGCGGCGCGACGACCTCATCGGCGAGCCGGCGAATGATGCCGGCGGGATACGGCTCGCGTCCCGCCACCACTTGCACGCGCGGGCTGCCCAGGTTGAGGATGAGATGGGTAGCGCCGGCGGTGATAAAGCTGCGCACGAGATCGCGTGTCTCGTCCAGATGCGCTGGATCCACTGGGAATTGTGCCGAACGCTGGATCGCGGCGGGATCGCGCCCCACGGCGGCGCAGTGGTCATCGAGGATGCCATTCAGCCGGGTGAAATCGTCCACCGGGCCGCCTGCGAAATTCCAGATATCGGCGTATTGCGCCACCACCCGCAGCGTCAGCTTCTCGCCGCTGCCACCGATGACAAAGGGCGGATAGGGCTTCTGCACCGGCTTTGGCTCGCAGCGCGCCTCTTTCAGTTGATAATAGCGCCCGTCGAAGTCTACGACTGGCTCCGTCCAGAGCCGCCGGATGACCTCACAGGCTTCGCCCAGGCGGCGGATGCGCTCACCGGCGGGATAGAGCGGGATGCCGTAGGATGTATGCTCGTATTCATTCCAGCCAGCGCCGATACCGAAATCCATCCGCCCGTTCGAGATGATATCCACCGTCGCGCCCATATTCGCCAGCACGGCGGGGTGGCGATAGGTGTTCCCCGTCACCATCAGACCCACGCGCAGCCGCGCTGTCTGCGCTGCGAAAGCCGTCAGCAATGTCCAGCCTTCCAGGCAGGGACCATTGAGATCACCGCTGAGCGGCGAAAAATGATCGAAGAGCCAGGCATGCTCGAAGACCGGCTCCTGGTCGGCCTCTTGCCAGACCCGGCGCATTGCCTCGTAGGTCGTGTGCTGCGGTGATGTTTTGATGCCGAAACTCAAGCGTGGTCGGTCGCTCATCGTGGTCCATCTCCTGCGCTGTCATCAGTTGTAAGTTGTTGTGAGTTTTCACGGGTAGTCATGGTTGTAGCTGCTCTACGTGATAGCAATTGTAGTATCTTGCCAGCGCCGCCAACCACCCGTGGTGCGCTACAGAGCATACGTGGCCGTGGCATAATGAGACAAGCGCCAGCCACCGCATGACGCAATTTTCCAGCAGGAGAAACAGACGATATGCCAGAATCTAGCACGATGCCACCCACAACTTCCTCGACCGGCGCGATTGACCTTTCGCCGCGTCGCGCGCACTTTCCCTCGCTGGCGCTGGAACAGAACGGCCAGCCGGTTGTCTATTTCGATAACCCTGGTGGCACGCAGGTGCCGCAGTTTTGCATAGATGCCATCAGCGCCTATCTCTCCGCCTCCAACGCCAACACCGGTGGCGCGTTCGTCACCAGCCAGCGCACCGACGCGCTTTTGGCCGAGGCGCATGCTGGTATGGCAGACCTGCTCAACGCCAGCGACCCGCGCGAGATCATCTTTGGCCCGAATATGACCACGCTGACCTTTGCCATGTCGCGCGCGGTTGGCCGCACGCTCACCGTTGGTGATGAGATCGTCATTACGGCGCTGGACCACGACGCCAACGCCGCGCCGTGGCAGGCGCTGGCCGAGGAGCGCGGCGCAGTCATTCGCATGGCGGAGATAGACCCAGCCACCTGTACGCTCGATATGGCGGACCTGCGCAGCAAGATCACTGAGCGCACGCGGGTGGTGGCCGTTGGCTATGCCTCGAACGCCGTTGGCACGATCAACGACATAGCCACCATCATCGAGTGGGCGCGCGATGCTGGCGCTATTTCCTATATAGACGCGGTGCAATTTGCGCCGCATGGCCCGATAGATGTGCAGGCGCTCGGCTGCGACTTCCTGGCATGCAGTTCCTATAAGTTCTTTGGGCCGCACCTCGGCATTCTCTATGGGCGGCTGTCGCTGCTGGAACGGCTGGCGGCTTATAAGGTGCGTCCGGCGAGCGATGAACCGCCGGGCAAGTGGGAGACCGGCACGCAGAACCACGAATGTCTCGCCGGTCTGGTGGCGACGCTGGATTACCTGGCCGAACTGGGCGGCGACTATACCGACCGCTACGCCGGACAGTTCGTTGGCATGACGGGGCAGCGGCTGGAGCTACACGCGGCGCTGGCGGCGATTCAGGAGTATGAACGCGGATTGGTGACACGGCTGCTTACCGGGCTGGCAACACTTCCTGGCGCGCATATCTATGGGTTGACGGCGCCGGAGGATATGCAGCGGCGCGTGCCGACGGTGATGCTGACGGTAGACGGCCACACGCCGCGCGAACTGGCGGAGGCGCTGGCGCCGCGCGGCATCTTCTGCTGGGACGGCAACTATTACGCGCTGAACCTGATGGAAAAGCTGAACCTGGAGCCGGGCGGTGGCGCGTTGCGCATCGGGCTGGCGCACTACAACACCGCCGCTGAGGTTGATCGCCTGCTGGCCGCGCTGCATGAAATCGTAGGCTAATGTTCTTCTCCCGCACGCTCGACAGCAATTCAGGGATTGTATTCTCGGCTTTGAAAAGCCGGAGTACGTGCGAGGTTGGCTGAGAGCGCCGCATGTGCCACGTAGTGCTGCGGGACTTCAGCCCACCTCGCGTGCGCCGGCAGTAAACTGCCGCGAACCACAGTTTATTCAGGCGTTGTACACGCTCCACCGACCATTCTGGTAGTGCAGAATCACGGAGGAATAGGTGACGTCCCCGCCTGTGCCTAAATTACTGGTGCCGACTGCCCAGCCATCATTTGCCGACACCATCGAAATGCTTGATAGACCGTAGCCAATGTGAAGATTGTATTCGCTCCACTGGCCGTTCTGATAGTGCAGCAGTAGGCTCTGTGGCGGACTGGTATCAGGCATCGTCTCACCGACTGCCCAACCGTCATTTGCTGATGTCATCGCTACCGCATAGAGATTCCCCTGCGGCAAACTAGAAGGCAACTGGTACGTATCCCAGGACGCGCCGTTGAAGTGCTGAATGAAGGGCAGGCTCAGCATAGGACCGCCTCCACTCACGCCAATTGTGCCAACGGCCCAGCCATTGCTTGCTGAGAGCATATCTACGCCGTTGAGTGTGCCGGGTGGCGATTGGCCCCAGCGCACCCACTGGCCGTTCTGATAATGACCAACACTGCCGTTGTTGCCGACGATCCAGCCATCATGCGGCGAGACCATTGAGATGCCGGCCACCGACCAGAGATTATTGTCCACTGCGGTCCAGACGCCGTTGCTATAGTGAACGACCAGGCTGGCAAACTTGCTGCTGCCGCTGTTCGCGGAACCGATGGCCCACCCTTCAGTTGCCGACACCATCTGAACGGCCACCAACTGGCCATTCAACTGATTGGGCACCGAGGTCCAGGCGCCATCGTGATAGTGCAGGATGACGCTAACACCCATTCCTGTTGCGGAACTTGCTGAGCCAACGGCCCACCCTTCATCCGGTGAGACCATCGAGATGCCCGCCAGACCTACACCAGGCAGTGATACCGGAACCACCACCCAACGCCCGCCGGTATAGTGTAGGATGACCCCCGATGGTGAGACATTGGTTGTGCCGACCGCCCAACCATCCGTCGCAGAAAGCATGGTGATGCTATGGATGGTGGCATTTGCCAGTACGCTCTTCGTCGGCACTGGCGTGGGTGAGGGTGTGGCTGTCGCTGTGGAGTGCGCGTTGCCTCCCACAACCCCAGGCTTGCCACCGTTGTGCTGGCCGCGCGCAATGCTCAGCGCGCCGAAGACTCCGGCGCTGATCACCACCAGCGCCAGCACAGCCGCCACCGCCGCCAGCGAGCGGAAACGTCCATTTCCGCTGTACCTACTCTCGCTCCCCAGATGCCGCGTAGCCCTCGTTCGCCTGGTTCTGGTCGTTGGCTCGTCGTCTTTGTCGTACCAGGGCGTCGCGATGTCACGTTCGTTTACATCCACCTGCCGTATCCATCCTTTCCCATGCGCACCAGACTGTGGCCGCCGGGCAGACCATGCCGGTGGCTCATCAACCTTCGCGTGAGAAGGCTGTTGGTGCGATACCGGCAATAGAACGCCGGTCTCTGGCAAAAGCGGACGGGTAGCCAGATCGGTCCTGAAATCCTGCGGAATGTGTTGCGAACTATCCGCTGGAGCATCCTGCTCGATGTGGCGCGCGGCAAGCTGCGCAAGTACACCGCCAGCCAGTGACGGCGCATCGGCGGCGTCAGCATAGGCAGCGGGCGCAGACAGTTCACCGAGCAGCAATGCAACTTCGCGCGCTTCTGCTAGCGCAGCAAGGCAAGCGGCGCAGGCGCGCAGATGCCGTTCGACAGCCATCTGCTCAGTGAGTGGCAATTCACCGGCGATGATCGCGGCCAGCGTGCCGTCATCCAGATGATGTGGTATGGCTGGCTGAATGTTGTGATTGGCCTGCTCGATTGGCTCGATTGGCTCGATTGGTTCTATCGGCAGTTCTTCACTCATACTTTCGCCTCCACATCCAGCGCGTGATAGGCTGCGCGTAACGCCGTCAGCGCCCGCCCCACGCGCTTGCGCACCGCGTCGCTGCTGATGCCCAGGCGACTGCCAATCTCATGATAGCGTTCGCCTGCGACATAATGCAGCACGAGGCAGGCGGCATCCTCTTCGGAGAGCTGGCGCAGTGCCGTCTCCAGCAGATCGCGGGCGGCGGTGCGGTCTTCGAGCGTTCCTTCGTGTGCCTGTGCCTGGTCCTGCCGCCAGCGCACAGCTACATCACCAGCGTCGTGTTGTTGCGCGCGCAGATGTGAGAGCGCGCGATTGGTGGCGATGCGATAGAGCCAGGGTGAGAGCGGATGCACAGGCAATGGATCGGGCGGCTGCCAGCGCGGCAACGCCTGAAACGCCGCGATGAACGTCTCCTGCGCCATATCGCGTGCCGTCTCGGCATCGTTGAGCATCTGCGTCAGATACACCAGCAGGCGTCTCTCGTAAAGCGTGACGATCTGCGCGAAGGCGCGCTGATCGCCGGTGGCGGCGCGCCGTGCCAGCGCCAGCTCGTCGCCTGCCTCTCGATTGCGCCGCTCCTCCATAGTTGCCCGCCGCCTCCGCCCGTTCGCGTCTACGAACCCATGTCATCTTAGGGACACATGGATAAAACGTGCCGCGCGGACAAAAGCGGACATAGCTAACTGCCTCTGTTTTGCTGCACTTTTCTACCAGCAGGTGGCGAGTTGCCGTGCTATGCTGTATTCAGAGGAGCGACCTATGCAAGATATGCCGATCATCATTTGGGGCGAGGGCGAGCTGGTTGTGTTGATTCATGGCAGCGGCGACACCGATCCGGCGTTTGTCTGGCAGCATCAGCGCCCGCTGGCGGACCGCTATCAATTGCTGCTGGTGACACGCCCCGGCTACGGCGCGCGTCCGCTGGTGCAACGCAGCAGCGTCGAGCAAGATGTGCGCGAAGTCTGCGATTTGCTTGCATCACTGGCGGGACATGATATACAGAGCGGCGCGCATCTGGTTGGCTACTCGTATGGCGGCTGCATCGCCATGATGGCGGCGGCGCGTTGCCCGGAACGAGTGCGCTCGCTGACGGTGATCGAACCACCAGCGTTTGCCAACGCGCGGGGCAATCCAGCGGTTGAGGAACGCATCACTAGGCTGCGGCTGGCCTATGATGAAGTGGAGACGTTGACGCCGGAAGAGTTTCTGCGGCGCTTCATGGCGGCGCTCGGACAGGAACTGCCCGACTCGCTTGCGCTGCCGCCGGAGGACCGCAAGGGCATCGAGGCGATGCAGGCGGAGCCAGCGCCCTGGGAACTGGAGATTCCCCTGGCGGCGCTGGCGGAAACCACATTTCCCAGACTGATCGTCTCCGGCGATTGGAGTCTTGCCTTTGAAGCCGTCGCTGATGTTCTGACCGAACGCCTGCATGCCGAACGCGCCATCCTGAGCGGCGCGGACCACTACATCCTCGACCTGGGTGAGCCGTTCAACCAGCGCCTCGATGCGTTCTTGCGGACGGTGAAAGAGCAGTGACTAACCAAGCGGCCACCTTGTCTGATTCCACCCATGAGACACTGACGCCTACTGATGAGTGACTCACTGGCAGATTCATAGGCTATAGGATAGGTTGTTACATCATAGGAGGGTTAGGATGCCCAGCAAAGGTTTTATACGACCCATAATAGCCAACGACCCACGCTTGATAGGTTGAAAAGACAACGATAGCTTCCAATGCGGGAGCATTCCCCGCCTGATCCAATGCAGTTGACGGCACTCTGTGCCAGGTGGTGCCATTCCAGTATTCAATCAACGAGGACGTAATACTTATCCCCGAGGTACCAGTCATATAGATGGTATTTGGGCCAGCCGCCGCGATGGTTCCAATACCGCTGTTAGCGGGGAGGTCCGAAGGCAAGGGACTCATCGCCCATTGGGTGCCATTCCAGTGTTCCAGGACAGGTCCATGAGCGCCGTTGCCAAAGTTGTTATACCAACCTACTGCCCACATATCCTGCGGTGACGCCGCTGTCAGAGAGGTTAGATCATTGTCAGCTTCAAAGTTATCCACACTTGGACTGCTGATAACACTCCACTGCGTGCCGTCCCAATGTTCGACCAATGTCTGAAGAAAACCTGTCGTGCTATTGAGATAAGTGCCAACTGCCCAGACATTGTTTGTCGCAATAGCGGCTACTGAATTCAAGGCATCAGCTCCAAATTCAGTCGGCAACGTTGGGCTGACAACATAGCTCCATTGGGTGCCATCCCAATGCTCAATGCGCGGTTCCCCATAGGTAGGCGTATTTCCAACCGCCCAGACATCGGTTGCAGAAACCGCACTGACACTACGAAGCGCGTCGCCGCCAACCCCATCAGGATTCGGCGAGGGAACAATGCTCCATTGTTGCCCATTCCAGTGTTCGATAAGGGTCTGCAGAATGGTAGCACCTTGCAAGGGGTCGAGATTTCCCACTGCCCAGGCATCAGTTGGGGAGAGGACTGTTACAGAACCCAAGCCTGCCTGAAAGCCGCTGGGGACTGCGGGACTTGGGACGATAGTCCATTTTTGTCCATTCCAGTGCTCGATCAACGGGTAGTTGTGTTCTAAGTTATCGTAGTAATATGATCCCACTGCCCATACATCAGACGGTGATGATCCGGCAACCCCACGTAGGAAACTCCCGATACCGGGCATGTTAGGGGTGGTGGTCTGCGTCCACTGGGACTGACCACCCGCACACGGTGGTAGTTGTGATGGACGGCAGGCAATATGGGGAGACTGAGCAGATTGGTGTGAAATGGGTGAGGGATGAATTCGGGCAACAGCCGCAGCACGCACGTAATGCCATGCCAGAGCAGTCAAGAGCAGAACAATCAGCAGTAAGCCCGCTATTTTGGCCATCGTGTTTATGAATGAATGTCGTGTCGCCACTGGCCTACCCTCGGTTTTATCAACATACCAAGCATAATCAAACGGATCGCGCAACTGGTGCTTGGCTGCAAGTATAAAGAAGTACGGCCAAGCTGTCAACAGACCAAGAAGACAACACTATTGGCTCACAGACATTTACTGGATGCTGCAACATTCTCGGATTTGAAAAGCCAGGGCACGTAACCCACAAGTGGCCCACCTGTCCTTTTGGGCAGCGGGAACCTGACCTTTCGCTTCTGGGCAAGCTGTTATATATGGCCTACGATTGACTTCGTGTTCACCTGGCGTGGCTCCGGCAAACAGCAGGACTGCTTGAGGAAGATGCTCTCAATCAGGGCGAATATCACCCACATGCGGCGATATGCTCTGCTGTGAAAGGGAGTCCACCTTTTCGGCATACGCTCCGAATCTGGCCACTAAGGGCACTACAGACACTATAGCCATCACAGGCATCTGCCGGAGAGCAGTTTTCAGCAACGTTTCAGATGGAAGACATCGTAACCATATGCTCATCATTCGTTTGCGGGCGTTGCCCGCGCCTGCATGGGCGCTCTTCGCCGGAGCGTTCATCAATCGCTTTGGTAGCTTTGTGCTGCCTTTTCTCACGCTCTATCTGACGCACGAGGGTTATCCGCTTGCGCAGGTTGGTCTGGTCGTTGGCGCGTATGGCGTGGGCAGCATCATCGCCTCCGCGCTGGGCGGCTACTTTGCGGACCGCATCGGTCGCCGCGCCACTATCACCTTCTCGATGTTCGCCTCCGCCGTGACGATGCTAACGCTGGCCCAGGCGCACAATCTCCTCCTGCTGGCGTTGCTGACGGGGCTTGCCGGCCTGATGGCGGAATCGTATCGTCCGGCGGCTGGCGCGCTGCTGGCGGACCTCATTCCGCAGGGGCAGCGCGTGACGGGATTCGCCGTCTACCGGCTTGCCATCAATGTGGGCGTGGCGCTGGGTGTCGCGCTTGCCGGCTTCCTGGCGGATCATTCGTTCGGGCTGCTCTTCGTGGGTGACGCGCTCACCTCCATCTGTTTCGGTGTCATCGCATGGCTGGCGCTGCCGGCGTATGGCAGCGATTCCATAGAGCAGAACACTGCTGCTCATTCCAGTGCGGAAGAATCACGCACCGGGATGCTGCGCGCGCTCAGCATGGACTGGCGCTTCTTGCTATTCCTGTTAGCATCGGTGCTTGCCTCGTTTGTCTACTTTCAGTCATTGTCCACGCTCGGCCTTCAGGTGCGGGCAAGTGGCTTTCCCAACGCTGTGTATGGTGGTCTGCTCTCGCTGAACGCGCTCATCGTCATGCTCTTCGAGTTGCCGCTGACCTCCATCACCCAACGTCTGCCCGCCTATCGCATGATGGCGCTGGGCACCTGGTTCGTTGCGCTGGGCTTCGGGCTGACGGCGTTCGCGCAGGGGTTGCCGGTGTTCACCATCAGTGTGCTGCTCTGGACGCTAGGGGAGATGCTCAATTCGCCGGTAGCTTCCGCGCATGTGGCGGACATTGCGCCTGCGCATCTGCGCGGCCAGTATCAGGGCGCCTGGGGCGTGATGGGGTCCGCTGGACTGATTCTGGCTCCGGTCCTCGGCACACGCCTCTTCGCCTGGAATGCCGCTGGATTGTGGCTGCTCTGCGGGCTGCTGGGCACGCTGTCCGCCGCGATCATTTTCTTCTCGCAGAGACACGCGCGCACGGCAACCGCAAAATGATATAGTCAGTCATAGTCATGTCAAGTTGGTTATCATCTTCGGCGCTTAGCCTCGATCATATGAATGCAGGAGGTTAAATAATATGCCTGCTCCACCAAAACATCTGCTAACGGCGGAAGAGTTTGCCGCGCTGCCGCTCGCCGGATTGCGCTCTGAATTGATCGAGGGAGAGCTACACACGATGCCGCCGACGTTTGAGGATCATGGCGAAACGACGATGCGGCTGAGCATCATTCTGGGGCAATATGTGCTGGCAAACCAACTTGGGAAGATGTACGCGGCGGAGACTGGCTTTCTGATTGCCAGAAATCCCGATACCGTGCGCGCGCCGGATATCGCCTTCATCCGTCAGGAGCGTCTCCCTTCGCCACATCCTGCGCCGCGCTGGGTTCCCGTCATTCCTGACCTGGTGGTTGAGGTGGCTTCCTCCGGCGACCGGCCAGCCGAGGTGCAGCAGAAGGCGGCGATGTGGCTGGATGCCGGCGTGCAGATGGTATGGGTCGTGTCGCCAGGAGACCGCACCGTCGAGGTTCACCGCGCCAACGACTCTGGCGAATCCGTCGTGACGTTGCATGAACACGAAACGCTCGATGGCGCGGATATCGTTCCCGGCTTCTCCACGCCGGTCGCCGCTATCTTCGGCTGAAACGCTCTTTTCCGTTTTGCCTGTATAACAGAGTCCGCCGCTGCCACTGAGATGTGAGGTTGCCGCGTATTTCCCCCTCTCCTCGCGGGAGAGGGGGTCAGGGGGTGAGGGTTCGACTGCCTTACGGTGAAAGGCGCTCGATGATCCAACCGCCGGATGTGGCCTGTTGGCCTTGCTCGTCGCGGCGATAGCGCAGGCGGTCGTGCAGGCGGCTGGGACGCCCCTGCCAGAACTCGATGCGCTCCGGCACAACGCGGAAGCCACCCCAATATGGCGGGCGCGGCGGTTCGTGCCCGGCGTACTGCGCGCGCAACTCCTCCACCCGCGCCTCCAATGTCTCGCGGTCTAGCAACACCTGGCTCTGATGTGAGGCCCACGCGCCCAGGCGGCTCTCCAGCGGACGGCTGGCGAAGTAGGAGTCGGATTCGGCGGCGGACACCTGCTCCACCCGTCCCTCGATGCGTATCTGCCGTTCCAGGTCCACCCAGAAGAGGATCAGCGCCGCCCAGGGATTTTCGAGTAATTCATGCCCTTTGCGGCTCTCATAGTTGGTGTAGAAGACGAAGCCCCGGCTGTCGAAGTCTTTGAGCAGCACCATTCGCGCGGACGGGCGGCCATCACGGGTCGCCGTGGCAAGCGTCATCGCATTCGGCTCGCGGATGCCCGCTGCTGCCGCCTCCGTGAACCAGCGGCGAAACTGTTCTATCGGGTCGGCGTGCAGGTCGCGTTCGCTCAGCCCGCGCTGGGTGTATTCGTGGCGCAGATCAGCGATGGACATAGACCGATGCTCCTCATGAGGCGACGCGAGCGTGGCCGCGCAGCCGTGTAGTTAGGGGACTTTGGCGAAGACGCTGGACCAATCGGTGAGGACATGGATATCGCTGAACGGCCAGTAGACGAGCGTGGCCTTGCCGATGATATCCTGCGCGGGAACCGGCCCCCAATCGCGCGAATCTGAGCTATCGCCGCGATTGTCGCCCAGCACAAAGTATTGGTTAGCTTTGAGTGTTATCGTTTCCGGTTCATAGGGATTGTCCAGGTCATTGACATAGGGTTCATTGATGGCAACTCCGTTGACCGTCACCTGTCCGTCTGCGTCCACCTCCACCGTGTCGCCGGGGACGCCGATGACGCGCTTCACATAGTCCACGCTGGTGTCGAGCGGATATTCAAAGACGATGATGTCGCCACGTTGCGGCTTGCTGAAGAGATATTGCGCCTTATCCACCAGAATATATTCATTGGTATGTAATGTCGGGCGCATGCTGGGACCATTGACGTAATAATTCTGCACGATCAAATGCACGAGAATGAAGAGCAAGAGCGTCATAATGGCAACTTCCAACACCTCGCGCAGCAGCCGCGCGCCGCGTTGTTCGCCCTGCTCATCTTCGTAGCCGTACTCGCCGCGCTTACGAATGACACTTCCACGAGCCATTCACGCTCTCCTGATCCGTTCTGTCCACGCGAGCGTTCGCGCTATTGTATACTCAACTATTCCAACGTACCAACATACACGATAGGTCCAAAAGATTGGGGATTCCCCGCTATTGGGTGATGATATTGTACGACATGTACGGATGTACGCATATATGCGTGCTGTTTGACGGGACATGCGGCGAAGGTTGGGATGCCCAATACCATCTTCGCATCATCTCCACGTCGTCATCACAGCTTCTCATCACCTCTCTATTTGTACGCAGATGAGATGCCAATTGGTAGGTATTTCTCCTGTGAGATTCGCCACAGTAGCAGAATTGTCGGCTGGATCACAGCGTCAGCACGTGTTTTCCGGCTACGCTATCTCCTGATGAGTGAAACGCCTGAGCGCGTGGTCGCCTGAGAGCGCAACACATGTTTGCATGTCTGCGCTATCTATGTGCGGGTGCCTGGTGGATGAGGTTGGGTGGGGCAACCACGGCTGAGGGGTTGGTGGCTATGCAGGCGCTAGTAGTCATTGGAGATGGTTGGCAGTTTGGGCAATCATAGACAATAGTTGCATAGAGCGATTGACTGGAAATAGGGCCAGCAAAGCGCGGCTAATACAAGACAAGACGCGACAGAAATACCAGAACACCGCCCCAGGAAGGACTATCGCGCTATCCTTCATATATTGTGTGCGTCATCATCTAATGATATTATGCGGACGAGTTGGTACGAGTGAGGAAGGCGGCAGGTATGGACCGAACGCGGGATCCGCTGGGGCAGGAACGCGCACGCCAGCAGATGGCGGCGGAACAGCGGAGCGACGGGACGAACAGCGCAGATCCGCGCCGGTCGCCACTATCACCACAGCCGCCGCGCCTCCCCGCCACGCCGCAGCCGCCGCAGCCAGCGCCATTTCCACAGCCGGTGTACGAGGATGATGACCGCTCAGTCAACCCGCCCTGGGAGACGGAAACCGGGCGCTTCGCCTCCTACCACACGACCCCAGCAGAGCAGGCGGAACCGAATATCTGGGACTGGGATGCGGCGCTGGAGCAGTCCTACGCCGGCGTGAGCATCGGCGAGATGACAGGAACCGGCAAGATTCCAGCGATGGTGCCGCTCTCCCCAGCCGATACGAGCTGGAGCAAGGGCGTGCGCGCGCCCAGTGGCGGCACGCCAGCCGTCACGATTGTCGGCGCGCCTGCTGCCGGCGCAGCCGCAGTACAGCCGCATGATGTGGACGTGGATGACCAGCCATCAGCGCAGATGCGGGCGTTGCGTGTCGGCAATCTGGCGCGCGCCACCGCTATCGTCACCGCCGCATTGTTGCTCAGCCGCATGCTTGGCCTTGTGCGCACCACGCTCTTCGCGGCAACTTTTGGCACCAGCCATGACGCCGACGCCTTTACGCTGGCCTTCACGCTGCCGGATGCCATTTTCAGTATCGTGGCTGGTGGTGCGCTGGCTTCGGCTTTTATTCCTGTTTTTGCAGACTATCTGATAGATAAGCGCGACCGCAAAACTGCCTGGCACATTGCCAGTTCCGCCTTGAACCTGAGCATGTTGGTGCTGACCATTCTGGCGGCGCTGATTTTTATCTTCGCCGATCCCATCATGCATCTCTTCTTCCCGACGCTCTTTGTTCACGGCGACACTGAGGGTCAGACCTTGATTATGCTGACGCGCATCATGCTGCTTCAGCCAATCTTTCTAGGCGGCGCGACGGTCACTATCGCTATCTTGCAGGCGCGACAGCATTTCGTTCTTCCAGCGCTTGGGCAAGTCATCTATACAGTCAGCCTGATTAGCGGTATTCTTGCTACTCAAATTGATGATAGGACGCATATCTTCGGCGGGCACCTGGGAATCGCGGGACCGGCGTGGGGCGTTGTTGCAGGCGCGGCGCTGCAATTCGTAATCCAGATTCCTGGGTTGATAAATGCCAAGATGCACTATCGCCCCAGCTTCGATGTCACTCATCCAGGAGTGCGGCAGATGTTCCATCTCATGGTGCCACGCCTCATCAATGCCGCATTTCTCTATGTCTCAGTGTTCTTCAATCGCATCTTGCTAGCGCCGCTCGGCACTGGTTCTGCCTATGGTTATGTCACGGCATTCACCCTGGTGATGCTGCCCATCGGCGTCTTTGGCATGGCTGTCTCGCAGGCAGCTTTTCCAACACTGGCGGCGCTGGTGGCGGCTAACCGCTGGGACCAGTTGCGCGCCACGATCCTGCGCACCATGAAGGGTGTCATCTATCTGGCGATTCCTTCGTCTCTTGGCATGATCGCCCTGGCGCAGGGCATCAGCAGACTCCTACTGGCGCATGGCAACTTCGATCCCACCAAGATTGGCGTTGTCTCTGGTCCGCTGATCTATTTCTCAGTTGGTCTGCTTGGTCTTTCGTTGGTGGAGATTCTGACGCGCAGTTTCTACGCCCTACACGATAGCCGCACGCCTGTTGAGGTGAGCGTCTTGCAGTTCATGTTCGTGATTGCGCTGAGCATCATCCTGCTCGGCCCAATGGGGGCAAACGGTCTGGCGCTGGCGACCTCCCTCGGTTCGCTAGGCGAGGCATTGGTGCTGCTGGTGCTGCTCAGCCCACGCCTGGGTGGGCTGGATATGAAGGACCTGCGCCGCTTTACCTTTACAGTATTCGTGGCAAGTGTCGTCACGGCGCTGGCGGCGCTCTTCACCTATACGCTGGCGTTATATTTCTTGCCACAGCACGCAGCCTCGCCCCGCGAGACCATCTCTGAGGTGGTGCGTGTTTTCTCGGCAATAGGTGTGGCCTGCGTTGTCTACTTCATCCTCTCGCGCTTCCTGGGCATTGACGATGTGCTGCCGTTGAACCGCCTGGTCAGCCGCATCTTCCGCCGCCACTAATTGCTGGACATTAGTCCGCTATCTCCGTGCGCCGGCAATTTATTGCCGCGATCCAGGACTATTTGAGCAGCGTGAAGCTCTGAAGCATCGCTTGCAGCGCGCTATCGGCGTTGTCTCCGCTCACCGAGTCCGTCGAGAGGTGATACGCATAATCCGGCAGGAAGAGGTAGTAGTCGGTATGCGTGTTAGTAAGCTGGCTACCGGCAATAGCTTCCTGCGTCGGTTTGCTCTGATAGCCCGGCTTGCCCGCTATCGTCACCGGCTGGTACGTCGAACCACTGGCGTGTATCAGTTTGAGCAGGGCAGAGATGCTGGCGGCGGCGTTGGGATCATGCGCATCGAAGACGGTAATCCCAAAGGTGGAAACCTGCGCTCCCACGGCAGCTTGCGCGTTGATGCGCGTGATGGTGAGGGAGAGCGGAACGGCTGATGACGAGGAGCCGCTAGGCGCAAGGTTGAGTTGCCAGCCATTGGGATAGGTGATGCTGAAGTGATAGGTCGAGCTGGTATAGACGCCACCCGCAGGCGTCGGCAGTGGTGTTGCGGCGGCTGGTCCACATGCCGCCAGCGCCAGCACGACAATGAGCAGCGCCAATCTGCCAGCAAACAGGCTGGCTCGATCAATCGCACGTCTCGTATGCCGCGACTGACCCCGACCTGTGTCCCGCACACGCTGGATTACCTGGGTGCGCCACAATCGCCACAATCCGCTCCACATTGCCACTGCCTCATCTCCTCTGCAAACCATGCGTGATGGTAGTCTCGGGTACTCTCGATATGCGCTGCGTCCCGGTGCGGCGTTTGATGATACCGCAACCCATAGCGCGGCGAGTATACACCGGACGCCGCCAGCCGTCAACGCGCATAGCCTGAGAGATTGAGCATCGGTGGATGAACGCGAAGAAGGGCGCCAGCGGTTAAAACCGCGCCTGGCTGGCCCTCAGCCGCGAAACCTGCCTGCGCGGGTTCGGGGTGGGCAGATACGCTTGCCTGCACTCCCCTATCCTTGTGGGAGAGGGGACGGGGGTGAGGTCTCTCCGTTCTCCCCTCTCCCGCGCACGGGGGAGGGGCTGGGGGTGGGGGCTTCTAAAACGTTGCCAGTACGTGCAGCGTATAGCGGTGCGCCACGATGGTCAGGCGCGCGGCGCTGGCGCGGTCTGCCATCTGAAAGCGAATGGCAGGCAGACCGGCGTGTTCCACCAGCAGTTCCGGCTCGCTGACCCAATGCGGATGCTCTCCCATAAATTGACGGGTGCGCGCGTCTGACCAGTAGACCAGATCGCTGGCCGCAAAGACGCCTGCCTCCGCGCTCGAATCACCCTGGCAGCGTGGGCAGCGCCACCAGATCCAGAATTGATAGGGATGCTGTGAGAGGCCAGCCGGCAGAACCAGCGCATCATCCATCAGTTCTGCCTGCGCCTTATCAACCAGTTGGAGCGAGGCCGGCGTGCCGCAGGAGGGGCAACGGCGTTCCCCTGCGGAGAGCGCCCGTGTGAGCCGCGCCGTCGTATTTTCCATCGTGCGCTTCCACGCCGGACGGAACGATTGCAGCCCATCGAGCCGCACCAAACCTTTGCTGTGTACGTTGCTGTTGTCGCTATCTATGAGGCCGTTGAGCCGCTCACAATCCGGGCAGCGCATATGCAGATTCATACTGCCATCCGGCTGTGGCACGAACAGCCCCATCAACCGGCGACGGCCACAGAGCGTACACCAGAGGCGGGTTTCGCGCCAGCCACCCGCGCTTTCCTGGTTCACTGGCAGATCGAGCGCCTCCGCCTCTGCGCGCAACGGACCATCGAGCGCCTGGCGCAATTGCTGGCGCGCCCGGTGCAGGCGCGACTCCAGCGCACTGATCGAGAGGCCCAGCCGCGCGGCGACTTCCCGTTGCGGCAGGTCCATCAGATAGCACAACTCCACCAGTTCACGGGTTTGCGGCGGGAGCGAGCCGAGCGCCAGATCGAGCAGTGTATGCGTCTCCTGGCGGTCCAGCGCATCGAGCGGATCGGCAAGTGACGGGTCGGGGAAATGCTCCAAGAAACTGGTCTCCGCATCGTCATGCGCGTTGGTATCCGAAGCAGAGGGCAGGGCGAGCAGTGGGGAGCGGTGGCGCTGATCTATCAGGGAGGTGCGCGCAGCGCGGCGGCAAACATTGCGGCAAATCTCATCGAGCCAGAGAGCAAGGCCATTGGGAGTATGCAGGCGATCAAGATGCTTCCACGCCTCGAAGAGCGTTTCCTGCACCACATCCTCGATGGCGTCCGGCGCCACGCCACGCAATTGCGCGATACGCCGCAAACGCGGACGCGCCGCCGCCAGCCGCGCTACGATGTCGTCTGCGCCGCGATTCGCACGTTCGGTGTTTGTATGTTGTATAGGTATGGCGTTTGGTTGTGTCATACTCGTCTCACTTTCCTTCATACATATCACAAAAACGACGCGCTCCTTGCGCATTTTTCTGCGAAACGATGACACATGTGATCGGCTGCTGACAACTGCGCTAAGGTTGCTGTTCCGCCAGCCGGATTGCCACCTCAGTTTGCCATTTCTCCTGGTCCGGTTCTGTGTCTGGATTGGTGAGGAACGATTCAAGCCGTGCGCCGAAGGCATCGCCTTTCTCTGTTTCCCATTGATCCCACACCAAACCCTTCTCTGCTCCCCACTTCAGCAACGTCGCATTCGCCTTGATGCCATTGTCCGTTCCCGTGTAGACGAGCGAGGCGTAGCGACCTGCCGGCAGAACACCAGCAGAGATCTGGTCATCTCCGGGCAGGGCAGCCGCTACGGGAACGCCTATCTCCAGTTCGAGCAGCGTCTCCATATCAATGATGAGATACCGAACGAAAGGTGCGCCTGCTGGCGCAACGCCCTGCTGCGCCAGCCAGCCAAACACATCCCCCAGCCGTTGCGCTATCACCGGACCCAATTCTTGCATGGTAGCCTGCGTGCGGATCGCCACATACGGCTGCTCATTGCGATCTTCTATCTTCGGTTCGCCAATCATCGCTGTTTCCCTTTCGTTATGGGGTGAAATGGCTCGCTGAAACCAGGAGAGTTGCGTTGATAGATCATCGCGCAAGCACTGATTCCTGGACCAAGAAATCACATCACTGGCGTATCATCGCGCGCTAAACAATAGAAAACTTCTTCTATCTTGCTCTTTTGCTCTCTCGATCACCACGTATGATTTCTCACCCGCTGATCGGATGCCTCAAAAAATGCGCAAGGTGGCGCGCAGGCTATGCGATAGGAGCGGTGTCAGGGTGTTCCTGGCGCAACGAGACGCAATGAGTAGCAAGAGCAAAGAGGAATCCAGTGGAAGATTGTCCAATCTGCATCAAACAGGCTAGCACAGTGGTAGGCGGCCCGATCTATGAAGACGAGATGGTCTACGCGCACCACGTCTTTAACGACGAGGGGAAGACGTTTCTCGGCTATGTCCGGGTGGAGACGAAGCGCCATGTCCCCAGTTTCGCCGAATTGACGCCATGCGAAGCGAAGTCCGTCGGCTTGCTCACTGCGCGCCTCAGCCGCGCCATCAAAGACACCACCGGAGCGGACCACGTGTATGTCTTCTTCTATGGGGATCATGTGCCACACCTGCATGTGCATGTCTTCGCGCGCTACCCCGGCACGCCGGAAGAGTACTGGCGGGAACGAGTAGACGAGTGGTCCGGCTCGCCCAAAGGCAGCAAAGAGGAGGTCGAGGCGCTTGCAGAGCGGCTCCGCGCGGCGCTGGCGAGCAACGCCGCATAACTGTTGGGTATTTTCAGTCTCTCGGTAGGGCAGACAAGAATGTCCGCCCTACCAGGGGAATCCATTGATACGAGGAGTAACACGATGGCAGAGTGTATCTTCTGCGATATACAGCAAGGTCTCGCGCCTGCTATGAACGACCCAATCTACGCGGACGATCTGATTTGTGCCTATCACTGGTATTCTGGCGAAGGACCGGAATACCTGGGAACGCTGGTGGTGCAGCCGAGGCGGCATGCCAAAACCTTCGCCGCACTGACCGATGCCGAGGCGCAGGCTATCGGATTGCTGACGGCACGCCTCAGCCGCGCGCTGGAAACCGGCGCCAACGCTGAGCGTGCATACGTGTATTTCTTCGGTGAGGTAGTGCCGCATCTGCATCTCTTCGTCGTTGCGCGCTATCCCGGCACACCGGAGGCGTACTGGCGGATGAATCTGAACGACTGGCCGGATGCGCCCAAAGGCGGGGCAGCGGAGATAGCATCCCTTAGCCAGCGATTGCGCGCCGCGCTGGCCAGCGACCACGCATAACAGCATAACAGCATAAGCCATGAGAACCTGTTATGCTGAAGATGCTGAAGATGCGACCAGCGCAGCCATAGCACGCAGCGACCACTATGAGGAGCGTCCATGAGTGACTCGCAACCATCTGAGGAGACGCCAGCAGTGTCACAAACGCCAGCGCCGTCCGCACGGCATCTTGGTGAGGTGGCCGCCGTCTTCCTGCGGCTGGGCTTCACGGCGTTCGGCGGACCAGCGGCGCATATCGCTATGATGCGCCAGGAAATCGCCCAACGGCGCAGGTGGGTCAGCGACGAACGCTTCGTTGATCTGATCGGCCTCGTCAACCTGATTCCCGGCCCAAGCTCCACGCAGCTCGCTATTTATCTGGGCTATCTGCGCGCTGGCTGGCCTGGCCTCATTGTGGCTGGCGTCTGTTTCATCGGGCCAGCGATGCTGATCGTGCTTGCCTTCGCCTGGGCCTATGTCACCTTTGGCAGCCTGCCACAGACCGGATGGCTGCTCTATGGCATCAAGCCGGTGGTTATCGCCATCATCGCCGTCGCGCTCTGGGGCCTGTTCCGTATCATCCTCAAAGGCGCGCTGCCGGTCATCTTCCTGGTGCTGATACTGGTAGCCTATCTTGCCGGACTCAACACGTTGCTTGCGCTCTTTGGCGGCGGCATCGTCTATGGTCTGGTGCGTATGCTCACACGCCGGTCCACCGGCAAGCCAGAAGCAGCGGCGCTGCCCATGACCGCTGGCAGCGCTCGTAGCGCAGGCAAGGCGCTGGCGACCACCAGCGCCGCGACCGCCGCTGCAACTGCCGCCGTGCCCTTCAGCCAGTGGACGCTCTTCTTCACCTTCCTCAAAATCGGCGTGGTGTTGTATGGCAGCGGCTACGTGCTGCTGGCTTTCCTGCGGGCGGACTTTGTGCATGGCCTCGGCTGGCTGAGCGATAAGCAACTGCTCGACGCCGTTTCCGTCGGCCAGTTTACCCCCGGCCCCGTCTTTACCACCGCCACGTTCGTTGGCTATCTCGTCGGCGGCTGGCAGGGCGCGCTGGTGGCGACGCTTGGCATCTTCCTGCCCTCCTTCTTCCTGGTGGCGATCATCCATCGCATCGCTGGACCGCTGCGCCGCTCGCCCTGGACCTCCGCTATCCTTGATGGCATCAATGTTGCGGCGCTGGCGCTGATGGCCGGTGTAACCATCCAGCTTGGCACGGCTGCGCTGACCGACATTCTCACCTGGGCGCTGGCAATGGTGGCGCTGTTCGTGCTGCTGCGCTTCAAGCCCAATTCCGCATGGCTCATCCTCGCTGGTGGTATTGTTGGAGTAGCGGCGAAGTTCATCGCCGGTCTCTAACCGAACAACCTCACTCCGGCATACGCGCTTGCTGGCTCCCCTCTCCCGCGCATGGGGGAGGGGTTGGGGGTGGGGGCTTTGTCACAAGAGGATAATCATGCCACGTGATCTGCCGCTCGCCAACGGTCAACTGCTCGTCAACTTCGATACCCGCTATAACCTGCGCGACATGTATTGGCCGCATATCGGCCTGCGTAACCAGACCGAGGGCCATGTCAGCCATTCCGGCGTCTGGGTGGAGGGTCGTTTCTCCTGGTTCGACGCCGACGGTTGGCAGCGTGACATGCGCTATCAAGAAGATTCGCTGCTCACTGAGGTGACGTTGACCAACGATGACCTGCAACTGACCATCGAGTGCAGCGATGTGGTGGACTTCGACCGCGATATCCTCATTCGCCGCATGCGTGTCACCAATCGCGCTGACCACCCACGTGAGGTGCGGCTCTTCTTTCATCACGACTGGCATATCGGCGAGAGCGAGGGCGCCAACACTGCCTGTTACCGTCCCACGCTCAAGGCGCTGCTGGCCTATAAAGACCAGTGCAATATCCTCGTCGGCGGGCTGGTCGGCGGCGAGAACGCCGGTGCGCCGCGCGCCAGCCGCCAGGCCGAAGAAGGCATTACACAGTGGGCGACCGGCTATAAAGAGTTCAACGGCCAGCAGGGCACCTGGCGCGACGCCGAAGACGGCGAACTTGGCGGCAACCCCATCGCCCAGGGGTCGGTGGATAGCTGCGCTGGCTTCTGGCTGGGGACGCTCGAACCCGGTGCGGCGCGCTATTGTTATCACTGGCTGACCTTTGGCGCGCGCTTTGCGGAGGCGCGGCTGCTGCATGAACTGATCCTGGAACGCGGGCCGGAGCAACTGATCGAACGCACCAGGAACTACTGGCATCTCTGGGTGACGACCAAGCCGCTCGATTTGGGCGATCTGCCGCCGCACCTTGTCAGCCTCTATAAGCGCAGCCTGCTGCTGATGCGCACGCAGATAGACGACGACGGCGCGGTGCTTGCCGCCACCGATGGCGATGTCTGGACCTTCGCCCGCGACAGCTATGCCTATATGTGGCCGCGTGACGGCGCGCTCGTCGCCAATGCGCTCAGCCATTCCGGCTACGGCGACATCACCAGCGCCTTCTTCCACTTCTGCCGCCGGGTCATCACCGATGAGGGCTATCTGCTGCACAAATATACGCCGGAGGGTGCGCTTGGGAGTAGCTGGCAGCCGTGGCTGGGGAAAGACGGCCAGCCGGAGCTACCGATTCAGGAAGATGAAACCGCGCTGGTAGTCTATGCGCTCTGGCAGCATTACCTGCTCTTCCATGAGGTCGAGTTCGTGCGCCCGCTCTATCGTCCGCTGGTGAAGGCTGCCGCTGATTTCATGGTACAGTTCCGTGAGCCGCACACTAGACTTCCCGCGCCGTCCTGGGACCTCTGGGAAGAGCGCCACGGCATCCACGCCTACACCGTCGCGGCGGTCTACGCCGGATTGACCGCCGCCGCCAACTTTGCGGACGCCTTTGGCGAGGAGGATCATGCCGCCAGATACCGGCAGGCCGCAGAGGAGATTCAGGCTGCCACGCGCCAGTATTTGTGGAATGAACAGGCGGGGCGCTTCGTGCGCATGATAAACGTCTCGCCGGATGGCACGATCACGCCGGATATGAACATAGACGCCAGCATCAGTGGGCTGTATCAGTTCGGCATGTTCCCCGCCACCAGCGATGAGATCAGCAAGACGATGGCTGCCATCGAAAACCGGCTTCTGGTGAAGGCGCAGGCCGGCGGCTATGCGCGCTATGAGAACGACTATTATCATCAGGTCAGCCATGACATTGAAAACGTGCCAGGCAATCCCTGGTTCATCTGCTCCTGCTGGATTGCTGAGTATCGCATTGCTCGCGCGGAGACCATAGACGCACTGCACGAGGCGATACCGCTGCTGGAATGGGTGCAGGCGCGGGCGCTGCCCAGTGGCGTGCTGGCAGAGCAGATGGACCCCTATTCAGATGCGCCGCTCTCCGTCTCACCGCTCACCTGGAGCCATGCGGAGTTCGTTTCGGCGGTGCGCTGGTACGCCGGCAAGCATCGCCGCCTGACGGAAGCTGGCGCTCCCGGCGCGCACGCATGAGCGACTCTTTAGCTGGCGAATGAGCGGTTTCACCTGTCTGCTATCCGCCGGCCACAGCCCGCGCTGCCTGGAAGCGCACCCAGGCGATTGCCAGCAGGTGGTAGAGCGCGATAGCCAGGATCAGCATCATGGCGCCGAGCAGGTAGCTGCCCAATACGTCGCTGGGCCAGTGTTCCCCAAGCATGACCCGCGACGGGCCGATGGTAATGATGAAGAAGACGCTAATCGCCTGAATGACCAGCAGCCAGGGACGCCAGTTTGGATGCGCCTGGCGTCCCCTCACACAGAAGTAGAGCAGGAATCCATAGAAGGAGATGACGTGTGTGACATGGCCAGAGGGGAAGCTATGTAAACCAAGATTGGCAACGACGTGAATCTGCACATTGTTGGGGCGTGGGCGCGCTACGGCGCTATTCAACACCACATTCGCCAGGTCCGCACCAAAACCAGAGATGACGAGACAGAGCGCCGCCCGGAAGCGCCGTACAATCACCATGAGAATGATGAGCGCAATGGCGATGATGCCAGCAGGCTGCGGCCAATTCAACTGGCTGCTGATGTTGATGATCGGCGCCAGGACGGTGCCATTTACCTTCTGAAGTGCCGTTGCGATACCGACATCGCCGGTAAAGTAGGGATGCGTATGCGCCTCAATGGAGAGCACGGTGAGGCTCACCGCCGCCACTAGCCAGAACGCGATAAGAACAGCGGTGACACGCGGCGACCAGAGATGCGCGTCCGCCGGCGTATCCGGCTTGCCGGGCCAAAACGCGCCAATGCGCTCGATGATCTTCGCCCGGTCTGGTGCGGCGGTCTTGTCATGTTGGGTCTGAACCATGTGGTTTATTTCCCCGTCAAATCCTGAATCGCCTGAAGCAGTTGTGCGTCGCCGGACGCCTGGATCTGCGCCAGCGTCAACCCTTCTTCCTGCGCCACGAGTGGCGAGACGGCGATAGCGTTGCTGGGCAGTGCCACCACCTGCGTCGGCTGGATACCCTTGTGGTAGACGCTCGTGCCATCCGGCAGCAGCCATTCTTCGGTGCCCAGCACCAGCGCCGAGCCATCCGAGAGGAAGAATGTGTTGAGGATGGTGCCGGTGCCGAAGGTCTTTTCGCCAACGAGTTGCACGCTTGGCCGCAGTTGATGAATGGAACCGGCGGTGATCTCCGCTGCGCTGGCGGTGTTGCCATCTATGAGGATCACCAGCGGCACATTCGTGGCGACGCCGCCGGAGAGCACCGGGAACGCCTGCTGGCCGGTGCGCGTCTTAGCGATCAAGACGTTTTTGCCGCTGCCCGCCGCCACAAACTCGCTGGCGACGGCCTGTGCCTGCTCCAGATAGCCGCCAGGATTGCCGCGTAGATCGAGGATGATGCCCGCGACATGCTTGTTCAGCGCATCCTTCAGCGCCGTGCGCAATGAGCTATCGGCGTCCTGCGAGAACTGTGTCAACTGAATATGCGCGATGTTTATGCCAGGGATGATGTAGCTGACCGTCGTGGGCGCGGTGAATGCTTCGCGCGTGAGCGTCACGTCAAACGTCGTGTTGGTGCTGGGGCGGAAAATGGTCAGCGTCACGTTGGTGCCTGCTTTGCCAGCGATGAGGGTACGCGATTGCTCTATCGTCATCCCCTGGATGCTCTGGCCGTTGACCGCAATAATTTCGTCGCCGGGACGCAGCTTGCCGCTCTTCTGTGCTGGTGAGCCGGGGATGACGGCATCAATGCGCAAGGGCTGGCTGCCGCCGCCACTGATATAGACGCCGATGCCGACGGTCGCCTGATTTTGCAAGCTCTGCTGCTCCTGCTGATATTCTTCGGGCGTCTCAAAACGGCTGTGGCCGGTGTCACCAAGTGTGGCAACCATTGCGTCAATGGCGGCGTAGGCCATTTTCTTGTGGTCAATCGAGCTGGTGACGATATAGTTCTGGTCAATCGTATTCCACGCCTGCAAGATGAGTTGCTGATCGCCGGTGGCGACATTCTGGCGATTGGCGAATCCGTTGCCGAACCAGCCAGCCGCAAACGAGACGACCACCAGCACCGCCACCATCACCAGTTGCGTGATGCCCTGGGTATTAGGCGGCATCTCTCCCGGATGCTGCGGATGTGGAGGTTCCTGATAGTGGGGTGGCTGCTGTGGTTGTGGTTGCGGCGCCTGGGTCTCTTCAAATGGTGTCATGCAGTCTCTATCCTATCTGCCCACGCCTCTCGTCGCTGCTCTCTGGCATCGCTGGAGAGGCGCCGGGCGTGTCGTGTTCCACATTGGGCGATACAGTGGATGACAAAAATAGGCGGGCGCATCGCATCCGCCGGTCTCACGTTCCAATGGTAGGGTCTGTGGACGCCATGCGTCAAGCCATTGGCCGATGGTTGAACCCGGCGAATGAATTCGCGGCTGGATGGCCGTTGGCCGCGAAGTCCGCCTACGCGGACTGGAGATCGGCATAGCGGCACACCTGCACTTGCCTGCTCCGAACCTGCGTAGGCAGGTTTTGCGGCTGAAAGCCACCCAGCCGCGGTTTCAACCGCTGGCTCCCCACTGCCAACGACTTGCAAGAGACGGTGCGAGCCAGGGTCGCAGTCGCAAACCCTGGCTCGCCATGTGGCAACACGATGTTGCCCGCTGGTGTTGTTGTCTCAGTGCGCCGTAATGTAGACGTTCGGCCAGTCTACGTCCTCCATGATGAGGACTTCGTTGAGCGCGAAGCCATGCACCCACGGACGCAGACGCCAGCCGGTCTTCTCCTGAGCATAGGGAATCCAGGCGCAGAGGTTCACCATATCCTGCTCAATGGTGTTGTACTCGGCCATGCGCTTGGCCTGGTTCTGCTCCTGATCTGCCTGATCCATAAGTGAATTCAGGTGCGAATCGTTGACATACGAGACATTATTTCCCGCCCCTGTATGGAACTGGAGCGAGAGCCAGTCCTGTGGGTCTGGATAGTCGGCAAGCCAACCGATCTGCCATGCCTGAGCAGTATTCAAGCCATTAGGATTCGTAAGGCTAGGGGTTGGGAAGATCACTTTGCTTACCAAGTCACTCAGGTCAATATATGCCTTGACCTGAACGTTCAGATTCAGCACCTGACTCCAGGTTTGCGTGGCAATCGTCGCAATCTCTTTCTGAGAGGCATCGGTAATGGTGCCCGCCGAAAGGTAGATTGGCTGCGAATTCGCGCCGTTGTCAATGTAGGGGCAGTAAGTCTGCGTGTTCCCGCTGGCTTTGCAGTCGTTCTGGGCTTCCTGAAGCAACTGCACCGCCTTCTGCTGGTTGCCCGTCACTGATTGCGTGCCGTCTGGCCCGGTCAACTGCGGGTCAAAGCCCGGCATGCCCTCCGGCACGATATGGTTGGTGGGAATGGCGCCGCCGTTGAACACACGGTCCACCAGCAATTGCTTATTGAGAGCCAGATCGAACGCCTGCCGGATGCGCACATCATTGAATGGTGGCTGGTTGAAGTTGAGGCCGAAATAATCGGTGGTCAGACTGGGAACTTCGTGGAAATCAGCCTGGCCGAGTGCGAAGGTATACACATCTGGTGGCACATCGGTGTAATCGTACTCACCAGCTTTGTGGTAATTGTCATACTCGGTATCCTGGCTGGCCAGGAAGGGACGATCTACCTCAGTCAAGGTGATGTGCTTGTGCCAGGCGCTCTCCCAGTAGGGATTGGGCACCAGTTTGAGTTCTTTGCCGGGAATGTAGGCCTTGACCATGAACGGGCCAGAACAGCCGCCCTCATCGAGGTGGTCTACCCAGGTACCGCCGGGATATTTATCTACGAGCGATTGCTCGACCGGGTACGAAGTCGGATAATAGAGCGCTTCCAGGAAATAGGCGGCAGGATGGGCCAGCCGAATAACCAATGTTTGAGTATCAATCGGGTCCAACCCTTTACCAGAGCCGATAAGGCTTGTGTTGTTCGATTGAGTACCAGAGACCGTCGGGTCTCCTTTAGTTCCTTCTCCCAGGATCATATTTAGATAGCCTGACCCCAAAGCCGCGCAGCTAGAATTTGGTGCGCCATAGGTTTTCGCGTCATCCACGTTGCATACGCCAGCATTATTCGCCAGCGCACGGTTGATGCTATAGGCGAAATCCTGCGCCGTGATCGCATGGCCGTCGCTGAAGGACAGATTGGGGCGCAACGTGAAGGTATATTTTGTTCCGGTCGAGTCTACCGTCCAACTGCTCGCCGCATCTGGCTTGACTTGCAACGTGGCGCTATCCAGTGTGACCAGACCAGAATAGAGCATCGCAATATTAGAAGAATCAGTGGCAGTAGTAATAACTGCTGGATCGAAAACAGCGACATGTTGGGTAGGATTTTGCACGGCTGAAGCATTGACATAGGACCAAGTAAATACCTGGCTCTGCGCCAGCACGGCCCCGCCACCGCTGGTGGCGCAGGCCGATAGCAGTAGCGCGAACAATCCGGTGAGCGCCAGCAATGCGCTCGAAGCGACACGTACCGTCAGGCGATGGCTTCTTCTGCCGCGATTTCCCATGAATCCCGCTCCTCGTTCGTGGTGTCATGATGTCGTCGTGATGGCTATGATAACACTGCGTCTGGGATGATCTTCTGCTCTGCGCGTACTTGCGCCTGGTTGGATGCTGCGCCTACTACGCGACGCGATTGTACGCAAGTGGGCCGCCGCTGTCAAATGCAATGGCCCCTATTGGTGAGTGGTTTTTATTGCTGAGGTCGCGGCTTTATGGAGTGTACTGCGTCGCGGCTTTGAAAAGCCGGCGCATGGAAAGTGGACTGAAGTCCAGTGACGCACTGTTGCTTGGCAACAGGCAAACGCTGCTTTACGATGCAAGAACTGAAGTCCAGTGGCTCACCGTGGCTTGGAGGGCTTTAGCCTTGTTCGTTCCGTGCGCCGGCAGTTTACTGCCGCGACAGCCAGGAATAATATGAGGCGGCCCGTGTGTCACAGACCGCCTCATCGGTTGCTAGTATTGTCAGGCGCTATTTGGCGACGGTGTAGCCTGCGTCATCTAGCGCCGTCTCGATCTGCTGCATGCTCGTCTGCGTGGGATCATAGCGCAAGTGTACCGTCTTCGCTGGGATGGACGTTTCCACCTGCTCGACGCCGGCCAGCGGGCTGAGCGCCTTGTCAATGGCGTTGACGCAATGCTCGCAACTGACATCCGGCACAGACAACGTAACCTCTTCAATCGTGGTAGCCATCAAAACATCTCCTCGTGTCATGTGTATTTTTTCCGTGGCGCACAACAGCGATGCGGCGCCACAACGAATGCCCCCACCCCCAGCCCCTCCGCTTCGCTCATCGCCTCCTCCGCACTGCTAGGCAGTGCTTCCATGCTTCGCATGGCGGAGGCTCATCCCCGTGCGCGGGAGAGGGG